>CAVOLR010000018.1:0-656865 GCA_963696845.1 uncultured Alphaproteobacteria bacterium
CGCATGATCCGGAAAAGTGTGCAGCGGTTTTCCCTCGCGACAAACGCGGAACGCGTTTGCGCGGAGATCATGCGCAAACCAAAGGACTAGTACACCGCACTTCCCGCGCGCGACGGCGGCGGCAGCGGCGCGGGCGGCGGGGTGGCGGGAGCTGCAGGCCCGGTCTCCCGGCAGCGGTTCTTGCGCCAGGCTTCCTCGGCAAAATGCAACTGCCCGCGCAGCGCGATGTTCTCGTTGCGATAGATCATTTCCGACACCACGGGGCCGGCGACGCCGGTCTCGGCCTTGGCCATCAGCCCCTGGTTCTCGGCAAGCGCGGTGACGAGACGCTTGCGCTCGGGCTCGAGCTGCTTGCAGTCATAGAGCTCGTATTTGGCGGGGTCGGCGAACGCCGACGACATGGTGTCGCCGACGCCGGCGCAACCGGACAGCGCGAACCCAAGCGCAAGCGCGCCCAGCACGGCGGCTGCGCGCAAGCCTGCTCGCAAGGCGGTTGCGATCGCGGTCATAACGTCTTGGCTAGTCCCATTAAATTGAGATTGGCTAAAGCAGGCAGGAGTTGGCCGGATTGAGGCTTTGGGCGGAAAGGCGCGGCAGCGGCTCCAAGCGGACTTTCGGCGGCCACTGTAAGTCGTTGATATCTGGAGTAAGATTGTCCCAGCGCTCGCACGGCACCCGCACTGGTTTGGGCTTCCCGCTGGATTGGCTTGCCCCGCGCGCGTGCAGCAAAACAATGGGGGTAGAGCCAAAAGCCAATTCATCTTAAGGCTAGCGCGCTACCCCAAGGCGAATGCGGACGTGGCGGAACTGGTAGACGCAAGGGACTTAAAATCCCTCGATGGCAACGTCGTGCGGGTTCGAGTCCGCCGCCCGCACCAGCCTTCGCCCGCGAGCGAGGCAAGCACTCCCCTCCCTTACATGTCGAACACTTCGTCCTGACCCATGCGCACGGCCTGCAGCTCGCGGGTCTTTCGCCAATCCTGCTGCAGCGAATCGTTGGCATAGCTGATCAAGAGCGACCTGCGCGCCGCCCCGCTGCGATTGCGCGTCGCGCCGTGCAACAGATTAACACCGAACAGCAAAATATCGCCGGCCTCGCCTTCCACAACCTTGGCCGGCGGAAACACCGCAGCGTCCTCCGCCTCGCCCCGATGTGAGCCCGGCACGACCTGCGTGGCGCCATTCTCCGCCCCAAATGCGTCGAGAAATGCCAGCGCGGAAACCGCCCGGGGGATGCGGTCAAAGCCGTCGCGATGCAGTTTTTGTGCGCCGCCGCCCGCGCGCGGCTCACGGCCTTCAACGTGCGCAAGGAAGAATGGTTGGCGCAGGATATGATGCGCGGCGGCCAGCATGGGCTGCAGGCGGCAGACTTGTTGCACTGTCGCATCGAGGTCCACCAGGGAATGCCGCCAATCGGCCCCACGGGGAACCGGCCACATGTTCGAGGGCAGTACACCGGCCTCGAAGGCGTCGCGAAGCCGCCCGATCCAGGCCGCGGGAATAGCGCCACGCAACAGCAGATAGCCTTGCTCGTCGAGAAGCCGCCCTTGTTCGGCGTCGAGCAGGCCGATCCTGGTGCGCGACAAAAGCTCCGTCATGGCTCCACTCGGGCGCGAGATCATCGCACGTCCTTCAAGAGCGGTGCTCGTCCCCGAGCTCCTAGCGTTTCTTCGTCTTCTTGGCCGCCTTCGCCTTCTTTGCTTTCTTGGCCTTCTTAGGCTTCGTCGTCTTGGCCGCCTTTTTCTTTTTTGGCGCTTTCGCCTTTGCCGCCTTGGCCGGCTTCTTCCTTGCGGATTTCTTCGCACCGGCCTTCTTTGCAGGCTTCGCGGCCTTCTTCACGACGCGCTTTTTCGCTGCACCACCCGGAGCACTCGCCCTGCCGCCTCCTCCACCGCCCCGGCGCGGCGGGATCGGCTCCTCCATCCAGAAATCGAGCTCCTGCTCCTTGCCGCCGCCCGGCTTCCAGCCGTCGAGCGAGAAGATTTCGTCCGCATTGCCGCCGCCACCGAGAAAGCCGCGCCAGGCGTAGTGGTCGTAAACGCCGTTGATATGCAGCGCATAGGCCTGAGCGAGCTTCTTGTTGCCGCGAATGATCACGAGATTTTCGTCGTTCTTCTCGGACGCCGAGGCCGAGAAATTATGCGAGCCCGTGACGACAGCACAATTGTCGGAGAAGGGATCGACCACGATGG
Source organism: uncultured Alphaproteobacteria bacterium (assembly GCA_963696845.1). Lineage (GTDB taxonomy): Bacteria > Pseudomonadota > Alphaproteobacteria > Rhizobiales > Xanthobacteraceae > Bradyrhizobium. The sequence goes on from CAVOLR010000018.1 coordinate 2,193, forward strand.
TCTTGGAATGGACGATCGCCTGCATGCCAGCATCGTGAATCTGCTTCACGCTGAACTCGATGTCGGCCCATGATGGTTCATTCTGGGCGCTGACGCCGTGAGGCAGCTGGACGTCGTCGTGGAAGTCCTGGGGCGGCGAACCCGACTTGACCACTGTCCCGCCGACCGAGACGATGTCGCCGTTTTTGCTCGGCATCATGGTGGAAACCACGCCACGAACGTAGATGTCGTTCTGCTGCGCCCGGTCCAGAAGCGCATCCAGCAACGGCGACTGACCCGGCATGAACATCAGGAACAGCGCACCGCTTTTTGCATTCTTGATCAGGTCCAGCACCGGCTTGAATTCGGCTTCGCCATTGGTCGCGGCAAAGTAGAGCGTGAGGTTGCCGTCGGTGGTCGGACTGGAGTTCGATGCCTTCAGCGCGGGCGGCATCGCATTGCCGTCGGCGACCAACTTGCCCCATTGATCCAGATAGCGTTTGGCAATGACGGCGTTTTCGACGATCAGCACATTGTTCAGCTGCGTGCAAAGTCCTGTTGTCGTCCAGTTGGTGCTCCCGGTCAGCACCCGGATGGCGTTGCCATGCGAATCGCTTTCAACCACAAACTTGTTGTGAACGCTGGGGGAGGATCTGCCGGCGTTCGACAGATCGCGGTGCTTGACTTCGAGGCCGGCGCCCGTGAGTTCGACGGCGATATTGGGCTTGGTCGCAGTGCCATTGCCGAGCAGGACGTGGCCACGGTTTCCGAAGGGCTTGAGACCGCCTACCAGTTCCTCGTCGTTCATTTCGTAGATGGCGGCATGGATCTGACTGCCGCGCAGGTCGGCGTCGTGGAGGAATGCCAGGATCTCATGCAATGCGTCGCCCGACAGATAGCGACGGGCCTGGTTGGTGGGATCGGCCAGGCTCTTGACGAAATTGCGCAGCGACGCGTCGGAGACGTCGTCCTTGACGAAGTGACTGACGACCTGGGACATCAGCGTGCCGCGGTTGAAATACGCCTGCAGGCCGTCGCCCATATCGCCCGTGGCTACGATCGCCGGGGTCCACGCCGTCACCGAGGCCGGATCGAGCGTGAACGTGCCGTTTGGTCCATCCTTCATCGCGGTGACGCGATATGACACGTTGTCGGTATCGACGACGCCATGATCGGCCCAGATGCAACGCCGGAACGGCGATTGGGTCGAGGAGATGCCGCCGGGCGCCACTTTCCCCTGACCCGGTTTCGGCGGAATGCGGTTCGACAACACGATCGACTGCTGGGTGATGTTGTTTCGCCGCTCCAGCTGGAAGCCTACCCAATCATTCGACCAGGAGTCCGGCTGCCAGGCGATCAGGACGTCGTCTGCGTTGGCGTAGACCTTGACGTTGATTGTCATGAATTTCCCCCTTGAAAATGCACTTCGCGCAATAAATCTTCGCCACCTTGTCACAACTGTGGCGTGCGATCCAAATCAAATCCGTTTGTTCAAGCTCAGACCGGCAGCGCTGGACCGCGCAGCCGCGGATGTCTAGCATCGCCGGACATGTCCGCCGTAGAACACATCACCACCTCCCCCTCCCTCACCTTCGACGCGCTGGTCGCGGGCGAGCAAGGCGCGCCGCTGGTGCTGTTGCTGCACGGTTTTGCGGAATCGATGCATTGCTGGCGCGCGCAGGCGGCTTCGCTCGCCGACATGGGCTATCGCGCAATTGCGCCGAGCCAGCGCGGCTACTCGCCGGGCGCGCGGCCCGATCCACGCAGATCATCCGAGCTATCACATCGATCGCCTGATGGACGACGCGATGGCGATCGTGGCGGCGTCAGGCTACGCCGACCGGCGCTTCCATCTCGCCGGCCACGACTGGGGCGGCAGCATCGCCTGGGCGCTGGCCGATCGCTATCCGCAGCGGATCGCCTCGCTGACGATCCTGTCGCGGCCGCATCCGAACGCGTTCAATCGCGCGCTCATGATGCCCGACGGCGAGCAGGCGCAGCGCTCGAAACACCACAAGGCGTTCCTCGAACCCGATGCCGCCGATGTCGTGCTGGCCGACGACTGCAAATGGCTGCGCGACCGGCTCGCCGCCAACGGCATGCCGCAGGAGGCGATCGAACGGCATCTCACCGTGCTCGGCAACAAGGACGCGATGGAAGGCGCACTCGCCTGGTATCGCGCGCGCGGCGCGATCCGCGGGCCGCTCGGGCCGATCCGCGTGCCGACGCTTTACATCTGGGGCGATGCCGACGACACGGTCGGCCGCGTCGCCGCCGAAGGCACGGTCGATTTCATCGCCGCGCCCTATCAGTTCGAGGTGCTGCCCGGCGTCGGCCACTTTGCCGCCGACCAGGCGCCGGAGCGCGTCAGCGAGCTGATGCTGGCGCATATCAGCGCGCATCCGGTGTGACGCGACGCACGAACCGAACCGTGGCGCGCCTTTCGTTCCGAGGGATTGCTCAGTGGCGGCGCCCGCCTCCCCGTGCCGCGCGCGCGGAGAACCGCCAAGACCGCCGTCGCGAGTGACCGTGACGCTATCGCGCACGGTGTCCTCGAAGGCGCCGCGAACGGCACGCTGAAGGAGTCGATGGTCAATTCCGTCTTGGTGACGGTCACGCGCAGGAAAGCCGGCGCTGTCCTGGTCATAGATACGTCGAGCTTGAGGTCGAGATTGGGATCCTGCGTCCAATTCCGCCTTCACCCCCATACTCCGGATATTCTCCCGCCGGCGTCACTCCTTTTGCATCGAGTTGTGGGCGAAGCCGGTCGGTGTTGGCGATATCCGCCGCGCCCGTCGATCACGTCGGGGAATCTTCCGGCCTCGATCTGTAGCTCCGGGTCGAAGCGTTGCATGTTGTGAACATCGCGGAATCACCGCGTGCGGAATGACGCCGGTGCTTTCCATGGCCTGATCGAGCGCCCGAAACACGATGTCGGGATAGCCGCCGTGGGTCTTGTCCAGCGAGTACGGCGGATGGTGGACCGCGACCACGATGAACCCGTCCTTGGAAGATATTGGCGCTCTGTGGTGAGCTGCGTTCCAGCCAGCGCTGCTGCTCGAATCGATGCCGCGCGCGTCGAGCGTGCCCTCGACGTTGGAATAGAGCCCGATGATGCTGACAGGCGGCGCGTCCAGCGTCCAGTGACACGTAGGGCTGCGTCGAATGGTGGAGCGATAGGCGCTGATCTGGTGCGGTTAAGTCGCGCAGAAATTGCTCGGTGAACCCGAACAGTGACAGGACTGCTGAATCGGGCGTGTCGCCGGCGCGAACGCGCGTATCGCCGTCATGGTTGCCGGGAATGGGAATTGCGCGCCGATCAATCGCTCAGACAATTGAAGTAGACGTCGTGCACCGCCACGTGATAAGAATCCCTTGGTGGCCTTCGACGCCGCTTGATCTGACCATCAAGTTCAGCGCTCGGCGACGCTGATGTGCCGAGCATCGACATTCCGATCACATGGAAGACCAGCTTGCCCTCGCTATTCTGGGCAGTTCCGCATGGCATGCGAGACGGTTGACGTCGATGCTGACGACGAGTTTCTCGCGGTCCTCCGACCCAACCGCGCCCCGTCCAGTCGGCGAGAACTCACCGCCTGGGGCGTGCGTCCGAAAATAGTCGCCGACGCCTGGCGCGTGCTCGCTCGTGTCAATCGTCCCGAACATCGGCGCCAAGAACGCAGTCGCGCTTGAATAACTATCTCGGATGCCACCAGCGCCCGGCGATGACGACGCCGTCGGAGGCGATCTTGCGGTCGCCGGCGAGATGCTCGCCGACCACGTCGACATAGTCGAACTGGCCTTCCCGCACCGAGATCACGGTGGCATCGCCGACGCTGCCCGGCTTGAGGCTGCCGAGCTCGGGACGCCGCAGCGCCATCGCGGCATTCACCGTCGAGGCCGCGATCACGTCGGGCAGCGCCATCCCCATGCAGAGGAATTTCGACATGGTGGTGACCTGGTCGAAGGCCGGGCCGTCGATGCAGAGCTTGTGGACGTCGGACGAGATCGTGTCCGGATAGAAGCCGTTGGCGAGCATGGCGCGCGCGGTCTTGAACGCGAACGAGCCCTTGCCGTGGCCGATGTCGAACAGCACGCCGCGCTCGCGCGCCTCCCGCACCACCCGCTTCACCGTGCCCTGCGCGCTCACCGCCGTGTTGGGAAACGGCCGGAACGCATGCGTCAGCACGTCGCCCGGGCGCAGCCGCGCCACCACCTCCTCATAGCTCGGCGGCGGATGGTCGATATGGCACATCAGGGGCATGCCGACCTGCTCGGCGACCTCGAGCCCGATCTCGAGCGGCACGATCCCCGAGGTGCCGGAGGCGTGCAGGCCGACGCGCACCTTGATGCCGACGATGAGGTCGCGGTTGGCGTCCGCCACTTCCGCCGCGCTGATCGGATCCATCAGCCGCAGCTCCTCGCTCTCGCCGACCATGACGCGGTTGGAGAAGCCGAAGATGCCGGCATGCGAGACGTGCAGGTAGGCGAGGATGCGCACCTGGCTCGGCTCGATCACATGCTTGCGGAAGCCGGCGAAATTGCCGGGACCGGCGCTGCCGGTGTCGACCGCGGTGGTGACGCCGGAGGTGCGGCAGAACTGCTCGGCATCGATGCCGAGCGAGGTGCCGCCCCAATAGACATGGGTGTGCAGGTCGATCAGGCCCGGCGTGACGATGTGGCCGGAGACGTCGCGCACGTCCGTGCCGGCGTCCGCCTTCAGGCCTGCGCCGATCTGCGCCACCTTGCCGCCGGCAAAGGCGACGTCGCTGACCGCGTCGAGCTTCTGCGAGGGGTCGATGACGCGGCCGCCGCGCAGGATCAGGTCAAAGGCCATCGCGCGGATCAGCCCCTCGCCGTCGGCCAGTGCCGCTCGCGGAACCAGGCGCGATAATCCGACGACATCTTGGCGCTTCTGCGCCTGCGGCGCGCGGCGCTTGCAGGTGGCGGCCTCCTCGCTGCCGTCGGGCGCGGCCCAGCGCAGCTCGGCGCAGTCGTTCGGATTGTAGGCCATCTCGAAATCGACGATGCGGTCGAGCACCTCCTTCAAGCGTCAGCGTCCAGGGCGAGCCGTCGCTGCGGGTATAGGTGATCTTGCGCGAGGCGAGCTCGCTGGCGAGCACGGACTGCAGCTCGCTCTTCACCTCGTCGACGCTCTTGCCCGCCGGCATGGCGTAACGCGCGGCGCGGCGCGCCACGCGATCGGGATAGCCGCGCACCACGTCGATCGCGACCAGCAGGCGGAAATCGCGCGCCGGCGTGGAGTAGTCCTCCCACGCCCCCGATGTCTCGAAGATCGAGGGACCGTTGGGCATGCCGATCTCGGCGGGCGACTTCTCGATATATTTCCGTCCGTTCTCGACCGAGGTGACGCGCACCTTGACCTGCTCGTTGAGGCTCTCGATCGCGTCCATCATCGCCTTCACCGGATCGAGCGGCTCGGGCGACATCACGTCGTCCATGCGATCGTAGAAATCCTCCTTGCTCATCTGCGACTGTTCGAGCGAGAAATCGGAATATTGCGGATTGGCGGCGATCTCGGCGTTGGTCATCCGCCGCAGCGATCCGTTCTTGTCGCGCATCACCGGCCGGATGTGCTTGAAGCCGGGGCTGCCGAGCGAAGGCTCGTGCACGAACAGGAAATTGCCGCGCCAGAAGCGCTTGCGCGTGATCGAGCCGTCGGGCTCGGCGTCGACGGCGAGATAGACGCCCGGTTTGCCGTCGGCCTCGGGCACGCGATGCACGATCATCATCACGTGGCCGTAGGGGTCGCCGTACACCGTGCCCGGGCGCAGCGTCTCCTGCGTCAGCGGCACCATGTAGAAGTCGGTGTTCTCGTCGTTGGCGGAGACGCGCACCGAGCCGGAATGCACGACGTCGCCGACGTCGCGCAGATATTCGCCGAAATTCGTCGGCGGCTTCGGCGGTGACCTGAACTTCGCGCCCGGCGGCGCGCCCGCGGGCTGCGGCGGCGGCGATGCGTCGGCCTGCTGCCGCCGGCCGAAAATGCTGAACCCTCCGCGAGTTGTCGGCGGGCGGCGGCGCGGCGGTCGCGACGGTGGCATCCTGCTCGGACGGCGGAGGCGGCGGACGCGTCGCGTTCGGGTGCTCCATGTCGAACCACTGGTAGCACTTCGGCGCACTGCCGCCGCCGCGCGAGCAATTGGAGTAGCCGAACGGCAGTCCCATCTTGTAGGCGAAGTAGGCGCGCAGGAAGTAGACGAAGTCGGCGCAGTCGGGCTTCAGGCCGCTCTTGCCTTCGTCTTCATTGCGGCCGAGATAGTTGGCGAGGAAGTTGCGCGACTTGTCGCGCAGCACGTCGTTCCAGGCCTTCCAGTTCAGATCCTGATCGGCGGGCGCGTCGAACAGCTTGGCGATCCAGGCCGAGAACAGCGTCTCGTTGGCGTGATCCCAGCTGCTCTTCACCTGCCAGAATTTTCCGGACGGGGATCGCGACCGGCGCGGGCTTGGTCGCGCTGACGGAAATCTCGTGCGTGATCGCGCTGCAATCCGCCGCCGGGCGGTCGAGCGCGAGCGAGGCGTGCCATTTGCCCGCGGCGGGCTCGTTGACCTCGGCGAACCAGAAATAGGGCGGACCGCCATGGCGGTCGGACGACTTGGCGACGACGCTGCCGTCGGGCCCGGTCAGCGAGATCGTGCCGTCGAGCGGCTTTTCGCTGACGGCCATGACCCGCAGCGGCGCGCCCTTCCAGGGCGAGAACGGCGACGGCACGACCTGAAGCCCGGCCTGCGCGCAGGGGTCGGCCGCTTCGGCCGGCACGCCCGTGATGGCAAGAATGAACGCGGCTGTTGCGACAGCGGCAAACCGGCTGGCACGGCGCATATTGAAGACCCTCTGAGGAACCCGGAAACCCCAAGCGGCCCTACCTTAAGGACCGGGCGGAGAATAGCCGAGTTGATCGAGGTCAGTCAGCAGATTTGAGGCCTGTTCCGCCTATGGAAACTCGTCATGCCCGGCCTTGAGCCGGGCATGACGATACGGCGAGGATTGCTGCCCTACTCGCTCTTGTCGATGTTCCAGAAGATCGGCGTCGCCGGACCGTCGAGCACGCCGGTGATCGACTTCCGCCAGGCGCTCGGGATCGTGAACTGCCCGAGCGGAATGTAGGTCACCTGGTCGTAGGCCTCCTGCTGGATCTCGGTTGCGATCTTCTTCTGCTCGTCGGGCGAGGACGAGCGCGCGAACTGATCCTTCAGCTTCTCGATCTTGGCGTCCTCGGACCAGCCGAACCAGCCGCCATTCTTGCCGCGCCCGCCGATCGAGAAATTGACCAGCGGGTTCATCACGTCGGCGGCGACCCAGTTGGTGAAGAACATGTTCCAGCCGCCTTCGCTGACCGGCTTCTGGCTGGCGCGGCGGCTCACCACCGTCTGCCAGTCGGTCGCCTGCACGTCGACCTTGAAGCCGGCCTGGCGCAGCAGTTGCGCGGCGACGATCGGCTGCGCCTTGATCGACGCCACGTCGCCCGGCGCCATGATCGCGACCGGCGTGCCGTCATAGCCGGAGGCGGCGAGCGCCTTCTTCGCCTCCTCCATGCTGCCGCCCTTGGCGAGATTGCCCGCGCCGGCATCGGTCGCGAGCGGCGTGCCGCAGACGAAGAACGCGCCGCAGGTCTCGTAATATTTGGGATTGCCGACCACCGCGTCGAGCACGTCCTTCTGGTTGATCGCCAGCAGCGCCGCGCGGCGCACCTTCGGATTGTCGAACGGCGGCAGCAGGAAATTCATGCGGCCGAGCGTCTGGAAGCCGAACTTGTTCAGGGTGTCGATCTTGATGTCGGGATTGGCCGCCAGCACCGGCAACAAATCCCACGGCGGATCCTCGATGAAGTCGAGGTCGCCCGATTGCAGCGCGTTCACCGCGGTCTGCGCATCCGGCATGGTGATCCATTCGACGCGGTCGACCTTCACGACCTTGCCGCCGGCAGGTCCAGCTCGGCGGCTCCTTGCGCGGCACGTAGTCGGCGTTCTTCTCGTAGACCGCCTTCACGCCCGGCTGGAACTCGGCCTTGACGAACTTGAACGGGCCGGAGCCGATCTGCTCGGCGATCTGCTGGCCGGCCGGCGTCTCGGCGAGCCGCTTCGGCATCATGAACGGCACGTAGGACGAGGGCTTTGCGATCGACTCCAGCACCAGGCCGTAGGGCTCCTTCAATTTCAGCACGATGGTCTTGGCGTCCGCCGCCTCGATGCTGGCAATGAAATCCATCAGCTTCTGGCCCATATTGTCCATGCGGCCCCAGCGCTTCAGCGAGGCGACGCAATCCTCCGCGGTGACCGGCGCGCCGTCATGCCATTTCAGGCCGTCGCGCAAGGTGAAGGTGTAGGTCAGCTTGTCGTCGGAGACCTTCCAGTCCGCCATCTGCGGCTGGACCTTGAAGTTGGAATCGGTCGCCAGCAGCGTGTCGTAGACCATGTAGCCATGGTCGCGGGTGATGTAGGCCGTGGTGAACAGGGGATCGGTGACGCGCAGGTCCGAATGCATCTTCACCAGCAGCGTCTTGCCGCCGGCGGCTTCGGCCGGGGTCAAGGCGGTCGAGAGCGCGAGCGCGGACAGCGTGAGGCCGAGTGCCAAGCCGGAAAGTTTGCGGCGCGAGATGTCTGACATTCCTTCGTCTCCTGACGTGAAACTGGTCAAAGCGCGATCAACCTGTGAGCATGGCGTCCGTTCTTTGTGCGGACTAAGACGCTGTAAATTCTCTGAATTTTCAGACTTGCACCAAGCGCGCGGCGCGTCAATCGCGATTTGGACGCATGCCTCACTCTGCGAATGTGGCTCTTTACAAATGCCGCGCCGATCATTCTCGTAAAGACGCTTCAACGGTCGGCTTTCAAACCAAGAGAAAATCCATGAACCCCGCCAACCTTCCCTTCGATTCCGAGGCCATGCTGGCCGGCTTGCGCACCTGGGTGGAGTGCGAGAGCCCGACCTGGGATGCTCCCGCCGTCGAGCGCATGCTCGACATCGCCGCGCGCGACATGGCGATCATGGGTGCGAGCATCGAGCGCATCGCGGGCCGGCAGGGTTTCGCCGGTTGCGTCCGCGCGCGCTTCCCCCATCCGAAGCAGGGCGAGCCGGGCATCCTGATCGCCGGCCATTTCGACACCGTCCATCCCGTCGGCACGCTGAAGAAGCTGCCGTTCCTGCGCGACGGCGAGAAATGCTGGGGCCCCGGCATCTACGACATGAAGGGCGGCAGCTATCTGACGCTGGAAGCGATCCGGCAACTGGCGCGCGCGTCCTTCACCACGCCGCTGCCGATCACCGTGCTGTTCACGCCCGACGAAGAGGTCGGCACGCCCTCGGTGCGCGACATCATCGAGGCGGAGGCCGCGCGCAACAAATATGTGCTGGTGCCCGAGCCCGGCCGCGCCAACAACGGCGTCGTCACCGGCCGCTACGCGATCGCGCGCTTCAACCTGGAAGCCACGGGCAAGCCGAGCCATGCCGGCGCCAACCTCTCGCTCGGGCCGTTCGGCGATCCGCGAGATGGCGCGGCGCATCATCGAGATCGACGGCATGACCACGGAGGACTGCACCTATTCGGTCGGCATCGTCCATGGCGGGCAATGGGTCAATTGCGTCGCCACCACCTGCAGCGGCGAGGCGCTGAGCATGGCCAAGCGCCAGGCCGATCTCGATCGCGGCGTGGAGCGGATGCTGGCGCTGTCCAGCACCGCCAACGACGTCACCTTCACGGTGACGCGCGGCGTCACGCGGCCGGTGTGGGAGCCGAATGCCGGCACCATGGCGCTCTATGAGAAGGCCAAGGGCATCGCCGAGGATCTCGGCATGGAGCTGCCGCATGGCTCGGCCGGCGGCGGCTCGGATGCGAATTTCACCGGCGCGATGGGCATCCCGACGCTGGACGGCTCGGGTCCGCGCGGCGCCGATCCGCATACCCTCAACGAGCACATCATCGTCGAGAGCCTCGCCCAGCGCGGCCGGCTGATGGCCGGACTTCTGGCGACGCTGGAATAGAGGCGATGGCCAAGACCATTCCGTTCAAGACCATTCTGGCCCGCGCCGAGAAGCGCAAGGGCGGGCCGAACGGCTTGAAGAAGTTGCTGCCGGCCAAGCCGAACAAAAAGGCGCTGGAGAAGCTCGCCGACGACCGCATCCTCGCCGAGATGACCCAGCGGGTGTTCTCCGCCGGCTTTGCCTGGAGCGTGATCGAGAACAAATGGCCGGGCTTCGAGAAGGCCTTCCTCGGCTTCAAGCCGGCGAAGCTGATCTTCCAGCCCGACGACTTCTGGCATGCGCTGCTGTCCGACACCGGCATCGTCCGCAACGGCGCGAAGATTTCCTCGGTGCGCGAGAACGCCGGCTTCGTGCAGGAGATCTCGAAGGAGCATGGCAGCTTCGGCAAGTTCCTGGCGAACTGGCCGTCCTCCGACGAGATCGGGCTGTTGAACCTGCTCACCAAGCGCGGCAGCCGGCTCGGCGGCAACACCGGGCAGATGTTCCTGCGCTTCGTCGGCTGGGACGGTTTCGTCACCTCGCAGGACGTGGTCGCCTGCCTGCGCGATGCCGGGCTCGACATCGCAGCGGAAGTCAAATCCAAGGGCGACCTCGCCAAGGTGCAGGCGCAGTTCAACGCCTGGGCCGAGGAGACGGGACTGCCCTATGTGCATCTGTCGCGCATCTGCGCGCTGTCGGTCGGCGAGAACATGTCGCCGCGCTAACACCTCATGGCACGGGCCTTGCAACGTTGGCTGCGTCCATAAATCCGCGAAAATCCGCAAAACGGTGGATTGCTAAGGACATGCAAAAGCCTTCACACTCGCGGGTGCAAGACTGAGACATCAGGGATGCTCGGATATCTGCTTCGCCGCGTGCTGGCCGCCATCCCCGTGATGGGCGTGGTGGCGCTGTTCGTGTTCCTGCTGCTGCGGCTGACGCCGGGCGATCCCGCCGCCATCCTCGCCGGCGACAATGCGACGCCGGCGCAGCTCGAGCGCATCCGCACCTCGCTCGGCCTCAACGAGCCGCTCTACGTCCAGTTCTTCACCTGGATCAACAAGCTCTTGCACGGCGATCTCGGCGTCTCCCTGATCTCCAACGTGCCGGTGCTGAACATGATCGGCCAGCGCATCGAGCCCTCGATCTCGATCGCGCTGGCGACCATCATCGTCGCGGTCGTGGTCGCCGTGCCGCTCGGCGTGCTCGCGGCCTGGAAGCAAGGCACCTGGATCGACCGCTTCGTGATGGGATTGTCCGTGCTCGGCTTCTCCGTGCCGGTGTTCGTGATCGGCTATGTCCTGATCCAGATCTTCGCCATCGATCTGCGCTGGCTGCCGGTGCAGGGCTTCAAGAGCCTCGTCGTCCGGCTTCGGTCCGTTCCTCGAGCGCCTCGTGCTGCCGACGCTCGCGCTGTCCTTCATCTATGTCGCGCTGATCGCGCGCATGACGCGCGCCTCGATGCTGGACGTGCTCGGCGAGGATTATGTGCGCACCGCCCGCGCCAAGGGCATCGGCGAGATCGCCGTGCTGTTCCGCCATGCGCTGCGCAACGCCGCGGTGCCCGTCATCACCGTGATCGGCACCGGCTTTGCGCTGCTGATCTCCGGCGTCGTCGTCACCGAAAGCGTGTTCAACATTCCCGGCGTCGGCCGCCTCACCGTCGATGCCGTGCTGGCGCGCGACTATCCCGTGATCCAGGCGATGATCCTGCTGACCTCGCTGCTCTATGTGACGATCAATCTGCTGATCGACGTCGCCTACACCTTGCTCGATCCCAGAATCCGTTACTGAGGTCAGGTACTGATGGCGATCGAGACCCTCCCCGAACCGTCGATTGCGATCGCCGCGCCGCCGCGGCCGCGGTTCGGATTTCTGACGGCGACGCCGATCATCGCGACCGCCACCTTCTGCCTCGTCGCGATCGCGCTTCTGTCGATCCTTGCGCCCTGGATCGCGCCGCACGATCCCTTGCAGCTCCTGCCGGCGCAGCGACTGAAGGCGGCGAGCGAACAATTCCCGCTCGGCACCGACGCCTATGGCCGCGACGTGCTGTCGCGCATCATCTATGGCGGGCGCATTTCGCTGCTGATCGGCTTCGGCGCGACGCTGGTCTCGATCAGCATCGGCCTCGTGATCGGCCTGTTCTCCGGCTTCTTCCGCTGGCTCGACGCCGTCTTGATGCGGATCATGGACGGCATCATGGCGATCCCCGGCGATCCTGCTCGCGATCGCCGTGGTGTCGCTGTCGGGCGCCAGCGTCATGACCGTGCTGATCGCGATCACCATTCCCGAAATTCCGCGCGTGGCGCGGCTGGTGCGCTCGGTCGTGCTGTCGGCGCGCGAGGAGCCCTATGTCGAAGCCGCGATCTCGGTCGGCTCGGCGCTGCCCAAGATCATGTGGCGGCATCTGTTGCCGAACACGGTCGCGCCGCTGATCGTGCAGGGCACGAATTTCTGCGCTTCGGCGATCCTCACCGAAGCGATCCTGTCCTTCCTCGGCGCCGGCATCAGCCCGGAGACGCCGACCTGGGGCAACATCATGGCCGAGGGCCGCGCCTACTTCCTGATCAAGCCGTCGCTGATCTTCTGGCCGGGCCTGTTGCTGTCGATCGCGATCCTCAGCGTCAATCTGATCGGCGACGCCGCGCGCGACGCGCTCGATCCCCGCATGAAGCAGCGCGAGGCCGGCAAGTGACGGTCCTCGCCATCGACAATCTCGTCGTCAGCCTCGGCAAGAAGCCCGAACGGGCCGCGCATCATCGACGGCATCTCGCTGGAGCGTCAGCGAACGCGAGACGCTGTGCCTGGTCGGCGAAAGCGGCTCCGGCAAATCGGTCACCGCGCTGACCGTGATGGGCCTGCTGCAGAAGAACGCGCTCGTCCCGACCGGCGGCAGCATCAAACTGGTCGGCGAGGAATTGCTGACCGCGAGCGACCGCCGCCTGCGGCAATTGCGCGCCACGCGGATGGCGATGATCTTCCAGGAGCCGATGACCGCGCTCAATCCGGTGGTGCCGGTCGGCCGCCAGATCGACGAGGTGCTGCGCGCCCACACCGATCTCGACGCGCGCGCGCGGCGCAAGCGCATCCTCGACATGATGGAGCAGGTGCGGCTGCCGCAGGTCGAGCGCATCTTCGCCTCCTACCCGCACCGCCTCTCCGGCGGCCAGCGCCAGCGCATCATGATCGCGATGGCGCTGGTGCTGGAGCCGAAACTTCTGATCGCGGACGAGCCGACCACCGCGCTCGACGTCACCACGCAAAAGCAGATCCTGACCCTGATCCGCGACCTGCAGCGCGATCACGGCACCGCGGTGCTGTTCATCACCCATGACATGGGCGTGGTCGCCGAGATCGCCGACCGCGTCGCGGTCATGCGCAACGGCCGGCTGGTCGAGACCGGTCCGCTTCAGTCCATCCTGCGCACGCCCACGATGGAGTACACGCGCAACCTGCTCTCCTCGGTGCCGAGCCTGGTGCCGCGCGCGCCGCGCGCCGACACGACCGAGCCCGTCGTGCTGGAGACGACCGGCCTCGGCAAAATCTATCGCGAGCGCTCCTTCTTCGGCAAAACCCGCGAGGTCGCGGCCGCCGACGACGTCACGCTGACGCTGCGCAAGGGCCGCACGCTCGGCATCGTCGGCGAAAGCGGCTCCGGCAAGTCGACGGTGGCGCGCTGCATCGTGCGGCTGATCGATCCGACCTCCGGCGGCATCCGCCTGGTCGGGCGCGAAATCTCGAACCTGTCGCGCGGCCCGCTGCAGCCGCATCGCAAGCGCATCCAGATCGTGTTCCAGGACCCCTATCGCTCGCTCAATCCGCGCGTCACCATCGGCGAGAGCATCGCCGAAGGCCCGATCAATTACGGCACGCCGCGCGCACAGGCGCTCGCGAAAGCGCGCGAGCTCCTGGAACTCGTCGACCTGCCGGCGGACGCGATCTCGCGCTATCCGCATCAATTCTCCGGCGGCCAGCGCCAGCGCATCGCGATTGCCCGCGCGCTCGCGCTCGATCCCGACGTGCTGGTCGCCGACGAAGCGGTCTCCGCGCTCGACGTGTCCGTGCAGGCGCAGGTGCTGGAGCTGTTCGCCGAAATCCAGAAGCGGCTCGGCATCGCGCTGCTGTTCATCACCCATGATTTGCGCGTTGCGGCGCAAATCTGCGACGACGTTGCCGTGATGCAGCATGGCCGCATCGTCGAACAGGGTCCGGCGGCAGCGGTGCTGACCCATCCGCAACAGGCCTATACCCGCACGCTGCTCGATGCCGCGCCCGGCCGCGGCTGGGATTTCGCGAATTTCCGGCCGGTTGCGGCGACGGCCTAACTCCTCGTCATTGCGAGCAGCGTAGCCCGGGTGAGCGAATCGACACCTCGGGTGACCCGCATATCGCTGCGCTCATGCGGGCTACGCGCTCCGCTTCGCTCCTCGCAATGACGGGGAGAGTCATGCAAATCCGGAAGTGCTTGATCGCTTGCGCTTGTCGCAGGCACAGGGCTAACGTCGCGGCCTTACGCGTTGTCCTGAGACCCCTGAATGACCCGCATCGCCGTCGGCGGCTTCCTGCACGAGACCAACACCTTCGCGCCGACGAAGGCGACCTACGATGCCTTCATCCATGGCGGCGGCTGGCCGCGCATGGTGCTGGGCGCGGATATCCCGAAGATCATTCGCCGCATCAATGTCGGGCTCGCGGGCTTCATCGAGGCTGCGGACGAAAAAGGCTGGGAACTGGTTCCGACCATTTTCGCCGCGGCGACGCCATCGGCGCATGTCACCGAGGATGCCTTCGAGCGCATCGCGAAAGTGATGATCGACGGCATCGCCGCTGCCGGCCCGATCGATGCCGTCTATCTCGACCTGCACGGCGCGATGGTGACAGAGCATTTCGACGACGGCGAAGGCGAGGTGCTGGCGCGGGTGCGCCATGTCATCGGCAAGACCATGCCGCTGGTCGTCAGCCTCGACCTGCATGCCAATGTTTCGCCCGAGATGGTCGAGCATGCGGACGCGCTGATCGCCTATCGCACGTATCCGCATGTCGACATGGCCGAGACGGGGCGCGCTTGCGCCGATCATCTCGCGCTGATGCTGAAGACGAAGCAGCGCTTCGCAAAGGCGTTCCGGCAATTGCCGTTCCTGATTCCGATCAGCTGGCAATGCACCAACGATCAGCCCACCAAGGGCATCTATGAACAGCTGGCGGCGCTGCAGAGCGACGCGGTGCCGACGCTGTCCTTTGCGCCGGGCTTTCCCGCCGCCGACTTTCGGGATTGCGGCCCGAGCGTGTTCGCCTATGGCAGGACGCAAGGCCGACGCCGATGCCGCAGCCGACAGGATCGCGGCGATCATCGAAAGCCATGAGGACGATTTCGACGGCAAGATTTATGCGCCCGACGAAGGCGTGCTTCATGCGATGGAGCTGGCGAAGACCGCGACAGAAGCCGATCGTGATCGCCGACACCCAGGACAATTCCGGCGCCGGCGGCGATTCCGATACCACGGGCATGCTGCGCGCGCTGGTGCGCAACAAGGCGCAGCGCGCCGCGATCGGCGTGCTCTGTGATCCCGAATCCGCGCGCGCGGCGCATGCGGCGGGCGAAGGCGCCACGGTGACGCTGGCGCTCGGCGGCAAGTCCGGCATATCAGGCGACGCGCCCTACAAGGAGACCTTCGTCGTCGAGAAACTGTCCGACGGCAATTTCGTCGCGCCCGGTCCCTTTTACGGTGGCCGCACCATGAAGATGGGACCTTCGGCCTGTTTGCGCATCGGCGATGTCAGGGTCGTCGTCGCCTCGCACAAGGCGCAGCTCGCCGACCAGGCGATGTATCGCTATGTCGGCATCGAGCCGACCGCAGCAGGCGATCCTGGTCAACAAGAGCTCGGTGCATTTCCGCGCCGACTTCGAGCCGATCGCCGAGAAGCTTCTGATCTGCGCCGCGCCCGGCGCGATGCCCGCCGATCCCGCGGCGTTGCCGTGGCAGCACCTTCGCCCGGGCATCCGCATCAAGCCGAACGGCCCGGCATTCACACCCGCAACGAAATCCCGCTCAACCGGATAGGACAACATGCCGACCATCGACCGCATTGACGGCTTCGCCGACGAACTCACCGCGATCAGGCGCGACCTGCACGCCCATCCCGAGATCGGCTTCGAGGAGGTGCGCACCTCGGGCATCGTCGCCGACAAGCTGAAGCATGGGGCATCGAGGTGCATCGCGGTCTCGGCGGCACCGGCGTGATCGGCGTGCTCAAGGGCAAGGGCAGCGGCAACAAGCGCATCGGCTTGCGCGCCGACATGGACGCGCTGCCGATGGAGGAGAATACCAATTTGAAATGGCGCTCCACCGTTCCCGGCCGCTTCCATGGCTGCGGCCATGACGGCCACACCACCATGCTGCTCGGCACCGCGCGCTATCTCGCCGAGACCCGCAATTTCGACGGCACCGTGCATTTCATCTTCCAGCCGGCCGAGGAAGGTCTCGGCGGCGCGCGCGCCATGATCAAGGACGGGCTGTTCCAGAAATTCCCCTGCGACGAGATTTACGGGCTGCACAACGCGCCCGACATGAACCATGGCGAGATCGCGATCCTGCCGGGA
Organism: uncultured Alphaproteobacteria bacterium; assembly: GCA_963696845.1. GTDB lineage: Bacteria > Pseudomonadota > Alphaproteobacteria > Rhizobiales > Xanthobacteraceae > Bradyrhizobium. The sequence continues at coordinate 18,758 of CAVOLR010000018.1, forward strand.
CCGGCGATGGCCGGCGCCGATTTCTTCGACATCAAGATCCACGGCTATGGCGCCCATGGCGCGATGCCGGAGCGTTCCAAGGACGCGGTGGTGATCGCGATGACACTGGGACAGGCGCTGCAGACCATCGTCAGCCGCAACGTCGATCCGCTGCAGGCCGCGGTGCTCTCGATCACGCAAATTCATTCCGGCTCCGCCTACAACGTCATTCCCGGCGAGGCCTGGCTCTGCGGCACGGTGCGCGCCTTCTCCGAACGAGGTGCGCGCGCTGATCCGCGAGCGCATGCGCGCGCTCTGCGCCGGCATGGCCGCCGCCTTCCAGGTCGAGATCGAGGCCGACATCCGCGACACCTTCAGCGTGCTGGTCAACAAGGAAGAGCAGTCGAAAGTGGTCGAGGAGGTTGCGCGCACCGTGGTCGATCCGGCCAAGGTGTTCACGCGCGCGACGCCGAAGATGGGCAGCGAGGATTTCGCCGACATGATGAAGGACATCCCCGGCGCCTATTTCTGGATCGGCCACGACGGCTCGGTGCCCGTGCACAATCCCGGCTACGTGCTCGACGACAAGATTTTGCCGATCGGCGCCAGCATGTTCGCGCGCATCATCGAAACCCGTATGCCGGCAGGTTCTCATGCATAAGACGTCTTCCAAGGACGCGGTCACTTCGCTGCACGATCTCTCCGCGGTCGACCTGATCGCGGGCTACAAGGCCGGGCAGTTTTCGCCATCGGAGGTGATGGAGGATTTGCTCGAGCATGTCGCGGCCTGGGAGCCGCACATCAAGGCGCTGTACTTGTTCGATCCCGACGGTGCGCGCAAGGCGGCAAAAACATCGACCGATCGCTGGCAGAAAGGCGAGCCGACGCACACGCTCGACGGCGTGCCGGTCACCATCAAGGACAATGTCGCAACCAAGGGCCAGCCGGTGCCGCTCGGTGCGGCCAGCGTGCCGCAGGTGCCGGCCGCGGCCGACGCGCCGCCGGTGGCGCGGCTGCGCGAAGCCGGCGCGATCATCTTCTCCAAGACCACGATGCCCGATTACGGCATGCTGTCGTCGGGACTGTCGAGCCTCCATCCCCTCACCCGCAATCCCTGGGACCTCAGCAAGAATCCCGGCGGCTCTTCGGCGGGCGCGGGCGCGGCGGGCGCGGCCGGTTACGGTCCGCTGCATCTCGGCACCGATATCGGCGGCTCGGTGCGCCTGCCGGCCTGCTGGTGCGGCCTCGTCGCGCTGAAGCCGAGCCTTGGACGCGTGCCGATCGATCCGCCCTATGTCGGCCGCGTCGCGGGACCGATGACGCGCACGGTCGACGACGCCGCGCTGATGATGAGCGTGATCTCGAAGCCCGACCGCCGCGACGGCATGAGCCTGCCGCCACATGACATCAACTGGAAGGCGCTGGAGAAATCGCCGCGCAAGCTGCGGCTCGGCCTGATGCTCGATCTCGGCGTCGGACAGGCGCTGGAGAAACCGGTGCGCGAGGTCGTGATCAAGGCGGCCAAGGCGTTCGAGGCCGCGGGCGCTGTCGTCACCGAGGTCGACAGCATCCTCACCCGCGAGATGCTCGACGGGCTCGACAATTTCTGGCGCGCGCGGATGTGGAACGACTTGTCGATGCTGCCCGAGAGCGAGCGCCGCAAGACCCTGCCCTACATCTATCGATGGGCCGAGCGCGGCGCGAAGCTTTCCGGCGCCGACGCGGTGCGCGGCTTCAACATGACCATGGCGATCCGCGCCGCCGCCGCGAAACTGTTCGGCGAGCTCGACTATGTGATCTCGCCGGTGTCGCCGGTGGTCAAGTTCGACGCCGAACTCGCCTCGCCGCTCAACGATCCCGACAAGCCGTTCGAGCACATCTGCTACACCGTGACGTGGAACATGGCGGAGAATCCGGCGGTGTCGGTCAACGGCGGCTACGACGCCAAGGGTTTTCCGATCGGCGTGCAGATCGTCGGCCGCCGCTTCGACGATCTCGGCGTGCTCGCGATGGCCAAGGCGTTCGAGGGCCTGCGCGGCCCGCAGCAGCCGTGGCCGAGCCCGCCGAAGAAGTGACTCGCATCGTCATTCCGGGACGCGTCGCGCAGCGACGAGCCCGGAATCTCGTAGCCCACCACTGTGAGTACGAGATTCCGGGCTCGTCGCCTTCGCTCGCGCCCCGGAATGACGAGAACAGAGGAAACCCCCATGTCCTACGAGACCATCACATACGAGGTGGCGGAGCAAATCCTCACCATCACCCTGAACCGGCCCGACAAGCTCAACGCCTTCACCGGCCAGATGATGACCGAGATGATCGACGCCTTCGACAAGGCCGATGCCGACGACAACGTTCGCGCCATCATCGTCACCGGCGCGGGCCGCGGCTTCTGCGCCGGCGCCGATCTCTCCTCGGGCGCCAACACCTTCGACCGCGACGCGCGGCGCGGGCCGGTCAAGCGCGCAGCCGACGGCAAGGTCGATTACAGCGACCCGCAGGTGCGCGACGGCGGCGGCCAGCTGACGCTTGCGCATCTTCAAATGCCTGAAGCCGGTGATCGCGGCGGTGAACGGCCCGGCGGTCGGCATCGGCGTCACCATGCAGCTCGCGATGGACATCCGCATCGCCGAGCGAAGCCGCGCGCTTCGGCTTCGTGTTCTCCCAGCGCGGCATCGTGCCGGAGGCCGCTTCGAGCTGGTTCCTGCCGCGCCTCGTCGGCATCCAGCAGGCGCTGGAATGGTGCTACACCGGCCGCGTGTTTTCGGCGCAGGAGGCGCTCGCCGGCCGGCTCGTCAGCAAGGTGGTGCCGCCGGACGATTTGCTGCCGACCGCACGGGCGCTGGCGAAGGAGATCGCAGTCAAAGACCGCGCCGGTGTCGGTGGCGCTGATCCGGCAGATGATGTGGCGCATGCTCGGCGCCGACGATCCGATGGAAGCGCACAAGGTCGACAGCCGCGGCATCTATGCCCGCGGCCGCTCCGACGACGTGAAGGAAGGCGTGGTGTCGTTCCTGGAAAAGCGCCCGGCGCAGTTCAAGGACAAGGTGTCGAGCGACATGCCGGATTATTTTCCGTGGTGGACGGAAAGGGAATATAAGTGATCGCAGCGATCAACGAATGGGCTGCACAAGTCGGCCTACTCGCTCTACGCCTTACCACATCATCAACGCCACGCGGCCGATCGCCTTGCGGTCGATCAGCAGCTGCATCGCCTTGGCGTAATCCTCCAGCGGCAGGCGGTGCGAGACGTTGGGCCGGATCTTGCCCTGCTCCGCCCATGCGAGCAGCGCCTTCAGCCTGGCCTCGCCGAGCGCGGGATTCCTGCGCACGGCCTCGCCGGCACGCACGCCGAGCACGCTCGCGCCCTTGATCAGCAGAAGATTGGTGCGCGCAAGTCCAATGCCGCCGGTGAAGCCGATCACAAGCAGCCGCGCACCCCAGGCGATGCAGCGCACGCTGTCCTCGAAAATTTGTCCGCCGACGGGATCGTAGACCACGTCGGCGCCGCGGCCGTCGGTGATGCGCTTCACCGCGTCGCGAAACGGCTCGCGCGAATAGAGCACGAGATGATCGGCGCCACGCGCCTTGGCGACCGCGAGCTTTTCCTCCGATGAGGCCGCCGCGATCACGGTGGCGCCGAGCAGCTTGCCGATCTCTACCGCGGCGAGACCGACGCCGCCGCCGGCGCCATGCACCAGCAGCACTTCGCCCGGCTGCAATTGCCCGCGATCGATCAGGCCGTGATAGGCGGTGCCGTGCGCGGCGAGAAAGGTCGCGCCTTCCGCGTAGTCGAAGGTCGACGGCAGCGGCGTCAGCTGCGACGGCGCCACCACGACCTCGTCGGCATAGCCGCCATGGCGCAGCTTGACGATCACGCGATCGCCGACCGCGACGCCTTGTGCGCCGTTCACCTCGACGACGTCGCCGGCGGATTCCATGCCCGGCGTGAACGGCAGCTCCGGCTTGAGCTGATATTCGCCGGCCGCCATCAGGATATCCGGAAAGTTGATCCCGGCCGCGCGTATGGCGACGCGCACCTGCCCGGCACCAGCGGCTTCGAGGCAAACGTTTCCAGCCGCAGCCGGCTCGGCGGCCCGAGCTCGCGACAGACAACAGCTTTCGGCATTTAAGCGGCACGCTCCTTGCGGCGCGCCAACGCCTCGCGCACCAGCGGCAGGCGGTCATTGCCGAAATACATGTCGGTCTTGTCGATGAAGATGGTGGGCGAACCGAAGCCGCCGCGCGCCATCACTTCATCGGTGTTGGCCTTGAGCTGGTCCTTGATCGATTGCTGCGCGATGCCGGCAAACAGCTTTTGCGCATCGACGCCGACACGCTTGCAGACTTCGGTCAGCACCGCATCCTGCGAGATGTCCTGATCCTCGCCCCAGTAGATTTCGAACACGGCGCGCGCGAACGGCAACATCTCCTTGCCGAGGACAATGCAGCCGCGCATCGCCTTCACGCTGTTCACCGGAAACACCGTCGGCCGCATCTTGATGGCGAGGCCCGCCGAGCGCGCCCAGTCCGCCATGTCCTTTTTCTGGTAGGCGAGCTTCGCCGGCACCGGATTTTCACGGCCGGCATAGACGCTCGGGTTGATTGAATTGAAGATGCCGCCGACCAGGATCGGCCGCCACACGATCTCCTCGCCGAACTCTTTCGCCAGCGGCTGGATGTTGTGGAAGGCGAGATAGGTCCAGGGGCTGGAGCAGTCGAAGAAGAACTCGATCATGGGGGCGTTTCCTTTGACATCGTCATTCCGGGATGCGTGCGTAGCACGCAGGCCCGGAATCCATAACCACCATCGGGAGTATGGATTCCGGGCTCGCCGCTTCGCGGCGCCCCGGAATGACGAGGCGACGGCAGACTTTTGTTGTCCTGTACCTCCAGCATAAGACATGGCAGACAGGCGCTCAATCAGAACATCCCAAGGGAGGGCCTGCCATGCTGTTTCCAACCACGATTGCGGGCTCGCTGCCGAAGCCGGAATGGCTGGCCGAGCCGAACATGCTGTGGGCGCCCTGGAAGGCCAAGGGCGAGGAACTGGCGCGCGCCAAGCGCGACGCCACCATGCTGGCGGTGAAGTTGCAGGAGGATGCCGGCGTCGACATCGTCACCGAGGGCGAGATGGCGCGCCAGCATTTCGTGCACGGATTTCTGGAGAATATCGAGGGCATCGATTTCGCCCACAAGGTCGAAATGGGCATCCGCAAGGATCGCTACAAGGCGATGGTGCCGCAGGTGGTGGCGCCGCTCGCGCTGAAGGGCCGCGTCCATGCCGACGAAGCGCGCGTCGCGCGCACGCATACGAAGAACAAGCTGAAGTTCACCATGCCCGGTCCGATGACCATCATCGACACCATCGCGGATCGCTATTACGGCGACCGGGTCAAGATGGCGTTCGCCTTTGCCGACCTGCTCAACCAGGAAGCCAAGGCGTTGCAGGCCGACGGCGTCGACGTGATCCAGTTCGACGAGCCCGCCTTCAACGTCTACATGGACGAGGTGCGCGACTGGGGCATCAAGAGCGCTGGAGAAGGCCGCCGAAGGGCTGACCTGCACCACCGCCGTGCACATCTGCTACGGCTACGGCATCAAGGCCAACACCGACTGGAAGCAGACGCTGGGCGGCCAGTGGCGGCAATATGAGGAGACCTTCCCCTCGATCGACAAGAGCTCGATCCAGCAGGTCGCGATCGAATGCCGCAATTCCAAGGTGCCGCTGGAGCTGCTCGGCCTGCTCAAGGGCAAGGTGGTGCAGGCCGGCGTGATCGATGTCGCGAGCGATCAGGTCGAGACCGCCGAGGATGTGGTGGCGACGATCGAGGCGGTGGCGAAATTCGTGCCGAAGAGCAACATCGTGGCGACCACCAATTGCGGCATGGCGCCGATGCGGCGCGACATCGCGGAGGCCAAGCTCGCCGCGCTCGGCGCCGGCGCGAAACTGGCGCGGCAGCGGCTGGGATGATGCTGCGCGTTGCGTCAGGCGCCGCCGCGCTCGCGTTGTTGACCGTCGGCGCAGCGCAGGCCGGCGAGCGCGATCAGCTCAACGCCTGCCGGGCCATGGTGGCGCAGTCGCAGCAGCCGGGCACGGCGCAGGACGATCCCGCGCTGGCAAAATGCCGGCAGGTCATCAAGGAATGGACCTTGCGCGACTCCCGCAGCAGCGTCGACGAAGACGGCCGGCCGTTGAAGTAATCGTAGCCCGGGTGAGCGAAGCGACACCCGGGTCAACCCGCATATCGCTGCGCTCATGCGGGCGACAAATGTTGTGCACTCGGATGCAGCACCGGCCGATAGCCGGCCGCGAACGCGCGCACGGTCGACGGCGGCGTCAGCAGCATCGCATCTTCAGGCAAGCGCGTTGCGCGGCTGTAACCCGCCGGCGACCATTTCAGCGCCCTGCCCTGCACGATCAGGAAACTGTCGCCGCCGGCCTGCACCATCGCGCCATCGGGCAATCTTGCGATCGGCATCGGCAGCCGATGCAGCTTCTTGCCGCTGGCCAGCCGCTCGCGATGCAGCACCGCGTCGATCTCGGGCGCGTGCAAATCCTTCACGCGATTGCCCTTCTCCCATGCAGCGCGAAACCGGTTGGCATCGTCACGGCGGCAATAGAAGCAGGGGCGATGCCCGGCAGCGAACGCGGTCGCTTCATCGAGAAAGAACAGCTCGGTCCAGCTTCGTCCGCCCATCACCTTGCGCCGGCGGCCGCGGAATTCCAGCACGCAGATCAGCCAGGCCGGGCACGACCAGCGCTTGCGCAGCAGCGTTTTCGTCGCGGGATCGTGGATGATGCCGCGATTGCCGGTGAACATGCCGCGCTCTGGCGTGGCGACGATCTCGCCTGTCGGCATGACGCGGTTTTGCAGGGGCATCGAACGATCCCTCGTCATTGCGAGGAGCGAAGCGACGAAGCAATCCATACTATCCCTGTCGCGGATAGTGGATTGCTTCGTCGCTTCGCTCGCCAATGACGAGTGCTCATCACCGCCGCCCCATCCCGGATCGGCGGCTGGTACGACAGCGCGGTGTCCCAGGGAAAATGGATCCAGGTGTCCTGCGATACCTCGGTGATGAAGGTGTCGACCAGCGGCCGTCCCTAACGGCTTGGCGTAGACCGAGGCGAAATGCGCATCCGGCATCAGCTCGCGCACCAGCCGTCCGGTCTTGCCGGTGTCGACGAGGTCGTCGACGATCAGCAGTCCCTTGCCGGTGCCGCCGCCGAGCTTTGCGGTCTCGGCCGAAATCGCCCTTCAAGCACCTGCAGGTCGCCCTGCTTGGTGTGATCGTAGCTCGCGATGCAGACGGTATCGATCACGCGCACGCCGAGTTCGCGCGCCACGATCGCCGCCGGCACCAGGCCGCCGCGCGTGATCGCGATCACGGCATGGAATGGCCCAACCTCGTTGAGCCGCCAGGTCAGCGCCCGGCAATCCCGGTGAAATTGGTCCCATGACACCGGAAACGCCTTGCCGGCCCGCTCCTGGGCACTCAGTTCGGGCATCACGTCCTCACGCCACTATGGTCTCTCCTGCTTGTCTTTCGGCCTAGCGGTCAGCGCCTCAAGGGCTTTGCCATCTCGCTCGTCCCTGCCCATCCCATCCGTTCGTAGAGCGGCTTGCCCATGCGCGTGGCGTGGAGCACGCCCCAGGACACACCACGCTTGCGGAACTCGGCCTCTCCTAGTTCCATCAGCATATTCCCCAGTCCCCGCTGCCGATACAATGGCTCGACGAAAAGATTGAGCACATAGCCACGCTTATCCTCGCTGGGATGCGACGGATGCGGCGGCCAATCGATCACCATCAATCCGATACCTGCCACCGGCGCGCCGGCGTCCTCGACGATGAAGCCGAAGTAACTTCCGTCATCCAGATGCGGTTGCAGCCAAATTCTAAAAGCCGCACTCATGGCCTTGAGGACATCCTCAGTTCGGCCAGGTGCGTTCGATGCCCGAAACATGTCCTCGCGATGCCGGCAGATCAGATCGAGATCGCGCGGTGTGACGGGCCTCGTCGTCATCATCGAAACCGACGCTATTGTGCGATCTTGAGCGACGTCAGCATCTCCTTCACCGCATTCATCGCCGCGCTGAGCTTGTCCGGATCGCGCGAGCGCACCACGAGATTGGTGTTGGGCTTGCCGTTCTCGTCCATGAACGGATAGCTGCCGATCATGGTGTCGGGATGGGCGTTGGCGATCTCCCGCAGCGGTCCGCCGATATCGCCCTCGCGGGAGTTGGCGCGCACGCTGTCCGACAGCATCTTGACGCCGGACTTCAGCTTGGGCGCGATGATATCCATCATCGCCTGCATGATGCTGGGGATGCCGGCCATCACGACGACATTGCCGAGCTTGAACCCCGGCGCCAGAATCGTCGCGCTCTGGATCAGCTCGGCGCCGTCGGGAATGCGCGCCATGCGCAGCCGCGCTTCATTCAGGTCCTGCCCGTTCCAGCGCTCCTTGAAGCGGGCGACCACCTCGGGGTGATGGTCGATGCCGACGCCGAACGCCTTGGCCACGCTGTCGGCGGTGATGTCGTCATGGGTCGGCCCGATGCCGCCGGTGGTAAATACGTAGGTGTAGCGTTTCCGCAGCGCGTCGAGTGCGGCGATGATGTCCGCCTCCTCGTCGGCGACGACGCGCACTTCCTTGAGGTCGATGCCGATATTGGTGAGGTATTCGGCGATGAAGCCGATGTTCTTGTCCTTGGTCCGCCCGGACAGGATCTCGTCGCCGATCACCAATATCCCGGCCGTGACGATCTCGCTCATGACTTCAACCTTCCACCTTACCGCTGGTTCAAGAATGCCGGGGCAAGTCCTTGATGTCACGGGATTTTGCCGCCGATTTAGCCACCGGTTCGCCGTTTTTTCGGGCAAGTGACGCGAAAGGTCGCGCCAAATGCCCTTCACCCCATGCATATCGCGCTGGCCCGGGCCTTGCTACCACCCCGGCAAGTCATGCACTGTTGTGCGCGGCGTTGAGGGGGTTCGATGGCGGTTGCGTTCGATGAGATGAATGGTCCCGGGGGCGACCTCCGCCCGGCTTACCATGAACTCTCCCGCTGGCTGAAGGAGACGCCGCCGGACGCGCTGGAATATCGCCGTCAGGAAGCCGAGCTGCTGTTCCGCCGGATCGGCATCACCTTCGCGGTCTATGGCGACGCCGAGGCCCAGGAGCGGCTGATCCCCTTCGACGTCATCCCGCGCATCCTGTCGGCGAAGGAATGGACGCTGCTGGAAAAGGGACTGCGCCAGCGCGTGCGCGCGCTCAACATGTTCCTGCGCGACATCTATCACGGCCGCGACATCCTTCGCGCCGAGATCGTGCCCGACGATTTGATCTTTCAGAACCCGGTATTCCGCCCCGAGATGAACGGCCAGGACGTGCCGCACGACGTCTATGTCCACATCGCAGGCATCGACATCGTCCGGGTCGACGCCGAGAATTTCATCGTGCTGGAGGACAACGCGCGCACGCCATCTGGCGTGTCCTACATGCTGGAAAACCGCGAGATCATGATGCGGCTGTTTCCGGATCTGTTCGCGCGGCATCGCATCGCGCCGGTCGAGCGCTATCCGGACGAACTGCTGTCCGCGCTCCGATCGGTGGCGCCGTCGAGCGCCTCGTCGGAGCCGACGGTCGCGCTGATGACGCCGGGCGTCTACAACTCCGCCTATTACGAGCATTCCTTCCTCGCCGACAAGCTCGGCATCGAGCTGGTCGAAGGCCGCGACCTCATCATCAAGAACGACGAAGTCTTCATGCGCACCACCGAAGGCCTGAAGCGCGTCGACGTGATCTATCGCCGGGTCGACGACGACTTCATCGATCCCCTCACCTTCCGGCCCGACTCCGCGCTCGGCGTGCCCGGACTGATGTCGGCCTATGCCGCCGGCAATATCACGCTGGCCAATGCGGTCGGCACCGGCATTGCCGACGACAAGGCGATCTATTCCTACATGCCCGACATCGTGAAGTTCTATCTGTCGGAAGAGCCGATCCTGAAGAACGTGCCGACCTGGCGCTGCCGCGAGCCGAAGGACCTGTCTTACGTGCTGGACAATCTGGCCGAGCTGGTCGTGAAGGAAGTGCACGGCTCCGGTGGCTACGGCATGCTGATTGGACCTGCTTCGACGAAAGCGACCATCGAGGCCTTCCGCGACAAGCTCAAGCGCGAGCCGGAAGGTTTCATCGCCCAGCCGACCTTGGCGCTGTCGACCTGTCCGACCTGCACTGCGGCCGGCCTTGCGCCACGCCATGTCGATTTGCGGCCGTTCGTGCTGACCGGCAGCAAGCGCACCACCATCGTGCCGGGCGGGCTGACCCGCGTCGCGCTGAAGGAAGGCTCGCTGGTGGTCAACTCGAGCCAGGGCGGCGGCACCAAGGACACGTGGATATTGGATGAGTGAGATCTGTCGTGATGTTGTTCGATCGCGCAATTGAAGGACGGTGGCGTCCCCTCCCCCTGCAAGGGGGAGGGTTAGGCAGGGGGTCAATTGCAGTGAGCGAAGAGGACCCCCTCCCGACGCTTCGCGTCGACCTCCCCCTTTCAGGGGGAGGTTTGCAGCGAACGCTTGGATAAAGCCCGATGCTGTCGCGAACCGCCGAAAACCTTTACTGGCTGGCCCGCTATGTCGAACGCGCCGAATACATCGCGCGCACCATCGATGCGACCTTGCGCGTCACGGCGCTGCCCGCCGCCTATATCGGCAAGACCAATGAATGGGAATCCGCGCTGCTGACCGCCGGCGTCAGCTACGGCTTCTACCAGAAATACAACGATGCCAACGAGACCAACGTCGTCGAATATCTTTCCTTTGCGCCGGAAAATCCGTCCTCGATCCGGAACTGCATCGAGGCCGCCCGCCTCAACTCCCGCTCGGTACGAACCGCGCTGACCAGCGAGATGTGGGACACCATCAACGGCGCGTGGATCGAGCTGCAGGAGGTCTGGAGCAAGGGCACGTCGACCCGCGAGGAGTTGGCGCGTTTCCTGCGTCTCGTGCAGGAAACTTCGCTGCGCTTCGACGGCTCCGCCTACCGCACCATGCTGCGCAACGACGCCTACTGGTTCTCGCGGCTCGGGCTGCATCTCGAGCGCGCCGACAACACCGCGCGCATTCTCGACGTCAAATATCACGTGCTGCTGCCGGAAGAGGAGCATGTCGGCGGCCCGCTCGACTTCTACCAGTGGACCTCGATCCTGCGCTCGGTGTCGGCGCTGACCGCCTATCACTGGGTCTATCGCGAGACGCTGAAGCCCTGGCTGATCGCCGACTTGCTCATCCTCAACGACTTGCTGCCGCGCTCGCTTGCGAGCTGCTATGGCCAACTCGCGCGCAACCTCGACCAGATCGGCGTCGCCTATGGCCGCCAGGGTCCGGCGCAACGCCACGCCCGCGGCATCCGCAACCGGCTCGAACACTCCAATATGAACGACATCTTCCAGCACGGTGTGCACGAATTCATCCAGGAGTTCATCGCGGATAATTCGCGGCTCGGCGAAATCATCACCAGGCAGTATTTGATCTGAAGCGTCTCGCGCTACTATCGGACCACCAACCATGCGCCTGCGAATTTCCCATTCCACCACCTACCGCTACGAGCCGGCGGCCACGGGCGTGATCCAGATCCTGCGAATGACGCCCGGCAGCCATGACGGCCAGTATGTCGCGGAATGGCAGATCGACGTCTCCGCGGACTCGCGGCTCGAGATGCGCGAGGACGCCTTCGGCAACGTCACCCATGTGATGACGCATGGCACGATCTCCGATCTCAACATCACCGTCGGCGGGCTGATCGAGACCCACGACACCGGCGGCATCCTGCGCGGCACCGACGAGCGCTTTCCGCCGAGCCTGTTCCTGCGCTCCACGCAGCTGACCGAAGTCAACCCGGCGATGGCGAGCTTCGCGCGTTCGTTGCGTGCGGAAGCCGACGAGGACGCGCTCGGCTTTTTGCATACGCTGATGATGCAGATCAGCGAGCACATGACCTTCGACGAGGACCCCACCAACAGCGGCACCTCGGCGATCGAGGCCTTTGGTTTGCGGCGCGGCGTGTGCCAGGACTATGCGCACATCTTTATTGCCTGCGCGCGCACCGCCGGCGTGCCGGCGCGTTTCGTCTCGGGGCATTTCCTGCGCGCCGACGGCATGGTCAATCAGCAGGCCGGTCACGCCTGGGCGGAAGCCTGCGTGCCCAATCTCGGCTGGATCGGCTTCGATCCGGCAAATTGCATCTGCACCACGGATGCGCATGCCCGCGTCGCGATCGGGCTGGATTATCTCGGCGCCGCGCCGGTGCGCGGCACGCGCTATGGCGGCGGCATGGAGACGCTGACGGTCGCGGTCACGGTCGAGGCGGGCCGTCCCGGCCAGTGGCAGAGCCAGTTGTAGGGCGCAATCCCTCATCCTGAGAGCGGCGCAGCCGCGTCTCGAAGGAAGAGGCCCGGGCCTCATGGTTCGAGACGGCGCGGAGTTTATCATCGGGCCGCGCTTTGCGCGGACCCGTTGGCGCCTCCTCACGATGAGGGTCTGTCACCTGTCCAGCCACACGTCCTCCCAGCGCAGATTGTTGTACTGGCTGTTGTCGTGCGGGTGATAGCCCCTTCACATAGGGCTGCCAGCAATTGCCGGCGGACGAATGCAGGATCACCGGCCGCGCGGCGTCCTCGACCAGGATGCGCTCGATCTCCCAGACCAGGTGCCTGCGCTTGTCGCGGTCGAGCTCGCGCGACTGCGCTGATAGCAGCCGGTCCACCTCGGCATTGCAGTATTGCGTATAGTTGCGCTCGGAATTGCAGGAATAATTCTCGACGATATTGCCGTCGGGATCGTCCACCGACACGCCGGTCACGTTGAGCCCGATCGTGTACTCCTTGCGCGAGAGTTTGGAATACCAGCGCGGCGTGTCGAGAATGTCGAGCTCGCTGACGATGTGGATCTTCTTGAGCTGGTCGGAGACGATCACCGCGGGATCGCGATAGGTCGGAAGGTTGCGCGTCTGGATCTTGATCGGCAGCGGCCTGGCGTCGCCATAGCCGAGCTTCTCCATGATCGCCTGCGCGTCTTTCAAATTCTTCTCGGTGTCGGCACCGTAGCCGGTCAGCGACGCCAACATCTCTTCCGGCATGCCCCATTCGCCAACCGGCTTCGGCAGCATGGCACCGCCGAGCCGCCCATGCCCTTCCATCAGGATGGTGTTGAACGGCTTGCGGTCGAGCGCCAGCGACATCGCCTTGCGAATCTCGGGATTGTCGAACGGCGGATTGACGCGGTTGACCATGAGGTTGATCAGCGTACCCGTGGTCGTCATCTCGCAGATCGCGTTCGGCGCCCGCTCCTTGATATCTTTCAGCAAGGGCACGCTGACATCGGAGGGAAAGGTGATGTCGAATTCGCCGGTGGAGAACGCCAGCATCCGCGTGGCGCGGCTGTCGATCACGCGGAAGGTGATCTCGTCGAGATACGGGCGATCCTTCTTGAAGTAATCTGGATTGCGCACCAGCCGGATCGAGGCGCCACGCTGGAAGTCGACCAGCTTGAACGGCCCGGTGCCGACCGGCTTGGTGCGCATCGCCTGCTGCGGCACGTGGCAGGGATAGACCGGTGAGAAGGCGCTGGCGAGCAGCACCGGCAGGCTCGGCTGCGGCTCGCTGAGCTCGAAGGTCGCCTCATAGTCGCCGTTGACGGAGACGTCCTGCAGCTTGGAGTACCAGACCTTGCGCGGGTTGCGCTTGAAGTCGGAGGTATCGCTCTTGCCGATCAGCATCCGCCAGGTGCATTGCACGTCCTTCGCGGTGAACGGCTGGCCGTCGTGCCATTTCACGCCCTGCTTCAGCTTGAAAGTCAGTCGGGTGTTGGTGGAGTCCCAGGACCAGCTTTCGGCGAGATCGGGGATGACGGTGTCCAGGCTCTCATGCGGCTTGGCGGGATCGAACACGACCAGGTTGTTGAAGATCGCCGCAAATGGCGTCACCGAGGCGATCGTCAACTCCTCGTGCAGCGAGGTCGAGGGCGGCAGGTCGTTGTGATAGAGGCGGAGCGTGCCGCCTCTCTTCTGGGCCGCCGCGGGCGCCACCGAGAGCAGCGAGAGGCATAGGCAAACAATCCACCCGGCACGCAGTTCGCCTCCAGCCCGCTGGTCCGCATGGCCTTGGCCGTCTCGACATGAGGCTTATGTTGGCACGGTAGCTTGCAGCGATCCCACCATGAGCGGATTTAATCAATACTCGCAATTGCGATAGTCGGAGGACTTCGCAGGCCTGCATCATCTCGCGCGCCTGCGCCAGTTCCGCCGCGCTCATGGTGCGCGACATCTCGGTCATTTCCGTCCGCGCCACCGCATCGCCGCGGGCAGCCGCGATGCTGAGCCACATGAAGCCATGCGCCGAGCTCTTTGCCACGCCCTGCCCCTTGCGATACATCGCGCCGATCAGGCCTTGCGCCCTGGCGTTGCCCTGTCGCGCCAGCGGCCGGAACAGCGCCATGGCGGGCACGTAGTCGCCGCGGTTGTAGGCGGCCATGCCCTCTTCCCAGGGACCGGCGAGCGCGCAGGGCGACCCGAGAATCTGCGCGGCCCCGACCAGGACCAGCCATGACCAGCTTTTTCATGCCCACAACCCCATTCCTCCGTCCATCTTACGCATCGCGGCCTACCTCGCCACCGGGGAATTGGGGTTGGAGCGGTGGCCGAAATTGGCTACACATTTCGCGCGCGCGGTGGACTAGCGCGGGGGAAGCGGAAATGACCTATTGTTGCGGCATATTGGTGCGAGAAGGCCTGGTCATGATCGCCGACACGCGGACCAATGCCGGTCTCGACAACATCTCGACCTTCCGCAAGCTTCACGTCTTCAACAAGCCCGGCGAGCGGATCATGGCGATCGCGACCGCCGGCAATCTCGCCATCAGCCAGTCGGTGCTCTCGACGCTGACCGAGGGCACCGAGGACCCCACCACCGGCGAGCTCGAGACGCTGATGAATGCCCCGACCATGTTCCAGGCGGCGCAGCGCATCGGCCGTGCGATCCGGCAGGTGCACATCACCGAAGGTCCCGCGCTGAAGTCCGAGGACGTCAGCTTCGACGTGTCGTTCCTGTTCGGCGGCCAGATCAAGGGCTCGAAGATGCGGCTGTTCATGGTCTACACCGCCGGCAACTTCATCGAATGCACCATCGATACGCCTTACTTGCAGATCGGCGAGCACAAATACGGCAAGCCGGTGCTCGATCGCGCCATGCATTACGAGGTCGAACTCTACGACGCGCTGAAGACCGGGCTGATCTCGATGAACTCGACCATGCGCTCCAATCTCGGCGTCGGACTTCCCATCGACGTGCTGGTGGTGCGCACCGACACCTGCGACGCCGATCTCAATCATCGCATCGAGGCCGGCGAGCCCTATTTCCACGACCTGCGCTCGCGCTGGTCGGCGGCGCTGCGCGCGGCGCACCAGAATATTCCGCGGCCGCCTTACAAGGCGGAATCGGAAGCAAAACGCTAACCAACAACAAGGCGAGGAAACGATGGCTGAGGCAACCAACAAGATCGCAGTGGTGACCGGCGCGGGCACCGGTGTCGGGCGCGCGGCGTCGCTGGCGCTGATGAATGCCGGCTTCACCGTGGTGCTCGCCGGCCGCCGCAAGGAGATGCTGGAAGAGACGCAGAAGCTCGGCGACAATATCGGCAAGAGCCTGCCTGTCGTCGCCGACGTGAGCAAGCCGGAGTCGATCGCGGCGCTGTTCCAGAAGGTCAAGGACACCTACGGCCGGCTCGACGTGCTCTTCAACAATGCCGGCATGGGCGCGCCTCCCGTGAATTTCGAGGACCTGCCGCTGGAGCAATGGCAGGCGGTGGTGAACACCAACCTCACCGCCCCGTTCCTGTGCACCCAGCATGCGTTTCGCATCATGAAGGACCAGACCCCGCGCGGCGGCCGCATCATCAACAACGGCTCGATCTCGGCGCATGCGCCGCGGCCCTACTCGACGGCCTATACCTCGACCAAGCACGCCATCACGGGCCTGACCAAGTCGAGCAATCTCGACGGCCGCAAATACGATATCGCGGTCGGCCAGGTCGATATCGGCAATGCCGCCACCCCGATGACCGACCGCATGGTCGCCGGGCCCGGCGTGATGCAGCCCGACGGCTCGATGAGGCAGGAGCCGCGCATGGATGCGAAGGCGGTCGGCGATGCCGTGGCCTACATGGCCGGCCTGCCGCTCGACGCCAACGTGCTGTTCATGACTGTCATGGCGACGAAGATGCCGTTCGTCGGGCGGGGCTGAACCGACGGCTATTCCAGCCGCTCGACGTCGCGCAGCGTCGGAAACAGCCGCATCCAGAGCAACGCAATCGCGACGGTTGCGACGCCGCCGAGCACGGCCGCCGGCACCGTGCCGAACAGCGCGGCGGTGACGCCGCTTTCGAACTGGCCGAGCTGGTTCGAGGCATTGATGAACAGGAAATTGACCGCGCCGACCCGGCCGCGCATCGCATCCGGCGTGCGCAGCTGCACCAGCGAGAAGCGGATCACCACGCTGACCGTGTCGGCCGCGCCGAGCACGGCGAGCGCAATCAGCGACAGCCACATCCAGTGCGACAGCGCGAACACGACAGTCGCAACGCCGAAGATGATCACCGCCTGGAACATGCGCAATCCCACGCGGCGACTGATGGTGTGGCGCGCCAGAACAACCGTCGTGAGCAATGCGCCGACCGCGGGCGCGGCGCGCAGCACGCCGAGCCCGAACGGACCGGCTTGCAGGATATCGCGCGCGTAGATCGGCAGCAGCGCAGTGACACCGCCGAACAGCACCGCGAAGAGGTCGAGCGAAATGGTGCCGAGTATCGCCGGATCGCTACGGATGAAGCGCACGCCGGCGAACACATCGTCGCCGGACGGCAATTCCTTGGGCGCGTCCTGCGCGAGGACGCGGATCGCGCCGGTGAACAGCATCGCAAGCAGCCAGAACACCAGCATGACGCCATAGGGCAGACCGGGTGAGATCGCGTAGGCAAGTCCGCCGAGCGCAGGGCCGGTGATGGTCGCGATCTGGATCGCGCCAGCCGACAGCGCGGTCGCGCGTTGCAGAGCTCCCGCGGGAGCAATCAGCGGCAGCAGCGCCGCGGTCGCCGGGCTCTCGAAGGCGCCAGCCGTGCCCAGCACGAAGGTCGCGATGAAGATGTGGAACTCGGTGAGCCAGCCGGCGTATGCGCCCCACGCGAGGAACAACGCGGTCAGCGCCTCCGCGACCTGGCACACCTGAATCACACGCTTGCGCTCGAACCGATCGGCGGCGTGACCGGCGACGAACACCAGCAACGCCGTGGGAAGAAACTGCACCAGCCCGACCATGCCGAGGTCGAAGGCGCGGCCGGTCATGTCATAGACCTGCCAGCCGATCGCGACCGCGCCGATCTGGCTGGAGAAACGCGACAGCGAGCGCGACAGCAGGAAGAATATGATGGAGGGCTGCCTGAGCAGCGTGGCCGCGCTGGGTGACGTGATCGCAGTCATCTGCCTTCGGTGGCGGACCACAGCGGCCTTGTCAACGGTAGCTCATAATTGCGCGCATGGCATTGCGCTTCGCGGCGCGCCACGCTCATAATGAACACGGGTTTTGGGGGACTCGATGCTTCAGCTGCAATCGGCGTTCGGCATCATCGCGTTGCTCGCGATCGCGTGGGCATTGAGCGAGAACCGCCGCGCGGTCTCGCTCAAGCAGGCGGCGATCGGCCTTGCGATGACGCTGGTCACCGCCGTCATTCTGATCAAGCTGCCCTTTGTCGGCCGCGCCTTCGGCGCCATCAACGACGCGGTCGGCGCGATCGCGTCCGCTACCCGCGCCGGCACGTCGTTCGTGTTCGGCTATCTCGGCGGCGCTCCGCTGCCGTTCGATCCCAGGACACCCGGCTCGGACTTCATCCTTGCGCTGCAGGCCTTGCCGATCGTGCTGGTCATGAGCGTGCTGACCACGCTGTTGTTTTACTGGCGCGTGCTGCCGCCGATCGTACGCGGCATGGCGTGGCTGCTCGAGCGCACGCTTGGCGTCGGCGGCGCGGTCGGGCTCTCGACCGCCGCCAACATCTTCCTCGGCATGGTGGAGGCGCCCCTGTTCGTGCGGCCGTATCTGGCGCAGATGACGCGCAGCGAATTGTTTCTGGTGATGACCGGCGGCATGGCGGGCATCGCCGGCACCGTGCTGGTGCTGTATGCGACGATCCTCGCGCCGCTGATCCCCGACGCCGCCGCGCATTTCGTGATCGCCTCCGTGCTGGGCGCGCCGGCCGCGATCCTGGTCAGCTTGATCATGGTGCCGGAAACGAAGGAGCGCCGCACCGGCGGCGCGCTCGACGATGTCAGTTTGCAGGCGTCCGGCACGATGGACGCCATCGTCAAGGGTACCGCCGCCGGGCTGGAATTGCTGCTCAACATCATCGCCATGCTGATCGTGCTGGTGGCGCTGGTGCATCTGCTCAATGCGATCCTCGGACTCCTCCCGGATCTCGGCGGGACGCCAATCTCGCTGCAGCGGATGCTGGGTCTGGCGATGGCGCCGGTATGCTGGCTGATGGGCCTGCCCTGGCCGCAGGCGGCCACGGCGGGCAGCCTGATGGGCACCAAAACCGTGCTCAACGAGCTGATCGCCTATGTCGATCTCTCCAAGCTGGCGCCGGACGCGCTCGATCCGCGCTCGAAGCTGATCATGCTCTATGCGATGTGCGGCTTCGCCAATTTCGGCAGCCTCGGCATCATGATCGCAGGGCTGGGCACCATGGCGCCGGAGCGGCGCGAGGAGATCAACGCGCTCGGCGTGAAGTCGATCGTCTCGGGCACGATCACGACGTGTTTGATGGGAGCGATCGTCGGCGTGCTGAGTTAGCGGCGACCGCCAATCGCGTCATCCCATTCAGTTCGGCTTGTCCGCGGTCATCGGTTTTGACGCCGTGTCCGGAGTATCCGGCTTGTCCTGCGCAGGCGGGTGGTCCTTCAGATAATCGAGCGCGGTCTTGTTGTTCGGATCGATCTTGAGGACCGCCTGGAATTCGGCGATGGCGTCGTCCTGCTTGCCCAATTTGCCCAGCGTCTGCGCAAGTCGAATGAGCGGCTGGGTGTTCTTGGGATCGACCCGCACGGCCTCGCGATATTCCTTGATCGCATCCTCGTTCTGTCCCAACGCGAGAAGCGCGCCGGCGAGGGTGCTGTGTGCCTGCCCGTTGTTCGGGTTGATGCGGATCACCTGCTTTGCTTGCGCTACGATCCCGGCGAAATCCTTGCGGGTGCTAAACACCACCACCAGGTTCTCGCGGGGAAGCGCATAGTTGGCGTTCAAATCGATGGCGTGCTGATATTCCCCGACGGCGCCGTCGTCATCGTTCAGGCGGTGCAAAGCGGCTCCGATATTGTTGTGATAGGTTTCACTTTTCGGGGCAATCCGGGCCGCCTCCCGAAACTCCTGCAGGGCATCCCGCGGCTGGCCGGAATTTCCCAAGGCGATGCCGAGCGAATTATGCGCCCACCCGTCATCGGGATTGATCCAGATCGCCTCGCGGAATTCGGCCATCGCTTCCGGCAGTTTACCGGTGGCCTTTCTGATATTTCCCAGGCTGATATGCGGCAGCCCGAACTGTTTCTTCACCTCCAGCGCCTTGCGCAGCTCGGCCTCCGCCGCCTCATATTCCTTGCGCTGTGTCAGGATCATGCCGCGCAAATTGTAGGCGTGCGCGACGTTGTCGTCGTCTTCGGGCAGATTGGTCGTGATCCACTTCGACAGGTCGAAAGCCTCGTCGAGCTTCCTGTGATCGGCCATCGACTGCGCCAGCAGGTATGGCGAAATCTTCCTCATGATCTCGGGAACGGCGGCCGTGAACATGTCATCCGGGCTTTCCGGATCGACGCCGTCCTTGCTTCTGTAGAACTCCTCGCCGTCCAGGCGCAGCCGCAGCCACAGCTTGTTGTTGTCGATGGTGATCTCCCCGCCGATGGATTGGCTGCGCGTGCTGCGCAGCAGCGAGCGAAGCAACGTCATCACCGCATCCAGCGAAATTCCGACCGTCGGCACCACGATGTCCGGCTGGTCCGCGTGCAGCGCCACTTCGGACGTCGCCAGGTCGGATGACGTCGGCCCGGTTTTGAGCGGCGCCGAGAATTTCGTCATCGCGTCGCTCAACCGCTGCGCCGCGACGTCCTGCGAATATCCGCGGTCCGAGAGCAGCTTCGGAACCGAGATCGTGTTGATGACGGTGACGTGCCGTGTCAGCCCTTGATAGACGATGATCAGAACGACGAGAACGACGAGAACCGTGAGGCACTTTCCGACAAAGCTCGCGAAATTCTCGTAAGTGAATTGAGCTGCCTGCCACAGATAACGCGGTGCGTCTCGCCGAAACCCGCCCGATGGAGCGAACCAGTCGCGCGGCGGGCCGCTAAATCTTTGCCTGACCGAGGTCCACCACGATGGTGCCTCGGCGGGTACATCCGAAGCCGGCAAGTCCTTCGCACCATCCGGTTGATCCCACATCGATCGCTCGCGACTTACGGTTGAAATGCACCGCAGAGTAATTCGCTAAGGCAATCCGGCCGCGGCAATGCGCGGCCGGTCCGGGATGACAATTCAGGCCGCCAATTCCACCGTCTTGAAGTCGGCCGGCAGGATCACTTCGAGCAACTCGACGTCGTCGGAATAGTCCATGATCAGGTGCCGGATTTTCGGCGGCTGGGTCCAGCAGGCGTTCTGCTGATAGGTCGTCTCGCCGACGCCGTCCATCCAGGCCTTCACCCAACCCTTGAGCACATAGACCATCTGGAATTCGACGTCGTGGAAATGCAGTTTGGAGACTTCCTCCGGATTGCAGGGACCGACGAGGCGGATCACATGCGCACGCGCGAGGCCGTGGGTGGCGTCGGCAATGCCGAGGTCGCGATATTTTGCGTAAGTGCGCAGGCCGTCGGCTTTGAAGTCTTCCTCGCGGTGATGGCTCATCGCGACCTGCTGCTTGGGGCGCGCGCGCTTCGCGAGCGCCGGCGCCCTGCCCTTGCTGGCGAGTTTTTTGCGCGCAGTTGATTTGGCAACCGTCTTGCGCGGCGGCGATTTTTTCTGCGTGGCGCGCTTGGTCGCGGCACGCGTCTTCTTCTTGCTGGCCATCGGTGCTCTCCCTTTCGTGTCGTTGCGACGAGAGTAGCACAGATTGTATTGCACAGGGTGGGCTAAGGCGCGTCAGCGCCGAGCTCACCAACACGATTCCGAAATTCGCCTAATGCAGCCGGAACACGCCGTCGACGGCGCGCAGCTCGGCCGGCTTGATCAGCTTGGAATGCGCCACCGTCACCTTGAACAGCGGGCCTTCCAGCTTCTCTTCCCAGAACTTCAGGAAATCCTTCAGCGCCGGAAATCTCGGAAACAGATCGTAGTTCTGCCAGACATAGGTCTGCAGCAGCGAGGGATGATCCGGCATCCGGTAAAGGATCTCTGCCGTGGTCAGCCCATAGCCAAGCGCCAGTTTCCGGAAGTCTTCGGAAACAACCCCAACCCGCGACGTCATGCTGTCCTCCATTGAAGGAGCGCATTCGCGAGGGGTGGCCGCCGAGCCACCCCGGCTTGAGATGCGCTCACATGAACCAAATGTGACGCACGCAACCAACGCATCACAAGCCCAAATGGTTAATGAATTGTTGAAAAATGGTGCATTGGCAGCAGCTTACCGCGACTGCTAACCCGCCGCGGGCGGCCGCCTTCGGGCGCCGTCAGCGTTAACGATGCTTTTAAACTTCCTGGCAGGCGGCGACTGCGACTGCCAATTTTTCTGCTAAAGGCCCTTGTCTCCGCACCGGAGACTGGCCTATTTCAAGGCCGCTGGCACTCGCTTGGGGCGATTGCTAGCAACCCAAAACTCTCTAACAGTTAGAATATCTTAGGAGGACTGCATGAAATTCCGTCCGCTTCACGACCGCGTCGTGGTCAAGCGCATCGACGCCGAAGAGAAGACCGCTGGCGGCATCATCATTCCCGACACTGCCAAGGAAAAGCCCTCCCAGGGCGAAGTCATCGCCGTCGGCCCCGGTGGCCGCGACGAGGCCGGCAAGCTGATCCCGATCGACATCAAGGTCGGCGACCGCGTGCTGTTCGGCAAATGGTCGGGCACCGAAGTCAAGATCGACAACGTGGACCTGTTGATCATGAAGGAAAGCGACATCATGGGCGTTCTCACCGACGTCCCCGCCGCCAAGAAGAAGGCCGCTTAATCCAACGCCAGCGCTCACCCTGAGGAGCCGGCGCAGCCGGCGTCTCGAAGGGTGAGACAGTTCGGCCTCGTCCTTCGAGACGCGGACAAGTCCGCTCCTCAGGGATGAGGGGATCAAGATCAAACTCAGGGAAACCAACTATGTCAGCTAAAGAAGTCAAATTCGGCGTCGATGCCCGCGACCGCATGCTGCGCGGCGTGGACATCCTCAACAACGCCGTCAAGGTGACGCTCGGCCCCAAGGGCCGCAACGTCGTGCTCGACAAGTCGTTCGGCGCACCCGCGCGTCACCAAGGACGGCGTCACCGTCGCCAAGGAGATCGAGCTCGAGGACAAGTTCGAGAACATGGGCGCGCAGATGGTGCGCGAAGTCGCCTCCAAGTCCGCTGACGCGGCCGGCGACGGCACCACCACCGCGACCGTGCTCGCCGCCGCGATCGTCCGCGAGGGCGCCAAGTCGGTTGCCGCCGGCATGAACCCGATGGATCTGAAGCGCGGTATCGACCTCGCGGTCGAGGCCGTGGTTGCGGACCTCGTCAAGAACTCCAAGAAGGTCACCTCGAACGAGGAGATCGCCCAGGTCGGCACCATTTCCGCCAACGGCGATGCCGAGATCGGCAAGTTCCTCGCCGACGCCATGAAGAAGGTCGGCAACGAGGGCGTGATCACGGTCGAGGAAGCCAAGTCGCTCGAGACCGAGCTCGACGTCGTCGAGGGCATGCAGTTCGACCGCGGCTACATCTCGCCCTACTTCGTCACCAACGCCGACAAGATGCGCGTCGAGATGGAAGACGCCTACATCCTGATCAACGAGAAGAAGCTCTCCTCGCTGAACGAGCTGCTGCCGCTGCTCGAAGCCGTGGTGCAGACCGGCAAGCCGCTGGTCATCGTCGCCGAAGACGTCGAAGGCGAAGCGCTCGCCACCCTCGTCGTCAACCGCCTGCGCGGCGGCCTGAAGGTCGCGGCCGTCAAGGCGCCGGGCTTCGGCGATCGCCGCAAGGCCATGCTGCAGGACATCGCGATCCTGACCGGCGGCCAGGCGATCTCGGAAGACCTCGGCATCAAGCTCGAGAACGTCAACCTCTCCATGCTCGGCCGCGCCAAGAAGGTGATGATCGACAAGGAGAACACCACCATCGTCAACGGCGCCGGCAAGAAGGCCGACATCGAGGCGCGCGTGTCGCAGATCAAGGCGCAGATCGAGGAGACCACCTCGGACTACGACCGTGAGAAGCTGCAGGAGCGTCTGGCCAAGCTCGCGGGCGGCGTCGCGGTGATCCGCGTCGGCGGCGCGACCGAGGTCGAGGTGAAGGAGCGCAAGGATCGCGTTGATGACGCGATGCATGCGACCCGCGCCGCGGTCGAGGAAGGCATCGTCCCGGGCGGCGGCGTCGCCCTGCTGCGTGCCTCCGAGCAGCTCAAGCGCATCAAGACCCAGAACGACGACCAGAAGACCGGCGTCGAGATCGTGCGCAAGGCCCTGTCGTGGCCGGCCCGCCAGATCGCGATCAACGCGGGCGAGGACGGCTCCGTCATCGTCGGCAAGATCCTGGAGAAGGACCAGTACGCCTACGGCTTCGACAGCCAGACCGGCGAATACGGCAACCTCGTCTCCAAGGGCATCATCGACCCGACCAAGGTGGTTCGCGCGGCGATCCAGAACGCGGCCTCGGTCGCGGCTCTCCTGATCACCACCGAAGCCATGATCGCCGAGCTGCCGAAGAAGAACGCCGGCGCCGGCGGCGGCGGCATGCCTCCGGGCGGCGGCATGGGCGGCATGGATTTCTAAGTCCAGCCTCACAAGCGAAACACGAAGGGCGCGGTGCAAACCGCGCCCTTTTTGTTTGCGGGAAATCTCTCCCTCGTCGCTTTCAGTATGGTTTTGCCGGTGCCACCTGGTGTCCGGGCAAGCCAGCGCGCTCGATGAACTGCTGCACCAATCCCGAGGCCTTCGCCTGTTCGATAAATTCGCTGATGTAGGCCAGTCTCGCGCCCTGACCCTTCGACACCACCATGCCGAGGAGATTAGCGCCGTAGCTGTCGTCCAATACCCGCGAGCCGGGGAACTTCGCGGAATACGCCAAAAGCACAGCGCGAATGGACGCGAAGGCGTCCGCCTGTCCGGTACGCAGGAGTTCGAAAGTAGGGTCGGGAGTTGCCGCGTACACCAGTTGGGCGTGCTTGAAGATACGGCTCAAGGTCAAGGTCGAAGCGTGATCACGCACGACCGCGATGCGAACGTCCGGCCGGTCCGCGTCAGCAATACTCTGGATTGGAGAGCCGGCCGGTATCAGAAAGGTATAGTCCAATTGGAGGATGGGAGGCGAGAAGTCCACCCCGCTGCGAGACAAGTCGGGTCCCATGAAACCAATGTCACACGCGCCGGAAGTAACGCATGTCAACATCTCGGGAATGGTTGGATATCCAATCGGCAAGACCTCAACCCCAATCTGCGCTCCAAGGGCGCGAGCAATGTCGAGAAGAATAATTCCGGTCGAAGCAGCCTTCAGCTCACCCGTTCGCGAATCCTTCGTGTACATAATCGAGTGCATCCCGACCCTGATCTTGCCGGCCTGCACGAGGTCAGCGACCCGCGGGTCAGAGACGTGCTGCGCCGCGGCGAGGTTGACCAAAGTCGCAGTGAACGCAAGGGCGAGAAACAGCTCTTTCAGCTTCATCTATACCTCCCAGGATTCCAATGCGGGCCGCAATACGCAGGGCTGACAAGCTACATCGCCCGAGTTCTGTCCGCCAAATGATCGAGGTGCGATTACAGCCGAGCGGGGACATGAGCATCATCGACCCGACCAAGGTGGTTCGCGCGGCGATCCAGAATGCGGCTTTCGGTCGCGGCTCTCCTGATCACCACCGAAGCCATGATCGCCGAGCTGCCGAAGAAGAGCGCCGGCGGCGGCGGCGGCATGCCGCCGGGCGGCGGCATGGGCGGCATGGATTTCTGATCCGGCGCCTACGCGAAGTCGAAACCCCGGCAGCGACGCCGGGGTTTTTGTTTTTGACCCAACGCAGACATTTAATTACGCGCCTGCGGCATATTTGGTGCCATTCAGGGTTGTTGTTGGAGGCTGAAGCGAAGCCAGCAGAAATATGCACGCCGCCATTATGGGAGGAACATGCCATGGGTGATCGGTTCGCTATCATATGTACCGTTGTCGGGCTGCTTGGGCTTACGACGGGCGGCACGATTTCAAAAGCAGTCGCCTCCGACATCATTGACGAGTGGGCAAACGTGAAGACGCCCGCTGCGCCCGAGATCAAGGCAGTGACCGTTGATCCAAAGACCACGGCACTGATCATGGGCGACTTGATGAACCAAAGTTGCGCCAAGCGGCCGCGCTGCGTGGCTGCGCTTCCCGCGATCAAGAAGCTGGCTGGTGAAGCGCGTGCGGCGAAGGTCGCGGTCATCTACAGCACAATACCCAACACCACGGCCGCGGATATCATGCCCGATGTTGCCCCGGCTGCCGGTGAACCGTCAGTGACGTCTGGCGTGGACAAGTTTTTCAAGACGAATCTGGAACAGATCCTGAAGGACAAGGGAATCCAGACTGTCATCCTGGTCGGCACCTCGGCGGAGGGCCTCGTGACGTATACTGGCGGCGAGGCCGCATTGCGCGGATTTAATGTTGTTGTTCCCGTGGACGGAATGGCCTCGGTGGAGGCATTTGCGGAGCAATACGTGGCTTGGCACATGACCCACGCACCAATCATCTCGCCCAAGGTGACGCTGACGAGGACCGGCATGATAAAGTTCTAGTCGCCGCTTGTGGCACTTCCATCTGAACGTGTCCGAGACCCGACAGCGGCTGTGTACAGAGATAGAGACCTTGCGAATGTACAAGAAGCCTCGCGGACGACGCCGCATGTCACCGACGCCAGTTTTGATACCAAGGGAAAACATGCGCAGTCTGGTTGACGGGCCAAACCCGGATATCGCTTCGTTCATCCGGGCTACGCGAGCTTTCGGCCGCGCTCGCCTACTCCCCATACCGCCACGGCTTCCCGCCACCACCTTCATCGATGGTCCATTGCGGCAGCGACAGCCCCGGCGCGACGTCGGTGAACACCATGCGCACGCGGCTGCCGATGCCGACCTTCTCGACATCGCTCTTGGGCGCCAGCACGCCGTCCGGCCGCACCAGATTGCCGATCATGCGCAGCCCCTCCTCCTTCGTCGGCTTGCCGCTCTGGGTGTCCAGCTCGACCAGCAGCACGAGATAGGGCGTGAACGGCTTGAACGCCGGCTGAATGGCGTGATGCACCTCGGTGTAGGAATGCACGGTGCCCTGGCCCTCGACCGACACCCATTCCGACTTCAGCTCCGAGCACCACGGGCACGCGGTGGTCGGCGGATAGCGCAACAGCTTGCAGGCGGCGCAGCGCTGCAGGCGGAAATCGTGCTTCGCACAGAAGGCGAAGTAGTCGAGGTTCTCATGGTCGAGATCGTTGATCTCGAGCGGCATGCCCAGATATTGCGCGGATATCATTGTCGCTTCTCCCTTACCCGCGCCGCATCACCATCGCCGATCCCGTGCCGGGCATCGCCCAGCCGAGATTGGCCGAGACCTCGGCGTTCTTCACCTGGCGGCAACCGCCCTCGCGATGATCGAAGGTGTGCTGACGCTTGCCGTCGGGCCCGATCGGACAGCTGTCGTCGGCATCGTGGCGGAGCTGGCGCACGTTCTCGATCACCATGGCGATGCCGTGGGTGTAGCCCTCGCAGAGATGGCCGCCCGACGTGTTGTTCGGCCGTTTTCCGCCGAGCATGATGGTGCCGTCGGAGACGTAGTGGCCGCCCTCGCCCTTCTTGCAGAAGCCGTAGTCCTCGAGCTGCAGCATGGTGGTGAAGGTGAAGGCGTCGTAGGAGCCGGTGAGGTCGACGTCGTCAGGCCCGACGCCCGAGTTCGGCCAGAGGATGTCCCTGGCGTAGTGGCCGGCGACGGTCGAGATCGGCCCGGTCTGGTAGTGCATGTCGACGCGCGGCTTGCGAGCAGCGGCCGACCACGCCGCGGATCCGCACCAGCGGCTGCTTCAGGTCCTTCGCCCGCTCGGCCGTGGTGACGATGATGGCGTTGGCGTTGTCGGTCTCGACGCAGCAGTCGAGCAGATGCAGCGGCTTGCAGATCATGCGGCTGTTGACGACGTCGTCCACCGTGAGCCGCTTCTTGTAAAAGGCCTTGGGATTGTTCGAGGCGTGATGGCAGTGCGCCACGCGGACATGGGCGACCTGCTCGGCGGTGGTGCCGTAATCGTGCATGTGGCGCATGAAGGTCGGCGCGAACATCTGCCCCGCGCTCTGCCAGCCATAGGCGCGGCCGTGCAGCATGTCGCCCGAGACGGGCGCCGCGGCGCGCGCACCGGTGCCGCCGATCCGCACCTGCGAGAAGCCGTTCATCGAGCGGAAGATCACCACCGTCTTGCACATGCCGGCCTCGATCACGCCGATCGCGATGCCGACCAGCGCCTCGGTCGACGATCCCCCGCCGAACACGTCCATGTAGAAATTCAGCCGGATGCCGAGGTCGCCGGCGATGAACGGCGAGAACGTCGAGTCGTTCGATTGATACGACAGCATGCCGTCGATCTCGGAGGCCTTCAGCCCCGCATCGAGCATGGCGTTGCGCACCGCGATCGTCGCCAGCGCCCGCGTCGACTTGTCGGAGCCGCGGGTGTAGGCGGTCTCGCCGACGCCGACGATGGCGTATTTGTCGCGCAGGAATTTCGGCGTGGTGGCGTCGACGTCTTCTCTGGGCAGCGGCATTCGCTATACTCCTCCGATCTCGTCATTCCGGGGCGGCGCCGCATGTCGCG
The DNA here is from genome assembly GCA_963696845.1 of uncultured Alphaproteobacteria bacterium. Taxonomy (GTDB): domain Bacteria; phylum Pseudomonadota; class Alphaproteobacteria; order Rhizobiales; family Xanthobacteraceae; genus Bradyrhizobium. The sequence goes on from CAVOLR010000018.1 coordinate 46,828, forward strand.
AGCCCGGAAGTCCATAACCACATCTCGTCATGGCCGGAGACTTGCCCGGCCATCCAGCGATCCATCCTTGCCGCTTGACGCAATGACGTGGATCGCCTCGGCCCAAGGCCGAGCATGACGAGTGATCGGCATTCGACGCTCGCCATTAGTTCATCTTGTAATCATCGGTGATGATGTCGCCGAACAGCACCCAGCGCGCGCCGTCGAACTTCATCATCTGGAACTGCTTGTTGATGCGCCAGTCGTCCGGCGTGGTCGAGACCGACATGCCCGGCAGCGCCAGGTCGGCGGTGTAGCCCTTGATGTTGGTGACCTGCTTCATCAGGTTGGCGCGAGTGAGATCGTCGCCGGCCTGCTTGAGCACCTGGATCAGCAGCGCCGCGGTCGAGTAGCCGTAGGTCGCGATGCCGCTGTTGGCGTCCTCGTTCGGCGCCCATTTCGCCATGAACGCCTTGTAGCGCTTCATGCCCTCGTCATTGTCCCATTGCGGGTCGAGCGGGTCCTTGCCGTAGTTGACGGAGATGATGCCCTTGGCGTTGTCGAGGCCGGCCGGCACCAGCGTCTGGCTCGACCGGCGTCGCGTTGATGTCGAGGATATGCACCGGCTTCCAGCCGAGCTCGGCGGCCTTCTTGATCGCCTGCGCGCCGAATTTCGGCGTGGTGATGTTGTAGAACAGATCGGCGCCGGACGATTTCAAGGTCACCATCTGCGAGTTGACGGTGGGGTCCGACAACTCATAGGACGCCTTCGCGACGATCATGTTCGCCTTGGCCCCAAGCGCGTCCTCCAGCCCCTTGACGTAATCCTTACCCAGGTCGTCGTTCTGGTAGAGGATCGCGATCTTCGCGTTGGGATGGTTGGCGAGGATATATTTCGCGTAGATGTGGCCTTCCGACTGGTAGTTCGGGTTGAAGGCGATGGTCCACGGGAAATTCTTCGGATCGGTGAAGCGCGTCGCGCCGGTCGAGGCGAGCAGCTGCGGCACCTTCTTGTCGTTGAGATATTTCTGCACCGCGGCGTTCGGCGGCGTGCCGATGATCTGGAACGTGGTCAGCACCTCGTCGCTCTCGACCAGCTTGCGCACCTGCTCCACCGTCTTCGGCGGGCTGTAGGCATCGTCGTACTGGATCAGGTTGATCTTGCGCCCGTTGACGCCGCCCGCCTCGTTGATCATGCGGATATAGGCGGCCTGCACCTTGCCGATGCTGCCATAGGCCGACGCCGGTCCGCTCAAGGGAATGGTCTGGCCGATCTTGATCTCGGTGTCGCTGGCGCCGGTGTCGTATTTCTTCTGCGCCAGCGCGGGCGTCGCAACCATCGCGCCGAGCATCACGACGGCAGCCGCCGTCGACCTGTAAAAAGCCATGCCTTCCTCCCGAATGCGGCGCGATTGTCGCGCCGCGTTGTTGTTGGGATGGACCTTACAGCGACGGAGCGGACAGCGGAAGGGTTTCGGACTTCGGCATGCCGCACGAGAATGCCACGCGGCGAAATAACTGGTGCCCCTTTCCGAAGTCCGCGCGATATAGCCGCGACGTCCTTTCGCGGACTTCGGAAAGTTATGGGCACCAGCAAATCTTACGATTCTAGTGCCGCTTTCGATCCGAAGTCGCTGAACCCGATTCTACGGCGAGTGAGTCAGGGACTTCGGATCGGCGGCACTAGAAGGGCCGCCCGTGGGCGGCCCTTCTCTCACGCAGTTTCCGCCGGCTTGAGGCGGACGAGCTTGTTGAGCAGGGCATCGAGGCCCGACCCATCGCCCGCATGGAGGTCGATCCGGCCGACCTTCTCCACCAGCCGCTCGAGGGACTCCAGTTCCTTGAGCCGCAGCAGCAGAGGGTTCTCCTCCATCAGCTTGGCCGTGTTCAGGAGCGAGCGCGTTGCCGCCGTCTCCTCCTGCCGGCGGATCAGGTTGGCCTTCGCCACCCGCTCCGCCTCGACCACCTTGTTGACGAGCTCGCGGATCTCGCCGGGAAGGATCACGTCCTTCACGCCGAGCTCGGCCACCTCGACACCGCTGTCCGCGACACGCGCGCGAACATAGTCCCGAAGCTCCGCGTCCAGCACCGCCTTGGCAGACAGCACCTCGTCAAGCGTGCGGCCCGCAACCGCTTCGCGGATCGCGAACTGCACCAGGCGGTACAGCCACGCATCCACGTCGGGCACGGCCGCGACCACCCGCTCGGGATCGACGATCCGGCGGAACGCCGTCAGCGTCACGCGCAGCGCGATGCGATCCTTGGTCAGCATCTCCTGCGCCGTGATCTCGACCGTCTGGGGACGCAGGTCGAGGCGCTTGACCTCGACCTTGTGGCTGGTGACCCAGAACGCGTGCCGGCCTGGCGCAAGCCGCTCCACCAGCCGGCCCTCGACATAGAGCAGGCCGGCCTCGTGGTTCTCGACCACCGCCTCGGTGAGGACGGTCGGACGGTTGCGCTCGATCATCGCGAGATGACGCGCATCGACGCGAGGAACGTTCGTCACATCGATGCGCTCGACATCGACGCGCGTCGCGACCTTCCAGTAGACGCGGACCTGCCAGGGCGTCATCAGCTGCACGGGACGCCCGTCGAGGCTGACGATTGCGATCTCGTTCGCCTTCGTCTCCACCGCCTCGAACAGCTCGGCGGCGAGATCGGGACGCGCGGCCTTCAGCACCGCATAGCGGTCCGCGGGGAATTCGGCGCGGACCACGCGCAGCACCTCGGCCGCCAGCGCGCGCCGCGGATCGAACAGGCGATGACGGCCGGGCGCGAGCACGCGCTCGAGCTTTCCGTCGCGGGTCAGGAGGGCGCGCTCGCCGTCCTTCACCGTCACATGCAGCGTCAGCAGATGCCAGGTCATGGCACGCCTCCTTACGTTCGCCTCCGGCACACCGGCCGGAGGACGGGTTTCAATACAGAGGATGTGAGGACGCGGACGACGCTTCCTGAAAGGGCGGCGGGCCGTGGCTTGAGCCTGCGTCATGCCGGGCGCACACGTGCGTTCGCCCGGCGGTGCCGAGCGATCGAACGATGCCACCCGGCATCGGCGCAGGCGGTATCCACCGCGGCGCAAAGCCGGTCTTGCAGTGTCTCAGCTTCGGTCGAAACGCCTTGCGGCGATGCGGCCGGACTGCGACTGAAGCGCGCGTCCGGTCCTCTATCAGAGGGTTTCAGTTTTTCAGGCTGAACCGGAGCGTTGGAGCGGGAGTTCGAACCCGCGACAGGATGATTAACAGTCATCTGCTCTACCTACTGAGCTATCCTCGTGTCACAAGAGACCGGAATCGAACCGATACCTTCCGGTTTTTCAGACCGGTGCTCTCCATGAGCTACATCCTGCGTCTTCGCACGGCGGAACACGACACCGGACACCGGTACGCGCCAGTCGGGATCTCAGAGAGCCCGAACCCAAGTCCGCAACGAAGGAGCGGGCTCATAAGGTAAGCGCCCCACGCTGGCAAGTGCACTTTGCAAATTATTTTGACGCAACGTCGAGCTGTGGCTTCGCCGACACAGCGACCGACCATCAAGCCGACCGCCGCCTCACTCGACCCGCGCCACCACCGCCAGCTTGCGGATGCCCTGGTTGCGATAGGCGCTCAGGAAGGCGTTGTAATCGCGGAACGAGACGCAGCCGTTGGAAGCGCCGCTCCCGCCCAGCATGAAGGTGTGCGCGAGCAGGCCATCGCGGCCGTAGATCGCGTCCTCGCCGCCGATCGGATTGAGCCGCAGCGCGGCCACGCCGTGGAACAGCGATTCGCGCGGCGTCAGGGTGTAGATGTGCGGCGGCGTCACGCCGCGCATGCGGATCTTCTGCGAACGCGGATCGTCCATGTTGTCGCCGAGGCCGGAATGCGCCTCGAGCTTGCTGCCGTCGGGCAGATACACGGTGTGCGCGGTGATGTCATAGACCGCGGTGTCGCGATCGTAAGGCGCGGAGCCACCCATCGTCGGGTTCTGCTCGCGACCGATGCTGCCGGTGATGGCGCTGGCGTCGGCGGAAGCGTAGGACAGCAGCGAGTGCGAGGGCTCCTTGCCCCAGAGCTTCTCGACGATCGATTGCTTCTCGTTGGTGGCGATCGACATCACCGCGGCCTTGGCGCGCTGCGCCATGTCGCGCAGCTTCGAAGGCTTCGTCTCCGCTGTGTGCGGCGGAGCGGGCACCACGGGTGGCGGAACGTTCAGCGCGAGCTGCGCGGGCGCGGCTTCCTTGGTCTTCGGCGCTTCGGCAAGCTTCGGCGCCTCGACGGGCTTCGGCGCTTCCGCAAGCGCCTCAGCGGGGGCCGCGCTCGCGGCATTCGAGGCGACGGCATCGGCATGAGCGGCCGAAAACCGTTCGTTAAACATATCCTGAGTTATCGAGGCGACGAGGGGGCGCTGCTCCGCCAGTGCGGCGAAGGTCTCGTGAATGACCTGCACATTCGATCGCTCGGCGACCTTCGGCCCGCGGACGACGGCCTCGACATGGTCGGCATTGCCGATGGTCGGATAGGCGCTGGCGTTGATGATGTTGCTGTAGACGGTCCAGCCGCAGCCGATCACGAGGCACGCGACCGCGGCCCCGCCAGACAGCGTGTGGGAGATGGCCTTGCCTGAAGATTTCTTGCGGTGACGCCCCGCTAACGCAACGCTACTCGTACGCATCCACTCGCGCCCAGGACGATTCCACTTTGTTCCCCTCGATACGGCTCAAATTTCGTTGCGCTGCATCGCAGAGAGGCGGGCCGTCATTAAGGCGACTTTTCGTTAAATGCCGATTAAGTCCTGGCGGATGTGGGGCGCGCCCGAATGTGGTCTCATTTCGGTACAAATCGTTCCGGGGTTTTGCGGGGTTCCCGAACACGTGGTTCCCCGGCCGAAGTCGCAGTAGGCTCGTAACAGTGATTCGCATCGGCCGTTCGCCTCAACATTTTCCGGAGACACAATGCAGAGCATGGGGCGCAACCTCGCCTTTGTCCTGGCCTCCTCCAATCACGGCACCATGATCGTCAATCGCAACGACTATCGGATGATCGATGAGCGGCAGGGCTACGGAGTCGGCTTCCAGATCCTGCAGACCGGATCGTTCGATCCGACCGAGGTCAGGCTCGTGCTCGACCTGCTCGCGCTGCGCCGCAAGCATCATGGCGACGGCGTGGTGGCGATCGATTGCGGCGCCAATATCGGCGTGCACACGATCGAGTGGGCGAAGGCGATGACGGGCTGGGGATCGGTGCTGTCGATCGAGGCGCAGGAGCGTATCTTTTATGCGCTGGCCGGCAACATCGCGATCAACAACTGCTTCAATGCGCTCGCGGTGCATGGCGCGGTGTCGTCGGAAAGCGGCGTCATGCAGATGCCGAGCCCGAATTATTTGGTGCCCTCGAGCTTCGGCAGCCTCGAATTGCGCAAGCGCAGCGGCAACGAGTTCATCGGCCAGCACATCGACTATGAGAACATGGTCAACGTCCGCACGGTCGCGATCGACGAGTTCAACCTGCCGCGCGTCGACCTGCTCAAGATCGACGTCGAGGGCATGGAGTTGGAAGCGCTGCAGGGCGCGGCGTGGACCATCGAGCGCAGCCGTCCCGCGATGCTGATCGAAAAAATCAAGGCCGATGCCGACGTGTTGCGGCAGTGGCTCGAGCTGCGCGGCTACACCATCATCGAGGCTGGCATCAATATGCTGGTGATTCACGGCAGCGATCCGATGCTGTCGGAGATCGCGCCGACCACCCAGCCGGTAGCGCAGCCCGCGGCCTAAGGCATGATCCGGAAAAAGCCTGCCCCGCACTTGGTGCGGGGTGTGAAGCGGTTTTCCCTCGCGACAAACGCGGAACGCGTTTGCGCGGAGATCATGCCCAAATAAATAGCTTATCGCAGCAATTCCGGCGGCGGCGAGCGGTCGAACACGTCGCCTTTCGGACGACTTAACAGCGTGACCGTGTAGGCTTCGATGGTGAGCGGGCCGCGCTTGCGCGGTAGCTCCGCGACTTCCTCGATGGCGCCATACATGTCCTTGAAGAACAGTTGCGCGCGCGGCTTGACCTCGTCGACATAGAGCAGCGGCCCGGCAAGCTCGCGCCGCGTCGGGCTCGCGCATATTGACCCAGCGGATGCGCTGGCTCTGCTGCGCGACGCAGGTGCCCGGCGGCAGATAGAACGCGAGCCAGCTGGTGGTGCCGTAATCCGGCGCGAGCACGCAAGTGGCCCCGGTGCGTTTGCGTAGCGCCTCGACTTCGCCGGCCAGTTCGCGCCAGCCGACGCCGACGCTGCGCACGGTGGCGTCGCGCCGATGGAACGAGAGCCATCCGGTGTCGGCCTGCACGATCAGGAGCGCGAACATGACGATGCCGGTCGGCGCGGCCCAGCGCAGGCAGACATCGGCAACGCGCTGCAAGCCGCCTTCCCATCGCACGAGATGAGCGGCCACCGCGGCCGCGATCATGAAGGCCGGATAGATCGGCGCGAACCAGTTCGCTTCGACCCGCGCATGCAGGGCGTGCCAGACGAAATAGGCGGTGATGGTCCAGAAGGTCGCATTGACGAGCACGCGAGCGGATTGCGCACCGGTCTTGAAGCGGGCAAGCGCATGCAGCCCCATCGCGCCGAGAATAAAGACCAGCGGCGTTGCGAAGGCGATCTGCGTCGGCACCAGTTCGAGCAGATAGTTGGGGCGAAAATCCTCGACCCGGGCGCGGCCGCTGATCTGCTTGAGGAACGAGACCCAGTGGTGCTCGGCGTTCCAGATCAGCACCGGCGAAAAGATCGCAAAGGCGAGAAGCCCGCCGAGATAGGGCCATGGCGTGAGCAGCCAGGCGCGCTGCTTCGGCACAACCAGGAGCCAGATCAGGATCGCAGGCCCGAAGAACAGCGCGCTGTATTTCGACAGCAGCGCAAAGCCGACCGCGGCGCCGACCGCAAGCCACCACGCCCCTCGGGAGGTTTCCAGCACCTTGGCGAGCGCAAGCAGCACGAAACTTGCGGCAACCAGCAGCGGCGAGTCCGGCGTCACGATCAGCGTGCCGACGGCCGCCATCAGCGTGACATTGAGCAGGATCGCCGCGGTTGCCGCCACCCGCACGCCGCCGAACAGGATCGCGGCCGAGCGATACACCGCGTAGCTCATCGGCAGCGCGAGCAGGATCGAGACCAGCCGGACGCCGAAGGCCGTATCGCCCGCGATGTCAGTACCGGCGCGGATCACCAGCGCGACCATCGGCGGATGATCGTAATAGCCCCCGGCCAGCGCCTTCGACCACATCCAGTAATAGGCTTCGTCGAAGGTCAGCGGCGTGACCGCGGCGGCCACCAGCCGCAACACCACGAGTGCTACGATCGTCAGCCAGGTGTTGCGGACGAGACTAGAATCGGAAGCCGCCATCGAGCGCCTACCGCTTGCGCCAGACGAACAGGCCCGACATGGCGTAGTTCCAGACCACGCCCATCAGCGCGCCGGCCGCGCCCGCCAGCCACCAGATCGGCTCCTGGTCGTAGACCGAGAACGCCACGCCGACATTGGCGAACAGGCCGACGCTGCAGACGAGGTAGAAGGTGAGCAATCCGCGCAGGATGCCAAAGCCTTTCAGTCGCTGGTCGCGATAGGTCAGGAAATTGTTGAGGATGAAGTTCGAGGTCATGGCGACGAAGGCGCCGAGCCCCTGCGCTTCGGGAAATGGCAGTTCGAACGCGGTCAGGCCAATGAACAGCGTGCCGAGATGCACGAACAATCCGGTGCCACCGACCATGGCGAACATCAGGAAGCGCAATGTCACCACGTCGTTGGTGAATTTCGCAAGCACCAACCCCAGGAAATCCAGCGCCACCATGGAATTGAGCTTGCTCTCGCCATGCAGCCGCGAGCCGAAGGTGAAGGGCACCTCGACCGTCCTGAGCTTGCCATGCGCGGTTGCGACGATGTCGAGCAGGATCTTGAAGCCTTGCGTCGACAGCTGCGGCGCCAACTCACTGAAGCGGTCGGCGCGGATCATGAAGAAGCCGCTCATGGGATCGGCGATGGAAACGCCGAGCACGCGCTTCGCTATCGAGGTGGCAAAGGCGCTGGCGCCCGCCCTGCCCTTGTCAAAACTGTCGGCGCTGCCGCCCTCGATATAGCGGCTGCCGACCACGAGTTCGGCCTGCCCGCTCTGCAACAGCGCGAGCATCTTCGGCAGCTGTGTCTCGTCATGCTGCAGGTCGGCGTCCATCACGGCGGCAAAGGGCGCGCTGGAGGCGAGGATACCCTCGATGCAGGCGCCCGACAGGCCGCGGCGGCCGATGCGGCGGATGCAGCGGACACGGGCGTCCTCGCGCGCGAGGCCGCGCACCACATCCCAGGTGCCGTCGGGGGAATTGTCGTCGACGAAGATCACCTCCCAGGCGATGCCGGCAAGCGCGGCCTCGAGCTTGCGATAAAGCTTGGGCACATTGTCGCGCTCGTTGAAGGTGGGGACGACGACCGAAAGCGCCGGCAGGTTGGCGCCTGCTTGCGCCGATTCGGGGCCCGGTCTGATGGCTTCATTCATGCGCGAAGCGTATATCCGCCGCGTTCGGCCGTGCCAAGCCGCCGGGAATTACGGAGTCAATGGGCCAAAGCCGCCAAAATCGAAAGAAAACGGCCCGAAAATGCCAACGACCACGAACAACAGGCGCGCGTACATCCGGCGCTGCCTTGCTATTGCGTGGTCGTCCAGGCGCCGGAGCTTGGGGGGAAGCATCGACAGCGCCTTACACAGCGATGTGGGAACGACAACGCGGTTCCGCAAGGGGTTAGTTGGGGACCTCTTTGATGACCGGTCCCCTGGGCCCAGCCGGTGCGGCAGGCGCTCCGGGCGCGGCGGCAGGAGCCGTTGCCGCAGCCGGCGCCCTGGAAGGCTTCCCGAACTGTCCGATCGGCCCGTAGATCACGGCCATGACCAGCACGACCGCCGCAACGATCCAGCCCAGGATACCCGCAACCGAGTTCTGACGTCATACCGATTGATCCCTGAACTGGCGCCCCACCGAGATGGATATCACGGAAGCTCAGCCGACGGAAAGTGGCTCGCCGTCGCGTCTCCAGAGATAGAGCGCATCCGGCTCCTTCTCCTCGTTGTCCGATCCGTCGGTTTTGCGGATCAATCCAAAGCCGCGGGCTTCGTAAAAGCGCCGGGCATTCGCATTGCGCTGAAACGTCCAGAGCTGAAGATGATCGAAGGCGCCTTGCGCAATTTTCAGGAGCGACGTCCCGACGCCCTGCCCCTGCGCGCCCGCCAGCACATAGAGCTGATCGATCCAGTCCTCGCGAAACGCGATAAATCCGGTCATGGCGCCGCCTGCGAACACGCCCCACATCTCGCATGTGGCAAACAGATGTCCGCGGAAGAAGGCACGGTCCTCCTCCGGCGTGTGCAGGCCCTTCAGTGTCGGCAGCGCCTGGTCGAACGATGTTCGAAAAACCCGTGCGGCCTCGTCCATGTCGGCAAGGGCGAGCCGGCGCATCATGTGGCTAGTTCACGCCCTTGCGATGGACAAAAGCCGTGACGATGTCCTTTTGCGCAAGCTCGATGGCGCGGTTCGCCGTGGTCAGGTTTGCGCTCGCCTCGGCATCGGGATTTTGCATCGACAGATAATCCATCAGCGTCACCCGGAAATTCTGCCGCTCCGAGGGGCAGACGCTGGCAATGTCCGCGGTGAAATCCTGCGCCGACATGCGCTTCGTACCGTCGTTCTGGTATTCCCGGGCGAGACAATTCCAGTAGGAATCGCGCCCCTGCAGCGCGAGCTTGTGGGCATCCCCGAGTTCGTCGGCGAGCGCGCCCGAGGCGGCAAGCGTCAACGCCAGAGTGATGATGGTGCGCATCCTGATCTCCTGTTTGTGAAACATTGTAGCCGGAAGTTGCGGATGGCGTAACCACATCAGGTGTTATGGCCATTATGCGGCGGGAACAGGCGACGGGCAGGGCCCCGCTCGGCCCGATGGAGTTTTGTCATGAGCAAATATGCAAGTTTGGGCGCAGCGCTGCTGCTGGCAGCCTTTGTCACGCCGGCCTCGGCGCAGGCGGTGGTCGAAGACCCCGGCTATTGCGCCCAGTTTTATCCGAACGCCAATTGCCAGAACTACGGCCCCGGCAATCCCATGTATCCCGGCTATTATGCCAACAGCTATGCCGGCATGGATGCACCCGGCGCCGGCGTCGTGGCAGTACCGGTTCGGCCTCATCGCCGTCATCATCGTTGAGGCGGAGGAGCGAACTGGCTTATCATGTTCCGAACGGAAATTTCGGAACATGAGAGCCGTCGCGTGAGCAAAGCCCCCTCTTCGAAGAAATCAGGTCAGATCTATCTCGGCGTCGGCGGCTGGACCTTCGCGCCCTGGCGCGGTGTGTTCTATCCCGACAAACTCGCGCAGGCCAAGGAGCTGCAATATGCGGCTTCGAAGCTGACCTCGATCGAGATCAACGGCACCTATTACGGCTCGCAGAAGCCGGAGAGTTTTCGCAAATGGGCGCGCGAGGTGCCCGACGGCTTCGTATTCTCGGTGAAGGGCTCGCGCTTCACCACTAACCGCCGCGTGCTGGCGGAGGCCGGCGACTCCATCAAGCATTTCTACAACACCGGCGTGCTCGAGCTCGGCGACCGGCTCGGCCCCGTGCTGTGGCAATTCGCGCCGACCAAAAAGTTCGACGAGGCGGATTTCGGCAAGTTCCTCGAACTGCTGCCGCGCAAGATGGATGGCCGCGTGCTGCGCCATGTGGTCGAGGTCCGTCACCCCAGCTTCTGCGTGCCGGCCTTTATCGCACTGCTTCGGCAATTCGAGACGCCGGTCGTATTCGCCGAGCACGGCACCTATCCGGCCATCTCCGACGTCGTCGGCGATTTCGTCTATGCACGGCTGCAGAAGGGCGATGACAACATCAAGACCTGCTATCCGCCGAAGCAGCTCGATGCCTGGGCCAAGCGGTTGCAGCTCTGGGCCGATGGCGGCGAACCCGACGACCTGCCGCGCGTTGACAAGCCGGCCGCCAAGAAGGCGCCGCGCGACGTCTTCGCCTATGTCATCCACGAGGGCAAGGTCCGCGCGCCCGCACGGCGCGATGGAGCTGATCGAGCGCGTCAAATAATGGCGCAAGGAAAAAAGCTCTTCACCATCGGCTACGAGCAGACGCCGTCAAAGGCGGTGCTCGACGAGCTCGAGCATGCCGGCGTCAAGCTGCTGGTCGACGTGCGCGCCGTGACGTCATCGCGCCGGCCGGGCTTCTCCAAGAACCAGCTCGCCGCCGGTCTTGACGAGCGCGGCATCGCCTATGTCCACCTTGCGGGCCTCGGCACGCCCAAGGAAGGCCGGCTCGCCGCGCGCAGCGGCGACTATGCGACGTTGCAGAAGATCTTTGCCAGACATCTGAAGACGCCACAGGCAAAGGAAGGCCTCGACGAGCTCTCGGCGCTGGTGAAGAAGGCCGGCCCGGTCTGCCTGCTCTGCTACGAGCGCGACCACGACGCATTGCCATCGGCGCTGGATCGCCGAGATCATCGAAGAGCGGGATAAGGTGAAGGTGGAGAATTTGGCGGGGCGGCAAGTCTAACCGCCCTCGTCATTGCGAGCGAAGCGAAGCAATCCATCTTCCCACTCGCGGCGCTATGGATTGCTTCCGCTTCGCCCTCGCAATGACGAAGTGTAGCCATCGCCTCACACCTCCAACGTCCCTTCCATCATGAACACGCAGGCGCCGCCGACATGCGCCGAGACGATCTTGCCGCCCTCTTTCCGCACGCGGGTCAGCAGGATGCTCGGGCGGCCCATGTCAAAACCCTGCCCGATGGTCATCTTCAATTCGCCGTCGCTGACGCCGTCGAGATCGGCAAACAACGCCGCCGCCGCCGCGGTGGCGCTGCCGGTCGCGGGATCCTCCGACAACCCGCTCGCCCCCGGGTGAAACATCCGCGCCTGCACGTCGCAAGGCGCTTCACTTGCGGGCACTTCGCGGGTGTAGAAGTAGATGGCATCGTTGCCGTCGATCGGCAGCGTTTTGGCAAAGGCCTCCGCATTGGGCTTCGCCCGCTTCAGCGCTTCGCGCGAGGCGATTTCCACGGCGAGGAACGGCAAGCCGACCGAAATGATGTGCGGGACGTGGCGATCGGTCCTGATGTCGGCGGCCGACAGCGACAGGCATGCAGCCGCCTGTTCGGCCGACACCTGTGTCAATCGCTTCAACGGCTGCGGCGCGGTCAGCTCGGCATTCGTCGACCTTGCCGTTCGCGCTCGTAATCTCGACCGGCACCAGCCCGGCCTTCTCCTCGAACAGCAGCCGTGCCGGCGGCGACTTCGCCGCGCGAGGCCAGCACGAAGGCGGTGCCGACATTGGGATGACCGGCGAAGGGAATCTCCGACCTCACGGTGAAGATGCGCACCTGGGCATCGTGAGCCTTGTCACCGGGCGGCAATACGAACGTCGTCTCCGAATAATTGAACTCGGTCGCGATCGCCTGCATCTGTTCGGTCGACAATCCCTCGGCATCGAGCACGACCGCGAGCGGATTGCCGCCGAACGCGCGATCGGTGAAAACGTCGACAGTGATGTATCGTCGCTGCAAGATGCCCTCGTTTGCTTCGATGGGTCGTTCGGCGTGCAGCAATAACACGGCATCGACGCCGGCTAGAAGCGAAACATTGACCTCGGTGCAATCATCCCAACTGCCAGATCGTCATCGGCTTGTCATAGCCCCTGATCGGCACCTCGCCCAGCGAAACCGCGTCGCGGCCGTCGTCGCCGAGGACGTCGCGCACGCTCGAGGAGATCAGGAACTGCGAATTGAAGTCCTTGTTCAGCGCCTCCAGCCGCGCGGCGAAGTTCACGGTATCGCCGATCACGGTGTATTCCTTGCGCCGCGGCGAGCCGATATTGCCGGCGACCACCTCGCCGAAATGAATGCCGATGCCGATCCGCAAGGGCCAGCTTGCATCCTTGTTGATCAGCTCCATCGCCGCGAGCATTTCGCGCCCTGCCGCGACCGCGCGATGGGCCGGGTCTTCCGCCTCGAACGGCGCGCCGAACAGCGCGAGAAAGCCGTCGCCCAAAAACTTGTTCACGATACCGCCATGACGGTCGAGGATCTCGACCAGCACCGCAAACGCCCCGTCGAGGCGATCGACCACGTCCTGCGGCGAGCGCGTCCGCGCACCCGCGGTGAAGCTGCGGAAATCGACGAACATCACGGCGACCTGCCGGATGTCGCTTTCGGTGCTGGTCCCCTCCAGCAGCAGCCGCTCCACCACTTCAGGCGAAACGTGCTGGCCGAACAGATTGGTGATGCGATCGCGCGCGGTTGCGGCGCGAAGACTGGCGGCAAAGCTGCGGCGAAGCTGCACGCCGACCGCGCCCGCCAGGATGCCGCAGGTGAAGAGCACCAGGCTGCGAGAGAGATGATAGTAAATCTCCGGCGCCGGGTCGAGGTTGACCAGCGGCTTGTAATACAGTGCCAGATACAGCAGCTGGGCCGCGGCCACGAACCCGGTGAAGGTCGACAGCCAGAAATCCAGCCGCAGCGTCGAGAGAATGACAAAGATGAAATAGACCATGGGCATCACGAACCCGAGCGCCCGCACCGGCCCCATGCTTTCGATCTGCAGCGCCAGCACGACGGTCGGGATACTGGTCTCGATCAGCGCCCCGAGATAGCGGCGGTAGACGTTCAAATCCTCATCGCGCAGCAAATGCTTGCTGATCGCGGTGTGAACCCACACCTCGAAGATGATCAGGCCGATCAGGATGCGATAAATGATGCGTGGATTGACGCCATGCCAGACGCGTTCGACCACGTCGGGAAAGAGCACATGGACCAGGGCGACGTTGACCATGATCACGAGCGAGACGACGATCAGCGCCCGGATCCGGATGAGCTCGGTGCGCATCACCTCGCGCATCAGCATGTGCTCGAATTGCTTCGAGACCGGCTCATGCGGTCCGACAAGCGTCCGCCAAAGTCCTGTCATTGCAGTCATGGCAGCCATGGTCCCTTCCCCCGGGAAATATAGCCTCAATCGAGGGTGCGGCGGAAGCGCGTCACGGCGATGGTCATCGCGAGGATCATCAGCGCGAACAGCGCCAGGGTGTCGTATTGCAGGTTCGCCAACGTCGCGCCCTTCAGCATGATGGCACGGACGATGCGGACGTAATGCGTCAGCGGCAGGCCCTCACCGAGATATTGCGCCCAGACCGGCATGCCGGCGAACGGGAACATGAAGCCGGACAACAGGATGCTCGGCAGGAAGAACATCATCGACATCTGCATCGCCTGCAGCTGGTTCTGCACGATGGTGGAGAAAGTGTAGCCGATCGAGAGGTTGGTGGTGATGAACAGCGTCGTGAGCAGCGCCAGCAGCGCCATGCTGCCGAGCACGGGCACGCCGAACAAGCAGCACGCCGATGCCGAGGATCAGCACGGCCTGGATGAAGCCGACCAGCACATAGGGGATGATCTTGCCGAACATCACCTCGACCGGCCTGATCGGCATCGACAGCAGGCTCTCCATGGTGCCGCGCTCGATCTCGCGGGTCACCGACAGCGCGGTGAAGATCAGCATGGTCATGGTCAGGATGGTGCCGACCAGCCCCGGCACGATGTTGAGCCGCGAGGAGGCGGCCGGATTGTAGCGCGCATGCGCCCTGATCTCGAAGGGCATCGACGGCGGATCGCCGACCTGGAGATCGTGCGCGAGCGCGGTTTGTACGAGCGACCGAGAGCGACGCCTAGCGCCGCCGACGCCGCGACGGGATCGGTCGCGTCGGCGGCGACCAGAAGCGCCGGGATGATCGCCGCGCCGCACGGCGCGCTCGAAGCCGCGCGGAATTTCGACTCCGAACAGCACCTTGCCCGACTTGAGCAGATCGTCGAATTCGGCGACGTCATGGACCTTGCGGGTGAACTTGAAATAGGCGGTGTTCTCCAGCGCCTTCAGGACCGAGCGGCCGAGATCGCTGTCCTCCTGCAGCAGCACCGCAGTCGGCAGATTGTGCGGGGTGGTGTTGATGGCATAGCCGAACAGCAAAAGCTGCATCACCGGGATCATCACGATCATCGCAAACGACACGCGGTCGCGGCGAAGCTGGATGAACTCCTTGATCACCATGGCAAAGCTGCGCCGCCAGAAGCCGAAGGCGGGCTCTCGTGCATCGTCACGCCGTTCGTTTGCTGCGAGGGCCATGCTCATTGGAAATTGTCCTTGGAGCGGCCCATCAACTCGATGAAGACGTCTTCGAGCGACGGCTCGGAATGTTGCCAATGCAGGCCTTGCTTGTCGCGCCAGGGCGCGATGGTGGATTCCAACGCGGCCTTGTCGCGGCCGGAGACGTGCAGCGAGGTGCCGAACGGCGCCACCATGTCGATGCCGTCAGCTCCGGTCAGCTTCTCCGACAGCGATTGCAGATCGTCGCCGGTGACGGTGTAGGTGGTCAGCTTCGAATTCGCGATGACGTCGTCGACCGTGCCGTGCGCGAGCAGATGGCCATAGGCGATGTAAGCGATCTCATGGCAGCGCTCGGCCTCGTCCATGTAGTGGGTCGAGACCAGCACGGTCAGCCCCTGCCCCGCGAGCCCATGGATCTCGTTCCAGAAATCGCGCCGCGCCTTGGGATCGACGCCGGCGGTCGGTTCGTCCAGCAGCAGGAGTTGCGGATTGGGCAGGGTGCAGGCGCCCAGCGCCAGCCGCTGCTTCCAGCCGCCCGAAAGCTCGCCGGCGAGCTGCTCCTCGCGACCGCTCAAGCCCAAGCGCTTGATCATTTCGCGCGCCGTCCCACGTGCGTCCGGCACACCATAGAGCCGCGCCACGAACTCCAGGTTCTCGCGCACCGAGAGGTCCTGGTAGAGCGAGAAGCGCTGCGTCATGTAGCCGACTTGACGCTTGATCTTGTCGGCATCGCGCCTGATGTCATAGCCGAGACAGGTCCCCTCGCCGCTGTCCGGCGTCAGCAGGCCGCAAAGCATGCGGATGGTCGTGGTCTTGCCGGAGCCGTTCGGACCGAGGAAGCCGTAGATCGAGCCGCGCTTCACCTGCATCGACAGATCGTGCACGACCTCGCGGCCACCGAAGGATTTCGACAGGCCCTTGACGTCGATCGCAATGGGAGAGCCGTTGTTCATTGCCTTGATGCAACCGGTGTCTTGGGATTGAGAAAGACGCTGATCGGTTGGCCGACACGCAGCGCGTCGGGCCGCGAGGGCCGCGCCTGGATCAGGTAGACCAGCTTGTTGCGCTCATCGAGGCTGTAGATGACAGGTGGGGTGTATTCGGCCGTCGTCGCGATGAAGTAGATTTTCGCGGTGAGATCGGCGGCGCAATTGTCGCAGCTCACCTTGACCTCGTCGCCGACGGCAAGCTTCGGCAGTTCGCTCTCGGGCACGTAGAACCTGATCTTCATGTTGCCGGGCGGCATGATCGACAGCACCGGCCGCTGCGCCTGCACCATCTCGCCCTCGCGGAAGTAAATCTGCTGGATCGTGCCGTTGACCGGCGCAAAGCCCTGCCGCCGCGCCAGCCGCGTTTCCGAGGTCGCAACCCGCGCCTCCGCGACCCGCAGCGACGACACCGCCGAATCGAGCGTCGCCTGCGTGCCGGAACCGGTCTTGCTCAGCGAGGCCGCGCGGTCATAGGTCTGCTGCGCGTTGGCGAGCGTCGCCTTGTTCTGGTTGAGGTCGGCCTGCTGCAGATCGTCGTCGACGGTGTAGAGCTGCTCGCCCTTCTTGACCTCGTCGCCTTCGCGCACCTTCAGGCCGGTGACGCGACCGGACTCGTCGGGGCTGACAAAGATCATGTCGGCCTCGACCCAGCCCTGGAAACCGGGATCGCGATGCTCGTTGCAGCCGGTGAGCAGCGTGGTCAGCGCCAAAGCTGCGATGATCCTGGTGCAGATGAAGTTCATGGCGCCCTCCGTTCGCCAAAAATCAGATCGAGATGGACGCGAAACATTTCGAGTGCGTCCAATGGTGCGTGTCGTTCGAACAGCGTTTTCCAGACCACCGCGACGATCGCCGGCGCGACCATGATTTGCGGAAAGCGCGCCAACTCCTTCGAGCGGATTTCGCCGCGCGCGACCGCAAGTTCGATCAGCGCGCGCATGCCGGCGAGCCCCCGCGAGATCACCTCGCGGTAGTAGAAATCGGCGATTGCGGGAAAGCGCGGGCCCTCGGCAATGATCAGCCGCACGATGTCGCCGCGCCGCGTGGTCGCGATCTCCTCGATGAAGACTCGCGCAAACCCCTCCAGCGCGTCGCGGATCGATGCGCCCGCCGGCGGCGGTCCGGTCAGCGTGCCGATCAGCGGCACGATCGCAGTGCGGATCAATTCCTCGAACATCGATTCCTTGTCCTTGAAGTGCAGGTAGATCGTCCCCTTGGCGACGCCCGCGCGTTTGGCGATGTCGTCGAGCCGGGTCGCCGCGAAACCGCGGGCGACGAACTCCTCCATCGCGGCATCCACGATGGCCGCGCGGCGCTCTGCCGCGCGCTCGGAGCGGTTCGATGGGGCGTGCCCCCGCCCTGCTGCGGGCTTCGGCCGGAGGCGCTGGTTTGATTGCTTTTGCCATGCTCAGTAATATGACTGACCAGTCAGTCATATTCAAGCGGCAATTTAGAGCCTCCTCTCACATCGGCGTGAGGACCGGCTTGGCGGTCAGGTGTGGAATTTCAGGCCGTCGACGATCTTGTCGATCACCTTGCGCTCGGCACGCATGGCGATGCCGACCAGATTGAGGTCGGCGCGGGCGACCGCCTTCACCGCGGCGCGGTTGGCCTCGTCATGGGTGGTCCTGAACATGTCCTCGGTATAGACGGCCGGCGTCACATTGCGGGCGAGCGCCCGCTCCAGCGCGCGCGTCAGCGCCGCCCGGTCGGCGCCATAGATCAGGATCGGCTGGCCGATCAGCGAGAGATATTTCGTGCCGTTGCTGTCCTCGTAGGGCGCGCCGATACACTCGGGAAATGCCGCGGCAATGCCGCCGGAGAGGAACGAGGCCACGTTGAGCTTCTGCCATGGCTCGAGATCGGTCCGGACCACGACCGCGATCTTGGTGTCGAATTGCATACGTCATTCCGGGGCGCGAGTGAAACGAGCGAACCCGGAATCCATAACCACAGGCCTACGTGGTGAGTAAAGCTGCCGACCACTGCGGCAAGATTATTAGCGCCTGGGATTATGGGTTCCGGGCTCGCGCTAACGCGCGCCCCGGAACGACTACCCCTTCGCGTCGCAGGCCCAGGCGCGGATCACGCATTCCTTGCCGCCGAACTTGTAGCATTCGCGGGTGGCGGCATTGAGCGAGGACGAGATGTGCGGGCGGACCGCGTAGCCATGCGGACCGCAAGGATTTTTCATATCGACCGCGAATGCGGCGCAAGCCCGCTTCATGGAAACGGCGGTGCAGTCCCCCTTGCACTGCTTCATCGCGGCGGTACGCGCAGCGTCCTCGCCGGCATAGTCATAGGCCTGGCCGAAGGTGCCGCATTTGCCCATCGCGACTGCGCCCGCAGCCCACGACTGGGTGACGAAGCGTGTCCCCATCAGTGCGATGGTCAGGGCGAATACAACAAGCGCGCGGCGTTGCGCGGCAGCGGTCGAAACGATCAAAGGAAACTCCCCAAGCAGCCGGGCGGAATCTAGCTGCCGGACGGTTTCCACTTGGTGAACGGGACTTCGAATTGAACGATGGGTAACCTTGTCGCCATGGCGGCAATCACCATAATGGGCGGTGGTTCACCGGGAAGCCTGGTCGTGACGTTGATGCGAAACCTGTCCTTGGTCGCACTGGCTCTGCTGCCGACGATCGCGCCTTGCAGCGCGCAAGGACAAGGCGGCCTTTTTCGCGACGCCTATGCGTGTTCGGACCGAGGACCGTCGTCAGTCTGCGTCTATGGAAAAATTCCGGCGGGAAAGCAGGTCACGCTGATCGCCAAGGGCTGGAAGAGTTCTGCGCAGCCGAAGGAAACTTTCTCGAACGAGAACGAAGAGTTCCAGAATGGCGTCAAGACCAGCACGCGACTACAAACGGCGAAACCGCCGCCAAAGGACGCGATGATGATTGCTGTTCTGGCTGACGCAAAGGAAATCAACGAGCTTCCGCTTCAGGAGGTTCAGGATGAAGCTGCTGTCGAAAGAATAAGCCGCTATATCAAGAGCGCGAAGGGTTTGAATCTCGACCCGGACATCAGGCTCCTGAAGACCCGCCTGCTCAGGCCGTCACCGGACGTCTTGTTGTCAGAGTCATTTCTCGCGTCGCCTGACGACGAAGAGGACTTGCGAAAACAGCTACCGACCGGATGCGGTAGTTGTGAGAATGTCCCATTGTGGGTTGGACAAGACCTGGACGACCTGTTCAAGGCTGCTCGATCCGACAAACCCAATAGCGTTGAGCGCACCTGCGGTGGCATCGAAATGGCGTTCACGCTGTCAGGCCGAACACATCTCGTGAGCCATGCATTCGCTTGCGAAAGCGATTCCTATTCGGGGACCTTCGTTCACGATCTTTCCGGACCGAAGCCGAAACTCGTCTTCAAACTGGCCGGCGGACTTTGACGCGAACACGTCTCACACGCGCTAACCCCGCCGCGCGGCGTCCAGCGCCTGTGGCGTGTCGATGTCGAGGAAGGCACTGTCGCCCTCGACCGGGACTTCGGCGACCGCCGCGCCGTGCTTGCCGATCAGATGCCGCGCGCCGATGTCGCCGTCGAGCGTCATCAGCTCGGCAAAGAAGCGCCGCGACCACAGCACCGGGTTGCCGCGCCGGCCTTCGGCGACGGGGACCACGATCAGATTGCCGCGATCGGGTGCGAAGGTCTCGATCAACCTATCGATCAGATGGGCGTCGATCATCGGCATGTCACCGAGACAAATGACAGCGCCGTCGGCCTTGGCCGAGACCGCGGAAATGCCAGCCTTGACCGAACTCGCAAGCCCTCCGGCGAAATCGGGATTGCGGACGAATTTCACCTTGAGGCCGGCGAGCGCCTGCTCGACCAGCGCGGCCTGATGGCCGGTGACGACAATGACTTCGGACGCCTTCGAGGCCAGCGCCTGCTCGGCGGCAATGCGCACCAGTTTCTTGCCGGAGAGTTCGGCGAGCAGCTTGTTGGGGCCGCCCATCCGGGTCGAACGTCCCGCTGCGAGAATGATGGCGGCGACGTTGCGGTTGTCTTCAAGTTCGGGTTTTTCGCGCGGCTGCGGCCGCGTGACGATCTCCATCAACAGGCCGCCGACGCCCATGCCCATCAGCTCGGCGCGCGTGACCTTGATGCCGGCGAGCAGCCGCATCAGCACCCAGTCGAACCCGTTCTCGACCGGCGAGCGCGCGCAGCCGGGCGCACCGAGCACCGGCACGCCGCCGGCGCTGCCGATCAAGAGCAGATTGCCGGGATCGACCGGCATGCCGAAATGCTCGATGGCGCCGCCGATGCCGGAGATCGCGGCGGGAATCACGTCGCGGCGGTCGGCGATGGCCGACGCCCCGAACACGATCACCATCTCCGCGCCAAGCGTCAGCAATTCCCTGACCGAAGCCGCGAGCACTTTCTCCTCATGCGGCACGCGGCGTTCGGCGATGATGGTCGCGCCCGCCGGCGCCAGCCGCTCGGCGGTCACGCGCAAGGTCTTGTCGATCACCTTGGGCGCCAGCCCCGGCAGGATGGTCGAGACCACACCGACGCGCTTGATCGTGTAGGGCGCAACACGCAGCGCGCCCTTGCCTGCCGCCTGCACCGCGGCGTCACGCAGCTTGCCCTCGACGCCGAAGGGTATGAGCTTGACGGTCGCGATCATCTCGCCTTCGACCACCGGCTTGTAGGCCGAAAGCGTCGCGAGCGTGATCGCCTCGTCGATGAGATTGATACGATCGACCGCGGCGCGATCGATCACCAGTATGCCCGCGCGTGCAGCAAACAGATTGGCGCGGCCGGTGAAGGCGCGCTCGACATTGATGCCGTCGCCGGTGACGGCCTGCGCGATGCTGGCCGCGGCGTCATCTTCGGAGACGTCGCCCTGCTCCAGCCGCACCACGACGATGTCCTTGACGCCTGCCTTTTCGAGCGCGGCGACTTCGGCAGGACCGATCGTGGTGCCCTTCTTGAGCACCAGCGGTCCCTGACGCAGCGTGTGGACGGTGACCCCGCCAATCGCCTCGGCCGGACTGGCAGGACCGAACTTCATGCCGCCGCCTCTTTTTCCTTTGCAGGCAAACGAAGCTGCGCGGTGATTTCGGCCATGATCGACACCGCGATCTCGGACGGCGACACCGCGCCGATCGGCAGCCCAATCGGCGCATGAATGCGCGCGATGTCGGTTTCCCTGGCGCCTTGCGCACGCAGCCGTTCCGCGCGCTTGGCATGCGTCTTCCGCGAGCCGAGCGCGCCGATATAGAAGCAGTCGCGCGCGAACGCGTGCAGCAGCGCCGGATCGTCGATCTTGGGATCGTGCGTCACCGCGACGAAGGCGGTGTAGTGATCGACGTCGAGCGGCGGCAGCGCCTCATCGGGCCATTCGGCGATCAGCGGTACGTCGGGAAAGCGCTCGGGACTGGCGAATGCCGTGCGGGGATCGACGACGGTGACGTCGTAACCGAGCGACTGCGCCATCGGCGCCAGGGCCTGGCTGATATGGACCGCGCCGATGATGACGAGCTTGGCGGTCGGCGCATAGACGTTGAGGAAGAGCTTCTTGCCTGACACCTCGATGTTGCCGCTCTTGCCCATGCGAACGGCTTTCTCGAGCTCGGCACCCAAGGGATCGGCGGCAAAGTCTTTCGCCTTCACCAGCCGCTGCTCGCCGGTCGCGGTATCCGTAACGACGATCGCCGGCCGCCTGTGCGGCGCGCTCGGCATTCAGTACTGCCAAGGTCTCTAGCTTCACGATCCCACCTTCTCGACAAAGACGCGGATGGTGCCGCCGCAGGACAGACCGACATTCCAGGCGGTCTCGTCGGCGACGCCGAACTCCAGCATCTTGGGCTTGCCCGATGCAATGACATCAAGCGCCTCGGTGACGACAGCGCCCTCGACACAGCCGCCGGAGACCGACCCCAGGAAGGTGCCGTCATCGTTAATGACCAGGCTCGATCCCGCCGGCCGCGGCGCCGAGCCCCAGGTCTCGACCACGGTCGCCAGCGCCACGCCATGGCCCGCCTTCTGCCAGTCCTCGGCGGCTTTCAGGATATCCTCGTCGCGGTTGAGCATGGTTCTCTCCCTCAAGCTACCGAGCGGATCGAGCTGAAATGGTGCGGCGGCAGGTCGGACGACAGCGCCGTGATCAGCCCCTTGATTGATGTCAAATTATGCACCGGGCGGAATTCGTCAACGTGCGGCAGCATCATTTTGATGCCATGCGCCTTCGGCTCGAAGCCGCCGAACCGCAACAGCGGGTTGAGCCAGATCAGGCGGCGGCAGGAGCGGTGCAGCCGGTCCATCTCGAAGGCGAGCTTCGAGTCCGCCTCGCGCTCCAGCCCGTCGGAGATCAGCAGCACGATCGCCCCCTGCCCCAGCACCCGCCGCGCCCACAGTTTGTTGAAGCTGTGCAGCGAGGTCGCGATCCGCGTGCCGCCGGCCCAGTCCTCGACGGTGGCCGAGCAGCTTGCCAGCGCCTCGTCGGGATCGCGCTGGCGTAACGCGCGTGTCACATTGGTCAGCCGCGTGCCGAACAGGAAGACCGAGACGCGCTTGCGGGCGTCGCTGATGGCATGCAGGAAATGCAGGAACAGGCGGGTGTATTCGCTCATCGAGCCGGAGATGTCGAGCAGCGCCACGATCGGCGCCGGCTTCTCGATGCGGCCGAGCCTGCGGATGTCGACGATCTCTCCTCCCGTGCGCAACGAGCCGCGCAAGCGTACGGCGCATGTCGATCTTGAGGCCGTGCGCATCCGGCCGGTAGCGGCGGGTCCGGAGCTCGGCCTGCGGCAGCCGCATCTTCTCGATGGCGCGCGTCACCTCTGATATCTCGGCCGCGCTCATCTGCGCGAAATCCTTCTTCTGCAGGATCTCCTTGTCGGAGACCGACAGCCGCAACTCCTGCTCCTGGGCCTGGGGCTGCTCGTGCACGGACGGCTGCGACAGCGCTTCCTGCACGCGGCGCGAGGCCGGCGGCGGCTTCTTGCGGGCGTGATCCGGCAGCGGTACCGAATCCAGCATGTGCTTCCATTCCTCGGTGGCGCGGAAGAACAGGTCGAAGGCCTGCTTGAAGATCAGCGCATGCTCGTGGCGCTTGACGAAGATCGCCTGCAGCGTGGCGAAGACGTCGCTACGGTTGCCGATCTCGATCGCCTGCAGCGCGTTCATGGCGTCGATGACCGCGCCGGGCCCGACCGGAAGCCCTGCCGCGCGCAGCGCACGGGCGAAGCCGACGACATTGTCGGCCATGTTGCCGGTCGGAGGCGCCAGATGATTGATGGCCATGCGCACCGCTTCCCGCGAGCGGAACTACACCTCGCTCGTCGCTTCCTTCAAAACCTTCTGCAGATTGTCGCCCTGCATCCGGCCGATGTCGTCCTGATATTTGAGCAGCGCGCCAAGCGTGTCGCCGACCACCTGCGGGGTCAGCGAACGCGCGTCGAGCTCGGACAGCGCAGTCGCCCAGTCGATGGTCTCGGCCACGCCCGGCGACTTGTAGAAATCCTGGTTGCGCAGCGCCTGCACGAAGCGCACCACCTGCTGCGACAGCTTTGCGGAGATGCCCGGCACACGATTCTTGATGATCGCAAGCTCGCGGTCGGCCGAGGGATAATCGACCCAGTGATAGAGACAGCGGCGCTTCAGCGCGTCATGGATTTCGCGGGTGCGGTTCGAGGTGATGATCACGATCGGCGGCTGCGGCGCTTTCACGGTGCCGAACTCGGGAATGGTGATCTGGAAGTCGGAGAGGATTTCGAGCAGATACGCCTCGAACGCCTCGTCGGCGCGGTCGAGTTCGTCGATCAGCAGCACCGGCGCGCCCGCGACATCCGGCTCCAGCGCCTGCAACAGCGGCCGTTTGATCAGATAGCGGTCGGCGAAGATATCCGACGACAATTGCTCGCGATCGCTGTCGCCCGCGGCTTCCGCAAGGCGGATCGCGATCATCTGCGCCGCGCTGTTCCACTCGTAGACGGCGGAGGCGACGTCGAGGCCTTCGTAGCATTGCAGGCGGATCAGCTTCCGCTTCAGCGCTGATGCCAGCACCTTGGCGATCTCGGTCTTGCCGACGCCCGCCTCGCCTTCCAGGAACAGCGGCCGGCCCATGCGCAGCGACAGATAGGTGACGGTCGCAAGCGAACGCTCGGCGAGATAGCCGCGCGAGGTCAACGATTCGAGCATCGCATCGACGGATGCAGGCAGTGCCGATGCAGTCATGAAAATCCCAGTCTTGTTACGCCGGGTCGACACACTCACTTGGCGGTCGCGGCTTCGACCGCGCGGCGCGCCAGCACCGCGATCAGATGCGCACGGTATTCGGCACTGCCGTGCAGATCGCTGTTCAGTCCGTCCGCCGGCACGGTCAGGCCGTCGAGCACCTTGTGCGAGAAACGCTTCTTCAGCGCCTCCTCGAACGCGGTCGACGCGGAAGACGCCGTTGGAGCCGGCGCCGGTGACGGCGACGCGCACGTCGGACGGACGCTTGGCGACGAACACGCCGACCAACGCATAGCGCGAGGCCTGGTTGCGGAACTTGATGTAGGCCGCCTTCTTCGGCAGCGGGAACATCACTTTGGTGATGATCTCGTCGGCTTCCAGCGCGGTCGTGAACAGGCCCTGGAAGAATTCCTCCGGCTTGAGCTTGCGCTTGTTGGTGACGATGGTGGCACCCAGCGCCATCACGGCCGCCGGATAGTCCGCGGTCGGATCGTTGTTGGCGAGCGAGCCGCCGATGGTGCCCTTGTGGCGCACGGCGGGATCGCCGATCAGGCCGGCGAGATGCGCCAGCGCCGGGATCGCCTCGCCGACGACGGCGGAATTGGCGACCTCGGCATGTTTGGCGGTCGCGCCGATCACCAGCGAGCGGCCCTTCATCTCGATCGTGTTGAGACCTTCGATATGGGAGAGGTCGACCAGATGCGGCGGGCTCGCCAGCCGCTGCTTCATCACCGGGATCAGCGTGTGGCCGCCGGCGATCACCTTGGCATCCTCGTTCTTGGCGAGGAAATTGGCGGCCTGCCGCACGGTGCCGGGACGATGATATCTGAATTCGTACATTGGATGAGGTTCCTGGCGCGAAGCGCGAGAAGCGGTTAAGCGAGGTCGGACTTGGCCATCGCCTTGGCGCCGGCGGCGATCGACAGCACGATGTTCTGGTAGCCGGTGCAGCGGCAGAGATTGCCTTCGAGTTCTTCGCGGATCACCTGGTCGGAGAGGTCGTGGCCCTTGCGATGGACCAGATCGACCGCGGTCATGATCATGCCGGGCGTGCAGAAGCCGCACTGCAGACCGTGATGCTCGCGGAAGGCCTCCTGCATCGGATGCAGCGGCGCGCCGTCGGCCGCGAGCCCCTCGATCGTCTTCACCTCGTGTCCGTCCGCCATCACCACAAGCGTGGTGCAGGCCTTCACCGCCTTGCCGTCGAGATGCACGACACAGGCGCCGCACTGCGAGGTATCGCAGCCGACATGGGTGCCGGTCAGGCGCAGATTTTCGCGCAGGAATTGCACCAGCAGGGTGCGGGGATCGACATTGGCAGTTACCGGATTACCGTTCACGATCAGGGAAACTTTGGCCATCAGCACTCTCTATCTTGTCCGCTGTCGGCACGGACCATCTGCGCCACCGCATATCGGCCGCGCAGGCCTCAAAATCAACTGGAACCCATAATATGGGCCCGTCCGGTATCGAGCAACCTCGGGAAGGCATGGCCGGCCAAGACGTTTGGCTTAGCTAACCCTGTACGGCCTTTGCGAAATTCGAAAAGAACTCGTCGGCCAGTTTCTTGGCCGTGCCGTTGATCAGGCGCTGGCCGAGCTGGGCGAGCTTGCCGCCGATCTGGGCCTCGACGTCATAGGACAAGCAGCGTGCCGCCGTCCTTGTCGGACAGCTTTACGGTCGCGCCGCCCTTGGCGAAGCCGGCGACGCCGCCCTCGCCTTCGCCCGAGATCCTGTAGCCGTTGGGCGGGTCGAGATCGCTCAGGTTGACCTTGCCCTTGAAGCGCGCCGAGACCGGACCGACCTTCATCTTGGCGACCGCACGGAAGCCGTGGTCGTCGGTCTTCTCCAGCTCCTCGCAGCCGGGAATGCAGACCTTCAGCACCGCGGGATCGTTCAGCTTGTCCCACACCGCCTGGCGCGAGGCCGCAAGCTGGACTTCGCCGTTCATCGTCATCGCCATGGTGACCTCCCGGGTCAGGGTCGCTTTGTCTCCCAAGTAAAGCACGCCATGGCCAAAAGGAAGGCCGCCTTCCGAACAAGGGCAATGCATATTCGCAGCCGCGAAAGGCAGCGGATTTGGATTGGCAGGAGCGAACCGGAATGGTTAGGTCGCGCGCCATGAGCACCGCCCTCTCCCCCCTGCTCGCGCCGATGCTGTCGAGCGCCGCCATGCGCGCCGTCTGCGACGACGCGGCGACGTTGCAGAACATGCTCGACTTCGAGGCGGCGCTGGCGCGCGCCGAAGCCGCGGCCGGCGTCATTCCGAAGAGCGCGGCCGAGCCGATCGGCAAGGCCTGCAAGGCGGATGCGTTCGACATTGCCGATCTTGCCGAGGCCGCGACACGCTCCGGCAATCTCGCGATCCCCCTGGTCAAGGCGCTCACGGCCAATGTCGCCAAGGTCGACGCCGAGGCCGCGCGCTATGTGCATTGGGGCGCCACCAGCCAGGACGTGATCGACACCGCCGCGATGCTGACGCTGCGCGCCGGCATCGACGCGCTGCTCGCCGATGTCGACCGCGCCATCGCCGGCTTCGCCAAGCTCGCGCGCGCCCATCGCAACACCGCGGTGGTGGCCCGCACCTGGCTGCAGCATGCGCTGCCGATGCCGTTCGGACTGAAGCTCGCGGAATATGCCGCGGCGCTGCATCGCTCGAAGCTGCGGCTGAAGCGATTGCGCGGCGAAACGCTGGCGCTGCAATTCGGCGGCGCGGCCGGCACGCTCGCCGCGCTCGGCGACAAGGGTCTCGCCGTCGCCGAAGCATTGGCGCGTGAACTGAAGCTGCCGCTGCCGGAGGCGCCCTGGCACACCCATCGCGACCGCATCGCGGAGGCCGCTTCCGTGCTCGCGATCCTGTCCGGCACCTGCGGCAAGATCGCGCGCGATGTCTCGCTGATGATGCAGACCGATGTCGGCGAGGCCTTCGAACCATCAGGCGCCGGCCGCGGCGGCTCCTCGACCATGCCGCACAAGCGCAATCCGGTCGCCGCCGCGAGCGCGCTCGGCGCAGCCACCATGGCGCCCGATCTCGCCGCGACGATCTTTGCCGCCCAGGTGCAGGACCACGAGCGCAGCGCCGGTCCCTGGCATGCGGAATGGCCGACCTTGCCGGCGCTGCTGCTGGTCACATCCGGCGCGCTCGCCGCGATCGTCGACATCGCCGAAGGGCTCGAGGTCGACGTCGCGCGCATGCGCGCCAATCTCGACACCGCGCACGGCCTGATCATGGCGGAGGCCGTCGCCTTTGCGCTCGCCGAGACCATCGGCAAGAGCGAGGCGCATCATCTGGTCGAGGCCGCCAGCAAGACCGCGGTTGCCGAGAAGAAACATTTGCGCGATGTGCTGACGGCGACTCGAAAGTCACCGCGAAGCTCTCTGCAAGCAAGATTGCCGCGCTGTTCGAGCCGATGGCCTATCAGGGCGTGTCGCAAGCGTTGATCGACCGCCTGCTGGCCTCGCTCGAGAAGGGAAATGACGGGGGATATTGCCATGCCGATGATCGATGCCGACGGTTGCCTGCTCAATGTCTCCGTCGAGGGACGCCAGAGCGGACCGACCCTGATGCTGTCGAACTCGCTCGGCTCGACCATGCAGATGTGGGAGCCGCAGATGAAGGCGCTCACCGAGGTGTTCCGGGTGATCCGCTACGATCGCCGCGGCCACGGCAAATCCGGCGTGCCGCCCGGGCCCTATTCCATGGAGCGTTTCGGCCGCGACGTGCTCGCGATCCTCGATGACCTCAACATCGACCAGCGTGCATTGGTGCGGGCTGTCGATGGGCGGCATGGTCGGGCAATGGCTGGGGGCCAACGCGCCGGAGCGGATGGGCAAGATCATCCTCGCCAACACCGCCTGCTACTATCCCGACCCGTCGAACTGGCTCGCCCGCATCAAGACCGTGAAGGAAGGCGGCATCGCCGCCGTCGCCGACGCCGTCATCGCGAACTGGCTGACCGCCGATTTCAGGGAGCGCGAGCCGCAAGTCACCGCCAACATGAAGGCGATGATGCTGGCGACGCCTGTGCAAGGCTATGTCGCCTGCTGCGAGGCGCTCTCCACGCTCGACCAGCGCGAGCTGTTGCCGAAGTTCAAGAGCCCGACGCTGGTCATCGCCGGCCGGCATGACATGTCGACGCCGGTCGCCGCCGGCGAACTGATCCGCAGCGGGATTCCCGGCGCCAGCATGACGCTGCTCGATGCCGCCCACATCTCCAATGTCGAACAGCCGCACGCCTTCACCGATGCGGTGGTCGGTTTCTTGACGCAGAAATAGAACGCGCTGCTGCATCTCCCCGCAACGGACGATCTATGCCGGCGTGCCCGCCGCCAATCACGCCTTCAGGAACGTGAGAAGAGCTGGGGTTGCTCAAACGCTGACGGGCACCGGAACCGCGGCCGCCTCGACCTCCGGCTGGCCGGACGCTCCAGCGTCAGCACGACGACCGTGCCGAGCATGACCAGCAATTCGCTGGCGTGCAGGCGCAACGCTCCGCCCTCACCGGCGAGCGAGGCCAGCAGCATGCTGACGAAGCTGATCAGAGCAGCCGATGCCGAGCGCGATCGACAGCGCTTCGTCGCAGCCGCCGAACTTGCGGATGCGCGGGCTGAAGGCCAGCACCGTGAAAATCGCAAGGAACGCGACCACGACAAGCCGGCCCAGCGCGAGCAGCCACGCCGCGCGGACGGCGCCCGGTCCGGCAAGATGCAGATGGTCGGTGATGAACAGCCCCACCGCGATGCTCGGCCGATCGAACAGGCTGTGGATCGGCGAGACCATGATGTTGAAGGCGACGATGGTCCAGGTCGGGATGAAATAGGCGGCCAGCAGCACGCCATTGAATGAACTGATCCGCCAGCTTGTCGACATGTCGCTTCCCGCTATCGTTGGCCACGCGTCGATCTCGCGCGTGCACTTTGCGGCGAAGGTGCCTGCTTAAAGCTTGAGCGGCAATGTAAACCCTTTGTTTACCTTAATCCTGCGGCCGGCGGCGTTGGCGGCCTCGCGCAAAAGAAAAGCCCCGCCTTTCGGCGGGGCCTTCCTGTACTCACGCGTCGCCCGAACTAGCGGTTGGGATCCTGTTGCTGCTGGCCGGGCTTCTGCCCGCCGCCCTGCTGCTGCTGACCTGGCTTCTGACCCGGGGTCTGGTTCTGCTGGCCTGGCTTCTGACCGGGGCTCTGGTTCTGCTGACCAGGATTCTGGTTGGGGTTGCTCATTCGGGTCTCCCTTGTTGAACGAAGCCCGAGATAACCCCGCAAGCCGCCGTTGGTTGCGCGGGAACAGCAGTTCCATGACGGTCATTCCGTGTCGCCGATTTGTCGCAGGCACGACCGGACCGCGCGGAACCGGCTGCAAAAACAATCCTGTACAAGCCTTTTGGGTGAGACGGCGCGCTGTTGCCGCTCCGGGTTCCCGCTGTTAAGACACGGCAAGACGCGTCGTTTCAGGCTTGCCCGGGGACCCTCGCCGCGTCGTCGGCTCCAACCACGCAGCCCATGGTCTATTTCGCCCAGCAGCTCATCAACGGTCTCGTGCTCGGCTCGATCTACGGGCTGATCGCGATCGGCTACACCATGGTCTACGGCATCGTCGGCATGATCAATTTCGCCCATGGCGACATCTTCATGATCGGCGGCTTCATCGCGCTGATTTCGTTCCTGATGCTGGTCTCGTTCGGGCTCACTTCGGTTCCCGTGGTCCTCCTGATCGTGCTGCTGGTCTCGATGGCGATCACCGCGCTGTATGGCTGGACGGTCGAGCGCATCGCCTACCGGCCGCTGCGCCACTCCTTCCGTCTCGCGCCGATGCTGTCGGCGATCGGCATGTCCTTTGTGCTGATCAACTTCTCGCAGGTCGCGCAAGGCGCCCGCGTCAAGCCGGTGCCGCCGATCATCACCGGCGGCTACAGGCTCGCCGAGAGCAACGGCTTTGTCGTGCAGCTCTCCAACGTCCAGATCGTGGTCGTCGTCACCACCATCGTCCTGCTTGCGATCTTCACCTGGCTGGTGTCGCGCACGCGGCTCGGCCGCGACATGCGCGCCTGCGAGCAGGACCAGACCATGGCGGCGCTGCTCGGCGTCGATGTCGACCGCACCATCTCCATGACCTTCGTGATCGGCGCCGCGCTCGCGGCCGTCGCCGGCATGATGTACCTGCTCTATTACGGGCTGGTCGATTTCTTCATGGGCTTCGTCGCCGGCATCAAGGCCTTCACCGCGGCGGTGCTCGGCGGCATCGGCTCGTTGCCCGGCGCGATGCTGGGCGGACTGCTGATCGGCCTGATCGAGACGTTCTGGTCGGCCTATTTCTCGGTCGAGTACAAGGACGTCGCCGCCTTCTCGATCCTGATCGTGGTGCTGATCTTCCTTCCGACCGGCCTGCTCGGCCGGCCTGAAGTCGAAAAAGTCTGATTCCCGCGTGACGACATCGGCGCCCGACTCCACTCCGGCCGCACGCGTTCCGGCGATTCCCTTCATCCTGAAGAAGGCGCTGATCTCCGCTTTCGTGGCGCTGGTGCTGTTCTCCCTGATGATCGGCATCCGCACCGAGGCCGGGCCCACCGGGCAACTGATCTACTGGACGCGGTTCGGCGATCTCGCCGCGATCGTCGCGGCCGTGTTCGGCGGCAGCATCGCGATCGAACTGCTGCGGCAGTGGCTCGGACCGGCGGAATCGCGCCGGATCGTTCCGCCCGTCGTCCAGAACGCCATCGCGGTCGCAGGCCGCTTCGTCGCGCCGGCGCTGCTGATCTTCACCCTGCTCGTCCCCGTCATCTTCTACAATCAGCGCTACATTCTCGACCTCGGCATTCTCGTGCTCACCTATGTGATGCTGGGCTGGGGCTTGAACGTCGTGGTCGGCCTCGCCGGCCTGCTCGACCTCGGCTATGTCGCCTTCTACGCGGTCGGCGCCTATTCCTATGCGCTGCTCGCCACCAATTTCGGCCTGTCGTTCTGGGTCTGCCTGCCGCTTGCCGGCATCCTCGCCTCGTTCTGGGGCGTGCTGCTCGGCTTTCCGGTGCTGCGCCTGCGCGGCGACTATCTCGCCATCGTGACGCTGGCCTTCGGCGAGATCATCCGTCTCGTCATCATCAACTGGCAGTCGCTCACGGGCGGCCCGAACGGCGTCTCCGGCATTCCGCGTCCGACCTTCTTCGGCATTCCCCTGACGCCGGGCGATGACGGGCTCGCGGCCAAGCTCGGCATCGAGTTCTCGCCGACCCATCGCATCGTGTTCCTGTTCTACGTCATCCTGGCGCTGGCGCTGTTGACCAACTGGGTGACGATCAGGCTGCGGCGATTGCCGATCGGCCGCGCCTGGGAAGCGCTGCGCGAGGACGAGGTCGCCTGCCGCGCGCTCGGCATCAACACCACCACGACCAAGCTCACGGCGTTCGCCACCGGCGCGCTGTTCGGCGGCTTCGCCGGCGCCTTCTTCGCCACGCGTCAGGGCTTCATCAGCCCGGAATCCTTCACCTTCCAGGAATTGGCGCTGGTGCTCGCCATCGTCGTGCTCGGCGGCATGGGCTCGCAGCTCGGCGTGGCGCTGGCCGCGCTCGCCATGATCGGCGGCTTCGAGCTGTTCCGCGGGCTCGAGCAATACCGCATGCTGGTGTTCGGCCTGGCGATGGTGCTGCTGATGATCTGGCGCCCGCGCGGCATCATCGGCCATCGCGCCCCGACCGTCTATCTGAAAGAGTCGCAGGCGATCTCATCCGACCTCGTCAAGGAGGGGCACGGATGAGCGGCGACAACATCCTGTCCGTCGACCATCTCACCATGCGCTTCGGCGGCATCGTCGCCGTCAACGATCTTGTCCTTCGCCGCCGGCCGCCGCAAGGTCACCGCGCTGATCGGACCGAACGGCGCCGGCAAGACCACGGTGTTCAACTGCGTCACCGGCTTCTACAAGCCGACCGGCGGCACCATGCGGCTGGCGCATGAGGGCGGCAACGAGATCGCGCTGGAGCGGCTCAACGACTTCCGCATCTCCAAGCAGGCCAAGGTCGCGCGCACGTTCCAGAACATCCGCCTCTTCCCCGGCATGACCGCGCTGGAAAACCTGATGGTGGCCCAGCACAACACGCTGATGCGGGCCTCGGGGCTGACCTTTCTCGGGCTGATCGGCACGCCGGGCTGGCGCAGCGCCGAGAAGAGCGCGATCGAGCTGTCGAAATTCTGGCTCGACCGCATCGGCCTGCTCGACCGCGCCGACGACGCCGCCGGCAACCTGCCTTATGGCGACCAGCGGCGGCTCGAGATCGCGCGCGCGATGTGCACCGAGCCGGCGCTGCTCTGTCTCGACGAGCCCGCCGCCGGTCTCAACGCGCGCGAAAGCGCCGCCCTGAGCGAATTGCTGCTGTCGATCCGCACTGAACAGGGCACGTCCATCTTGCTGATCGAACACGACATGAGCGTGGTGATGGAGATCTCCGACCATGTCGTGGTGATGGATTACGGCGTCAAGATTTCCGAAGGCGCACCACAGCAGGTGCGCGACGATCCCAAGGTGATCGCCGCCTATCTCGGCGCCGATGAAGAGGAAGCCATCGCCGTGATGGAGAGCGGCACGTGACGGCCACGCGCTCAGTGCCAACCTCCCCCTCAGGGGGAGGCGACCGCGAAGCGGTCGGGAGGTCATGACTGAGCCCCTGCTCGCGATCCGTGGCCTGCGCGCCGCCTACGGCAAGATCGAGGCGCTGAAGGGCGTCGACCTCGACATCAACAGCGGCGAGATCGTCGCCCTGATCGGCGCCAACGGCGCCGGCAAGTCGACGCTGATGATGACGATCTTCGGCCGGCCGCGCGCCCGCGCCGGCCAAATCCTGTTCGACGGCCGCGACATCACCGCGGTGCCAACCCATGAGATCGCGCGGCTGCGGATTGCGCAATCGCCGGAAGGGCGGCGGATTTTTCCGCGCATGAGCGTGGCGGAAAACCTGCAGATGGGCGCGGACGCGACCGACTGCAGCGAGGCCGAACGCACAAGCGGGCTCGAGCGGGTGTTCGCCCTGTTCCCGCGCCTGAAGGAACGCATGACGCAGCGCGGCGGCACGCTGTCCGGCGGCGAGCAGCAGATGCTCGCGATCGGCCGCGCCCTGATGAGCCGCCCGCGCCTGCTGCTGCTCGACGAGCCGTCGCTGGGACTGGCGCCCCTGATCGCGCGCCAGATTTTCGACGCCATCCGCACCCTGAACCGGCAGGACGGCCTCACCGTGCTGATCGTCGAGCAGAACGCCAACCACGCGCTGAAACTCGCCCATCGCGGCTATGTCATGGTCAACGGCCTGATCACGCTGAAGGG
The DNA here is from genome assembly GCA_963696845.1 of uncultured Alphaproteobacteria bacterium. Classification (GTDB taxonomy): domain Bacteria; phylum Pseudomonadota; class Alphaproteobacteria; order Rhizobiales; family Xanthobacteraceae; genus Bradyrhizobium. The sequence continues at coordinate 80,435 of CAVOLR010000018.1, forward strand.
AACCGGCAGCGAGCTGCTGGAGCGGCCGGAAATCCGCGCCGCCTATCTGGAGGGCGGCCGGCGGGGCTGAGCGGAACGCCGTGCGGCAAGATGCTGCGAAGCTTCCCACTAAATGCCCGAAAATTGCCGATGACTTCGCGCCTAAAATCAGCCGACAATGGCGCGCTTTCCAAACCCGGCCCGTCCGGGTCCTTTCAGCCCTGCGAGGATCTCCCATGAAATCAGTGAAGCTCATCGGTCTGGCACTTGGCGCGTCGCTGGCGCTCTCGACGGCAGCCTTTTCGACGGCAGCCCTGGCCCAGGACCTTACGGTCGCGGTCGCGGGCCCCATGAGCGGCGGCGAATCCGCGTTCGGCCGGCAGATGAAGAACGGCGCCGACATGGCGGTGGCCGATCTCAACGCTGCCGGCGGCGTGCTCGGCAAGAAGCTCGTGCTCGACGTCGAGGACGATGCCTGCGATCCCAAGCAGGCCCGCTCGGTCGCCGAAAAGATCGGCGGCTCGAAGATTCCGTTCGTCGCAGGCCACTACTGCTCGTCGTCCTCGATCCCGGCGTCGGAAGCCTATGCCGACGGCAACGTGCTGCAGATTACGCCGGCCTCGACCAACCCGCTGTTCACCGAACGCAAGCTCTGGAACGTGGCGCGCGTCTGCGGCCGCGACGACCAGCAGGGCTCGGTCGCCGGCGACTACATCGCCAAGAACTACAAGGGCAAGAACATCGCGATCCTCAACGACAAGACCACCTACGGCAAGGGGCTCGCGGACGAGACCAAGAAGGCGCTCAACAAGGCCGGCGTCACCGAGAAGCTGTACGAGTCCTACAACAAGGGCGACAAGGACTTCAACGCCATCGTGTCGCGGCTGAAGGCCGAGAACATCGATCTGGTCTATGTCGGCGGCTATCATCAGGAGTCCGGCCTGATCGTGCGCCAGATGCGCGCCCAGGGCCTGAAGACCGTGCTGATGGCGGGCGATGCGCTGGCCGACAAGGAGTTCGCCTCGATCACCGGTCCCGACGCCGAAGGCACGCTCTTCACCTTCGGCCCCGATCCCGCGCAACAAGCCGACCGCGAAGGCGATCGTCGAGAAGTTCAAGGCCAAGAACATCGATCCCGAGGGCTACACGCTCTACACCTACGCCGCCTTCCAGATCTGGTCGAAGGCGGCCGCGAAGGCCGGCACCACCGACCCGAAGAAGGTGATGGACGCGATCAAGGCGGGTTCGTGGGATACCGTGATCGGCACGATCGAGTACGACGCCAAGGGCGACATCAAGCAGCTCGACTATGTCGTCTACAAGTGGGACAGCAAGGGCGGCTATACCGAGATCAACCCGAAGGGTTCCTGATCTCCGTAACGCGGCCTCGAGTTCAAACGCCCCGGCTTGCCGGGGCGTTTTCGTCTCACGCCGACGCAGCCATCCTCGCGGACGACCGCGGCACGGGCGCTGCTGACGGCGCGCAGCAATTCGGCCGGACGAAACGGTTTCTGCAGGCAGACCACATCGCCGAGATCCGACGGACGCGACACCGCGTCGACCGTGGCCATGCCCGATACTGCGACGACCGCGAGTTCCGGAGCACGCTCACGCATCGCCGAGATCAGATCGAGGCCGCAGGCGTCGCCCAGAAAGATATCGACGATCACTCCGTCGAAAGTCGAATGCTCGAAGGCCCGCAAGCGCGCTCGCCGCGTTTTCGGCCTCGATGACCTCGAAATGATTGACGCGCAGCAGCATCGAGATCATGGCGCGGACGTCGGGCTGGTCGTCGACAACAAGAATGCGTGGCATCGGGCACTCCAGGCGATAGAATGCGAAGCCTACAACAATCCTGCGCTTCAAATTCCTCCATGGGCGTGCGCTTTTTCGAAGCGTCGGTAAAGGGTCGGTTACCCGCAAGGCGCGGCCTTCCTGCCTTTCGATCTGGTTGGCTTATAAGTAACTGGAGGTTGATTCGATGCGAAACGCCGGCAAGGTCATGGGTCATATCGGCTTGATCGGAGTTCCGGAACCGCATGCTGGCGCCTAGCGACCGCAACATCTTTCTGTCCACCCTTCCCGCCAGCAGGGCGGACCGCAGGCTGGCGCTGACCGTGGTCGGCATTTCCATCGTTCTGTTCGTCCTTGCCGTTCCCTATGCCGGCGTGCCGCTGACCCCGGTTCCCGCCTTCGTCGCAAGCTACCAGTCGGCGCTGGCGGTCAACGACATCATCACGGCGATCCTGCTCTATTCGCAGTTCGGCGCGCTGCGCACCCGAGCGCCTGCTGCTGCTGGCGACCGGATATCTCTTCACTGCCGCCGCCGCTGCCGCGCACGCGCTGTCGTTCCCCGGCCTGTTTGCTCCGGAGGGATTGCTGGGCGGCGGGTCCCAGACCACCGTCTGGCTTTACATGATCTGGCACGGCGTCTTCCCGCTCCTGGTGCTGGGTTACGCGCTGAGCAAGGACCGCGATGGCGGTCCGCGGGTCCGGCAATCCACCGGCAGGGCCATTCTTTCCAGCGTCGCGGCGGTCGTGATCGCAATGACCGCCTTCAGCTGGCTCGTCACCGAACGGCACGACGCGCTTCCGACGCTGCTGAGCGGCGGACGCTACACCGTCACCATGATCGTCGTGGTGTGCACGGTGTGGTTCTTCAGCCTGGCGGCGCTGACCGTGCTGTATTTTCGCACGCCCCATTCGGTGATCGACGTCTGGCTGATGGTCGTGCTCTGTGCGTGGCTGTTCGACATCGCGCTGTCGGCGATCGTCAACGTGGCGCGGTTCGACCTCGGCTTCTATGCCGGGCGGATCTACGGGCTTTGCGCGGCGAGCCTCGTGCTGGCGGTGCTGCTGGTCGACAATGTCGCATTGCAGGCGCAGATGTCGCGCCTGGTGCGCGCGCTGCGCCGGCAGTCGGCGCTCGAGCGCGACCAGCATACCGAGCGCGAGCGGCTGTTCAGCGCGGTGGTGGAATCCTCCAACGACGCCATCATCACGCTCGGTCTCGACGGCACGATCACGGCCTGGAACAAGGCGGCCGAACGGCTGTTCGGATACACGGCGGACGAGGCGGTCGGTCAGCATATCGATCTCATCATGCCGTCCGATCGGCGGAACGAAGCGAGCGACATCCTGCGATCGCATCGGGCGCGGCGAGCACGTAGACCAGTTCGAAACATTGCGCCTGCACAAGAGCGGGCGCGACGTGCACGTCTCGCTCAGCGTCTCGCCGATCCGCTCCGCTGCGGGCTGGATCGTCGGCGCCTCCAAGACCGCGCGCGACATCACCGAGAGCAAGCTCACGCAGAAGGCGCTCCATCAGGAGATCGAGGAACGCCAGCGCATCTTCGAGACCTCGCAGGACCTCATCCTGGTGACGGATACCGCCGGCAATTTCGTCCAGATCAGCCCGAGCTCCCGCACCATTCTCGGCTACGAGCCCTCGGAAATGGTGGGCCGCAGCGCGGTCGAGTTCATCCATGCCCGACGATCTCGACAACACCAGGAACGAGATGCGCTCGGCGCGTCGCGGCCAGCAGATGCGCAATTTCGAGGCGCGCTACCGCCACAAGGACGGCCACACGGTGGTCCTGAACTGGATGGGAACGTGGTCGGAGCCGGTGCGGCGGCATTTCTTCATCGGCCGCGACCTGACCGAGAAGCAGGCCGCCGAGGCCCAGTTCCGGCAGGCGCAGAAAATGGACGCGGTCGGCCAGTTGACCGGCGGCGTCGCCCACGACTTCAACAACATCCTGACCGTCATCACCGGCACCATCGGCATTCTCGGCGACGCGGTCGCCGACCGGCCGGAGCTCGCCTCGATCGCCAAGCTGATCGACGATGCCGCCGAGCGCGGCGCGCAACTGACCAAGCATCTGCTCGCCTTTGCCCGCAAGCAGCCGCTGCAGCCGCGCGAGGTCGACGTCAATGCACTGGCGATGGAAGCCGCCAAGCTGCTGCATCCCACGCTCGGCGAGCAGATCGAGGTGTCGCCCAAGCTGTCGGAGGACGCCTGGTCGGCGCTCGCCGATCCGAACCAGCTCACGACCGCGATCCTCAATCTGGCGCTGAATGCGCGCGATGCGATGCCGCATGGCGGCAAGATCACGCTGGAGACGCGCAACGTCTATCTCGACGAGGGCTATGCCAGCATTCACAGCGACGTCGCCGTCGGCAATTACGTGATGATCGCCGTGAGCGATACCGGGAACGGCATTTCGCCGGAAAATCTCGAAAAGGTCTTCGACCCCTTCTTCACCACCAAGGACGTCGGCAAGGGCACCGGACTGGGCTTGAGCATGGTGTTCGGCTTCGTCAAGCAGTCGGGCGGCCACGTCAAGATCTACAGCGAGGTCGGCCACGGCACGAGCGTCAAGATCTACCTGCCGCGCTCCAGCGGGCTGCAGGAAACCGCCAGTCGAAGCGGAGGCATCGGCGAATGTGCGTGGCGGCAACGAGACCATCCTCGTCGTCGAGGACGACGCGCTGGTGCGCAAATATGTCATCACGCAGATCGCGAGCCTCGGCTATGGCACGCTGCAGGCCGCCAACGCCGCCGAGGCGCTGAAGCTCGTCGAAAGCGGCGTGCCGATCGACCTGCTGTTCACCGATGTGATCATGCCGGGCGGCATGAACGGCCGCCAGCTGGTCGAGGCGGCGACAAAGCTGCGGCCGGCGCTGCGGGTGCTGTTCACCTCCGGCTATACCGAGAACGCCATCGTTCATCACGGCCGGCTCGATGCCGGCGTCCTGCTGCTCGCCAAGCCGTACCGCAAGCCCGAGCTTGCGCGAATGATCAGGGTGGCGCTGAGCCGCTGAAGAGCGATGAGGTCTCATCGCTCTTCAGCTCCTTATTTGGGCATGATCTCTTCGAAAAACCGCTTCACACTTTTTCGGATCATGCCTTAGCGGCTTTTTCGAGCAGCGTGTCGATGGTGGTCTTCAGTCGCTCCAGCGACACCGGTTTCTCCAGCACGGGCCGCCGGCGAAACAGCGACGGCAGCCATTCGGCGCCATAGCCGGTCACGAACAGGAACGGCAAGCCGCGGCGTTCGATCACGTGCGCGACCGGATCGATGCCGAGACCGTCGATGTTGATATCGAGGATGGCGAGGTCGAAGACGCCGGTCATGGCAATGGCGCCGGCTTCCTTGATGGTGCCAGCCTCCGCGACCACGCGATGGCCGAGCTCTTCCACCATCGAGGCGAGTGACATCCGGACGAGGGCTTCGTCCTCTACCAGGAATATGGAAGCGTCGGGCACGCCCGGCCTCCTCGCAGCATTCAAGTCGGTAGCATGATGCCCACCAATGGACGAAGATTTCAACCGCGCAGTTCGGAGGCCATGGTCACGACCGAGGCATTGGAGACGCCTGACGCCGGCAAATGCGGATCGGGCCGCGGGTTGCGGCAATATTGTTGCCCTTCCCCTTGGGTGACCGGATACTGTGCCGTGTCGAGGGCATTCGTGCCGGAGCGATCGTTTTGAAGAACCTGCTGACCGATATTGCCGGCGTCCGCGTCGGCCATGCCGATGACGCGAAGCTCGCCTCCGGCGTCACCGCCATCGTCTTCGATCGCGCGGCAGTCGCCGCCATCGACGTTCGCGGCGGAGCACCGGGAACACGCGAAGAGCCGCTGCTCAGGCCCGAGAGCATGGTCGAGACCATCGATGCCATCACGCTTTCAGGCGGTTCGGCGCTTGGGCTCGATGCGGCCGGCGGCGTGCAGGCCTGGCTGGCCGAGCAAGGGCGCGGCCTGAAAATTCGCGACGCCGTGATTCCGATCGTGCCGGGCGCGATCTGCTTCGATCTCCTGAACGGCGGCGACAAGCGCTGGGGGCGCTTTCCGCCCTATCGCGATCTCGGCTACCAGGCGGCCGCCGCGGCATCCGGCGATTTCGCACTCGGCAGCGTCGGCGCCGGCATGGGCGCCACGACCGCCACCTGCAAAGGCGGCCTGGGCTCGGCCTCGGCGAAGACGGCCACAGGTGCTTCGGTCGCAGCGCTCGCGGTGGTGAACGCGGTCGGCAGCGTCACCGTCGGCGAAGGCCCATGGTTCTGGGCCGCGCCCTTTGAGGTGGACGGCGAATATGGCGGGCGCGGCCTGCCCTCTGCCTTCACGCCGGACATGCTGGCGGCGCGGATCAAAGGCGGCCCGGCCGCGACCGCGGGCGAGAACACCACGATCGCGGCTGTCGTGACCGATGCGATCCTGACCAAGGCCCAGGCCAAGCGGCTCGCCATGATCGCGCAAACCGGGATGGCGCGTGCGATCTATCCGGTTCACGCGCCGACCGACGGCGACACGGTGTTCGCGGCGGCGACGTGCGAGAAGCCGATCGATCCGGTCTTTGGCCTGACCGAGCTCGGCATGGTCGCGGCCAATGTGCTGGCGCGCGCCATCGCGCGCGGCGTATTCACAGCGACGGCGTTGCCGTTTCCGGGTGCCCTGCCGGCGTGGAAGGATCGGTTCGGTTAAGCGCATGATCCGGAAAAGTGGGTACCGGTTTTCCCTCGCGACAAACGCGTAGCGTTTGCGCGGAGATCATGCGCCAACAAAGAGCGCTCAGACGCTGACCGAGAGCGACGAAGCGACCGACGCGGACAGTGCCTGCGCCTCGCGCTGGATCAGCTGCTCGACCAGATTGTAGGTCGAGGTCGCGCTGCTGCTACCCGACGATGTCGTCGACGCGGCCGCCGTCGTCAGCGAAACCTTGGAGCCGTCGGCATAGGTAATCGAGGTCGTGGTCGAGCCGTCGCTGTTGGTAACGGACGTGCTCGATGCACCGGACAATGCCTGCAGCAGCGGGTCGCTGCTGGAATCGCTGCCACCGTCGCTGCCATCAGAGCCACCGGCGCCATGCGCATGCATGTGATGGCCATGGCCGTGGTGGCCGCCGGCGCCTTGCAGCGCCGATTTCATCTCGTCGAGGCTGACGCTGCCATCGCCATTGGTGTCGAGCTCGCCGAAGACTTTGTCGGCCGCGGCGGTATTCGTTCCGCCGGCGCCAAGCGCGTTCTCGAATTCGGTCTTGGTGATGGCGCCGTCGCCATTGCCGTCGATTTGCGAGAACAGGTCCTGCAGCGCGGCCGACGGATTGGTCGGCGCGGTATTGGTCGCATCGCCCTGCGCCGCAATCAGCGCGCTCATGGTCTGCGGCGAGATCTGTGAGAAGCCGCTGGACGGCTGCTGCCCGGCGGTACCAGTCTGGGCCGTCGCACTGCCGGAGAAATCGAACGGGCTTGGCACCGTCTGGCTCGACTGCGCCGAGGACGATTTTTGGGATGTCAGCGATGCAATGGCGTCCAGAACGGACGAGGCGGCACCAAGGGCTGGCAACATAGTCAAACTCCGACAGGCCTGTTAACGCGGCCAACGCGCACTTCCAGGACTTGGTCAGCAAACACCGTGCCAGTGGCGGAAATGCCCGTGAAATATGGGTTTCCATCGTCCGGACTGGCGCTTTCCCCAGGCAAATGCTGCCTCACCGGCAGAATTTTCCGCTTCTGTTGCCCCCTCCCGACCCCGCGCGTGTTAGGCGGACATCCGAAACGCGCCGGAAGCTGCCCATGGCCCTCGCCTCACGTCCCCTCGTCATCGCGCCCTCGATCCTGGCCTCGGATTTCTCGAAGCTCGGCGAGGAAGTGCGCGCGGTCGATGCCGCCGGCGCCGACTGGATCCATCTCGACGTCATGGATGGACACTTTGTTCCGAACATCTCGTATGGACCCGACGTCATCAAGGCGCTGCGGCCGCACACCAAGAAGATCTTCGATGCGCATCTGATGATCGCGCCGGCCGACCCCTATCTCGAGGCCTTCGCCAAGGCCGGATGCGATCACATCACGGTACATGCGGAAGCCGGTCCGCATCTGCACCGCTCGCTGCAGGCGATCAGGGCGCTCGGCAAGAAGGCCGGCGTCTCCCTCAATCCGGGCACACCGGCTTCCGCCATCGAGTATGTGATCGACATGATCGATCTCGTGCTGGTCATGTCGGTCAATCCCGGCTTCGGCGGTCAGGCCTTCATCCCTTCCGCGCTCGGCAAGATCAGCGATCTGCGCGCGATGACCGCGGGCCGGCCGATCGACATCGAGGTCGATGGCGGCGTCGGCCCTGACGTTTCCGGCCAGCTCGCCGCGGCCGGCGCCAATGCCTTCGTCGCCGGCTCCGCCGTGTTCAAGGGCGGCACGATGGACGCCTACAAGAAAAACATCTCGGCGATCCGCAACGCCGCGGCGCTGGCGCGCGGCGAAGCGGTCTAAATCCCAACGTTAAAAGACTGGCGGCATATCGCGGTCATCCGGTTGCTCAGGCGCAGCGGCGCGCGGCGACCGCACCACGGTGACGGTGCAACGCGCTTCGGAGGCGACCCTGGACGAGACGCTGCCCAATAGCGAACGCAACGTGGAATTCTCTCTCGCGCCGATGATGATGTGATCGACCTGGTTGGTGCCGGCAAACTCCAGGATCGCGGAGGCCGGATCGACCGCCTCCAGCACGTGGACGGTGAGCCGGTTTTCATCGAGCTTGAGCGGCGAAGCCCAATGCTTCAGCGCGACCAGCCGGTCGACGTGCTTGTTATGGCCTTCCTCGTCGAGGGTGCGGTCGATGGTGAGGCGGCCGAGCTTCAACACGTTCAGGCAGGCAAGCCGCGCCTCGGGCAGCGTCGCCAGAATCCGCTTGGCGGTCTGCCGCAAGGCCGCATTGGTTTCGTCCGAACCATCTGCGGTGTCGACCGCGACCGCGACGATCGGGCTTGCCGCAAGCTGCGCTGCGATGTCCGATTTCGGCTTCGGCATCATGATGCCCTGGTTGAAGCGGCGCCGCCACACCGTCAGCAGCGGATCGCGGTCGAGGCGTTCGGCGCGCGCGGTCAGCTTGACCTGGTCGGGATGACCGAGATCGAAGGCGAGCTGCGCGGCGGTCGGATAACGATGCGCCGGATCGATTTCCAGACATCGCAGCACGATCTCCTGCAGCCAGGCCGGATAGTCCGGGCTTGCAGCTTTCGCGGCGGTTGCGGATCGCGCCACAGCCGGCGCCGCATGCCGCGCATGGTCTCGGTCTCGCCGAACGGCCGCAGTGCCGGTCGTGAAGAAGTAGAGCAGCACGCCGAGTGAAAAGATGTCGCTGCGCGGATCGTCGCGGATGTCGAACAGCCGCTCGGGCGCCATGTAGGGCGCGGTGCCGAACGGCACGCGGAACTCCTCCTGCAGCAGATCGGGCAGATGATTGTGATGCGACAGGCCGTAGTCGATCAGCACGGCCTCGCCGGTCGCGCGAAACATGATGCTTGACGGCTTGATGTCGTGATGGATCACGTTCTGGCGGTGCAGGTCCGCCAGCGCCGCGGCGATCTTGACGCCGAGCACCCTCGCCTCGTCATAGGGAAGCGGCAGCGCCGGCAACCGGCGATAGAGCGTTTCGCCCGGAATACGCTCGATCACGACATAGGCCTGCCGGTCGAAGTCGCCGATGCCGAAGCAGACGGGCACGTGCGTCCCCTTGAGGCGCGGCAGGATCATCATCTCCATCTCGAAGCTGACGATGGCTGCGGGATCCTCGCCCTCCGCGACGCGCGGGATCTTCATCAGGAGCGGCGCTGATATGTCGGGATGGGTCACGCTCCACAGCGTCGCCATGCCGCCATGATGTACGCATTCACCGATCGTGAAGCCATCGAGGATGGCGCCGGGTTCGATCAGGGACTTCGCCATCGGCTCACCTGCCCTCCGACAGTCGCTCGGCGAGCCAGACGCGGCAGACCCTTCCCCTTGATCCGGTTGGCCGCGGTCTCGACGTCGTAAGCAACGCGGCAATAGGTAATCTCGCGCGTCTCGGTATCGTAGGTCGCAAAGCAGGCCGCCGGATTGCCATCGCGCGGTTGCCCGACCGAGCCGAGCACGGCGAGCCAGCGCCGGCCCTTCAGAAGCTGCACGGGCACGCCCGACGTCGGCACGAAGCTCGTCATCTTGGCGGTCGCCGACATCGAATAGAGCGCCGGCCGATGGATGTGCCCGCAAAACGTCACCAACGCGCTCGGTTGCGACAATGCTGCGCGCGGCGTCGGCGGTCGACTGCACATAGCGCCAGCGCGCGGGACTTGACGCTTCGGAGTGCACATAGAGCCGGTCATCCTCGTCCCGCGTGAGCGGCAGGTCGGCCAGGAACGCGCGCTGCGCGACGCTGAGGCGGCCGCGGGTCCAGTCGATCGCGGCCTGCGCCACCTCGTTCATGGTCTCGCTCGGCGTACCGATCGCGTTGTCGTGGTTGCCGCGCACGGCGATCGCGCCTTGCTCGACCAGCCGCATCACGGTGTCGACCGACCATTCCGGATCGGCGCCATAGCCGACGAAGTCGCCGAGCAGGATGAACCGCTCGGCGCCGCGTGCGCGCGCCGCGTCCAGACAGGCGTCGAAGGCCTGCTGGTTGGCATGGATATCGGCAAACAGGGCCAGCAGCACGCGTTCTCCTCCACCCTCACTATACCGCCCGCTGGCAGCACGACGGTTGAGGGATATCAAACAGGATGCGACGGCGGAAAGGTGTTTTCCAACCTGCGATCGGATAGCGCGCCTATTGCTGATCCTTGGGCGGCATCCGTGGGGGAAGCAGGGGCGCAAACGACACCCGATCGCCGGCCTGGACTGCGGCCTTGAATTCGCCGGTCGATGGATCGCCGCCGGATGTCTCGATGATGGTCCTTGGGAGGATGTATTCCCGCGCGGCGTCGATCAACCCGCCCTCGCCGGTTCCAAAATCAGCGGCGCGACCGCCCTGGGGATGTCCGGCCGCGATTTGATTCTCCGCCGTGTGGGTCTTTTCCGCCAACGCGTCGCTATAGGGAAGCCGATAGGCCCTCGGCACGCCGCTCGGCCGATTGTCTTCATCGAGTGCCTCCACCCACAGATAGACCGAGCCGGGATCGCCCTCCACCGTGTGCGGGTCCACGATCCGGGCCTGCAACAGCTTGAAGTGGGCCGGCAGCCTGTCGGTGCTTGCCCAGCCAAGCAGACCGCGCGTGCCGATGAAGCTGACGACATAGAAGACGCTGGTCACGACGACCGCGAATGCCTTGGCCGACCACGGCAGGCGGGCATAGACCAGCACGACGAGCAGCAATGCGCCGATCAGCGCGTAACTGACCGACAGCGTGACGATGACCGATTGCAGATTAGTCACGGCCGCAACACCCGGACGCGGGTTTTCGGATCGATGATCCGCGCCGTTGGCGCGCACGTTGCGGAACGTCTCCAGCAGGGATTTCGGCCGCCGGTACACGTCGATCACCTTGCCCGCGCTGTCGATCTTGAACCGCAACGCCGTCTTTTCGTCGCCGGTATGGTCGACGACGACCTTGTCGTCGAAAATGACCTGCGCGGTCGGATTGAGCTTCTGCACCTTCACCGTCGCGGCCACCGGCTGACCGGTGGTCGCCTGGAAGTGCGAGACGTTGACGGTGTACTCGCCGGCGACGACGCCACGCACGGTGACGATCTCCTCGCGGATCGGCGACGGGATCTTGTTGCCATTGACGACGATGAAATCGTTGGCGCCGCCGCGATCGTCGCGATCGAGGGTGAGAAAACCGGCCTCGCGATGCCGATACCAGGCGATATTGCCGATCGGATCCTGCACGAACAGGTCGAGATCGTCGGGATGGTTGTCCGGCCAATCCATCGTGATGATGAACTCGGCCTTGGAGTCGATCTTGCCGTCCTTGGCATCGGGCGAAATCGAAAGCAGCGCGATGAAGAACAGGAAGGCAATGACCTGCAGCGCCTTGAACAGCATCACGCTGAACGGATCGAACGGCTCCTCGCGCGGATAAAGACCGAAATCATCCATCATGATGCTGCTCCAGGACGGGCGTTACCCTCGTCTCCGTCAGCACCACCGCGTCGGAAAACACACGCTGCGTGGCGGCATCGAGCATGTAGTATTGAATGCGAACGAGAATCGATCCGACAAGTCCCGCCAGCGTCGTGTACATGGCGACCGCCATGCCGTCGCTCATCAGGCCCATCGAGGATTTCATCGCGACCTTGTCGGCGGCATCCAGTCCCGCGATCGGCGCCAGCATGATGATGAAGCCGATGATGGTGCCGAGCAGGCCGAGCTTCATCAGGGTGTCAGAGACGAAGGCGCCGAAGCCGTTGGAGCCGCGCAGGCGATCGGCCAGCGACCGCAACAACAAGGTCTGATCGATACGGCCCGCCCCTTGCGCCTTCGCCCTGGTCACGAGGCTGCGGATGTGATCCGTCACCATTCCCGGCGGCAGCGCCCGCGCATCCGAATCCAGCGCCAGCGCGCCGTCGGGTCTGGCGAGGATTTCACGGCAGCGCCGCCCGGCCTCGGCCTCGCGCGCGATGGCCCGCGTTCGCCAGAAACAATGGCCGCAGGTGATGACGTAGAGAACGACAATCAGGCTGGAAATATAGGTGCGGTCGGAAACCACCATCAGGTGGATCAATCCATAGTGCCACAACAGGATTGCAGCGAAGATGGAAAGGCCGGTGAAGATCATCCAGAGCAGCAAGGGTCCTCGCTCCGGAGCGTCATCGCCCCGGCAGAACGATCTCGTCGCGACTGATTGTGCTCATATTGCCTCGGCTCCGGAAGGGCGTCTTGAGGACGGCCTGGAAGAAGCCAGCACGACCAGTAAAGCAGAGCGACGAGGACCCGTCCAAAGGGATATGCCCTGGCTGGTAACTTTCCTGACAGACATCTTGGGCGAGCTTGCGGCGGATCGCTCGGTCATCGCCCCTTTCAGGTGGTTTCCCGCATCCCGATCTGCTAAAGCGCGGCGTAAAAAACGCTTGGCCGGAGCTGCCCACATGCTTGGCCCAACTGCCTCGGAGCTCTCGATGATTCCCCGCTATACCCGCCCGGAAATGGCCGCGATCTGGGAGCCGCAGACGCGCTTCCGGATCTGGTTCGAGATCGAGGCGCATGCGGCGGATGCTCTGGCGGAACTCGGCGTGATCCCGAAGGACGCCGCGAAGACGATCTGGGCCAAGGCCAAGAATGCGACCTTCGACGTCGCCCGCATCGACGAGATCGAGCGCGAGACCAAGCACGACGTCATCGCCTTCCTGACCCATCTCGCCGAGATCGTCGGCCCCGAGGCGCGCTTCGTGCATCAGGGCATGACCTCCTCCGACGTGCTCGACACCTGCCTCAACGTGCAGCTGACCCGCGCCGCCGACATCCTCGTCGAGGACATCGACCGCGTGCTGGCGGCGCTGAAGAAGCGCGCCTTCGAGCACAAGATGACGCCGACCATCGGCCGCTCCCACGGCATCCATGCCGAGCCGGTCACCTTCGGGCTGAAGCTCGCCTTTGCCTATGCGGAATTTTCCCGCGCCCGCGAGCGGCTGCATCGCCGCGCGCAAGGAGGTCGCGACCTGCGCGATCTCGGGCGCGGTCGGCACCTTCGCGCAGATCGATCCGCGGGTCGAGGAGCACGTGGCGAAAGCGATGGGGCTTGACGCCGGAGCCGATCTCGACCCAGGTGATCCCGCGCGACCGCCACGCGATGTATTTTGCCACGCTCGGCGTGATCGCCTCCTCGGTGGAGCGGCTCGCGACCGAAATCCGGCACCTGCAGCGCACTGAAGTGCTGGAGGCGGAAGAGTTCTTCTCGGAGGGCCAGAAGGGCTCTTCCGCCATGCCGCACAAGCGCAATCCGGTGCTGTCGGAAAACCTGACCGGCCTGTCGCGCATGGTGCGCGCCTATGTGACGCCGGCGCTGGAGAACGTCGTGCTCTGGCACGAGCGCGACATCTCGCATTCCTCGGCCGAGCGCATGATCGGGCCCGACGCGACCGTCACGCTCGACTTCGCGCTCAACCGGCTCGCCGGCCTCGTCGACAAGCTGCTGATCTATCCCGCCAACATGCAGAAGAATCTCGACCGGCTCGGCGGTCTCGTTCACTCGCAGCGGCTGCTGATCGCGCTGACGCAAAAGGGCGCCGAGCCGCGAGGACGCCTACAGGCTGGTGCAGCGCAACGCCATGCCGGTCTGGCGCGGCGAAGGCGACTTCCAGACGCTGCTCAAGAAGGACGCCGAGGTGAAGAAGTATCTGAGCGATGCCGAGATCGAGGAACAAGTTCGACCTCGGCTATCACCTCAAGCACGTCGACACGATTTTCAAGCGCGTGTTCGGCGAAGCCTAGGCGCAACGAGGATTTCCCAATGCCCATCGTCAACAGCATCGCCGCCCTCACCGACGAGATGGCCGCCTGGCGGCACGACCTCCATGAGCACCCGGAACTTCTGTACGAAGTCCATCGCACGGCCGGCATCGTCGCCGACAGGCTGCGCGAGTTCGGATGCGATGAGGTCGTCACCGGCATCGGGCGCACCGGCGTCGTCGGCGTGATCCGAGGCCGCAAGACCTCGTCGGGCAAGGTGATCGGGCTGCGCGCGGACATGGACGCGCTGCCGATCGCGGAAGAATCCGGCGTGCCCTACGCATCCAGGACGCCCGGCCTGATGCATGCCTGCGGCCATGACGGCCATACCGCCATGCTGCTCGGCGCGGCAAAACATCTTGCCGAGACCCGCAATTTCGACGGGACGGCGGTGGTGATCTTCCAGCCGGCCGAGGAAGGCGGCGCCGGCGGCAAGGCCATGGTCGACGATGGCCTGATGACCCGCTGGGGCATTGAGCAGGTCTATGGCCTTCACAACATGCCCGGCATGGCCGAGGGCCATTTTGCCACCAACCCGGGTGCGATGCTGGCCTCTTGCGACGAAGTCGAGATCAAGGTCATCGGCAAGGGCGGCCATGGCGGAATGTCGCCGCACAAGTCGGTCGACAGCGTCTTGATCGGATCGCAGATCGTCAATGCCCTGCAATCGATCGTCGCGCGCAATGTCGACCCGCTGAAATCAGCGGTGATCTCGATCACCATGTTTCATGCCGGCGCCGCCTTCAATGTCATTCCCGCGACCGCGGAGCTGAAGGGGACCGTACGCACGCTGGATCCGGGCGTGCGCGACCTCGTCGAGCGCCGCATCGCCGAGGTCGCGGACAACGTCGCCCGCGCCTATGGCGGATCGGCGGAAACGAAATACCGGCGGATGTATCCCGTCACGATGAACCACGCGCGCGAGGCGGAGGTGGCTGCCGAAGTCGCCCGCGACGTCGTCGGCGCCGACCGCGTGAACGACCGCGTGGTGCCGTTGATGGGCGGCGAGGATTTCGCCTTCATGCTGGAGGCGCGCCCCGGCGCCTTCGTGTTCCTCGGCATGGGTGACGGCAATGATTGCCATCACCCCGCCTATCGCTTCAACGACAACATCCTCGGACACGGTGCCTCCTACTGGGTGCGCCTGGTCGAGAAGACGATGCCGGCGAACTAGCGACTACTTCACCACCAGCGCGCCTCGCGCCGTCTTCTCGTTGTATTCGTCGAAGAACTCGTAGCGGCCGGGCTTCTGCGCCTTGACCTTGATGGTGGCGTCCTTGCCGGCAGGCACGACCTTCTCGATTTTCAGCGAGTCGCTTTCCAGCTCCATGGCGTCGCGGTCGAGATTCCTGAACTTGATCACGATCGGCGTGTTGGCGGGCGCATTGATCTCGGGCGGATCGAATTTCTTGTCCTTGTAGCTTAGCGCGATTTCAACGTCCGCGCGGGCGACATTGACGGCCGCGAGCGAAAAGAGCGCAAACAGAACAAGCGCCGTTAGCTTTCTTCGACAGACATTCGTCCCTCCAGTAATCAACGCAGCGATCCGATACGATCGAGATCGCTGCCGAGAAGAGACAAATGGACGCGGTGAAGCTGGAAGACTTCTAAGTCGCCGTTCCCCTGATCATCCGCATCGCGACGCGATCGCGCCTGATGAAGTGATGCCAGGCCGCGGCGGCGATGTGCAGGACGATCAGCGCCAGCAGCACATAGGCGAACAGGATGTGCCGGTCTTCATAGGCGCCGGCGGCGACCTTGTCGGGCGAGGTGAACTGCGGCACGTTGAACCAGCCGAAGAAGCTCGCATAATTGCGATCCGGCGGGCGCGCGCCGGACATGGCCCAGCCCAGCATCGCCACCACGACAGTCACGAGATAGAGCGCCCAGTGATTGACGCGCGCGACGATCGAAATGCCAGCGCGGGGTATCGCCGGGCAAGTCCGGCGTCGGATTGACGCTGCGCCAGACCAGGCGGATCACCGTCAGCAGCAGCACGAGATAGCCGATGTCGGCGTGGATCGAACGATAGAAGTAGCGGTCGGCGCGCGCCGGAAAATGGTTCATCCACCAGCCGTAGGCGATCATGCCGATGATCGCGAGGCCGAGGATCCAGTGGAACAACCTGGCGATCGTCCCCCAGCTCGATTTGGTGTTGCCTGTCATACCCTGCCCGGTCCCCTTTTCGCGGCCGCACCTGATAGCTGGCCCACTCGCGGCAAGGCGATTTGAATCCTTCCAAATCGCTGCAAGCGCCTGCTCCCATGCGGTTTTCCGTGAACTCGCCCCTGCCGAAAACACCTGAATGGCCGTTCCGGATCGGCTAGGATCGCTGCCGTGCCAGCCTTCCCGACGATTCTCGTGTTCGATTCCGGCCTTGGCGGGCTGACGGTGCTGCGCGAAATCGTGGCGGCGCGGCCGGATGCGCATTACGTCTACGTCGCCGACGATGCGTTCTTTCCCTATGGCCATCACAGCGAAGAGGCGATCATCGCGCGCGTGGTGCCGTTGATCGGCGAGCTGATTTCAGCGCACGCGCCCGACCTCGTCGTGATCGCCTGCAACACCGCCTCCACCCTGGTGCTGTCGCATCTGCGCGCGGCCTACAAGACTCCCTTTGTCGGCACGGTTCCCGCCATCAAGCCGGCCTGCGCAAGATCGAAGACGAAGCGCGTCTCGGTGCTGGGCACGCGGGGCACCGTGCAGCGCGAATACACGAAAGGGCTGATCCGCGATTTCGCGCAAGGCTGCGAGGTGACGCTGGTCGGTTCGCCCGAGCTTGCCTCGCTCGCCGAAAGCGCGTTGAGCGGCGGCGAGATCGCCGACCGCGACATCCTTGCCGAGATCGCGCCGTGCTTCGTCGGCGACGAGGCGAGACGCGCGCACCGATACGATCGTGCTGGCCTGCACGCACTATCCCCTGCTGCTGGATCGTTTGGTGCGCCTTGCACCATGGCCGGTCGACTGGATCGATCCGGCGCCGGCGATCGCACGGCGGGTATCCGATCTGCTTGGGTCCGCCGGGACAGGAGTCGGATCAGGCCGGCGCCGAGATGATCTTCACGTCGAACAAGCCGCATACGCTGAGCCGCGCGCTGATGCCGTTCTTCGGCGGCCGCGTTCCCGCTTGAGCGCATGTCGAAGGCGCTTTACCCGGCGTTCTTTCGCTGCTAATGTTCTTCTCCTGATAGGGAGGAAGAAAACTCATGATCAAGAAACTTCTGCTCGGACTGTCCGTGGTCGCCTTTGCCTGCGCGGGCGCCGCGATCGCGCAACAGGGCGGCATCAAGCGCACGCCGCTGCAAAAGGCCGAATTCCCCGATGGCTTGTCAGCGTCAGCGGCATCGCCGAGATTCCGGCCGGCGGCACCGCCGGGACGCCACACCCATCCCGGGGTCGAGCTCGGCTACATCATGGAGGGCGAAGCCGATCTCCTTCTGGACGGCAAGCCTGCCCAGCACTTGAAGGCCGGCAACTCCTATCAAATCCCGGCGGGCGCCATCCATGACGCCAAGGTTTCCGGCGACAAGCCGTTGAAAGTGCTTGCGGTTTACATCGTCGACAAGTCCAAGCCGCTGGCCACGCCGGCACCTGAAAAATAGCGCCTTTGTCATTGACAAAACGGCGGTTTTTCCCTTAAGAACCCCCTGCTCGCGGGCCGTTTTCGGCCCGCGATGCGTTTCGCGACCCGTGGTCCGTCCGCTTCAAGCTTTGGCGGATGGACCTGTCAGCTTCCGGAATGTTTCGGAACGCACAGGAGGGCGCGTTTCCTCAAACCTGTAGACCTAAGAGGACGCGATGACCAAGCGCAGTGAGGCGAAATACAAGATCGATCGCCGTATGGGCCAGAACATCTGGGGCCGCCCGAAGAGCCCCGTGAACCGCAGGGAATACGGCCCCGGCCAGCACGGCCAGCGCCGCAAGGGCAAGCTCTCCGACTTCGGCGTGCAGCTGCGCGCCAAGCAGAAGCTGAAGGGCTACTACGCCAACATCAGCGAGCGCCAGTTCCACGGCATCTATGTCGAGGCCGGCCGCATGAAGGGCGACACCGGCGAGAACCTGATCGGCCTGCTCGAGCGCCGTCTCGACACGGTGGTGTTCCGCGCCAAGTTCGTCGCCACCATGTTCGCCGCGCGCCAGTTCATCAATCACGGCCACGTCAAGGTGAACGGCCGCCGCGTCAATATCGGCAGCTACCAGCTCAAGGTCGGCGACACCGTCGAGGTCAAGGAAGCCTCGAAGCAGCTCACCCATGTGCTGGAAGCCAACCAGCTTGCCGAGCGCGACGTGCCCGATTACATCGAGGCCGATCACTCCAAGATGACCGCGAAGTTTGCCGCGCGTCCCGGCCCTGACGGACGTGCCGTTCGCGGTGCAGATGGAGCCGCATCTGATCGTCGAATTCTATTCGCGCTGATCGGCTGCTGCTTTGTGATTTCGAAGGCCCCGGTTTTGCCGGGGCCTTTTTGTTGCTATACTGCCGACATGACCCGTCTTCTTGAAGAAGCGTTTAGCACAGTGGCCACCTTGCCCGATGCCAGGCAGGACGAACTTGCGCGCGTCATGCTGCAACTCGCGGGCGTCGACCAGCCGCCGATCCAACTAACCGCCGAGGAAGAGGCCGATCTGGCAGAGGCCGAGGCGGAGGTTGAGCGCGGTGAACTTGCGACGCCGGAGGAGGTCCGCGCGATGTGGGCGAAGCATGGCCTGTGAATGTCCGTTACACTCGACGCGCGCTTGTACAACTCGATAAGATCCTCGACTACGTCGAAGAGCGATCACCCCAAGGCGCTACCCACATCCGGGATCGCGTGGTGAGGCTTGTGTCTCTCCTGGCGGAGCAACCCTACGCTGGACGCACGACAACTCGACCGAACGTACGCCGCGTTTTCGTTCAACCCTACCCTTACTTGATGGATTATCGAGTGGTTGGCGGCGAGATCGTCATCCTGCGATTTCGTCACACTTCTCGCCGTCCGCTCGACCCCTAAGCGAGGCTCACCCATGCACTACACCCCTCCTCCGCGCGATCCCAAGGCGACACCGGTCCGGATCAACCTGTTGTCGGACACCCAGACGCGGCCGACGCCGGCATGCGCGAGGCGATGGCGCGCGCCGAGGTCGGCGACGAGCAGATCGGCGACGATCCGACCGTCAACCTCTTGTGCGAGCGCGTCGCCGACCTGCTCGGCAAGGAGGCCGCGGTGTTCATGCCGTCGGGCACGATGTGCAATGTCGCGGCAACGCTGGTGCATTGCCGCGCCGGCGACGAGATCCTCGCGCACGAGACCGCGCATATCATCGCGCGCGAAGGCGGCGCGCATGCCGCGCTCGGCGGATTCCAGATCACGCCGCTGAAAGGCGACGACGGCCAGTTCGCGCCGGAGACGCTGAAGCAGGCGCTGCATCCGAAATCCCGCTACCAGCCGCCGCAGGTGCTGGTCAGCGTCGAGCAGACCGCCAATATCGGCGGCGGCACGATCTGGAAGAAGGCCGCGCTCGACGAGGTGGTGTCGATCGCGCGCGCGGCCGGCATGGCGACCCATATGGACGGCGCGCGGCTGCTCAATGCGACGGTCGCGACCGGCATTTCCGCGCGCGACATGGCGTCGGGGTGGGATTCCGCCTGGATCGATTTCTCCAAGGGGCTGGGCGCGCCGATCGGCGGCGCGATCGCAGGCAGCCGCGCCTTCATCGACGAGGTCTGGCGCTGGAAGCAGCGGCTCGGCGGCTCGATGCGGCAGGCCGGCGTCTGCGCGGCGGCCTGCGTCTATGCGCTCGACCATCACGTCGATCGCCTCGCGGACGATCACGCCAATGCGCGGGCGCTGGCGCGCGGGCTGACGCAGATCAACGGCATCGAGGTGCAGCAGCCCGAGACCAATCTGGTGTTCTTCAAGCCCGACGGCGCCGGCGTGTCCGGCGACAGGATGGTCGCGGAATTGCGCAAGCGCGGCGTGCTGCTGGCCACGATGGACGGCCGCATCCGCGCCTGCATGCATCTCGATGTGACGGCGCCGATGGTCGAGGAGATGGTCGGCCACGTCCGGGAGATCGTGCGCGCGGCGTAACATCTCGTCATTGCGAGGAGCGAAGCGACGAAGCAATCCATTTTGCCGCAAGCGGAGCATATGGATTGCTTCGCTTCGCTCGCAATGACGAGGGGCTAAGCCTCAGCGTCCCATCGCCTTGTAGATCAGCGTCTTCAGCTCGAGCTGGATGCGTCCGCGCTCGGACGGCGTCTGCACCATGAACACGACGAACATGTCGTCGACGGGATCGATGAAGAAGAAGGTGCCGCCGACGCCGTCCCAGCGATATTCGCCGAGCGGCCACTCGCGTATTCGCAGGCACCGAGGTGCGGACCGCAAAGCCGAGACCGAAGCCGCTGGTGTCGCCGGGATAGTAGGCGTCGCCGCGCCCGATCCTGGTCTCGGGCCCGATATGGTCGGACGCCATCAGCTTGATCGTCTCGGGCTTGAGATAGGTGCGTCCCTGATAAGTCCCGCCATTGAGCAGCATCTGGCAGAACCGCGCATAGTCGCCGACGGTGCCGACCATCCCCGCCCCGCCGGATTCCACTTTTCGCGGCAACATGACGTCGCGAAGCCGGGTTGTCGAACTGATCGCGCGATCATTTGGCATCGGCTCGGCAATGCGCGGCCGTTTCGCGCTGTCGGCGACATAGAACGCGGTCTCGTTCATCCCCAGGGGATCAAGAAGCCGCTGCCTTCTCGAACTGGTACAGCGATTGTCCCGACACCACCTCGATCACGCGGCCGAGCACGTCGGTCGAATGGCCGTAATCCCATTTCGTGCCCGGTTGCTCCGCCAGCGGCAATTTGGCGATCCGCTCGACGAATTCGGCATTGCCGAGATCGGCGTTGAACAAATCTGCCTCGGCATAGAGCTGGTGCACGATACCGTACCCATAGAAGCCGTAGGTGAGGCCCGAGGTGTGGCGCAGCAGATCCTCGATCGTGATCGGCCGTTGCAGCGGCTCGAGTTTCAAGGCCGGCTTTCCGCTCTCGTCCTTGTCTTCGACGCCGACCTTCAGGTCGGCGAAGGCCGGAATGTATTTCGAGACGGGATCGTCGAGCGCGAGCTTGCCGTCCTCGACCAGCATCATGGCGGCGACGCTGGTGATCGGCTTCGACATCGAATAGAGGCGGAAGATAGTGTCCGCGCTCATCGAGAGCTCGGTTGCGATATCGCGGACGCCGAAATTCTCGAAATAGACCGGCTTGCCGTGCTGCTGGATCAGCAGGATCGCGCCGGGAATCTTGCCGGTCGCGACCTCGTTCCTGATGTAGTCCGAGACCTTCGCCAGCCCTTCGGCCGAGAAGTTCGCGGCGCAGCCCCCGGCTGCTCGGCGCGCGCGCTGCCGGCCGCGACGGCCAGCAGCAGGAGCGCCGAAGCCGCGAGGCGGCGCATGGCGCTACTTCTCCATCGCCTCATAGATCAACAGCTTCAGCCGCCGCTGGATACGCTGGCGCTGGCTCGGCGTCTGCTCCATCAGCACGAAGAACATGTCCTGCTTGGGATCGACCACGAAGTAGCAGCCGCTGGCGCCGTCCCACTTCAACTCGCCGATGTCGCCGGGCGGCGGCGGCTTGGCGTTGCCGGGATCGGTTCGTACCGCCAGGCCCAGCCCGAAGCCGAAACCGTCGCCGGGGAAATAGAAGTAGTCGCGATCGACGCCCGAGCCCGGACCGATCTGGTCGGTCGCCATCATCTTGAACGTCTCGGGCTTGAGGTAGGTCTTGCCCTCGAACGTGCCGCCATTGAGCAGCATCTGCACGAAGCGCGCATAGTCCGCCATGGTCGAGACCATGCCGCCGCTGGCCGACTCCCATTTCTTGACCACGGTCGGATCGTTGATGCGGCCGACGCGGAAATCGCTGTCGTTCGGCATCGGCTCCGCCATGCGCTTCACCTTCTCGGGATCGGTGACGAAGAAGCTGGTGTCCTTCATGCCGAGCGGATCGAGCAGCTTCTCCTTCTCGAGCTGGAACAGCGATTTGCCGGACGCGACTTCCATCACCCGCGCCAGGATGTCGGTGGAGTGGCCGTATTGCCAGAGCCCGCCCGGCTGGTTGTGCAGCGGCAGCTTGGCGATCCGCTCGGCGAACTCGGCGAGGTCGAAATCGCCCTGATAGATGTTGGCGGCCTTGTAAGCCTTGCGCACCAGGCTGTCGCCATAGAAGCCGTAGGTCACGCCGGAGGTGTGCGTCATCAGGTCCTTGACGGTCATCGGCCGGTTCGGCGGCACCAGTTCGAGCGTCGGCGTGCCATCCGCGCCCTTTTTCTCGACGCCCACCTTCACATCGGCGAAGGAGGGAATGAATTTCGACACGGGATCGTCGAGTTTGATCTTGCCGTCGTCGACCAGCGTCATCGACGACGACGGCGGTGATCGCCTTGGTCATCGAGAACAGGCGGAAGATGGTCTGGTCCGTCATCGGCGCCTTGGAGACGGTGTCCTGCACGCCGAAGAACTCGTGATAGACCGGCTTGCCGTGCTGCTGGATCAGCACGATCGCGCCGGGAATCTTGCCGGTCGCGACCTCGTTCTTGAAGAACTCGGTCACGCGCGCGAGCTTGTCCTGGTTGAAATGCGCGCCCGCCGGAATGTCGAAAGTGCCTTCGGAGGAGAAATCGTCGGCCGCAGCCGGCGATATCGCTGACAAGCGTCAGCAGCGCGCCAAGCGACGAGCGCGCGCAGGCAATTTCCTGAAAACATCAATCCCTCCCCGGACAGCGCCATGAGTGTAGCGGAGAGGTCGGTCCGGACAAGGCCACTAAAGGCGCGTCATTGCCTCTTCATGAAGCCGGGCGCTGTCGGCGGAGAAGCAGCAGAAGACGACGCGCGTCAGCGACGGCGCCGATGGCAGCGCTTCTGCCACCGTTTTGACCGCGATGTCCGCGGCGCGGTCGGCGGGAAAGCGATAGATGCCGGTCGAGATCGCCGGAAAAGCCATCGAGCGTGAGATCATGCTTGCGGCAGAGCGCGATCGGCGGTCGAATAGCAGGACGCAAGCAGACGCGTCCTCGCCGTGGCTGCCGCCATTCCAGACCGGACCGACGGCGTGGATCACATGCTTCGCCGGAAGCCGATAGCCCTTGGTGATCTTGGCATCACCGGTCGCGCAGCCGCCGAGCGTGCGGCATTCGGCAAGAAGCTCAGGCCCCGCGGCGCGATGGATCGCGCCATCGACGCCGCCCCCGCCGAGGAGCGACGTGTTCGCGGCGTTGACGATGGCGTCAACGCTCAGTGTCGTGATGTCGGCAACAATGACTTCCAGCCGCGCCGACACCAATCTGGCGCGCGGCCAAGGATCAGACCGCGGCGTCGACCGCGATGCCCTTGTCGGCAAACAGCTGCTGCAATTCGCCGGCCTGGAACATCTCGCGGATGATGTCGCAACCGCCGACGAACTCGCCCTTGACGTAGAGCTGCGGAATGGTCGGCCAGTTCGAATAGTCTTGATGCCGTTGCGCAGATCGGCGGACTCCAGAACGTTGAGGCCCTTGTAGCCGACGCCGATGTGGTCGAGGATCTGCACCACCTGGCCGGAAAAACCGCACTGCGGAAATTGCGGCGTGCCCTTCATGAAAAGCACGACGTCGTTCGACTTCACTTCGCTGTCGATGAATTTCTCGATGCTCATCTTCGTTTCCTTATTCCGGCAAGCCCCCTGCGGTCTCGCCTTCCCGGGCGGTCGTTGACCTACCCGTGTAACCCGACACTGCCCCTATATGTAGCGCAAACCGTTGTTCGTCCAAAGCAAAATGGCGAAGAGTTGATATGCGCTGCGGGCACGCGCGGATGGCCCCGGCCGGGGCCAAGTCCATAGCCTGACGGCACTAATATCATAGCGGGGGGAGGCTTTTATCCCGAAACGGACGCCCTATCTAGGACAGGCTGCCCGTTAGGAACCCGTTCGCCCGCCCGACGTTTTCTCCCCGACCGGAGATACCAGTGACGAAACCAGCGTCCGCTGCCGCCCTTGCCAGCCCCTCATCCGTCACTTTTCTCCGATTCCGGCACGCTGGCCCAGAATCTGGTGGAAGCCTATCTTGCCGTGCGCGGCGAGACCGAGCGCCGCACCGCGCCTCTCTCGCCCGAGGATCAGGTCGTGCAGTCGATGCCGGACGCGAGCCCGGCGAAATGGCACCGCGCCCATACCACCTGGTTCTTCGAGCAATTCCTGCTTGGCGAGCACTGCGACGGCTACAAGCCGTTTCATCCGGACTACGCCTATCTCTTCAATTCCTACTATGTCAGCGCCGGTCCCCGGCACGCCCGCAACGCGCGCGGCCTGCTGACCCGCCCGGGCGTCGAGGACGTCACGGCCTATCGCCGGCATGTCGACGCGGCGGTGGTGAAATTCTTCCAGACCGCGCCCGAGGCCACGCTGAAGAAGCTGGCGCCGCTGGTCGAGGTCGGCCTCAACCACGAGCAGCAGCACCAGGAATTGATGCTGACCGACATCCTGCATGCGTTTGCCGAGAACCCGATCCCGCCGGCCTACGATCCGACTGGCGCTTCCCGGCCTCGTCCCGCAGCGACGACGAATGGATCACGCTGAACGAAGGCATCCACACCGTCGGGCATGCCGACGACAGCTTCCATTTCGACAATGAGAAGCCGGCGCACCGTGCCCTGGTCGGTCCGGTCAGGCTGAACCGCAATCTCGTCACCAATGCCGATTGGCTCGCTTTCATGAAGGACGGCGGCTATGCGACCGCCACGCTCTGGCTCAGTGACGGCTTTGCCACCGTCACCAACGAAGGCTGGGAAGCGCCGGGCCATTGGCGCCAGCGCGATGGCGAATGGCAGATCATGACGCTGGGTGGCCTGAAGCCGGTCGACCCGGCCGCGCCGGTCTGCCATGTCAGCTATTACGAGGCCGATGCGTTCGCGCGCTGGAGCGGCAAGCATCTGCCGACCGAAATGGAATGGGAGGTCGCGGCGCGCTCCGGCCAGCTCAACGACGCCTTCGGCATCGTCTGGCAATGGACCCGCAGCGCCTATTCGCCCTATCCAGGCTACCGCGCCATCGAAGGCGCGCTCGGCGAGTACAACGGCAAGTTCATGGTCAATCAGCTGGTGTTGCGCGGCTCCTCGCTCGCAACGCCCGACGGCCACAGCCGTATCACCTATCGCAACTTCTTCTATCCACACCACCGCTGGCAATTCACGGGACTGCGGCTGGCCGACTACGCCTGACTTTTCCAGGGTGCGATCCGCCGGATCGCACTTCACTCACGGATCAAAAGCGCGCCGGAAAGCGCGTTCAGGAGAGTAACATGAACGTGCACGCTCCCGCTTTGGCCGATGCGCATCTTCCGGACGAGCAGACCTCGGCCTTCGCGCGCGACGCCGTCGGCGACCTGTCGCAGCAGCCCAAGCGCCTGTCGCCGAAATATTTCTACGATGCGGCGGGCTCGGAGCTGTTCGAGGCCATCACCAAGCTGCCGGAATATTATCCGACCCGCACCGAGCTCGGCATCTTGCGCGATCGCGGCGCCGAGATCGCCTCGATCATTCCCAACGGCGCGGCGCTGGTCGAATTCGGCGCGGGCGCAACCACCAAGGTCCGCCTGCTGCTGGAGAAGAGCGCGTTCGCGGCCTACGTCCCCGTCGATATATCCGGCGAATTCCTCAATGCGCAGGCCAACGGCCTGCGCCGGGATTTCCCCGACCTTGCCGTCTATCCGGTCGCCGCCGACTTCACCACGCCATTCGCGCTGCCGGCGCAAGTCGCGCGCATGCCGAAGGTCGGCTTCTTTCCCGGCTCGACCATCGGCAATTTCGAGCCGCATGAGGCGAGCGCCTTCCTGCGCAGCGCCCGCGATATCCTGGGCAAGGGCGCGCAGATGATCGTCGGCGCCGATCTCGAAAAGGACGAGCGCGTGCTCTACGACGCCTACAATGACGCGGCCGGCGTCACCGCGCGCTTCAATCTCAATGTGCTGGTTCGCATCAACCGCGAGCTCGGCGGCAATTTCGACCTCTCCGCCTTCACCCATCGCGCGATCTATAACCGCGAGCGGCACCGCATCGAGATGCACCTGTTCAGCAAGAAGACGCAGACCGTGCGCATGCTCGGCACCACCTTCTCGTTCCGCCCGGGCGAGAGCATTCATACCGAGAACAGCTACAAATATTCGATTCGCGCGCTTCGCGGCGCTGGCGCGCGACTCCGGCTGGGCGGTGCGGGAGAGCTGGACCGATGCAAAGCGCATGTTCTCGGTTCACGCGCTGGTGGCGGAGTGATCTTTCGCGTTCGATCGTAGCGACAGCGACTCCCAGATCGCAACGACGATCAGAAGCGCCGTCGTCGCTACCGACAGAATCAACGGCGACATATCGCCTGCGAACCAGCCGAGCACGAGGAAGGCGACGATGCCGACGATGTGCGAAAGCTGAAAGAAATTCCGGATCGCGTGCTTGAACAGGATCGTTCCGATCAGGAACAGCAGGGGACCGCCGACCGCGCAAAAGACCGTCCGCAGGTCGGAATGGCCGGCGGGATGTTTCAGCACCACCTCGTCGGCGACCGCGGTCAGGATGATACCGCCGACGATCGGCATGTGCAGATAGGTGTAGGCGAGCCGCGCGACACGGCCGGACTCCGCCGATTTCGAGATCATCTCGGAGCCGGCCTCGGCCCCCTTGTGGAAGTAGATCCACCACATCGCGATGCTGGAGACGAAGGCCGACGCGAACGCCGTGATGTTTTCATGGGTCCAGGCCAGATCGCCGAAATTCGCGGCATTGACGACCACGGCTTCGCCGAGTGCGATGATGATGAAGCCGGCGCAGCGCTCCGCCATGTGGTTGCCTTCGACGGCCCAGGCCTGAACCGAGGAGAAGCCCAGCCCCGGTGTCCAGAAGCGCACCGCCGGCGAGATGTATTCGATTCCGAGCGCGACGGCCCAGAACCAGAGCCGCGCTTGTCCCTCGGCGAAGCCGCCGAGCAGCCAGAACACGGCCGAGACGCTCAGCCAGACCAGGATGCGGATGGCATTGTGGCGCACGAGAGTGCGCTCCGGCGGCGTCGCCAGCAGCCAGAACAGCGTGCGACCGACCTGCATCGCCGCATAGGCGATCGCAAACCACAGGCCCCGCGCCCCGAACGCGGTCGGGATCGAGACCGACAGCACGATGCCGCCCAGCATCAGCAGGAACAGGAGGATGCGGACCGGCGTCTGCTCCGGATCGAGCCAGTTGGTGATCCAGGTCGTGTAGACCCAGGTCCACCACACCGCGAGGAACAGCAGCGTGTTCTGCACCGCGCCCAGCGGCGTGAAATTGCCGAGCAGCGTGTGCGACAGCTGCGTGACGGCGTAGACGAAGACGAGATCGAAGAACAGCTCGGCGTTGGTGACGCGGGCGGAGCGGTCAGGCGCGATGACACGAAACATCGCGCCGCGTGGATTGTCCGTCATGATGCGGCCCCGCCCGGGACTCTTTTGGGCATGATCGTTTCGGAAAACCGCTTCACACTTTGCGCTAACGCGGCCCTTCGGGTCCGGATCATGCCTCCTAGCCTTCGGGCACCCCGGTCTGCAGCGCGAGCGCATGCAGCACGCCGCCCATCTGGCCGCGCAGCGATTGATAGACGATCTGGTGCTGCTGCACGCGCGACTTGCCGCGGAAGGATTCCGAGATCACCGTTGCCGCGTAATGGTCGCCGTCGCCGGCAAGGTCGCGGATCGTCACCTCGGCATCGGGGATCGCGGCCTTGATCATCAACTCGATATCGTGGGCGTCCATCGGCATCCAGTCGGTCTCCTCTTTCCGGCTCGAATCGCGGCCGCTCGCGCGACCGTGAGGTCGGAATTTAGCGCTGACGGCTTTCAAGGTCACCTATTGTGACACTATATTCCCCGTCCGATCATTAAATTTCGCGATATCGCGCATGACGCGATTCGCCGCAGACCGAAGGGCAAAAACATGAAACTTCCCGGTCCCGACCATCCGATCACGATTACCGCCAATCCCAGGCGCGTGCGGGTGACCGCCGACGGCGTCGTCATCGCCGAGACGACCCATGCGCTGACGCTGAAGGAAGCGAGCTACCCGGCCGTGCAATATGTGCCGCGGCAGGATGCGAAGATGGACCTTCTGAAGCGCACCGAGCGGGTCACGCACTGCCCCTACAAGGGAGATGCGAGTTATTTCAGCATCACCGCCAACGGCAAGACGCTGGACAACGCGATCTGGACCTACGAGACGCCGTTCCCCGCGATGGCCGAGATTTCCGGCCATCTCGCCTTCTATCCGGACAAGGTGAGAATCGAGGAAGTGGCGTAGGCGCCTCCTCGTCATTGCGAGCGAAGCGAAGCAATCCAGGCTATCGCCGCGGAAATGGTCCGGATTGCTTCGTCGCGGAGCTGATCATCGGGCGCGCATTCGCGCGACCCGTGGCTCCTCGCAATGACGGTGCACCGCTACACCCTGAATATCGTGAGCCCGAGGATCAGCAGCACCAGGAAGATCACGACAAAGACGTAGAACAGGAAGCGCGCGATATCGGCGGACGCGGCCGAAATGCCGGTGAAGCCGAGGATACCCGCGATGATCGAGACCACGAAGAAAATCAGCGCCCATTTCAGCAGTGTCACAGCTCGATCCTCCAGCCTGCCGGCCGCCGCCCGCGTTGAAATCCGCCGATGTAACTTTCGGCGTTGCAACTGGTTCCAAGGGTGGGCGGGCGGCGCGTGAGAACGTCCTTGCGCCGTTTTGCAGGGAGCTGCGCCCACGCCACAATTGCCCTTGCCCAAACCGGTTCCCGGCGGCAACATCGTGATACCAGCTGCCGGGGCATGCGATGACTTCGATCTCTCAGACTGCCGCGCCTGCGCGGACGCAGGCGGCGCCGAAGGCAAAGGCGCGCAACGCCGCGCTCGATCGCGCCCGCACCTTCATCACCATGCTGGTGCTGATCCATCACTCCGTGATCGCCTACACCTATTTCGGCCACACCGACAAACAGAAGTTCCTCGGCTTCGATTGCGTCGTGCTGTTCAACGACAGCTTCTTCATGGCCGCGATGTTCTTCCTGTCCGGCCTGTTCGTGTGGCCGAGCCTGCAGCGCAAGGGCATCAACTGGTTCCTGCGCGACCGCTGGTGGCGCCTCGGCCTGCCCTTCATCGTCTGCGTGGTGCTGCTGATGCCGTTCGCCTATTGGGCGATCGAGCTCGAGCTGCATAACCCCAACACCAGCTTCGCCGAGTTCTGGTGGCGGACGGTCACGGTCGGACCGTGGAACAGCGGGCCGGCCTGGTTCGTCTGGGTGTTGCTGGCGCTCGATGTGATCGCCGCGATCGTCTACTACGCGCTGTCCGGCTGGGTCGAGACGATCGGCAAATTGTCGCTGGAGAGTTTTGGGCGGCCCGCGCTGTTCTTCTGGGCGCTGCTGATCGCTTCCATCATCGTCTACGTACCGGCCGTGCTCTATTTCGGCGCATCGCGCTGGTTCGCGCTCGGGCCGCTCGCGATCCAGGCGAGCCGGATCCTGCTCTATCTGCTGTATTTCTTCGCCGGCTGCGGCATCGGCGCCGCCAGCTTCGACCGCGGACTTCTCGCTCCCGATGGCGAAATGGCGCGGCGCTGGCCGGTGTGGCTCGGCGCCACGATCGCAAGCTACGGCTGCATCCTCGCTGCTGATCTACATCAAGCATTCGGTGCTGCCCGACGTCAACCACCAGCCGCTGTGGTGGGAGATCGCCTACGCGCTGGCCTTCGTGATCTACAGCGTCGCGCAGACCTTCAACATCCTGGCGCTGTTCCTGCGTTTCGACAATGAAGGCTCCAGCATTTTCGATCCGCTGCGCGAGAGCGCCTACGGCATCTATCTGATCCATTACGTGCCGGTGCTGTGGCTGCAATATCTGATGTTCGGCATGACGTTCGGACCGGTCGACCAGATCACGGCGATCATCAAGGCGGTCATCGTGTTCGTGCTGACGCTGTGCGTCAGCTGGGCCGCGACCGCGGCGCTGCGCAAAATTCCGGGCGCGACCCACGTGCTCTAGACTCGCACGTCCCGACATTCTGGCATCAAACCTGCATTGATTCACCCAAGGGAGGCGTGTCCAGGGCCAATCAGCAGAAGGATGCCCCCAATGGGTTTGTCAGCCATTTTGATTGCCACAGCGCTCAGCCTCACCATGCTGGTCGCGGTCACGGATTTTCCGCTCGACTAGCTGCTTTTGGTTTGGGCATGATCTCCGCGCAAACGCGTTCCGCGTTTGTCGCGAGGGAAAACCGCTTCACACTTTTCCGGATCATGCCCGTAAATGAGTCAGTTCGCGCCGTTCATATAGGCAGGGAACCAGCCTTCGAAGCCGGTCTTCAGCGCCGCCACCGCGACCGGCGATTCGCCTGCGATCGCGATCGCGTCGCCGCCGGTCGTGCCGATGCGCGCGCAGGGCACGCCTGCGCCCTTCATCTTGGCCAGCACCAGGCCGGCCTCTGCCGCCGGCACCGTGACGATGTAGCGCGCCTGGTCTTCGCCGAACCACCAGGCATGCGGCACGATCGCGGCCGGCGCGGCCAGTAGCTGCGCACCGATGCCGCTTGCGATCGCCATCTCGGCCAGCGCCACCAGCAGCCCGCCGTCGGAGAGATCGTGCGCCGCGGTCGCGGTGCCCGCGCGGATCATGCCGCGCACCACGTCGCCATTGCGCTTCTCGGCGGCGAGATCGACCGGGGGCGGCGCGCCCTCCTCGCGGCCGCAGATGTCGCGCAGATAAACGGACTGCCCGAGCCAGCCCTGGGTGTCGCCGATCAGCAGGATCGCCTCGCCCGCGGCCTTGAAGGCCAGCGTCGCCGACTTGGTGAAATCGTCGAGCACGCCGACGCCGCCGATCGAGGGCGTCGGCAGAATGCCGCGGCCGTTGGTCTCGTTGTAGAGCGAGACGTTGCCGGACACGACCGGGAAGTCGAGCGCGCGGCAGGCTTCCGAAATGCCCTTCAGGCAGCCGACGAACTGGCCCATGATCTCGGGCCGCTCCGGATTGCCGAAATTGAGATTGTCGGTGATCGCAAGCGGCCGGCCGCCGACCGCGGTGATGTTGCGCCAGGCTTCCGCCACCGCCTGCATGCCGCCTTGATACGGATCGGCGTCGCAATAGCGCGGCGTGACGTCGACGGTGAGCGCCAGCCCCTTCGGCCCGTCCTGCACGCGCACCACGGCGGCATCGCCGCCCGGCCGCTGCACGGTATTGCCGAGGATGACGTGGTCGTATTGCTCCCACACCCAGCGCTTCGAGCAGAGCTCCGGCGTCGCCATCAGCTTCTCCAGCGCCGCGGAAATGCTCGATCGGCGCCTTCACCTCGCGCGCCGCGATCACCGAGCAGTGCCGGCGAAGCCACGTGCGGCCGATCGTAGAGCGGCGCCTCGTCGCCCAGCTCCTTGATCGGCAGATCGGCCATCACGTCGCCGCCATGCTTGACGCGAAAGCGCTTGCTCGGCGTGGTGTAGCCGACCACGGCGAAATCGAGCCCCCATTTCCTGAAGATCGCCTCGGCCTGCTTTTCCTTCTCGGGCTTGAGCACCATGAGCATGCGCTCCTGGCTTTCCGAGAGCATCATCTCGTAGGCGCTCATGCCGGTCTCGCGCGTCGGCACGCGATCGAGATCGAGGTCGACGCCGAGATCGCCCTTGGCGCCCATCTCGACCGCCGAGCAGGTCAGCCCCGCCGCGCCCATGTCCTGGATCGCGATCACGCAGCCGGCGTCCATGATCTCGAGGCAGGCTTCGAGCAGCAGCTTCTCGGCAAAGGGATCGCCGACCTGCACGGTCGGGCGCTTCTCTTCCGAGGAATCGTCGA
The DNA here is from genome assembly GCA_963696845.1 of uncultured Alphaproteobacteria bacterium. Classification (GTDB taxonomy): domain Bacteria; phylum Pseudomonadota; class Alphaproteobacteria; order Rhizobiales; family Xanthobacteraceae; genus Bradyrhizobium. The sequence goes on from CAVOLR010000018.1 coordinate 112,472, forward strand.
ACTCGGCCGAGGCCATCGAGGCGCCGTGAATGCCGTCGCGTCCGGTCTTCGAGCCGAGATAGACGATCGGCATGTTCACGCCGGAGGCCGCCGCGTAGAAAATCTTGTCGGCATCGGCGAGGCCCACCGCCATCGCGTTGACCAGGATGTTGCCGTCATAGCGGGTGTGGAAGCGCACCTGGCCGCCGACCGTCGGCACGCCGAAGGAATTGCCGTAGCCGCCGACGCCGGCGACCACGCCGGAGACGAGATGCCGCGTCTTGGGATGTTCGGGCGCGCCGAAGGAGAGCGCATTGAGGCAGGCGATGGGCCGCGCGCCCATGGTGAAGACGTCGCGCAGGATGCCGCCGACGCCTGTGGTCGCGCCCTGATAGGGCTCGATGTAGCTCGGGTGGTTGTGGCTCTCCATCTTGAAGACCACCGCCTGGCCGTCGCCGATGTCGATCACGCCGGCATTCTCGCCGGGGCCCTGGATCACCCAGGGCGCCTTGGTCGGCAGTCCCCGCAGATGGATGCGGGAGGATTTGTACGAGCAGTGCTCGTTCCACATCGCGGAGAAGATGCCGAGCTCGGTGAAGGTCGGCACGCGCCCGATCAGCTTGAGGATGCGCTCATACTCGTCCGGCTTCAGTCCGTGGGAGGCGACAAGCTCGGGGGTGATCTGGGGTTCGTTTCTCTGCATGGGCCGTTCATAGGGAGATCGGAGCAGCGGGAAAAGGCCTTTTACGGCCCATTTTCCACCTGTCCAGAGCTTTGCATGAAGCCCATGCAGGCCGCGCGGGTTTGCACATTGCGGATGGATCGGATTTAACGGCGCAACTCGCTATTTGAAGGCCCGCTTTCCGTGAACGACCTTGCCAAATCTGCATTCCTCAACCGCCCCGACCTGCATGTCGGCACCGAGGGCGAATTCACGGGCTGGCGCACCTGGAGCCGCGACGCCTACGAGACCAACAACGGGCCGTTCTGGCACCGCATGGAGGACGACGGCCGCATCCGCTGCGCCTTCCGGGTCGCGAAGAAGCATCTCAACGGCGGCAACGCCGTCCATGGCGGCTGCTTCATGTCGTTCGCCGACTACTGCCTGTTCGCGACCGCGGCGACCATCCTGCAGGGGCCGGGCGTCACCATGTCGTTTGCCTGCGAATTTCTCGACGCCGCCAGCGAAGGCGAATTGATCGAGGGCCGCGCGGAGGTGACGCGCGCCGGCAATTCCGTGCTGTTCATGCGGGGCATGCTGACCTCGGACGAGCGGCCGGTGCTGACGTTTTCCGGCACCATCAAGCGCGTCAAGCGGAACATCCCGACCATCATTCCGGAATAGCCAGGCAATTTGTCAGAGACCGCAGCAGAGATCGAAACCGAGGCGGCGCCGGTCCCCGCCACCGTGCAACCCGGCCAGCCGGGAAAGCACGGCCTGCGCGACTATGCCCTGCTGCTGGCGCTGGCCTGCTGCTGGAGCTCGACCTACGCGCTGACCAAGATCGGCCTGACCTCGATCCCGCCGATCACTTTCATCTCGGCGCGTTCGTTGGTCGCGGCGGTCTTCCTGCTGGTGATCCTGCGCATCCGCGGCATCAAGCTGCCGACCGACCTGCAGGCCTGGAAGATGTTCGCCGGCCAGCAGATCATCAACTCGACCTTCCCGTTCCTGATCATCACCTGGGCGCAGCTTTACGTGCCGGCATCGAGCACCGTGGTGCTGGCCTCGACCACGCCGATCTTCTCCTTCGTCATCACCTGGGCGATCACGCGGCATGAGCCGGCGACGCTCCTGAAGCTTGCCGGCGCCATTCTCGGTCTCGCCGGCACCGGCGTCATCATCGGGCTCGACGCCATCGAGGGCCTCGGCACGGAGATCGTCGCGGAGATGGGGATCCTGCTCGCGACGATCTCCTTTGCCTTCGCCACCATCTTCGGTGTGCGGCTGTCGGAGTATAATTCGATGGTGGTTGCCGCCGGCTCGCTGCTGTTCGGCGGCTTTGTCCTGTTGCCGGCCTCGCTCGTGATCGATCATCCCTGGACGCTGCGTCCGACCGCGAGTCGCTGCTCGCAACAGTCGCGATGGGGATATTCTCCAGCGCGCTCGGCCTGATGCTGTTCTACATGTGCCTGAACCGGCTCGGCACCATCACGACCAATGCGCAATCCTATTTGCGCATTCCGATCGGCGTGGCCTTGTCCGTGCTGCTGCTCGGCGAGACCGTGCCGTCGAATCTCGCGCTGGGACTGGTGCTGGTCATGGCGGGCGTCGCCGCGATGACCATTCCGGGCGAGCAATACGGGCGCTGGCTGAAGCGATTGCGGACGCGGTTGACGATTACGCCGCGGCCTTCTCCAGATGCGCGACGAGGCCCGGCAAACAGCCCGCGGCCGTCGGTGCAGCCCATGATGTCTTCGACGTGGTTTTCCGGATGCGGCATCATGCCGAGCACATTGCCGCGCTCGTTGACGATGCCGGCGATCGAATGCGCGGCGCCGTTGAAGTTGGAGGGCTCGTCGACCGACGCCCTCCGGCGAGCAGTAGCGATAGAGCACGCGCCCCTCGCCTTCGAGCCGCTTCAGCGTCTCCTCATCCGCCTCGTAATTGCCCTCGCCATGCGCGACCGGCACGCGGATCACCTGGCCGGCATTGTAGCCGCGGGTGAACGGCGTATCCGAACGCTCGACCCGCATATGCACGTCGCGGCAGACGAATTTCAGCCTCGCATTGCGCATGAGCACGCCGGGCAAAAGCTCGGACTCGCAGAGGATCTGGAAGCCGTTGCAGACGCCGAGCACGAGCCCGCCGTCGCGCGCGAAGGCGCGCACCGCGTCCATGACAGGCGCGCGCGCCGCGATCGCGCCGCAGCGCAGATAATCGCCATAGGAGAAGCCGCCGGGCACCACGACGAGATCGGTTCCCTTCGGCAGCGAGGTCTCGGCATGCCAGACCATCGCCGCCTCGTTGCCCGAGGCGAGCTTCAGCGCGCGCGCCATGTCGCGCTCGCGATTGATGCCGGGAAAGACGAGGACGGCGGATTTCATCTCTAGAGCAGCTCGACCCGGTAATTCTCGATCACGGTATTCGCCAGCAGCTTGTCGGCGGCCGCCTTCAGCGCGGCCTCCGCCTTGGCCTTGTCGGAGCCGGACAGCTCGATGTCGAACACCTTGCCCTGGCGCACGCTGGCGACGCCGTCGACGCCGAGCGACTTCAGCGCGCCTTCGATGGCCTTGCCTTGCGGATCGAGAATGCCGGTCTTCAGCGTGACGGTGACGCGCGCTTTCACGTTCTCGACCCTCAGCTCTTGACCAGCACCGGGCCCGTACCCACGGGCCGCTCGTTTTCCATGAGGATGCCGAGCCGCCTTGCGACTTCGGTGTAGGCCTCGAGCAGTCCGCCGAGATCCCTGCGGAAGCGATCCTTGTCGAGCTTCTCGTTCGACTTGATGTCCCACAGCCGGCAGGAGTCCGGCGAGATCTCGTCGGCGACGATGATCCGCATCATTTCATTTTCAAAGAGCCGGCCGCATTCCATCTTGAAATCGACCAGGCGGATGCCGATGCCCAGAAACAGTCCGGTGAGGAAATCGTTGACGCGGATGGCGAGCGCCATGATGTCGTCGATCTCCTGCGGCGTCGCCCAGCCGAACGCGGTGATGTGCTCTTCCGACACCATGGGATCGTTGAGCTGGTCGTTCTTGTAGTAGAACTCGATGATCGAGCGCGGCAGCTGCGTGCCCTCCTCGATGCCGAGCCGCTGCGACAGCGAGCCGGCCGCGACGTTCCGGACCACGACCTCCAACGGCACGATCTCGACCTCGCGAATCAGCTGCTCGCGCATGTTGAGACGGCGGATGAAGTGGGTCGGCACCCCGATGTCGTTGAGGTGCTGAAACAGGTACTCCGAAATCCGGTTGTTGAGGACGCCCTTGCCCTCGATCACCTGGTGCTTCTTGGCATTGAACGCGGTGGCGTCGTCCTTGAAGTGCTGGATCAGGGTTCCCGGCTCCGGACCTTCATACAGGACCTTCGCCTTGCCTTCGTAAATGCGGCGCCGACGGCTCATTGGGATGTACCGTGTATTGTTGAAATCCATGAAATTGGTGTGCTCCGGATGACTGGACTGACGACCCACGACGGAGCTGCCGTGAAGGCTCGGAACCGCGGGAAACAGAACAAGAACCGAACCTGGATGCAAGCTATCTGATTGGCCTATCCAGCACAATCAATTCGGCTACTTGCAAACGAGTTTTACCTGTCGGCATTGCGGGCCTGATTCCCTTGCTTTCCCTGCGGCTTAAGGGCTCAGTTGTTCCCTCGCTGCCGTCGCCTTATCTAGGCACGCAAGAGGGTCGCCGCAATGTGAGCGATTCCACGACCGAGTGGCAGGATTGGAACGCGTTCATGACCACCTTCGACAAGCGTGAGGAAGCCTTCGAAAAGCGATTTGCGCTCGACGAGGAACAGAAGTTCAAGGCGGTCGCCCGCCGCAACAAGCTGTTTGGCCTGTGGGTCGCAGAGAAGCTCGGCAAGAGCGGCGACGAAGCGAGCGCCTATGCCAAGGAGTTGGTCACGACCGCGATCGAGGGCGGGGAAGCCGCCGTCGTCCGCAAGATCACCGGCGATCTCGCCGACCAAGGGCATATCCATCGACGAAGCCGCACTGCGCGCCAAGTTCGACGAGCTGACGGCGCTGGCGGCCGCGCAGGTCAAGGCGGGGACGTGAGCCTCGTCGTCATTGCGAGCGAGCGCGAAGCGATCCATGAGGCCACACGCGGAGATGGTCGGATTCGCTTCGCCGCTCGCTCGCAATGACGAATGCTTACCCCTCCTTGAATCCATATTCCGGCACATTGCCGCTGGCGCCGTAATATTTGTACGGCAGGAATTTGCCCGACATCGTGATCTTGACGCGGTCGCCCTTCGGATTGGGCAGGCGCTCCATCACCATGTCGAAGTCGATCGCCGACATGATGCCGTCGCCGTATTCTTCCTCGATCAGCGCCTTCCAGGCCGGGCCGTTGACCATCACGAGCTCGTAGAAGCGATAGATCAGGGGATCGGTCGGCGGCATCGGCATGCCCTCCCGCGCATCGGCGTCTCGTTGAGCATCGCGGTCTCGGATTTCGACAGGCCGAACAATTCAGCCGCATTCGCCGCTTGCGGCTTGGTCAGCTTCATCTGGCCGAGGATGGCGCCTGTGATCAGCACCTCGGAATAGCCGCCGATCTGTCTCGCAGATATATTTCCAGCTCCAGCCCTTCTCGCGCTTGATGTCGAGCAGCTTTTCGGTGAGGTCGGATCGTTTCATGGGTCGCTCCTGGTCGGCACCACGCGCGATTGGCGCGCGGATTGGTCACAACGATCCCGGCAATTCCAACGATAGCCGGTCCGCGCGGATCAATCCACCGGCGACGACAATGGCGGCGTCATCCGCCTCGGGCCGGCCAGATCAACAGGTTGGCCTGCCCGTCGAACGCCAGCAGACCGAGCGTGTCGCAGATGACAGGAACGAGGTTGCGCGTGCCCGCGCGATGCGAGGTTCGGATCGACCAGGACGTGTCGGCCGCGGCTTCGATCCGGAATTCATACCAGCTGCTGTCGCCTTTCAGCGCGCCGAACCAGCCGCCGCTCTCTTCCTTGCGCCACGCGATCGTCGGGAAATAGCGATGACAGCGCTTCGACCAGCGCGGCGGGATCCTGCCGCAGCAGCGTGTGCTCGCCGAGATCTTCCAGCGACTCGATCTCGCTCTCGCGCCCGGGCCTCGGCTTCATCATCATGAAATCATAGCTCATGGGATGGGCTGTCCGACGTTGTCTATCAGGGATTCGCACTCAGCGCCCTAAGCTCGAAGCTGGCGGCCTGACTTTCGACGAACGTCTTCGGGCAGTCGGCCGCCGCCTGCTCAAGCAGTCGCCGCGCGTCTTCCCTGGAGCCGCGCTGCAAGATGAACTCAGCGGTGTAGAAGTTCGCCTCGCACATTTGACCCTTTCTTTTCCTCTGATCGGAATCGTCGACGGCATTCAGCACCTGCTCCGGCGTCAATGTGCCGAGAAAGCGGTTGACGATCGGCGCCGGCCATTTCGTCATGTCGCGCTGCGTTGCGGCCTCCGCCAACTGGCCCGGCTGGCCATTCCGCTTGCCGACGATCTCGCGCCACAAGTCCGGATAGGCGCTCTTCGGATCGAGTCGCGCCGCCTCATCCAAATCGATCAAGGATTTGGATGGCGCTCCGCGCTGCCAATGGACCAAGGCACGAGTTCGATAGCCGCGGACTCGGCACTCGCAACCATCGCTTCCAGCCGGGACGCTTCACCATCCAGATGAGCTTCCGCGAGCATCGCTTCCAGCCGGGACAATTCAGCCTCCAGATCAGCCTCGACATCGCCGACGGTCATCTCGATCACGCGATAGTCGCGTTGCTCGCAGCCAGCCGCGCCGCGCGGCGCGGTCGGCGACGATCGCTTCCGACTCGTTCGCATTCACCAGCTCGATCGCGATCCGGTGCACGAAGGAGACGAAATCCGGGATGTGCCGCCCGACCGGAGTCTGGCGCTTGAACTGGCCGGCGAAGCGGCGGTCGCTCCTCAGCGCCTGCCACAGCGCGCGCTCGGCATCGGTCGGATTGCGCCGGAGCAGCCGCGCCAGCCCGCGCACCGTGCCGCTGCTCTCGTCGCCGCCCTGCCCGTGCTCGGCCAGCAGCGCGCGCAGCCGCGTCGCCTGCGCGCCGTCGAGCACGCCGCCCTTGGCCGGCCCCTTGCGGCCTTCCGCAATCGCCATCACCACGCCGTGCAGCGTGTGCATGTCCTGCCTGGTCGGCTCCATCCGCAAGAAGATGTTGCGCAGGTTGACCAGCATGGTGTCGCGCTTCTCGGCCGGGCGCAGGAACTCGACCCGGTCGAGCTCGCGCACGAGATTTTCGAAGAAGGCGTCCATCTGGTGCTGCGAGGCGCGCTCGGATCGCTCGGGCATCGCGAACGGCAGCTCGCCCGCGGTCGCCTGCTTGAACCATTCGTAGCCCATCAGCAGCACGGCCTGCGCCAGGTTGAGCGAGGCAAAACCGGGATTGACGGGAAAGGTGATGATGCGGTTGGCGCGCGCGACCTCCTCATTGGTCAGCCCCCAGCGCTCCCGGCCGAACAGGATGCCGGCCCTGCCGCCGCCGCCGACATGGGCGGCGATCTCCTGCGCGGCGGCCTGCGGCCCCATCACCGGCTTGGCCTGGTCATGGGCGCGCGCGGTCGTGGCGAACAGCAGGTCGAGATCGGCGACCGCCTGCTCGACCGTGTCGAACAGCTCGGCGCGTTCGAGAATGTGGTCGGCGCCGGCCGCCGCGCGCTGGGCGGCGACATTGGGCCAGCCGTCGCGCGGGTTGACGATGCGCAAGCGATCAAGCGCGAAATTGCCCATGGCGCGCGCGGCCATGCCGATATTCTCGCCGAGCTGCGGCTCGACCAGGATGATCGCGGGTCCGTCGAGATCGAGGCCGGTCTTGGTTCTGTCGGTGCCCGACATCGTTTCCGATTCAAATTCAAGGCGTTGAATCCGGCCTGTGGAGACGCTGATTCAACGCGAAGCGCTTTCGCCCCTCCGATTGCCCGCTGGCTGCGGATTTCTCAAGCGAAATATGGGGTTAGAATCGCCCTTTGAATCGCCGCTGAAGCAGGCCGCCGGCCCTGGGCATGTCCCGCGTCCTCAGCCAAAAGATCAGGCCAAACTGCATAACCCCTTGGCTTTCGCCCGGCAGGCGGCGGTGCTATGACGCGCCATTCCCACCCGCCGCATCACACGCGCGTTCCCAAGAGGCCTTCCCGATCATGGCAAAAATCAAGGTGTCCAACCCCGTCGTCGAACTCGATGGCGACGAGATGACCCGGATCATCTGGCAGTACATCAAGGACAAGCTGATCACCCCGTTCCTGGACATCCAGCTGCAGTATTTCGACCTCGGGATGGAATACCGCGACAAGACCAACGACCAGGTCACGGTGGATGCCGCCAACGCCATCAAGAAGGTCGGCGTCGGCGTCAAATGCGCCACCATCACCCCGGACGAGGCGCGGGTGAAGGAGTTCGGCCTCAAGGAGATGTGGAAGTCGCCGAACGGCACCATCCGCAACATCCTCGGCGGCTGCATCTTCCGCGAGCCGATCATCTGCAAGAACGTGCCGCGGCTGGTGCCGGGCTGGACCAAGCCGATCATCATCGGCCGCCACGCCTATGGCGACCAGTATCGCGCCACCGACATCAAGTTCCCCGGCAAGGGCACGCTGTCGATGAAATTCGTCGGCGAGGACGGCACCGTGATCGAGCGCGAGGTGTTCAAGACGCCGGGCGCCGGCGTCGCGATGGAGATGTACAATCTCGACGACTCCATCATCGACTTCGCCCGCGCCTCGCTGAACTACGGCCTGCTGCGCGGCTATCCCGGTCTATCTCTCGACCAAGAACACCATCCTGAAAGTCTATGACGGCCGCTTCAAGGACATCTTCCAGGACATCTACGACCGCGAGTTCAAGAAGGAGTTCGAGGCCAAGCGGCTGACCTACGAGCACCGCCTGATCGACGACATGGTGGCCTCGGCGCTGAAATGGTCGGGCGGCTATGTCTGGGCCTGCAAGAACTATGACGGCGACGTGCAGTCCGACACGGTGGCGCAGGGCTACGGCTCGCTCGGCCTGATGACCTCGGTGCTGCTCACGCCCGACGGCAAGACCGTGGAGGCCGAGGCCGCGCACGGCACGGTGACGCGGCATTACCGCGAGCACCAGAAGGGCAAGGAGACCTCGACCAACTCGATCGCGTCGATCTTCGCCTGGACCCGGGGCCTCGCGCATCGCGCCAAGCTCGACAACAACCCGCAGCTGGCAAAGTTCGCCGACACGCTGGAGAAGGTTTGCGTCGCGACCGTCGAGGACGGCTACATGACCAAGGACCTCGCGCTGCTGGTCGGCGCCGACCAGCGCTGGCTCTCGACCACCGGCTTCCTCGACAAGGTTTCGGAGAACCTCGGCAAGGCGATGGCGGCGTAAGCCCGGCGAATGTCGTTCCAAGCCGCATTGCGAGGAGCGACTTCTCCGCCGTAGAGGCGTAGCCCGGGTGAGCCACTTGTCCGCCGTAGCTCGAAGAGCGAAGGCGGAAGCGACACCCGGGTGACCCGCATATCGCGGAGTTATCATCGGGCCGGCTCAGCTGGGCCGGACCCGCTCATGCGGCTTCGCCCGCAATGACGAGGAGAGTAGCGTGCGAGTTTCCGCGAGTATTATCCTGGCACTCTTGCTAACGACGCCCCTCACCGCCATGGCTGACGACAAGCCCCTGCCCGCGGCGATCGCCGCACCCGGCGAAGCGATGGTGCTCACGGTCCATGCCGTGGGCCTGCAGCTCTACGAGTGCAAGCCGGGCGCCGACGGCAAGCTCGCCTGGACCTTCATCGCGCCGCAGGCCACGCTGACCGCCGACGGCAAGGTGGTCGGCAAGCACGGCGCGGGACCGAGCTGGGAGTTGCTCGACGGCAGCGGCATCACCGCCAAGGCCGTCGCCAACGCGCCGGGCGCAACCGAGAACGACATCCCCTGGCTCAAGCTCGAGGTGAACTCGCACAAGGGCGCGGGCCAGCTCGACGGCGTCACCACCGTGCAGCGGATCAACACCAAGGGCGGCGTGCTCAAGGGCGCTTGCGACCGCGAGAAGGCGGCGAAGGCATGCCCTACGAGGCCGACTACGTGTTCCTGAAGAAGCCTTGAGCCAAGGTAGCGAGGCAAGGTCGCCGCTCCGGGTGCCTACGACGCTGGCTCCGTTCGCAGCGCGCGCACCGCAGCTCTGATCATCGCGACGGTTTCGAGCTCGGCGTCGCTGTCGTCAGGCTGACGCCACGCGCTCTGGATTGCAATGACCACCTGCTCGGCCGGAATGACGGCGATGAACTGGCCATAGGCGCCTCTCGCGGAGAAGGTACTGTTGTTGACGCCGCCGGGCAGGGGCGGCGCCGCCCACCACTGATAGCCGTATCCCCCCGGCGAACCGGGCTTGAGCCGGCCGAAGGCGGTGGCCGCGCAGTCGGGCCGTCCGGCAAGATCGCGCCAGCCGGATGGTAGCACCCGTCGGCCACTGAACGCTTCGCCGTCCTCCAGCGCCAGCTGGCCGAAGCGGCCGACGTCGCGCAGGCGCGCACTGACGCCAAGCCCGCCCAGCTCCAGGCCGTCGTCGGACTCGAGTTGCCAATGCCCGTCGGCCTCCATGCCGCCAGGATTTCAAATCTTGTCGGCGCAGTAGTCGGCCAGTGGCCGCGCTGTTGCGGCCACGACCAGCGCGGCGATCAGGCAGCTCTCGCCGGTCGAATAGTTGAAGACCGTACCCTGCGGGGGGGCGCGCGGCAGTTTGCACATGAGGTCGAAGATTGCGCCCGGCCGTCGGCTCACCATGGCCTTGACCAGGCGATAGACCTCTGAGCGTCCGTCTGCATCATTGTCCTCGCGCCAGGCCACACCGGAGCACATCCGCAGGAGATTGCGAATCGTGACGCCCTCATAGGCCGAGCCGCGCAGCCGCGGCAGGTAGCGCTCGCAAGCGTCGTCAAGGCTGCCGATCGCGCCTTCGTGGAGCGCAGCCCCGGCGAGCGTCGCGACGATCGACTTCGCGGTCGAGAAGCCGGTCCACCGGCTCTCCGGACCGTTGCCCATGCCGTAGCGTTCCAGCGCGATTTCGCCGTGCTTGAGGATCAGGAGCCCGGCCGTGCGGCGGCGGATCATGAAGTCGCTGACACTGCGGCGGACATCGCCCGCCTCGAACGTCAGGTCCGCGAGCGAACGGGCGTGCGGTGGGAGCGGCCGCACCGCGTCGCCGCGCCGGATGACGCGCACTGGCCAGACCTGGTTCTGGTTGCGGAAGGTCGGCGCCTGGTTTTCCGGTGTCGTGTTCGTGATATCCGGAGCCGCCCGCTCCGATCCGGCCTCATCAGCGGCATTCGTCGATGCAGGATTGGCCATGAACACCCCCTCGTTCGTTGCGACGGCGCCAAATCGCCCGGGAACGGCGGGTTTGCAAAGCAAATCAAGTTGGTTTGACGCGGTCTTGTCCCGCTGGCAAGCTGACGGCCGATGGTACGCGGGACATCGCGCTGTCCAGCATCGACGACTTCGCGCACGGGACATGGAAACGTGACCGCCTTGCCGAAGCCTGTATCAATGAATCTGGTGAAGCTGTGGCGTCTGACACTCGCCATGCCCGCGCACCTCGCAGGTTCGTACATCGACAGGGTCGAACGCAACCGGTCAAATCCGGCTCACTCAAGCCTCCGCGATTGCGGTTTGCAATGACAACGAATAGGCGGACGGTGACGGCGACTCGCGGCGGTTCAGTTGCGCAACTAAGCGCTGTCGTAACGCTGGCGTAGCACCGAGGCGCCCAGTTGGCGCGAAACCGACTTCGACATCTCGGATCAGATCACGCCATCGGATTCTCCTTCACGCAGCAAAGGTGTAGCGAGGGTGGTTCTATGACCGTATTGCTTGGCGTAGGCCGCTCCTTCCGGAAAATCGGTCTCCACCGCTCTGCAGATCTGGGACGTGGATCTGTGGTCCGATCAAGGACGGCTCGCCCTGTTACCCAGTTGCGGTTTATCGACCGCACGGTGTCCCGACCTGACCACTGCCGGGATGGACCGTGCTTTGCCACCAGCCTGAGCACATCACCTCGTCGAGGCTCATGATGTCGCGCATCTGTCACATAGAGAAATCGAGCCGCGCTTGCTGCAATGGTGCTGAGGACCAACTGAGCGTCGCCTGGCGAATTCGAGATTGCTTGCAGAATTTCTCCTGTCGTCCGTTGTTGCTCAATCGTTTCTGTCAGTTCGACGAATAACCGGGCGTTCTCGATAGCGATCACGGCCTGGTCTGCGCGAATGTCTCGGCTAATGCGATTTGCTTTTCGGTGAAGGGAAGGGCCTGGGTGCGGTGCAGCACCAGAACACCGAGGATATCCTTACTACGTAACAATGGGCACCGCGAGCGCGCTCCTGAAGTTGCCGAGCGCTTGCCAGTCACCTTGCGTCCCATTCGGGCTCAGCGAGCACGTCTGCAATATGAACGACCTTACGATTGAACGCTGCACGGCCGACGATGCTGTCGCGCATCTGGCGAAGGCTTCGACGACCATGTCGCCGGAACGAACAGTCGATCAGAGTAGCCCTCTTCAGGGCCAGAGCGCTTTTTACTGTGCTCATGCGATCGCCTGTGCGCCCTGTCGATGCCCGACATGGCTGGCAGCATTGAATGCCCGTCGAAATGTATCTTGCGCGAGTCAGCAACGCGCCGATGTCAGGCCGACGAAGCCACATGAGAGGTCTGCTGGGGTCAAGACGCGACCTTGCGGAGCGTCACGGCGATGTCCGATCGACCGCCGCAAGCGGACATTGGACGGCATTTCCTCGAAGTCCAGCTCAGGTCATTGAATGAAACGCGACGTTCGTCGCGCCTGTCTCGCCCGGAAATAGCCGACCGCGAAATTGAGGGTCGTCTCGCGCCCGGCTTGCCTGTAAAGCCGTGCCAGACATCGCTTTTCGGCCGCCCTTCGAGAGGCGGCCCCGATCCCAGAGGACGCCCCATGCCGACTTATCGTTCCCGCACGACCACTCACGGCCGCAACATGGCGGGCGCGCGCGGACTGTGGCGCGCGACCGGCATGACGAACGAGGACTTCGGCAAGCCGATCATCGCGGTGGTCAACTCCTTCACGCAGTTCGTGCCGGGCCATGTGCACCTGAAGGATCTCGGCCAGCTGGTGGCGCGCGAGATCGAGAAGGCCGGCGGCGTTGCGAAAGAGTTCAACACCATCGCGGTCGATGACGGCATCGCCATGGGCCATGACGGCATGCTCTACAGCCTGCCCTCGCGCGAGCTGATCGCCGACAGCGTCGAATACATGGTCAACGCGCATTGCGCCGACGCCATGGTCTGCATCTCCAACTGCGACAAGATCACGCCCGGCATGCTGATGGCGGCGATGCGCCTCAACATCCCCGCGGTGTTCGTCTCGGGCGGCCCGATGGAGTCCGGCAAGGTCGACGTCAAGGGCAAGATCAGGTCGGTCGACCTGATCGACGCCATGGTCGCCGCCGCCGACGAGCGCGTCAGCGACGCCGAGGTCGAGGTGATCGAGCGCTCGGCCTGCCCGACCTGCGGCTCCTGCTCGGGCATGTTCACCGCCAATTCGATGAACTGCCTCACCGAGGCGCTCGGCCTGTCGCTGCCCGGCAACGGCTCGGTGCTCGCGACCCACGCCGACCGCAAGGGCCTGTTCGTCGAGGCCGGGCATCTCATCGTCGATCTGGCGCGGCGCCATTACGAGCAGGACGACAGCAGCGTGCTGCCGCGCAACGTCGCGAGCTTCAAGGCGTTCGAGAACGCGATGAGCCTCGACATCGCCATGGGCGGCTCGACCAACACCGTGCTGCATCTGCTCGCCGCCGCCCATGAGGGCGAGATCCCCTTCACCATGAAGGATATCGACCGCCTGTCGCGAAAGGTGCCGGTGCTCTGCAAGGTCGCGCCCTCGGTCGCCGACGTGCACATGGAGGACGTGCATCGCGCCGGCGGCGTGATGGCGATCCTGGGCGAGCTCGATCGCGCCGGCCTCATTCATGCCGAGCTGCCGAGCGTGCATTCGTCCTCGCTCAAAGCCGCGCTGGAGCGCTGGGATATCCGCCGCACCCAGAGCGAGAGCGTGCGCAATTTCTACAAGGCCGCGCCCGGCGGCGTGCCGACGCAAACCGCCTTCAGCCAGGACCGCCGGTTCGAGGAGCTCGACACCGATCGCGCGACCGGCTGCATCCGCGACGCCGAGCACGCCTTCTCGAAAGACGGCGGTCTTGCCGTGCTCTATGGCAATCTCGCGCTCGACGGCTGCATCGTGAAGACCGCGGGTGTCGATGCCGGCATTCTGAAGTTCGCCGGAACGGCCCGCGTGAGCGAAAGCCAGGATGCCGCGGTCGAGGCGATTCTCACCAACAAGATCAAGCCCGGCGACATCGTCGTGGTGATCTATGAAGGACCGCGCGGCGGCCCGGGCATGCAGGAGATGCTCTATCCGACCAGCTATCTGAAATCGAAGGGGCTCGGCAAAGCCTGCGCGCTGGTCACCGACGGCCGCTTCTCCGGCGGCTCATCGGGCCTGTCGATCGGCCATGTCTCGCCGGAAGCCGCCGAGGGCGGCCTGATCGGCCTCGTGCAGGACGGCGACCGCATCGAGATCGATATCCCCGCCCGCTCGATTCATCTCGCGGTCGACGAGGCCGAGCTGAAGCGGCGCCGCGAGGCGATGGAAGCAAGAGGCGCGCAGGCCTGGAAGCCGGCCAAGCGCGCCCGCAAGGTCTCGACCGCGCTCAAGGCCTATGCCGCGCTCGCCACCAGCGCCTCCCGCGGCGCGGTGCGCGTGGTGAAGGATTGAGTTAGGACTAGAGCGCTGACCATCGCTGCGCCCTCTCCCCTTGCGGGAGAGGGCAGCTCGCCGGTAGACACAGACGCGCTCGGGTGAGGGGTTGTCTCCGCAGCGAACTCGCTCACACTGCGTGAACCTTCATCCGCGCCGTACGATGCAAGCTGCGCGCTCATCAGCGGCGCCGAAGGTCGCCTACGCCACCTTCTCCCGCAAGGGGAGAAGGGAAAGAGCTCGCGGCGCCTGACCTACGCCGCGGCCATCGCGGCCGCGATCGCATCCAGCGCGGCGTTGGCCTTGGCGCCATCGGGGCCGCCGGCCTGCGCCATGTCGGGCCGGCCGCCGCCGCCCTTGCCGCCGAGCGCCTCGGAGGCCACGCGCACCAGATTGACCGCGTTGAAGCGCGCGATCAGATCAGGCGTGACGCCGACCACGACGCCGGCCTTGCCGTCCTCGGTGACGCCGACGATCGCGACGACGCCGGAGCCGAGCTGCTTCTTGCCGTCGTCGGCGAGGCTCTTGAGATCCTTCATCTCGATGCCCTGAACCGCGCGCGCCATCAATTTCACATTGCCGACCTCGCGCACGCCCGCGGCCGCTGCGCCGTTGCCGGCGCGACGCACCGCCGCCCATCGCGAGCTTCTTGCGCGCGTCCGACAGCTCGCGCTCGAGCTTCTTGCGCTCGTCCATCAGGGCGGTGATGCGCGCCGGCACGTCGTCAGGCGTGGTGCGCAGTTCGGCGGCGGCGGCCTTCGCCAGCGCCATCACGTCATTGGCATGCTTGCGCGCATGACGCCCGGTCAGCGCCTCGATGCGGCGCACGCCTGACGCCACCGCGCTTTCGCCGGTCACCGAGATCAGGCCGATATCGCCGGTGCGCTTGACATGCGTGCCGCCGCACAGCTCGACCGACCAGCCGAGCGCGTTCGTCCCGAGCTCGCGCGGTTGCTTGCCCATCGCGACGACGCGAACCTCGTCGCCATATTTCTCGCCGAACAGCGCGCGGGCGCCGGACTCGCGGGCGTCGTCGAGCGCCATCACCCGCGTCGTGACCTCGTCATTCTCCAGCACGACGTCGTTGGCGATCTCCTCGACGCGCGCGAGTTCCTCCGCCGAGATCGGCTTCGGATGCGCGAAGTCGAAGCGCAGCCGGTCGGGCGCGACCAGCGAGCCGCGCTGGGCGATGTGATCGCCGAGCACCTGCCGCAGCGCCTCGTGCAGGATGTGCGTGCCGGAATGATGCCGGCGGATATTGCCGCGCCGCTCATGGTCGACTTCGAGCAGCAGCGCCGCGCCGACTTTCAGCGTGCCCTGCTCCAGCGTGCCCTGATGCACCCAGAGATCGCCGGTCTTCTTCTGCGTATCGGTCACGCGGAACTTGATGCCGCCCTCGCCTGACAACACGCCGGTGTCGCCGACCTGGCCGCCGAACTCCGCGTAGAACGGGGTTTGGTTGAGAACGATACTTCCGGTCTCGCCGGCCTTGAGGCTGTCGACCTCCTTGCCGTCCTTCACCAGCGCCGTGACCACGCCTTCCGCGCTTTCGGTCTCGTAGCCCAGGAATTCGGTCGCGCCGAGTTTTTCGCGCAACGGAAACCAGACGCTTTCGGTCGCGGCATCGCCGGTGCCGGCCCAGGCCGCGCGCGCCTTCTCGCGCTGGCGGTCCATCGCGTCGGTGAAGGCCGCGATGTCGACGCCGATGCCCCGTACCCTCAGCGCGTCCTGGGTCAGGTCGAGCGGAAAACCATAGGTGTCGTACAGCGTGAACGCGGTGTCGCCGTCGAACATGTCGCCCTTTTTCAGGGTGGCGCTCTTCTCATCCAGGATCGACAGGCCGCGCGCGAGCGTCTTGCGGAAGCGGCTTTCTTCCAGCTGCAGCGTTTCCTCGATCAGCTTCTCCGCGCGCACCAGATCCGGATAGGCCTGGCCCATTTCGCGTACGAGTGCCCATACGAGCCGATGCATCAGCGGCTGCTCGGCGCCGAGCAGCTGCGCATGGCGCATCGCGCGGCGCATGATCCGGCGCAGCACATAGCCGCGGCCTTCGTTCGACGGCAGC
Source organism: uncultured Alphaproteobacteria bacterium (assembly GCA_963696845.1). GTDB lineage: Bacteria > Pseudomonadota > Alphaproteobacteria > Rhizobiales > Xanthobacteraceae > Bradyrhizobium. The sequence goes on from CAVOLR010000018.1 coordinate 128,948, forward strand.
ACGCCGTCGGCGATCAGGAACGCCGACGAGCGCAGATGATCGGCGATCACCCGGAACGAGGCGACGTCGTTCTCCTGCGGTCCGTGCCCGAGCGCGGACGCGGTCGCCTCGATCAGATGACGGAACAGGTCGGTCTCGAACACGCTGTCGACGCCCTGCAGGATGGCCGCCATGCGTTCGAGGCCCAGGCCGGTGTCGATCGAGGGACGCGGCAGCGGCTGGCGCTCCTCCTTCGTCACCTGCTCGTACTGCATGAACACCAGGTTCCAGAACTCGAGGAAGCGATCGCCGTCCTCCTCCGGGCTGCCCGGAGGCCCGCCCCAGATGTGCTCGCCGCGGTCGATGAAGATTTCCGAGCACGGACCGCACGGACCGGTGTCGCCCATCGCCCAGAAATTGTCCGAGGTCGCGATCCGGATGATGCGGTCGTCGGAGAAGCCGGCGATCTTCTTCCAGTGGCCCGCCGCCTCGTCGTCGTCGTGATAGATGGTGACGAGCAGCTTGTCCTTCTTCAGGCCGAAATCCTTGGTGATCAGGTTCCAGGCGAGCTCGATCGCGCGCTCCTTGAAGTAGTCGCCGAACGAGAAGTTGCCGAGCATCTCGAAGAAGGTGAGATGCCGCGCGGTGTAGCCGACATTGTCGAGGTCGTTGTGCTTGCCGCCGGCGCGCACGCATTTCTGCGAGGTGGTGGCGCGCTGGTAGGGCCGCTTCTCGACGCCGGTGAAGACGTTCTTGAACTGCACCATGCCGGCATTGGTGAACATCAAGGTCGGATCGTTGCGCGGCACCAGCGGCGAGGACGGCACGATCTCGTGGCCGTTGTCTTTGAAGAAGTTCAGAAATGTCGACCTGATCTCGTTGACGCCGCTCATGTTCATCCAATCGGAGTTTACCGGCCTTTGGCCCTGAAAACGGTTCCCTGCTCCGGCGCAACGCTTTTAGACGAAGCCCGGCCGCAGTGTCCAGAAACTGTGCAGCGAGATCATGGACTTGGCTCGACACGCTAAAGCTTTTGATAGCGGGTCGGCCCGCGTTGACAGTCTTGGTATCGTCGTGTTTCTTCCTATGTGTTCGAGACAGTCACGTCGGGAGAGATCGGCCAAAGCGCCGGCGCCGAAGGAGCAACCGCCCCGGAAACTCTCAGGCAAAAGGACCGCGTGACGAGGACAGCATCTGGAAAGAGGCGCCGAGGGCTTTCGCCCTGCCGGTGTCCGCCGACGGGATAATACTCTCAGGCACAGCGACAGATGGGGCTTCGATGGTTCGTTCGGGAGATGGGTCCCGGCGACCGCGAGGGCCCCATGATGCTTGCGCGCGATGCCGATAGCCCCCTGAAACGCACGCCGCTTCACGCTTTGCATGTCGCCTCGGGCGCCAAAATGGTGCCGTTCGCGGGCTATGAGATGCCGGTGCAATTCGCGGCCGGCGTCCTGAAGGAGCATCTGCATACCCGCGCTGCCGCCGGCCTGTTCGACGTCTCGCATATGGGCCAGATGCTGCTGCGCGCGAAGTCCGGCGACGACGCGGGATGCGGCGCTGGCGCTGGAGCGGCTGGTGCCGCAGGACATCGTGGCGATCGCGCCGGGACGGCAGCGCTACGCCCAGTTCACCAACGAATCCGGCGGCATCCTCGACGATCTGATGGTCGCGAATTTCGGCGAGGCCCTGTTCCTGGTGGTCAACGCCGCCTGCAAGGACGCCGATCTCGCATTGTTGCGCGAAAAACTCTCGGATGTTTGCGTGATCGAGCCGCTCGCGGATCGCGCGCTGCTGGCGCTGCAGGGCCCGAAGGCGGCAAGCGTGCTCGGCAAGTTCAGCGCCGGCGTCGCCGAGATGAAGTTCATGGATGCGGGGGCGCGCAAGATCGCCGCCCATGACGTTTTCGTGTCGCGCTCGGGCTATACCGGCGAGGACGGCTTTGAGATTTCCGTGCCGGCGGAGCAGGCCGAACAGCTGGCGCGATTGCTCCTGACCGATGAGGACGTGCAGCCGATCGGGCTTGGCGCGCGCGACAGCCTGCGGCTGGAAGCGGGCCTCTGCCTGTGCGGCCACGACATCGATCGCCTCGACCACGCCGGTCGAGGCCGCGCTGGAATGGTCGATCCAGAAGAGCCGCCGCAACGGGCGGCGCGCGCGCCGGCGGCTTTGCCGGCGCGGACAAGATTCTCGGCCAGCTCGAATCGGGCGCGCCCTATCGCCGCGTCGGCCTGAAGGCCGAGGGGCGCGCGCCGGTGCGCGAGGGCGCGCAGCTGTTCGCCGACGCCACCTCCACGACCCCGGTCGGCAAGGTCACCTCGGGCGGATTCGGCCCGACCCTGAATGCGCCGGTCGCGATGGGCTATCTGCCGGCCGCGCTGACCAGCGTCGGCACGCAGGTTTTCGCCGAGGTCCGCGGCCAGCGCCTGCCGCTGAAGGTCGCGGCCACGCCCTTTGTTCCCAACAATTACAAACGCTGAAGGATCGCCATGACCACGCTGTTCACCTCCGACCATGAATGGCTTCGCATCGAGGGCGATGTCGCGACCATCGGCATCACCGACTACGCGCAGTCGCAGCTCGGCGATGTCGTGTTCGTCGAGCTGCCGAAGGTCGGCCGCAGCCTGAAGAAGGCGGAGGCCGCCGCGGTCGTCGAATCGGTGAAGGCGGCGTCCGACGTCTATGCGCCGCTCACCGGCGAGGTGCTCGAGGTCAACGACGCCGTCGTCGCCGAGCCGGCGCTGGTCAATTCCGATGCCGCCGGCAAGGCCTGGTTCTTCAAGCTGAAGATCGCCGACAAGAGCGAGCTCGGCGGTCTGATGGATGAGGCCGCCTACAAGGCGCACACGGCGTGAACGAGGAGACGACCGATGAACGCACCCTTCAAGCCCGCCGACGAGGCCGCAACCTCCTTCGTGCGCCGCCACATCGGCCCCTCGCCGCGCGACGTGCAGGCGATGCTGGATGCGGTCGGCGCCACATCGCTGGATGCGCTGATGGGCGAGACGCTGCCCGCTTCGATCCGGCAGAAGGCGCCGCTCGATCTCGGCCGCGCGCTTGAGCGAAACCGAGGCGCTCGCGCATATGAGCGAGCTCGCCGCGCAGAACGAGACCTTCACCTCGCTGATCGGCCAGGGCTATTCCGGCACGATCCTGCCCGCGGTGATCCAGCGCAACATCCTGGAGAACCCGGCCTGGTACACGGCGTATACGCCCTATCAGCCCGAGATCAGCCAGGGCCGGCTGGAAGCGCTGTTCAATTTCCAGACCATGATCTCCGATCTCACCGGGCTCGACGTCGCCAACGCCTCGCTGCTGGATGAAGCGACCGCCGCGGCGGAAGCGATGGCGCTGGCCGAGCGCTCCTCGCCGGTGAAGACCAAGGCGTTCTTCGTCGATCGCGAGGTGCATCCGCAGACATTGGCGGTGCTGCGCACCCGCGCCGAGCCGCTGGGCTGGACGCTCGTCGTCGGCGATCCCGTGACCGATCTCGCCAAGGCCGAGGTGTTCGGCGGCCTGCTGCAATATCCCGGCACGTCGGGCGCGGTGCGCGACTTGCGGCCCGCGATTGCGACGCTGCGCGACAAAGGCGCGCTCGCGATCGTCGCGGCCGACCTGCTGGCGCTGACCTTGCTCGCCTCGCCCGGCGAGCTCGGCGCCGACATCGCCATCGGCTCGGCGCAGCGCTTCGGCGTGCCGATGGGTTATGGCGGACCGCATGCCGCCTATATGGCGGTGCGCGATGCGTACAAGCGCGCGCTGCCCGGCCGTCTCGTCGGACTGTCGGTGGATTCGCGGGGCGCACCCGCCTATCGGCTGGCGCTGCAGACCCGCGAGCAGCATATCCGCCGCGAGAAGGCGACCTCCAACATCTGCACCGCGCAGGTGCTGCTCGCGGTGATATCGGCGATGTACGCGGTCTATCACGGGCCCGAGGGCCTGACCGCGATCGCGCGCAAGGTGCATCGGCGCACGGCGGTGCTGGCGGCGGGCTTGCGCAAGCTCGGCTTTACGCTCGCGAGCGAAGCGTTCTTCGACACCGTGACGGTCGATGTCGGCGCCAGGCGCGAGGAGATCGTTTCGCGCGCCGCGTCCGAGCGGATCAATTTCGCGTCGGCGAGCGCACGCTCGGCATCGCGCTGGACGAGACCACCACGCCCGAGATCGTCGAGGCGGTCTGGCGCGCCTTCGGCGGCAAGCTCTCCTATGCCGAGATCGAGGCCAGCGCCCGCGAAACGCTGCCGGCGGAATTGAAGCGCACCACGCGCTTCCTCACCCATCCCGTCTTCCACGCGCATCGCTCCGAGACCGAGATGCTGCGCTACATGCGCAAGCTCAGCGACCGCGACCTCGCGCTCGACCGCGCCATGATCCCGCTGGGCTCCTGCACCATGAAGCTGAACGCGACCACGGAGATGATCCCGCTGAGCTGGCCGGCGTTCGCGAATTTGCATCCGTTTGCGCCCGCAGCGCAGGCGCGCGGCTATCACGCGCTGTTCGAGCGGCTGGAGAAATGGCTCTGCGACATCACCGGCTACGAGCGCGGTGTCGCTGCAGCCGAACTCGGGCGCGCAGGGCGAATATGCCGGGCTTCTTGCCATCCGCGCCTATCATGCCTCGCGCGGCGAAAGCCACCGCAAGGTCTGCCTGATCCCCTCCTCCGCGCACGGCACCAATCCGGCCTCCGCCAGCATGGCCGGCATGGATGTGGTCGTGGTCGCCTGCGACAAAGGCGGCAATGTCGACGTCGCCGATCTGCGCGCCAAGGCGGCAGGCGCATGCGAAAAATCTCGCGGCCATCATGATCACCTATCCCTCGACCCATGGCGTGTTCGAGGAGCACATAAGCGACATCTGCGAGATCGTGCATGCGCATGGCGGGCAGGTCTATCTCGACGGCGCCAATCTCAATGCGCAGGTGGGGCTGTCGCGGCCCGGCGATTACGGCGCCGATGTCAGCCATCTCAATCTGCACAAGACCTTCTGCATTCCGCATGGCGGCGGCGGCCCCGGCATGGGCCCGATCGGCGTGAAGGCGCATCTCGCGCCGTTCCTGCCCCGGTCGCATCCCGCGACCGACGGCGGCACGCCGCACGCGGTCGGCCCGGTCTCGGCGGCGCCATCAGGCTCGGCGTCGATCCTGACCATCTCCTACATCTACATCCTGATGATGGGCGGCGAAGGCTTGCAGCGCGCCACCGAGGTCGCGATCCTCAACGCCAATTACATCGCGGCGCGGCTCGATGCGCATTTCCCGGTGCTCTACCGCAATCACAAGGGCCGGGTCGCGCATGAATGCATCGTCGATCCCCGGCCGTTGAAGGCGAAATGCGGCGTCACCGTCGACGATATTGCCAAGCGCCTGATCGATTACGGCTTCCACGCACCGACCATGAGCTTTCCGGTGCCGGGCACGCTTGATGATCGAGCCGACCGAATCGGAATCGAAGGCGGAGCTCGACCGCTTCTGCGACGCCATGATCGCGATCCGCAAGGAGATCGCCGAGATCGAGAGCGGCCGGTTCAAGGTCGAGGCCTCGCCGCTGCGCCACGCCCCGCACACCGTGCACGACATCGCCGACGACAACTGGGACTCGCGCCTACAGCCGCGCCGAAGGCTGCTTCCCCGACGGCGTCTCGCGTACGGACAAATACTGGTGCCCGGTCGGGCGCGTCGACAATGTCTATGGCGACCGCAATCTGGTGTGTTCGTGTCCGCCGGTTGCGGATTACGCGGAGGCGGCGGAGTGATTGGGGGAATCGTGTCCCGGACGCGGTGCAGCGTTCTTCACGCTGCGCCGCAGAGCCGGGACCCATGTCTTCATTGTGCAGTCATGGACCCCGGATCAGCAGCGCACCACGTCGCAAGTGCGTCGCGCTGCGCTGCATCCGGGGAACGAGACACAGCCGCTCTCATTTCATAAATTCAAGTCGTGCGTCAAATCGCGCCAATCCGGATTGAGCTTCTCGATCAGAGCGATCTTCCACGCCCGCCGCCAACGCTTCAACGAATGCTCCCGCGCGCGAGCTTCAAGGATCGAATCGAAGGCTTCAAAATAAACGAGCTGATCGACTTCGTATTTGCGTGTGAAGCCAGGAACAAGTTTGGCTTTGTGCTCTGACAGCCGGCGCGCAAGATCGTTGGTGACGCCGACATACAACGTCCCATTTCGCTTGCTCGCGAGAATATAGACAAAGAACGGCGCGTCCATTGCCTCTCACGCTTGCATCAACCGAAAGGCATCGCGCAAGCTGCGCGATGCCGGTCCAGGGTGACTTTCTCAAGCAGCGAGGTCCAATACCAAGCTATGGGTCCCGGCTCTGCGGTGCATCGTGAAGAACGCTGCACCGCGTCCGGGACACGGCTACGCGCCTACTCGTCCGCCGGCTCCTCGCCGTCGGCGTCGCGCTCGGGCGGCGCCGGCCAGAATCTGCTCGGCGATCAGGCCGGAGTTCTGGCGGATCGAGGTCTCGATCTTGGCGGTCATATCGGGGTTGGCCTTGAGGAACGCCTTGGCGTTCTCGCGGCCCTGGCCGAGCCGCTGGCTGTCATAGGAGAACCAGGCGCCGGACTTCTCGACGATGCCGGCCTTGACGCCGAGGTCGAGGATCTCGCCCATCTTGGAGACGCCCTCGCCATACATGATGTCGAACTCGACCTGCTTGAACGGCGGCGCCAGCTTGTTCTTCACGACCTTGACGCGCGTGGTGTTGCCGACCACCTCGTCGCGCTCCTTGATGGCGCCGATGCGGCGGATGTCGAGGCGGACGGAGGCGTAGAATTTCAGCGCGTTGCCGCCGGTGGTGGTTTCCGGCGAGCCGTACATCACGCCGATCTTCATCCGGATCTGGTTGATGAAGATCACCATGGTGTTGGACTTGTTGATCGAGGCCGTGAGTTTGCGCAGCGCCTGGCTCATCAGGCGGGCCTGCAGGCCCGGCAGCGATTCGCCCATCTCGCCCTCGAGCTCGGCGCGCGGCACCAGCGCCGCCACCGAATCGATCACGAGAACGTCGACCGCGCCGGAGCGCACCAGCGTGTCGCAGATTTCCAGCGCCTGCTCGCCGGTGTCGGGCTGCGAGATCAGGAGCTCGTCGATATTGACCCCGAGCTTGCGGGCATAGACCGGGTCGAGCGCGTGCTCGGCGTCGATGAAGGCGCAGATGCCGCCCTTCTTCTGGCCTTCCGCCACCGTATGCAGCGCCAGCGTGGTCTTGCCTGAGGATTCCGGCCCGTAAATCTCGACCACCCGCCCCCTCGGCAGGCCGCCGACGCCGAGCGCAATGTCGAGCCCGAGCGAGCCCGACGAGATCGTCTCCACGTCCATGGAGCGGTCGTTCTTGCCGAGCTTCATCACCGAGCCCTTGCCGAACTGGCGCTCGATCTGGGACAGCGCGGCCGACAGCGCCTTGCTCTTATCCATGGACGAACCTTCGACGATACGTAGCGCAGTGGTGGCGGACATAGGGTGGTGCTCCTTATGGCGGGGATTCGCTAGGGCGACAAACGGTTGGGCGAAGCCGGGTCTGATTGGGAACACTGTACCCTATTTGTTCTCAGTTCGCAATATGTTCTTTTTGGGGGCGGGTACTGGCCCCTTCTTAACCGCTGGGTGTGAGGTGATTCTTTTGATATTGTGGATTGGTCTCTTTTGGGGATGACTCGCGCGCGGCGGCATATTAGGATCGGGAACACAAACCCAACGGTTAGGACCCGTAAGCAACGAGGTGATGTCATGCAGCGGCGTCGTTTCAAACAGATAGTCCCCTCAAAGCCGGCTTGCATCTTTCTCCAAAGAGGCTCGCGAACAGGCAAAAACCTTCCGCCTGGTCCGAGCGTGATGCATTGCTCAAGAGAGCAAGTCGGGCCGACGTAGCGTCCCATCTAGACGACTGGGCCAACTCTCCCGGATTGCAGCAAAATAAAGAACAGTAGCCTAATTTGAATTTGCGCTTAGGGTGTCTCGCATGGCCACCGGTGAAGGACATCGACTGCTTCGCGAAAAATTGCGGAGACGCAGCCGAGGCGGCGCTGATCCGTTTGACCTCGCGACTCGCGCACGACTAAACGGAGATGAGCGGCTGTATGGGCATCGAAATCGGCAGGACCAGCGAGCCGGCATCAGCGGATCGTCCGGTCCAATGTCGGCTGACGAGCTCGGATTTCGAAACATGCCTGCAGGCCGGGCTGCTCTCGATCGGGTGAGGACACAGAAACGGAACACGATGAAGCTCGGCTGTCAATTCCAAGACGATGCGTTCATCGCGCGCTGATACGCCGCCGAAGAAAATCGACATAAACAGGCTGACGTGCATTCTGGCGAACGCGTCGCGAGGTATGGCTGCAAGGCTCTTCGTTAACGACATCCGCGACGCTGGCGGCGCCAGATTTTCATTGGCTTGTATGACTTGCCGAACGTTCACGAGTGCGCGGCCATCATTCGGGGCCGTACTCTCAGTTGCACGCGGTTCCACTCTTGTAAGTTGCGCGCGGAGATCGTACAGAATCGGAGGATAGCAAGGATATGAATGTTGGTGCGAACCTCGACGACGCGCGTATCGACAGCACACGCGAGCAATGCATGAAGTGGCTCGTCATCGACAGTGCATATTAGACTCTTCGATGTAGGCTTCCTAATTCCAACCTCTTGGGCCGCCAAGAGGCTTCACCGCCAACCTAGACGAGTGCAAGCGGGCAGCAACGATGTGCCACGTGACCGCTTGAAACGATGAAACCGGCCTGCACTCTGTCCATAAGAGCCTCCTACGCCCCCAAAAAGGGGATCGTGTTTTAAGAGGCCAATCAATGTCTGTCCGCCACCGGACTCAAAGTCTGGATTTTCAGCAGTGTCCTAATCTGCCAGCACGGGTGTCCTAATTAGGACAGCACCGGGCGGCGGGTTGCTGGCCTGTTTTAACCCCTAGTGGCCTAAGTTGAATTTCGCAGTCTGTTTCGATCCACAAGGAACGCTCGCCTGTGGAACGCCGAAGCCCTCACGCCGTTTTTGGTTTGACGGACGTGTGGAGCAGCGGCAGAATTTCCCCATGGGCCAAGCGCAACGACCAACTTGCCCCGAATGCGGGGCGTTCCTGGTTCTTGCTTTGCTGCCGAGCGGCGAAGCCAAACGGGCATTCCAGTGCTTTGACTGCGACGGGCTCGATCCCCTCAAAAGCGACCGAGTGATAGGCTGGCTCGTAGGAGAGCTAGGCCGGTCCGAGTCCACCGAGACAGAGTAGGGCCGCCTCAGTTGCGGGAGCGCGTCGTGAGATTATTTGGATATTGGAGCAGCGACGCACCGCCCGAAAAGAGGGCCTTCCTCAGAGCGGCATCAATCGTGATGATCGCTTTCATCATCGGCGTATTCGTCATTTTCCTCTGGTTGTGAGGGCCGCCTCAGTTGGCGGCCTCTTTCATGCGACCGCCCTTTGTTGCACCGCCAAAATCGCCCCGTGGATTTCCACAAGCCACATGCTTGTGTGCACTAGGGAACAGACCGCCCGCCGCCTGCATATTATTATCGCAGGTGCTGAACCATGCGGATTAGGACCCGCAAAGCACAGGGGAGAGTGTCATGCAGCATCGTCGACGTTTCAAACAAATCCATTCCCTCGAAGCCCGCCTTGCCGAAGAAGCCAGGCGCCTGCGTGAGAAAGCCAGATCGCTTCCACCTGGTGCTGTACGCGAGGAAATACTTCGCAAGGCCCGGCAAGCCGAAACCGGTTCTCATATGACCGAGTGGCTGACATCTCCCGGGCTACGACCGCCGGAATGAAATCGCCATGCAGGACATGAAGGCGCACCTCGAGAAGCTGCGCGCCGATGCGGCCGAGTGCGCGTTGATCCGCGATCTCGCGACCGATCCGCAGAAGCGCGCGCTGTTCACGCGGCTGGCGGATCACCTGAGCACGGCTTGCGAGCGAGGTCGAGGCGGCGATTGGCGCCAGGCTCACCGGCGAGACGTGAGGCCGCCGATCGGCGGCCTCGATATGGTCAAGCTTCTTCAGTCGTGGTCCTGATTTCCCGCCGCGGCCGCCCTGTGCCGCAGCCGCATCAGATAATCGATCTGGCGCTCGCGCCAACCGTGGTCCTTGACCGCGAGCGTGTCGATGCAGGCATCCACGCAGATGTCGCAAATGAAGAGATCGGGCCCCTGAATCAGATGCGTGACCGCGTCCTCGCCACGATTGCAGAAACGACATGTGCGAGTTGGCATCGACCCACTCCGCCTTGCCCCCGGCGGGATATTTGGGGTCGGCCGCCCGACGACAAGAGCGGCGGCCGCAATTCCGGCTCCGGCACGCTTCAATGCGGCGAAGCCCGGCCGGGAACCAAGGCAGCCCGGTTGGTGCGGACCCGTGTTTCGGCGGAACATGGACAGGCCGACGACGTTCAGGGAAAAGGCCTCGATCGCCTCGATGCGGCGGTGGCGCTGATCGTCGTCGGCTGGATCGCCGCGATCGCCATCGCAGCGACGTCCGTCAGATAGGGCCGCCACGGCCGCCTCCCGCTCCGCGATCAGGCCTGCACTCTTGCCTCCGCGGGTTGCCGCCAATACAAACGAGCTACCGCCGGACCAGACTCCCCGTATGACGGGCACACGAGGCGACATGGATTGGCTGCTTTATGCAGTGCTGGTGATTGGGTTGATCGTCGTTGCCATGCGGCTCGGCGCGTGGCTGCTTTTCAAGCACGATGGAAACAGGGATTGAGGCGGCCTCTTCCCTTCCACCACCCGCGCTCACCTTCGCGCGTTCCTCACTTTGGGCAAGTTCCGCAACGAACGTGCAGGACACGCGCGTGTTGCCGCGGCGACACGACGGGCAAAACACTTCTGCTATTCATAAATGGCAGGCGAAGTCCAGCCCTTCGCGCAAAAATATTCATCTTTCCGAAAGACAGAATTTATGATTTAACGAAGCCAGCCCGCCTCGACACGGGGGACGTGATGGCCATTCGTCACCAGACGTGAGGCGGGTTGCGATGGACGCGTTGGGCCGCAAGACGTGCGGCACGATGCGTACGGTCAAGCCGTGTGGTTCTGGCTCCCCGATGCTGGAGTCAACCTCCGGGTCAAGAGCCCGGGGGGATGGTGGCTAAAAAGCCCGGTACACCAGGAAGAGCACGGAGCAGCCGTAAAACCATTGCGCAGGGAGTGCCGGAGTGATTTCGGCGTACCTGTGTTGGCCTGCGTGCGTTCTTTTGTTTTGCACGCATGGCAGTGGGTGCGGCGTGCACCCGGCATTCCCTGCGCCCTCCGTTTTCGGAGGGCGATGTTTCGCAAAACCCGGACGCATCGCGCCGCGGGAATGCTGCTTCACGTCTTCTCGCTGTCGTGCCCCGCGAAGGCGGGGCACCCAGTATCCCAGAGGCGTCATCGGCTCAAGCACTGCCGTCTCTGGAATACTGGGTCGCCCGGTCCTGATGCGCAATTGCGCATAAGGCCGGGCGACGACACCGAATGGCTGTTTGACATGTAAATCCGAGACGCACCGACCTTCGCGGTCAGCGTCGCAGCGAGCCCCACCTCACCCGGCGGTCTTGCGGTTGCCGACGGAATGGCGATCGAGAGCGTCGCTCAGACGCCGTTCCAAATCGTTAACGGTCATGGCCGATTGGTCGCAGGCCCGCGGCAGCGTTCATTCGAAAGTCAGGGATTCAAAGCCGTGCGCGGTAGTGCTAGAATCTGCCTGCACGCAAGGAGATTCGCATGATCTGGCTCCTAACCGCACTTCTGGTGGTAGCGTTGATCGTTTCGTCGTTGCGTATCGGTGCGTGGTATTTGCTCAAATATGACACCGGCAACAGGGATTGAGGCCGGCCTGGGCGCATTTGCGGATTTTGAATCAGGGAACGACGGCCCAATAGCGCCGTCCGTTGCTGTTTGGATCGCTGCCGTCGCCGGTCGAGAAGACGAAGCCCTGGCCGGTCCAGTATGAAAACCGGCCGTGGCCGAGCTTGCTGATGTCGGCGAAATTGCCATGGGCCGGCCCGAGCGGCGCTCCGTAGTTCTCCGGCCGTGAACAGAGTTCCGGCCCGCAGCGAACGGATCGTGCGCGAGGCCCGGCCGCGGTCAAGCAAAAAGGCCGCCGGCGTGATGCCGACGGCCTTTCCGGGGAAAAGCGTTTCGAGATTCCAAATAGCCACCCCCTGCCCCCGGATGCCGCTTCAGCCTCGCGCAAGCGGCCGCTCTTGTGGAGTCAAAAGCCGGGTTTCGCAGAGCGGAACATTGCGGCCGTGGCGCTTGAGACACAGGGCGCGGTTCCCTCGCGATGTGGAACCTGAGCGTTATGTGCAATTTTAAACTCAAGCCACGGAACGGAATCGCCTGTTCCCGCGTGATGCATGTGCCGGGAGTTCAGTCGGGGTGCATCATCGTGTTGGGTAGACCTTATTTCACGCGACAGGCGGCCATGCTGCTCAGGTTCGCAAAGCTCACGTCAAATCCGGCGCTTGCCGCTTCGCTGGTGGAACGCGCCGCCGACCTCAAGGCGCAGGTCGATTCCGACAAGCGGCCCGACCCAAGCGTCGCCGCGCCCGACGTCGAGCCCGAGGCATAGACGCCAGCCGGTCCGTATTTGCCCGGAATTGCCATGGCGGCCCGTTGCGCCTCCACTTCGCGCATGCCGCAGTATTATTTTCGCATCCGCAACGGCCGCTTCGAGGGCGCCTCCGACCAGGGCACCGAATGCCCCGATCATGGCGCCGCGTGGAAGGAGATGACCAATGCCTGCGCCGACATGGCCGGCGGCATCCTGCGCAAGCTGACGGAGAATTCCGAGTGGCAGCTCGAACTGCTGGACGAGACGAAGGAACCGGTGTTCCGCATCCGCATCGTGGCGGAGTCGCTGGACTAGCGCTGGATTAGCGCCGCCCGCGCGAAGCGACCGGCGAGATCCAGCCGCTCGAACCGGCTTCAGCGGGCACCTTCGCGGCGGCCGTCGATTTCGCCCTCGCCGCGTCGGGCGGAGAAGCCGCTCCGGCACGCAGCTCCTTGGCGCTGAGGAACTCGGCGCCGACGATTTCGCCGTTGCGCCAGATCAGCGAGCAGACCCTCAAGACTTCGCCGGTGGCCGTGAAGGCCAATCCGAACAGTTTTGGCACCGGGAGCGAGCCGACGTCCAGGCACACGCCCTTTTCGGACACGTCGAGGATGGTGCATTCGATCCATGGGGCATCGGGCGCCGGAATCACGAATCCCGGCTTGTGCAGATTGACCCGCACATGCTTGCGGGCGCCAAGGTCCTTGCGGTGTCTTGCCATCGCTACCCCCGGTAGCGACGATAGGATGAAATACTTGAATACAGCTTAGCGGGAAAAGTTAACAATTTCAGCTGTTTGAAACCGAAATTCGGACCGGACCGGTCCCATCGGGGAACTTGCCTCAGTCGGCGCTGCGCAACCGGCGCATGGTGAACTCGATGTCGCCGCTCGCCAGCTCGCGCCAGCTTTCGACCGCGCTCATGTAGCCGGCCTTGGGATAGCGGGAGAGGAAATCGCGCGCCTTCGCCGCGCCGCATCGCGCGGCAGGGTGAAGGTCTCGCGCAGGAAGCCGTCGTCGCGCCGCTCGCGCTGCGCCAGCCGGTCGGCAATGTCCCGCGGGCGGGAAGCCATGTCGCAACTCCGTACATGATGCGTACTCGGCCATCAATATAGGCGCGGCGGGACGAACTTGAACCGGCCGACGGCCGCGCGTCAGTTCTGGGTGCTGCCGGTCTTGGTCTTCGCCTTGGCCGCGGCCGGCGCCTTCGTGGTCGCCGTTCTTGGGCGCGTCGCTGCGCACGCTGCCCCAGGGATCGTTGGAGACCTTGGCGTCGGGAATCTTCTGCAAGGAATCCTTGTACTTGCGATCGCGCTCCGCCTCCTGCTCCTTCTCTTCGGGCGTCTTGCTGGGCGTATCCGACAGCAGGTTGATATGGGGACCATCGCCGCCGGTAGGCGCCTGCGCGCGCGCCGGCACCGCGGCCAGTGCCACCAGTCCCATCAATGCGGTCATCGCCGCCACACCAACAACCCGCATGGAGTGCTCCCTCATTCTCGTATTGGCCGCCGCTCACCTCACAGGCGATCCGACTTGCATGCTTTCGCCGGCGCCATCCAGTCATCCCAGATCGGGCCGCATTTGGTGCAGCCGCCGAGCGCAAGGCCCAAGGCGATCAAGCCGATGATGACAGCCAAACGACGCAACATGGCTCATCCCCTCATCTCGCATCAGTACGGCCTCGGCCCGGGGCATTTCAAGCAGGCGGGAAGCAGGGTTCCTTTTGAAAAAGCCGCCACTCTAGAGTGGTGCAACATTAAATCGCGGCAAGGAAAGCGCATGCAGCAGCAGTCAGGCGACACTTTCGGCGGCATCGACGAGGCGCGGCGCGTGCTCGGCGAGGTGTTCGCCGATTGGGTCAAGGATCTCAATTTGTCGATCGAAGGCATCGACTACGATCCGCCGGCCGACGGCGCCGGCCGACTGGCAGCCCGGCGCGATCCTGCGCATGCCGTTCTCCGAGCGGCTGTGCCGCAACGGCGGCATGGTCTGCGGCCAGGCGCTGATGGCGTTTGCCGACACCGCGATGGTGATCGCCAATCTCGCGGCCAACCGCGGCTATCGTCCGATGACGACCGTCGACCAGACCACGCATTTCATGCGCGCGGTGATGTCGTCGGACGTGCTGGCGGATGCCCGCGTGGTCAGGCGCGGCCGCACCATGAGTTTCGGCCGCGTCACGTTGCTTTCCGCCGCCGACAACAAGCCGGTGGCGATGGTCTCGAGCGCGTTCGCGATGCTGTCGTAGAGTTCACGCTCCGGCGTGCCGGATTGGTAAACGCAAGCTGAACGCGAGCATCGGCAGCGCGGACAATCGGATTCAGCCGTCCGTAATCGGACGCGGCTATGTCTAGTCAAATGTCTGGATCGCGTCATGACCGAGAGACGCCAATCAGCAGCGACGGAAAGTGCTGAAGGGCGCGCGCATCGCGTTCGGCGGCGAGGACATCGCCTGCACCGTGCGCAATCTGTCGGAAACCGGCGCGGGTCTCGACGTGCCCAACACGCTCGGCCTGCCGCCGTCCTTCATGCTGGTGATCGACCGCGATGGCTTCACGCGCCGCTGCCATCCGGTGTGGTGCAACGACCGGCGGGTCGGCGTCGCCTTCGACTAAATCGGACGCAGCGCGACGCTTGCGCCGTCGCCGCCAGCGCCACAGCGCGATCACGATCAACGCCAGCACCGCGACTGCCGCGAGCGCGCCGCTGGCAAAACGTCCGCCGGGCCGGTCGATGGTGCGCGACCACAGCGACGGCGCTTCGCCCGCGACGCGCCAGGCGGAACGCCACCACGCTGTCGCCGATCGAGGTGCCGGCCTCGGAGTGGCCGCCGGCCGCGATCGCGACATATTGCTCGCCCTTCCAGAGATAGGTCATGGGATTGGCGACGCCGGGCACCGGCAACCGGCCCTGCCACAGCTCCTCGCCGGACTTCGCATCGAAGGCGCGCAAGATATGCGTCCATCGCGCCGGTGAAGACCAGGCCGCCCGCGGTGATCGCGACACCGTTGACCAGCGGCGTGCCCCAATGGAAGGCAAGCCCGAGCGGCGCCTTGTCTTCCGTAGTACCGACAGCTCGACCGCCACAGGATCTTGCCGGCCTTCAGATCGACCGCGACCATCGCGCCCCAGGGCGGCTTGTTGCAGAGCAGGCCCAGCTTCGACAGCGCCACCACGCGCGTCATCGCGAACGGCGCGCCGCGCTGCGGGCCGAAATCGTGCCCCTGCGGCGGCTTGAAGCCCTCCGCGTCGGCCCGCGGCATCAGCTTGACGATGTGAATGGCGTAGCTGGTGTTGGCGTAGAGGATCTGGTGGACCGGATCGAACGCCGCGCTGCCCCAGTTCACGCCGCCGCCGGTCATCGGGAAGATCAGCGTGCCCTGCGTGGATGGCGGCGTGTAGAGCCCGTCATTGCGCAAGCCGCGCAAGCTGCTCCCTGCAGGACGGGCTGCCGATCACCGGCGGAAACTGGAAGATGTCGTCGGCGGAGAATTGCTGCGGCATCAGCGCCGGCACATGGGTCGGAAACGGCTGGGTCGGCGACAGCGTCTCGCCTTCCGCGCCGCCTTGCGGCACCGGCCGCTCCTCGACCGGCCACACCGGCTTGCCGGTGTCGCGGTCGAGCACGAACACAAAGCCCTGCTTGGTCGGCTGGATCACGACGTCGCGCATGACCATCGCCGGTGTCGATGCGCGCCAGGGTCGGCTGCGCCGGCAGGTCGTAGTCCCAGACGTCGTGATGCACGGTCTGAAACGACCAGGCGAGTTCGCCGGTCTCGCTTTTGAGCGCGACGACGGAATTGGCATGCTCGTTGTTGCCGGGCCGCTTGCCGCCCCAGAAATCCGGGCTCGGCGAGGTCGTCGGCAGGAACACGCAGTCCGCGCGCCTCGTCGGCCGACATCGGCGCCCAGACATTGGCATGTCCGGCGTCGATGCCGTCATGAATCAGCGGATCGAAGCTCCAGCGCGGCGCGCCGCTCCTCGCATCGAAGGCGCGCACGGTGCCGAGCGGCGCCTCGACGCGGACATTGTCCGATATCGCGGAGCCGACCACGACGACGCCGCGGGTCACGACCGGCGCCGAGGTGATCTGGAATTCGCCGGGCCAGAGCAGGTCCTTGCCGATATCGATTTTCACCTCGCCGCCGTTGCCGAAATCGGCGCAAGGCATGCCGGTCTTCGCATCGAGCGCGATCAGGCGGGCATCGTTGGTGCCCATGAAGATGCGGCTGCGGCAGGCCGCGCCATCGGCCGCGCGATCGTCGACCCAATGCGCGACGCCGCGGCAGTTGTAGCGATTGCCGGGACGCTGTGCGGTCGAGATCTTCGGATCGAAGCGCCATTTCTGCGCGCCCGTGCCGGGATCGAGCGCGATCACCTCGTTGAACGGCGAGCACAGGATCAAACTGTCCTCGACGAACAGCGGCGTCGCCTCGAACTTGGTGCGCTTCATCGCCTCCGGCGGGCGGCTTTCGAGATCGCCGGTGCGATAGTCCCAGGCGCGCACGAGACTGGTCGACATTGGCCGGCGTGATCTGGTCGAGCTTCGAGAAGCGCGTGCCGCCGGCATCGCCGCCCCAAGTGTCCCAACCAAGCGCGGGCGTCGCCGCGAACGCCACGAGGGTCAGCAAACCGGCAAGGCGTCGCATGGGATGATCCGTTCGAGCACGAGCAAGCTGCCAGACTATTTCGACGCCTTCTTGTCAGCCGTCGCCGGCCGCGCCCCGCTCCAGGGATCGTATTTTTCCTTGGGTTCCGGAATGCGCTTGAGCGCCTCTTGATAGGCCTTCTCGTCGATCTGCGGCTTCTTCGGCTCGGCCTTCTTGCCGTCGTCATGTGGCCGCTTACCGCCCATCTGGGCGTAAGCGGGCGTCAGCCGCCAAGGCCAGCGCCACCGCCCCCACCGTCAAGGTTTTCATTGGAGCTTTCCCGTCGTGTCAGCCGGAAACTTACTGCGCAACTCGACAATGGCAAAGGAAACGTTGCGCGAGGCTGGATTAACGATCAGCAATTATTGATCGTTCTGCCGCGCTTTTTCCCTCGCGGCGCGATACCATTGGGGCATGTGGCGGGGGATCGCTCCAATCGTTGCGCTCTTGGGCATGGCGCTGATGCTGACGGCATGCGGCTTCGCCGATGTCCGCTCGCCGGTGCCCGAATTCATGCGGATCAAGGGGGCCGAGCCGCCCCCGCCCGAGGCGCCTCCGGACGTCAAACGTCTGGTCCGCGACAAGATCGATTTCGTGTTCCTCAATAGCTCGCAGCCGCGCCAGATTCGGGTCTCGCTGCCGCACCGTGAGGTTCGCGGGACCGGCTGGACGGCGTGCGTGCGCGCCGAGGTGATTTCCGCCACCGGCAAGCCGATCGGGACGCAGACCTTCCGCATCTCGATTACCGGCGGCGAGATCGTCGACCGCAGGCGCGCCGAGGACGAGGACAATTGCGACAGCGAGAGCTATGAGCCGGTCTGATCGCTATGTTACGCTCACGGTACGCCGGGATGACGTCGCCGGCGACGACAGCGATCTGGCGACAGCCCGCGCCTGCTCCATGAACAGCGCGGCCAGCGGCCCCGGGGTACGATTCCTGACGGTGATGATCGCAATCGAATAGCGCGTCGCCGGTACCTTCACCGGCAGGATTTTCATCCCGACGCGGCGGGCGCCGAAACGCGCCACCGAGCTCGGCAGGATTCCGACGAATTTGCCGGTCGCCGATCAGTGTGGTCGTCAATTGGACCGACAGCGTCGCGATGCTCGCGCGCGGCGGCTGCAGTCGCTCGGCCTTGAAGATTCCGGCGATGATCGTGCCCGGCGTGCTGTCAGGAGGCGGAAGCACCCAGCTTTCCCCAATCAGGTCCGCAAGCTCGATGCGCCGGCGGCTCGCCCATGGGCTATCGACGCCGGCAACCGCCACGAACGGCTCCTCGATCAGCGGTTCGGAGACCAGATCCTCTTCGACGAAAGGCTCCGGCAGCCGTCCGATCAGGAGCTCGACCTTGCGCTCGCGCAGCGGATCGAACTGCCCCAGCGCAATGTCGGCATGAACGACACGCAGCTGTACGCGCGGATGCTGCTGCAGGAAGCGTTCCGAGATCGCAGGCACGATGCCGGCGTTCATGATCTCCGGACATCCGACGGCGAGCTCGCCCGACGTCGGATCGGTCAGGAATTCGATCTGCTTCAGTCCCTGACGCATCTCGTCGAAGACGTTGACGCCGCATTTGAGCAGCGCCTGCCCGTAATTGGTCAGCTCGACGCCCTGCGCGGTGCGATCGAACAGCTTCACCTCGAGCGTCTGCTCGAGATCGGAAATCGTCTTGGAAACGACGGGATGCGAGATCGCAAGCCGTTGCGGCCGCCTTCGCCATGCTGCCCGCTTCGGCGACCGCCAGCACGATGTGAAGGTCGCGCAGCCTGATGCGCCGGCCGATCCGGTCTGACCAGTCCATTTTCGACCCCTTAGTCTGTAGGCTACAGGGATGTCCCAAAATCGAACTTCCAAACTACAGCGGACCGAGGCAGGATTTCAACCTGCAATCGGCGATCGGTGAAAATCCGATCCGGGACCGCGCCGGTCGTGATGGAGGAAGACATGCTGAAGCGAAGCCTTTTCCGCGCCGCCGTTTTCGCTCTTTCGACCGCCGCGGCCGGAAGCGCCGGCGCGCAGGACGCCGTCAAGATCGGCATGGTCATGCCGATGACCGGCCCGCTTGCGGCCGCAGGCCAGCAGGTGCTCGCGGGCGCCCGTCTCTACATCAAGCAGCACGGCGACACGGTCGCCGGCAAGAAGATCGAGCTGATCGTCAGGGACGACGCCTCGTCCGGCGAGACCGGCAAGCGCCTGATCCAGGAGCTGATCGTCAACGACAAGGTCGACGTCATCGGCGGCGGCCTGACCGCCGACCTGCTGCCGAGCGCCGGCGCTCATCACCGAGGCGCAGAAGCCGACCGTGATCATGATCTCGAGCACGACGGCGGTGGTCGAGAAGTCGCCGTTCTTCGTCCGCACCAGCTGCACGCTGGCGCAATCCTCCGCGATCCTGGCGGACTGGACGATGAAGAAAGGCCTCGCCAAGGCAGTGACGCTGGTGACGGAGTTCGCGCCCGGGCTCGAAGCGGAAGAAACCTTCACCAACAACTACAAGGCCGCCGGCGGCCAGATCGCGGAAGCGATCCGCGTCCCCCTGCGCAATCCCGACTTCGCGCCGTTCCTGCAACGCGTCAAGGAAGCCGCCCCGCAGGCCCTGTTCGTGTTCGTTCCCTCGACGCAGGCCGCGACCTTCGCCAAGCAGTTCGTCGAGCGCGGCCTCGACAAGGCCGGCATCACGCTGATCGGCCCCGGCGACCTCACCGACGACGAGGCTTTGCCGAACATGGGCGACGCCATGCTGGGCACCGTCACCGCGCACTTCTACTCGGCGGCGCATGCCGTCCGCCATCAACACGGCGTTCACCGACGCCTACCAGCAAGGAAACGCAAGGACGGCGCGAATTTCATGGCGGTCTCCGGCTATGACGGCATGCATGCGATCTACGAAGCGCTGAAGAAGACCGGCGGCTCGGCCGACGGCAAGGCGCTGGTCGCCGCGATGAAGGGCATGAGCTGGGAGAGCCCGCGCGGTCCGATGTCGATCGACCGCAACAGACCGGCGAGGTCGTGCACAACATCTACATCCGCAAGGTCGAGAAGGTCGACGGCGAGCTGCGCAACGTCGAGTTCGAGACCTTCAACAACGTCAGGGACCCCCGCGTCGCGGCACGATGAAGGATCTGCGACGTCATCGTCGCGGGAGGCGGCATCGGCGGGCTGAGCCTTGCGCTCAGCCTGCATCAGGCTGGAATAGCGGTTCGCGTCTACGAGGCGGTGCGCGATCCCGCGCCGCTCGGCGTCGGCATCAATCTGCAACCGACCGCGGTCCGCGAACTGACCGAGCTTGGACTCGGCGACGCCCTTGCCGAGACCGGCATCGCGACGCGGCGGCTCAATCTCTGCAACAAGTTCGGCCAACTCATCCACGACGAATGCCAGGGGCATCGCGGCCGGATATCGCTGGCCGCAATATTCGATCCATCGCGGCGAGCTGCAGCTTCTCCTGCTCCGCGCCGTCCGCGACCGCATCGGCGACGAAAATGTCCGAAGCGGACTGAGGCTCACCGGATTCGAGCAGAACGGCGACAGGCGTGCGTGTCCGCTTCGCCGATCGTCAATCCGGATCGGAGCTGATCGACGAGGCGGACGTTCTCATCGGCGCCGACGGCATCCATTCCGCCGTTCGGCATCAGCTCTATCCGGCGGAAGGCGCGCCGCGTTTCGCCCAGCAGATGCTGTGGCGGGCGGCGGTGGAGGCCGAGCCTTTCCTCGATGGCCAGACCATGGTCATTGCCGGCCATTTCCACCAGCGCATCATCGTCTATCCCATCGGCAGAGCAGCGAAGCGGCAAATCGCTGATCAACTGGATTTGCCAGAAGACGGTGCCGGACCGGGCGCCGCCGCGCGAAGACTGGAACCGGCGCGTTCGCAAAGAAGAGGTCCTGGCGGCGTTCGGCGGCTGGAAATTCCCCTGGCTCGACCTGCCCGCGCTGATCGAGCAATCGCCCGACATCTACGAATTTCCGCTGGTCGATCGCGATCCGGTCGCGGCTTGGTCGTTCGGCCGCGTC
This sequence comes from uncultured Alphaproteobacteria bacterium, assembly GCA_963696845.1. Taxonomy (GTDB): domain Bacteria; phylum Pseudomonadota; class Alphaproteobacteria; order Rhizobiales; family Xanthobacteraceae; genus Bradyrhizobium. The sequence goes on from CAVOLR010000018.1 coordinate 150,128, forward strand.
ACGCTGCTCGGCGATGCTGCTCATCCGATGCAGCCGATCGGCGGACAGGCCGGCTCGCAGGCCATCCTCGACGCGCGCGCACTGACCCGGGCGTTGAGCGAGACGCGCGACCCGGTTGCGGCGCTCCTGCGCTACGACGGCGAACGCAGGCCGGCCATGAACGACATCATCCTGCGCAATCGCAATCTCGGGCCGGAGGCGGCGATGCAGCTCGCGGAAGAGCGGGCGCCGAACGGATTTGCCCGGATCGATGACGTGATCTCGCGACGCGAACTGGATGCGATCGCGACATCCTTTGCCGCGGCGGCAGGTCTCGACGTCGAAACGGTCAACACCAGGCCGTCTTATGTGCCGCTGGCGGGCCGCAACTGACACGGTGAAAGAGCGGTTAACATTACCGCTTAAATTGCGCGCCCGAACCAACCGTATCTTCCAATCTTTCCGCTAGGTTTGCCCTCAAAAGGGGAAACAGGGACGTGGTCGATATCGTGGATTTGGCAGTGGTCCGTCGCGCATCGCTCAGCGATGCCGCGGCTGCGCGCGTCCGCGCGACCTCGGCGCGCCCGCAATCGCTGACGCCGCTCACCGAGATCGACACCGATGCATGGCGCGCGCTTGCCGCGCGCGCCGCCGAGCCGAACGGCTACTATTTGCCGGACTGGGAATTGGCCGTGAACGCCAGCGTGCCCGGCCGCACCGGCGCCTCAGCGCTGGCGGCCTGGCACGACAAGATGCTGGTCGGCCTGTTGCCGGTCGTGTCGATGCGGCAGGCCTACAAGATTCCCCTGCCCGCTTTGGTCAGCGCCCATCCCTACGGCACGCTGTGCTCGCCGCCGCTCGATCACGGCATGGCCGTCGATGCCGCAGCCACGCTGATGCAGGCGGCGCGGCAGTCCGGCGCCCGCGCGCTGGTGCTGCGCGATGTCGCGCTCGACGGCGCCGCGATGAAGGCGTTCAACACCGTGTTGCGCGGCGAAGGCTTGCGGCGGCGCGTGCTGCAATGGCATCTGCGCGCCTCGCTGGACGCAACGCGCGACGCCGACGAATTGCTGCGCGATGCGCTCGGCGGCGAAGAAGTTGAAGGAGCTGCGCCGGCAACGCCATCGGCTGGCCGAACATGGCGCCGTCACCTTCGAAGTCGCGCGCTCGCCGCAGGAGGTCGCAACCGCGCTCGAGACGTTCCTGACGCTCGAGGCGAGCGGCTGGAAAGGCGCGCGCGGCACCGCGCTGGCGCAGGTTCAGGGCGACGCCGCGTTCATCCGCCGCGCCACCAGCGCGCTCGCCGCGACCGGCAATTGCGAGATCGTGACCTTGCGCGCCGGCGAGACGCCGGTCGCGTCCGGCATCGTGCTGCGGCATCAGAGCCGCGCCTTCTTCTTCAAGCTCGGCGTCGACGAGCGCTTCGCGAAATTCTCGCCGGGCGTGCAGCTCACGCTGGATCTGACGCGGCATCTCTGCGCCGATCCCGCCATCACCTCGGCCGATTCCACCGCAAGCGCCGATCATCCCATGATCAATCCGATCTGGCGCGGCCGTTTTGCGATCGGCGACGTGCTGATCCCGCTGGCAACGCACGATCCGGTCGTGGCGGCGATCCATGCGGTGCTGGTCGACGCGCAACCTCGCGCGCGACGCTGCGCGCAGCGCGCTTCATTTCATCCGGAAACGCTAGTCGCGCTGAACGCGCTTACTTCAGCGGCGAATGCGGCGCCGGCAGCATGACGGTGGAGTGCATCTCGTCGAGGAAGGCCGGGCCCTTGCCCAAAAATTCCTTCCACACGGGATCGTTCAGTCGAGGCCGCACGGGCTTCGGCGCGGGCATTCAGGCTCGGATAGGCCCAGATGTGGCAGACCTCGTTGGGCTGGCCGGCCTCGGTCTGCCAGAGCCCGACGATCTTGGAATATTTCTCGCGCGCCGGCAGCGCCGCGGTGAACGCATCGAGCCATTGCTTCGCAGCACCGGCGGGCTTGGCGCGATAGTTGCTGCAGCTCATAGACATTGCCGCTCGAGGCCGGCGCGACCGGCGGCTTGATGGCGTTGAGCAGGCGGATGTCCTGGCGCACCAGGTTCGGACGGATCAGCGGCAGGTAGTCGCTGCCCCAGCGCGGATTCTTGGCGAGCTCGGCGCGCAGCTTCGTGCGCTCGGCGTAATCGTTGTAGCTCCACATGTGCAGGACCTGGTTGAGCGGCCCGATCTCGGTGAACCAGTAGCCTTCGAGCTTGCCGAAATTGTCGCCGCGGATGTCGCGCGACACCGTGCTCGCGGCCTTCACCACGTCGCCGAGCGTGCCGGCTTTCAGCGTGTAGGTGCGGAGTTCGTAGAGCATGATGTTTCCCCCAAGTTTATGGTTGGTTTGTTGAACGAAAACTGATCGAGATTTCGGGTTCGCGCTAGCGCGTCACTCCGCCGCCTGCGCGTTCACCTCGGCCGAGACCTGACGGATGGCGCGGGCCAGCAGATCGGCCGGCTGCGCGCCGGACACCGCATATTTCTGCGCGAACACGAAGGTCGGCACGCCGGAGATGCCCTTGTCGGAGGCTTCCTGCGCCTGACCCGAGATCAGCTCGACGTCCTCGTCGGTGGCAAGGCGCTTGCGCACGTCGTCGGCATCGAGCCCGACATCGGCCGCCGCCTGCACCAGCGTATTGACATCGGTGAGATCGCCGCCGTCGCGGAAATACAATTCCATCAGCCGCTGCTTCATCTCGGCGGCCTTGCCGTTGGCTTCCGCCCAGTGGATCAGGCGATGGCAATCGATGGTGTTGGGCTGACGCTTCACCAGTTCCGGATGATAGGACAGCCCCTCCTCGCCCGCGGCGTCGACGACGCGGCCGGCGATGCCCTTGTAGGCCTCGGGCGAGCCGAATTTCGCGGTCAGATATTCGTCGCGGCTGATGCCCTCGCGCGGCACCCAGTTATTGAGGAAGAACGGCCGCCAGTGCACCTCGACCGGCACGTCCGAAGCCAGCGCCAGCGCGTCCTCGATCCGCTTCTTGCCGATATAGCACCAGGGGCAGACGACGTCGGAGACGATGTCGATCTTCAGCGGCTTCAGTGCGCTCATGGGGTGTCCTCCGCAAGGAACCCCAAAATTAAGCCCAATACGCCCCGAGACAAGGCGCTATTTCATACTGGCAGCCATCTCCTGCAACCGCCGGGCGGTCAGATCGTCGGCCGGGAAGAACGTCTCCAGCGCCAGCTCCGACAGCGTGATGTCGACCGGCGTGCCGAACACCATGGTGGTCGAGATGAAGCTCAGCACCTCGCCCCCGTGGCGCAGCTTGAAGGGGATCGCGACATTGTCCGGCGGCAGCGGCCCCGCGCGCGCCGGGATCGGATAGCTCTTGAGATCCTGATAGAGCTTCAGCAGTTCCGGATCGGCGGTCGCCTCGCATTGGCGATGCAGCCGCTCCAGCAGATGCCCGGCCCATTCGGCGAGATTGACGGTGCGCGGCGCCAGTCCCTCGGGATGAAACGCCAGCCGCAGGATGTTGAAGGGCTGTCCGAGCAGCCGCTGCGGAACGCCGTCGAGCAGCGGCGCCACCATGCGGTTGGCCGACACCAGATTCCAGTGCCGGTCATAGGCCAGCGCCGGATTGGGCTCGTGCGCCTTCAAGACCAGGTCGATCGCCTGCCGCGCCGATTTCAGCGCGGGATCGTCGAGCGGCCGTTGCGGGAAGGCCGGCGCGAAGCCGGCCGCGATCAGGAGCACGTTGCGTTCGCGCAGGGGCACGTCGAGTCGCTCCGCCAGCTTCAAAACCATCTCGCGCGACGGCGCCGCGCGGCCGGTTTCGACAAAGCTCAAATGGCGCGCCGAGATTTCGGCGTCGCCGGCGAGATCGAGCTGGCTCAGATGGCGGCGCTGCCGCCATTCGCGCAGATGGTCGCCGATGTGAACGGGTCGCGCCCGTTCGGTTTTGGTCGATGCATGTATGTTCATGGTGCAAAACCTAGCACGCGAATTTCATGCCTTCCATTACGTCGGAGGTAATCGAATTGCGCTTTCGCCGCGGTCATCTTCCCCACCACAGGAGATGACCCATGAGCGCCTTCGTTCGCTACCTGCCGGCCGCCGCCGAGTTGTTGCCCTGGATGCTCAACCTCGCAACCTGGCTCTTGGCGCGCAGCCTCAACATGCCCGAGCCGCTGGTGCACGCCACCGGATTGTTCGTGTTCGTGCGGGTGCAGGCCTTCGAGAACAGCTTTCTCAAGGCGTTGTGCCCGAAGCGTCTCATGCGCCGCCTCCTCGCACTGTGCCGTCAGGCGCGGTGATCCCCAACCCCGCAAGGAGAACCCCCATGATCCTGTCCTCGCTGTTCCTGCGCCGCGCGCTATTGGCCGATGCCGTCTTCAGCGGCGTCTCGGCCGTCGTGATGACGCTGGATGCCGGCGCGCTTGCGCCGTTCCTCAATCTGCCCGAGGCGTTGCTGCGCGAAACCGGCCTGTTCCTGATCGCCTATACCGCGCTGGTCGGCTGGCTGTGGTCGCGGCCGTCGGTCCCGAAGGTGCTGGTGATGATCGTGATCGCAGGCAATGCGGCGTGGACGCTCGCAAGCATCGCGCTGCTGTTCTCGGGCGCGGTGTCGCCGAACCTGCTCGGCGAGATCGTCGTGGTGGCGCAGGCGATCGCGACCGGCGTGCTGGCCGAGTTGCAATATATCGGCCTGCGCAAGAGCAGTTCGGCGCTTGCGGTCTAGCTGCCGTCAGCGCAAGCCGCCGCGGACATCGCTTCGCGGCGGCTTAAGCTGCGATCTGCAATTCCGGCGGCTGCAGGCGGCGCGGCGATCTCGGCTTTCAGCTTTGCCTTCTCGCGCTTCGCCTTGGCGCGTTCGAGCTTGCGCTGCTCCTTTTCCCGCGCCTTCCTTTTTTCTTTCGCGCGCTTCTCCGCCTTGCGCCGCGCCTTCTTCTCCGCCTTCGCCTTCAGGCGAAGCCGTTCCGCCCGCGCCTCGGCGCGCTTCTTCTTGCGCTTCTTCTCGCAGGCGTCGCACTTGCAGCCGATCGGCTTCAGGTAGGCCTTGAAGTAATCGGTGCCGTAATCGTAGTTGATCTCATCGCCCGGCTCGATGGTCTTGATGGCGCGGATATAGACCTTGCGCTTGCGCGGCTTGACGTCGGATTCCGCGTTCGGCTTGCAGCCATGGTTGATGTAGCGGGCGATGTTCTTGCGCACCGAGCCGTCGATGGTCCAGCGGTTGCCGAGCTCGAACAGGTACTTGTTCTCGATGTCGTCTTCTTTCTTCTTGGAATCCAGCAGCGGCCCGAAATAGCGGATGATCCGGGTGCCTTTCTTGATCCGTCTGGTGGCGAAGAGGCCGAGCCCGGTGCGGGAACGGCCGACGCGATAGGGTTTTTTGGGGGAAATCGAGGGCATGACCGATTGAAGAACTGACGCACTGACAACGGCGAGTGAATGGCGAAGCCGCTCTTCTAGTACAATTCCGCGCCAATGTCAGGTGCTGTCGGCGAACTCCGTGAACCTTCCCCAGCTTGCATGCGTCTGACAGCCATGCGCGTCACATTTGCCATCGCCTTGCTTTGCGGCGCTGATGGCCGCTTCATGGGCAAACGCCCAAACCATCAGCAGCCAGTACAGTTCCACCGCGCCGAAGGACTGCCGCATGATCGGCAAGCCGAGCGAGCTCGACGGCAGCACCACGCGGCTTTGCCCGGGCAAGGCCGGTCTCTCGGTGCTGATCAGCGAGGACGATCTGCGCGAGACCGTCTCGGTCGGCAAAAGCCGGGCCGCCGCGGCCAACGAACCTGCCGCGCAGGTCTGGTTTCGATCCGTTCAATTCAAGCCTGACCACCGTCGAATGGCGGATGGCCGCCGGCAAGCCGTTCGCGATCATCCAGCGCTGGCTGATTGCCGACAATGCCGATCGCGACGCCAGGGACCGGCCGCGCGACAAGGCGATGCTGGCGGTGACCCGGCTGCCGCCGGGCCCGGTGTGCCATGTCGCCTATGTCGATGTGGCGGCCAATCCGAACGCCAATGAGCTGGCGCGCAAGGCTGCCGACGAGCTGGCGCGCGATTTCCAGTGCGGCAAGGACGAGGTGAAGATCATCGGCGCCAGCGGCCGCGCGGTGGAGCTGGCGAAGCGCTAGGAAGCGCTACGAGCCGGGCGGCTTCGCCATCGCGACCTTGAGCATGGCATCGAGCAGCATGGTGCTGTCGGTGCCCTCAGGCAGCCGTTCCAGGATGTCCTCGAGCCGGCCGTCGAGCAGCAGCATGGTGAAGCCGTGCACCAGCGACCAGGCGCGCGCGATCGCGGCGGCCTGCTCCAGCGTCAGCGCCCTCTCCTCGATCTGCTCGTGACGGCTGGCGGCGATCGCCTGCGCAAGGCCGCCAAAGGAGGCCTCGGCGGCTTCATTGCAGCGAAGCCCTGGAATAATCGAGCCGCTCGGTGCGGAACATCAGCCCGTACATGCCGGGATGGGCCTGGGCATAGGCGACATACGCCTTGGCGCGCGCCAGCCCCTGCGCGGGATAAGGCGTCTCCGGCGTGCAGGACTCCGCCATCGCCATGTTGAACTGACGAAAGCCGATCGCGGCGAGCTCGCTGACGAGGCCGGTGAGATCGCCGAAATGATGGGTCGGCGCGGCATGCGAGACCCCCGCCTCGCGCGCCACCGCGCGCAAGGTGAGCCCCGCAAGCCCGTCGCGCTCCAGCACCCGCTCGGCCGCCTGCAGCAACGCGTCGCGCAGCGCGCCGTGATGATAGGGCGTATCCTCGGCCGCGGCGGCGCGCGGCTTGCGGCCCGTGCGCGACGGCGCGGCATTGCGCGGCCGGCTTCGGGCCGCGCTTCGCGCAGCGTTTCGAGTCGGCGTTTTTCTCGGGCTTTCGCATCAGCGATGTTATATGACGCGATTTTGACACTGTAAAGATTTTGCTTGACCGGATGCCGCATCAGGCCTAATGCTATCTTTACGATGTAAAGATCAGGGAGGGAATGCCGCCATGCAGCAGGATGCCGCCAAACGGTCCACGCCGCCCAACCGCGCGCCGATCCCGTTCGAGTGCGATGCACCCTTCCTGAAAATCTCGGGCGAATTGCCGCGCGAATTGAACGGCACGCTCTACCGCAACGGCCCCAATCCGCAATTCGACTCGCCCGGCGCGCACTGGTTCGTCGGCGACGGCATGCTGCACGCCTTCCATCTCGAGAGGCGGCCGCGCCTCCTATCGCAACCGCTGGGTCCGCACCCCCAAATGGCAGGCCGAGCACGACGCCGGCCGCGCGCTGTTCGGCGGCTTCGGCCAGAAGCTGCCGGACGCACCGGCCGAGCGCGACCGACGGCGGCGTCGCCAACACCAACATCGTCGCGCATGGCGGCCGCCTGCTCGCGCTGGAAGAAGGCCATCTGCCGACCGAGATCGAGCCGGGCACGCTCGCAACGCGCGGCTACTGCAATTATGGCGGCGCCATCTCCGGGCCGTTCACCGCGCATCCGAAGATCGATCCGGTGACCGGCGAGATGGTGTTCTTCGGCTACAACGCCTCCGGGCCCTTTTCGCCCACCCTCTCCTTCGGCACCGTCGCGGCCTCCGGCCAGGTGACGCGCTTCGACCGCTTCGAGGCGCCCTATGCCAGCATGGTGCACGACTTCATCGTCACCGAGAATCATCTGCTGTTTCCGGTGCTGCCGATCACGGGCAGCATGGCGCGCGCGATGGGCGGCCAGCCGGCCTATGCCTGGGAGCCGGAGAAAGGCGCCTATGTCGGCGTCATGAAGCGCAGCGGTTCAGCCTGCGGACATCGTCTGGTTCCGCGGCGAGAGCTGCTACGTCTTCCACGTCATGAACGCCTGGGAAGACGGCAGCCGCATCATCGCCGATGTCATGCAGTTCGAGGAAGCGCCGCTGTTTCCGCATCCCGACGGCCGGCCGACGGATCCGAACAAGTCGCGCGCGCGATACTGCCGCTGGACCTTCGATCTCGCCGGCAATACCGACAGTTTCAGCCAGGTCTATCTCGACGATCTCACCGGCGAGTTTCCGCGCGTCGACGATCGCCGCGCGGGGCTGAAGAGCGCGCACGGCTGGTACGCCTGCGCCAATCCGGATCAGCCGTTCATCGGCGGGCTCTCGCGGCATCGCCCATGTCGACGGCAACGGAAAACGGCTCGGCAAATATCATCTGCCCGCGGGCGACACGATCTCCGAGCCGGTGTTCGTCGAGCGGGCCAAGGACGCCGCGGAAGGCGACGGCTGGCTGCTCGCGGTGGTCTGGCGCGCGCGCACCAACACCAGCGATCTCGCGGTGTTCAATGCGCGCGATGTCGAGACCGGTCCGGCGGCGCTGGTGCATCTCGGCCACCGCGTGCCCGATGGATTCCACGGCAATTGGGTGGGAGCGAGTTGAGCACTCATCGCCCTCGTCATTCCGGGACATCGCGCAGGGCATCCCGAATCCTTTGCCGCGGCCGGAGACATGGATTCCGGGTCGCGACTTCGGCGCGTCCCGGAATGACGAGCTGTAAACATTGTAACTCTCGAATTTTTCGATTCGACTCACATTATGTTGACACTGTAAAGATTTCGCTTGACCCGGGCGTCTGCAGCCGCTATTCATCTTGACAATGTAAAGATTGGCCTCAAGAGGCCCGTAATGACGCTTTTCCTGATCCTTGCGCCCTACGGCGTCTACGCCTTCCTGATGCTGGTGACTTCGGCCACCGTGAGCCTCGTCACCGCTGGCGCGGTTTGCCTTGCCACCATCGCCTTCGACCGGCTCCGCGGCCGTTCCCTGAAGATCCTGCCCGCCGGGACTGCGATCGTCTTCGCCGGCGTCATCGCCTGGCTTCACCTGATCGACCCCGCGCTGAGCGACAAGGCCGTGAAGGTCGCGGTCGATGGCGGCATCCTCGCGATCTCGCTCGGCTCGCTCCTGCTGCGCTATCCCTTCACGCTGCAATATGCGCTGGAACGGGTGCATCCGGAGATCGCGGCGATGCCGGGCTTCCTGCGCTCCAACTACATCATCACGGCCGTGTGGACCGCGTCGATGCTGTTGATGCTGCTTGCCAACGCCGCGATCCTCTATGTGCCGGGCCTGCCGATCTGGATCGGGCTTGCGGTCGCCTTTGCCGCGCGCAACAGCGCGATTTATTTCACCCGCTGGTATCCCTCCTATCGCCAGCTGAAGGAAGGCGCGCCGCCGCCGGCCGCCCTGCCCCATCCGCATTGATCGCAAAGAGGACCAGACGATGAAAGACGTGTTCGCAAGGCTCGCCACCGATTTCTTCTCGACCATCGTCTTTCTGGTCGTCTATCTCACGACCGACAACATCGTGCTGGCGACCGGCGTCGCGATCGCCGGCGCCATCGGCCAGGTGATTTACTCGCGCATCAAGGGCCGCGAGCTCGGCTTCATGACCTGGGCGAGCCTCGGCGCTCGTGATCGTGCTCGGCAGCGCCACCATCCTCACCAATGATCCTCGCTTCGTGCTGGCGAAGCCCGCGATCGGGCATTTCGCCATCGGCGCGATCATGCTCAAGCGCGGCTGGATGCTGCGCTACATGCCGCCGATCGTCGCCGAGACCATTCCGGAATATGTCACCTTCGCGGGCTTCGCCTGGGCTGCGTCTGATGTTCGCGCTCGGGCTCGGCACGATCGCGATCGCCATGACCGGCGACATCAAGCTGTGGACGATCTACGTCTCCGTGGTGCTGCTCGGCGCCAAGATCGCGGCTTTCGCGATCCAGTATGTGGCCTTCCGCGTGCTGGTGACCGAGCCGCATCCGCGCGGCCCGCGCCGCGGCCGCGACCTGAGACGCTTTCACGCAAGACAATCCGATTGGGCTTGGCGCGCGAGATGGGCTATACCGCGCGCGAGCCGTTTTCAATAGCAGGGAGGGACGAATGGCCGCGGACGGAAACTGGAATCTCACGATGAGCACGCCGATGGGCGAGCGCAACGCGACGCTGAATCTGAAGAGCTCGGGCGGCACGCTGACGGGCACGCAGGGCGCCGACGGCAATTCCACCGAGATTTTCGACGGCACCGTGACCGGCGACGACGTCGCCTGGAAGGTCTCCATCACCAATCCGATGCCGCTGACGCTCGCCTTCACCGGCAAGGTCGCGGGCGACGCCATGTCCGGCGAGATGGGCATCGGCATGATGGGCAGTTTTCCGTTCACGGGGAAGCGGGCGTAAGCGATCCGGCGCGCCGCAACACGTCAGTCGTCATCACCGGGCTTGTCCCGGTGATCCACGACTTACTTCGTTTAGCGTCGAACAAAGACGTGGATGGCCGGGTCATAGGCTAGCGGAGCGACGCCGTGCTCGAACGGCTATCGCCTGGCCATGACGAGGCAGACTGCCGCTCACTTCGGCCGGCTCGGCACGATCCCGATCGGATTGAAGGTGTAGACCGCCTCGCCATGCTGGTTGTAGGCGGTCCATTTGACGCGGACGACGCCCTGCGGCTTCGATTTCGACGGCACCAGCTCGGTCACTTCGCCTTCGAGATGAAGCGTGTCGCCGGGCCGCACCGGCTTCATCCAGCGCAGATCGTCGACGCCCGCCCCGAACATCGGATGCGGCCCGAACGCCTTGCAGCTTACTGCAAGCCGCATCGCGATCGCCGCGGTGTGCCAGCCCGAGGCCGCGAGCCCGCCGAGGATCGTGTCCTTGGCCGCCTCCTCGTCGATATGAAACGGCTGCGGATCGAATTCGCTGGCGAAGCGGATGATGTCGTCTTTCGACACCGTCACCGCCTCGCTCTTGAAGCGCATGCCGACCTTGAGGTCGTCGAACCATTCGACCATGCTGTCGATCCCAGCGCAACTCGTGGGCCAGTGATGCGACGCAGCGCAGGCGCAGCTCAACCCAAATTCAACTCCTTGAAGAAGTCGTTGCCCTTGTCGTCGATGATGATGAAGGCCGGGAAGTCGACGACCTCGATGCGCCAGATCGCCTCCATGCCGAGCTCGGGATATTCGACGACCTCGACCTTCTTGATGCAGTGCTCGGCGAGGTTCGCCGCCGCACCGCCGATCGAGCCGAGATAGAAGCCGCCGTGCTTCTTGCAGGCCTCGCGCACCGCGGGCGCGCGGTTGCCCTTGGCCAGCATCACCATCGAGCCGCCGGCCGCCTGGAACTGGTCGACGAAGGAATCCATCCGCCCCGCGGTGGTCGGACCGAACGCGCCGGAGGCGTAGCCTTCCGGCGTCTTCGCCGGGCCCGCGTAATAGATCGGATGGTTCTTGAAATAATCCGGCAGCGGCTCGCCCTTCTCCAGCCGCTCGCGCAATTTCGCATGCGCGGAGTCGCGCGCGACGATCATGGTGCCGGTCAGCGACAGCCGCGTCTTGATCGGATGCTGCGACAGCGTCGCAAGGATGTCCTTCATCGGCTGGTTGAGGTTGATCTTGACCATCTCGCCGCCGAGCGCCTGCTCGACCTGCGGCAGATATTGCGCGGGGTTGTGCTCGAGCTCCTCGATGATAGACGCCGTCCCTGGTGATCTTGCCGAGCACCTGGCGGTCGGCCGAGCAGGACACGCCGAGCCCGATGGGGAGCGATGCGCCGTGGCGCGGCATGCGGATCACGCGCACGTCGTGGCAGAAATATTTGCCGCCGAACTGCGCGCCGACGCCGAGCGACTGCGTCATCTTGTGGATTTCCTGCTCCATCTCGACGTCGCGGAAGGCGTTGCCGTCGGCCGAGCCGTGGGTCGGCAGCGCGTCGAGATAGCGCGCGGACGCGAGCTTCACCGTCTTCATGCAGAGCTCGGCCGAGGTGCCGCCGATCACGATCGCCAGATGATAGGGCGGGCACGCCGCGGTGCCGAGCGTGAGCACCTTCTCCTTCAGGAACGCGAGCAGGCGATCTTTCGTCAGCACCGACGGCGTCGCCTGGAACAGGAAACTCTTGTTGGCGGACTGCCGCCGCCCTTGGCCATGAACATGAACTTGTAGGCGTCTCAGATCCGCCCTCGGCGTAGATCTCGCACTGCGCCGGCATGTTGTTGGCGGTGTTCTTCTCCTCATACATCGAGAGCGGCGCCACCTGCGAGTAGCGCAGATTGCGGCGCAGATACGCATCGCGCGCGCCTTCGGACAGCGCGGCCTCGTCCTCGCCGTCGGTGATGACGTTGCAGCCCTTCTTGCCCATGATGATGCGGTGCCGGTGTCCTGGCACATCGGCAGCACGCCGCCGGCCGCGATGTTGGCGTTCTTCAAAAAATCCAGCGCGACGAACTTGTCGTTCGGGCTCGCCTCCTTGTCGTCGAGGATGTTGCGCAGCTGCTTCAGATGGCCGGGCCGCAGATAGTGGTTGATGTCGCCGAAGGCGGCCTCGGACAGCGCCCGCAGCGCCTCGCGCGACACCACCAGCATGTCCTTGCCCAAGCACCTTCTCGACCCGCACGCCCTCGCTGGTGATCTTCTTGTAGGGCGTGGTGTCCGCGCCCAGCGGAAACAGCGGCGTGTGCTTGTAGGGCGGAACGGGCTTGGCGCGGTCGGGAAAGGCGTGGGGGCGTTCATGGGATGGCTCGTGGGTGGTTGGGCCGAAGTCTGCAGTCGCGAAGCGACCGGCGATTGAACGGTTCTAAGCACTTTTCGCTCAAAGGGAAGGTTCAACATGCGATAGGCGCGATCGTCTGGCCCGCCATTTCCAACTTGGAATCCGCACCCTTGCACTCCCCGCCTCCATTGGCTTCAATGGCGCCAAAGGGGCCTTCACATGACATCACGACGACCGTTTCGCCGCTCGATCCTGCTTGCCGCAATCCTCACGCTGTTCGCGGCACTCGCCGCCTCGCCGGCGCGCGCCGACCGCTGCGACGACATCGCCAAGCAGCTCGCCGAGCGCCATCGACGGGCTCAAGGTGAACTTCAAGGCCGCCAACATCATCTATCTGACGCATCCGGCGGCGACCGAATTGTCGCTCGGCTGCCGCGGCAGCAGCGAATATTCCAACGAGCTCTATGCCAAGGGCGACCGCAAGCTCAAGCCGGAGTTTCTGAACCTGGTCGGCTCGGCCGCGGCCGTGATCTTCACGCTGCCCAAGGACGACACCATGACCGGCACCTCGCGCTGCCTGAAGCGGATGGGGGTCCTGCGCGGCAACAAGATCACGCTGCGCTACAAGCGGCTGGACATGGTCTGCGATCGCACCAGGACCGAGGCATCCATCGTGGTGCGGCGCGGGCTGGATCAATAGGCGCGGCCGCTCGCCGGTGTAAGCCACTCGTTCACCAAGCGCGCGACCTCGCGCCGATCGTTCGCATTTTATCGATTTATTTGACCCGGCCTTGATGGAAGCCGGGCATGGTCGGAGCCAACACGAGGACTCCGCTTCCCATGAGCATTTCCAGCGTCTCGCCCTCCCCGGCCCCGGTCGCATCGGCCGACGCGAGCGATTCGAAGCCGCAGGTCGCAGCGGCAACCGCGAGCGACAATGGCGGCTATCAGCCGCCGCCGAAGGCGCCGCTGCCGCCCGGACAGGGCACCCGCGTCGACCAACTGGTGTAAGCGCAATCGCCTGTCGCCTCACTCTCATCTCGTCATGCCCGCGCTTGTCGCGGGCATCCACGTCTCTGTTCCACTGCGACAAAGACGTGGATGGCCGGGTCAAGCTCCGGCCATGACGATGCGGGTAGTTCAACCATCCAGTTCCTTGTAGTGCCGGAAGATGCCGTCCTCGTTGAAGGGGATGCGGCGCTCGCTGGCGAGATAGGCCTTGATGTTCGGCCGCGCCGCGACGCGGTCGTGCAGATCGACCAGGCCGGGGATCTCGCTCTCGAAATCCTTCATCCGCTTGGGAAAGGCATAGCGCAGGCCGTCGACGATCTGGAACAGCGAGAGATCGATGTAGGTCAGCCGGCGCCCGGTGAGCCAGCTGCCCTTGCCTTTCAACAGCCCCTCGAAATAGCCGAGATATTTCGGCACGCGCTCGTCCCAGAACGCCTCGGTGCGCTTTTTGGCCGGCGCCTTCTGGTCCTCGTAGTAGAGCGAGGGCCCGAGCGGATGATGGGTGTCGTGAATCTCGGTCACGAGATCGGTGACGGTGAGCTGCAGCTGATGCACCCACAGCCGTCCCGCTTCCGTCTTCGGCGCCAGCCCATGGCGGTGGCCGAGATAGAGCAGGATGTTGGCGGTCTGCCCGATCACGAGCTTGCCGGCCTTCAGATACGGCGGCGCAAAGGGCGGCGTGCTCGCCCTTCTCCATCATCCGCATCATCGCCGACGATCCGCCCGATCCGCGCGCGACGTCGACGTAAGCAGCGCCCGCCTCCTCCAGCGCGAGGCGGACATATTCGCCGCGGCCCTGGATCATCGGCCAGTAATAGAGTTCGTATTTCATCTGCGCATTCCTCTCGCCCCCGCAGCGATAACGACCGCATCAGACAATCGTTCGCTGCAAAGGTCGAGGGTAGGCGTCGTCAATTCACCGCGAAGCAATACAGCAGGCCGTCGCCGCCGGTGCTCTTGAGGTCGGCCTGCGAGCAGCCGCCGTCGGGTCCGCGCGAGGGATGCGACGAATTCCAGGAGTGCGAGGCGTCGTCGTCGCGCAGACCCTTGCGGTCGGAATGGCCGACCATGGCCGCACCCTTGCGTGCTGCTCGTCCAGTTCTTGCAGGTGCGGTCGGTCTCGGGTCCGAACGCAGTGCCATCCGGCTGCGATCCCGTCAGCACGTCGTGACGGTTCGGTTTGTCGCCGACGCCGTTGCTGATTTCGCCTTTTTCGGTGAGATCGGTTTCCTTGGTGAGATTGTTGCCGGCGACCGTGCAGATCGGCGACGTCCTTGGCGATCACGACGCCCTTGACGTTCTGCCACGGCCCCTTGCCGATGCGATCCTTGGCGTTGACCGCGGCCTTGCCGTCGGCCGCCTGGGTCGACAGATAGGCGTGCCAGGTCTTCGACCCGGCGCCGGCCGCCTGCGCCAGCGACTGGCAGTGCTTGTCGGCGCCCTCGATGCCGCCGAGGTCGGCGCCCTTGCCCGGACCGGCGCTGGTCAAAAAGAAGCTGGCCGATTGCGCCTGCGCGGGTGAGCCAGCGAAAGCGAGCGCGGCAACGGCAACAAGACAAAGGCATGAAAGGGTCTTCTGAGCCATTTGAGTTCCTCCGGTGTATTTTTTTGCTTTGCGGCGCCGCCGCATTCGATCAACACACCGCCGTCGCCATTATTCCTGGCATGCGACCGGACAACGCAAAAGCGCCGCGGGGGTGAGCCGCGGCGCCTTGTTCAAACCGGATCAATACCGTCAGTTGGTCTGCTGGATCGCCGACAGCTCCCAATTGCTGCCGCGCGGCCGCACGAAGGTCCAGACCTCCGTCACCTCGACCGGCTGCTCGCTGCCGCTGATCAGCCGCCCGGAGGCGATATCGACGTAGCGGTCGACCATCGAGAAGCGCATCGCGACACTGGCATAGTCGGTGTCGCCTTCGCGCCAGGCTTCCGCGAGGTCGCCCTGCAACAGCTTGGTGCCGGACACCTTGTTGACCTGGCCGCGCTGGCGGTTCTGCTGCATGTCCTCGTTGAAGAACGTCGCCATTTCCGGCGTCGCGAGCGTACGCAGCTTGTTCATGTCCTCGTTCGAATAGGCCGCCTGGATGTCGACCAGCAGCCGCTCGAAGGCCTCGTAGTCGGCGGGTTGGATCTGCAGCGGCGCGCTGGCCGATCCCAGGCCAAAACCCATGCCGCCGAAATTCGATTGCGTGCCGCCGCCTGTGCCGCCCGCGCCGCCGGCATAGGCCGGCTCCGACATCTGGCGGCGATGCCACCACGACATCGCAAGCCGGATCACGAGCACGATCAACCCGATCTGCAGCAACAGGCCGAGGATCGACGAGAAGCCGCCGAGGCCGGAGAACAGGCCGCCGCCGAACAGCATGCCGAACAGGCCGGCGCCGAGGAAGCCCGCGGCAAGGCCGCCGAGCAGGCCGCCTCCCGGCCGGTTGAAGAAGCCGCCGGTCCGCGCGCCCGTGCTGGGAGCGCCCGGCTGCGAGAAGGTGCGGTTGAACGGCTGCGCCGCGCCGGGCGCGGTCGGTGTCGTCGGCGGCGCGGAGAAGGTGCGCCCGCCGCGCGAGCCCGACGAGAAACCGCCGCCGACACGCGCATCCGCCGAGGAGACGGCAATCACGGCAGGAAGCGCCAACGCCATGACGACGGCGACCGCCTTCACCAGTCCGTGCATACGTTGCGAGAAATTCATGGGTGGTCCCTCAAATCCCCGGCAGGGGGAAGCGCCCTTAAGATGGGCAGTGTTGCCCAAATGTGAAGCTCTTATTGGAACTTGCGGCTGCGGCGCACCGTCGCGGATTGCAGCTTTGCGACCGATTCTCAAGGCCGGATGGTCGCGGGATAAGGCTGGGGCGGCCGGTCCCGCGCCGCCCCAGCTGCGATCGTCATTGCGAGCGAAGCGAAGCAATCCAGAATCCATCCGCGGAGAGGAGTTCTGGATTGCTTCGTCGCTGCGCTCCTCGCAATGACGACGAAACGCGCTTCCGCATTCCCGCGGCGCGATTTCGCGTCCGGGTCTTGAATTTCGGTGTCCCTCTTCAGAAAGAGGGCGCAGGGAATGCCGGGCGCTCAGCGCACCCGCAGCCTCGTGGGCAGAAAAGGGTAGACGGCCCACAAGCGGTAGTCACCACAGGTTGGCCGAAACGATCCGGCACTCCCTGCGCAATGGCTTTACGGCTTACTCCGCGCTCTCCCCGGGGTATCGGGCTTGTTAGCCCCCGTCGCCTTATCGATCATCATCGACAAGGCTTGACCCCAGCGTCGAGGGATCAGGACCACACGGCTTGACCGTACGCATCGGTCTCGCACGCCTTGCGATACCGATACGTCCATCGCATCCCGCTCTCGACGTTCGTGACGATCGCGACGCGCCCTCAGTGAGCGCGGGACAAGCTGTTATATCATAAGTGTTTCCGTAATTCGGAAAGAGATATATTTTTGCGCGAACGGCTGGACATCGCGCGTCATTTATGAATAGCCGAAGTGTTTTGCCCGTCGTGCTGAAATGGCAACACTTCGGTAGAACGCCGTCGCGGAATCCGCAGTGTGCGAAGATACAAAGCCGACAACCACCGCGAGAAATGACGCGCCGCCCCTGCGACAGGGGGTGCGACAAAATGGCATAGGGGCGAGCAAAAGTTCTCTTGCACGTTGAGCTTGCAATCCACTCAACCGCGCCGCTAACGTTCGACTTGGGGTGGTGGCGTTCGTTCCTTCAGTTCCGACGCCGGGTGCCGCGATGAAGCGGCGAAGTCCGGCGCGAAAGCTCACCCGACATGACATCAAGACTGTTCGCCTCGCGGCGCGCAGAACGCCTCGTGCTGTGCACGAGCAAGGCGGTGCTCTAGTATTGGCTGAGTTCAGAGGAGAACAGGCCAATGGCGGACACCGAACGAAAAAACAAGAAGGCGGGGAGCAAGAAAATGGGTGGGGCAACAGCGGCCAAGACCGGCGACGCGGCGCGAGACAAGGCCGTGCTGCAAGAGGCGCTCGCGAGCTTCGGCGTCAAGTCCGAGACCAGCGCCAGCGCGCTGGCCGGCAACGGCCATCACACCGGCGCGGCCACCGCCCAGGGCGCGCCAAAAACGGTGTCGCAGGTGCTCGGCGAGATCACCTGGCTGATGACGCAGAGCCCGCGCCACAAGGCGATGACGCTCGGCCGATCTCGAATGGCTGGTGATGCCCGCGATCCTGCTGCAGCAGTTCCGCATCTTCTACAAGGGCGAGCAGCCGGTCGGCGTCGTGCTGTGGGCGCTGGCCGACGACATCGTGGCGAGGCGGATCGACGCCGGCAACACGCGGCTGACGGCGGTGGAATGGAAGAGCGGCACGATCATGCGCATCGTCGACGTGGTCGCGCCGTTCGGCGGCGAGGCGGAGATGCGGGAGCAGCTTTCTAACGCCATCGCTAGCTGACGGCGGCTCAAGGGATGGCTCGCGCTCTTCGCTACATGATCTTTGGGTTACTCGGAGCCCTCAGCGTTTATCTTTTCCTAGTCTTGAACGTCGAGGTCGTCGATTTGGACAAGCTCTATCCAAACAGCAGTTACAGCGAGAAGTACTTTTCGCAGAAATTTCCAAGCGCGCAGGAAATCGAAGATTATTGGCAGGATGCAACGCTCGTTATTTGCCGATCCGCAGCATTTTGGAAACATCGTACGATTACTTTCGATGGCCACCCAGAATTATCTCGTGGTTTGGGAGTAGATCTTCGCCATCGATCCACAGTTTGGCAGCTTCTGAAGTTCGGCGGGCAC
This sequence comes from uncultured Alphaproteobacteria bacterium, assembly GCA_963696845.1. Classification (GTDB taxonomy): domain Bacteria; phylum Pseudomonadota; class Alphaproteobacteria; order Rhizobiales; family Xanthobacteraceae; genus Bradyrhizobium. Next base: position 168,367 of record CAVOLR010000018.1, read on the forward strand.
TCCGATTGTCACATCAAGTTTTGCACTCACTCGTCGGATCCGGACGAGGCTTGCCGCCTCGTTCCCGAATACATGGGCGCTCCTTGAGCCAAGGTCGAAACACGCACAAGCGAATACAGGAAAGGCGACGTTTTCGGGCTCGCGCACCGCAAGACGCCGACATTCCCGATGCCAAAGGAACCGATCAGCGCCGTCTCGCTGCTTGCGCAGCTTTCAAAACAATAGGGGGCAGCACGGGAATTGCGGCGCAAGTCGTCCCGTTTAGCGTTCAGTCGACAAAATCGGTTTATAGGACGAAGCACAGCGTCCACGGCGAAAGTTTCTGCGACTTCAATCGGCCGGTTCAAGGCATTACCCGCGGGGGCTCTGACCGACAGTCCTATTGTTAACGGAGAACGCGGTTAAGAGCACGATCGCTCAGTTTACGGTCAGGCGAGCACCGTCAATGCTGACGGCACGTTCGCCGCGCCTCTGACCGAACAGCAATACCAGGACAACCTTCAGTATGTCACAGCGAATGGGATTTCTAGCACGCTCAGTATGGGAACTGCGGCTCAAATCTGGTATCGGCTCAACAAATCCCACTCTGAATGACATTGGAGTTGCGAAGATCCAGGTGGGAACAGCAATGCAAGCTGTTGCCTACTACGAAGACAATCCTTCAGCGTTCGGCGGTTCCGACCAACTTGATTTGGCCAAATACGCCGGTAACACGCCCCAGCTTGTTGCTGATCTGATCAATCCAGCCACTACCGGTCAAGTGTCCGTAGCTTTGCAGGCGGTAATCGCGCGGCAAGCATCTGATTGGGGAGAAAGCCATATCAACGGCTGGTCAGCATACTCCGACGAACAAAAAGCGGCTTTCACTACCGCTTATTCGGCGCTAGGCGAAGCAAAATTGAATTCGCTTTATCAAGACTATCTCAACGCAGGTAACGATCCAGCGACATACACGCCCGATTGAATCAAACAACCGGCGCGCTTTACTTGACGTGGAATCCTACGGGCGGCTCGACGAACTACAATTCCCTTCTAGCCAAACTGAACGCATCATCCGGGGGCAATGGCGCAATTGATCCTGACGCATATCCCGCGTCCGCACAAAAGATCGGCGTCGATGGTATCCCGGGTGTCGCAGAGCGCAACGGACCCGATCGATGTCGCGACGGGTCAGAAAATGCTGCAAATCTTCTTCAGCGACAATCGTACTTCGGAAACAGTCGAGGGCGACCATGTCACCATGAACGAAGACGATTTCGCCGGGGTGCTTCAGTCGCAGAAGGAGGTGTTCGACTCCGGCAACCAGCTCCTCAAGCTCTACGACGCCGACAATCACAAGATCGCCCAGGAAGTCGACGTCGACGAGGACGCGCAAGGCAACATCGACGCCGTCAATGTGATCCTCAACTCGCCTGTGGTCCAGGCCGGCGGCTCGATCGGCGAAGTCTTCGGCTCGGCGATCGGAAGGGCGCTCGCGGCAGCAACAACCCGTTCGCGCAGCTCGCGGCCGGCACCGTGGTCGGCGCCATCGGCCAGGCGTTCGGAACGCACGTCGCCTCGAGCCATTTCGATCTCGAACGCATGCCGGTCGATTTCGCGCAGGCCTTCGGCAGTTTCGGCGTCAGGTCGCCGGCGCGGCGCCGGCTCGATCGCCTCCTTCCTCACCGCCGAGCTCGGCACCGCGCTTCATCTCAACGGCTTGGCGCGCAGCTGTTCGACTCGACTGTCGGCAGCTATCACCGGCAGCGTGCTCAACCAGATGGTGACGAGTTCCGTGGAACACCTTCGCCGGCGTGATTGGCGACATCAACTGGACCCAGCGTTCGACCAGGCCGAGGTCGGCATCGCCATCGCGCTCGGCTCGATCCTCGCCCACGAGCTGGTTACCGCACAACCAGGACCGGCGCCGAAGGCGGCCAGATCCTCGGCGCGATCGGCAGCGCGATCGGCGTGGCGCTCACCATCGGCAGGTCGCTCGGCTTCGTCCTCGAGCGCGGTGCTCCCCGGCATCGGCTCGTTGATCGGCACCATCCTCGGGACGATCATCGGCGATATCATCGGCGACAGGCTCCGTCGTTCCCGACGACAATCGTCGATCCTGTCGGCCAACTATTCCTACTCGGCAACTGGTACTACGGCACGCCGATCGGCAACAACGCCGTCGGCACGAGATGGGCGACCGTGGCAAGCAGCGTGGTCGGCGGCTATCTTTCCGCCGTCAACGGCACGGCGCTCGATCAGACCGAGCAGCTCCGCGTCGGATATACCGGCACACGGTGAGCAACCCGTACTTCTGGTGGAGACTATCAGTGGGTGATGAGCCGATGCCGGCAACGGCAATCTCGTTCCCACCTGGGCCGTAGGTCTATCACTATGCCGCAACCGCTCGGATGCCGTGAATGCGGCGGCGCTGAGCCTGCTGCACAACACCGAAGCGGTCGGCGGCGATCTCTGATGAAGCGCGCGCACCAGGCCTCGCATTACTCCGACGTCGTGACGCTGGCGGCGACCTGCAGATCGCCGAGGACTACGAGCGCTATCTCGACAACCGCACCGTCATCAACTCCTGATCGCCGCCAACCCGAACACGGCGTTTGCCGCCGGCTGGGCCGCCACCTTCGCGCGCGTCCAAGGACCTCGGCCTCAATCATTATGGCGCCAGCGATTTCCTCGGCGGCATGGTGGGCGGCTATTTCGATTCCATCCACAAGACCGGGATTGAACTTCACGCCGGCCGGCGTGTCGTTCAGCAAGGGCAGCGACGGCAGCGTGACCCTGCAGATCAGGTCGGCAACGAGGTCGACGTGCCCGGCGTGCTCGCGGTGTTCGCGAGCCAGACCACCGAGACCGACGACGCCACCGGCAAGACCATCCAGCTCAAATTCTCCGACGGGCTTGTCGCGGGCGGCTTCAGCGGGCCGGCGACGGCAAGTTTCTCCGGGAATATCTGGGTGTTCACGGCCTCGGCCGGCAACAACATCTGGTTCGGCCACAGCGATGCGCAGAACGAGTATTTCGACAATCAGCCCTCCAGCAACGATGTGCTGGTCGGCGGCCCGCTCAACGACTACATCCAGGCCGGCAACGGCGCCAATTTCATCGACGGCGGCGCCGGCAACGACACCCTCGTCGGCGGCACCGGCAACGACCTCCTGCGCGGCGGCACCGGCAACGACATCGTGGCGGGCGGCGGCGGCGATGACACCTACGTGTTCGACCGCGGCGACGGGCAGGACACCATCTGCGACCACGTCGCGTGACGGCAGCCGGCCACGTCAATGGCGGCAGCGATATGCTCACCTTCGGCCCAGGCATCTCGCTGGCCGATCTGATGGTCCAGACGTCCGGCAGCGACCTGATTATCGGCATCCGCGACCCCGCCCATCCGAGCGCGACCATCGACCAGCTCGCCGACACGATCACGATGCAGAACTGGAGCGATCCGCTGGACCGGATCGAATGGCTGCTTTCGACGACGGCTCGAAGCTCAATATCGAGGCCGGGCTCGCCAATCCGACGGTGCTGGAGACGGCGGGTCGACCCGCCTCGTCCAGTTGGGCAACAATTATTACCTCGACGGCAGCGACGGGGCGCGGCGTCGAGCTTAAGTACCGGGGCGCCGCCGTCACGGTGTCCGAGTTCGGCGGCGAGTATGCGCCCGTGGGCGTCGAGCAGACCGCGACCGGATACGAGGTGGCGTGGAAAGACAGCGTCCACAACACCTATGGGATCTGGATCACCGACAGCAGCGGCAACTATCTCTCCAACAAACTCGGCAGCGGCGTCTGGGTATCTCCCAGCAGCCTCGCGCTGGAATTTCAGGAGACCAGCTTCCAGCAGGATTTCAACAACGACGGCACCATCGGCATTCCCAACAGCACCGTCATCGAGTTCGTCGGGTTCGACCGACCTCATCCAGGTCGGCAACGACTTCTACCTCCTCAACAACGCGAGCGGGCTTGGTCCCGAATTGACGTATGCTGGCGCGCCGATGACGGCGGGGCAGTTCGGCGTGACGGAGATCGGTGCGGAGCAAACCTCGACCGGTTACGAGGTCGCCATCAGGAATACGAGCACCGGCCTTTATTCGGTCTGGTACACCGACAGCAACGGCAACGTCACCTATGCCCCGGTCGCCGGCGTCGCTGCAGCGAGCCCGCTGCTGGAAGCGATCGAGTCGAGCTTCCACCAGGACCTGAACGGCGACGGTGTGATCGGCATCAACGGGACCGCGATCGAGTCGTCGGGCGCGACCAGCCTGGTCCAGTCCGGCAACGACTATTACATGCTCAATAACACCACGGGGATCGGGCCTGAGCTGATGTACGGCGGCGCGCCGCTGACGGTGGGCGAGTTCGCCTGGACGCCAATCGCCGCCGAGCAGACCTCGACCGGCTATGAGGTCGCCATCCAGAACGGCAGCTCCTACGGCGTCTGGTACACCGATGCGAACGGCAACGTCAGTTATGGCGCGAACCCGCTGGTGCAAACGATCGAGGCGAGCTTCCAGCAGGATCTGAACGGCGACGGCATCATCGGGCTTCCCGCCAACACCACGGTGATCGAACAGCTGGGATCGACGAGCCTGCTCCAGGCCGGCAACAACTATTATCTCGACAACAACAGCACCGGGCTCGGCCCGGAGCTGAAATACGCGGGCGCCGCCGTGACAGCCAATGAGTTCAGCAACACCATTGCCCCGGTCGGGGTCGAGCAGACCTCGACGGGATATGAAGTCGCCTGGAGGGACTCCAGCAACAACAAGTTCATATTCTGGGAGACCGACAGCAACGGCACCTATCTCTCCAATCGGAGCATGTGGGTGTCGCCTGCCAGTCCGCTGGCTGGAATCGCAGGAGAACACGCTCCATCAGGATCTGAACAACGACGGCATCATCGGACTTCCCGCCAACACCACGCTGATCGAGTCCCTGGGCACCACCAGCCTCGTCCAGGTCGCCAACCACTATTATCTCGAGAGCAACAGCACGGGGTCCGGTCCGGAGCTGATGTACGGCAGCGCGCCCGTGACGGTCGGCCAGTTCGTCTGGACGCCGTTCGCCGCCGAGCAGACCTCGAGCGGCTATGAGGTCGCGCTCACCTATGCCGGCTCTTACGGGTTCTGGTACACCGACACAAACGGCAACGTGCTCTCCGGCCCGAGCGGCAGTGTGCAATCGTTCGAGCCGAGCTTCCAGCAGGATCTCAACGGCGATAACCTGATCGCAATTCCGTCGGCCGGATCGCTGGAATTGTCCGGCGGCAATTCGCCGTCCGTTCAATTCCAGGGCTCTACGGGGACGCTGACCCTCGACTTTTCCTACCTGTTCAGCGGCCAGATATCGGGCTTCACCGGTGCGGGCACCCCGTCCAATTCGGATCAGATCGACCTGAAGGACGTCAACTACAATTCGAGCTCGTTCTCCCACAGCTTCAATCAGACGACCGACGTCCTGACCGTGAACGACGGCACCCACACGGCGAACCTGCATTTCGTCGGAAACTACGCGGCGCAGAACTTCAAATTCGCGAGCGACGGCGGAAGCGGCACGACCGTCTACGATCCTCCGGCTCCGTCCGGCGTTTCGACACTCGACGGTCACGGGTTCATGCTCGACGGCGACCTGCATGAGGCCGTCACCGCACAGGCGTCAGCCGTGAAGGCGCTGCTGGGCGGTTTCGCCGTAGGCGGAGCGGAGCCCGCCCCGGAGAACGAGCCCGCGCCGGGAGGTTTCGATATCCTCATCAGGTCATTGCTGACACAGCATGACCTCCACGTGAGCTAGCAATTCGTGGGCAGCATGCGCGCCAAGCCCCCCAACTGAAGCGTGAGCGCCGAACTCATCAGTGCCACCTCCTTCACGGCAAGCGAGGCCGAGATCAAGCAGCGCATCGAGGCGCTGCGCGGCGCGGGCTACACGCAGTTCACCATCCAGCTCGTGCCGGGACATGAAGGCGCGCTGGCCGACTGGGCGCGCATTCGAAAAGCATTCGCCTGAGGTTCATGACAGCGCAAAACCTTCGTAGTCGTGCGCAACCACGTCCTGACAAATCTCGCGATAGCGGACCAGGCCGCCGGCATACGGCATGAACACCCGCGGCTTGCCCGGAATGTTCGCCCCGAGATACCAGGAATGCTTTGCCAGCGGCAGCAGCGTCCGGGCGGCGGCCTCATTGACTTCCGTCACCCACTTCTCGACGGCCTCGGCCCGCGCCTCGATCCGCTCCAACCCCCTGGTCCTCATGTGATCGATGCAATCGGTGATCCAGTCGACATGTTGCTCGATGGCCACCGGCATGTTGCACAGAACCGATGGACTGCCGGGCCCCGTGATGGTGAACAGGTTCGGAAAACCGGCGATCTGCAGGCCCAGATAATTGCGCGGTCCTGCCTCCCAGACATCCTTCAGCGCGATGCCGCCTCGTCCGCGAATGTCCATCCTGAGCAGCGGTCCGGTCATCGCATCGAACCCTGTCGCGAAAACGATGATATCGACGGGATACTCCGCCTCGTCCGTGCGGATTCCCATCTCCGAGATCTGCCGGATTGGCGTAGCTTTCACGTCGACGAGCGTGACGTTCGGCCGATTGTAGGTCTCGAAATAGTCGGTATCGATCGGCGGCCGCTTGGCGGCATAGGGATGATCAATGTCCGACAGGACCGCCGCGGTCCCGGGATCCTTCACGATCGAGCGGATCTTGCTCTTGATGAAGTCGGCAGCGGTGTCGTTCGCATCCTTGGAAACGAGCATGTCCTGAAACGATGCGCGGAACTGCAATCCGCCGCGCTCCCACGCCGCCTCATAAATCCTCTCGCGCTCCTCTGGCGGCGTGTCGACCGCTTTGCGTTCCTCGACCCTGAATCCCATGCCATTGTAGGTTTGATGCGTTGTCGCACGTATTTCGCCGGCATTGTCCTTGACGTATTGCTTGAAGTCCGCCGTCAGCGGGATATTGCGCGCCGGTACTGAATAGTTCGCGGTGCGCTGAAACACCGTCAGATGCCTGGCCTGGGCAGCGATCACCGGAGCCGCCTGGATGCCCGTCGAACCGGTACCGATCATGCCGACGCGCTTGCCCGCAAAGTCGACACCTTCGTGCGGCCACTGCCCTGTATGGTACCAGTCACCCCTGAACGTCTCCAGCCCCGGAATGGCGGGCACGTTGGCAGTGGACAGGCAGCCGACGGCGGTGATGAGATATTTTGCGATGAAGGTCTCGCCCGCTTCTGTACGGACATGCCAGCGATTGGCCGCTTCGGCGTAGTGTGCCGATGCAACACGGGTGCTGAATCGAATGTCGCGTTTCAGGTCGAGCTTATCGGCCACGAAATTCAGGTAGCGCAGAATTTCCGCCTGGCCCGGATAGCGTTCCGACCATTGCCATTCTCGCATCAACTCAAGGGAAAACGTATACCAGTAGACATGACTTTCCGAATCGCATCGTGCACCAGGGTAGCGATTCCAGAACCACGTACCCCCGATACCAGTCGGCCGCTTCCAGCGCCTTTACTCTCAAGCCAAGCCGATCACGAAGTCGGAACAACTGGTAAAGGCCTGCAAAGCCCGCACCGATTACCACCGCGTCCAGCTCGACCTGTTGATTTGTTCTTCCGGTCGCGGGACTCGGCATTGCGGCACCCTTTCATGACGTCGCTCGACAAAACAATCCGAACGCCATTGTATCGACAACGCCGAAGCGGTTGAGCTTCAACTAGCATACCGATGCCGGTATGTGCGCTCAAGGTTGCGACGAAAACCGCGAAGGACGCATGCATACTTGCATGCTGCCTGATGTGGCGAGCGCGCTGGCTGACCGGGCGCGCATCCGAAAAGCGTTCGCCTAGACTAGCCGTGAAGTTGCGCGTTGAGGCCGTCCCAATTCGGTGTGCGTCTGGTTGCCTCGAGCGCGCCGCTCTGCGAGTTACGACGAAAAAGCAGACCCTTCTGTCCTGAAAGCTCCTTGGCTTTCAGGACGCGGCCATCTTCCAAACGGATGCGCGCGCCTGCCGTGACGTAACAGCCCGCTTCGACGATACAATCGTCTCCCAATGAAATGCCGATACCGGCGTTGGCTCCGATCAGGCAGCGCTCGCCAACCGCAATCCTCTCTTTCCCTCCTCCGGACAGCGTGCCCATGATCGACGCGCCGCCACCAACGTCGCTGCCGCTTCCCACGACCACACCGGCGCTTATCCGCCCCTCCACCATGCAGGGACCGAGCGTACCCGCGTTGAAATTGCAAAAGCCTTCATGCATGACGGTCGTGCCCGGCGCCAAATAGGCTCCGAGCCTTACGCGATCCGCATCCGCAATTCTCACGTCCGCAGGCGTCACATAGTCAGTCATGCGCGGAAACTTGTCCACGCCCGTCACCTCAAATGCGAGGCCACGCTTTCGCGCGGCTAGTCGCGCTTCCGGCACACGCGAGCAGTCACAGGGACCGAGTGTCGTCCAGGCCACGTTGGGTAACAGACCGAAAATTCCTTCAAGGTTCAGGCAATTTGGCTGGACGAGCCGGTGGCTCAGCAGATGGAGTCGAAGATAGGCGTCGTGCACATCCGTCGGCGCAGATGCAAGGGAGTCGATTTCTGATTCGATTGGAACGATGTCGACATTGCGGATGTCGTCGTGTCGCGCATATCCGTCCGCCGATTGACCCAACGATCTCTGAATCTCGTCGCTCGTCAGCCGTACCGTTGCCGCCTTGCCGGCCTGCGCAACCAGGCGCAGCCCGAGAAACCAGGAATCCAGCACGCGACCGTCAGCGGTGACAGTCGCAAATCCCTCGCCGCTGGCGCCGCTCAGCTCCATCGCCATTTGAGTTTCTCACATTACGATCCTGCACACAGTGCATACGTGAGTTCTCCCGGGATTGGCAACTTCAGGGAAACCTGCCCTAAGTGTCGGCAAAGCAGGTTTGCAATGGAGCAAGGCGATGGGGAGCCAGATGGAGGCGGAATCCTACGACTACATCGTGACCGGCGCCGGGTCTGCCGGCTGTGCGGTGGCAGCGCGGCTTTCGGAGTCGGGGCGCCACCGGGTGCTCCTGCTCGAAGCGGGCGGGCGCGACAGCTCGCCATGGATCCACATTCCGGTCGGCTATTACCGGCTCTTCACACACCAAACCTACAATTGGAGGTTCGAGAGCGAGCCCGTTGCCGGCCTCAACGGGCGCACCTCCTACCAGCCGCGCGGCAAAATGCTCGGCGGCACGAGTTCGCTCAACGGCATGGTCTATATGCGCGGGACGGCGGCCGACTACGATGGCTGGCGTCAGCTCGGCTGTGTCGGCTGGGACTACGAAAGCGTTCTGACTTTCTTCCGCAAGGCGGAAAACCAGGAACGGGGTGAGGACGAGTTCCACGGCGTCGGTGGCCCGCTCAACGTCACCGACGCACACTACAAGCACGAAATCATCGATGCGATCATCGAAGCGGCCGTCGCAGGCCGGCATTCCGCGCAATCGCGACTTCAACGGCGCGACGCAGGAAGGCGCCGGATACTATCAGGCGACGGTCGGCAAGGGACGCCGATGGAGCAGCGCGACCGCCTATCTGAAACCGGCGAGAGGCCGCCAGAACCTGGTGGTCAAGCCAAACGCGCATGCGACACGCATCGTCATCGAGAACGGCCGCGCCGTTGGCGTCGAGTTCCGCACGTCCCGCGGCATGGAGATCGCGAGCGCCAAGGGCGAGGTGATCGTCTCCGGCGGGGTTTACGGCTCGCCGCAACTGCTGCTGTTGTCCGGCATCGGACCGGGCGACCATCTGAACGAGATGGGTATCGAGGTCACGCACGACCTCGCTCCGGTTGGAGCCAATCTGCACGACCACTTCAATACCTATGTCGCCTGGCGCTCGACCAGGACCGGCACCTTCAACGAGCTGCATCGCTCGCCGCTCCGCAAGCTTGCGGCCGGCGCCAGATATCTGGTTGGACGAGACGGGCCGATGACGGCCATCGCCACCCATGCCGGCATCCTGACCCGCACGGACCCCCGCTTCGATCGTCCCGATCTCCAGATCAATTCGTATCTCTGGTCGATCGAGACCCGGGACCGCACCGGCATGCACCCCCATAAATGGCCGGGGTTCAGCATGTCTCCCGTTCACTTGCGCCCCGAGGGTCGCGGGCGGGTGAGCCTCAGAAGCCGCGACCCGTTCGCCCCGCCGAAGATCGCGTTCAGGTTCATGGAAACCGCGCATGACGTCGATGCCATGATCGCCGGCGTTCGGCTGGCGCGAAAGCTCGCCGACCAGCCGGCGCTCAAGCCCTATATCGCGGAAGAGGTGGTGCCGGGGCCGGCCGTCCGCTCGGACGAGCAACTCATCGAGGACATCCGCAATCGCGGCGTCTCGAACCTGCATCCTGTCGGCACCTGCAGGATGGGCACGGGTCGCGACGCGGTCGTGGATCCCCGTCTGCGGGTCCATGGCATTCGAGGGCTGCGCGTTGCCGACGCCTCCATCATGCCGTTGGTTGTCGGCGGCAACACCAATGCGCCTTCGATCATGATCGGGGAGAAGTGCGCCGCCATGGTCCTGGAGGATGCCTGAGGGCTGACCGTCAGCATGAACCTCTCGGGCTTCTGACGACACAAAGGGCCCGTACATGGCGAAAGCGCCGTGACGGAGGCATACGTGAAGAAGGCCCTGAAAGCATCGATCTGCGCTGCGGTCACCGCGCTCGCCCTGAACCTGTTGGTCATCGCGCCATCCCGGGCCGGGCAGGATGAGGCAAGCCGTCTCAACCAGCAATCCAAGGAACTCTATCGGGAAGGAAAATACGCGGAAGCGCTGCCGCTGGCCCAGCGCTTGCTGGCCATTCGCGAGAAGGAATTTGGTCCCGACGACGCGATGGTCGCGATGCCGCTGAACGATTTGGGCACGATCCACTACAATCTCGGCCAATACGCCGTTGCCGAGCCGCTGTACAGGCGCTCACTGGCCATCCGGGAGAAGACGCTCGGTCCGGAAAATGCCGAGGTCGCAGACTTGCTGAATAATCTCGGCGACCTCTACCGCGCGGAAGGGCGCTTTGCCGAGGCCGAGCCGCTGCTGAAGCGGTCGATCGCCATGCGCGAGAAAACCTCCGGTCCCGACGATCCCGACATCGTACTGGCGCTGAGCAATCTGGGCGCACTCTATAGCGGTCAGCATCGATACGACCAGGCCGAGCCGCTGTTCAAGCGCGGGCTGGCCGTTCTCCAGAAGGCGCACGGTCCGAACGATCCGGACGCCACGATTTTGATGAACAACCTGGCCGATGCCTACACCAACCTGCATCGTTATGCCGATGCCGAGCGGCTGCTCAAGTGGTCGATCGGCGTGACGGCGAAGGCGTTCGGTCCGGACCATCCTGATATTGCGCAGGCGCTGAACAATCTGGCTGCCGTTTATGCGCGACAGGGCCGCAACGCCGATGCTGAACGGTTCTTCAAGCAATCGGTGGTCATGTTCGAAAAGACGCTCGGCCCTGATCATCCGGACCTCGCGGATATCCTCGACAATTTGGCCGGTCTCTACAAGGATGAGGGCCGCTACGCCGACGCCAATGCGGTTCTCAAGCGGTCGATGGCCATTCGCGCCAAGGCGGGGTTGCCGAGCTGAATGATCTGGCGGCAGCCACAGGCCGCGCCGTCGAGGCGGTAGCGGGTTCGTCGGCGACAATCCCAGTCGCTCAGCGATAGAGATCGGCGCGCGACAGCGGCAAACCGGAGGCGCCGCGCTTGCGTTTCGACGCAAGCGTCTGGAAGATGCCGATCCTGCCGCGATCGAAGCCAATCGACACGCCGGCAAGATAGATGAGCCACAGGCGGGTCTTCACCGCGCCGACCTCACGCTCGGCGGCGGCCTGGTTCGCCAGCAGGCGATCGTGCCACAGGCGCGTGGTGCGCGCGTAGTGCTCGCGCCAGCCCTCGACATCATGGACCTCGAAGCCGTTCCGCTCCAGGTTCGAGACCGACATTCCGACGTGATCGAGTTCGCCGCCGGGGAAAATGTAGCGGCCGATTGCAAGGGCTTCCTTGCTGTAGCTGCGCAGGAATTCGCGATCGGTGCGCTTCGCCGGCCGCGCGATGGTGTGATGCAGGTAGAACCCGTCGGGCTTGAGCAGCCGATGGATGGTCTTGAAATAGCGCGGGTAGTTCTTGCTGCCGACGTGCTCGAACATGCCGACCGATGCGATCTTGTCGAACTCGCCGTCGACGCTCGAATAATCCTTCAGTTCGATGGTCACGCGATCCTGCAGGCCGAGCCGGGCGATTTTCTCCTTGGCATAGGTGTATTGCTGGTCAGCGAGCGTGACGCCATGCGCGCGAACGCCGTAGTGTTGGGCGGCGTGAATGGGGAGCGCGCCCCAGCCGCAGCCGACGTCGAGAAAGGTCTCGTCCGGCTTGAGCCGCAGCTTGCGGCAGATCGTGTCGAGCTTGTCGCGCTGCGCTCGCGCAATGTCATCGTGCGGCTCGGTGAAGTGGGCGCAGCTGTAGACCATCTCGGGATCGAGAAACAGCGCGTAGAACGCGTTCGAAAGATCGTAGTGATATTGAATGTTCTCTCGATTGGCCGGCTCGCTTCCGTCGCGCTCGGCCAGGTCGCCGCGCACCGCTTCGAGCGGCCATGGTCCGCCGCGCGGGACGAACAGGAAGCGTCCGGCGGTCTTGAGCGCCAGCGTCTTGTCCAGCGTCTTGAGCGCATCCTTCAGCCGCACGCGCGGCCGCTGCGACATCAGGTCGAAATACGTGCCGTTGCGCAGCGCGATCCGCGCCGAGACCAGGAGATTGAGCAATGTATCCAGCTTCGGCCGCCGGATCAGCGCAGCGATCGCACCCTCGTCGGCGATCACGACGGCAAACGCATCGGGCGAGAGGTCGACTGGGACGGTCGAACCGTCCCACAGCACGATGCCCGTTCCGAGTCCCATGCGCTCGCGCGCGTGCGCGATCAGGTCCCGCATGGCGTGGAGGCGCTTTTCAGCGGCGGTCATGCAATCGGTACTCGTGTTGGCAGGAATGCACTCCCGGCTCCATCATGCTCTAAGTCCGCGCACTCGGCGCCGGCGGGTTCGTGCCGTCGGAAACAGGCTGACGGCCGGCACCGCTGAACTTGCTCGCGAGCGCCGGCGACGGGAGCGCAACCTGCTTGGCAAGACCGAGCAGCATCAAGAGCCGAATGGTCATCCAGGTGGTATCGATCTCCCACCGCGTGTGGCCATGCCGCGCCGACCGCGGATCGGCATGATGATTGTTGTGCCAGCCCTCGCCGCTCGACAGCCACGCTGTGAGCGCGTGGTTGCGGCTCGCGTCGGGCGTGTCATAGTTCCGGTAGCCCCAGATATGGGTCACGGAATTGATCGACCATGTAATGTGCCACACCACGACGGTGCGCAGCACCGCGCCCCAAACGAACAGGCTCAAGCCGAATTGCGTCGCCTCGGACAGAGCGCCGCCCGAGCATGCAACCCATGCAAAGCCGGCGATGAAATACGCAATCCACGACAGCAGCACGACCCAGACCCAGTTGTGGCGCCGCTCCAGCCACGCATAGAACGGATCCCGCATGATGTCCGGGGCGTAGCGCTCGATCAGCGCGCCGCGATTCATGTTCTCCATACGCACCATCAGCCAACCCATGTGAGCCCAGAAAAAGCTCACGAGCGGGCTATGCGGATCGTCTTCGTCGTCGGAATGGTGGTGGTGCTTGCGATGGACCGCAACCCAATGCGGCGGCGAGTACTGCGCGCAACACGTCCCCAGCAGCGCGAAGCTGCGCTCGAGCCAGAGCGGGCAAACGAGACCGCGATGGGTCAGAAGGCGATGGAAGCAGAGATTGATCCCCAGCACGCCGAAGACGAAAAATCCGGCGAGCAGCAGAACGACGCCCGTCCAACTGAAGAACCAGGGGATGACGGCAAGCGTCGCGATCAGGTGAACGGCGAGGAAGCCATAGACGTTGTCTCGCTTCCATCTCACCATACGCGGGTCGACTGCGACCAACCTGCTGAACATACTATGCAATCCCTGTCGTGGCAGCCTGGCGGCCCGGCCGATGGCACGACTATCAGTTTTCGGGACTTATGGGTACTGGCTAGTCCTCGCCTCGCAGTTCCTACCCCGCCGGCATGGTCTCCTTCACCGCGGCGACGAGCTGGGCCAGCGTGAAGGGTTTCGGCAGGAAGGCGAACTGCTCATTTTCAGGCAGGCTCTTCTCGAAGGCGTCCTCTGCGTAGCCTGAGACGAAGATGATCTTCAGATCCGGATTGCGCCCGCGCATCTCCTTGAGCAGCGTCGGGCCGTCCATCTCGGGCATCACGACGTCGGACACCACGAGATCGACCGCGCCGTTCTTCTCCTCCAGCGCCTCCATCGCCTCGACGCCGTTGGCGGCCTCGATCACGCTGTAGCCGCGCGAACGAAGCCCGCGCGCATTCAGCGAGCGCAGGCCGTCCTCGTCCTCGACCAGCAGGATGGTGCCCTGCCCCGTGAAGTCGCGCTTCGGTTCAGTCGGAGCTTCCTTCGCCGCGCCGTTCGCGGCATGTGCCTCGGCGGGCGCCTCAGTTTGCGCCTCCTGCTCGGCATGATGCCGCGGCAGGAAGATGTGGAACGAGGTGCCCTTGCCTTCCTCGGAATTGACATAGATGAAGCCGCCGGTCTGCTTGACGATGCCATACACCGTCGACAGGCCGAGGCCTGTGCCCTTGCCGACTTCCTTGGTCGAGAAGAACGGCTCGAAGATTTTCTCCCTGATGTCGGCGGGAATGCCGGTGCCGGTGTCCGATATGTCGATCCGCACATAGTCGGCGGCCGGCATGCCCTTGTAGGCGAGCTCGCCGGACTCGGCCGCGCCGAGGTTGGCGGTCTTGACCGTGAGCTTGCCGCCGTCGGGCATGGCGTCGCGCGCATTGACCGCGAGATTGACGATCACCTGCTCGAACTGGGAGACGTCGACCTTGACCGGCCAGAGGTCGCGGCCGTGCACGAGGTCGAGCTTGACCTTCTCGCCGATCAGCCGGCGCAGCAGCATGGTGAGATCGGAGAGCGCGTCGCCGAGGTCGAGCACCTGCGGCCGCAGGGTCTGCCGGCGCGAGAACGCCAGCAGCTGCCGCACCAGGGTGGCGGCGCGCGTCGCGTTCTGCTTGATCTGCATGATGTCCTGGAACGACGGATCGGTCGGCTTGTGCGCGTTCAGCAGGAAGTCGTTCGCCATCATGATGGCCGAGAGCACGTTGTTGAAGTCGTGCGCGATGCCGCCGGCGAGCTGGCCGACCATGTCCATCTTCTGCGACTGGTTGATCTGGTTCTCCAGCGCGCGGCGCTCGGTGGTTTCGAGCATGTAGACGATGGCGGCCTCGGTCTCGGCATCGTCCTTTTCGACTGATGTCACGAAGAACTGGCCCCAGCGCTCTTTTGCGCCATCGAGCATCACCTCGACCGGCGCGATGTCGCCCTGCCCTTCGGCGGCCTGGTTGATCGCCGCGATCAGCAGCTGGCGGTCGCGCGCATTGACGGCGCGGAAGATCGATTTGGTCGCGACGCCGTCGCCGATGATGCCCTGCGCCAGCTTGGCGTAGCGCGCATTGGCGCGGACCACGCTGCCGCCGCGATCGACGGTGGCGATCGCCATCGGCGTGTGGTCGAAGAAGCGCATGAAGCGCACTTCGGCGGCGCGCTCGGGATCGGAGCGCTCGTCGCGGGCGCGGCTGATGACCAGGGTGCGCGACGGGCCGGGCGCGCCGTCGGCGCCGAAGGCGAGCTTGTGATAGAGCCGCGCCGGCATGGTCTTGCCGCCGCGCATGCGCAGGTCGATGTCGAACACCTCGGTCTTGACCTCGCCCGGCACCGCCACGATCGAGGTGAGCAGCGCCGCACCGTCGCCGGAGACGATGTCGGTGAGTTTCAGCCCGCCCGAGCCGATCTCGGCGAGGTCGTGGTCGAGCCAGTTCGCGAGCGTCGCGTTGACATAGGCGAGATCGCCGGCCGGATTGACCGAGAAGAAGCCGCACGGCGCGTGATCGAGATATTCGATGGCGTGCTGCAGCTCCTGGAACACGTCCTCCTGACGCTCGCGGTCGCGCGTGATGTCCGTGATCGACCACACCGCATAGCGCGCCTCGCGCTTGCCCGCGCCGAGCGGACGCACGCGCATGCGCAGCCAGCGGCCGTGGCCGCCGTCCTGGCCGGCGATGCGCACCTCTTCCTGCTGGCGCTTGCCTTCGCGCGCGGCTTTCAGCAGGCGGAACACCGCTTCCGAGACATCGGGATTGCCGATGAAGACGCGCTCGACCGGGCGCACGTCCTGCGCGCTGGTGGCGCCGGTCAGCGTCAGGTAGGCGGCGTTGAAATAGACGACATGACCGCGCGCATCGGTGACCGCCAGGCCATCGAAGGCATGATCGGCGATCCGCGCCGTCACCGGATCGTCGGCGCTGCGGGCGAAGCGGATCATGCCGGCGGCGAGCGCGAACAGGTTGAACAGCCCGACCATGGCGAGCACGGCCAGCAGCCCGAGGATATAGGGCTGCGCATGCGAGCGGCCGATGGTCATCAGCGCGACCGCGATCGCGACCAGGACGGCCGCGACCAGCAGCACCAGCACGATGCTGCCTCCGCGCCGCGGCGCGTCATGCGCCGGGGCGTCGCGGGGAATGTCGTTATCGCTCATGACAGTCATGGCCAATCGGCGTGAAAGTGCGAATCTCGCGCCTCCTCCAAGTGCCTGAATCGCAGGGGGAAACGCAAGCCCGTCAGGGCCTTATTTACTTGTTTCCGGGCGTATTCAGTCACGGTCAACGCCCGGACAGTTCGTAGCCCGGGTGAGCGCAGCGACACCCGGGAAAGCCCCCGCATATCGCTGCGCTCATGCGGGCTACGAGGTCCGCTGCGGGATTTCGTTCAACCCCGCCGCCCCGACAGCGAGCGCTTGAGCCCCATCACATAGCCGATGACCTCGGCCACCGCATGGTAGTGCTCGACCGGAATCTCCTGGTCGATCTCCACGGTGGCATAGAGCGCGCGCGCCAGCGCCACGTTTTCGACGATCGGGATGTCGTGCTCGCGCGCGACCTCCCTGATCTTGAAGCGCGATGTTGTCGGCGCCCTTGGCCAGACACACCGGCGCCGCCATGCCGCGCTCGTATTGCAGCGCGACCGAATAGTGGGTCGGGTTGGTGATGATCACGGAGGCCTTCGGCACCGCCGCCATCATGCGCTTCTTCATCCGCGCCTGGCGGAGCTGCCGCATGCGGCCCTTGATGTGCGGATCGCCTTCGGATTGCTTGAACTCTTCCTTGATCTCCTGCAGCGACATCTTCTGCCGCTCGTACCAGGTGCGGTACTGGAACAGATAATCGCCGATCGCGACGATCGCGAGCACGGCGACCACCGTGCCCATCAAATGGATGGTCATCGAGGTGGTGACGCCGAGGAGTGCTGCGGGATCAAAGCGCACCATGGCCTCCAGCCGGTGCCGCTCCGGCCACAGGATCGCGGTCATGACCGCGCCGAGCGCGACCAGCTTGAACAGGCCTTTGAGGAAATTCGCCGCCGCCTGCTTGCCGAAAATGCGTTTGGCGCCCGCGGCGAGCGAGATCTTGTTCAGCCGCGGCTTCAACTGTTCGCCCGACCACACCAGGCGATGCTGCATCATGTTGCCGGCGATCGCCGCCAGCGCCAGCAATATCACGGGCACGCCGAGTGCCGCGACCACGGCGTATTCGAGGTGGCTTGCGAGCTGGATCAGGCTGGGGCCGTCGGTGTGGATCATCCAGGAATTGGCGATCAAATTGCGCAAGGGCACCAGCAGGTCGCCGCCGATCGAGCCGCCGAAGGTCGACATCACGAGCGTGCCGCCGGCGATGATGAACCAGGTGTTGATCTCCTGGCTCTTGGCGACGTCGCCGCGCTCGAGCGCATCGTCGAGACGTTTTTGTGTCGGGTCCTCTGTTTTATCGGAGGTATCGGCCTCGTCGGCCATGACGCGCGGTCCCTATCTAAGCGGCATCAGCGAATGCATCACGCCGGTGAAGTAATCGAGGAAGGTTCCCATCATCGCGGCCAGCACCAGCGCGAGGATCAAGAGACCCGCCAGGATCGACAGCGGCACGCCGACGAAATAGACCTGCATCTGCGGCATCAGCCGCGCCAATACGCCGAGCCCGATGTTGAAGACGAGGCCGAACACCAGAAACGGCGCGGAGAGTTGCAGGCCGATCTTGAAGGCCGCCGCGAACGCCCTGGTGGCGAGCGCTGCGATATCGCCGCTCGCCACGCTCTCGCCCGGCGAAAAGATCTTGTAGCTGTCGTTGAGCGCGGCGATCACCAGATGGTGGCTGTCGGTGGCAAACAGCAAGGTCACGCCGAGCAAAGTGAGGAAGTTGCCGACCAGCACGCCCTGCTCGCCCTGGGTCGGATCGACCGAGGTGACGAAGCCGAGGCCGATTTGCTGCGCGATCACGGCGCCCGCGACCTGCAATGCCGCCAGCGTGACGCGCGCGGTGGCGCCCGAGCAGGATGCCGATGAAGATTTCGTACATCATCAGCGTCAGCACCGAGGCGATCGAGCCCATGTCGATATGATAGTCGGCGCGGTGCAGCGGCAGGATGATCAGCGTGAGCAGAAGCGCGATCGCGAGCTTGATGCGCACGGGGATGTTGGACTCCCCCAGCCCCGGCAGCAGCATCACCATCGCGCCGATGCGGGCGAAGGTGAGCATGAAGGCCGCGGCGAGCAGCGGCAGCAGCGAGATATCGATGCGCATGATCGCGCACATTAAGTCAGCCGCCGATGATTCGCGACGAGATCCGCATCATCTCGGCGTGCAGCAAGTCCGCCATGAAGGGTAACGCGAGCAGCAGCGTCACGAAGATCGCGAGGATCTTGGGCACGAACACCAGCGTCTGTTCCTGGATCTGGGTCAGCGCCTGGAACAGCGACACCACGACGCCGACCACGAGGCCGACCACCATCAGCGGCGACGACACCACCACCAGCGTCCAGATCGCTTCGCGCGCCACGTCGAGGGTTTCAGGGCCGGTCATGTTTGCACTCTCTCTTTCCACTTACACCGTCGTCATTGCGGAGCGAAGCGAAGCAATCCAGAACTGCATCCGCGGAGATAGATTCTGGATTGCTTCGCTCGCTGCGCTCCTCGCAATGACGAAGAACTAGATGCGTCATCTTCATGATGTCTTCGTAGGACTGGATCACGCGGTCGCGCACCGACACCAGTGTCGAGACCGCGACATCGGTCTCCGCCACCGCGGTGACCACATCCATCACATTCGCCTTGCCCGAGGCCATCGCGACCGATTGCGCGTCCGACTTGCGGCCGGTTTCCAGCACGCTGCCGACCGCCTCCTTCAGCACCGATGCGAACGAAGGCCCCTGCGCATCGCCGCCCTTGCCGGCGCCCGCCGGTGTCGAGAATCTTCGCGAGATTGGCGTAGGCATTGGCGGCGACTGTCGGTGAAGCCATGATCTATTCCTGTTCAGGCCTTGAGGATGTCGAGGGTGCGCTGGATCATCCGGCGCGTCGCGCTGATGATGTTGAGGTTGGCCTCATACGAGCGCTGGGCGTCGCGCATGTCGGTCATCTCGACCAGCGGATTGACGTTGGGATATTTGACATAGCCGTTGGCATCCGCGGCCGGATTGGACGGCTCGTATTTGGTGCGGAAATCCGATTGGTCGGGCTTGATCTTGCCGAGAGAGACCGTCTTGGCGTCGAGCACGCGGTCGAGCTGGTTGACGAAGGTCGGAACCTTGCGGCGATAGGGATTGCCGCCGGCAGTCGACGCGGTGGAGTCCGCGTTGGCGATGTTTTCCGAGATCACCCGCATGCGCCCGGCCTGCGCGCGCAGGCCGGAGGTCGCAATCCCCATCGAGCGGGTGAAGTCACTGACGTTATCGTCTGCCATCGCTTAGCCCCTTAACCCTTGCCGATCGCGGTCTTCAGCAAATGCAGGCTCTTGCTGTAGAGCGAGGTCACGGCCGCATAATCCATCTGGTTGGCGGAGACCTTCATCATCTCCTCTTCCAGGCTCACCGCATTGCCGGCGGGACGCGTCTCGAAGCCGACCTTGCCGTTGACGTCGAAGCTTTGGCCGCCGCTCGACGCCGCGATGGTCGTGCCCGAAATGGTCTGCATCATTGCGAGCGACCCCATCGTGCCGCCGCGAGCGCCCGCGGGGCTGAATTTCGGCTCGACCAGGTCGCGCGGCTTGAAATTCGGCGTGTCGGAATTGGAGACGTTTTCGGAAAGCACCTTCTGGCGCTCCTGATGCCATTGCATCTTGGTGCGCAGCGCCGACAGAACCGGAAGATCGCTGATCGCCATCGCGCCGCTCCGCTTTGTGGGCGGGCACGCTTGCCAACCACACTAGGCAGAATTTGCCGCGTGTATGGTTAATGGGGAGTTAAGATTCGCTGCGGCGCGGAAGGGCACGCGAGCGGTCAGATGGCCATAACGAAAGGCTCTCCACGCAATTTCGCCACGAATCACCACATTAACCGCGTCCATTCATGAGCGCCAAAAAGGCCAAGAAGTCGTTTTGGTTCAGCCGATTCATGAGTTATTAAGAACTGTGCGGACGGCAGGTCCTGCCGTGAGGGTAGGATAGGCAGCTCTGGTCGGCCGATTGCGGCGGCGGCGCGACATTGGAGCCTGTTGAGCGCGTATTGGCCGGGGACACTCGATGTCGAATCTTACGTTTATCTTCGTCTTCGTGGCCGTTCTGGCCCTGATCGGCGTTGCCGCCTGGCTGGTGCGCCGATTCGCCACCAGCCGCCTCGGGGCCAACACCAATCGCGGGCGCATGCCGCGCCTTGCCGTGATCGACGCCGCCGCGGTCGACGGCCGCCGCCGGCTCGTGCTGGTGCGCCGTGACAATGTCGAGCATCTGCTGATGATCGGCGGCCCGACCGACATCGTGGTGGAACCCAACATCGTGCGCGCCACGCCCGGCCGCGAGGCGTTGCCGCAGCGTCCGCCCGGCACCGAACTACCGCCGCGAATCGCGCCCTTGCCGGATGCCGCCGGCTGGGCCGATGGCGATGCCGGCGAGGCGCATGTCGAACCGCAGATGCCGGAGCCGCCGCCGCGCCCGGTCCGTCCTTCCTTTGCCGAAGAAGTCCGCCGTCCTGCGCCGCCGCCGCTTGTGCCCGAGCGCGAACGCCGCAGCGATCCTTTGGCCGGATTTACCGCCGAGCTTGGCCGCATCGAGCGTCCCGAGCGCGAGCCGCGTCCGGAACCGCGGCTCGAGCCAAGAGCAGAATCACGCGCCGAACCGCGCCCGGAGCCGCGCCCCGAACCGATGCCGCCGCGCATGCCGCGCAGCGAACCCTGACGCCGCGCAGCGAGCCCTTGATGCCGCGCGCCAATCGCCAGGCCGAACCGCCGAAGGCACCGCCGCTCTTCGTGCCGAGCGCGCGGCCCCGCCGCCGCCTCCGCCTGCGGCACCGGCGCCGCCGAGCGCGGACCAGAATCTCGCCGAGATGGCGCAGCGTCTCGAAGCCGCACTTCGCCGCCCCGCGGGCAGCCCCGATGCGCCGCCGGTTGCGCCGGAGCCGCCGGCCGGACGCGCCTGCGCGCGAGCCCGCGCCACCTCCGCCCGGAGCTGCGCCAAAAACCAGCTTTGAAAATCTCGAAGACGAGATGGCCTCTCTCCTTGGCCGTCCGAAGTCGTCGTCTTCGTGAGAGGCGCAAAACTTCCGCGTAGAGTTTTCCTCATTGCAACCCTGATCGCCGCGGCAGCGCTGGCAACGCCGGCGCATGCCCAGGACATCAGCATCAATCTCGGCGGCGGCCAGGGCGGCGTCACCGAGCGCGCGATCCAGCTGATCGCGCTGCTGACGGTGCTGTCGATCGCGCCGTCGATCCTGATCATGATGACGTCGTTCACGCGCATCGTGGTCGTGCTCTCGCTGCTGCGCACCGCGATGGGCACGGCGACCGCCCCGCCCAACTCCGTCATCATTGCGCTGGCGATGTTCCTCACCGCCTTCGTGATGGGGCCGGTGCTGACCAAATCCTATGACGACGGCATCAAGCCGCTGATCGCCAACCAGATCAGCGTGGAGGACGCGCTGCAGAAGGCCTCGGTGCCGCTGCGCGGCTTCATGCAAAAGAACGTGCGCGAGAAGGACTTGAAGCTGTTCATGGACCTTTCGGGTGAACCGCCTCCGGCGACGCCTGAGGACATGTCGCTGCGGATTCTGGTGCCGGCCTTCATGATCTCGGAGCTGAAGCGCGCCTTCGAGATCGGCTTCCTGTTGTTCCTGCCGTTCCTGATCATCGACCTCGTGGTCGCCTCGGTCCTGATGTCGATGGGCATGATGATGCTGCCGCCGGTCGTGGTGTCGCTGCCCTTCAAGCTGATCTTCTTCGTGCTGGTCGACGGCTGGTCGCTGGTCGCGGGCAGCCTGGTGCAGAGTTACGGGGGCTAGTCATTGCGGCGCTGAGGACCAGCATTTGCAGCGCGAGAGAGCTGGCGGCTGCTTGTGCAACTCCCGTCTCTAGTGCTCCGATAGGATTGTCCGGGTTCACGAGAAAGGCGACCGTCGCAGCCTGCGGGACAAGCTCGTGCAGCAGTTGCAGTCGCTTTGCGACCGCTGCCGGACCAAATATTGTGATGCCGGTCGCGTTGCCGCCCGGCTGGGCGAGGCTCGCCACCAGGCCCTGCTGACCGGGTCACATCGGCGGCGAACACAATAGGAATCGTCGAGGTTGCCGCTTCGGCTAGTTGCGGCGAAGATCGTCACCAGTTGCGGCGATTACGGCGACCTTTCGGCGTACAAGATCGGCGGCCAGTTCGGGTAATCTCGCGTATTGGCCCTCCGCTCAGCGATATTCGACGGCCACGTTTTGGCCCTCGATGAAGCCGGCTTCTTTGAGACCCTGGTGAACGCGCACGTAGTCAAGAACGTTCTCGAAAGATAGGATTGATCCAGGCCTCGCGCGGCTCGCTGCCGCTGTTGATCAGGAGTTCCAGATCGTCGATCGGCACCTGGGTATCGCGCGCGCCGCCGACCACGAAGATCGGCGCCGTCGGTTTGCCAAGCAGTCCCTGGGCTTGCAGCGACATCTTCGGCAGGAACGCGAGCAGCTCGTCGGTCGATTGCAGGCCGTAGACGTAGAGGCTCGCCGGCAGCAGGTCGAACAGATATTCGCGGGTGTACATCCGGCCGCGGAAGAAATCCGGCTGGAAGGTGCGGTGGATCGGCGGCGATTGGGTGACGGCGCCGACCAGCCGCTTCGCCTCGGTGTGCGCGAGCTTGGCCGCCCAATAGGCGCCGAAACTCTGGCCGTGCACGAGGATGCGACCGGCGTCGATCTCCGGCCGCGTGGCGAGGTAATCGAGCACGCGCGAATACATCCGCTCGGAGCTCTCGCCGGCCTTGCAGCGGCGCCTGTCCGGTGCCGGGACTGTCGACCGCGAAGAAGCCGATGCCTTGCGGCAGCGCCGCCGCATAGGTCTCGGCGACCGTCTCCTTGCGGCTGTCGAGGCCCGAGATCGCCAGCACCAGCGGCACCGGGCGCGGCGCGTTGGCGGGCAAGCGCAAATAGCCGACGATCTCGCTGCCCTCGAAGGGAATGCGCACGATCTCGAGCGGCGGATCGAAATATTTGGCGTGCAGGAGATACGCCTCGATCGCCCGCTGGTAGGCCGCCAGCTTGCCGGCCGAGGTCGGCGCCGGCCACTGCCCGAAATAATAGAGCCGCCAGGCGCGCAGGAAATTGGCGTCGGCTTCCTTCGGATCGGATGCCGCTCTGGCCTTCGCCATGTAGCCGTCGGCGACCGCGCTCCAGGCCGCGGCCCATTCGTCGGGCTCGCGCGTCCTGATGCGGCCGAGCGCGTCCGCAGCGTCGGCCGGCTGGATACCGAGCGTCGGATAGGCCCCGGTCTGCGCCCGCGCCAGCGTCTCGGTCTTGATCTCCTCGATGGTGCGGTCCGCCTGCGCCCAGGCGGCGTCGCCGCGCAGCCCGGACGGCCTTGCCAGCGGGACCGCCAAAGTCTCTAAACTGACAGGTCGAGAGCATCCTCACGCCTGCCCTGGCCGCGCGCCGCGGCCTGCCGCCCCGCCAGATTCGCTTTTCCGGAGATCACGACATGCGACTGACGACCCCACGCATCATGCCCGCCGCAGACAATGGCCTGACCGAGGAGCAGCGCGAGATCGTCGCGCCCATGCAGGCGCGCGGGCCCGTGCTCAACATCTTCCGCACATTGTTGAATCATCCGGCGGCCGCCAAGGGTTTTCTCGGCTGGGGCGGCTATGTGCTGTCGCGCAACAACACGCTGCCGCCGCGCGAGCGCGAGATCGTCATCCTGCGCACCGGCTTCCTGTGCCGCTCCGGCTATGAATGGACCCAGCATGTTCCGATCGGCAAGCGCGCCGGCCTCACCGACGACGAGATCGCCCGCATCAAGCGCGGCGCCGACGCCCCCGGCTGGAGCGCGGCCGATCGCGCCTTGCTGCGGGCCGCCGACGATCTGCACCGCGACCAGTTCATCAGCGAACGCGATCTGGGCGGCGCTGTCGAAGCATTTCAGCGAGCAGCAGCGCATGGACGTGGTGTTCACCGTCGGCCAGTACACCCAGGTCTCGATGATCCTGAACAGCTTTGGCGTTCAGCTCGACCCGGGCCAGGTGCTCGATCCCGACCTGAAGGGGTTTTGAGATGACCGGCGGCTGCAAGGAAAGACCGCGATCATTGTCGGCGCCGGCCAAACGGCGGGCGAAACCATCGGCAATGGCAGGGCGATGGCGATCCTGTTCGCCCGCGAAGGCGCGCTGGTGCTGTGCGTCGATCGTCATCTCGCAAGCGCTGCCGAGACGGTCGCCATGATCGCGGCCGAAGGCGGCCAGGCCGCGCCGTTTGCCGCCGACGTCTCCGGCGATGCCGGCTGCGCCGCCGTCATTGCCGAGGCCAAAGCGCGGCTCGGGCGGATCGATATCCTCGTCAACAATGTCGGCATCGGCGGCGGCGGCGATGGCCCCGCCCATCGCGCCAACGAAGAAGCCTTCGACCGCATCCTGACCGTCAACCTCAAATCGGCGTGGATGACCATCAAGCACGCTCTGCCGGTCATGCGCGAACAGGGCTTCGGGTCGATCGTCAACATCTCCTCGCTGGCCTCGCTCGCCGGCGGCATCCAGGTCGCCTACGAGGTCTCCAAGGCGGCCATGAACCGGCTCACCACCAGCGTCGCCAACGCCAATGCCGCCCACGGCGTGCGCTGCAACGCGGTGCTGCCGGGCCTGATGGATACGCCGATGGCGGTGAGCGGGATCGCGGCGGCGACGGGATCGACCACGACGGCGGTGCGCGAGGCCCGCAACGCCCGTGTCCCGTTGCGCGGCAAGATGGGAACCGGCTGGGACACCGCCCATGCCGCGCTGTTTCTGGCCTCGGACGACGCCAATTTCATCACCGGCGTGCTGTTGCCGGTCGATGGCGGGATGTCGGCGCGGGTCGGTTAGCAGGCGTACCGGGAAAGAGTCGTCCCGACCCATCTCGCCCTCGCCGCAGCGTTTCATTATGATGGGCGCGACCCCACCCCGGAACCGCCCCTATGCAACAGCAACATTTCGACCGCGCCGCCGAGGACCTCGGCAATTCCATCCATCTCGAGCACGTCAATGTCACCATTCCCGACCAGCACCTGGCGACATTATTCTATGTCGCGGGCCTCGGGCTGACGCGCGATCCCTATCTGATGGTGAGCGACACCAACATGTGGGTGAATGCCGGCAAGAGCCAGTTTCACCTGCCGGCGGGACCGGCGCAGGTGCTGCGCGGCCATACCGCGCTGATCATTCCGGGCCGGGCCGCCCTGCTCGACCGCCTCGCCGGCGTTGCGCAAGAAGCTCGAAGGCACCGCGTTCAAATTCAGCGAGCACAACGATTATGTCGAGGCGACCTGCCCCTGGGGCAATCGCTACCGCTGCTACGAGCCGGACGTGGCGCGGTTCGGCCGGGTCAATCTCGGCATTCCCTATGTCGAGTTCGACGTGCCGGAGGGCACCGCGAAGGCGATCGCGGATTTCTATCCGGCGATGGTCGGCATCCCCGCCGAGCTCACAAACGGCGACGGCATGGTGGCCCGCGCCAAGGTCGGCAAGGACCAGTATCTGCAGTTCCGCGAGACCGCGACCAGGCAGCCGGACTATGACGGCCACCACGTGCAGATCTACATCACCGATTTCTCGGGACCCTATCGCCGCCTGCTCGAGCGCAACCTCGTCTCGCAGGAAGACAATCAGTACCAGTACCGCTTCAAGGACATCGTCGATCTCAAGGACGGCCGGCACCTGTTCACCGTCGAGCACGAGGTGCGCAGCGTGACGCATCCGATGTATCTGCGGCCGCTGGTCAACCGCGATCCCAGCCAGACCAACCGCAACTACGCGCACGGCCACGACGCGTTGCCCTGGGCGATGGGACCCGACGAATACGATCGGCGTTAATGCGCGCCTATGTCCTCGATCGCTACGGCGGCCCTGAAGGCGCGCGGCTGACGGATGTTGCGGCCCCCGTGCCGGGGCCAGCTGATATCCTTGTCAACGTGCGCGCCGCCGGATTGAACCCGGTCGACTTCAAGTTCCGGCAAGGCAAGCTTCGCGTCATCCATCGGCCGAAACTTCCGTTCGTGCTGGGCAACGAACTGGCCGGCGAAGTCGCGGCCGTCGGCAGCGGCGTCAAACGATTCCGCGTCGGTGACCGCGTGTTCGCCCGCGTTGGAAGGATCGTGGCGGCGCGTTCGCAGAACAAGCCTGCGTCGACCAGGCTTACGCCGCGCCGATGCCGCCCAATCTCGATTTCGCGGCTGCTGCGGCGGTGCCGCTGGCGGGACTGACCGCGCTGCAGGCGCTCCGGGATGAGCTTGGTATCGGGCCGGGGCAGAAAGTGCTGATCTCAGGTGGCGCCGGAGGGGTCGGCACTTTCGCAATCCAGATCGCCAAGTGGCTCGGCGCCCATGTCACGACGACGGCTTCGAACCGTGGTGAAGCGCTGGTGCGCTCGCTCGGCGCTGATAACGTGATCGACTATACGTCCCAGGACATCTCTGATGTGAAGGACAGATTTGACGCCGGCTTCGACCTGATCGGCGGCAAGACCCTGGACCAGATGTTCGACGTCATGAAGCCGAACACGAAGATCGTTTCGGTGGCGGCGCTTCCGGAACCGCAAACCGCGATCAAGGATCTCGACGGCCGCCGCGGCCTTGCCGTCCTGTTCTGGATCATCAGCACCGCCATCAGATCGCGCGCGCGGCGCGCAAACGTCGGCTATCGATTTCTGTTCATGCATCCGAGCGGCACTGAGCTGGCCGAGCTTGGCGAACTGATCGCGCAGGCGAAGCTGAAGGTCATCGTCGACAGGACGTTTCCGTTCGCGAAAATGCCCGAGGCGCTCGCCTATGTCGAAAGCGGCCATGCCAAAGGCAAGGTCGTGGTTACGATGAGTTGAGGACTCCGGGCAGTGTCATCCAAGGTGCTCTGGAACGATCAACTCCGCCTGGTGCTGTCCGACGTGGATGAAACGGTGGCCGATCTGTACCGGCCGGCCGAGCCGCGGATGCTGGCGGCGCTCTCCCGGCTCCTCGAACAGAGAATCGCGCTGGTCCTGATCACCGGCCAGAGCGTCGCGAATGTCGAAGAGCGCGTGGTCATGCGCCTGCCCGCGCCGTTGCGGCAACAGATCGCCGTTGGCGCGTGCAGCGGCGCGGAATTGTGGGGCTATTCGCCGACCGGCAGGCGGGATGAACGGCCGATTTACACCGCCGAAAGCACGCTGACCGAAAAGCACAAGGCGGACTGGCGCGCCGTCATCGCGCAGTTGGTCGAGGAGTTTCGCCTTTTGCCTGTCGCGCCGATCCCGATTGCCGATTTCAAGCGGCAATTCGGCGACGAACCCTGGCGCGTGATGCTGGACGATCGCGGCCCGCAGATCACCTTCGAGTTTCCCAGTGCATGGCAGCTCTCGGCGGCTGCGAGCCAGCAAGTGAGCGACCGTCTCGGCGTCGCCCTTGAAGGAGGGGATTTGCGCGTTCCGATCGCGCAACGCGCGCAACAACTGCTCGAAGCGCACGGCTATCCCGGTGACGGCGAGAATGGCCGGCATGTTCGCGCTCGATTTCGCGATCGCCGGAATCGACAAGTCGCGCGCGGTGGAGGAAGCCCTCGCTCCCTGCCGTGCTCGGCCGCCTGGGATTGGGAACCACGATGCCTCGCCCCAATGAGATCGAAATCTGGGGCGATCGTTTCTCAAGCCGCGCCGGCACCGATTGGCTGATGTGCAAGCCGGTCGATGGTTCCGTGCGCGGCATTTCGTTCCGGGACGAAGATCCCAAGGACTTTCCCGACGGACTACAACATCCGGCTTTGGGACGGCGCGCACCGGCTGCACGAAGGCCTGCTGGAATTTCTCGAAGGCCGTCCCAAATAGGCCCGATGACAAAAACGTCGCTTTGAAATCAAAAGGACCTGCAATGGCAAAGAACAAGAACACGATCTGCATCTGGTACGACAAGGACGCCGAGGCGGCGGCCCGCTTCTATGCCGCGACCTTTCCGGACAGCGCCGTGCAGCGCCGTCCATCGCGCGCCCAGCGACTATCCGTCCGGCAAGGCCGGCGATGTGATCACCGTGGAGTTCACGGTCGTCGGCGTGCCCTGTCTCGGCCTCAACGGCGGTCCGATGTTCAAGCACAGCGAAGCCTTCTCGTTCCAGATCGCCACCGACAGCCAGGAGGAAACCGACCGCTACTGGAACGCCATCGTCGGCAATGGCGGGCAGGAAAGCATGTGCGGCTGGTGCAAGGACAAATGGGGCATTTCCTGGCAGATCACGCCCGCGCGCGCTGACCGATGCGCTGGCGGCCGGCGGCGCCGAGGGCAAGCGCGCATTCCAGGCGATGATGACCATGAAGAAGATCGACGTCGCCGCGATCGAGGCGGCGCGCCGCGGCTGACGGGCGGATTGCCATGACGATTCCGAATGGCGCCGTGCCAAACAAGGAGGATGGTAAGGGGATACGATATCCGGAATAATCCGCTCCCGAACGACAACAAAGACATCGGGGAGGCTTCGGATGTTCCAATGGATGCGGGATCTCACGCAGAGTGAGAAGCGAACCATGGCCGGCTGTTTCGGCGGCTGGTCGCTGGATGCACTCGACGTGCAGATCTACAGCTTCGTCATCCCGACATTGCTCGCAACCTGGCACATCTCGAAGGGCGAGGCCGGCCTGCTCGGCACCGTCACGCTGGTGGTGTCGGCGTTCGGCGGCTGGTTCGCGGGCGCGCTCAGCGACCGCTACGGGCGGGTGCGGGTGCTGCAGATCACCGTGCTGTGGTACGCGGTGTTCACCTTCCTCTGCGGCTTCGCGCAGAACTTCGAGCAATTGTTCGTGCTGCGCGCCTTGCAGGGCCTCGGCTTCGGCGCCGAATGGTCGGCGGGCGCGGTGCTGATGGGCGAGATGATCCGCGACAAGTATCGCGGCCGCGCGGTCGGCTTCGTGCAAAGCGGCTGGGCGGTGGGCTGGGGCGCAGCCGCCCTGCTCTACACCCTGCTCTATGCCATCCTGCCCGACGCCACCGCCTGGCGCGTGATGTTCTGGATCGGACTCTCGCCGGCACTGCTGGTGTTCTGGATTCGCCGCACCATCAGCGAGCCCGAGGTGTTCAATGCGCGCAAGAGCCTCGATACCAACGGCCTGACGCAGGCCTTCTCCGTGCTCAAGCCGCCCTATCTGCCGACCACGATCAAGGTGGCGCTGATGGTGACGGGCGCACAGGGCGGCTCCTATGCGCTGTCGGTCTGGTTGCCGACCTACCTCAAGACCGAGCGGCATCTGAGTTCTCTGAACACCGGCTCGTATCTGCTGATCCATATCTTCGGCGCCTTCATCGGCTTCCTGGTCGGCGCCTATCTCTCCGACCTGATCGGCCGCAAGCGCACCTTCATGGTCTCGGCGATCGGTTCGGTGCTGTGCCTGATAATCTATCTCGCTGCGCCGATCAGCGACGGCATGATGCTGGTGCTGGGCGCGCCGCTCGGTTTCATCCTCTACATGATGTTCTCGGCGATGGGTCCGTTCATGACCGAGCTCTATCCGACCGAGGTGCGCGGCGCCGGCCAGGGGTTCTGCTACAACTCCGGCCGCGCGATCGGCGCGCTGTTCCCCGCGCTCGTCGGGTTCCTCAGCGAAAAGATGGGGCTCGGCAGCGCCATCCTGCTGTTTGCCTTGCTGGGCTATGGCGTGATGCTGCTGGCGCTGTTGATGCTCCCGGAAACGAAGGGACGTTCGGCGGCTGCGATCAAGCCCAATGACATGACGTCACTCGCGCCGTCACCGGCGGCACACTGAGGCGGTCGGGCGCGGTGCCCCTGGCAACGCGCAGCGGGCTCGACACTGTTCACTCTTCCAAATCTCAACACACGCCTGCCGCATCAGCGACAGCGGCTGATCGCGATTTGCGCGCAAAGGTGGCGGATGTTCGCGGAGTCAAGACGACGTTGCCAATGGAGCGATCAGGAAATGTTGAGTTCAGACGAAACCAAGGCCGGCGGAAAGCCGAACTCGCGCAAGGAGAAGCGCGCGCAGAACCGTGACAAGGACAGGCAGCAGAAGCGGAAAGCCGCCACGCAGGTTCCGGAAATGGATCAACCGCGAAGCGCTCCGGAACCGATCAGCGAGACCGTCGCCGTGCTGGAGACCGCTGCGCCCTCTCCGTCCGCCGACACTTCTCCTTCCGATACGTCGTCCGCCGACACGCCGCCATCGTTGCCGCCGCCGTCGGAGGAAGCACGCCCCGTCAGCTATCGCACCATCGCGGACGCCTGGGGCAACTACTCACGGACATCGCTGGAACAAACGAAGGTCCTTTTCGAGAGGCTGGCGGGCGCGCGCTCGCTCGGCGCCGCCTTCGAGGTCCAGGCCGAGTTCGCCAAACAGGCCTGCGAGACTTTCGTCACGCAATCGCAAAAGATCGGCGAACTCCAGGGCGAGATGACCAAGCAGCGACTGAAGCGGCTGGAAGGTTTCATGGAGAAGATGACGGGCGCGCGGGGTAGGCGCGAGCACTAAGCCACATCATACTGCTTGGACAGATGGTCGCCGATCTGCACCAGCATGGCGACGCATTCGGGGTAACCGGGCCTTGTCCTCGGTCGCCTTGTCGGCGGCGGCGCGGAACTCCCAGCTGTCGCCGTCGCGGAGGACGGAAATCTGGATGCCGTCGGGGCAGTCGGCGTGAACCTTCAGCTCGGCCCGCGCCATCGCGATCAGTTCGGCTTGGGTCTTTGTCGGCTTGCTCATGGTCCCTCCGGCACGGTTTCCACCCGAAGGTTGCCGGACGGAACAGCCCGTGTCGAGGGGTTAACCCCGCTCACCTCATGGTGAGGAGGCGCGAAGCGCCGTCTCGAACCATGAGGCCCGACCGCGGCCTCATCCTTCGAGACGCGGCCAAGCGGCGCTCCTCAGGATGAGGTGATAGAGCGCGTCATGACGCAGTAAGATTACCCCCGAACGCTGCGCTCGCCGACGATCTTCGGCAGCGAGCCGGTCGGGTTCGGATCGGCCAGCGGCGCCCGCGCGGTGGCGTCCGGAAAGCGGGTCTTCATCTCGCGGATGAAGCCGTCCAGCGTGTCGACGCTCGCCGCCATCTTGGCGATCGCGGCGAACTCGCCGCTCTGAGGCTGCGGCCGGCTTGCTCGCGGTGTCGAAGGCGAGCTTGTCGGACTCCCCGCTCATCAGCGGCGCATATTTCTCGCGGAACCGCGCCAGCCCGATGGTGTCGTCGGCCAGCGCATAGCCGACCACGGCGCGGATCACGTCGCTCTTCTCGGCGGGATCGAGCGGCTTGAAGTCGCGCCAGCGCTCGCCGTAATAGAGCTCGATCTGCTCGGAGGCTTCGCGCCAGCGCCGCGCCGCCCAGTAGATGTCGGAGCGCAGCCGGATCGCCTCGCGCCCACTGAGATTGGAGACGATGTCGAGCGCGAGATCATGCCGTCCGATGTCGCTGTTTGCGCGAGCCTCGAGCAACAGCCGCTGCTGGCGCAACTCGCCGGCGAGGTCGGCGATGCGGGTCGCGCGCAGCGATGTCAGCGCCATGCTCGGCTTGTGGTTGGCGAGATAGACCATCGCAAGCCGGGCCGCGACCTGCGCCCGCGCCGAGCCCTCGAGACGCTTGTCGACCTGGTATTGCAGCAGCTCGGCGGCCTGGTCGAGCAGGTCGACGGCAACGAGGCGCTCGGCAAGCCGGCGGATCATCTCGTCGCCGCGCCGGCCGATCGGCGTCAGCTCGCGGAACTCGAAGAACATGCCGAGCGCGTCGATCGGCGGCAGGTCGTCACCCTTCGCGGTCAGGAATATTTGCGAGAACAGCGCGGACGCATTGTCCTGCGCCGACCGCGACAGCTCGGAATTGGGCTCCAGCCGGGTCGCCAGTCGGGCCGCGCCGAGCGAGTCGGCATAGCGGCCGTTCTCGACGTAGATCAGCGACAGCATCTGCAAGGTCTTGACCTCGGTGGAGTCGCCGCGCCACACCGCCTGCAGCGTCTCCAGTTCCTTCTGCGCCTCTGGCGGCGTTATTTCGTTGCGTTTCTGCTTGAGCGCGATCTCGTATTGCTTGGCCACGGCCGCCGACGCGCGGTCGGAGGAGTTGGCCGCAAGCCTGTAATCGTCGAGCGCGTCGCGCTCGTTGCCGAAAGCCTCCGCAAGCCGTCCGCGCAACACCGCGACCGTTGGCTGGAAATCCGGCGGCACGCCGATGACATCGAAGTCGGCGCGGCGCCGGGCGGCGCCGGCATAATCCTTGACCTCGAGCTCGGCGCGCATCGCATCCGCGGTGACGATGCGCTGCAGCTCCAGCGGCAGCGAGGCGATCGCGAACTCGACGTTCTTGAATTTCTCGCGCGCGGCGGCCCATTTGCCCTGGCGGGCAAAGGCGAGAGCTTTCCACAATTGCGAGTCGTAATTGTTGCCGATCGCGGGGCTGGCGAGATCCTTCAGCGCCAGATCGGGCCGGTCGCACAGGATGCTTGCGACCGCATGCACCATGACGGCCATCGGCTCGTCGCTCTTCGGTTCCGGATCGGTGAGCAGGAATTCGACCTCGCCCTTGGCCTCGGGGTAGAAACCGCGCGCCATGTAGAAGCGGGCGAGCGCCAGCCGCGCATCGAAGCGCTTCTCGGGCGCCGCATTGGCGGCGGCCTGGATCAGCGCGTTCTCGCGCTGGAGGAAGCGCTCCTTCTGGTTTGTGTGCCACTCCTCGACGTCGAACAGCGGGCGCACCGCCATCGGCGCGCGCTCGGCCGAGATGCTGGCCGACGACAGCGTCAGCCCGCCGGGCTTGCCGACGATGACCTTGCCGGGCGCGACCTCGACGCCGACGTCGTCCGAGTTGGGCCGGATCGCGATGCCATGCGCGGAATCGAGCAGCGTGAAGTCGACGAAATCCTGCCGCTTGATGAAGCCGCGCGCCGGCGGCAGCGCGGTGACCACCACGAGCGCGTCGCCCGCATCGGGATCGACGATTCGATGTGCGAGGCCCGGCGAAGCGTAGGGCACCGCGACGTTGGCGAGCGCGGGATCGGTGATGTTGCGCATCGCGGTGAGCGGCTGTGGCGGCGCATCCATCCTGTCGGCGAAGGTCAGCGTCCAGCTTGCCCCGTTCGAGCGCTCGTCGCTGGTCAGCGAATGCATCTGCGGGCGGTTGAGGCGGATGCGGATCGCCTGCCCCTTGTCCAGCGGCTGGCGCGTGACCTCGCCGATGGTGGCGCCGCCCTTGGCGTGGATCGGCTCGACGTCGAAGGGTTTTGCGGAGTCGAAGATGAGCCAGACCGTGTCGCCGCGGCGGAACGATGCCGCCGGCGTTGGTGCTGCAAAGGAGAATGTCAGGCGCAGGCCGTCGGCGTCGCGCCGGATGTCGACGGCGGAGGAGTTCGGCAGGCTTTGCATCCGGCGCGCGGCGCTTCGGCTTCGCAGTCTTTGCGCTTCGCGGCGCTTCGGGCAGGCCTGCCGGCGGCGGCTTCGGCGCTTCAACAGCAGGCGCGGGTTTGGCTTCCACGACGGGGTCATCGGTTCTCCGCCGCGGGAGCTTTGCGTCCTTGTGCTCTTCAACCGGCTTTGCTTCGGCACGGCTTCATCATCTCGGCGGGCTTCGCAGCCTCCACGGACGGCGCTTCCTTTGCAGCCTCGGACGCCGGCGGCGACTTCGCGGCGTCCTTGACCGCGGGGGCTGCGACCTCGGGCCCGGCCTTCATCTGTTTGGCGATCGCTTCCGAAGTCGGCGGCTTGATCTCCTCGGAATGGTCGGCCGCCTTTCGCGGGCTTCTCGGCGGCACGCGACGCCTCTGATAGCGGCAACTCCTTCGGCTTGTCGGACTGGAAGCCGACGTCGACGATGTAGTTCTTCTCCTCGCGGAAGGAATGCACGTCGACGTCGCCGATCAGGGCGATCTCGACCTGCGTCGCGTCGCCCTCGACCTTCTGGTTGATCGAGGCGATGTTCGGGGGTGCTGCGATCTTGGCATCCGCAAGGTCGAAGGTCAGAAGCCCGCCGAACTGCAGCGAGAGCTTGCCGTCATTGAGCACCGAGGAAGCGCCGACGCCGTCGGGCATCTCGAACACGAAGCGCACGAAGGTCGGCTGCACCAGCGCGCGTACGCGGATCGGCGGACGCTTCTTGGCGATCGCCTCTGCGCGCTGCAGCCGCAGCGCCTTCTCCGCGGCGCGGGCGCGTTCGGCGAGTTCGCGCACCACCTCGATCGGCAGGCTCGGCGGCGCTCCGGTCCAGCTGTCCGGCAAAAAGTCGATGAAGGTGCGCTCGCCCGCCGCCATGGTGTTGATGCGCACGCGGCGCGCCAGCGACAGGCGGATCGCGCTGCCGTCGGGATCGCGGCGCGCGGACGAGACATAGTCGAGCGCGCCCTCGACCCAGCGGTCCATCGGGATGTCGACGGGAGACGCGAAGCGGATGATGACGATGGAGCCGGCGGTGGTGACCTCGACCGGCACGTCTTCCGCAAGTTTGAACAGCAGCCTTGCATAGCCGCCGCTGGCGGAGAACGACGCCTCGCCCTTGACCGTCTGGGCCTGCGCGATGCCGGGGCTCAGCAGCAGGACCGCGGCGACAAGGCACAGGCGCACGGCCCGCGCGCGGGCGCGGAGTTGCGACCAAAATCCCCTGGCTGCGATGCGCGCCATGACGATGGATGTCTTCCGATTCAACGATGCGCCCTGAGCGCGGCCGAACGCGCCCACACGAGCCCCGACGAATCCTAGGATTGGCGAATTAAGGACTTGTTAATGATGCCGCTCTCAATCGCCCTTTTGCGCAGTATTCGCCTTGAGCTTTCGGTCGATTCAGCGACGCCCGGTCTCAAATCTCGCTTTCCGCAAACGGCGGCGACTTCCAGGAGCTGTTGCTGCACTCTTTCAATCGTGCGGACACACACGGGGTCGCCACCGAACCGCTCCAGATCGATCCGCACACCTCGCAGATTTTCGTAGGCATCGGCGCTAACCATCATTCCCTGTTCTTGCCTAGGCGGCGGAAACAGCGCTCTGTTGATAGCCTCAAGGGCAGCCTTCGGCTCCATTTGCGATACTCCCTGCCCGGTCGCCGATCACGCGGCGGTCTGGACCTCGCGTTCCACCAGCCGGCCAACATCGCGCATGGCGACAGCAAGATCATACTGAGCTTGCAGGTTGACCCAGAATTGCGGCGCGTTGCCGAAATAACGGCCAAGACGTAGCGCTGTTTCAGCCGTGACCGAGCGTTTGCCGTTCAGTATATCGACAATGCGGCCGGATGGTACGCGCAGCGCCCGCGCCAGCGCATTAGCCGAAAGCTTCCGCGCGCTCAGCTCTCGTCTCAGGATACGGCCGGGATGGATCGGAACCATTGTTACTCCTCAGTGGTAATCCACTATCTCCACCTCGATAGGCATCGCCGCCTTTGAAGCGAAAGCAAATGCGCGTCAAGCGGAGCGGATTTGGTGGCCGTGCTGACTTCCACACGGCAACGATCCAAGGTTGGGGGACCCTTTGAGCTTGCGAAGTTCGCAGTTGTGCTCGAAATGCCGACAGCGGCATCGTGCGCGTCGACGAGGCGAACGCGAGAAATCGTCTGATCTCGGCGGCAGGATGCTGATGCCGCTCTCATCCGCCCTTTTGCGAGATGATCTTGCCCTCGATCTTGGGCAGATCGGCGCCGGGCGTCGACTTGTCGCCGCCGGCGCGGCGCGCCATCTCCACCGTCAGCCGCTCGGCGGCGTCGGGCTGCATCACGCCCATGATGTCACTCATCTTGCGCGGCGCGATCTGCGAGGCGATCTCGATCAGCACGGCCATCTCGAGCCGGTCGAACACTTTTGCGGCGTCCTTCGGCTTCATGGCCTCATACATGGTGACGATGCCCTTGAAGCGGGCGCTCTCGGCTTCGGCCTTCTGCTCGCTCGCGGCCGCGGCGCGCGACTCCAGCCCCTTCATCTCCTCGACCTTCGAACTCGATCCGCTTCTCGGCGGCCTTGAGCAGGCTCTCGCGGATGTCGATCTCGCGCTGGCGCGCCTCCAGTTCCTGACGGCGCGCCTGCAGCCGCTCCAGGATCGCGCGCTCCGAGGCCGAGACCGGATTCTGGTTCTCCTCGGGATGGATCACGATGCCTTCCGGCTTGGTGTCGGGCGCGGCCGGCGTCGGCGTCTCCTCCTTCTTGGCCTCCTTCGGCGCGCCATGCACCGATCCGGTGACATCGGCGGGATCGATCCTGGGCGCGCCCGGGAAGTTCAGCATCGATTGCGCCCAGGACGGCTGAAGCGGCTTCGTCCGCTGCGGCGCATAGTCGAACACATAGCCGCCGTCGATCACGAGGCCGGCGATCTTCAGCACCGCAAGGGCCGCAACCGCAACCAGCACAACAGGAATGACGCGGATGTTACGAAACGACTTCATGCAGCCAGGCCGCCGGACCTTCTACGTTCGGAGAATGCCTGAGCCGCCGCCGCCAACGCCTTGGCGTTCGAGGGTTTTGCCGCCGCCTCACGCGAGGCAAGCTCCTTCGATGCGAGCTCGCGCGGCGCGGGCTCTCTGATCTCGGTTTCCGCCTGCGACGGGCGCGCGGCGATCGCGATCTTGGTGAGGCGGCGCACGACGTGGTCGCCTTCGGCCAGCTGCCGCTTGAGATGCTCGGACAGTTGCGTGGCGGCGGCAAGCTGGCCGCCGAGATTCTCGTTGACGTCGCGCACCGTATGCTTGAGCCCGCCGATCGCGCGCTCGGCGATTTCGGTGGCGGTGATCAGTTCGCCGATCGTCGCCTTCAGCGAGTGCTCGTCGGCCTTCAGCCGCTTCAACCGCCGGTTCAGCAGCATGCAGTAACCGATTGTCAGCATGAGCAGGATCGCGACCAGGGTTTCGATGACCACACCTAGTGAATGGTTCATTGGGCCTCCAGCATCTTGTTCTGCTCGTCCGTCTTCTCGAACATCGCGAGCGTGGTCTTCGGCTTGCGCAACGGCTTGGTGACGCGGATGGCGACGCGGTCGCCGACCCGGCCCATCCGCCCCTCGGTCAGCGTGACGCTGCCGCAGCGCACCGACACCAGCGCGTCCGCGCGCATTTCCAGCGGCAGGGTGTCGCCGACCTTGAGCTGCATCAGCTGCTTCAGCGGGATGTCGGATTCATAGAGCACGGCGTCGACCGAAATCTCGGCACCGCCGATCTCGGTGGCGAAATGGCCTTCCCAGACCGGATCGCGGCCGAATTTCTCGCCCATGAACATCTGCAGCAGCACGCTGCGGATCGGCTCGATGGTGGCATAGGGCAGCAGCAGCTCGACATTGCCGCCGCGGTCTTCCATGTCGATGCGCAACCGCACCAGGATCGCGGCATTGGCGGGACGGCTGATCGCGGCAAAGCGCGGATTGGTCTCGAGCCGGTCGATGGTGAATTTCACCGGCGACAGCGGCCGGAACGCCTGCTCGGCATCCGACAGCACCACCTCGACCAGGCGCTTGACCAGGCTGGTCTCGATCGTGGTGTAGGGCCGGCCCTCGATGCGCAACGCGGAGGTGCCGCGGCGGCCGCCGAGCAGCACGTCGATGATGGAATAGATCAGGCTGGAGTCGACGGTGGCGAGGCCGAAATTGTCCCACTCCTCCGCCTTGAACACGCTGATGACCGCCGGCAGCGGGATCGAGTTCATGTAATCGGCGAAACGCACCGAGGTGATGCGGTCGAGCGAGACTTCGACGTTGTCGCTGGTGAAATTGCGCAACGAGGTCGTCATCAGCCGCACCAGGCGGTCGAAGACGATTTCGAGCATCGGCAGACGCTCGTAGGACACCATCGCCGAGTCGATGATGGCGCGGATGCCGGAATTGTCGTCGAGATTGACCTCGCCGGCGGTGAAGCCGAGCAGATTGTCGATCTCTTCCTGCGAGAGGACGCGCTCGCCGTTGTTCTTGCCGCCGCCGAAGTCGCGGCTGCCGTCCTCGACCATGGCGGCCCATTGCAGCGACATCGACTCCGTGAGCTCGTTGCCGCTCGCGGCTTCAGCCGAGGGGTCGCTGGAATCGAGCGAGGCCTCCCATTGGGCGGCTATCGCATCCTGGTCGACGGGATCGTTGCCAGCCATCGTCTCACATCCGCTTCGTCACTGAACCACGATTTCCTTGAACAGCACCGCGCTGACCTTGACCGGCGCGACCGCGGCGTTGACCCGCCGCGTCAGTTCTTCCTTCAGGCGGAACAGCCCTGCCGAGCCCGAGAGATCGGCGGGGCGCAGTTCGCGCAGGTAGGTCTGGAAGATGTCGGTCACGCGCGGCATGGTCGGCTTGATTTCCTCGACCTGCTTCTCTTCCTTGACCTCGAGCACGACCTTGACGCGGAGATATTGCACGCGCTCGCCCGGCGCGCCCGCGAGGTTGACCATCATGTCCGGCACCTCGACGAACACCGGCGGCTTGGCCTTGACCTCCTCGGCGTGCATTTCCTCAGGCCCGTGGCGGAAGAAGAAGAACCAGGTCGCAGCTCCGATGCCGAGCACGCCCAGCACGCCGACGATCATCACCATCAGCTTGAATTTGCTCTTCGGGGCGGGAGCGGCGGCTTCGCCCTCAGTCGCGCCTTCCTTTTCGGTATCTGCCATGGCCGCTCGTCCGCTTTCTCAAAAAGGGATGAGCCCGATGCCAGCCGAAAGCCTGAACTGACGCGATACAAATGCCCCCAGCGCATACGCGCTCCGCTCATGGTGAACGCTAGGTAACAATGGTTAATGGAATCTTTCGAATTGCACCCCGCTAGGAAAAACTTGCCGGGCAAACATGGTCAACAAGACCTTTCTGCCGCCCGCCTGGCGCGCTGGCAAAACGGCTAAACGATTCAAATCGCTGAAATTTTCGACTTGGCACGACATTCGCTCTGATGACCAGCGAACCGCTACGGGCTTGGGAGAGCTTTGGGCGGTTCGATGGGGTCGCGGAGACGCTTGGGAGAGCGGCGAGGTGACCGGATCGCGGAGCGATCGGGATCAGAGGGGAGCACCACCGATGCAGAATACGCTTCTGGTCGGCTTGTCACGGCAGATGGTTCTGGAGCGGCAGCTTGACGTCATCTCCAACAACATCGCCAACGTGAACACCAACGGCTTCAAGGCCGACAAGTCGCTGTTCGAGGAATATCTCGCCTCGGGCGCGCATGAGGACAATTTCACGGGCACGGACCGCCGCGTCTCCTATGTGCAGGACCGCGGCACCTTCCGCGATTTCAGCCAGGGCGCGGTGCAGCAGACCGGCAACCCGCTCGATGTCGCGATCTCCGGCGCGGGCATGTTCGTGGTGCAGGCGCCGGGCGGCGAGCGCTACACCCGCGACGGCAATCTGCAGATCAACAGCACGGGACAGCTGGTCACCGCCGGCGGCAATCCGGTGCTGGGCAATTCCGGGCCGATCGTGTTCCAGCCGACCGACCACGACATCGTCGTCTCCGCCGACGGCACCATCACGGTGCAGGAAGGCGCGGCGCACACGGATTCGATCCGCGGCAAGCTTCGCATGGTCAGCTTCACCGACGCGCAGAAGCTCATCAAGCAGGGCAACAACCTCTACTCCGGCGACGGCGCGCGCGCAGGACACCAAGTCGACCATCCAGCAGGGCTTCGTCGAGAAGTCCAACGTCAACTCGGTCATGGAAATGAGCCACATGGTCGAGGTGATGCGGACCTACACCAACATCGCCAACATCCTTCAGCAGCAAAGCGATATGCACAAGAGCGCGATCGACAAGCTCGCCGATGTGCCGGCCTGAGCGAGATTGAGGAACAACTGACATGCAAGCGCTTCACACCGCAGCGACCGGAATGGCGGCACAGGAACTCAACGTTCAGGTGATCTCCAACAACATCGCGAACCTGCGCACCACCGGTTACAAGAAGCAGACCGCGGCGTTCCAGGACCTGATCTACCAGCACGTCCGCCGCGTCGGCGCGCAGTCCTCCGACCAGGGCACCATCCTTCCCGTCGGCATCGACCTCGGCGGCGGCGTCAAGACCGTCGGCACGCCGCGCTCGATGACGCAAGGCACGCTGTCGCAGACCGGCAACGATCTCGACCTCGCCATCACGGGCGAAGGCTTCTTCAAGATCCAGATGCCTGACGGCACCTACCAGTACACCCGCGACGGCACCTTCCAGATGGACAACCAGGGCCGCGTCGTCACCGCGCAAGGCAATCCGGTGCAGCCGGTCATTACCGTTCCGCAGAATGCCTCGGGCCTCACGGTCAACAGCCAGGGCCAGGTCTCGGTCACGGTGCCGGGCTCGACCACCTCGCAGATCATCGGCCAGATTCAGGTCACCAAGTTCATCAACAAGGCGGGCCTGCTGCCGGTCGGCAGCAATTTGTACCAGGACACGCCCTCCTCCGGCCCGCCGCAGGACGGCATCGCCGCCGCCGAAGGCTACGGCACGATCACGCAAGGCAGCCTCGAGCAGGCCAATGTCGACGTGGTCTCCGAGATGAGCGACCTGATCGCCGCGCAGCGCGCCTACGAGATGAACGCCAAGGTGATCTCGGCCGCCGACCAGATGATGCAGTCGACGACTGCGCTGTTCCGCTGACGGAGGATTTGTGATGCTCCGCCCTCTCCTGCTCGCCGGCTCTGTTCATCGCCGGCCTCCTGTTCGCCGCGAGCGCTGCGCGCGCCGGCGACGAGACCATCGCGCCGCCGGTGCTGCGCGCCAAGGTCAGCGTCTCCTCCGAGGTGGTGCGGGTCGGCGACGTCGTCGACAATGCCGGTTCGCTCTGCGCAAGTTCCGATCTATCGCGCGCCGGATCTCGGCACCACCGGCTCGCTGCCGGTGGCGCAGGTGGTCAATGCCTTGCGCGCGCAGGGCGTGATCGGCGTCGACACCAAGGACATCAAGCTGGTCGCGGTGACGCGGCTGGCGCGCACCGTCGACAGCAAGGAGATCGAGCGCGCGGTGGCGCAGGCGATCGAGCATCGCGGTGGGCTCGGAGACGCCGCCAATATCAGCATCAATTTCGACCGCGACGTGGCCGATCTGCGGCTCGATGCCTCCAACACCGGCGCGATGCTGGCGACATCGGCGCGCTACGAGCCGCGCAACGGCCGCTTCGACGTCACCTTCCAGATCGCCAATGACAACGGCAATCCGACCCAGCTGCGCTTCACCGGCAGCGCGATCGAGACCGTCGCGGTCGCCGTGCTGACGCGCAATGTCGAGCGCACCGACATCCTGAAATCCGCCGACGTCATCGTGGAGCGCCGGCCGCGCGCCGAAGTCGGCAGCGATCCCGCCGCGCGCGAGCAGGCGCTCGGCATGCAGATGCGCCGCTCGGTCCACGCCGGCCAGCCGGTGCGCATGGCCGACCTGGTCAAGCCCGACCTCGTGCAGCGCGACCAGGCCGTCAGCATCATCTTCCAGACCGCGGGCCTTTATCTGACGACGCGCGGCAAGGCGCTCGACAACGGCACCGAAGGCGACGTGGTCAGCGTGCTCAACATCCAGTCCAAGCGCACGGTGACCGGCACCGTCACCGGCCGCGGCCAGGTCACGATCCAGGTCGCCACGCCGCAACCGTTACCCGATGCGGCTGCCGCAGCCGACAACACGCCCGCCACGACCGCGGTCGCCTCAGACACGCACGCACCCGTCACGTCCAAGCCAGAGTAAGGTTCATGTCCCAGTTGAAGTCCAGGTATGGTTTCCCGCGACAAATCGTTCGCCTCGGAGCGTTGTTCGCCGTGCTCAGCGCGGCCGGCGGCTGCTCGGCGGTGAGCCGGCTGTCGCAAATCGGCGAGCAGCCGAAGCTGACGTCGATCGACAACCCGACGACAGCGCCGGGCTACAAGCCGGTGTCGATGCCGATGCCGAAGCCGGAGACGGTGTCCTACAGTCCGAACTCGCTGTGGCGGAACGGCTCGCGCTCCTTCTTCAAGGACCAGCGCGCCCACCAGATCGGCGACCTGCTCACCGTAACCGTCGTCATCAACGACCAGGCCAATTTCGCCAACGAGACCCAGCGTAACCAGACCGGTTCGACGGGTTCCACCATCAGCGACTTCATCGGCGCCAAGGCTCTGAGTCCACAGGCGCAGAAGTTTCTGCCGGGCAACCTCCTGACCGCGAACGGGACATCGCAATTCGACGGCAAGGGCTCGATCCAGCGCCAGGAAACCCTGACCACCAACATCGCCGCGGTCGTGACCCAGATGCTGCCGAACGGCAATATGGTGGTCGAGGGCAAGCAGGAGATTCGCGTCAACTTCGAAATGCGCGAGCTGATCGTCGCCGGCATCGTGCGGCCCGAGGACATCCAGAGCGACAACACGATCGATTCCACCAAGATCGCGCAGGCGCGCATCTCCTATGGCGGCCGCGGCCAGATCATGGATATCCAGCAGCCGCGCTATGGCCAGCAGGTGACCGACGTGCTGCTGCCGTTCTAGGCGGGCATGATCCAGGCCGAAAAGTGGGAACCGGTTTTCGGATCAGGATCATGCGCCCAACAATGACGAGCTCCCACATCACGTCGCGAACCTAGGCGCGATGCGATGTTCCACGCGGCCTCCGGTAGCTCCCCTGCCGGAGGCCGTCGTATTTTTGCTTACAGGAAGCTGACACGGCCGACCGGTGGCAAAGCCGGGATGATCAAATTTCGTTCATCCAGGCAGGCGCAGCACCCGCGAGGGTTCCACACATCTGTCCACGCATTGGCCGCAAGCGTCGGCGCGACTTGACGGCTTGGTCTAAGGTTGCTTGGACGAATGGCCGCCTGTTCCAATAAAGAAGAACACGAACTGAGGAAGCGTTAGGGCATGCAGAACCTGCTCCTGAAAAAGGACTTCTACGCCGGGCTGTTCATGGTGCTGCTCGGCGCCGGCGTCACCCTGAATTCCACGACGTATCGGCTGGGAACGCTGGCGCATATGGGCCCGGGCATGTTCCCGTTCATGCTCGGCATCATCATGACCTTCGTCGGCGTGCTGATCTTCATCGCCGGACTGGTCACGCCGCTCGACGACGGCGAGCG
Source organism: uncultured Alphaproteobacteria bacterium (assembly GCA_963696845.1). GTDB lineage: Bacteria > Pseudomonadota > Alphaproteobacteria > Rhizobiales > Xanthobacteraceae > Bradyrhizobium. The sequence continues at coordinate 211,926 of CAVOLR010000018.1, forward strand.
GATTCTTCCCGAAAGCATGGAATGGCGCGGCTGGATTTGCATTCTGGCCGGACCGCTGATGTTCATCCTGTTCGGCGAATATTTCGGCATGGCCGCGGCCACGTTCATGTGCGTCTTCGTATCGGCGCTCGGCGATCGCACGGCGACATTGAAGGGATCGGCGATCCTGGCCGCAGGCGTCACGGTCGTCGGCGGCTTCCTGTTTTCCTATGTGCTGAAAGTGCCCTTCCCGCTGTTCCGTTGGGGATTCTAGATGCTGGCGACCGCGCTTTCCGATCTCTGGTACGGCTTCGGCGTCGCTCTCGAGCCGCAAAACCTGATGTGGTGCTTCGTCGGCGTGCTGGTCGGCAACATGGTCGGCGTGCTGCCGGGCATGGGACCGCTCGCCACCATCTCGATGCTGCTGCCGCTGACGTTCGGCATCAAGCCGGTCGGCGCGATCCTGATGCTGTCGGGCGTGTTCTACGGCGCGCAATATGGCGGCGCGATCTGCTCGATCCTGCTCAACCTGCCCTGCCATCCCCCTCACGCGGTGACCTGCCTCGACGGCTTCCCGCTGACGAAACAGGGGCGCGGCGGCGCCGCGCTCGGCATCACCGTGATCTCGTCCTTCGTCGGCGCCTCATGGGGCATCACCGAGATGATCTTCCTCGCGCCGGTGCTGGTGCGGGTCGCGCTGCAGTTCGGCCCGGCCGAAATCTGCTCGCTGATGCTGCTCGGCCTGCTCGCGGGCTCGACCCTGGCGCGCGGCTCGCCGCTCAAGGGCATCGCCATGACGCTGGTCGGCCTGCTGCTCGGCATCGTCGGCACCGACATCGAGACCGGAACGCCGCGCTTCACCTTCGGCCTCTGCAGCCTGTTCGACGGCATCGAGCTGGTCGGACTTGCGCTCGGACTGTTCGGCATCGCCGAGTTCATGAAGAGCGTGAACCAGTATTCCGACATCAATACGCGCTATTCCAACGTCGGGCTTCGCGACCTGCGCCCGACGCGCGACGAATTCCGCCGCGCGATCCCCGCGATGCTGCGCGGCACCATCATCGGCAGCCTGTGCTCGCTGATTCCGGGAACCGGTCCGACGATCGCCTCCTTCATCTCCTATGCGGCCGAGAAGAAGGTCTCGAAGACACCGGAGAAATTCGGCACCGGCATGATCGAAGGCGTCGCCTGCCCCGAGGCGTCGACGCATTCGTCGGTGCAGGGCGACTTCATTCCGACCATGAGTCTCGGCATTCCCGGCGACGCCGTGATGGCGCTGATTCTCGGCGCCCTGATGATCCAGGGCATCGTGCCGGGTCCGCAGCTGATCAAGCAGCACCCCGACATCTTCTGGGGCCTGATCGCGAGCTTCTGGATCGGCAACATCATCCTGGTCATCCTCAACGTGCCCTTGATCGGGCTGTGGGTGAAGCTGCTGATGATTCCCTACAAATATCTGTACCCGAGCGCGCTGTTCTTCGTCTCGATCGGCGTCTACTCGACCAACAACGACATGTTCCAGGTCGGCCGAGACCGTCGTCGTCGGCCTCGTCGGCTATCTGCTGCTGCTGCTCGACTTCCACCCGGCCTCGATCCTGCTCGGATTCGTGCTCGGCCCTCGCTTCGAGGAGAACTTCCGCCGCTCCATGCTGATCTCGCGCGGCGACGCGCTGGTGTTTCTCGAACGTCCGATCAGCGCGTTCTTCCTGTTCCTCTGCGTGCTCCTGCTCGGCGTGCAGATCTACGTGCGCCTGCGCAAGCCGAAGGCGTTAAGCGCCCTGGACGTGATCGGTCAGGAGAAGCTGGCGTCGGAGGAGGCGGTGTAGCGGCGCTCGCTGCCCTATGCGGCGATGGCTCTGGAAGATGCCCGGCGCGGCTTGTGGCGCACGACAACATCTACCTTGTAGTCCATTCGATTGAGGCAACGGACCAAGCGATCGATCGAAAACTTGCCGACCCGGCCGGTGACGAGCGCAGAAACGTCCGGCTGCTTCAAACCGAGCATGGCGGCCGCCTTCGTCTGCGTCAGCTTGCGGCGTTTGATGATCCCCCGGATTTCGCGCACGAGCTTTGCCTTGAGCAATTCTTCCTCCGGGTTGGCAAAACCGAGGTCAGCAAAGACGTTGCCGCTGCTTTCGGTGACTTTCTTGCTGCTTCTCATTTCTTGCTCCCGTAGTATAGCTCTAATGCTATAGCACAAAAACAGTCGGTGCAGGCGTCTGTAAGTGTCTGCCTCACCTCTTCCCCTCGATCCCGATCTCGACCAGATACGGCCGGTTGGAAGCGACGGCTTTCTGCAGCGCCGGCGCGATGTCATCGGCCTTGTCGACGCGCACGGCTTCGACGCCCATGCCTTCGGCGAGGCGCACGAAGTCGAGCACCGGTCCGGTCAAATCCATCTGCTGATAGGGATGCTGCGTGCCGGCCTCGAAATTCTGACGCCAGACGTCGACATTATGTTTGAGGATGCGGTATTCGCGGTTGGCGAGGATCACGAACACGATCGCGAGCTTGTGGTGCGCGGCGGTCCACAGCGCAGGGATCGAGTACATCGCCGAGCCGTCGCCGGAGATCGCGACCACCGGCCGGTCCGGCATCGCCACCTTGACGCCGATCGCGCCGGACAAACCTTGTCCGATGCCGCCGCCGCGGCCGCCGAAATAATCGCCAAAACCGCGATAGTCGAAGGCCTGCGCGAGATCGAGGCTCGCGGTGATGCTCTCGTCGACGATCGACGACATTTTCAGGGACGCCGCGCCGCAACTCCGCGGCCACCCGCGGCATGGACGTCGGCGTCCTGTTCCAGGCTTTCTCCAGCCGCGCCTTGTAGGCGTCGGCCTCCTGCGCCGACTGATCGGCCAGCGCGGCGTTGCGGCGCTGCGCGGCGGACTTGAACTCGGCGCTCGCCTGCGAACGCAACAGGCTCGTGAGCGCGGTGAGACTCGCCGCCATCTCGCCGACGAGGCCGGCGTCGAGCCGGTGATTGAAGGCGATCCGCTCGGGCGCCTCCTCGATCTGCACCACCGCCGCGGCTATCGGAAAATGACCGCCGGGCGCAAACCAGATGTCCTCGAAGAACGGCCCGCCCACCAGCAGCACGAGATCGGCCTGACCGAGCGTCTTTCGGATCTGCGCGGCATCGCCGGGCAGCGAGCGCCGGTAGTTGGGATGCCCGGTCGGAAACGAGGCGTGCGCCCGCAAGCCTTCGAACCACACGGATGCGCCGATCGTCTCGGCGAAGCGCGACCAGCGCATCCGTTGCCTGCGCGCGCGCGACGTCGTCGCCGACCACGATCGTCGGACTGGACGATTTCGCGATCAGCGAGGCGATCGCCTCTACGCCCTTGGGATCGGGATGCGCGGCGCGCCACAGCCGGTCCGGCAGGATGGCCTCGACCGCGGTCTCCTGCTCCAGCACGTCGATCGGCAGCGCGACGAACACCGGCCCCTTCGGCGCATCGGTCGCGACCTTGAAGGCGCGGCGCAGGATCGGCGCGATCTCGTCGGCGCGCTCGATCTGCACGCTCCATTTGGTGACGGGCGCGGCCATCGCGACGAGGTCATGGCCGAGCACGGGACCGGTGAGCCGCATCCGCGTGTCCTGCTGGCCGGCAGTGACCACGACCGGCGAATTGGCCTTCAGCGCGCCATAGATCGCGCCGATGGCGTTGCCGAGCCCAGGCGCGACATGGACGTTGGCGACGGTTGCGCGGTTCGCGGCCTGCGCATAAAAACTCGCGGCGCCGACCGCGACGCCCTCATGCAGCGCCATGATGTAATCGATCTGCGGGAACGCCGGCAGGCTGTCGAGCAGCGGCGTCTCGGTGGTGCCGGGATTGCCGAAGATGTGACGCACGCCATGTGCTACAAACGACTCCATCAACACACGACGTCCGCGCATTCCGTCCTCCACAAGTCAAGGCGAGTTCGCCCGGCGACATCATCGGACGATGCGGGGGATCATTCAACTGCCTTGCCCGCAAGGCGCAGCTCCATTTGCTGGATTGAGCAGGCATGACCGACCATATCGAAATCAACTTGCGGAACTGGGAAGAGCGTGTGTCCATTCACGCGCGCGACACGACCGGCGACTACATGCTCGACCGCTTTCGCGCAGGCGAGGATGCCCTTCACGAGATCGAGGCCGCCGAACTTGGCGATATCTCGGGAAAGCGCGTCTTGCATCTGCAATGCCATATCGGCCGCGACACGCTCTGCCTGGCGCGGCGCGGCGCCGTCGCCACCGGGCTCGACTTTTCCAGATCCGCGCTGGATGTCGCAAGACGCCTGTCCGAGGAGACCGGGTTAAAGGCCGACTTCGTGTTGGGGACGGTCGATCAGGCTCCGCAACTGACGCCCGGGCCGTTCGATCTCGTCTTCACGACCTGGGGAACGATTTGCTGGCTGCCCGACATGGCGGTTTGGGCCAGGGTGATCGCATCCGTGCTGGCGCCGGGCGGCGAGCTTTATTTTGCCGACGCGCATCCGGCCTTCAACGTGTTCGAAGAGAGCGCTGGAGCGCTGGTGCTGACTCACGATTTTCAGACGCCCGCCGACAGGCCGCACCGGTTTGTCAACGAGACGACCTACACCGGCGACACCACGATCATGTCCCATCAGGCAACCCGCGAGTGGATCCACTCGCTGTCGTCAGTGCTCGGCTCCCTGACCGATGCTGGCCTCGCGATCACGATGTTCAGGGAGCACGAAGTCCTGCCCTGGCGAGGGCTGCCGATCCTGGTGCCCGCGTCCGACCGGCTGTGGCGGCTTCCCGAAGGCCACCCGCGCATGCCCCTGTCGTATTCGCTGCGGGCGAAAAAGGCCGCCTGAGATCGAGGAACTTTTGGGTTCCATCCGCATTGCTTATAGCCATCACAGACAAGTTCATCGGGCGGAGTAAAATGAAGGCCGCACGGAAAGATCGGCACGACGAGCGCGACCACGAGAGCGGTGGTGCGGCAAGGCTCTTCAGCGAGATCGCAAACCGGACATCGCAGGCCGCCGGCCGCGCGCTGACTTTCATGATCGCCGCCGGCATCGTCATCGTCTGGGCGATTACGGGGCCTGTATTTCATTATTCCGATACGTGGCAGCTGGTCATCAATACGGGCACGACGATCGTCACGTTCCTGATGGTGTTCCTGATCCAGAACTCCCAGAACCGCGACAGCGCGGCCATTCAGGTCAAGCTCGACGAGCTCATCCGGGTAAGCGCGGTCCACAATTCGTTCGTCGGGATCGAACACCTGACCGATGACGAGCTTGACGAGATTCGCACCAAGTGCGAACGGCGCGCCAAGGCGGAGAAGGCCGGCGAGAACACCGTCAAGAGCGCCGGGAAAAAGGCAAAGCGTGCGGCCGATCTCGTGACCGAATGAACACAGGCTCCGCTGCATTCGCAGTCGGAGAAAGACAACTGTTTTTTGCGCGGCGGGCACCTTTGCAACCTCGTTCGAGCCGCCGCGTTGAGCGACATGGCACGATTTTTCTTAATTCTGATTGCTGCGGGCGTGGCGATATTGCTGGCCCTCAGCGTCTATATCATCAACTTCTAGAATCTCGCTCCCAGGTCTGACTCAAAGGGTCAGGCAGGAACAGATGATCCATCACGTCTCAGTCGGCACCAACGACATAAAGCGGGCAAGAGCATTTTACGATCCGCTGATGTCCCTGATCGGTTTCCGGCTATTGAAACATTCCGAGACATCGCTCCACTACGGGGCGTCCGACATCGTTTTCAGTCTGGAAACTCCGATAGACGGTCTTCGCGCAACTGCTGGTAACGGCGCTCATGTCGCATTCCAGGCACCGGACCGGGAAACCGTGCGGCGTTTTCACAAGACTGCGATTGCCAACGGTGGAGCGGACGAAGGAGCTCCGGGTATCCGGGAAAAATACAATGCCAACTATTATGGTGCGTTTGTTCGAGATCTCGATGGAAACAAGATTGAAGCGGTAACATATACGGCGAGGGAAAGTTTTCAGATTTAGGTCTTTGCCCTGCCATTCCCTTTGTCCTATCCGTGATTCAAGCCGTCGCCGGCCGTGCTCGCTCCCACGGCAGCGCCGGCACGCGCAGTGCATAGGCGCCGTCGCCGAGCAGCACCTGCGCGATCAGCATGGACACCCAGGCCAGCGGAAATTCCATGCCGCCATCGGCGAACCAGAACCCCTTGCGGACCATCCAGTGATTGGCGACCGCGATCAGCACCGGCAGCGACAGCAGGCTGACGGTGCGGGTGTAGACGCCTAGCAGCAGCAGCACCGCGCCGGCAAATTCGATGACGACGGTGTAGCCGAGCACCGGGCCGGGATAGCCCTGCTTGACGAGGCCGGTCCACCACGGATCGAAGCCGATCACGGCGAATTTCCGGATCAGATGCGCGAAGAAGAAGAACGACAGCGCAAGCCGCAGGACCAGCGCCGCATAAGGCGCAGTGCGATTGTCGATCATGACCGCCCTCCCCGGTTATCGCTTTGGCGCGATACTAGGGCCGGGCGTTTACCTACGGCAACACCCGTTTTGCTCGACGTGCAAAGTGAAAAAGCCGCCGCCTGTTTTGCCCGACGAGTCAAGCGCGTCGCGCAAAAATATTCTTCTTTCCGAAATACAGAATTTATGATTTAACGAAGCCATCCCGCCTCGACACAGGGGCGTTAGGCCTTCGTCACCGAACGCGAAGCGGGCTGCGATGGACGCGATTGTGCCGCAAGACGTGCGGCACGATGCGTACGGTCAAGCCGTGTGGTCCTGATCCCCCGACGCTGGGATCAAGTGAACGGAGATGATCCGACTCAGCGACGGGGGCTAACAAGCCCGGCACCCCGGGGAGAGCACGGAGTAAGCCGTAAAGCCATTGCGCAGGGAGTGCCGGAGTGATTTCGGCGTACCTGTGTTGGCCTGCGTGCGTCTTTTTCGTTTTGCACGCAAGGCAGTGGGTGCGGCGTGCACCCGGCATTCCCTGCGCCCTCTGTTTTCGGAGGGACAAGGATAACGCAAAACCCGGACGCATCTGCGCCGCGGGAACGAGAGGACGTGTCAATTGGGAGTTAGTCCAGCGACCCGTCGATCGACTTGGTTTTGGCGATATTTGCTATTTGCGCCCTTCTGGGCGGCACCATACATTTGGTGGCGCAGTCGCATCTTCATGGTTTCGAAGAATGAGCTACGAACTCCTGGCCATAGCCGTTCCGGTCGTCGCGATCATTCTGATGGTGATCTTCGGACGCGCGGTTCGGCATTTCATGATCGACGCGCCTTCACGCTCAGGGCAGGCCAAGCGGCTGAATCGTCATTGCGAGGAGCGAAGCGACGAAGCAATCCATCTTTCTGTGCGGAACATGGATGCTTCGCTTCACTCGAAACCCTCGCCTCGACCTCGCCCCAATCCCCTGCCAGCTCCATCACGACGTGATCGCCCGCCTTCAGCCACACCGTCTTGACGAGGCTGCCCGGTCAGCACGATCTGGCCGGCGTGCAGGCCCCTGCCCTCGTCGGCCAGATGATTGGCGAGCCAGGCCAGCGCATGATGGGGATGGCCGAGCACGTCGGCGCCGGTGCCGCTTCCCGGCCTCCGCGCCGTTGATCAGCGCGCGGCCCTGCGACCGCGAGCAGATCGGGCACGGCGGCGCGCGGAACGGCTGCGCCGAGCACGCAACCGGCGGCGAAGAAATCGTCCGCGACAAGCGTCGGCGCGCCCAGCGTCTCCCAGCGCTCATAGCGGTCGTCGACGATCTCGATCGCCGGCAGATAGGCCTCGATCGCGCCGGCGACGCTGTCCGCGGTGAACGGCCCCTGCCCGGCCGCGAGCGGCCGCCCCAGCCGCACCGCGATCTCGCATTCGACCCCGACGCGCACGAAGTCGGCCGCGCGCAGGCGCACGCCGGACTCGTGGACGCCGCGCGCGAACACGCCGCCGCCGCATGGATGCGGAATGTCGAGATATTGCTGCATCACCTTGCTGGTGCAGCCGATCTTGTAGCCGACCAGCGCGCCGGTCCGCGGCAGCATCAGATCGTGCACCGCGCGCTGCACGCGATAGCCTTCCGCCTCGTCCTTCGGTGCAACGTCAGGCGGCAGCGCTTTCAGCCCGACGCGGTTGCGGCGGCTGGTGGCGATGAGCTGGGCGGCGGTAGCAATCCTGTCCATCGGCAAAGACCATCCCGCTCGCACTTGAAGCTCAACAGAAAGATGAGCACGCGGCGATCCGCCATCGCAACAGATGAATCGAGCGAATTGATATCAAAGGAAAAACGCAGCGCACTTCAAGTGTGCGCGATGCCGAAACGCTACTCGTCGCGATAGACCTTTTCGCGCTTCTCGTGGCGCTCCTGCGCCTCGACCGACAGCGTCGCGATCGGGCGCGCCTCGAGCCGCTTCAGCGAGATCGGCTCGCCGGTCTCCTCGCAATAGCCGTAGGAGTTGTCCTCGATGCGCTGAAGCGCGGCGTCGATCTTGGAGATCAGCTTGCGCTGGCGGTCGCGGGCGCGAAGCTCGATGGCGCGGTCGGTCTCCGAGGAGGCGCGGTCGGCGAGATCGGGATGATTGACGTTCTCTTCCTGCAGGGTCTGCAGGGTCAGTCTTCGACTCCCGCAGGATCTCGTCCTTCCAGGCGAGCAGCTTGGCGCGGAAATAATCGCGCTGCCGGTCGTTCATGAACGGCTCTTTTTCGGACGGCCTGTAGTTCTTCAGTTTTTCCAAAGTCAGCCCATTTTCGTTTGTGCTGGCGCCTCTCCCTTGGGACGCCAGGCGCCCGGACGAGGTCCGTTCGCGCGCCGCCTTATATAGCGGCGTCCTGTGACAGACAATATCGATGACGACCACGAAAACAGGCACTTACCGGGGTTTCAGGCAGGAACCTGTGCGCAACCTCGGCCGAACCGGCGGTTCGGCCCATGCCCGCCGGAAAGCCCTAGAACTGGCCGGCCTTGGCGAGCTCGACCTCGACCCGAAGCTCGATTTCCGAGAGCACCGCGTCCAGCCCGGGGTCGCCGGAAGAGGATTTCAGGTTGGCGGCGGCATCGCGCAGCCGGCTCACGGTGGAGGCGTTGAAATTGCCGGACAGCAGCCCGATCTTGAGATCGTCGAGCACGTCGAGCGCGCCCTTGCCGCGCGCCACCGAGCGCCGGCGCCGCTCCGTCGGGTCTTCCTCGATGCCCTGAAGCGCCAGCAGCGCGTCGATGCCGGCAGCGGCCTTCGGCGCGGTCGGGCTGCGGGTTTCCGAGGCGGTGGTCACGTCGTCCGGCAGCGAGAAGCCGGTCGAGCCGGTCCGCCTGGCATTGCCCGCGGGCGTTCCGATCGTGGTGCCGTTCGGTCCGTAGATGCGCATCGTCGGCCCCTTGAGGGTGCGGGTCTATTCTGCGCGAGCTTCGCCTTTTTATGGTTAATGCGGCGTAAACGGCCCGGCAAAAACTGCCGCATGGGGCCGGTTTTTGCCTTGGCAGGGCTGACGCCGCGTCACCGGCATCCCGACAATTATCGAACAAAATCAAATCATTATGCCGCCGACCGGGCGTGGCACGGCGCTCGCATAGTTAATGCCGGATCGATGGCTATGGGAGTGGCTCAAGCGATCCGCGGAGTATCTGAGGGGAGCATTGGGATGCCCGGCATCCGTGTTGTGAGATTTGCGAGAATGGGCTGCGCCGCGCTGGTCGCGCTGGCGCTGTCGGCCATGTCCGCGCAGGCGACGTCCCGGATCAAGGACCTCGCCAATATCGAGGGCGTGCGGCAGAACCAGCTGATCGGCTACGGCCTCGTCGTCGGCCTCAACGGCACCGGCGACACCCTCAACAACATCCCCTTCACCAAGCAGTCGCTGCAAGCGATGCTCGAGCGCATGGGCGTCAACATCCGCGGCGCCACCATCCGCACCGGCAACGTCGCCGCCGTGATGGTGACCGGCAATCTGCCGGCCTTCTCCACCCAGGGCACGCGGATGGACGTCACGGTGTCCGCGCTCGGCGACTCCAAGAACCTGCAGGGCGGCACGCTGCTCGTCACCCCGCTGCTCGGCGCCGACGGCAACGTCTATGCGGTGGCGCAGGGCTCGCTCGCGATCTCCGGTTTCCAGGCCGAGGGCGAAGCCGCCAAGATCACCCGCGGCGTGCCGACCGTCGGCCGCATCGCCAACGGCGCCATCATCGAGCGCGAGGTCGAGTTCGCGCTCAACCGCCTGCCGAACGTGCGGCTGGCGCTGCGCAATGCCGACTTCACCACCGCCAAGCGCATCGCCGCCGCCGTCAACGACTTCCTCGGGGTCAAGACCGCCGAGCCGATCGATCCCTCCACCGTGCAGCTGTCGATCCCGCCGGAGTTCAAGGGCAACGTGGTGGCGTTCCTGACCGAGATCGAGCAGCTGCAGGTCGATCCGGATCTCGCCGCCAAGATCGTCATCGACGAGCGCTCCGGCATCATCGTGATGGGCCGCGACGTCCGCGTGAACACGGTCGCGGTCGCGCAAGGCAACCTCACCGTCACCATTTCCGAGAGCCCGCAGGTGAGCCAGCCCAACCCGCTGTCGCGCGGACGAACCGTGGTCGACGCCGCGCACCAGCGTCGGCGTCACCGAGGACGGCAAGAAATTCGCGGTCGTGAAAGACGGCGTGTCGCTGCAGCAGCTCGTCGACGGCCTCAACGGGCTCGGCATCGGGCCGCGCGACCTGATCGGCATCCTGCAGGCGATCAAGGCCGCCGGCGCGATCCAGGCCGACATCGAGGTGATGTGATGCAGACGATGCCTGCCGGCTCGTCCAGCCGCATCCCGCCGCAGTTCACCATGCCCGTGATCAACGGGCGGCCGGATCGCGAATTCGCGGCCGCGCTGCAGAAGGTCTCGCCGCAGCAGCAGACCAAGGCGAAGGCGACCGCCACCGACTTCGAGGCGATGTTCCTCAACTCGATGTTCTCGCAGATGACCGCTGGGCTGAAGGGCGAAGGCCCGTTCGGCGATACGGCCGGCACCGGCGTGTGGCGCTCGATGCTGACCGAGCAATATTCCAAGCAGTTCGCCAAGGCCGGCGGCGTCGGCATCGCCAACGAAGTCTATCGCACGCTGATCCTGACGCAGGCCAAGAGTGCAAACAACGGTGCAAACCAGGGGAAGACGGCATGAACCCGACCGCGCAACGCCGCGAGGCGCCATCGCCCTCCCCGGTCGCCGCGACGCCGGCCGCGGCGCGCAAGCTCGCCGAGAATTTGATGGACGCGATGAGCGCGCTGCTGGCGGTGATCGAGCGCGAGACCGAGCTGGTGCGCGCCGGCAAGCTGCGCGAGGCCATGACGACGGAGCCGCGCAAGGCGGAACTGTCGAAGAACTATGTCAACGCGGTCGGCCAGCTCAAGGCGAGCCAGAAGCAGCTGGCGCAGGCCGCGCCGGAACTGTTGAAGACGCTGCATCGCCATCACGAATTATTCCGCTCGATGCTGCAGATCAATCTCACGGTGCTCGCCACTGCGCACGCGGTCTCCGAAAGCATCGTGCGCGGCGTCAATGCCGAGATGCAGCGCCGCAGCATGCCCAACACCTATACCGCGGCCGGAAAGCGCGCCGCCCCCTCGCCGCGCCACATCACGCCGCTGTCGGTCAGCCGCTCGCTCTAGCGCGGCGCTGACTCTCGATTTGGGGCATGATCCTTCACGGAAAGACCGTTTCACACTTCTCCGGGATCATGCCCTTAAAATTTTCATCAAAATCGCGCGCTGCATCGCAGCGCGCGATTCATCGCGTTTTCTAACAAAGGATTGAAGTCTGCGCGTCAATATTGCCGGCGGGATCGGGTTGGGATTTGTCTCTGTAAAGCGGCGCCAGGAGGGCTGCCATGAGCACAGATTTCAGCATCAGGCCGGTGGGGTCGCCGGCGCCTTCGCCCATTGTCCCGCCGGTCAGCCCGGCGGCCGGCAACGCTGTTGCGACCGAGTTGCCGGCGAGCCAGAGCGTGACCGCGGCGGATGCGGCTGCTGCCGTGCGCAACGATCCGATCGACGTGGTCGAGGATTTCGCGCACCAGGCCTATTTCGATCGCGATGCGCGCGCGATGGTCTATCAGGTCGTCAACGACAAGACCGACCAGGTGGTGACGCAATACCCTGATGATGCGGTATTGCGCCGCCGCGCCTATTTCCACGCGCTCGATCTGTCGCGCGGCACGCCGCCGCGCGTCATTCCGACCGACCGGATGGCGTAAGGGTCTTTAGCCGCGCCCGGCGAGGCCGGCGGCGATGTTGCAGTTGATGTCGATCAGCGACTTCAGCTTCGAGGGATGCGGATCCATCTGCATCTCGATGGTCTGCTTCAGCACGAAGATGCCGATATTGGCGATGTTCTGACGAACTTCCAGCGAGTTCGGATTCTCGTTGGCTTCGGCTTCGGTCAGGAAGATCGACCACAGCCTGCGGTTGAACATCAGCGCGTTGTGCAGATTGCGGTCCGCGCCCTTCCAGTTGGTCTGGACCTCCTGCAGCTGCCTTGCCGCCTTGAGCAGCGCCTGTGCCTCTATTTCCCGGGGAGATGCCGTCGTTTGAGAGGCGCGAGCATAGGCTTGAGCGGCATGAGACATTCAGAACACCCGGGACTTAACGCTTGAGAACGCTGGCGAAAGTGCCCAGTTTTTGTACGTGGTTGCCTTTAAAATATGGTTAGCAACGGCTTCAGTATTTTTACGGTCCCTGCAATTTCAGGTGGTATCGGCCGGTCGAGCGCCGCGCCAAACGAAAACGGCGGGGTCGCCCCCGCCGTCTTGCGTGTCGTCGATGACTTGCGATGCTTACCGCAAGCAGCTGCAGCACGCTCGCCTGCGACTGGTTGGCGAGCGCGAGCGCGGAGACCGCGATCGACTGCCGGGTCGAGAGCGCCTGGCTGTTGGCCGCTTCCTCGTTGGTGTCGGCCAGCGTCAGGTTGGACGCGCCGGTCTGCAGCACGTTGATCAGGTTCTTGTTGAAGTCCTGACGGATCTGCACGATCGAGAGGTTCGAACCGAGCGCGGAGGATTCCGAGCGCAGCGTGGTCGACGCCGAGTCGAGCTGGGTCAGAACCTTGTTGGCCGAGCTCGAAGTCGAGGAAATCGGTGCCCGAGACCAGGGTCGACAGACCGAGGCCGGCGTCGTTGAAGGTCACGCCCTGGATGTTCAGGGTCGACCGTCCGGTCTCGTTGAACACCAGCTTCAGGGTGTCGCCGTTCAACAGGTTGATGCCGTTGAAGGAGGCGTCCTGCGACGTCGTGTTGATCTGCGCCAGCACGTTGTTGTACTGCGAGACCAGGTTGGCGCGGGTGGCCTGCGAGTCCGGATCGACGACCGGAGCGCCGCGCCGACCAGGCCTGCGAAGGCGGTCGCGGTGCCGCCGACCGCGCCGATCGTCGAGGACGCCGCGTCGTTCGACGTGACGATGGTGATCACGCCGGTGGTCGAGATGCTGGCCTGCAGGTTGTTGGCGGCGAGCGCCGCGTTGAGGTCGTTCAGCGTCGCCACCTGGCCGCCGCCGGTGCCGAAGGTGATCGAGGTCGGGGTGCCGCCGCCGGTCGCGGCGATCGTCAGCGTCTGGCCGGTGATCGCCGGAGGGGTGACGGCGGTGGTGGTGGACCTGCGGCCAGGCCGAAGAAGCCGAGCGCGCTGGTGCCGCCGGCGGCGACGACCAGGCTCTGCGTCGTGCCGGTCGAAAGCACCAGCTTGCCGGCGTTGACCGCCGAGGGGGTGCCGCGCCGGTGATGCTGTCGATCGCGTGCAGCACGTCGCCGACAGTCAGCGTTGCTGCCGGTGCCGACGCCGATCGTGTAATTGCCGCTGGTGTCGGTCGTGATCGTCGTCTGCGCCGTGCTGAAGGTGATGGTCTTGCCGTCGACCGTGAAGGAGGATCCGTTCGTGGGCGTCCCAGCCAGCGTGTCCGAGTTCGCCGCGGAGACCAGCTTGGTGGCGGCGGTGATGACGACCGGAGTGGTCAGGTTGTTGCTGACCGCCGTTCCGGTGACGGTATTGTTGAGCGCGCTGCCGAGCAGGTTGTTCGCGGTAGCTCCGGGGATGACCGCGGAGCTGACCTGCGACTTGGTGTCGTAACCCGTCGGGCTCTGCAGCACCTGGTGGGCGATCGACTGCGCGCTGGCGACCAGCGCCTGCAGCGAGGTGAGGCCCGTGTTGGCCGCCTGCAGCACCTGCACGCCGTTGCCGATGCCGTCGAGAAGGTTCGCGATGTCGCTCGCCCGGTTGTTCAGGGACTGCGCCGTGAAGAACTCGGTCGGGTTATCGAGCGCCGTGTTGACCTTGTTGCCGGTGGCGAGGTCGTTTTGCGTCTTCGCGAGCAACGTTGCGGTCGACTGCAGCGCGAGCAGGTTCTGGCGAACCGATGCCGAAAGAACAATACCAGACATTTTGGCAAACCTTCCTAGTGGACCGTCTCCAGTTCTAGGGAGGCACGCTTAAATTATGGTTAATGCCCGTTTAAATAATTTGGTTAAGGAATCGTTACCTTTTCGCTTCCGGCATCGGAGGAGGATCCAAAAGCAGAAACGGCGGGGTTTCCCCCGCCGTTCGCGTGTCCGGATTTTCGCTGTTTCGCGAGCGATATCAGCGCAGCAGCTGCAGGACGCTGGCCTGCGACTGGTTGGCGAGGGCGAGCGCGGAGACCGCGATCGACTGGCGGGTCGACAGCGCCTGGCTGTTGGCCGCTTCCTCGTTGGTGTCGGCCAGCGTCAGGTTCGACGAACCGGTCTGCAGCACGTTGATCAGGTTCTTGTTGAAGTCCTGACGGATCTGCACGATCGAGAGGTTCGAACCGAGCGCGGAGGCTTCCGAGCGCAGCGTGGTGGACGCCGTGTTCAACGTCGCTCAGCGCCTTGTTGGCCGACGAGTTGTCCAGGAAGTCGGTGCCGGCGACCAGGGTCGACAGGCCGAGGCCGGCCGAGTTGAAGGTCACGCCGGTGATCGACAGCGTCGACTTGCCGGTCTCGTTGAACACCAGCTTCAGGGTGTCGCCGTTCAGCAGGTTGACACCGTTGAACGACGAGTCCTGCGAGGTGGTGTTGATCTGCGCCAGCACGTTGTTGTACTGCGCCACCAGGCTCGCACGGGTCGCCTGCACACCCGCATCGGCCACCGGAGCAGGACCCGCGCCGGCGACGGCGTTGAAGGCCGAGCCGGAGGCGGTCGACGTGCCGCCGATCGTGCCGATCGAGGAGGACGCCGCGTCGTTCGAGGTCGTGATGTTGATCGCGCCGGTCGAGGCGTTGATCGTGGCCTGCAGGTTGTTGGCCGCGAGCGCCGCGTTGAGCCCGTTCAGCGTCGAGACCTGATTGGCCGCGGTGCCGAAGGTGATCGAGGTCGCGGTGCCGCCGCCGGTCGCGCCGATGGTCAGCGTCTCGCCCTGCAGCAGGGGCGGATTGACATTGGTGGTACGCCGCGGCCAGGCCGAAGGAACCGAGCGCGCTGGTGCCGCCGGCGGCGATCACCAGGTTCTGGGTGGTGCCGGTGGAGATCACGAGCTGGCCGGCTCGCATTGACCGTCGAGGCGGTGCGCCGCGCCGGTGATGCCGTCGATTGCCGTCAGGACGCTGCCGACCGTCAGGGTCGAGCCGGCGCCGACGCCGATGGTGACGTTGCCGCTGGCGTCGGTGGTCACGGTGGTCTGGCCGGTCGAGAAGGTGATGCTCTTGCCGTCGACGGTGAAGCTCGAACCGTCCGCGGGCGTCGCGGCCAGCGTGTCCGAGTTCGCCGCAGTGACCAGCTTGGTGGCGGCGGTGATCACGACCGGCGAGGTCAGGTGGTTGCTGACCGCGGTGCCGGTCACCGCGTTGTTGGTGGCGAGCGTGCCGAGCAGGTTGTTGGCGGTCGCGCCGGTGATGGCGGCCGAGGTGACGTTGGACTTGGTCGAGTAGCCGACCGGGCTCTGCAGCACCTGGTTGGCGATCGACTGCGCGCTGGAGACGAGGCTCTGCAGCGAGGTGATGCCGGTGTTGGCGGCCTGCAGCACCTGCACGCCGTTGCCGATCCCGTCGAGCAGATTGCGAGATGTCGCTCGCGCGGTTGTTCAGCGACTGTGCGGTGAAGAAGTTGGTGGGGTTGTCGAGAGCCGAGTTGACCTTGTTGCCTGTGGCGAGGTCATTCTGGGTGGTCGCGAGCAGCGAAGCGGTCGACTGCAGCGAGAGCAGGTTCTGACGAACCGATGCTGAAAGAACAATGCCGGACATTTCTTCATACCTTTCTGGTGTGAGACGCAGTACTGCCCGACCATCCAGGCCGGGTGACCTCGCGACGGTGAAACCAAGTGGCTAAGAAAGCATGAAGTGTGACGGCCCGGCCGATTCAGGGATCGCGCGACAGGCGTCCCGATTCACGCTGTCGGTGCACCTCTCGTCGCAAACGGCCTTGATCGAATTGCACAATTCCGCGCCAAACCGCGCGTTTACCAGCCGTTAACCTTGATCAGGAAAGGATGCGTCGTCCGGACGACAGAGCCGGCAAAAACCCGGCGAGGCCAATACGTTGAGTTCGCTGTCAGTTGATCGCCGACGTCAGAAGGCAACGGAGAGCAATATGGCCCTGAAAGTGGAATTGAAGCCGCACGAGCGCATCATCATCGGCAACTGCGTGATCACCAACACCGATCAGCGCTCGCGCCTTTTGATCGACGGCGACAACATCCCGATCCTGCGCGAGAAGGACATCCTGACCCCGGAGACGGCGGACACGCCGGCCAAGCTGATCTATCTGGCGGTGCAGCTGATGTACATTTCGCCGGGCGCCGACGCCAATCACGGCACCTACTTCAACCTGATCCGCGATCTCGTCACCGCCGCGCCGAGCACCTGGCCGCTGATCGAGGGCATCAACAACCAGATCCTGAGCGGCGATCTCTATCAGGCGCTGAAGGAAGCCAGGAAACTGGTTGCCTACGAGAAGCAGCTGCTCGACCAGATCGAGGAGTTGCGCGCGCGAGAGCGCACCGTCAGCACCGCCGCCTGAGCGAAGGATCTAGACTGCCGCCGCCTCGGTCGCCATCTGGTGACCGAGGCTGGCGGTGCGTCGCGCCCCGAATTCCAGCACGGCAGCAACCAGCGCATCGATGTCGCAAGCGTCGGTGCGGTGGTTGACGATGGCGCAGCGGATCGCCAGCCGGCCGTCCAGCGTCGTGGTCGACGGCGCAGCGATGCCGGACTCCTGGAGATTGACGACGATCTCGCGATTGACCCTGTCGGCGTCATCGGCGCGGTAGCGGAAGCAGACGATATTGAGATTGACCGGCGCCAACAGCTCGAGCCGCGGCTCGGCGCGCACGCGCGCCTCGAGATAGGACGCGAGCCGGCAGCTGCGCGCGATGATCGTCCCCAGCCTGTCGGTACCGTAGGTCTTCAGCGTGAACCAGGTTTTCAGCGCGCGAAAACCGCGCGACAGGTCGACGCCGAGATCGCAGGGCCACTCGGAGCCGGCGGCGAGCCCGCGCGTCTCCCGGCGCAGATAGGCGGCTGGCGCTGCGAACGCGTCCTTGTGACGCTCGCCGTCGCGCACCAGCAGGAAGCCCGCGTCGTAAGGCACCTGGCCCCATTTGTGGAAATCGAACGCGATCGAGTCCGCCCGCTCGATGCCGGCAAGCCGCGGCGCGAGCTCGGGCGAGAGAATGCCGAGCGCACCGAAGGCGCCGTCGACATGAAACCACAGTTTTTCGTCACGACACAGCGCAGCGACAGCATCGAGATCGTCGATCGCGCCGATATCGACGGTGCCCGCGGAGGCAACCACCAGAAACGGCGTCAAGCCGGCCGCGCGATCGCGCGCGATCTGTTCGCGCAGCGCGCCGATATCGATCCGATGTGCATCGTCGGTCGCGATGCAGCGCAACGCATCGCTGCCGAAGCCCGCAATATCCATCGCCTTGGTGATGCAGCCATGCGCCGCTTTGGACGTATAGGCGGTCAGGCGCGCGCCCTGCTCGCCGATGCCACGCCGGCGCGCCTGCTTTCCGAGCGCGCAGGTGCGCGACACCAACACCGCCATCAGATTGGCCATCGACGTGCCCGTGACGAACAGCCCGCTCGCGCCGGTCGGGAAACCGAACATTTGCCGGACCCAGTCGACGACCTGCCGTTCGACCTCGACCGGCATGTGGTCGCGCCCGCCGAGATTGGCGTTCAGGCCGGCCGCAAGCATTTCCGCGAGCATGCCGACCGCCGAACCGCCGCCATGCACCCAGCCCATGAAGCCGGGGTGAACGTTTCCGGTCGCATAGGGCGCGATGAAATCGGTGAAGGTGCGATAGACGTCGGCGGGCTCGTTCGCGCCTCGCGGCAACTCTTCGCGAAATTGCGCGCGCACGACGTCAGGGATGGGCTGCCACACCGGACGCTCGCGGATGGTGGCGATATGGTCGATCATGTCATCGAGCATGCGATGACCGAGCGCGCGCAAGTTCGGTCCAGTCCCGCGGATCGAGAGTCTCGTCAAACCCGGGCTGCGCCGTCTCGCGCAACGACCTGGTCACGCCGCGCGCTCCGCGAGCCGGCTCGCATGCTGTTCGAGCATCGCGGCAAAGGCGTCGAACACCTTGCGCATCTGCGGCGGCTTGTAGGGGAACAGATCCGGAGAATCCATGTTGTGCACGACGGCGGTGTTGTCGGCTTCGAAGATCAGCAGCGACCCGTCCTTCGTCTCCGCGCAATCGACCGTGAAATAGTCGAGGCCGATTCGGTCGGCCATCGCAGTCAGCGCCGACTGGTGCCGCCGTCCGAAGCCGATGTCGAAGGTACGCATGAAGGTCTCTTCCTCGAGACGCTTGGCGGCGCTCTGCATCATGCCGGCATTGAGATACCAGATGTCCCAGCGTTCGGCGATCGCCATGTGACAGGCGTAAGCGCGACCGTCGACGAAGACGACGCGATATTTGCGGAACAGACCGTCGGCGCTCGAATAATCGATGAAGCGCGAGATGAAGAACAGGTCGTCTTCGTGCTCGTCGAGATAGCGCGCCAGCGCCGCGCCATCGTCGATCCTGGCGAGTCCGTTGCCCGCATGCGATCCGCGCGGGCGAACGATCACGGGGAAAGCGAGATCGGCGGCGATGTCGGCGAGCATATCGGAAGAGCGCGCCGCCTCCGCGAGATGCTCGCGCGTGACCACCAGTGTCGCCGGGATCGTCAGGCCCTCGATGCCGTCGAGCAGGCGATGCAGCTTGTCGCGATCGAGACTGCCGACCAGCGCGGGCGGATTGAGCAGCGGGCGCGGCCAGCGCGGCGCGGCGGCGTCGATCTTGCGCAGCGCGTCGCGGCAATCCTCGGAGTCGGAGGCGATCACGATCGCAACATCATGGTCGGGCAAAGGCACCGGCAGTTCGACGCCGGGAATCACATACAGCATCATCAGCTCGATCGCGGATTCTTCCAGCAGGAACTCGATCGGCGTGTTGCTGCCCATGTCGGTCGGCGCCGCCAGCGCCAGCACACGCAGCCGCGGAGTGCTCGATGCGCAGGGCGAACGATACAATTGATGAGACTTCAGGACCTCATGCTGAATCGCCAGCCCCGACGGCTTGTCGCCGAGCAGTTGCGCGATCAGCGACAGGTCGAGGCCCTCGCCCGCTTCCGCCGTGCCGGCGTAGAGTTTCGCGATCAGTTCGCGCCAGAGCGGACGAAGGTCGTTGCCGTCGAACGCCATCTTGGCAAGCTTCGCCATGCCGACGCGATCCGCGCATTCCGGTTCGGCCACTTCGAGGCATTCATCGACATCAAGCTGCATCAACAACTCCGAAAGCAAAAAGGGCCGGTGCCGGCGCCGCAGGATCTTGCGCTGCCGGCACAGCCTCATGCGGCGCTCACCGCGGCCGGCGCGGCTGCGAATTGCGAAGCGACATCGCCGCGGAAGACCGTCGGGCCGACATGATCGAGACGGCTGTCGAGATCGGCCCAGATCTCGCCGCCGATATCGGTCCAGCGCTTGCAGAAGGCGAAGTCCTCGCTGAGATAGGTGCCGTCGGCCGGGTCGATCAGGCATTCGAACAGCGCGAACCGGTTCTGGCTGCCGGCCAGCGCATCGTGCGAATGCTCGCGATGGAATTGCAGCGATGCGTAGTGCGCGCACATCGTTTCCAGCACGTGGCGGCGGATCATCAGAAAGCCGGTGCCCGCGTAGCGCACGCGGGTAAAGCCGTTGACGACGACGACGCGGTCGGGATCGTTGACCTCGAGCACGTAATCGAGCGAGGCCGCGGGCAGGTTCGCCCTTCCCGCCTGCATCGCCCGTTGCGCCTTGTCCCAATTCACCCGCTTGATCGGATAGACGCCGGCGACGACCTCGGCGCCGGACTCGACGAGGCGAAAAACCTGCTCGGGCGCAAATCCGATATCGGCGTCCACGAACAGAAGATGGGTGGCGGTGGGATCGTCGAGAAACAGCGTGACCAGATTGGCGCGCGCCCGCGTGATCAACGCGTCGCCGTCGCGCATGTGCACCGTCAGATTGACATTGGACATGCCATGCAGCGCCCGCTGCAGGGCGAACATCGAGCTGGCATAGATGCTCGACACCTGCCCGCCGAAGCAGGGAGTTGCGACCACCAGATGAACGCGATCCGTCATGATTGGCTCCGAAGCCGCCGCCCCCGACTTCTCACCAAATCGTAAAAAGACATGGTTAACGGAAGCCTAACGCCGCCCCTGCCCGCTCCACTATCAGGCGATCGGCAGGAACTTGACCAGGCTGAGCTGCGACAGCATCGACGTGGTCTGGTAGGAGGCCTGCAGGCTGTTCTGCAGCGCCAGGATCTGGCTCGCGACCTGGTCCTGCGAGATACCCTCGGTATCGGAGATCAGGTTTGTCAGCGCGGTCTGGGTCTGGGTCTGGCGCGCCTGCGCGTCCTGCATCGAGTTTTGCGCGGTGGCAAAGTCGGTCTGGATGTCCTGGATGGTCTGCTGGCCCGGTTGCGAGGTCAGGTTGGCCGCGACGCGCGCGCTCAGCGCCGCAACCACCGCTCCTGAATTGGTCGCGGTCGGCGAGACCGTGACGGCCGAATAGACCGCGATCGATTGCAAGGCCTGGCGGATCGCCTGCTCGTTGGCCTGGGCGCCGAACTGCACGGTCTGATTGGCGTCGACCCGCACCGAGGCCGTCGAGCGTGCCGATCCCGGTCCGGAATTGCCGGTGTACCAGGCGACCGTATTGGCCGAGCCGTTGACGAGGGTGGTCGCCGTGCCGAGCGGCGTGCCGCCCACCCGTAGCGGCGGCGTTGCCGCCGTCACCGTGCCGCTGAAGCCGAGTTTGGCGAACGCGGCCGCGTTCGAGCTGGTGATCGACAGGCTGGAGGCGTTGTCGGTATGAACAGCGACGACGCCGCCATGAACGGTCGACGGCGTCGACGTCCCGGTGATCGCGTCGATCTTGGACAATAATGTCTGGACGTTGTCGGTGACATTAATCTGGTTGCCGGTGGCGCCCGACGCAACGAAGGTGATCGGCGTTCCGTTGACCGTGATGGTGTCGCCCGGCGCAAAGCTCGCCTGCAACGAATCGGTACCGGCGGCGCCCGACAACGCGGTCGCGCCGGTCACCGCCGCGGGCGGAACGACCTGGTTGTTGACGGCGCTTCCCGTCGCCGTACCGTCGGTGTTGAAGAAATTGTCGCCGGCCGCGACCGCCGAGGCCGCGAACAGCGCGGTGCCGGCCAGCGTGCCGATCGCCGAGGTCAGCGCCGACTGAAGGTTTGCCGCGGTCGCCGCCGGCGTCGCGCCGATGGCGAACGTGCCCGCCGGCAGCGGCGTGCTGCTCGACGCCGTCAACTGAATGGATTCGGTGGTGCCGTCGGGAAGGTTGAAGGAATAGGTGATCTGGTCGCCGGGATTCGGATTGCCGGCGGTCATGTCGACCGACACCGCCGCCGGCGAGCCGGAAGGACCCGACACCACGGCATTGGTCAACGACGACGTCACCGAGTTCAGCTTGAATCCGAACGGCGAGCCCGCCGCGTCTTCGGCGACGTTGACCGAGGTCGCGGTCGGCGCCGAGACGACGAGACGGCCGAGCCCGCTGGCGCCGAGATCGGCCTGCTGGCGCTCGGAGATCAACTGCTTCAATCCGGCCTTGCCGGGGGTGCCGTTGAGGATGTCGTCGGCGGAGGCGACCGCCGGCGTGCCGATGGCGTTGCCGGAGAAGATATAGCGGTCGCCGACCTGCGTGTTCAGGACGCCGACGACCGCCGACAATTCGGACAATGCGTTTTGCTGACCGATGCTCTGGCCGTTCGCGGTCAGGTTCTGCGGCGTCGCCGATGCATTGCCCTGCACCTGGCTCACGACCTGCGACAAGGATTGCAACGCGGCGTTGGCCGCGTTGATGGTCGTGTTGACGCTGGTCATGGTGTCGCCGAAGGCGGTGATGTTGGCGAGCTGCGAGCGCGCGGCGATGGCAAAGCCCTCGTTCACGCCCATGCCGGAGTAGACGGACGACTTCACGCCGCTCGAGAGCTGCGTCGAGAGGTCCGCCAACTGCTTGTTGATGTTCTGCACGGACTGACCGAGCAGGGACGAACCGTAATTGATGCTGCTGACCGACATTTTTACGCCTTACGGGTTAGCCTGCAGCAGGCTTTGCATCATGCTTTGCACGACCGACATGATGTGGGCATTGGCTGCATAGGTATTCTGCACCTGGATCAGGTTCGCCATCTCGGTGTCGATGTTGACGCTGGAGGTGGAGTTGAACTTCTGCTGCAGCGTCGAGACCACGACGCTCTGGCCCTGCTGCAATTGCGTCGCCACCGTCGCGGCGTTGCTTTGCTGACTGATGAATTGCGACAAGTAGTCCGAGATCGAGCCCTTGAACGGCTGCGCCGCCGAGCCCAGGCCGGTCGAGGGCGAGTAGTTGAAGGTCGCCGACGTCAACTGCGAGAACAGGAAATCCGAGCGCGTGTTGTCGCCGGCCGGCGTCGGCGGCGAGGTGGAGTAGACCGACAGTTTCGAGGGATCGGCGACAACGGCGGGATTGACCGAGATACGCCCCGCCAGCCCCGTCATCTGCGAGCCGTTGCCCGTGTACTGGCCGGTGTAGAGCGAGTTGCCGTCGGTGAACAGCGGAAGCTGCGGATTGCCTGACGTCAGCGAGGTGACCGTCGTGCGTGCTCGAGGCTGCGTTGACGGTTGCCGCCGCCGATCCCAGCAGATTCAGCGTCGAGCCGGAGTTGGTGAACTGCAGGCCGAGGCTGCCGAGCTGGCTGTTGAGCTGCGCCGCAACCGAAGCCGTGCCGAGCGAGAAGTTGACGCCGACCAGCAGCGGGTTCGGATTGGCGCCGTTCTGCAACGGCAGCGCATTGGGATCGGTGACGTTGACGATCGAGATCTGGCGCTGCGTGTTGGTCGCGGTGTCGGTGTAGGTCAGGTTGATGGTGTTGCCCGGCAGCACATTCGACGTGCCGACGGCAAAGCCCGCGGGCGGTCCCGTCACGGCCGTACCTGCCGTGGTGATGTCGGACATCGACGAGGCGAGCGTCGCCGCCATCTGGTCGACCTGGGTCTGCGCCTGCACCAGCGTCTGGTCGCGCAGCTTCAGGTCGGCCGCGATCTGGCCGGAGCTCAGCACGTTGTTGGCGACCACGTCGATCGAGGCGCCGTTCGGCATCTTGATGCTGAGCGAGCCGACGCCGTTCTTGGTCGGATCGGCGTTGTAAAGCGCGGTCGCGCTCAGCGCGCCCGGATTATTGTAGACGAAACTCGAGGCGAGCCCGTCGCCGACCAGCTGGATGCCGGAATTGGTGAAGACGGAGGTCTGGTTCGAGGCGTTGGTGACGACGCGGACGTCGACATATTTCGAGAGATCGTTGATGGCATTGTCGCGCTGATCCATCAGCGTCGCGGCTTGCGGATCCGTCGACGACAAGCCCTGGAGCTGGCTGTTGAGCTGGGCGATCTGGGACATGTCGGCATTGGCTTGCGCGGCCGAATTGCCGATGTCCTGCGCCACGTTGGAGCGCAGCGACTGGATGCCCTGCGTGGTCGAATTGAGCTGCTGCGCCAGCGACTGCGCCGACGACAGCGCCACGCCCTGGGCGGAGAAGTTGCCGGGGCTGTTCGACAGCGACTGCAGCGCAGTGGTGAAATTGTTGAGCGCGGTTTCCAGCGTGCCCTGGCCGCCCGGCGTGCCGTAGACGCTCTGCAACTGGTTCAGGATATTGGAGGTCTGGGTGGCGTAGGCGCCGCCGCCGGTCTCCGTGCGCAACTGGTTCTGCACGAACAGGTCGAGCTGCCGGTTGACGCCGGTCGTGGTGACGGTCGCGCCGAAGTCGCCGCTGGCGACCTCGATCTGGTTGGGATTCTGCGTGACGTAGCCGGGCGTCTGCGAATTCGAGACGTTCGACGAGATGATGGACAGCGCGGCCTGGTTGGCGCGCAGTCCCGACATCGCAGTGGCAAGGGCCGAACTCAAACCCATTTCAATTGCCCGCCTTCAAGTACGATCACGACAGCGTACGCTGCCGATCAGCGCAGCACGTTGAGAAGCGTCCTGCACCATGTCGTTGGCCGTGGTGATCACCTTGGTGTTCGCCGAGTAGGCCTGCTGGGTGACGATCAGCTTGGTGAACTCGTCGGCGATGTCGGTGTTCGATCCTTCCAGCGAGGAACCGGCGATGGTGCCGGAAGCGCCGATGATCGCGGGTCCCGACAGGTCGGTCGCCTGATAGGCGCTGCCGTCGAGCGCTTTCAGATAGTTGGTGCCGTTGAAGTGGGACAGTGAGACCGAGGCGAGGTCGATGTTCTGGCCGTTGGAGAAGGTGCCGACCACGATTCCGCTGTTGTTGACGGCGACCGACTGCAGCTGGCCGGCGGCAAAGCCGTTCTGGGTGATGCCGTTGATGGTCGCAGCACCGCTCGAGCTGGCAAATTGCGTCAGCGCGCCGCTGGCGATGTTGACGGAGAGCGTGCCGAGCGATTGCCCGTCGACGCTCACATTTGGAATGTTCAGGGACGAGCCGGCGGGAGACGACAGCGCGCCGCTGGCGTCGAAGGAGAAAACCGTGCCGGAGTTCACCCACGCCGGCGCCGTGCCGGTCGCGGTGGTGCTGGTCTGGTAGAACAGCTCCCAGGTGTCCTGGTGCGCGCTGCCGAGCGTGGCGCTGTCGACCTTGGCCCAGCGCAATTGCAGGTTCACCGGCGTACCCGCCGCATTGTAGGCGGTCACCGCACCGCCGGAGATGGATTCGTTGGTGAACGTCGTCAGGTCGTTGGCGGTCACTGCGCCAGCGCCGGGGCTACCGCCGCCGCGCACGACCGGGCTGCCGGCGGCAACCGCGGTCAGGCCGAACGCGGTCAGCGTGTTGGCGGAGCCTCCGATCGCCAGATCCTGATTGGTGCCGGTCGAGAGCTTGATCTGGCCGCCAGTGATGGTCGAAGGCACCGACGTTTGGGTGATGCCGTCGATGATGTTCAGCACGTCCTGCACCGTCTTTGTGGAACCGGCGCCGATGCCGACGGTGACGGCGGTGGTGCCGGTGCCGGTGATCGTGGTCTGCCCGGTCGAGAAGGTGATGGTGGTGCCGTCGATGGTGAGCGTGTTGCCGTTGACAAGCGCGGTGCCGAGGTCGTTGGACGCGGGACCGGCGGTGCCGACCAGCTGCGTCGCCGCGGTGATCGGCGCGGCGCCCGACGTGTTGTCGTTGTTCACCACCGTGCCGGTTCCGGTGCTGTTGGTGAAGGGCGACAACGTGCCGACCGCCAGCGGGTTCGAGGCGAAATCGGCGGCGTTGATGCCGCCGGCGGCGGTGATGGTGCCCGCGGCCGATGTCGTGCTGGCCGGCGTCTTCGGCTGGGTCGGCAGGTTGGCGGCATAGGTGATGGCGCTGGTGGCCTGCGCCGGAATGAAGTTGTTCTGGAATTGCAGAACGTGCGGCACGTTGCCGGTCGGGTTGCCGGTCTTGGGATCGACGTCGACGCCCATCAGGTAGTAGCCGGCGCCGTTGACCAGATTGCCGTTGGCGTTGACCTGGAAGTCGCCGCGGCGGGTGTAGTCCGTCACGCCGTCGAACACCGGCACGTTGTCGGTGACGGAGGTCGGCTTCTGCACCGAGAAGAAGCCGTCGCCGTTGATCGCCATGTTGGTACCGATGGTCGTCGTGGAGACGGTACCCTGGGTGGTGATGGTCTGCTGGGAGAACGCCGTCACGCCGCCGGCGGCCTGCTTGTTCGGCGTGGTCGCATCCGGGATCAGATCCTCGAAGGTGGTGTCGATGCCCTTGTAGCCGGTGGTCGAGGCGTTCGCGATGTTGCCCGAGATGTTCTGCAAGGCGAAGGATTGCGCCTGAAGGCCGCCCACCGCTGTCTGAAGTGCGTCGAAGATACCCATAACATTGTCTCCACTTTGATCCGGCGGGCATGAGAGGCCCTTTGCCGCAATTCGCGGAAGACTGTCGCAAGCGTTATGCCAAATAGGAAAATCGCGTCAGATCAAATGCTTGAATGAAAATGCCCCGGCCGAATGACCGGGGCACAATTGCCGGGCAGGCAACTCTTGCCGGGCGAAACATAGCGTTTTCGAGCGAAGTGGGTACCGGTTCGCGCGAAGAAAACGCGTCGAGACAGAAGTTCTCAGCTCGCCTGCGGCCCCGCCGGATGAAACACCAGCGCGAAACCGTCCATGCAATAGCGCAGGCCGGTCGGCTTCGGGCCGTCGTCGAAGACGTGGCCGAGATGGCCGCCGCAGCGGCGGCAATGGATCTCGGTGCGGAGCATGCCGAAGGTCCGGTCCTCGGTCTTGCCGACCGCATTCTCGAGCGGTTGATAGAAGCTCGGCCAGCCGGTGCCGCTCTCGAACTTGGTGTCGGAGGAGAACAGCGGCAGGTCGCAGCCGGCGCAGGCGAAGATGCCCTTGCGATGCTCCTTCAGCAGCGGGCTCGAGCCCGGCCGCTCGGTGCCCTCCTTGCGCAGGATCTCGTATTGCTGCGGCGTGAGCTGCGCGCGCCACTCGGCGTCGGTCTTCTCGATCTCGAATTTCTCGGCGGCCTGCGCCGGCGTCGCTCGCAGCCAGCGGAAGGCGGCAAGGCCAAACAGGCTGGCCAGCGAGGCGAGCAGGATGCGGCGGTCAATCATCTGGTGTCTCCATACGGCGGTTCGCCTGTCAAATACGGCCGGTTGCGGCAGAAGTTACATCCGGAATTGCGAAATCGTCTCACTTTCATGCGAGCGGACTTTGATTTTGCGCATGATCTTATCGGAAAACCGCTTCACACTTTGCGCTAACGCGGCCCTCCGGGTCCGGATCATGCGCTAGGCGCCCTCCCCGCTCTGGCTTGCGGGTGGCGGCGGCTCGGCCGGCGGCGGTGCAGCCGGGGGCGGCTGACGCACCGGTCGCGCACGACCGGGCGACGGTCGCCGTGGGGTCGACGGACGCGAAGCAGCCTGCCGGTTGGCCTCGGCCAGACGGGCCTCTCGTAAACGCTCCTGAATGCGCGCCCTTTCGCGGTAACGCGCCAGCGCGCCTGACGTCGCCGAGCTTCCCCTGCTCCACATCCCGACGATCTGGCCTGCGACCCGGCCGATCGGACCTCCTGCCCAAACCAGCTCGAATGGCGAGAACAGTCGCCAGCGCTCATCGCCCCAGAGGATGCTGCGCGCGATCAACTGGCCCGCCATCGCCGAGGTGTTGAGGCCGTGGCGGCCGAAACCGCTCGCAACCCACAGCCCTTTGCGCAACTGCCCGATCTGCGGCATGCCATGCACGGTCTGCCCGACCGCGCCGCCAAAGACCTCGGCGATCGCCACACGGCCAAGCTTCGGAAAGATTGTCCTGATCCGGCGCGCGACGGCGCTTCCGAAGCGGCGCGGCCGCAGCCCCCATGCCGTTTCCGGGCTCGCCCACATCAGGCGGTCGCCGTCGACGATGCGGAAATGATCGATGCCGTCGGTGTCGGTCACCGATCCCTTGAAGGCGATGACCTCGTTGAGCCGCTCGCCGAGCGGCTCGGTGACGCCCGCATAGCGCCAGACCGGCAGCAGCGTGTCGGACAGGCGCCGCAGCGGCGCGCCGAGATGGACGTTGCCGGCGAGCACGATGTGCGAGGCGCGCAGCCGCGCCGACGGCGTCACGATGCGCTTGCGGATGCCCGAGGAATCCACGCTGACGACCGGCGTGTCCTCGAAGATGCGCGCACCGGCGCGGCGCGCCATCGCGGCCAAGCCATGCACATATTTGCGGCCGTCGATCTGGAACGCCTTGGGATAATACACGCCGTGGAAATAGCGGTCGGTCTTGAGCTCGCTGCGCACGCGATCGATCTGCCAGCCTTCGACCTCGGTCTCGAAATCCTCCGACAGCATCTGCAACTGGCTGATCAGGCGGTCGCCGACATCGACATTGGACACTTCGAGCGCGCCTTCGGTCAGCGCGATGCCCGGCATCTGTTCTTCGGTCGCGGTGGCGCGGACGAATTCGGCGCCCTCCTTCGACAGCGCCCACAATTCGCGGGTGTCCTCGAAACCGATGCGTTCGATCAGCTCGGCGATCGGCAGGCCGTAACCCGGCATGACCGTGCCGAGCTGATTGCCGGATGCATTCCAGCCGACATGCCGGCCTTCGAGCACGGCGACGCTGGCGCCCAGCCGCGCCGCCTCCAGCGCCACCGTCAAACCGGCTAGTCCCGCGCCGACCACGCAGATATCGACGTCGAGATCGAAGGACAGCCGTGCGCGATCTCGCGCTGCGGCATCGCCTCCCCTGCTTGTGGAAGTCTCACTCATGTCGTTTTCTTACGGACCCTTAGCTGACTTGTCACCTTGTACAGGCCATGGACCTGTACATTAATTTGGCCCCAACGAATTGAGTTTGCCGCCCATGCGCCGTCTGATGCTGTTGCGTCACGCCAAGACCGAAACCGACGCACCTTCGGGCCGCGACCAGGATCGCCGGCTCGACGCGCGCGGCCACCGGGACGCAGCCGAGATCGGCACGTGGATTGCAGCGCATCCGCCCTTTCCCGACCATGTGATGGTGTCCCCGGCGGTGCGGGCGGTGCAGACCTGGGACGTCGCCTGGGAGGCGATGAAGGAACACGCGCCGCAGCCGCAGATCGAGCTGGTGCCGGAACTTTACGGCGCCGATGCGACGCAATTGTTGCTGAGTATCCGCCAGGCCGCGGCAACCGATCCCAAGCATTTGATGCTGGTCGGCCACAATCCCGGAATGCACGAGCTGGCGCTGGCGCTGATCGGCACCGGCGATCCAGCCTCCCGGCAGGCACTGTCGGACAATCTGCCGACCTCGGGGCTTGCCCTGTTCGACTTTGCGACCGACGACTGGAACGACGTGGCATTCCGCCGCGGCCGGCTGCTGCTGTTTGTCAGCCCGAAGCTGTTGAAGCAGGCATCGAACGACTGAGGTGGTAGCGCCGCAATTCGTGTTAGGATGAGAGACAGGGGAGGCGCAGATGTTCAATTCCATTCTCGTGCCGATCGATCTTGCCGACACCGATCTGGCCAAGCCCGCGATCGCGACCGCCGCGACGCTGTCGCAAACCTGGAGCGGTGCGGTCCGCCTGTTGAACGTGCTGCCGATGACGCCGGTGATGCTGGCGGAATACGTGCCGGCGGATTTCGACGCCCAGCAGCGCCAGACCTCCGAGGAGGCGCTTGCGATCGTCGCGCGCGAATCCGGGATCGACGCCTCGCGGATTTCGAGCGTGGTGCGGCAGGGCGGCATCTATCACGAGATCCTCGAGGAAGCCGCCCATGTGAAGGCCGACCTGATCGTGATGACCTCGCACCGGCCGGCGATGCGCACCTATTTCCTCGGCTCCAATGCCGGCCATGTGGTGCGCTACGCCAAATGCTCGGTGCTGGTGGTGCGGCATTGACCTGACGCAACGATGTCGACCTCCCACATCCAGACACTGCGCACGATGCTGCGCGAGGAGAAAGGCGTCATCCTGCCGGGCGCGCCGAATGCGCTCGCCGCGCGCATCATCGCCGATCTCGGCTTCCGGGCGGTCTACCTGACCGGCGCCGGCCTCACCAACATGCATCTCGGCCTGCCGGACCTCGGCTTCATGGACCTGAATCTGGTGGCCGATCATGTGATGGCGATCCGCAATGTGATCGACCTGCCGCTGATCGTCGACATCGACACCGGCTTCGGCAACGCCATCAACGTCACCCATACGGTTCGCATTCTCGAACAGGCCGGCGCCAGCGCAGTGCAGATCGAGGACCAGCATTCGCCGAAACGCTGCGGTCACTTCGAGGGCAAGGAATTGGTGCCGCTGGAAGAGATGGTGGCCAAGGTGCGGGCCGCGGTCGACACGCGGCGGCAGGACATGGTCGTGATCGCGCGCACCGATGCCTGCGCCGTCGAAGGTTTTGAGAGCGCGATCGAGCGCGCCGGCCGCTACATCGAAGCGGGCGCGGACGTCACCTTCGTCGAGGCACCCGAAAGCCTCGACGATCTCAAGGCGGTGCCGCGCCGCCTGAAGGCGCCGCAGCTCGTCAACATGGTGCTGGGCGGCAAGACGCCGATCATCGACGCCAAGGCGGCGGCCGAGATGGGTTTCAGCCTGGTGCTTTACGCCAACGCCGCCCTGCAGGGCGCCGTGCATGGCATGCAGACGACGCTGTCGACGCTGAAGCAGAAGGGCGTGCTCGACGAGAGCGCCGTCACGTCGTTCGCGGAGCGTCAGCGGCTGGTGGGCAAGCCCGAGTTCGATCAGATGGAGACGCGCTACGCGACGCATGCGCCGGGCGCGCGCAAATAGTCGCGCTGATCACTCCGGCCATTCCGCGATAAATCCCCTCGCTTTGTACGGCGCGATCTTGTCGAACTCCGTCAGCACGCGGCGGCGAAACTCGGGATCGGTGTGCCAGCGCTCGCGCGGCGTGGCGAAACTGTCGACCGTGAGCAGCATCTTCTCCACCTCGGGCCAATGCCGATGCAAGGTCATGGCATAGCGCCGCCCGGTCCAGGTATTGCCGAGGCAGATCACGCTGCGGATATTTTGCAAGCCGAGCGCGGCATCGATGATGGGCAGCGAGAACATCACGTTCTCGCCGGTGTTCATGGCGCGATGCTCTTCCAGGATGAGATCAGTCAGGCACGCCGCCCGCGACCATCAGCGGCTTGATCACGGCGCATTCGGAAAGCGTCGGAGCCCGGTGTCACGCCGCCTGAGACGATCGACCGGCGGAACAACCCTTCCCGCCACAAGCCGGCACGCCGTTTCCGCGCGCAACGCCACGTCTTCGCGCGTGCCGAACACGAACAGCAGATCGGCCGGCGCGAGCTGCGTCTGGATCAGATGTTTTGCATTGATCTCGGCGATTTCGGCTGCGCTCGGCAACCGCTGCGATCGATCGTCCACTGTCCCCCGCCCCGAACAGGCGAAGGTTGCCCTGCGCGCGACGGCTGAAGCGAAGTCACGTTTGATTGTCGGTGGTTACGGCAACAGCCGCGCCGGTATGTCGGTGAAGCTGTAGACCAGCGGCCGGTTGCGCCGGAGGAAGCCGCCGATCTGCCAGCCGAACAGCGCGGCAAAGCCGAGCAGGAACAGCGCGCCCGAGAATTCGCCGGTCACCAGCGCGCGAATGAACAGCGCGGCCATCCCGATCGCGAGCAGGATGACCAGCGTCAGCCCCGCGGCATAGAGGTTGGGGCTGAGGCCGCCGGTCAAGGTCGCCTTGCTTCCCGCTTGCGCCATCCGCTCATGCAGCTCGACCATGAAGGTGCGATAGTCATGGTTTTGCGCCGTCATCAGCGCCGCGGTCTGCCAGGAGGTGGAGACGACGGTGATGCGCGCACGCTTCACATGATGGATGTCGGCGCGAAACCGGTCGGCCTGCATGGTGACCGGCCGATAGGACAGCCGGATCGCCGAGATGTCGGTGTAGGGCCACACACCCGAACGGCCGGCCAGCCGCCACGACAATCCGCCATCGGTCAATTCGAACTGATGGGCGGCGCCCATCAGCGACGGCTTGAAGGCGTAGTGCGCTCCGGCTGCTGCGCGCTTTTCGTCGGCTGTTCCTGCAAATCAGACTTTCCGATTGTCACGGCCGCATCGGCTTGCGATCCCGGCCGTCTTTATCCTACAAGTGACGCATGGCCGATACGACCACCTTTTTTCCCCGCCGCCTGATTCTCGGCGGCGCCGTCATTTCCGGCGTGCTGCTGGCGCTGGCCGTGCACATGCTCGGCGCGCGCTACGGGCTCGACCTCGGCGGCCT
Source organism: uncultured Alphaproteobacteria bacterium (assembly GCA_963696845.1). Classification (GTDB taxonomy): domain Bacteria; phylum Pseudomonadota; class Alphaproteobacteria; order Rhizobiales; family Xanthobacteraceae; genus Bradyrhizobium. The sequence goes on from CAVOLR010000018.1 coordinate 244,068, forward strand.
CTGGCGTTCCGACACCAGGGAATTCATGCCGGCGGGCGCCGCGATCGCCTGGTGGCTGATCGCCACCGTCGGCTTCTGCGGCGGCTATTTCACCGCCAATCTGATGCACAGCGCGGTCGAGGGACAAATCCCGCGGCGGATGCGCCAGTTCCTGATCGCCGTCGGCGTGCTGCTGCTGGCCGGCGCGGGCCAGGCGGCCGCCGCGCCGAGCCCGGTCCCGACCATCTCCGGCGTGCTGGCCGGCATCGCCGCACTTTGCCTCGGCGCGGTCGTGGCGTTTTGCGGGGCGCATTTCGCGCTGCGCAAGGCATGAGCTTGCGGCGGCGCGAATTCCTCGCCGTCCTCGGCGGCGCTTTCATTCCGTTTGCGGCACACGCGCAGGAGCCGGGCCGGGTCTATCACCTCGGCATCGTCATTCCGGCCTCGCGCGAATCCATTGCCGGCTTCTTCGACGAGTTGCGCATGGCAGGATTCGTCGAAGGCCAGAACCTGACCGTGACCGGCTTCTACAGCGTGCCCGGCGACAAGAGCGATGACGCGATCGCAGCCGTGGTCAAGGCCGCGCCCGATGCCATCCTCGGCGGTCCGGAAACCTATGCGCGCCGATTGCGCGCCGCGACGCAAACCATTCCGCTCGACTGCATGAGCGAGGATCTCGTCGGTGAAGGCTTTGCCGCTTCGCTCGCCAAGCCCGGCGGCAACATCACCGGCGTCAGCCTGCTCACGCCCGAGCTCGACGGCAAGCGGCAGGAAATCCTGATCGAGGCCGTGCCGGGCGTGAAGAAGATCGCAGGCCTGGCCTATTCCGCGATCACCACGAAGGAGCATCTGGATCAGGTGCGGCAGTCGTCCCGCGCCCGTGGCGTCGACATGTCGGTCTTCCTCTTTGCCAAGGCCGACGAGATCGGCCCCGCGCTCGATGCGGCCAAGGCCGCCGGCTGCGAGGCCATCAATTTCCTCGCCAATCCGCTCCAGGTCGTCAGCCGCGGCGTCATCCTGGATGCGATGTCGCGCATCAAGCTGCCCGCGATCTATCAATGGCCGGAAACCGCCGAGCTCGGCGGCCTGATCGGATACGGGCCGATCTTCGATCAGGTCTACCGTCAGCGCGCACGGCAACTCGTGAAGATTTTTCGCGGCGCTACGGCTGCAGACGTCCCGGTCGAGCAGCCCGCCAATTTTTCCCTCACCATCAACCTGAAGACCGCGAAGGCGATCGGCCACACCATCCCGGACGGGTTGTTGCTGCGCGCCGACAAGGTGATCGAGTAGGGCATGATCCGGAAAAGTGTGAAGCGGTTTTCCGAAAAGATCATGCCCAAATAGATAAGCGCCTTAAGCCTTCAGTCCCGGCACCAGCTCGCCGCCGGTCTCCACCTTCAGCGTCGAGCCCTTGAAATCATCGCCGATCGGCTGGCACGCGCCCGCCGAGATATTTCGCCAGGAACGCTTCGGCGACCGCGTTGAAGGCGAGACGATTTTCCGGCCGCACGAAGCCGTGCCCTTCGTCGGAGAAGGTGATGTAGGTGACCGGCACGCCGCGCGCCTTCAGCGCCGCTCACCATCTGCTCGGATTCGGCCGGCACCACCCGCACGTCGTTCATGCCCTGCGCGATCAGGATCGGGCGCACCACGCGATCGATATAGGTGAGCGGCGAACGCTCGGTGAGGAAGGCGCGCCCCTCCTCGGTGTCGGGATCGCCGAGCCGGTTCTTCCACACGCTCATCCACGGGCCCCAATAGGGCGGGATGGTCTTCATGAAGGTGTTGAGATTGGAAATGCCGAAGAGATCGACGATGCAGGCGAACACTTCGGGCGTCCTGGTCGCCGCCGTCAGCGCCGAATAGCCGCCATAGCTGCCGCCGAAGAAGCCGACGCGCCTGGGATCGGCGATGCCCTGCCCGATCGCCCAATCGACCGCGTCGATCAGGTCGTCATGCATGCGCCCGCCCCACTCCTTGTCGGCCTTCGTGACGAACGCCTTGCCGAAGCCGGTCGAGCCGCGATAGTTCACGCTCAGCACGGCATAGCCGCGATTGGCGAGCCATTGATGCGTCGAGCTGAAGCCCCAGGTGTCGCGCAGATAAGGCCCGCCATGGATCAGGAGCACCAGCGGCACCTTGCCGCCATCGCCTGCGGGCATGGTCAGGTAGCCGTTGAGCCTGAGCCCGTCGCGCGAGGGGATGATCACCGGCTGCAGCTTGCGCAAGGGCAGTCCGGCGAGCGACTTGCGATCGACGAACAGTTTGCGCACCTGCCGCGACGAGCGGTCGAGCAGCGCAAACTCGGAGCTTTCGGAGTCGCGCTGATAGTAGATGCTGGCGAGATGGCGATCGAGGCTGTCGCTGACGAAGACGATGTCGCCCGATCCGTGGCGGGCAAGATCCGCAAGGTCCGCCTTCGCACTCGCATCGACGGGATACCAGTGGACGCGGTCGCGGATCGCCTTCGCGGCGATCGGGCTGCGGCTCTCCTCGTCGAATGCGGCCTGCGCGATGTCGGCCTCGTCATCGGCGGCGAGCAGCGTCGTCTTGCGGGTCGCCATGTCCATCGCGAACAGCGCCGCCTTGTCGCGCCCGCGCGAGTCGATCAAATAGAGCGTCTTGCCGTCGGCGCTGAAGTCGAGCGAAATGCGTCGAATCGACGTCGCCGATCGGAACCTGCGTAAAGGGCTGCCAGCTCCCGTCCGCCTGCCGTTCGAACCATTCGATCGTGCCTTGCGCGTTGAGCCGCGCCGCAAGCCGCAATTGCAGATCGCTGTCGGTGAAGAGTTCGTAGAAATCCGGATTTTCGAACACCAGCTTGCTTTCGCCGGTGACGACATTGACCCGGAACACATCGAAATAGCGCTTGTCGCGCTGATTGTGCCGGATCAGCATCTCCTGCGGGAATTTGTGGCTGATCTCCTGCAGGTAGGATTTGACGCCGCCTTCCGGCGTCAGCGGAATGGCCGCTTCGCTCTCGATGTCGACGCTGAAGGCGCGATAATTCTCGTCGCCGTCGCGATCCCTGAAGAAGACGAGATGGCGATTGGTGTGCGCCCAGCGGAAATAGGTGGAGATGCTGCGCCCGGTGATGTGCGTCACCGGCCGCGCCGCGCCGGGATCGGCGACGGGCGCGACAAACAGATTGATGACGTTATCGACCGGCGCGGCCCAGGCGAGGTTCTTGCCGTCGGGACTGACGCGCACGTTGTAGCAGTCGGCATTGTCGAAGAAGACCTTGCGCGCAACCAGCTCGGCCTCGCGCGCCTGCGTGCTTCCCACGCCCGCAAACGGCAGCGCCAAGCCTGCCGCGGCGCTGCCCTTCAGGAAGACACGACGATCAACGGGCGTGAAAAACATGGTGATGCTCCGGCGAGGCGGAAAGCACCATAATTGTACCGCCGATGGCGGGCAACGGCCGCGCGCATTACGATTGCGCAACCCTGGACCCGCTCCACCAGATCGCGGCCGCGGCCGTCAGCAGGACGGCGGCCGAGATCGCCAGCGCCGCGTGCGTCCCCGCCATGAAAGCGCTTGCCTGCCCGATCAGCGAACCGAACAGCGCGACGCCCAGCACGCTGCCGGTTTGCCGTGTCGAATTGAGCACGCCGGCGGCAATGCCGGAGCGCGACTTGTCGACGCTGCCGAGCAAGGTCGAGGTCAAGGGCGGCACCAGCAGGCCGAGCCCGCCGCCGAGCGCGACCAGCTGCAGTCCCATCGCCCAGTAGCTGGTACCGGGCGCGACGATCAGCAGGCCGAGGCTGCCGGCGGCGGCGATGCACGAACCCAGCGCAATGGTCTGCGGCGCGCCGATTCGCTCCGCCAGTCGCGGCGCCAGCGAGATTGACGGGCAGCACCGCGCCGAGCATCGGCAGGAAGGCGAGACCCGTCATGAACGGCGACCAGTTGTTGATGCGCTGGAAGTAAAGGCTGAACACGAAGATCAGCCCGTAAAAGGCGACGTTGACCAGCAGTCCCACGACAGCGGCAGCCGAGAACATGCGATTGCCGAACAGCGAGAGCGGCAGCATCGGCTGCGGCGCGCGGCGTTCCCTCAGGACGAACAGCACGGCAAGGATGGCCGAGGCGGCAAGGCCTGCGATCACGAAGGGATTGCGCCAGCCGATCGCCCCGCCCTCGATGATGGCGCCCGCGAGACACGCCGAGCGCCGCGATCGCGGCGAGTTGTCCGGGCAGATCGAGTCTCGCGCTGCGGCGCGCGCGTGGTCTCCGACGCAAAGCGCCAGGTCAGCCACAAACCGAGCAGACCGATCGGCAGGTTGACGAAGAAGATCCAGCGCCAGCCGGCCAGCGCGATCAGGCTGCCGCCGACCAGCGGTCCCGCCGTCAATGTCAGGCTCGCGCCGGCGGCCCAGATGCCGACCGCGCGGCCGCGCGACTTGTCGTCACCATAGGCGTGGCTGAGCAGCGCCAGCGAATTGGGAACGAGGATGGCGGCGCCCAGCCCCTGCACCGCCCGCGCGGCGATCAGGGTCCACGCGTCAGGCGCCAGACCGCAGGCGACCGATGCCGCGGTGAAGATCGCAAAGCCCGCCATGAAAATCCTCTTCGCGCCGATGCGGTCGCCGAGCGCGCCCGCGGTCAGGATGAAGGCGGCAAAGGCGATGGTGTAGGCGCTGACGACCCATTGCAGTTCCGCGACGCCGCCGCCGAGCGAATTGCCGATGCTGGAGAGCGCGGTGTTGACGATGGTGACGTCGAGTTGCACCACGCCATAGCCGAGGCTCATCGCCGCCAGCGTCAAGGACGCCGCGAGCCGCGATGGAACGGGCTTTGCGTCCGGATTGGATCGAATGGAACTTGAGAGCAACGCTTCGCATGGATCACCTCTTGTCTCGGGGAACCAACGCGAGAGATAGGTATCTGTTTCGACGCAACGCTTCGTCAGAGCGTCGAAGCATGAATTCCGCGCGATCAAAAGAAAACGCCGCGCGAAAATCGCACGGCGTCTTCATCAGTCACCCTTTGTCGTTAGCTTGCGGCGCGAAGATTGACCTGGCCTTCGGCCAGCGAGGTCAGTTTCTTGTCCGTCATTTTCTCTTCGTCGAGCGTCTTCTGCAGCAGCGCGGCGGCGTCATTGCGGCCGAGCTGTCGTGCCCATGCGATCAGGCTGCCATAGCGGACGATCTCGTAATGCTCGGCGGCCTGCGCCGCGTTGATCAGCGCCGCGTCGAGCACCTTCTTGTCCGCGACCTCGCCGGCCACCTCCTCGGCCTCCTCGATGATGCCGTCGATCGCCGGACAGTCGACCGCCTTCACTTCGAGGCCCAGCGCCCTTGAACACCTGTTCCAGCCGCTGCACATGTCCCTTGGTTTCCTCGAGGTGGGTGAGGAAGCCTTCCTTCAGCTGCTTGTCGGTCGCCTTGTCGGCCATCTTCGGCAGCGCCTTCACCAGCTGTTTCTCGGCGTAATAGATGTCCTGCAGCTGATGCGCGAACAGATCGTTCATGGTCTTGATGTCTTTGGTGAACAGTCCCATGGGGCAATGTCCTTTCTTTGTTGGAACTCACCGCGCGGCAGTTCCCCCTCAACGCTGGCCGTGATGTTCGGGTTTTCGTGTCCTCGACAACCGGCCCCGCGCGCGGTTGTTCCTGGGAACAGCGCAAGCTTCGCGACCTTATGCCTCAACTTCCATAGGCCTCGAAACCGCAAGCTCGGGACCTTATCTTGAACGCATCGGCATCGCGAAAGCGGCTTCCGAAGAAGCCCGCCTGTAATTGTCAAGGGCTGCACAAGACAGCCTTTTTGCCGTAAGGAACCTGTAAGGCTGGGCCGCCGTACCTATTGCTGCGGCCATAACAGCTTTGCCGCCCCGCCGGGAGGATGAATGCAAGGATTGCTGACCGCGCTTGCGCGCGGCTTCAAGAAATGGATCGGCTGGAAACGTCTCGGGATCGCCGCGAGCCTCTTCATCATTGCGTTTGCGATCACGACGTTGGTCCGGACGCTGAAGGGCGTCGACACCGGCGTGATCCTGACCGCGCTGACGGAGATTCCGCCGGGCCACATCGCGCTCGCGGCGCTCTGCGTCGCCTGCGCGTTCGGCACGCTGACCTTCTATGATTTCTTCGCGCTGCGCACGATCGGCAAGCGGCATGTGCCGTACCGGATCGCCGCGCTGTCGAGCTTCACCAGCTATTCGATCGGCCACAACATCGGCGCGACCGTCTTCACCGGCGGCGCGATCCGTTTCCGCATCTATTCCGACTACGGACTGAACGCGATCGACGTCGCAAAAATCTGCTTTCTCTCCGGCCTGACCTTCTGGCTCGGCAATCTGGTCGTGCTCGGCATCGGCATGGCCTATCATCCGGCGGCGGCCTCGGCGATGGACCTGCTGCCGGAGGCCATGAACCGGCTGATCGGGATCGGCTGCCTCGCCGGCATCGTGATGTATTTCGTCTGGCTGATGTCCGGCGAGGGCCGGCGTCAGCTCGGCCAGCACGGCTGGAAGGTCGTGCTGCCGTCCTGCGCGGCTGACGCTGGTGCAGGTCCTGATCGGCGTGGTCGATCTCTCCTTCTGCGCCACCGCGATGTATCTGTTGATGCCGGCCAACCCGGCCATCGACTTCCTGTCGCTGGCGGTGGTGTTCATTCTCGCGACCCTGCTCGGCTTCGCCAGCCACGCGCCCGGCTCCATCGGCGTGTTCGACGCCGCGATGCTGGTGGCGCTGCCGCAGTTCGGCCGGGAGCAGCTGCTGGCGACGCTGCTGGTGTTCCGCGTGCTCTATTTCGTGATTCCGTTCACGATCGCGATCTCGATCATGGGCACGCGCGAGCTGTGGCTCAACGTCGTGGCGCCCTGGCAGCGGCGTCGCGGCATCAATGGCAACGGCAACGACAATTGCGCGCCGGTCGGAACGCCGCCGCGGGCGGCGCCGGCCACCGCCGCGGTGCCGCAGCCGGTGAAGCGCTTGAAGGCGTAAGCAGTCACGTTATGTTGGCTTTCGGCGGATACCTCTTATTTCCGCCCCAACTGTCACGTCAAACGCGCGCCATGATCCGCTTTGTTGTTCCGTTCGATCCTTCCGGGAGCGCTGCTCGCGGGAGCGCTGGTGTGCATGCCCGCTCCTCCGGCCGCGGCGCAGACACCCGCTGATGCTCCGACTGCCCAGGCGCCGGCCGACGCGCCGATGCAGATCAGCTGGGAAGTGAAGAACCGCTTTCGCCTGTTCCGCGAGCAGCGCGACTTCCAGCTCCATGTCGACGCCATGCGCGAGCGCACCGTGCTGGGATCGGAGCAGTGGCTGGAGCCGCAAGGCGAAGGCCGCGGCTGGGCGCGCAACATGGTCAATCGCCTGTGCATCGATCTCAACGGCCGCGTCAGCGAGCCCTGCACCCGCGACAATGCGAAGGAGAGCTATCTCACGCCGGCCGATCATCCGATCGTGGTGCGCCTGACCGGCGCGGTGCCGGTCGGCGCCACCTGCGCCTGGTCGTTCGACGACGGCGACGGGCCGCAGCAATCGACCTTCGACTGCGCCGAGCCGGTCAATCTGCGCGTCCGCTACGGCAAGACCACCGTCGCCACCGTTGACGTATCGAGCGGCGAGATCGCGCCGCAAAAAATCTCGACCGAGATCAAGGTGCGCGACATCCTGATCGCGGGTCTCGGCGACAGCGTCGCCGCCGGCGAGGGCAATCCGGACCGCGCCGGTCGCGCTGGCCGATGAAGGTTTCTGCTTCCGCTATTATCTGGGCTCGGCGTCCGCGCAATATTACCGGCCGAGCCGCGCCGGCTACAAAGGCGGCCGCGCCTGCGAGGCGCCGGACACCTTGCAGAACTGGCAGCGTCACGGCGCGCTCTGGTTCAACGCCGCCTGCCATCGCTCGCTCTACAGCTACCAGACCCGCACCGCGCTGGCGCTCGCCGTGCAGTATCCGCACATCGCGGTGACCTATCTGCCGCTGGCCTGCACCGGCGCCACCATCGCCGACGGCCTGTTCGGCAGCCAGCGCGCCCGCGAATGCCCGCCGACCAAGTCGAACGCGAGCTGCCAGGCCGGCGTCAACGGCCAGCTCGCCGAATTGCGCGACGCGCTGACGGCCGCGAAGAAGCGCCAGCCGGATCGCCAGCTCGATCTCGTGCTGCTGTCGATCGGCGCCAACGACATCTATTTCTCCGGCCTCGTCGCCGACGTCATCGTCGACACCGCAACCGAGCGCGCGCTGTTCCGCCGCACCGGCGTGATGGCCTCCGTCGACGATTCACGCGCCGCGCTGGCGCGCGACCTGCCGCAAGGGTTCGGCAAGCTGCGCGCCGCGCTGAAGCCGCTGGTCGGCGGCGGCGATCTCTCGCATGTGGTCTATACGTCCTATGCCAATCCGGCGCTGTCGAATGGCGGCACGCCATGTCCGGGCGGACGCGCCGGCTTCGATATCCATCCATCCTTCAACGCCAACCCGCAGCGGCTCGCCGACGCCGCGGGCTTCGTGCAGAACGAATTCCTGCCCGCGCTGAAGGCGCTCGCGACCTGCCAGTCCGGCGTGCTGTGCCGCGATCCCGCGGGCGACCGCATGACCTTTGTCGAGGCGCATCAGGCCGCGTTCGCCGACCACGGTTTCTGCGCGCGCGCGGAAACCGATCCCGAATTCGACCGGCAATGCTTCTCGCCGAAGGGCGAGAGTTTCGACCCCGACATCGTCAACTCCGCCAACCAGCCGCTGCTAGTGCGGCCGCAGCGCCGGCGATTACCGCGCCTATCTGCCGCGCGCGCGCTGGATCCGCGACGCCAATGACAGCTATTTCGCGGCGATGACCTATCCGCAGGGGTTGCCGTCGTCGATGCAACCCTCCGATATCCACGATGCGACATGGGGCGTGTTGTCGGCGGTCTATGGCGGCGCGTTGCATCCCTCCGCCGAAGGCCATGCGGCGATGGCGGACGCGGCGGTGTCGGCCGCCGCAGAACGTGCTCCAGCTCGTCAATGTTCCGGATGTCGTCGCAGAGCCGGCGGCCCCGGTGACACCGACGCCGCAGCAACAGTAACGCGCGCGGTTAACGCGGTGCCGCGGCGGGCGCGGGCGCCATCGCCGGCGCGGGCGCGGCGCGCTCTTCTTGGCCGATTTCGCCGGCGCCGCCTGCTTGGGCAGATATTTCGCGGTGATCGCGGGATCGAGCTGCGCCATCGCGCTGTCCGGCAGACGGTCCCAGACCTCGTCCTTGCCGAACAGCGAGATGCCGAGATAGCCGCGCATCGTCAGCTTCTGCCCGTCGGGGCTCAGCGTCATCTTGGCGTGGTAGATCTTGCCGTCGCGCGGATCGAGCACGTTGCCGTTTTCGTAACTGAAGCCGTTGCGCTTCATGTCGCGAATGAAGGGAATGCCGAGCCACGGCATGTCCTTGCGATCGTCGGTGCATTTCGAGCAGGTCGGATTGGGCGGATCGCCCGGCTCGGGATACATCTTGGCGATGATGCCCTCGAAGGTGCCGTTGTGATCGATCACCAGGAACCATCCTGTCGGCTTGCCGTCCTCGATCTTCTGCCAGAGGCCCGCCGCCGACGTCGGATCGAAGGCCCGCGCGTTCGGCATGCCGAGCGCGGCGATCGCAACAACGGTCGCGACAGGCAGCAGCCATCGAAATCTGGAGTGCGTCTTCCGCATCGTCTTCACCTGATCAATCGACAAATTGAATGGCCGCAGACTACGGCCATTTCGCGGAGGGTTCCAGTGCGCAGGCGTGCCCGAACATTACGTTCAGGCCATAATTTCGCAGGAATTCAGTTGACCCCGAGCTTCTTCTGCAGGCTCGTCGACGACGTCGTGTACTGGAACACCAGCCGCTTGTCCGGATAGACGTAGCGGTGCGCCTTCTGCGCCATCAGCGCTCCCTCGTGGAAGCCGCACAGGATCAGCTTGAGCTTGCCCGGATAGGTGTTGATGTCGCCGATGGCGAAGATGCCGGGCACGCTGGTCTCGAAGGCCGAGGTCTCGACCGGCACCAGGTTGTTCTCGAGCTCGATGCCCCAGTTCGCGACCGGACCGAGCTTCATGGTCAGTCCGAAGAACGGCAGCATGGTATCGCAGGTCATCTGCGAGACCGAATTGTCGTTGGCCTTGATGGTGGCGCCTCGCAGCTTGCCGGCTTCGCCTTCGAGCGCGGTGACCTGGCCGATCTTCAATTCCATCTTTCCGGAGGAGACCAGCGCGCGCATCTGCTCGACGCTGTGCGGTGCTGCGCGAAAATCGTCGCGCCGGTGCAGCAGCGTCACGCGCTTGGCGATCGGATGCAGGTTGAGCGTCCAGTCGAGCGCGGAGTCGCCGCCGCCGACGATCAGGAGATCCTTGTCGCGGAATTGCTCCATCTTGCGCACGGAATAGAACACCGAGGTGCCTTCATAGGCCTCGATGCCCGGCACCGGCGGGCGCTTCGGCTGGAACGAGCCGCCGCCCGCGGAGATCACCACCACCTTGCACTCGAACACCTTGCCGCCGTCGGTGGTGACGCGAAAACCGGGATCGCCGATCTTCTCGATCTTCTCGACCATCTCGTTGAGATGGAAGGTCGGATTGAACGGCTTGATCTGCTCCATCAGCGCATCGGTGAGGCCCTGCGCCGGTGACGAAGGGAATGCCGGGAATGTCGTAGATCGGCTTCTCCGGATAGAGCTCGGCGCACTGGCCGCCGATCTTGTCGAGGATGTCGACGAGATGCGCCTTCATGTCGAGCAGGCCCAGTTCGAACACGGCGAACAGTCCGCACGGACCCGCGCCAATAATCAGCACATCGGTTTTGATCGCTTCGCTCATATCGCTTCTTTTCAATTGGTTGCCCGGGAGGGAGCCGTTCGGGCGCCCGCCTGTCTAGCCAAGGCGGACGCCCGAGAGGAAAGCCCATAAATGGCCGCCAGCTAGGCTGCCGGCAACCCCTTGCCGGAGCGCGCTCAAACCGGTTGTAACAAGAAGGATTTTTTGGAGACCGCCTCGTGAATGCACCGTTACGTTCGGACGCCGAGCCGCGCCTGGAAGATTTTCCCTATCGGATATCGGACAACGTGCGCTACGCCGATCTCGATCCGAACCAGCACGTCAACAACGCCGTCTACGCCAGCTATTTCGAGACCGGCCGCGTCACGCTGGTGAAGGACCATGCCAGAGGCCTGATGCCGCAGGGCCTGTCCTGGATGATGGTGCGGCTCGACATGCATTTCCGCGCCCAGTTGCGCTGGCCGGGCAAGATCGAGATGGGACTGGGGCTGGTCAAATTCGGACGCACGTCGGTGACGTTCGACCAGGTGGTTTTCTCCGAAGGCAAATGCGTGGCATCGGCGAAATCGGTCAGCGTCCTGATCGATGCGGTGAGCCACAAGCCGATGCCGCTCACGCCCGGGATCGTCGCGGCGTTTCAGCCCTGGCTGCGCCGCGGCGTCGAGATCGTTCAGCCGAAGTTTTAGGCTTGCCGTTCGGGCGTCGACACCACGAGACCGTCGAGTTCGTCGCTGACCTTGATCTGGCACGACAGCCGCGAGTTCGGCCGCACGTCGAAGCCGAAATCCAGCATGTCCTCTTCCATCGGCGAGGGCGAGCCGACCTTCTCGCGCCAGGCTTCGTCGACATAGACATGGCAGGTCGCGCAGGCGCAGGCGCCGCCGCATTCGGCCTCGATACCGGGAATGGAATTGCGAATGGCCGCTTCCATGACGGTGGCGCCGTTCTCGACGTCGATGCTGCGGGATTCGCCGGTATGGTCGACAAAGGTAATCTTGGCCATGTTCGCTCGTAATGCGGGGAGAAATAGAGGGAGGTCCGGGCTGTCCTATAACGGGTCGACCCGGCCAAGGCTAGCGCCCGGACACATGGAATCCGGCAATGTCCCGGGAAGGCCGAAGGCCCCTACGACCGCTGCAGCAGCGTGTCGATCGCGGCGCGCGCGTCGGCCACCGCCGCCTTGAGCTCGATCTGGCATTTCGCCGGGTTCTCGCCCTGCCTGATCGCAGCCTCCAGCGCCTCGGCGCATTCGGCGACGCGAAACGCGCCGATGGCGCGCGCCGAACCCTTCAGCGTATGCGCCAATGCGCCCGCCTCGGCCGGCAGCGCCGCGAGCTTGTGCGATCAGGCTCATGGCCTGGCTTGCGAACATGCCGAGCACCTGGCGCTCGAGGGCGGCATCGCCGAGCGTCATTCGCGCCAGATGCGCGAGATCGATCGGACCATCATCGGGGGCGAGCGGCGGAGATGGCATCCATTCGATCCGTTGTGCGTGAAGCGGCATGATGGCGCGGCTGGCGTCCTGTTTTCCCGTCGCAGACAGCGCGGGTTCGACCAGCCAAACACAAAGATGGTTAAGGGAACGTTTGACGTACCCGCCCGTTCTTCGCCTTGTTTTCGGCCAAGAGTCGCCGCAATTTGCCGGTTCCCGCAAGAAACCTGTGCACCATTAATGCTTTAACGCCGTCTGCTATTAACGATGATTAAGATTGTCTTAATCGCGGCCATTTCATTCGTATCGCTCAACCAATAGGATGTTTTTCCGGCATCACGGACAAGGCGGCGAAAGTGGCCGCGCTTGGGCTGAATTGCATGATGCCGGCTGGTGTTTTGCGCGGGTGGCGCTCGCGCAAGGCCCGACGGGGATGCGTAAAAGTAGAGGGCTCAGGCTGACATGGCGAACAATCCCAAAAAGGTCAAAGATCCGACCGAAGTGGCGCTTTCTGCCATTCAGGAAGCCCTGAATATCAGCGGCGACAACAATGCGGATGGCGCGCGTGCATCCACTCGCGACGAGGTCGCGCCGCCTCCAGCGCCGACATTCGATGAACCCACTTTCGACATGCGCCCGAGCACGCCCGAGCGGCCGATGTTCGAGCAGATCGAGGAGCCGCGCACCTCATCGCGCCGCCCCGCCAATGACGACCGCGAAACCATCGGTCAGATGCTGCAGGCGATCCAGAAGGGCCGGCCCGCGCGCAGCGTCTACACGCTGGCCTCGCTGTTCGGCGTCGTCTGGCTGATCGGCTGTGCGCTTCTGACCGCCACCTTCTGGCCCTCGCTGCAGGCTTCGATCGGCCAGGGCCCGGGCGGCGTACTCGTGATCGCCGGCCTCGCGGCGCTGTTCTTCGCGCCGGTGCTCCTGTTCTATTTCCTCGCGAGCCTCGCCTGGCGCGGCCAGGAATTGCGCATGATCGCGCAGTCGATGGCGCAGGTCGCGATGCGCTTCTCCGATCCCGAGACCTCCGCAAGCGACTCCATGGTGACGGTCGGCCAGGCCATCCGCCGCGAAGTCGCGGCGATGGGCGACGGCATCGAGCGCGCGATCGCGCGCGCCGGCGAGCTGGAATCGCTGGTCGCCAACGAAGTTTCGGCGCTGGAACGCGCCTATACCGACAACGAAGTGCGTATCCGCGCGCTGTTGCAGGACATCGCGCACCAGCGCGACAACCTGGTCGGCCAGGCCGAGCAGGTGCGCAGCGCCATCTCGGGCGTGCAGATCGACCTGCGTCACGACATCGCGCTGATCTCGGATGCGATCGCCTCCCGCGTCGACGAGGTCGCGAAAAGCATCACCAGCGCGCTGGAAGAGCGCGGCGCCCACATCACCTCGGCGCTGTCCAATGCCGGCGACAACATGATCCTGGCGCTCGGCGAGCGCGGCGGCGACCTGCTCGACCGCCTCGAGGAAGCCAGCGCGGAGACCACCCGCGCCGTGCTCGACGCCTCCGAGCGGCTGACCACCAGCCTCAACTTCAAGACCGGCCACGTCCACGACGAGTTCGTCGACCTCGCCGACCGCGTCCACGAGATGCTGAACGACCGCATCGACCGCATCACCGGCGAGTTCGAGACGCGCTCCTCCACCATCGTGGACGGCATCTCCGACCGCACCGAACAGGTCCACGACTCCCTGAAGAACTCTTCGGACTCGCTGCTGCTCGAACTCGAGCTGCGCTCTACCGACCTCGTCACCAAGATCGACGAGGCCGGCAATCGCCTTGCGACCCGCATCCTCTCCTCCGGCGACAAGGCGAGCGACGCGCTCGACGTCACCGTCAATTCGCTGGTGGCCAAGGTGGTCGGCCAGACCGAGACCGCGCACGACACACTGTCGCTGCAGATGAGCGCCTTCGACGAACTGGTGAAGAACCAGGGCGCGGAGCTCGCGGAGAAGTTCGCCCGCGACTCCGGCACGCTGGGCGCGCTGATCACGCGCCACATCTCCGAGTTCGACCGTACCGTGAAGACGTTCGGCGGCGAGATCGTCGACCGTCTCGGCCAGCGCACCCAGGACATTTCCGAGTCGCTGAAGAGCTATGTCGACAATTTCGATACCCGCCTCACCTCGAACGGCGGCGAGATCACCGGCGCCCTCGACCAGCGCCTTGCGCAATTCGAGACCACGCTGCGTGGCCGGGTCGAGCATCTCGACACCTCGCTCGACAGCAAGCTGAAATCGATCGACGAGACGTTCGAGACGCGCTCCAAGGCGATCGAACAGACGCTCGATACGCGCGCGAAGGCGATCGAGCAGACCTTCGACACCCGCTCGAAGTCGGTGACGGAAACCATCGACACGCGGATCGGCGCGCTGGCGTCGACCATGACCGACCACGCCGCGCAGGTGATCCAGTCGCTCGACCAGCGGCTCGGCCGCCTCACCTCCTCGCTGACCGAGGGCACCGCGCAAGCGGTCGACGCCGTCGACCGCCGCATCGCCGCCGTCACCGAGACCATCAACGGCCGCAGCGAACATCTGTCCGACACCATCACCGCGCGATTCCAGGAGATCCACCAGGGCATCGAGACCAAGGTCGGCGCCGTCGGAAACGACATCGACATCCGCGTCACCCAGTTCGAGGACCTGCTCGGCTCGCGCGTCGAAGCCGTGGCCGGCCGCATCGAGAGCAGCGGCCGCCAGGCCAGCGACGACCTGATGGCGCGCGCGGAACTGTTGTCCGCCGGCATCAAGTCCCATGTCGAGGATGCCGAGCGCTCGCTCACCAATCTCGTGGTCAACACCAGCGAGACGATCCAGACCGGCGCGCGTACCGCCCAGCAGGCTCTGCTCGGCGTCTCCTCGGATGTCGGTGCGCAGCTGAAGCTGACCTCCTCGGAAGTCGAACGCGCCCTCACCGCGGTCGGAACGGGTGCAGCCAACACCATTCTCACCAGCGCGCGCGATGCGCAGGCCACGCTCGTGACGGCATCGACCGATGCCGCCGACCAGATCAAGACGCTGTCGGGAGAAATCGAGCGGTCGCTCACCGCCGCCGGTTCGTCGACCTCGGCCACCGTGCTGGCCGGCGCCCGCGAGGTACAGACCATCCTGGTCAACGCCTCTTCGGAAGCAGCCGCCCATGTCAAGACACTCACCGCCGATGTACAGCGCTCGCTGACCATGGCCGGCACCGCGACCGCCGAAGCAGTCACCGCCGGCGCCCGCGACGCCCAGAACACGCTGGTGAACACCTCGTCGGAGGCGGCAGCCCACGTCAAGACGCTCACTGCCGACGTGCAGCGCTCGCTGTCGATCGCGGGCACCGCGACGGCCGAGGCCATCACGGCGGGCGCCCGCGACGCACAGAGCACGTTGCTCAACGCGTCCACCGAGGTCGCCAACCAGGTCAAGACGCTGGCGACCGATATCGAGCGCTCGCTCTCGATCTCGGGCACTGCCACGGCCGAGTCCATCGTGACCGGCGCGCGCGAGGCCCAGAACACGCTTGTCACGGCTTCGTCCGATGCCGCAGGCCACGTCAAGTCGCTTGCCGCCGACGTTGAGCGCACGCTGACGGCCGTCGGCGCCGACACTGCCGCCGCGATCCTCAACAGCGCGCGTGAAACCCAGAACACGCTGGTCACGGCCTCCTCCGATGCCGCCAGCCACGTCAAGCAGCTTGCTGCGGACGTCGAACGCACGCTGTCGTCCGCGGGTGCCGACGCTGCCGCATCGATCCTCAACAGCGCGCGCGAAACCCAGACCACGCTGGTCACGGCCTCTTCCGATGCCGCCGGTCACGTCAAGAATCTGGCCTCCGACGTCGAACGTACGCTGTCGGCCGCGGGTGCCGACACGGCCGCCGCGATCCTCAACAGTGCCCGCGAGGCGCAAAGCTCGTTCGCATCGACCGCGGGCGATGCCGCGAGCAAGATCAAGGCGATCTCGACCGACATCGAGCGCTCGCTCGCATCCGTCACCGGCAACACCACCGACAACATCCAGGTCAGCGCGACCAACGCGCAGAACGCGCTGATCAACGCTTCCAACGAAGTCACCGCCAAGGTGAAGACGACGTCGACCGACATCGAGCGCTCGGTGCTCGCCGCCGGCCAGAGCTTCAATTCGGCGATGAGCGGCAAGACCAACGAGATGGTCGGCTTCGTGCAGCAGCAAACCGATCGCCTGTCGCAGATGATCGACGGCAAGCGCGGCTCGCTGGTCGAAGCGATCAGCGCCAAGACCAGCCAGCTCACGATCGAGATCGACCGCGTCACCACCGATGCGCTGAAGTCGATCGAGACGCGCGGTCAGGCGTTCTCTCACACGCTGATGGGCAACGGCTCCGACGTCGCGCGCACCATCACCTCGGCGGGCGAGCTTGCCACCGGTGCCATCAGCAAGTCGCTGAAGGACCTCGAGCAGTCCTCCAAGACCGCCATCGAGCAGTCGCGCCAGGTCTCGATCCAGGCCGTCACCGAGATGCAGGAGACCAGCAAGATCCTGCGGACCGACACGGTGGCGCTGTTCGAGCGGCTGCGCGAGGGCAACATCCTGTTGCAGGAAGTGCTGACCGGCGCCCACGACAACCTGAACTCGCTGGAGCGCGCGCTGGTGACGCGGGTGGCCGACTTCGTCTCGGCCATGAACGACGTCACCACCCGCAACGGCACGGCGACCCAGACGCTGGAAGACCAGCTCGGCATCTTCAACGACAAGACGTCGAAGGCGCTGGAAGACCTCAACTCGCTGTCGACGCACTTCGAGGCGCATGGCAAGACGCTGGTCGATGCGGCCGGCATGGTCGAGCAAGCCAACCGCTCGACGACGACCTCCGTCAATGAGCGCAAGGCGACGCTGGAATCGCTGGTCACGACCATCGACCTGCGCACTACCGATCTCGATCAGCGGCTGTCGCGCTTCACCAGCCTCCTGGATGAATCGCTCGCCGCCGCCGAGGAGCGCGCGCGCGACATTGCGCGCGTGGTGGCCGAAACCGCGGGCGCTGGCTCTGCCGCGATCAGCCGTCAGTTCGAGGCGGTGCGCATCGCCTCGGAGCAGGAGCATCAGCAGACCGTCGACTCCATGCACGAGATCTACCGCCAGACCACCGACGAGGCGGATGCGATGTTCAAGCAGTCCGCCGAGAAGTTCGCCAACCTCGTGGCGAGCATGAAGCAGATGGCGGGCGAGATGCATCACGAGCTCGAGGCCACCCGCAACGAGTTGCGCCGTGGCGTGCTGGAAATGCCGCAGGAGGCCGCCGAGAGCACCGCGCAGATGCGCAAGGTGATCGTCGACCAGATCGAGGCGCTGGCCGAGCTCAACCGGATCGTGGCCCATCACGGCCGCGGACTGGACGTGGTCTCGACCGGACGCCGCAGCGTGCAGCGCCAGGAGGAGCCGGTGATGGCGACCGCCGGCGGCCGCGGCGACGTGCGCATGCGCGACGCGGGCAGTGCGTCCAGCCTGCCGCCGCCGGATCTGGGCATGCCGACCGCGCGCCGCGCCGAGGCGCCGCCGGTCAGCCCCGCCAACTCCGATGGCTGGCTCTCCGATCTGTTGAGCCGCACCGATGCCGGCGGAAATCCGCCTCCCCCGCCGCAGCGCGGCGGTCGCCCGCCGCAACAGGGCGGTGGCAATCCGCTGGAGTCGCTGTCGCTCGACATCGGCCGGCTGATGGACAGAAACCTCGCGGCCGAGATGTGGGACCGCTACCAGCGCGGCGAGAGCAAGGCGTTCTCAAAGCGCCTGTACACGCCGGCCGGCCAGAAGGCGTTCGACGAGGTCGCCCGCAAGTACCGCGCCGACCGCGGCTTCAAGCAGACGGTCGACCGCTACATCACCGAGTTCGAGCGGCTGCTCGACGAGGTGGCGCGCGAGGATCGCGGGCCGCAGGCGCTGCGCAACCACCTCACCTCGGAAACCGGTCTGGTCTACACCCTGCTCGCGCATGCGGCGGGCCGGCTGGGATGAGACGCGAATAGCGAGTGACGAATAGCGAACGGAGGCCTCGCGGCCTCCGTTTTGTTTTGGGCTACTGCCGCTTCTGTCCGCTGGCCGCTGGCGCGGCTTGCCTTGGCGGCGGCGTTTGCTGTGGCGCTTCGGTCGGCTGTTGCGCGCCGTTGCTGGCGCCGAAGATGACGCGGGTCGGGTTGCGATCGAAATTGTTCACGGCGCGGCTGATGTCGCCGAGCGTCTTGCGGCCGTCGGACATCAGCGCGCCCGACCGTTTGTCGAAGTCTTCGGCGAGTTCGCGGATCGACTTCACCGTGAGGAACAGCTCGCCGCCGTCCTTGCCGCCGGCCAGCGAATTCAACCCGAGCATCAGATTGTCCGCCTTGCCCATCACGCCGTCGACACGCCCCATGATGGCGTCGATGCGCTCGGAATTGCGCGCCAGCGACGTGGTGAAGGTTTCGAGATTATGCAGCGAGTTCTTCACCGACTCCTGATTGTCGGCGACCACCTTGTTGACGTTCTGCAGGGTGGCGCGGATCGCCTCGGTGACGTCCTGCAGCTTGTTCGGATCGGCGGTCAGCACGGGAATGCCGTCTTCGTCGAGCGGCACCGCGGGTGCTGCCTCCTCGCCGCCCTTGAGCGAAATCGCGGCGACGCCGGTCAGCCCCTGGAATTCCAGGCCGACGAGGGTGTCCTTGCGCAGCGGCGCGGTGTTCTCGACCATGGCGAGCGCGACAACGCGACGCGGATTGTCGAGTTTGACCGAGATGACTTCCCCTATCCGGATACCATTAAAATTGACACTGCCGCCGTTGCGCAGGCCCGAGGCCGGGCCTTCGAAGATCACGCGCAAGCGGTCCGCGCGCCTTGGTGGTGTGCAGGCTCTGGAACCACAGCACGAAGCCGAATGCCGCCGCGATCACCGCCAGGGTGAAGGCGCCGATCAGCACATAGTTCGCGCGGGTCTCCATAAATTGCTCCGGTTACGCGCTCACGACAGCGCGGGCGCGTTTGCCGTTGAAATACTGTTTCAGCCAGGGATGCTGCGATGCCTTCATGTCGGCGATCGATCCTGCGGCAATGATCTTGCCGTTCCCTAAAACGGCGATGCGGTCGCAAGCGGTATAAAGACTGTCGAGATCGTGGGTTACCATGAAAACGGTCAGGCCCAAAGTGCGCTGGAGCGTCCTCACCAGTTCGTCGAAGTCGCCGGCGCCGATCGGATCGAGCCCCGAGGTCGGCTCGTCCAGGAACACCAGTTCCGGATCGAGCGCGAGCGCGCGCGCCAGGGCCACGCGCTTGATCATGCCGCCCGACAGTTCCGACGGAAAGCGGTCGGCGACCTCCGGCCGCAGGCCGACCATCACGAGCTTCGCCACCATGATCTCGTCGAGCAGCCGCTGCGAGACGTTGAGATATTCGCGCACCGGAAACTGGATGTTCTGACGCACCGTCAGAGAGGAGAACAGCGCGCCCTGCTGGAACAGGATGCCCCAGCGCCGCTCCACCGCGCGGCGCGCGGCGGTGTCGGCGGCATCGAGATCGACGCCGAACACCTCGATGCGGCCGGCGACCTTCGGCACCAGGCCGATGATGGTCCGCGTCAGCACCGACTTGCCGGCGCCGGAGGGGCCGACGAAGCCGAGGATCTCGCCGCGCCGGACGTCGAGATTGAGCCCGTCGAGCACGCGGGTATTGCCGAACTGCACGGTGATGTCGCGCACCCGGATGATCGCGTCGGAGATCGCTTGTGGCTGCAGCGCCATGGTCACATCCCGATCGCGGCAAAGAAGATGGCGAACACGCCATCCATGACGATGACGAAGAAGATGCCTTTCACGACCGAAGCTGTGGTGTGCTGGCCGAGCGACTCGGCGCTGCCCTGCACCGCCAAACCCTCGACGCAAGCGACAATGCCGATCACCGCGGCCATCACAGGCGCCTTGATGATGCCGACCGTGAAATGGTCGATCGAGATCGCATCGCGCAGGCGCAGCAGGAATGCTTCGGGATCGACGCCGCCATAGAGCCAGGCGACGAGGCCGCCGCCATAGAGCGCGGCCATCGCGCCGAGGAAGGCCAGGATCGGCAGCGCGATGACCAGCGCCAGCATGCGCGGCAGGATCAGGACCTCGATCGGATCGAAGCCCATGGTGCGCAGCGCGTCGATCTCCTCGCGCATCTTCATCGAGCCGAGCTCGGCGGTATAGGCGCTGCCCGAGCGTCCGGCGACCATGATCGCCACCAGCAGCACGCCGATCTCGCGCAATACCAGCACGCCCAGCATGTCGACCACGAAGATGTCGGCGCCGAACCTGCGGAAATGAAAGATGCCCTGTTGCGAGATGATGCAGCCGATCAGGAAAGTGATCAGCACGATGATCGGCACCGCGCGCCAGCACACCTGCTCCAGATGATGCACGGTCGAGGTCAGGCGGAAATTACTGGGATGGATCAGCACGCGCCCGCTCGCCGCCAGCACCGCGCCGAGCATGTCGATCAATTCGATGAAGGTCCCGCCGATCCCCACGACAGTGCGGCCGACCTGATCGAGCATGCCGGTGATCGTCACCGCCGATCGCTCGGGGGCCGGCGTGCCCTTCACGCGGCGGACCTCGTCGACCAGGGTGGCATAGTTCGCCGACAGCCCCGCGATCTTGGCCTCGATGCCGCCCTGGGTCAGGCTGCGGCGTAGCCGCTCGATCAGCCAGGCGCCGAAAGTGTCGAGCCGCGAGATTTGCGAAACGTCGATGAAGATATTGGGCCGACTGCCGGCAAGCTTCTCCGCATCCGCAACCATCGTCTCCAGCGAGGTGGCGAAGCGCGCAATCCACGGGCCGGCGGCACAGAGCGCGAGCCCGTTGCCTTGCGCAATCCGTTCCAGGGTCGGGTCGCCGTTCACGGCCGCGGCCCCGCATTTGCGGATAAGGAAACTGCCAAGCTAGCGTCCATCCTTCTAACCAGCCATAGTTGGTTGCGCCGGGCAAGCGCGCGGTTCAAAAATCGCCTGATATTAAAATGACTTCCGCCAAACCGCCAATGCTTGCCGCAAGAATCGAGCGTTTCCCCATCGCCGGTTCCTTCACCATTAGTCGGGGCGCCAAGACCGAGGCCGTGGTCGTGGTGGCCGAAGTCAGCGACGGCAGCCATCGCGGGCGCGGCGAATGCGTGCCCTATCCCCGCTACGGCGACACACCCGAACAGGCGCTGAAGACGTTGCAGGGATTGAGCGCAGCGGTGGCCGGCGGGCTCGACCGGCAGGCGCTGCAGGCGACGCTTCCTGCGGGCGCCGCCCGCAATGCACTGGATTGTGCGTTCATCGACCTCGAAGCCAAGCGGGCCGCACGCCGCGCGTGGGACTTGCTGGGACGTCCCGCGCCAAACCCCTGCACCACCGCCTATACGATTTCGCTGGGCTCGCCCGACCGCGATGGCGGAGGCGACCGCGAAGGCCGCGCACCGGCCGCTGCTCAAGATCAAGCTCGGCGGCGATGGCGACGGCGAGCGGATCGCCGCAGTGCGCAAGGCCGCGCCCAATTCCGAATTGATCGTCGATGCCAATGAGGCATGGACGCCGTCCGACCTCGAACGCAACCTCGCGGCCTGCGCGGAGGCCGGCGTCACCCTGGTGGAGCAGCCGCTGCCGGCCGGATGGGACGACATGCTCGGGCGCGTCCGTCGGCCGGTGAAAGTGTGCGCGGACGAGAGCGTGCACGACCGCAAATCGCTGGACGGCTTTGCGCGGACGCTATGACGCCGTCAACATCAAGCTCGACAAGACCGGCGGCCTGACCGAGGCGCTGGCGATGGCGGATGCGGCGAAAGCGCTCGGCTTCGACATCATGGTCGGCTGCATGGTTGCGACCTCGCTTGCCATGGCGCCGGCGATGCTGCTGGCGCCGATGGCGCGTATAGTCGATCTCGACGGACCGCTGCTGCTGGCGCGCGATCGCGACAACGGCCTGCGCTATGACGGCAGCCTGGTTCATCCGCCGGAGCCTTCGCTCTGGGGCTGAGCGAGCCTCGTCCGCGCCGACCACATCACGAGCGCGCCGGTGCCAGCGAGTCCCGCCATCACGTAGTAGACGCCCTGCCCGTAACGCGCATAGACCGCGCCTGTCAGGATCGAGACGCTGCTCGCGACGATGCCGGAGCAGCCCGCGAGGAACCCCTGCCCGCGCGCCATGATGTGAGGCGGCACGTGATGCACCATCAGCCCCATGGTGCCGACCTGCGTCAGTCCGAAGGTCAGGCCGTGCATCAATTGCACCAGCGCGAGGATTCCGATCGGCGGCGCCTGCGCCGTGATCACCCAGCGCGCGACCGCGGTGAGTGCTGCGATCACCACCAGCGTCGCTGGCCGTAGCGTAAATCGCGGCGAGGCCGCGAACACCACGATCTCGGCGAGCACGCCGAGCACCCACAGGCCCGCGATGGTGAGGCCACCGAAACCCTCCTGCTGCCAGGCGATGGAGGCGAAGATGTAATAGGCCTGATGGCTGCTCTGGATCAGCGCCGAGGTGAGGATGATGGCGAGGAAGCCGCCATCGCGCAGCAGCCGGCCAGCGCCGTGATGCGCCGTTGGCACGGTCTTGATGGCACCGAGCGGCTGCAGGGTGGAGACTCACGAGCGCGCCGAGCGAGGCCATGCCGACGATGAGCCAGATCAGGTGTCTGGCCGAGATGACATCGAGCAACTGACCGCAGGCCAGCGCGGTGGCGATGAAGGCCGCCGAGCCCCACAGCCGCAACGGTCCATATTTGAGACCGTATTGGGTGACGCCACGCAGCGCATAGGCGTCGATCAAGGGCACCATCGGCGTCCACAGGCAGCAGGTCGCCGCATAGGCGATCAGGATCAGGAGCGGCAGATGCTGCGTGCCTGTGATGGCAAGCCCGATCACGGTGGCAAAGGCCGTGACCATGATTGCGCCGCGCAGCGCATGCCGCCGCTCGGCAAAGCCTGTGACGAAGGGCAGCACGGTGAAGCGCGTCACCGCGGGAACGGCGGTGATGATGCCGATCCAGGACGCATCGACGCCGACCGCCTTCAGCCACAGCGGGAAGTACGGCAAATGGGTGCCGACCAGCCCGAAGCCGGTGGAATAGACCAGCGCAAGCGGGCCAGCAAATCGCCTGGCGGCCGACGCGGTGGGGATTTGTGATTCGCCCGACATCAATTCAATTGCGATTCGGTCTGCTTTCTGGTGATCGTACAGGCAACGCGCGGTGATTTGCGCGCCAATCGAGTCTGCCATGGCCAACCAAGCCTTCGCCCTGTCGCCGATCTCGGCTCGCGCAAGCCTGCCGGGCGAGGAGGACTATGAGGCGATCCGCGAGGCCTTCATGGAGACGGCGCGCGGGCGCTGGTTCCTCGACGAATACGCCAGGCGTAACCGCAATGCCGATACGCGCATGGTGCTGGATGCGGTCGCCAAGATCGAGGAAACGCTCGCGCAGCAGCGGCAAGCTCCGCCGCCGCCCGAGGACAAGCGGCCGGAGATGCTGGCCGCGATCGGCAGTGCCGTTGGCGCAGCCGAGCAGACCGCGTCCGCCGCGCTCGACACACTCGGGCTGGAAGAGAGCCTTAGCCCCATCCGCAAGGGTGCGCGCATCATCAAGGAGATTTCCTGGCGCTGGCGCGAGATCGGCGCCGATGGCCGGATCTGCGATCTGCTCGATTCGCAAGTCGGTGCGATCGAGGCCGGTTGCGAGACAATCGCCGCGGCCGATCCGCGCGCCGCGCTGCGCGAGGCCTTCGACAAGATCAAGACGAGCATCGCGGCCTTCGCCGACATTGCGGGAGCGGCGCCTGCACCGGAAGTCATGGCGGTCGTCGACGAACCCGTGGCGATGGCCGAACCCGCCGGCGCGCCGGCCGACGAAGCCGAACTCTATGACGAGGCCATGCTCGATCGGGTCGCGCTCGAGATGGCCGCGCCCGATCCAGATGAGATCGACGACGCGTTCATCGCTCCGGAGCCGCAGGACAACGCCGCCGAGCCGCAAATGCACATCGAGCCGTCGGTCGCGTCGGCCGAGCCGCCGCCGGTGGAAGCGGCACCAGCCGCGAGCGTTCCCGAACCGGTCATCGTGCAGCAACCCGCGCCGTCCGTCGCGCCTGAACCTGAGCCCTCGCTCGGCGCCACGATCCTTGCGACCGGCCTCGTGACGCGGCCGAAGACGTCCGCCAACGATCCGCTGGCGCCGATCCGGCGCATGACCCAGGCCGAGAAGATCGCGTTCTTTTCGTAGTGCGGCTTCTGCCGCATTCAACACTTCAATCATCAATCAATCGTTTGGCCGTCATTACGAGGCGTAACCCGGGTGAGCTGAAGCGACACCCGCGAAGAATCCAGCCCGCATATCGCTTCGCTCATGCGGGCTACTGGATCGCTTCGTCGCTCCGCTTCCTCGCAATGACGAGACCACTTCACGCAATCAGCTTCGCATACAAATCCGCATCGACATTGCCGCCGGACAGCACGATCACGACGGTCTTGCCGCGCGCCTCGATCTTGCCCGACAGCAGCGCGGCCAATCCAACCGCCCCGCCCGGCTCGACCACCAGCTTCAATTCGCGGAACGCAAACGCCATCGCGGCACCGACTTCGTCGTCGGATGCGGTGACGCCATGCGACAGCAGCTTGCTGTTGATCGCAAACGTCAGCTCGCCCGGGATCGAGGCCATCAGCGCATCGCAGATGGTGCGGCCCTCGTAGGCGTGCGGCTCGCGTTTTCCCGCGCGCAGCGAACGGGTGTGATCGTCGAAATCTTTGGGCTCGGCCACGATCAACTGCGCGTTGCGGAAATCGCGTCTTCACCGCGGTCGCAACGCCCGCGATCAGGCCACCGCCGGAGGCCGGCGCCACCACGATATCAGGCGCAACGCCGAGCGCGGCCATGTCCTCGGCGATCTCGCGGCCCACGGTGCCCTGGCCCGCGATCACGAAGGGATCGTCATAAGGCCGCACCAGGGTCGCGCCGCGCTTCTCCGCGATACCCTGTGCGATCGCCTCGCGGTCTTCCTTGTCGCGATCGTAGAGCACGACCTCGGCGCCATAGGATTTGGTGCGCTCGCGCTTGGACGCCGGCGCATCCGACGGCATCACGATGGTCGCCTTCATGTCGAGGATCTGCGCTGCCGCAGCCACCCCTTGCGCATGATTGCCGGAGGAGAACGCGACCACGCCGCCGGCGCGGCGCGCTTTGGGGATCGACGACAGCTTGTTGAAGGCACCGCGGAACTTGAACGAGCCGGTCCGCTGCAGCAGCTCCGGCTTCAGGAACACGCGCGTGCCGACGCGCGCGTCGAGCGCGGGGTTCGAGAGCAGCGGCGTGCGCACGGCGTAAGGCGCGATCACGGTCGCGGCCAGCTCGATATCGGCCGCATTGACCGGCAGTTTGGTCATATCAGTCATATCGGAGTTCTATCGCGGCTCGTAATAGCCGGGCAAGCCGCCAATTGCTCCGAGTTCAGGCGGCCCGCGCGGCGATCTCCGGCACCGGCGCGATACGCCGCTGCGGATCGGCCCAAATGATGATCTCGAAGGTGCCGTCCTCGTGCTCGGCCAGCGCCGTGCAGCTCTCCACCCAGTCGCCGCAATTCATGTAGCGGATGCCGTGCTCGTCATGGATGGTCGCATAATGGATGTGGCCGCAGATCACGCCGTCGCAGCCGTGGCGGCGCGCCTCGTTCGCCAGCGTCGCCTCGAACGCGCCGATATAGTTGACCGCCTTCTTCACCTTCAGCTTGGCCCATTGCGACAGCGACCAATAGGGCACGCCGAACAGGCGGCGGAAGAAGTTGACGAAGCGGTTCATCTGGATCGCGAAGTCGTAGGCCTTGTCGCCGAGATGGGCGAGCCAGCGCGCGTTCTGCACCACGAGGTCGAAGATGTCGCCGTGGATCACGAGATAGCGCTTGCCGTCGGCGCCCAAATGCACGGTGTTCTCGACCACGTCGATGCCGCCGAAATGCGTGCCGTAATATTTGCGCAGGAACTCGTCGTGATTGCCGGGGACGTAGATCACCTTGGCGCCTTTTCGCGCTTTACGCAGCAGCTTCTGCACGAAGTCGTTGTGCGATTGCGGCCAGTACCAGTTCGAGCTCAGCGCCCAGCCGTCGACGATGTCGCCGACCAGGTAGATCACGTCGGCGTCGTGGATGCGGAGAAAATCGAGCAATCGGTCGGCTTGCGAGCCGCGGGCTCCGAGATGCACGTCGGAGATAAACAGGGTGCGAAAGCGCCGGTCCGGGCTGTCTTCGCTTACTGAGTCACTTCCCATACGCAGCGCCCCTAACAGATTCGCATGACAGTGCGATGAACCCCAAAGTACCCCTTCCGAACGGCCGTCTTTGCGCGGCTTTCGGCACGAATCACGCCGTTAACACTGGGGTTGGCGATAGCAGCGCCGTGCGACAAGGAGGCGACAATCCTTGTTCGGTGTCGTTGCCGGGCGTGACAGCATGTAGCCCGCATGAGCGCAGCGATATGCGGGTCCCCGGGTGTCGCTTCGCTCACCCGGGCTACGCTCTTCGCTCCTCGCAATGACAAGCAAAAGCATTCTCGCGGCGTGTTTTTCGCCCGAGTGATGCATCCAATGTCGCTCCCTCAAAACAGAGGGCGCAGGGAATGCCGGGTGCACGCCGCACCCACTGCCTTGCGTGCAAATGAAAAAGACGCACGCAGGCCAACACAGGTACGCCGAAATCACTCCGGCACTCCCTGCGCAATGGTTTTACGGCTGCTCCGTGCTCTTCCTGGTGTGCCGGGCTTGTTAGCCACCATCCCCCCGGGCTCTTGACCCGGGGGTTGACTCCAGCATCGGGGAGCCAGAACCACACGGCTTGACCGTACGCACCGCGCCGCACGTCTTGCGGCCCAACGCGTCCATCGCAACCCGCCTCACGTCTGGTGACGAATGGCCATCACGTCCCCCGTGTCGAGGCGGGCTGGCTTCGTTAAATCATAACTTCCGAATTTCGGAAAGAGATATATTTTTGCGCGAGGGGCTGGACATTTCGGATAATTTCGGAAAGGCGTAAGTGTTTTGCCCGTCGTGTCGCTGGAGCAACACTTGTTGCTGTCACCTTCATTGGCCCCGCACGACACCGCGATTCCCGGAGATTTTGCGCAGAAACAGGCAGTCCTGTGGTTTCGCCGGGTTCGTTTTCCTGCTCTGATAGCCGAAGTTTTCGATGCTGGCTCGGTGAGGCGGATGAGACGTCGGGAATTCGTCAGGCTGGTTGCCGTCGCGGCTGTGACGTTGCCCGAGGCTCTGGCGGGTCAGACCAACGGAGCGCCCCGACGGATCGGCGTGTTGTCGGAACTATCGAAGGGCGATCCGCAAGCCCTGTCCAATATCGCGGCCCTTGAAAAAGGACTTCGTAAGCTTGGATGGTGGCAGGGCGACAATCTCAGGATCGACTATCGCCTGGCGTCCGACGATCCGGTTCTCGTGTGGCAGTTTGCCAGGGAGCTGGTTGCGTCCCGCCCGGAGCTCATCATCGCGCACTCAAGCCCCGTTGTTTCTACCCTTCGGGGAGAGACCCGCGATATCCCGATCCTGTTCGTGTCCATTTCCGACCCCGTCGGTGAGGGCTTCGTCGAAAGCTTCTCACATCCAGGCGGCAACATCACCGGATTCACAAGTGTCGAATCCGCGATGACCGGCAAATGGGTGGAGTTGCTCAAAACCATTGCCCCCGGGCTCAAGCGCGTTGGATTTTTGTTCAACCCGCAATCGACGGCTGGTGGCGGCTCGTACTTTCTGCGTCCGATCGATGCCGCTGCCTCGGTCCTCGGGGTGAAGGTCGTGATGGCGCTGGTTCACAACGACGACGACATTGAAGCCGCCTTCGTCGACCTCGCCCGCGAACCCGGCGCCGGCGCCGTACTGCTCCCCGATACTTTCACTCTGGCTCATTACCAGTTGATCCTCGCCCTGGCGGAGCAATATCGTCTGCCAACGGTCTATAGCTATCGCTTCATGGCGGAACAGGGTGGTCTGATTTCCTATGGGGCGAACATCGACAATCTGTTCGAGCGTTCCGCCACTTACGTCGACCGCATCCTTCGAGGGAGCAAACCAAGTGAACTGCCGGTGCAGGCCCCGACGAAATTCGAAGTGGTCGTCAACAACAAGACCGCGAAAACACTCGGTCTGGTCATCCCGTCGACCCTCCTTGCCATCGCCGACGACGTGATAGAATGAGCGGGTGCGCCAGGACGTTTTGCCGAAATGGCAGCGGAGAGAGGCATGTTGGGACGGAGAAGACCGACTACCAGAGTCCTTACCCGCCGAGGCGCCCTGGCGGGCGGGATAGCCGCGTTCGCTGCAGGTCCGTGCATCATTCGCTCCGGGTTGGCGCAAGGCGCCGCTATCAACATCGGGGTCATTCAGCCGCTGTCCGGAGCCAATGCTCAGTTCGGCGTCAATTGCCGCGA
This sequence comes from uncultured Alphaproteobacteria bacterium, assembly GCA_963696845.1. Classification (GTDB taxonomy): domain Bacteria; phylum Pseudomonadota; class Alphaproteobacteria; order Rhizobiales; family Xanthobacteraceae; genus Bradyrhizobium. The sequence continues at coordinate 272,641 of CAVOLR010000018.1, forward strand.
CGGAATTGAACTCGCCGCCGATGCAATCAATGCAGCAGGCGGCATCAAGGCGCTCGGTGGCGCCAAGGTGAATCTGGTGGTAGCAGACGCAAGCTCGAGTCCAGCCGCGGCCGCCGCCGTGGCCAAGCGCTTGATCACCCAGAACGAGCTTACGGCAGTGCTCGGTGCATTCGCATCATCGTTGACACTGGCGATTTCGGAGATCACCGCACGCGCGGATATTCCCTTTCTCACCATGTCGTTTGCCGACGAGATCACTGGAAGGGGATTGGAAACCGTTTTCCAGATGGTGGCAAAGGCGTCCGTCATTGGCCGTGCACAGGTCAACCACACCCTCGCGATCGCGGAAGCGGCCGGCGGCAAAATCGACAAAATCGCGATCATGTACGAGGACACCGCTTATGGCGTTGCGCAATCGCGAGGCGTGCGCAAAGCCGCAAGGGAAGCCGGCGTTACAGTCGTGATGGATGAGGCCTATCCGATCGGCGTCACCGCAGTCACACCGCTTATCGAGAAGTTGCGCGTCTCCGGTGCGCAGGCTGTCTTTCCTCTCTCCTATCTGAATGACAGTCTCTTCATCGTCCGCTCCATGCGGCAGCAGCAAATCAGGATCCCGGTGGTCGGCGGCGCCGCCGGATATATCATTCCCGATTTTGAGAAGGGATTGGGCGAGCTTGCGGAAGATGTGCTCTCGATCGCGCCTGCGAACTATGACCTTGCCCCCGCGATGACTGAACAGTTCCGCAAGCGTTTCGGCTTCTTCATGGTGCACGAGGCCATCGAGAGTGCGGCAAGTCTCGACGTGCTTTGCCAGGCAATGGAACGCGCAAAATCCGCGAAGCCGACGGAAGTGACGGCATCTCTGCATGATGGACGCTTCGACGCCGGCTGGGCAAGGCAATGCCTGGCGGCGCGGTTCAATTCGACGAGTCCGGTCTCAACACAATTTCGGTGCCGATCATGGTCCAATGGCGCAACAGGCAGCTGGTGACGGTTTGGCCAAAGGAAATCGCCAAAGCCTCTCCGGTATGGCATTCAGCATGAAATTTGACCGTGAAGGCGTGTTTTCGTCTGCCCGTCGTGTCGTGGCGGCAACAGTCGCCCGACGCCCGGGCTTCGCGACCTGCGCCGCTCACGCCCCCACCTGCGCCGCTTCCAGGATGAGCCCCGCGATCTCCTCGGGATGCGAGATCAGCGCCAGATGGCTCGCTTTCACCTCGATGGTCCTGGCGCCCATGCGCTTGGCCATGAAGCGCTCGAGGTCGGGATTGATGGTGCGGTCCTCGGTCGAGACGGCGTAGAAGCTCGGCTTCGATCGCCACGCCGCGTTGCTGGTCCTGCCCGTGAGCAGCGCCTTGTGGAACGGCTGCTGCACGGCATAAAGCGCTCTCGCTTTTGCAGGCGGCAGGTCGCCCGCGAAATCGCGCAGGAAGGCTTCTTCCGTCAGGCGTCCTTCGTCGCCGTCGAAGACGATGCCGCTACTTGCCGGCGGCGTCGGATAGGTCTTGGCGAGCGCCGTATAGTCCTCGCCCGCATCGGGCGCACGCGCCGCGACATAGACCAGCGCGGAGACGTTCGGATGCACGCCGGCTTCCGTGACGATCATGCCGGAGAAGGAATGCCCGACCAGCACCGTCGGGCCATCCTGCCGCGCCAGCACGCGCTCGGCCGAGGCAACCGCTTCGGGCAGCGTCGTCAGCGGATTCTGCACGGAGGTGACGTTGAGCCCGGCCGCCTGCAGGCGCGGAATCACTTCCGACCAGCACGAGCCGTCCGCGAACAGTCCGTGCACCAGCACGACGTTGCGCGCCCTCAGTGCGGTTGCAGTTGCGGCCATGCCGCGGGTGGAGACCAGCGAGGCCGCTGCGCCGGCAAGCAGCGCCGCCGAAAAGTTGCGTCTGTTCATCATGGGGATGTTTCTTCTTTTAAGGGATGGAGGGGTCACTTTTCGTGGCCTCATATCCAGTTCGGAAGGTGAAGCCGCATTGTTACGCGGCGTCACGGAGTTGTGTGTCTCATTCCGACGGCGGATCGCGCTCCGGCACGATCAGCTTCGCCGGCTCGTCATAGCCGGCGCGGCTGGAGTAAAACACCAGCGCCATCAGCCCGACACCGACGAGAAGCGAGAACAGGATGCCGGCCGCCATCGCGGCGTATCCGATCGGCGGCACATCGGTGCCCGCCGCGCTCTCCCAGCCCAGCGTCGCCATCACGGCGACGACGATCAGCAATACAATCATGCCCGCCAGCAGCGCGTAGGACGTGGCGCCCATGCCCTTGGCGCTGGCGCGCAGGTTTTGCCAGTATAATTCCTCGAGCAATTGACGCATGGCGCGATCTCCTTCTTCGGCAGGTGCATCGTGCACGACGCGCACGCCACCATCTTTCGGATTCGCGCCGGAATTCAGCAATTGCACGCCGGCTTGCGCGCCGTGCGAATCCGCGACATGCGACCTTGTGCTGCCTTTCCCGTGGTCCGGGATTTGCAATAGCCTCTCCTGCCGGGATTATTGCTGAACTTATTGGCAGGAGCGCTTCGCATGTCTCTCTTCGCGCGCAGGATATCCGTCATTCTCGCAGCACTCGCGCTCGCCATGCCGGCGCAAGCGGCCAACACCATCCGCGCGGTGATGCATTCCGATCTGCGGGTGATCGATCCCGGCTTCACCACGGCCTACATCACCCGCGACCACGGCTACATGGTCTACGACACGCTGCTGGCGACCGATTCCAGCTTCAAGGTCCAGCCGCAGATGGCGGACTGGAAGGTCTCCGACGACAAGCTCGATCTACACCTTCACGCTGCGCGACGGGTTGAAGTGGCATGACGGCGCGCCGGTCACCGCGGAGGACTGCGTGGCCTCGCTGAAGCGCTGGGGCAAGGTCGACAGCATGGGCCAGAAGCTCATGGACTTCACCGCCAGCATTGAGGCGACCGACGCCAGGACGATCACGCTGACGCTGAAGGAGCCCTACGGCCTCGTGCTGGAATCGATCGCCAAGATGTCGTCCTACGTGCCCTTCATGATGCCGAAGCGCCTCGCCGAGACGCCGCCCGACAAGCCAATCCCCGAGCAGATCGGCTCCGGCCCGTTCAAGTTCGTGGCAGCGGAATTCCAGCCCGGCGTGAAGGCGGTCTACGAGAAGAACAAGGATTATGTCCCGCGCAAGGAGCCGGCGAGCTGGACCGCCGGCGGCAAGATCGCAAAGGTCGACCGCGTCGAATGGATCACCATGCCGGACGCGCAGACCGCGGTGAACGCGCTGCAAACCGGCGACATCGATTTCCTGGAGATCACGCCGTGGGATCTGCTGCCGATGCTCGAGGCCAACAGGGAGATCAAGGTCGAGGTGCTGAACAAGCTCGGCTACCAGGCGATCGGCCGCATGAATTTCCTGCACCCGCCGTTCGACAATCCCAAAGGTTCGCCGCGCCGCCTTCATGGCCATCAACCAGAAGGATTTCATGGACGCGATGGTCGGCAACGACAAATATTTCGTGCTGTGCGGCGCGCTGTTCGTGTGCGGCACGCCGCTGGAGACCGCTGCCGGCTCCGACGGGCTGGTGAAGGGCAACGGCATGGCGGAGGCGAAGAAGCTGCTGAAGGAATCCGGCTATGACGGCACGCCCGTGGTGCTGATGGCGCCGACCGACGTGGTGACCTTGAAGACGCAGCCGATCGTCGCGGCGCAGCTGTTGCGCCAGGCCGGTTTCACCGTGAACGTGCAGGCGATGGACTGGCAGAGCGTGGTCAGCCGCCGCGGCAGCCAGAAGCCGCCGCAGGAGGGCGGCTGGAATTTGTTCTTCACCAACGTGATCGCGGCCGACCTGATGAATCCGATCGTCAATCTGCAGGTCAACGGCAAGGGCAAGAAGGGCGGCTGGTTCGGCTGGCCCGACGATGCGAAGATCGAGGCGCTGCGCGACGCCTTCGCGCGTTCGTCATCGCCGGACGAGCAGAAGAAGATCGCAACCGAGATCCAGATCGAGGCCTACGACCAGGTGATCTACATTCCGGTCGGGCAATATCGCGTGGCGGCCTCCTGGCGCAAATCGCTGTCCGGCGTGCTCGAAGGCCCGGCGACGCCGGTGTTCTGGAACGTCGACAAGTCGGAGTGAGGAGCGCTGCGGCCCCGGCATCGTCTACGAATTTGAAGTGACGCGCAGTGCGGCGCGCTGACGAACCATGTGTTAAGGTGCGACCCTTGGACCGAAGGGAACGCACATGAGGCGACGCGACTTCATCACGCTGCTCGGAGGCGCGGTCGCTCCCTGGCCGCGGTCCGCGCGCGCCCAGCAGAAGGTGCCGGTCATCGGTTTCATCGGGACCACCTCGCCCACGGCATGGCGCGAACAGATCGCCGCATTCGAGCAGCGGCTGGGCGAGCTCGGTTGGACCAGCGGCCGCACCATCACCATCGAATATCGCTGGACCGAAGGCCGCAACGAGCAGGCGCCCGCAATCGCGCAAGCGTTCGTTGAGCGCGGGGTCGACATCATCGTCGCCGGCGGCAACGCGGTGGGGGCGGCGAAGCAGGCCACTTCGACGATTCCGATCGTTTTCCCGGTGGCGGTCGATCCGCTCGGCAGCGGATTCGTCGCCAGCCTGTCGCGGCCGGGCGGCAACGTGACCGGGCTTTCCCTGCAAGGAACCGACGTCGCCGGCAAGCGATTGCAGATGTTGCATGAGATCGTCCCGGCATTGCGGCATTTGGCGATCATGGCCAATGTCGCCTACCCTGCCGCCGCGAAAGAGCTGAGGGAATGTGAAACCGCCGCCCGCGCGCGCGGCCTCGACGTCATCCCGATGGAGCTGCGGGGACCCGAGGATATCGCCGCCACCTTCGAATCGCTCGCCGGCCGTGCCGAGGCGCTCTATGTCGCCAGCGACGCCCTGACCGACACCAACTATGCCCGCATCGGGTCGCTGGCTTTGAGCGCCCGGATGGCAACCATCATCGGCACGACTGGTTCGATCCGTTCGCGAAGCCTCATGGCCTACGGGCCGAACCTCTCCGACATGTTCCGCCGCGCGGCCGACTATGTCGACAAGATTCTGCGCGGGGCAAAGCCTGCCGATATTCCGGTGGAGCAGCCGACCAAGTACACACTGGTCCTCAATCTTGCCACCGCCAAGGCCCTCGGCCTTGCTGTTCCGCCGACGCTGCTCGCGCTCGCCGACGAAGTGATCGAATAGCTGAATGTCTGCCTTCGTTAGCGGAGCGGTCCATGACAGGGACACGCGCCCCTCACCGCGGCGCATCGTTGGTAGGTGCCGGCGCGAACAAGGTCGTGGACGCGGCCTGCTGAACGATCACGGCCGCATCTTCCGACAGCAGGAGTCCGCGCGAGACGAGATCCTGCGCGGCAATGCGGACGCGGTTCACGTAGTCGTCGCGGCCGTGATAGCGCTCCTCGATCGACAGCCGCGCGTCGCCGCGTGCGCTCCCGCTCGGCTTTGGTCGCGGCGAACGGCGAGAAGGAGCCGACCAGCGAACAGCTGAATGTCTGCGGCGCGTTTTGCCCGCCATTGGTGCCGAGCGGCACCGCGACGTCAGGCACGCGCACGCCGCCGAGCGCGTTGCCGTCGGCATCGCGCTTCGGCACCTGGATCACCGCGGCGGGAAGCCGCGACGGCGCGCGCAGCGCGGGCGGCTCGGCGGGCGCGGGCTCGAGCGGCATCAGCTCGCTTGCGGGCGGCGCGGCGTTGCGGCTCACCCAGGCGTCGAGACGCGCCAGCAACGCGCGCGACACCGGCGCCCAATCGAGCCGGCCCGGCGGCATCGTGCAGGCCGGCGCCTTCGGGACGACCACATGCGAGGCGCCGGCGATGTCGTACATCCGCACATTGGCGGGCAGCGGCTGATCCGCATTTCCGGACGCGCCGGTGCGGCCGAGCGAAGCGCGCAGCGAGTAGAAGTCCGTGGTCGAAGAGACCAGCATCATCTTCGGCGGGACTTCGCCGCGCGCCTCGACCTTGGCGACGATCTCGCCGATGGTGAGCGGCCCGTCGTTGACGCCCGGAAAATCCGGATTGGCAAAGGTGGGAGCCTCGTCGCCGCTCGATTTCGGCCCAAGGCCGGTCTGCAGGATCGGAAGCAGGCCCGCGCCCGACACGAAGACATGCATGCCGTCGAAGACGCGGCGACCACCCGCCATGTTGAAGCCGTTCAACAGGAAGGTCTTCAGGAATCGTCCATCCTGGGATTTGCCGCTCGCTAGGATGCGATTGATCGCGCCCTTGAGCGGATTGGGCGTGCCCGCGGCGTCGGCGGCGGCATGCGCGAAAAAGTCGGCGGCATCGCGCACGATCGCAAAGCCCGCGCCTTCGACGTATCGCGTCTTGCCGTCGGCATCGGCGAAGGACGGCAGATCGGCGCCCTGCCCCAGCTCCCAATACACTTCGGCGACCGAAAAGCCGTTGTCCTGCGAGAAAGCCGGTGCCCTGTTCGAAGGTGCCGGACATGAAAGGCGCCTCGCGCGGCGAGTTGTAGAGCGCTTGCGCGTAGGCCCGACCGCGGTTGGGCACGTCCACCAGCAACGCGCCATTGCCGGTGAGCGGCGCCGCCGGCATGATGAGAACGAGTTTCGCCGAATAAGGCACGCGGCCGCGCTCGTTGCGCGCGGCCTTGTCGAGGCCCGGGATGGCCTCGGCAGGCGACAGGTCGCCGTGAACCTTGCCCTGCCAGATCACATAGTCGCCGCCGCGAAAGGTGCCGTAGGGCTGCTTCGATGTGAATTCGATCCGGGTGACATCTGCTGACGCCGGTCGCGCCGCATCGCCGATCAGGCCGAGCAGGCAAACGAGAGATGTCGCGAGGAGTTTTGAACGGCGCGGCATTGATGTCCTCCCAGACTTTCTTTTTTGGCCTTGGATTGGCTTTGGCTTTTGTGCGCTGCGAGCCGTGCGCATCATGACGACGGCAGACTAACTCACTCCCGCAAAAACAACATACCGACCCGGCATTTTGGAAGGTTCGTCCATCGTTTCGTGATCGATAGAGGCGGCACACCGCGTTACCCGCGACATCGTTTCACCGCAGGAAAAACCGTCCTGCTCGCTTCGCTGCGAGACTCGCCCTCGTCGCGTCGATCACAGATCGTTCACCGACCCGCGAGACGAAGTTTATCGGGAGGCCCTCAACTTCCTGTGCAGAGCCGTGTAAGCGTCGGATGCCGGGTGCCAAAAACAAGAACAAGGAAATCACGTCATGCGACATCTGATTTTGACGACTGCCGCCATTCTCCTCATCGCCGGTGCGGCGACCACTGGCGCGTCAGCCAAGCACCATCATCACGCCGCGCCGACTGCGGACGCTTCCGGAGCGGCACCCGCCGACACGATGGATGCTCACTCCGCACGCGCCAGGAATCTGCGTGATGCCGGGTACAATCCCAAAATGGACATGGATGCCAACGGCAACATCAGGACAAACTGATTTTGCGACGCGGAAAGAAACTGGACTGCCTGGCCCGGCTTCTTTCCGCTTCTCCACTCTTACCGCGCGCAGACAAAACTCGACGCGAGCGTTGGCGGGGCCGGACTTGTAATGCGGCCAGGCCGGCCACTGGCATAGCGGCAGCGCGCGCACGGTGGCGAATTGCGGCACCTCGACCTTCTGCTCGGTGACTTCGAGGTCGCCGGGCGCCTTGCCCTTCTCCACCCAGTCGACCAGCACGCTCAGCATGTCGACATTGGCGGGCGCGCCGGAGCCGACATGGTCGACGCCCGGCGCGGTGTAGAGCCGCGCGAACTCCGCGGTCTCGGCCTTGCCGAGCTTCTTCTCGACCGTCTCGAAATAGCGGATGCCGGCAAACGGACTCTGCGCGTAGTCGGCCATGTGCTCGAGCATCACGAGCTTGCCGCCGTGCTTGCGGAAACGGCCGAGATCGGGATCGGTGGAGTCCATCAGGGCCGAGACCTGCAGCAGCCGCTGCCTTGTGGTCCTCGGGCTTGTACTTCGTCACATCGAGATTGGCATCGCGCGCGAACACATACTGCATGCCGCCGGCGCCAAAGACCCAGGCGATGCCGTTGTTCGGCGCGGGCGGCAGTGTGGGCGCAGCCTTGCCGAGCCACCATGCGATCCAGCCGCCGGTCGGCCCGAACGACGGATTGTCCTCGCCCGAGATGCCCCAGCCCGGATAATCGTCGAGGCCGTTGGCGAGCGCGAAGGAGAATTTGTAAGTCGAATGCAGCGTGTTGATCGCCGAGATCTGCGCCTCGTTCAGGCACTGGTCCGGCTTCTGGCCCTCGATGCAATGCAGCGTCTCCGGCTTGAAGCTCGCCTTGCAGCCGACGGGATCCTCGATCAGCAAATCCTCGGAGCCGTCGGCCTTGTCGCAAGCCTTCAGCACGGCGTCCGCCACGAGCTTCACCTGGGCGGGCTTGATCCAGCCCTCGCCCATCGTCGCCATCCCGGCGCGCGTGCCGGCGTGCTGCAGCCCGACCCAGTTGATGACGGGCACGCGCGCAAAGATGCCGTCGAAATCCTCGGGGTAGCGCTGGGCCATGGTCAGCCCCTCGCGGCCGCCTTCGGAGGAGCCCATGAAATACATCCTGTCCGGCTTCTTGCCGTAGGCGCGAGTCATCACCGCGACGGCGGCGTCGCGCACTTTTTTGTAGGACACGTGCGCGAAATTCTCGAAGGCCTCGTCGTTGAGCGCGAACAGTTGCGGCGTCTCGCCGGTTTTGGTCGCGTGGCCGGAGTCGGTGCCGTAGGTGACGAAGCCGCGCGCCAGCGGCGACGGCTTGTCATAGGGGTAAGCGGGCGGCAGGCCGAGGCCGGTGATCAGCACGCCGTTGAAACCGCCGCCGCCATATTGCAGCGAGCGGTTATTCCACTCCACGGGAAGATTGACCTGGAATTTGATCGGCGGCGCTTTGGGATCCGCGGGCTCAATATGACCGAGCACCTTGCAGAAGGCGGGATTGGACGGCGAGACGCGGGACGACGGCGTCGGCGCGTGCTCGGACAGCGACAGATGCGAAGGCGACTGCATTGCGGCGCTGTCGATCCGCACCGCCTGCCAGGCGGCTCCCGCAAGGCCGCTGCAGGTCGCGGCCGGATCGCCGGCAAAACTCGCGGCCAGCGCCGGAGGCGCGGCAAACATGGCGGCAAATGCAAGCCAAACCCGCCTCGATGCCATCGATTGCACCCACTTCCGACGTTTTGATTTGACTTTCTGTCTTGGCCCGGCATGTGGGCGGGTGCATTGAACGCAGGCTATCCGCAGAGCGTCAATTAGCCCATTGGCGGCAGCCAAAAGGTGTGGGGCAGCCTTGCGTCGCGCGACACTTCGCGCCGCTACGACCTTGGGATAACCTCGCCATAAAGCTGCATCGAGGATGCGCCGATCCTCTTCGCAATTTGCAGCGCTTGAGCCATCGGCGGGCCAGGGGGAGGCTCTCATGTCGGACGACAGCGTTCCGCGCCGCCAATTCCTGCTTCGAGCCGGCCTCGCCGGAACCGCGCTCGCAACGGGCCTCACTGAGGCCGCCGAGGCGCAGCAGCCAGCTCCGCACGCCACCCCTGCTCCATCTGCTCCGGACGCCGAACCTTACGTGAACCTGACAGCGGTGGAAGCGGCCTTCATCGTCGCCGCGGTCGACACGCTGATCCCCGCCGACGAGCTGTCGCCCTCGGGCAGCGATTGCGGCGTTGCCGTCTTCATCGACCGCCAGCTCGGCAGCGCCTGGGGCGGCGGCGCGAAAATGTATCGCGCCGGTCCCTTTCGTGAAGGGCAAGCCGGAGCAAGGCTATCAGCTCGCGCTGACACCGCGCGAGTTCTTCGCTGCCGGAATTGCCGCCGCCAACGCCTGGACGCGCAAGACCTACGGCCAAGGAGTTCGATCGCCTCGCTCCGGCCGACCGCGTCGCCGCACTGAAGGCGATGGAGGACGGCAAGGCCGAATTCGAAAACTTCAGCTCACGCGCCTTCTTCTCGCAACTGCACGGCATCACCATGGCCGGCTTCTTCTCCGATCCGATCTATGGCGGCAACCGCGACAAGATCGGATGGAAGCTGCTCGGCTTCCCCGGCCTGCCCGCCACCTATGCCGACAAGATCGATGCCTACCGCGGCAAGCGCTATGCCGCGGACCCGCAATCGATCGCCGACTTCAGTTGAGGAGGCGACGATGGCAACACGATTGAAGGAAACCGACGCCGTCGTGATCGGCATGGGTTTTTCCGGCGCGATTCTCGCGCGCGAGCTGACGAAGGCCGGGCTCAACGTGGTCGGGCTGGAACGCGGCGCCGACCGCAATCCGGCCGAGGAGTTCACGCTGACGCGGCTGCGCGACGAGCTGCGCTATGTGGTGCGGCTGGAATTGATGCAGGACAATTCGATCGACACCATCAGCTTCCGCAACGCGCCCGACGAACTCGCGCTGCCGATCCGCCGCTTCGGCGCCTTCCTGCCCGGCGAAGGCGTCGGCGGCACCGGCATTCATTGGGGCGCGCTGCACTGGCGCTTCCTGCCGACCGACTTCCGCATCAAGAGCGTGCTGAACGAGAAATACGGCGCCAAGGCCATTCCGGACACCATGACCATCCAGGACTGGCCGCTCAGCTATGACGAGCTGGAGCCGCATTACGATCGCTTCGACAGAGCTGTGCGGCGTATCCGGCCAGGCCGGCAATCTGCGCGGCAAGATCATCGCGGGCGGCAATCCGTTCGAGGGCGCGCGCAACAACGACTATCCGAACAAGCCGATCAAGACCGGCGTTGGACCCGCAGATCTTCAGCGATGCCGCCAAAAGCCTCGGCTACCACCCCTTCCCGGTTCCGGTCGCGACCTCGAGCGCGGCTTACGTGAACCCGGAAGGCATCACGCTCGGGCGCTTGCGAATATTGCGGCCACTGCAATCGCACCGCCTGCGAGGCCAACGCCAAGGCCTCGCCCAACGTCAACATCATGCCGGTGCTGCGCACCGAGCCGAAATTCGAGCTGCGCACGCGCGCCTTCGTGACCAGGCTCGTCTACGACAAGGAGGCGAAGCGCGTCACCGGCGTGGTCTACACCGACATGAAGACCGGCGAGGAATATGAGCAGCCGGCCGGCATCGTCGTGCTGTCGTCCTTTGTGTTCGGCAACACGCAGCAAATGCTGCTCGCCGGCATCGGCGAGCCCTACGATCCCCGAACCGGCAAAGGCGTGGTCGGCAAGAATTATTGCTACCAGTTCGAGGCCGGCGGCGAAGCCTTCTTCGAGGGCCGCGAGTTCAACCCGTTCATGGGCGCGCCCGGCATGGGCGTGGCGATCGACGATTTCAACGGCGAGAACTTCGACCATGCCGGTCTCGGCTTCTTCGGCGGCGGCTACATCAACGCCGCCAATGGCGGCGCGCCGCCGATCGGCGGCCGCGTGCTGCCGAAGGGCGAGCCGCGCTGGGGCGTCGGCTGGAAGCAGGCGGAAGCGAAATGGTATCGCAGCAACACGCGCTTCAACACGCAAGGCTCGGTCTATGCCAACAGAGACAATTTCATGGACCTCGATCCCACCTACAAGGATGCGCTCGGCCGGCCGCTGCTGCGGCTGACCTACAACGCCACCGAAAACGACCACAAGATGTCGCGCTATCTGGTCGAGAAGATGGAAGGCGTGATCAAGGCGATGAACCCGACGCATTACGAGGTGCACAACCGGCCGAAGAATTTCACCATCGTGCCGTATCAATCGACCCACAACACCGGCGGCACCATGATGGGGTCCGATCCCGAAGTCGAGCGTGGTGAACCGCTATCTGCAGGCCTGGGACGCGCACAATCTGTTCGTCCAGGGCGCCTCGGTGTTTCCGCAGCAGCACGGCTACAATCCGACCGGCACGCTCGGCGCGCTGGCCTATTGGTCGGCGAAGGCGATCACCGAGACAATATCTCAAGAACCCCGGCCCGCTGGTGAACGCGTGATGACGACGATTGAGAGACTATTGTCGTGTGCGGCCGGCTGCGTCCTGCTGGCGTTCGCGAGCAACGCTGCCGTCGCTGCCGACGCCGAGCATGGCAAGACGCTGTTTGCGCCTGTGCTGCCTGCCACGCCGAGCGCGCGGATTCGCTGGGGCCGAGCCTGAAGGGCGTGTTCGGCCGCAAGTCGGCCGCGCTCGAAGATTTCCGCTACTCCAATGCGATGAAGCGCGCCAACCTGGTCTGGGACGAGGACAATCTGCGCGCCTATATCAGGGACCCGCAGGGCAAGGTGAAGGGCAACCGCATGCCCTTCGGCGGCATGAGCGAACCAAAGGACGTCGACGACGTTGTGGCCTATCTGAAGACGCTGAAGTGACGAGGCGCCCATGATTGCACGTTTGACATCAGCCGTCCTTGCCCTGCTGTTGTCATTGCCTGCCGCTTACGCGCAGGCGCCGTCCCCGATATCAGGCGTTCCGCCCGAACTGCTCGAGGACCTCGCGCTGGGCAGCCGCATCCTTGCCGAGTTCGGCGTGGTCGACGCCTTCGGCCATGTCAGCGCGCGCGATCCGGCCAATCCCGCCGCACTTCCTGATGTCGCGCTCGCTCGCGCCCGCGCTGGTCACCACCGAGGACATCATGGAGTTCGACGCAGGACGGCAACGCGGTCGACGCGCGCGGTCGCCAGGTCTTCCTCGAGCGCTTCATCCATGCCGAGATCTATCGCGCGCGGCCGGACGTGATGGCGGTCGTGCATGCGCACTCGCCGGGCGTCGTTCCCTTCAGCGTGAGCAAGACGCCGTTGCGACCGCTGTTTCACAACACCGCGTTCCTCGCCGCCGGCGTGCCGGTCTGGGACATCGCGAAGGATTTCGGCGTGACCAACATGCTGGTCGCCGATAACGCCAAAGGAAAGTCGCTGGCCGCGACGCTCGGCGACAAATCCGTGGTGCTGATGCGCGGCCACGGCGACGTCACGGTCGGACCGAACGTCAAGATCGCGGTGTTCCGCGCCTATTACACCGACGTCAATGCGCGGCTGCAGGCGCAGGCGATCGGACTCGGCAGCGAGATCACCTATCTCAGCCCCGAGGAAGGCGCGAAAGCCGACCAGGTCAATTTCGCGGTGCTCGACCGCGTCTGGAATTTGTGGAAGCAGAAGGTTTCGAAGTAGCGCGCGTGTCACATCAATAGAACCGATGGAAATGATGCACCGGGCCATGGCCGTGGCCGACGGCGAAGCGATCGGCGTTCGCGATCGCCGCGCTGACGAAAGCTCTTGGCGTTGCGCACCGCGGTCTCCAAGCGGCTCGCCCTTCGCCAATCCCGCTGCGATTGCCGATGACAGCGAGCAGCCGGTGCCGTGGGTGTTTTCTGTCGCCACGCGCGGCGCCGGCAACGCGATCGACGCCATCGGCGCGCACGAGATAGTCGATGCTCTCGCTGCCCTCGCCGTGCCCGCCCTTGATCAGCACGGCCGGACAGCCCATCGCCAGCAGACGCTTGCCCTGGCTCTCGATCGCGGCCTCATTGCTCGCGACCGGCTCGTCCAGCAGCGCCGCCGCCTCCGGCAGGTTCGGCGTGACGATGGAGGCGATCGGAATGAGTTCGCTGCGCAGCGCCTCGACCGCGCCGACATTGAGCAACCGGTCGCCGGAGGTCGCCACCATCACGGGATCGAGCACGATATGTTGCGGCGACCAGCGCTTCAGCGAGGCCACGATCGCCTCGATCACGGCAAGCTGCGCCACCATGCCGATCTTGACCGCGCCGACCGCGAGATCGCCGAACACGGCGTCGATCTGTTCCACCACGAATTCCGGCGGCACCGGATGAATGCCGGTCACGCCTTGCGTGTTCTGCGCGGTCAGCGCCGTGATCGCGGAGGCGCCATAGACGCCGAGCGCGGCAAAGGTCTTCAGGTCGGCCTGGATGCCGGCGCCGCCTGAGGAATCCGAGCCTGCGATGGTGAGCGCGACGGGCGTGGTCATGATCCTGTCGTAACGCGCCCCATCCGCGCCAGCAAGCTTGCTAACGCCCCCAAATCTGGCCTATCTGAACGGAAGAGGATTTCCGGAGACGACCGCGATGGTGCCCTTCTTCGTCCAGATCAAATGCAAGCTCGGCCAGTCCTATGTGGTCGCCAATGCGCTGGCCGAGGCCGAGATCGCCTCCGAGATCTACTCGACCGCCGGGCACTACGATCTCCTGGTGAAGTTCTATGTCGACAAGGACACCGACATCGGCCATTTCGTGAACGAGAAGGTGCAGGTGATCCCGGGCATCCAGGACACGCTGACCATGATCACCTTCAAGGCGTTCGGCGGCCGGTAGTGACGACGGTCACGCTTCGAGCGGCTGCAGGCCTTCATCCACGAGGCGATGGTCAAGCTCGGCCTGCCCGCTTCGGATGCCGCTGTCGTCGCCGCGCTGATGGCGCAGGCCGATCTGCAGGGCTCCGACGGCCACGGCGTCAGCCGGCTGCCGCAATATGCCCGCCGCATCAAGGCCGGCGGCTTCAACACCCGTCCCAACATCCGCGTGGTGCGCGAGCAGGCCTCGACCGCGCTGGTCAACGGCGACAACGGCATGGGTCATCTGGTGATGAGCCGCGCCGCGCGAGATCGCGATCGAGAAGGCGCGCGCCACCGGCATCGGCTGGGTCAACGCGCAGTTCTCCAACCATGCCGGCCCCGCCTCGCTCTATGCGCGCATGCCGCTCGCCCACGACATGATCGGGCTCTATTTCGCGGTCGGCAACGCCAACCATCTGCCGCCCTGGGGCGGCCTCGACATGCTGCTGTCGACCAATCCGATCGCGGCCGCGATCCCCGCCGGCGACGGAGCAGCCGATCGTGCTCGACATGGCGACGACGGTTGCGGCCTACGGCAAGGTCAAGACCAAGGCGCTGCGCGGCGAGACCATGCCGGTGGGCTGGATGATCGATCGCGAGGGCAAGCCGCTGACCGATCCCAAGCGCGCCGAGGAAGGCATGCTGCTGCCGCTCGGCGGCATGGAAGCCGGCTACAAGGGCTACGGCCTTGCCATGATCATCGGCCTGCTCGCGGGCACGCTCGGCGGCGCCGCGATGGGCAAGGACGTCATCGACTTCAACCATGACGACGACAGCGTCACCAATACCGGACAGGCGATCTGCGCGATCAATGTCGCGGCCTTCGGCGACGTCGCGACCTTCAAGGCCGCGGTCGACACGCTGGCGCGCGATATCAGGGGCAGCGCAGCGCATGCCGGGCGTGGAGCGCATCAGCATGCCCGGCGAGCGCAGCGAGGAGACGCGCGTCAGCGCGCGCGCGTGACGGCATTCCGATCGCGCCGGCGCTGCAAGCGCGGGCTCGATCAGCTGGCGGATGAACTCGGAATTGCGAAGCTGAGCTGAGGATTCTGCGACAACCCTATCTTGAGGCGCCGATGTCCACCTCGCTGGAAATGGACGGCCGTTACCGCCTGATCGGATCGACCGCCTCTCCTTACGCGATCAAGCTGCGTGCGCTGATGCGCTACCGGAGAATCCCGTTCGACTGGGTCATCATGACCAAGGCGCTTCGAAAGCAGACCGAGCATCTGCGTCCCAACCTGATACCGGTCCTGCAATATCCTGATGGCACGTTCCGCGGCGAGACCACCACCCTCGCTTACGATCTCGAGGCGCGCCATTCGAAGCGATCCGTCATCCCCGACGACAAGGCGATCGCTTTCGTCTGCGATCTGCTCGAAGACCTCGCGGATGAATGGGCGGTCAAGCCGCTGTTTCTCTATCGCTGGTGGGATCCGGAAGATCAGGCTTACGTGTCGCGATGGGCGAGCGAGGAATGGTCGACCTCGGAGGCAAAAACGGGAAGCGCGGACGAGATCGACGAGTTTCGCCGCCGGCAAATCTCGCGGATGCCGATCCTCGGAGCGACCGAGGAGAACAGGCCGCTGCTGGAGGAAAGTTATCGGCGGATACTCGCGGCGTTCGAGCCGCATGTCGGGATGACCAATTACCTGTTCGGCAGCCGGCCGTCGCTGGCCGATTTCGCCTGGTTCGGCCAGCTCAGCGAAATGGCGACCGATCCGACGCCGATGCGTATCTTGCGCGAGCGCGCGCCGTTCACCGATCATTGGGTGCGACGCCTCGACGACGCCTCGGGCGTCGAGGGTGAATGGCATCCGCGCGACCGCGCGCTTGGGCGGATGGGCCGAGGCGCTGCTGAAGATCGCGGGCGAGCTCTATCTGCCTTTCCTCGTCGCCAACGCGGATGCGTTTGCCAAAGGCCTCGAGCGGCTCGACGATCGAAGGTTTGGGACCTGCCCTACGCGCTGGCGCCGTTCAAATATCAGGTGAAATGCCTCGAACAACTGCGGGGCAAGTTCGCCACCCTGGGTTCGCAGGATCGCGCGGCGCTGGAGCCGATCCTGACGCGTACCGGATGTTGGCAACCGCTCGCGGCCGCCTAGCAGGGGGCCAACGCCGGCTACCTGGCGACCGGGCCGCAGAGCACGTGAGTTAATGGTGCGAACTTCGGAATCGGGACGCTAGCCGCCCTTTTCTTTCTTCTTCGGACGCGGCGGGCCCTCGACCGGCGGCAGTGACTTCACATAGTCCGCGATCGCGTCGCGATCGGCGTCCTTGAGCTGCGAGGTGTTCTTGATCACGCGCGCCATCGAGCCGCCGGCGCTGTCGCCGTCCGGCGTCAGTCCGCTCTCCAGGAAATAGGAGATGTCCTTCGCGCTCCAGTCGGAGAGTCCCTTGCCTGGGTGATGTTGGGCACAAAGCCCTGCCCTTCCGGATCGGGACCGCCGGCGAAGCGCTGGCTCGCTGACGATGCCGCCGAGGAAATTGCGCGGGCTGTGGCATTCGGCGCAATGGCCGAAACTGTTGACGAGATAGGCGCCGCGATTCCATTGCGGCGAGCGCGACTGATCGGGAATGAACAGCCCACCGTCGAAGAACAGCAATTTCCAGATGCCGACATTGCGGCGGATGTTGAACGGGAACGGCAGGTCGTGATCGCTGACCTTGCCGGAGACCGGCGGCAGCGTTTTCAGATAGGCAAAGAGATCGCGGACATCCTTGACCGTGGCATGCGCATAGGACGTGTAGGGGAACGCCGGGAAGTAATGCGTTCCGCCAGGCGAAACACCTTTCATCACGGCGTTGACGAAATCGGCCTCGCTCCAGCGCCCGATGCCGTCATCGGGATCGGGCGAGATGTTCGGCGCATAGAAGGTGCCGAACGGCGACGGGATCGGCAGGCCGCCGCCGAGCTTCAGCCGATCGGGCTGGTTCGGCACGGCATGGCAGGAGGAACAGCCGCCGATGTTGAAGATTGTCTCGCCGTTCGCCGCATCAGGCGTGCCCGCGGTGACCGTCTGGGACCAGCGGACCGGCGGCGCCGAGAGCCACCAGTACACGCCAAAGCCGGCAGCCCCCGCCAAAAGTAGCAAGAGAAAAATTGTTCGCTGCATTCAACCAACCGTCATGATGCGCCGTACCTTATGGTTAGCCTGTTGCGCCGCTCCAGCCATAGGATAGGCGAAAATGTTGCGGCGCAAAGGCCGATTTCGGGAATAAAGCCCAATTCGCTTTGTTGTGAATTTGGCACCATCACTTGACGTCAACAGGGAGAGACACAACCATGACCAGGACCATGTATGCCACGCTGGCGTTCGCAGCCGCCGTCGCATTTTCCGGCCCGGCTTTCGCCGACAAATTCAAGGCGACGCTGGACGGCAAGTCCGAAGTCCCGGCCAACACCAGCGCCGGCAAGGGCACGGCCGACATCGACTATGATGCCGCCTCCAAGAAGATGACCTGGAAGCTCACCTATTCCGGCCTCTCGGGTCCGGCGACCGCCGCGCATTTCCATGGTCCCGCCGAAGCCGGCAAGAACGCCGGCGTCGACGTGCCGATCCCGAATGCCGGCACCAGCCCGGTCGAAGGCAGCGCGACCTTGACCGACGCCCAGGCCGCCGACCTGACGGGCGGCAAGCTCTATGTCAACGTCCACACCGCGGCCAATCCGGGCGGCGAAATCCGCGGCCAGGTGATGAAGTAAGTCATCGCTCGTGCTGAATGCGAAGGGGCGGATGCGAAAGCATCCGCCCCTTTCGTTTGAGCGCGCAATCACGCCAGCCCGGCGCGGCGGAAGCCATCGAGATAATGGACGAGATCGGTGTCGAGCTTGAGCGGAACGTGGCTCTTGATCCAGGCGCGGGAGATGTCGGGGTGGACGCGGCGCAGCTGCTGGAGCGCCGCTGTCGCCAGCTCGGTCCGCCCGGTCATGCCGGCGGCTGCGACCAGCACGCGGTAGGCGCTGGCGAAATCCGGGCGAAGCCGGACGGCGGTCTGCGCCGTGCGGATCGCCTCCTCGTATTCGCCGCCGATATAGTAGGCGAGCGACGCCGAGCCGTAGATCAGCGCGAGGAAGGGATCGCGCGGGCTCAACCGCAGCGCGCGCTTGGCGGCCTCGGTGGCTTCCTCCCAGCGCCCGGAAAATGCGAGTGCGGAGGCATAATAGTTCTGGGCATGCGAAAAGCTGGGATTGAGATCGAGCGCCAGCTCGAGCGCAGCCAGCGCGTCGTCGAAATCGCCGCATGATCAGGTGGACGCCGCCGAGTGCATAATGCGCCCAGGGATCCTCGCCGTCGATCCGCACCGCGGCCTGCGCCGCGCGCTCGGCGAGCGGCACCACGACAGCCGCATCGCCCCACCCCATATGCGCACCGAAGGTGTAGGTCGCGCTCAGCACGCCGAGCGCCTGACAATAGTCGGGGTCGATCGCGATCGCCTTCTGCAGCAGCTCCTGCGCGGTCGCATGGTCCTGCGGCGACACCTGCGCCCAGTGCGACAGCGCGCGCATCACCAGCCCCCACGCGTCGAGGCTGCTCGGATGCTTGGAGCGCACGCGGAAATTCTCGGCGGCATAGAGCTGCGGCTCGATCGCCGCGACGATGGCCTCCGTGATCTCGTCCTGCACCGCGAACACGTCGGCGGCGTCGCGGTCGTAGCGCTCGGCCCAGAGGTGGCTGCCGCTCGAGACGTCGTTGAGCTGCGCGGTGATGCGCACGCGATCGCCGCTCCTGCGAACGCTGCCCTCGACCACATAGCCGGCGCCGAGTTCTTCGCCGACCTGCCGCACATGCACGGCCTTGTTCTTGTAGATGAAGGAGGAGTTGCGCGCGATCACGAAGAACCAGCGCAGCTTGGACAGCGCGGTGATCAGATCCTCGCTGATCCCGTCCGAGAAATACTCCTGCTCGGGATCGTCGCTCATGTTGTTGAAGGGCAGCACGGCGATCACCGGGCGGTCCGGAGCCGGCGCGGCGCGGCGCAGCTCCGCCAGTGCTGCGGCCGGCGGCGGCACCACCGCGGGCAAGCGAGGTGCCGCCGACGGACGCATCCAGCGTGCCGATGAAGCGCAATCCCTTGCGCGCGATGGTGCGGATCAGCTTCTGGTCGCGTCCGGTGTCGCCGATCGCCTTGCGCGCCGCGTAGATGCGGCTGGTCAGCGCGGTATCCGACACCGCGCGGCCGCCCCAGATCGAAGCGATCAGATCGTCCTTGGTGACGACGCGGTCGCGGTGCTCGACGAGATAGGCGAGAAGATCGAGCACCTGCGGCTCGATGGCAATATGCTCGCCTTCACGGCGCAATTCGCGCGTGTTGGTGTCGAGCACGTATTCGTCAAAGACAAACTGCAAACCAAAAGCCCCGGGTCGAACTACTGCAGCTAATCAGACAGCACCGAAATTCAATGCGCTCTAGCTCACCGGCGCCGTCATGTCACCGTCAGGAAATCATGGAGCGCACCATCAGAACAATCATGGCCGTCTCAAGGACTGCTTCAAGCCTGTCATCCGCCTTGCCCCTAAGCATCGGTGCAAGGGGCTCGATTCGATTGAAGGATGACCAAGGATGGCTACTACCTCTGTTTTCTCTCCCATTACCGGACAGCTCACCGAGTTCGGCGACGCCCAGGGTAACACTATCGTGACCAGCCGTGATGCGGCCGGCCGCATTTTGGTTAATGGCGGCGCCGTGCAGACAGTCGGCGGCACGCCCACCGTCGCCAACACCAGCCTGATCGAGGTTTTCGGCCAGGCCGGCAACGATACGATCAGCCTCGACGAAGCCAACGGCGCGTTGCCTGCCGCGAACCTTTTCGGCGGCGACGGCAACGACACGATCACCGGCGGCTCGGGCAATGACATGCTGTTCGGGCAGGCCGGCAACGACATCCTGCTTGGCAAAGGCGGCAACGACTTCCTGTTCGGCGGCGACGGCAACGACACGCTCACCGGCGGTGCCGGCGACGACCAGGTGTTCGGCGAGGCCGGCAACGACCTGATGATCTGGAATCCCGGCGACGGCACCGACCTGTTCGAAGGCGGCGACGGCATCGATACCGCGCAAGTGAACGGCGGCAACGGCAGCCGAAGTCTTCACCCTCACTGCCAACGGCACCCGCGTGCGCTTCGACCGCACCAACCCCGCGCCGTTCTCGCTCGACATCGGCACCACCGAGAACTTCGTGCTCAACATGAACGGCGGCGACGACACCTTCACCGCCGGCAACGGCCTCGCCGGCCTGATCAACGTCACCGTCGACGGTGGCGCCGGCAACGACACCATCACCGGCGGCGACGGCAACGACACGCTGCTCGGCGGTGACGGCAACGACATCATCACCGGCGGCCGCGGCAACGACCAGCTCGTCCGGCGGCGCCGGCGACGACACCTTCATCTGGAATCCCGGCGACGGCAGCGACACGATCGAGGGCCAATCCGGCAACGACACGCTGCTGTTCAACGGCGCCAACGTCAACGAGAAGGTCGACATCACGGCCAATGGCAGCCGCGTGCGGTTCACCCGCGACGTCGCCAACATCGTGATGGATGTCAATGGCGTCGAGAACATCAACTTCAACGCTCTCGGCGGCGCCGACACCATCACCGTCGGCGACCTCACCGGCACCGACGTGAAGCAGGTCAACATCGACCTCGGCGGCAGTCGGCAGCGGCGGCGACGGCGCGGCCGATACGGTGATCCTCAACGGCACCGCCAAGGCCGACAAGATCAAGGTGACCATCGAACGGCAACCAACGTCACCGTGACCGGGCTTGCCGAGACCGTGAACATCCTCGGCACCGACACCGGCGACGCTCTGACCATCCAGAGTGGGGCGGCAACGACACCATCGATGCCTCCGGCCTCGCGGCGGGAGTCATGGCTTTGACGATCGATGCCGGCGCCGGCAACGACACCATCACCGGCAGCGCCGGTGCCGACCACATCCTTGCCGGTGACGGCAACGACACGGTGATCGGCGGCGCGGGCAACGACGTCGCCGACCTCGGCGCCGGCGACGACACCTTCACCTGGAATCCCGGCGACGGCAGCGACACCGTGCTCGGCGGCACCGGCACCGACACGCTGGTGTTCAACGGCTCCAACGCGGCGGAGAACATGGCGATTTCGGCGAATGGCGCCGATGCCATACTGACCCGCGACGTCGGCAACGTGACCATGGACCTCAACGGCGTCGAGCACATTCAGCTCAATGCCGCCGGCGGCGCCGACAACATCACGGTGAACGATCTCACCGGGACCGGCGTCACCCAGGTCGCGATCGACCTGAGCGCGGGTCCGGGCAGCAAGACCGGCGACGGCGCAGCCGACACCGTCACGGTCAACGGCACCGCCGGCGACGACAATATCAAGGTCGTCAACAGCGGCGGCTCGATCGTGGTCAATGGTCTGGCGGCACAGGTGACGATCGCGCACGCGGAATGCCGGCGATTCGCTCACCATCAACGGCGGTGCCGGCAACGACACCATCGATGCGTCCGCGATCAAGGCGGGTCAGCTCGCCAACCTCACCATCAATGGCGGCGACGGCAACGACACCGTCATCGGCAGCGCCGGCAACGACACCGTGATCGGCGGCCGCGGCAACGACGTCGCCACTGATGGGAGCCGGCAACGACACCTTCGTCTGGAATCCGGGCGACGGCAGCGACACCGTCGAGGGCCAGGCGGGCATCGACACGCTGCAGTTCAACGGCGCCAATGTCGCCGAGAACGTCGACATCTCGGCCAATGGCAGCCGGGTGCGGTTCTTCCGCGACGTCGCCAACATCACGATGGATCTCAACGGCGTCGAGAACATCAACTTCAACGCCCTCGGCGGCGCCGACAACATCACGGTCGGCGATCTGACCGGGACCAACGTGCAGCAGGTCAATCTCGACCTCGGCGCCAATGACGGCGCCGCGGATACGGTGACCATCAACGGGACCGCCGGAAACGACGTCATCATGGTGACCGAGAACAACGGCGTGATCACGATCACGGGCCTGTCGGAAGTGGTGAACATCACCGATGCCGGCACCGGCGACAAGCTCGTCATCAACGGTCTCGGCGGCGACGATGTCATCCAGGCCTCCGGGCTTCGCGGCGGGATCACGCTCGTCGCCAATGGCGGCGACGGCAACGACGTGCTGATCGGCAGCCCCGGCAATGACGAACTGCACGGCGGCAACGGCGACGACATCCTGATCGGCGGTGGCGGACAGGACATCCTCGACGGCGGCCCCGGCGACAACGTCGTGCTCAACGGTGGAGCGGCTCCGCCGCCGAACCCGACTCCGACCGACCCGACTCCGCCGGACCCGACTCCCACTCCGACTCCTGCTCCGGACCCGACTCCGACGCCGACGCCGGTCCCACCGATCGGAGGCATCGGAGGCTTCTCGGGCGCGGCATTGCTCAGTCAGGCGATGGCGTCGACCCTCGTGCCGGCAGGCGGCGGTCTCGGCGGCATGCCGACGCCTGACCCGCACACGACCCAGCCCGTGCTGGCACCCCCGCAGCACGCGTAAGCCGCACCCTGGAGCATGCAGATGACGACGGAACCGGACATGCGAGCAGCCGACACGGGGCTCGATTCTCTCCTGACGTTGCTGCATCTCCAGGGTGTTGCTGCGGATCGCGAGCAGATCAAGCATCGGCTCGGCACAACGACGATTGGCGCAGCGGAGATGCTCCGCTGCGCCAAGGATCTGGGATTGAAGGCGCGCGTCTATCGCACCAGTTGGGCGCGCCTCGCCAAAACGCCGCTGCCCGCGATCGCGCTGCTGCGCGACGGCAGCTTCATGGTGATCGCCAAGGCTTCCGGCGAGAAAGCGCTGGTGCAGTCGCCCGGCACGCTGCGGCCCCTACTGATGTCGCGCGAAGAACTTTGCGCGGTCTGGGACGGCGGACTGATCCTGATGACGCGGCGCGCGGGGCTGACCGACCTCACCCGCCAGTTCGACATCTCCTGGTTCCTCGGCGCGATCCGGAAATACAAGCGGCTGCTCGGCGAGGTGCTGGTCGCCTCGTTCTTCCTGCAGCTGTTCGCGCTGGTCTCGCCGCTGTTCTTCCAGGTGGTGATCGACAAGGTGCTGGTGCATCGTTCGCTGTCCACCCTCGACGTGCTGGCGATCGGACTGATCGCGATCTCCCTGTTCGAGACCGTGCTCGGCATCCTGCGCACCTATCTGTTCGCGCACACCACCAACCGCATCGACGTCGAGCTCGGCGCGCGGCTGTTCCATCATCTGCTGGCGCTGCCGATGGCCTATTTCCAGGCGCGCCGCGTCGGCGATTCCGTGGCGCGGGTGCGCGAGCTGGAGAACATCCGCAATTTCATCACCACATCGTCGCTGACGCTGGTGATCGACCTGTTCTTCACCTCGGTGTTCCTCGCGGTGATGTTCGTCTATTCGCCGCTGCTCGAGCTTCATCGTGCTCGGCTCGCTGCCGCTCTACATCGCGATCTCGGCGCTCGCGACGCCGCTGTTCCGCTCGCAGGCTCGACGAGAAATTCCGCCGCGGCGCCGAGAACCAGGCCTTCCTGGTCGAAAGCGTCACCGGCATCGAGACGCTGAAGGCGATGGCGGTCGAGCCGCAGATGCAGCGCCGCTGGGAGGAGCAGCTCGCCGGCTACGTCTCCGCGAGCTTCCGCGTGCACAAGTCTGGGCAATACCGCAAGCCAGCTGGTGCAGTTCATCAGCAAGGTCGTCACGGCGAGCATCCTCTATTTCGGCGCCAAGCTCGTGATCGGCGGCACGCTGTCGGTCGGCGAACTCGTCGCCTTCAACATCCTCGCCGGCCGCGTCTCGACGCCGGTGCTGCGGCTGGCGCAGGTGTGGCAGGATTTCCATCAGGCGCGGCTGTCGATCGCCCGCCTCGGCGACATCCTCAACACCACCGCCGAGCCGACCTACGCCGCGGCGCGCGCGGCGCTGCCCGCGATCCGCGGCAATATCAGCTTCGAGCATGTCTCGTTCCGCTATCGCGTCGACGGACCGGAAATCCTGCACGACGTCTCCTTCGACGTGCCGGCCGGACAGACCGTCGGCATCGTCGGACCGTCGGGCTCGGGCAAGAGCACTTTCGCCAAGCTGGTGCAGCGGCTCTATCTGCCGCAGGGCGGCCGCGTGCTGATCGACGGCATGGACCTCGCGATGGCCGACCCGGCCTGGCTGCGGCGGCAGATCGGCGTGGTGCTGCAGGAGAACATGCTGTTCAACCGCTCGGTCCGCGACAACATCGCGCTGGCCGATCCCGCGATGCCGATGGAGCGCGTCATATCTGCGGCAAAACTCGCCGGCGCGCATGATTTCATCCTCGAGCTTACCGAGGGCTATGACACGGTGGTCGGCGAGCGCGGCTCGACCTTGTCGGGCGGCCAGCGCCAGCGCATCGCGATTGCGCGCGCGCTGATAGCCGATCCGCGCATCCTGATTTTCGACGAGGCGACCAGCGCACTCGACTATGAGAGCGAGCGCGTCATCCATCAGAACATGAAGGAGATCGCCAAGGGCCGCACCGTGCTGATCATCGCGCACCGGCTTTCCACCGTGCGCAACGCCGACCGCATCTTCACCCTCGAGCGCGGACGGCTGGTCGAGGACGGCACGCATGAGGCGCTGATCAAGACCGGCGGCCGTTACGCCGCGCTGCATCGGCTGCAGGGAGGCCTCCATGAAGTCGGCTAACGCCATGCCTGCCGGCCCGGCAGGCGCAGGTCGTCCCCTTCCGCAGCGTGAAGGCGAGAAGCGCCGATGAACTGGCCTTCCTGCCGGCGGCGCTTGAGATCGTGGAGACGCCGCCCTCGCCGATCGGTCGCGCCATCGGTGGCGTCCTGATCGCGCTGTTCTGCGCGAGCCTGGCATGGTCGGCCTGGGGCACGATCGACATCGTCGCGTCCGCGCCCGGCAAGGTGGTCTCGGGCGGGCGCAGCAAGGTGGTGCAGCCGTTCGAGACCGGCGTGGTGCGCGCGATCCGCGTGCAGGACGGACAGAGCGTCAAGGCCGGCGACGTGCTGATCGAGCTCGATCCGACCGTCAATGCCGCCGAGCGCGATCATCTGAGCGACGATCTCATCGCCGAGCGGCTCAACATCGCGCGCCTGCGCGCCGCGCTCGACCGGCAGACGCACCGACGACTTCGTCGCCCCCGCCGATGCCGATCCCGTGCTGGTCGTCGACCCAGCGCCAGCTTCTGGCCAACCAGGTCAGCGAGCATCGCGCCAAGATCGCCTCCCTCGCGCGGCAGCAGGCGCAGAAGGAGGCCGAGCACGAGACGATCGCGGCCACCATCCACAAGCTGGAAGCGCTGATCCCCGTCATCCAGCAGCGCGTCGATATCCGCAAAACGCTGATGGAGAAGGAGATCGGCTCGAAGCTCACCTATTACGAGATCCAGCAGGTGCTCGTCGACCAGCAGGAAGAGTTGAACGTGCAGAAGAGCCATCTGCACGAGGCCGAGGCCGCGGTCGCCGCGATCCGCGAGACCCGCGCGCAGGCCGATCGCCGAATACAGCAAGGGCCTGTCCGACGATCTCGCCAAGGCGAGCAGAAGGCCAACGGGCTGGCGCAGGACCTGATCAAGGCGCAGCAGAAGACGCGGCTGCAGCAGCTGACGTCACCGGTCGACGGCGTGGTGCAGCAGCTTGCGGTCCATACCGTCGGCGGCGTGGTGACGCCGGCGCAGTCGCTGCTGGTGATCGTGCCCGACGACAGCGCGCTCGAGATCGAGGCCATGGTGTCGAACCGCGACATCGGCTTCGTCGCAGCCCGGGCAAAGCGCCGAGATCAAGGTCGATACTTTCAACTTCACCCGCTACGGCCTGCTGCATGGCGAGGTGCTCGGCGTCTCGCAGGATGCCATCATCCGCGACCGGCCGCCGGAACGCTCGAGCGAGCGCGCGCTCGGCACGCAGAACGATTCGAGCGAGCCGAACGGCCAGGAATTGAATTACAGCGCGCGCGTGTCTCTCGATCGCAGCCAGATGCAGGTCGAGGACCGCATGGTCAGCCTCGCCCCCGGCATGGCCGTCACCGTCGAGATCAAGACCGGCCAGCGCACGGTCCTGGATTATCTCCTGTCGCCCTTGCGCCGCTATCGGCAGGAGATATTGCGCGAGCGCTGAGCCCGCCCGCGCACATAAGGAAGGGTGGACGTCGCCCTGGGCGTCCACCCTTCCGCTATTTCAGAGACGCTGTCTTGAGCAGTTAGCTGTGCTTGACCCGATAGGTCTCGTGGCAACCGCCGCACTGCTTGCCGACCAGCGGGAAATTCGCCTTCAGCGTGTCGAGATCCTTGATCTTGCCCTTGGCCTCGTCGACGGTCTTGGCGAAGCTCGCGGCGTGCTCGTCGAAGCCCGCCTTGTCGTCCCAGACCTTCGGCGAAGCGTCGTAGTCGCCTTCCAGCTTCATGCCCTTCATGCTCGCCGGAAACAATGTCGGCAGCTTCTTGGCGGTCTCGCGTAAACTGAGCAAAGGCCGCATCGACCGCCGCCTGATCGTAGGGCTTCTCGCCCTTGACCATCCCCGCCAGCGCCCCGGCATTCTTGCCGTTGGCCTTCATCACGGCCTGCGCATCCTTCACCGCATCCTGGGCCATGACGGCGCCGACCCCGATCAGCAGCGCTCCCGCAATCACCACAGTTCGCAACATTCAGTTCGCTCCCTCAAACTGTAAATTCGTACCCGGCCAGCCCTGCGCAGACCGGGGCCACGTCATTGCCAACCCCGGCCGCAGTCCTTCATTCCCTGTGGCAAAATGACCGGCCGCTATGGACCACTAGAGGCTATGCCGGCGCTGGTGCTCGCGGATGGCGATCCAGACCCGTTCGGCGGTCGCGGGCATGTCGATATGGTCGATCTTGTACTCGCGCCACAGGCCCTCGACGATCGCGTTGACCACCGCCGGGCACGAGCCGATCGCGCCCGCCTCGCCCGCGCCCTTGACCCCCATCGGATTGGTCTTGCAGGGCACGTTGTGGGTCTCGAAATGGAACGCGGCGCCGTCGGCCGCGCGCGGCAGCGCGTAGTCCATATAGGTCGCGGTCACGAGCTGGCCGTCGCTCGGGCTGTAGACCACCTGCTCCATCAAGGCCTGGCCGATGCCCTGCATCACGCCGCCATGGACCTGGCCCGCGAGCAGCAGCGGATTGAGCGTCACGCCGAAATCGTCGACGATGACATAGTTGACGATTTTGGTGATGCCGGTCGCCGGATCGATCTCGACTTCGGCGATATGCGTGCCGTTCGGATAGGTGCCGTCGGCGCTGTTGAAGGTCGCGCTGCCGTTGAGCTTCGAGGTGTCGCCGCCGGCGCGCTTGGCCAGATCGGCGAAGCTGATCGAGCGGTCGGTGCCGGCGATGCGCACACGGCCGTCGCCGATCTCGAGGTCGCCGGCGCTGGTCTCCAGCGCTTCGGCCGCGAGCTCCTTCAGCTTGCCGCCGAGCTCGCTGCGTGGCGCGCTGCACGCTGACGCCGCCGGTCGGGATCGAGGCCGAGCCGCCGGTGCCGAGCCCGGTCGCGATCTCGTCGGTGTCGCCCTGATGGATGTGGACGCGCTCCGGCGGCAGGCCGAACTGCTCGGCGACGATCTGCGCATACGCGGTCTGGTGTCCCTGCCCGCTCGACTGCGTGCCGATCAGGATGGTGACGTCGCCATTGGGATCGAGCCGCACATTGGCGGTCTCATCGCCCATGGTGCCGCAGATCTCGACATAGCTCGCCATGCCGATGCCGCGCACGAGCCCGGCCTTCTTCGCGAGCTTGGCGCGCTTGGGAAATTCCTTCCAGTTCGCGACTTCCATCGCGCGCTTCATATGCGCGGCGAAGTCGCCGGAATCGTAGACCTTGCCGGTCACGGTCTTGTAGGGCAGCGCGCGCGGCTGGATGAAATTCTTGCGGCGGATCGCCTCCGGGCGTCATGCCGAGTTTTCGCGCGCAGGCATCGACCAGGCGCTCGATCACATAGGCCGCCTCGGGCCGTCCGGCGCCGCGATAGGCATCGACCGGCACGGTGTGGGTGAACACGGTGCGCACGCGGCAGTGGAAGGTCTGGATGTCGTAGAGGCCGGGCAGCATGCCGGCGCCGCCATGCGGGATATACGGCCCGAAGGTCGACAGATACGCGCCCATGTCGCCCATCAGGTCGACGTCCATCGCCAGGAACTTGCCGTCCTCGGCGAGCGCCATCCGCGCGGTCGTGACGTTGTCGCGGCCCTGCGCGTCGCCCATGAAATGCTCGCTGCGATCGGCGGCCCAGCGCACGGTCTTCTTCAGCTTGCGGGCGGCGACCGCCATCAGCGCATATTCGCGATAGGGAAACAGCTTTGTGCCGAAACCGCCGCC
Organism: uncultured Alphaproteobacteria bacterium; assembly: GCA_963696845.1. Lineage (GTDB taxonomy): Bacteria > Pseudomonadota > Alphaproteobacteria > Rhizobiales > Xanthobacteraceae > Bradyrhizobium. The sequence continues at coordinate 301,258 of CAVOLR010000018.1, forward strand.
GACGTCGGGGCAGATCACCCGCATCTTCTCGACCGGAATCTTCAGCACGTTCTGGCAGAGGATGTCGCGCAGCCGATGGCTGCCCTGGCTGCCGACCGTCAGCGTCAGATGGTCGCGCTTGGCGTCGTACTCGCAGATCGCCGCGCGCGTCTCCATGAAGCTCGCGACCACGCGCGGATTGACGATGGAGATTTCGGCGACCGCATGCGCCTTGGCGAAGACGGCGTCGGTCGCCTTCTTGTCGCCGATCGGCACGTCGAACAGGATGTTGCCGGGCTTTTCCGGCCAGACCTGCGGCGCGCCGGGCTTCACCGCATTGACGACGCCGGTCACGGCCGGCAGCGGCGACCACTTGACCTCGATCGCCTCGATCGCGTCGCGCGCGTGATCGATGGTGTCGGCGACCACGAAGGCGACGGCGTCGCCGACATGGCGCACCTCGCCCTTGGCGAGGATCGGATAGGGCGTGCCGGTGAAGGGATCGACCTCGAAATTGAACAGGCACGGCAGGTCGCCGAGATCGCCGATATCGGCGGCTGTCAGGATCAGCGCGACACCGGGCAAGCCGTTCGCGCGCGCGACGTCGATGGTGAATTTGGCGTGCGCATGCGGCGAGCGCAGCATCAGCGCGTGCAGCGCCGGCTGCGGCGCGACGTCGTCGGTGTAGCGGCCCTTGCCGCGGATGAGCGCGTCGTCCTCCTTGCGAAGGACGCTTTGACCGACGCCGAATTTGATGGGAGCAGCCATCTTGTCTCCGATTTCCTACCGTCCTGATGCCGCCATATTGCAGCGGATCGGGCGCTCGCGCAAACCGCTTTAGCCCTTGACTAAAGCCTTCAAGCCAGCGCGGGCCGAACAGCAGCAGCACGCAAGCCGCATAGACCACGGCGCCGACGCCGATCAGGAGCAGCAGCGTCGTCTCATCGCGAAACCTGATCGCCTCGAAATGCGATGCAGCAAACCGGGCGGCGAACCAAAGCGCCGCAGCCAGCACCACGCCGCTCACGGCGAATCGCAGCAGCGATTGCCAGAGCGCCCGGTTGAGCTCGAGGTAGCCGGCGCGCACCGCAAAGCCGAGCACCAGCAGCAGATTGACCCAGGCGCCGACGGCGGTGGCGAGCGCAAGGCCGATCTGCGCGAACGCCCCCATCAACAGGAGCTTCAGCCCCATGTTGACCGTCAATCCCGTGAGCGAGGCCTTGACCGGCGTCGCCGTATCCTTGCGCGCGTAGAAGGTCGCGACCGCGCTCCGGATCAGCACGAAGGGAATGAGCCCGACCGCGTAGGCGGCAAGCGTCGCGCCGGCCGCCGCGGCGTCGGCCTTGGAGAAGGCGCCGCGCGCGAACATCGCCCGCGTGATCACCTCGGGCACCGCGAGGAAGGCCGCGACGAACGGCACCGACAGCAGCAGCGTGAAATCGAAGGCGCGGCGTTGCGCGGCCATCGCGCCGGCATTGTCGCCCGCGCGTGATCCGCCGCGCCATTTCCGGCAGCAGCACGGTGCCGACCGCAATCCCGATCACGCCGATCGGCAGCTGGTTGAGGCGGTCGGCATAATAGAGCGCCGACAGCGCGCCCGCCGGCAGGAAGGTCGCGATGATGGTGTCGGCGAACATCGCGACCTGCGTGCCCATCGAGCCGATGGTCGCGGGTCCCAGCGCGCGGAAGAAGGCGCGGATGTCCTCGTCGAGCTTGAGCGGCGCAAAGCGCGGCAGGCCGCCATGGGTGGCGAGATCGCCGGCGAGCAGGAAATATTGCAGGAAGCCGGAGATCAGCACGCCCCAGGCGGCGGCATGACCCGGCGGTCGGAAACCACACCGCGACCGCCAGCGTCGCCATCATCGCGATGTTGAGGAAGATCGAGGCGGCGGCGGCGCTGGCAAAGCGATGCATCACGTTGAGCATGCCGCCATAGAGCGTCACCAGCGTGATCAGCAGCAGATAGGGAAAGGTGATCCGCGTCAGCTCGATCGCGAGCCGGCGCTGCTCGGCATCCTCGGAGAAGCCCGGCGCCAGCACGCTCATCGCCTGCGGCATGAACAGCCAGGCGACCACGAGCAGGATCACCTGCGACAGGAACAGCAGCGTGAAGATGCGGTCGGCGAACAGTTTTGCCGAGACCTCGCCCTTCTCGCCGTGGACATGGGCATAGGCCGGCACGAAGGCGGCGTTGAAGGCGCCCTCGGCAAAGATCGCGCGGAAATGGTTGGGCAGGCGGAACGCGACGAAGAAGGCGTCGGCGACGGGACCCGCGCCCAGGATCGCCGCCAGCATGATGTCGCGGGCAAAGCCGGTCAGCCGCGACAGCAGCGTGTAGGAGCCGACGGTGAAGATGCGCCCGAGCATGCGCCGCTTTCTATCCTATGCGAAGCGGCGCTTCAAAACGGCGAAATCAGGTTGAAATCGCGCCACGCACAGCGGCGATGACGCGGTCCTGGGTCGCCTCGTCCAGATAGGCGTGCATCGGCAGGCTGATGACGTCCTCGGACAGCCGCTCGCTGACCGGCAGGCCGCCGTCGGCGACCGGGAAATCCCGGTAGGCGGTCTGCTGGTGCATCGACTTCGGATAATAGATCGCGGTCGGAATGCCCTGCGCCTTCAGCGCCGCGGCAAAGCCGTCGCGATCGGTACCCTCGGGCAGGCGGATGGTGTACTGCGCCCAGACCGAGGTGCAGCCGGAGGCGAGGCGCGGCACGGTGACGAGGTTGCCGAGCCCGCGCGCATAGCGGTCGGCGACTTTGTTGCGCGCGGCGATCTCGTCCTCGAAGATTTTCAGCTTCTCGATCAGGATCGCGGCCTGCATGGTGTCGAGGCGGCCGGTGAGGCCGAGGCGGACATTGTCGTATTTGTCGGCGCCCTGCCCGTGCACGCGGATGCTGCGCAGCGTTTCGGCGAGATCGGCATCGTCGGTGAAGATCGCGCCGCCGTCGCCGAAGCAGCCGAGCGGTTTTGCGGGAAAGAAGCTGGTCGCGGTCGCAATGCCCGAACGTGCCGAGCTTGCGGCCCTTGTAGCTCGCGCCAAAGCCCTGCGCGGCATCGTCGAGCACGAACAGGCCTTCGGCTTCGGCCACGGCGGCAACCGCATCATGATCGGCGCTCTGCCCGAACAGGTCGACCGGGATCACGCCGACCGGCTTGAGGCCGGCTTTCCGCGCGGTCGCGATGCCGCGCTTCAGCGAGGCCGCATCCATGTTGAAGGTCTGCTTCATCGACGTCGACGAACACCGGCGTCGCGCCGGTCAGCGCCACCGCCTCGCCGGTGGCGGAGAAGGTGAAGGACGGACACAGCACGGCGTCGCCGCGGACGTACGCCCTTGGCCATCAGCACCATCAGCAGCGCATCGGTGCCGCTGGCGCAGGTCACGACATGCTTCGCACCGCTGAAAGCCGCGAGCGCGGCCTCGAGCTGCGTCACTTCGGGACCGTTGATGAACTGGCAATGTCCCATCACGCGCGCCACCGCATCGTCGATCGACCTTGCCGAGCCGCTGACGCTGCGCAGCGAGGTCGATGAAGGGAATGGCTTGCGGACGCGAGTGCTGGTTCATGGCGCCTTGCGACGGTTGTGATGATGACATGGTTTTAATTGCGCATGGTCTTATTCGGAAAACCGGTTCCCACTTTTCCGGACCATGCGCGTTAGCCGACGACGCGGCGCGGCCCCTTGCGGGCGGACGAGTCGCGGCGGGCCTGGCCGAGGTTTCGAGGCATCGCGTGGCGATCTCGAGGCTGGCGACGCCTTCGTCGCCGGTCACCGCGGGCGCGGCGCCGGAGCGCACCGCCTGCAGGAACGCGATCAGCTCGGCCCGCAGCGGCTCGTCGTGACCGACCGGCAGATGACGCATCGAATAGCTGCCGTCGGGCTTGAAGCCGAAGCACTCGGTGACCTGACGCGTCAGGAGATCGCCCATCACATATTTGCCGCGGGTCGCGACCGTGACGTTGCGCGCCTTGAACGGCGTCAGCCAGTTGGTGTTGATGTGGGCGAGCACGCCCGAGGCGGTGCGGAACTGCAGCAGCGCGATGTCCTCGCGCTCGGCGACCGCGCTGGAGAGCTGCGGCTGCACCTCGACGATGTCGGATTCGGTGAACCAGCGGATCAGGTCGATGTCGTGCACGGCGAGGTCGATCACGACGCCGACATTCGACATGCGCGGCGGGAACGGGCCGACGCGGGTGATGGCGATCGACAGGATGTCCTCGCCCGTCAGCGCCTGCTTGATGGCGGCGACCGCCGGATTGAAGCGCTCGACATGACCGACCATCAAGGTGACGCCGGCGCGCCGCGCGGCGTCGACGATGGCGCGTCCCTCTTCGACCGAAGATGCGATCGGCTTTTCCACCATCACGTGGATCCTGCGCGCGATGCAGGCGAGCGCGATCTCGTGATGCAGATGGGTGGGAGCGGCGATCGTGACGGCGTCGACGCCCTCGGCGAGCAATCGCTCCAGCGTGTCGAAGGTCGGGCAGTTGGCGAACTCGGTGACGCGATTGCGATGCGCCTCCAGCGGATCGACCACGCCGGCGAGGCTGATGCCGGGCAGCCCCGCGAGCACGCGCGCATGATTGCTGCCCATCACGCCGGCGCCCACCACGCCGACGCGAAGCGCGCGATGCGGCTCGGCTTTTCCGACCCGGCCCCCTTGGAACTCATTTCATCGACCCCGATAACGCAAATCGACCCCGAGTGCTGTCTAGCACGGCGCCACATATGTGGCGAATGCCTGAAACGAGTCCCGGACACGATTTGCTTCAAAACATTACACCCGCCAATCGCGCGATTTGCGCAATTCGGGCGATCGGGAGAGCGGCGTTGCGTGCGCGATTCTCGCCCCGAATCCGGTCTCCCCAAAAGCAGAAAGAGGCTGCTGGGGCAACCCTCTTTCGCGAGCACCGGACTTCTACGTGTCAGGACTGCAGGTGCGGGTCGGGAAATTGATCACCAGCGCGGACTCGCGCTGCTCCGGCGCAGGATCCGCGCTCGGCGCGGGCGCAGATCGTATCGATCTCCTGCTCGGTGATGCCGTGCAGCTTGAGCTTGATCTCCATGGCCGTCATGGTCAGCAGCTGCGCCACGAAATCGAGCTTCAGCTCGCGTGCGAGGTCGATGTGCTCCTGAAGCGATCGCGCCATCAGGTCGAGCTTGCGGTCGATTGTACTTCTTCATCGTTACCCCCTGACGAAAACGCTTGCACTCTGTTCCGAGATCCACTCTCGGGTCGTCGTGACCTCTCCGTAGAGGCCGATCAATTCGACGACGGTCTCATGGACCGAGGCCGCCGGAATCTGATTGAGACCGAGGCTTGCGGACGCATCGGCCAGATACGTCACGCTGTGGCCGCGATGAAACGCCTCGACCGCGGTCGCAAGGCAACCCGCCTCGCCCGAGAATCCCGCCAGCACGAAATGGCCGCCGCTCTCGGTCATGACGTGACCGAACTCGCGATTGGCGTAGCAGGACGGCATGCTGCGCTCGAACACCATTTCCGACGTCAGCGGCTCGAACCCGGGAATCCAGTGCGAATAGGACAGCATCGGATTGAAGAACGGCGAGCGCCCGACCATGCGGAGGAACGCGACCGGGAACCCCATCTCGCGCGCATGCGCCAGCGCCGGCGCGGCAGTTCTCGAGCGCGGCCTCGGCCTTCGGAATCGAGTACAGCCTCGGAGAGGCGATGTACTCCTGCTGCAGGTCGAGCAGCACCAGCGTCGGAATGCGGGAGACGTTGGAGTAGGATCGAAGATTGACGACGTTTCTCATTTCTTCTTGCCCGTGACTGCGCGTTGGGAACTCCGCTTGGCCGACTGATCCAGGATTCCCGGCTCGTCCCATCGGCCCTCGGGACGCATCAAGACATAGGGATCGACGCCGAGCCTGATCGCGTTCGGATTCGGATCGGTGTCGATGACGATTTCGATGTAGGCGTGATCGGAGAAATAGAACTCCGAGGAGCCTTCCAGCTTCCGCCAGCCCATGCCGACGTAATAGTTCAGCAGGTCCTTTTGCGCGCGGCCGTAGATCCGCCGGTAACCCTTCATGCGGCAAAACTCGACGCCGGCGCTCATCAGCCGCGTGCCGATGTGACGGTTGCGGAACTCGTGGCGAACCGCGAGCCGCTCGAGCTTGGCGAAACCGGCGAAGTAGCGGATGCGCAGGCAGCCGACCGGCTCTTTTCCGACATAGGCGAGCAGATGGCTCGCGGAGAAATCGTTGCCGTCGAACTCCTCCTCATAGGGACAATCCTGCTCGGCGACGAAGGTGGCGCTGCGCACCGAGACCACCCGCATGAAATCCTCGATCGAGCGCACCACGGTGATCGAGACGTGCTTGTTGCCCTCGATGCCGAGATAGTCGTCGTAGATCGGACGCGTCTCCTTGATCGACTCGCCGCGCGGAAAGATGCAGATGTTCGCCGCGGTCTTGCCCCGGAAGCTGGCGCCCTGACGGAAGCCCAGGCTTTCCGCGATACGGAAGCCGCCGAGCGTGATGGTTCGCCCCAGGATCGGCGCGTCGCGATACAGCGGCGTCGAGACCTTTTCGACCGCAAGCGGCACGCCGGCGGCAATCGCGCCCGGCGCGTAGACGCCCCAGCAATAGACCGCGGCCGGCTTCTCGTGCTGACGCGTCAACAGATGCAACGGCGGGTTGGTCGCGGGGAATTTGCCGTCCATCAACAGGTCGGCGCCCTCCGCGTTCAGCATCAGGAAGGCGAGATATCCTTCCGCCGCTGTATCGCCGGCGGCATAACGGTCGCGCCGGGCGAGGCCCCAGAAGCAGTCGGGATTATATTGCGCGACACGGTGAATCACCTCGTTGGTCGCGCCGCCGCCCATCGCCTGCCGGGCCCTCGGCAACAGCGTCTCGATATCCTCGTAAGTCGCGTTAAATACAACCATCCGCTGGGAGATATCGGTGGCACGGGGCGTTCCAAGCCGGAATTTGGCTTGTTTTGGCTCGGAAAGCAGCACTCGCGCTCTACGCGTGGTATACCGGTCGTGGACGGTCATGGGGCGCTCCGGTTGCCAAGGACAGCGATCTGCGAATAGATTATTCAGATCGCAGGGGCACCGTATGCCGATAATTGTGAACCGGGGCGGTTCGGAAAACGAACACATCGACTTAAGTTCGTTGCCGGGCGGGCCTGACTGGGAATCGGTTCGTACGTTCCTCGAGCTGGCGCGTTGCGGCAGCATCCGCTCGGCTGCCGATCGCATGGGACTTTCGCCCAATGCGCTCCGCCGCAAGATCGACGATCTGGAGCGAACGCTCGGAACCGTGCTGGTCACCCGTCATGTCGACGGCATCCGCCCCACGCCCGAGGGCGCCGAAATCCTGCTCGCGGCCAAACGCATGGAAGAGGCCGCCTTCGGCCTGATGCGGGCGCGCAACAACGCGGTGCCCGCCGCCATGAGCGGCGAGGTGCGCATCGCCGTCACCGAGGCGTTCGGCACCTTCTGGCTGGGACCGCGGCTGGTCGAATTCCAGCGCGCCTATCCGCAACTCGCGGTCGACCTGATGTGCGCGATGCGATCTGCGGACGTGCTGCGGCTCGAGGCGGAAGTCGCGATCCAGCTCGATCGTCCGACCAGCCCCGACGTCAAGGTGGTCCGGCTCGGGCGCATCCATTCGATGGCGGCGGCGGCGCCCTCCTATCTTGCGTTGTACGGCACGCCGAAGACGATCGAGGATTTGCGAAAACATCGTCTTGCGATGCAATTCGCCGATCAGACCAAGAGCCAGGAACTGCTCACCGGGATGTTCCCCGAGGCCGAGCTGCGCAAATGCGTGAAGTTCTCGACCAACAATTCCAGCGCGCTGTTGTGGGCGATCATCAAGGGCGCGGGCATCGGCTGGTCGCCGACCTACATGCATGCGATGGGCCCGAAGATGGTCGCGCTCGATCTCGACCTGATCTTCCCGTTCGACATCTGGCTGACCTACCATCCCGATTCGGCGCGCGTGCCGCGGGTGCGGCGGATCATCGACTGGATCATCGAGCAGTTCGATCCCAAGGTCTTCCCCTGGTTCCGCGACGAGTTCATCCATCCGCGCGATTTGCCCGCGCATCTATCACGGGCCGCCGCTGATCAACCTGTTCGAAGGGCTGGCCTGGGACGGCGGCCACAACGTCGTCAAGCTCTGACGCGCGCTGCCGGCGCGCGTCGCGAGCGCCGGCCAACCTTCGCGCGCGACGTTTCAACATTTCGTGTGAATCGATACGCGTAACACCGCCGGGCGCGACTGCGAACCTCTCGGGGATAAACCCGGAGGATCCTCATGTCGCTTCGCCTGATCGCCCCGCTCGCACTCGCCGCCGCGCTGGCGCCTGTTGCCGCCGTCGCCGCCGACCGGCCGGTGGTGGTCGAACTCTTCACCTCGCAGGGCTGCTCGTCCTGCCCGCCGGCCAATGCCTATCTGAACGAGCTGGTGCGCGATCGCAGCGACGTGCTGGCGCTGGCCTTCCACGTCACCTATTGGGACAGGCTCGGCTGGAAGGACCCGTTCTCGATGGAGGCCGCGACCGAACGGCAGGACCGTTACGGCCACAAATTCGGCGACGGATCCTACACGCCGGAGATCGTCATCGACGGCGCCTCGAGCCATGTCGGCTCCCGCCGCGACGAGGTCGGCCCGGCGATCGATGCCGCGAAACGGCAGGGCCGGACCACAACAAGCGTCAGCGTCGCCAAAGCAGGCGATCGCCTCACGATCGACGTCGGCTGACGGCAGCGGCAACGGCAAGGTTCTGCTGGTCGGCTTCGACCGCGACCATGAAACCGCGATCCGCCGCGGCGAAAATGGCGGACGCACGCTGCGCGAGTCCAACGTGGTTCGCTCCGCTCCGCGAGGTCGGCGACTGGCAGGGCAAGGCGCTTCACATCAGCGAGACATTCCCCGACGGCGAGGATGCGGCCGTCATCGTGCAGGCCCCGGATGGACGCATTGTCGGCGCCGCGCGTCTCTGAGCGCGACAGCGAACGCGGACCGGCGCCTTTGGGCATGATCTTTTCGGAAAACCGCTTCCGGCGATCATGCCTACTCGCGCCGGTAATCGTCCTCGATGCGGATGATGTCGTCCTCGCCGAAATAGCTGCCGGTCTGCACCTCGATCAGTTCGAGCAGGATCTTGCCGGGATTCTCCAGCCGGTGCACCGCGCCCATCGGGATATAGACCAACTCGTTCTCGTGCACGGTCTTGACGGTCATCGTTGATCGTCACCGTGGCCGTGCCGCGCACCACGATCCAGTGCTCGGAGCGATGGTGATGCTTCTGCAGCGACAGCCGGCTGCCCGGCTTGACGATGATGCGCTTGACCTGATGGCGGTCGCCATTGTCGACCGACTGATAGCTGCCCCAGGGCCGATGCACCTTGAGATGATCTTCGGTGACCTCGGGCGCGACGCTCTTGAGCCTGCCGACCAGCCGCTTCAAGCCGTTGGCGTCCTTCTGCCGCGACACCAGCACGGCGTCCTCGGTCGCCACCACGACGAGATCGTCGACGCCTTCGAGCGCCACCAGCGCCTTGTCGGTGGAGACGTTGCAGTTGCGGGAATCCTCGAACACCGCCCTGCCCTGCGCCGCGTTGCCCTGCGCCATCCTTGGTCGAGAGCTCCCACACCGCGTGCCAGGAGCCGACATCGGACCAGCCGCAGGCGACCTCCACGACCGCGGCGCGCGCGGTCTTCTCCATCACCGCATAGTCGATCGAGATCGCCTTGGCCGCGCCGAACGCGTCGGGCTCGAGCGTGACGAAGCCGAGATCGCGGCCGGCGCGCGCGACCGCGTTGCCGACGGCCTCGACGCTTGCGGCGTCGAACTTGCGATATTCGTCGAGCAGCACGGAAGCGCGGAACATGAAGTTGCCGCTGTTCCAGAGATAGCCGTTCCTGATGTAGTCGGCCGCGGTCGCCTGGTCCGGCTTCTCGACGAATTTCGCGACCGCGCGCACCTCGCCGGACACCGTCTCGCCCGGGCTGATATAGCCGTATTCGGTCGCCGCCGCGCGGTCCGGCTTGATGCCGAAGGTCACGATGCGGCCGCTGCTTGCGGCCACGAGCCCCTGCCGGCAGGCGGCGACGAAGGCGGCATTGTCGCGCACGACGTGGTCGGCGGCGAGCGCCAGCACCACCGCATCCTGCTCGCGGGCCAACGCGAAGGCGGCGCCGGCCGCGATCGCAGGTCCGCTATCGCGCCGCACCGGCTCGAGCAGCACGTCGGCCTCGATGCCGATCTCGGCGAGCTGCTCCAGCACCATGAAGCGATAGGCGGCATTGGTGATGACGATCGGCCGCGCGAACAGCGCGGGATCGGAGACGCGCATGAGCGTGTCCTGGAAGGTCGAGCGCGCGCCGAACAGCGGCAGGAACTGCTTCGGCCGCACCTCGCGCGAGGCCGGCCACAGCCGCGTTCCGGCGCCGCCGCACATGATCAGGGGAATGATTCGTTCTGTCATCGCCGCTCAAATCCTGTAGTGCTCGCGATACCACGCAACGAAGCCGCGGATACCCTCCTCGATCGGGGTCGACGGGCGCAAAGCCGGTGTCGCGCATCAGATCGCCGATATCGGCAAAGGTCTCCAGCACGTCGCCGGGCTGCATCGGCAGCATTTCCTTCTGCGCGGTGCGGCCGAGCTCCTTCTCCAGAAGGGCGACCACATGAGTCAATTCCTCGGGGCGGTGATTGCCGACATTGTAGATCCGCGCCGGCGCGCCCGCGGACGCCGCATCGCCCTGCGGAACGCGCTCGACGAGCTTCGATACTACACGGCTGACATCGTCGATATGGGTGAAGTCCCGCCGCATTTTGCCATGGTTAAAGAGCTTGATCGGCTTCCCCTCGGCGATCGACCTGGTGAACAGGAAGATCGCCATGTCGGGACGGCCCCAGGGACCGTAGATGGTAAAGAAGCGCAAGCCGGTGATGGGAAGCCGGTAGAGATGGCTGTAAGCATGGGCCATCAGCTCGTTGGCCTTCTTGGTCGCGGCATAAAGACTGACCGGATGATCGGTGCGGTCGGCGACCGAAAACGGCAGCTTGCTATTGGCGCCGTAGACCGACGACGACGAGGCATAGATCAGATGGCGGCATTGGTTGTGCCGGCAGCCTTCCAGAATATTGAGGAAACCTTCGAGGTTGGCATCGGCATAGACATGCGGGTGATTGATCGAATGGCGGACGCTGGCCTGCCCCGCCAGATGGATCACCTGGGCGAAGGCGTGCCTTGCGAACAGCGCCGCGATGCCAGGCCGATCCGAAAGATCGGCATGCACGAATTCGAATCCCGCCTGCTGCCGCAACAGATCGAGCCGCGACTGCTTGAGCGCGGGATCGTAGAAGTCGTTGAGATTGTCGAGCCCGACGACATGGCGGCCTTCGGCCAGCAGCTGACGCGCGACGTGAAAGCCGATGAAACCCGCGGCACCCGTGACCAATATGGCCTGTTCCGACATCATATCCCCGATACCAGCCGGATCGGCTTCCCCGCGCCGGCCGGGGCCTGTTTAGCCGCGCTGCCAAGGCCGTCGCAATAGCAGATCGCCGCCTATTGCCATATCGGCTGCAAAACCATACCAAGGCGCGCGGGCGCGGCCGTTTTGCGCCCTGTTCCTCCTCAAACCACAGGTTATCCGGGCGAGATGCGCCAGTTCCTGCTTTCAGCGGCAAAGATACTGGTCTCCGCGGCGCTGCTTTACCTCGCGCTGCGCAAGATCGATTTGCTCGCGCTGTTCTCGCGCATCAACAATGTCGGCAGCCTGATGTGGATCGTGCTCGCGATCGGCGTGACCTTCTTCCAGATCTTCGTCGGCGTGCTCAGGTGGCGCGAGATCAGCGCCGAATGCGGCGCGCCGCTCGAGCTGCGGCAGGCGATGCGCTACAACGTGATCGGCACCTTCTTCAACCAGACGCTGCCGTCCGCCATCGGCGGCGACGCGGTGCGGCTGTGGCTGGTGGCGCGCGCCGGCGCCGGCTGGCGCGCGGCGACCTATTCCATCTTCGTCGACCGCGCCATCGGCCTGATCGCGCTCGCCGTCATCATCGTCGCGAGCCTGCCCTGGAGCTACCGCCTGATCGGCGATCCGCAGGGTCGCATCGCGCTGCTGTTCGTCGATTTCGCTGCGCTTGCCGGCGGCCTCGGATTTCTCGCCTTCGGCTCTCTGCAATGGGCGTGGCTGAAGCGCTGGTGGGGCACGCTCCACATTCACGCCTGCGCCGTGATCGCCGACCGCGTGCTGTTCGGCGCCAGGCGCGGGCCGAAGGTCGCGGTGCTGTCGCTGCTGGTTCACGTGCTGACCGTGGTGATCGCCTGGTGCGTGGTGCAATCGATCGCCGCGCCCGCCGCCTTCGGCCAGATCTTCCAGCTGTTGCCGCCGGTCATGCTGATCACGATGCTGCCGATCTCGATCGCGGGCTGGGGCGTGCGCGAGGCGACCATGGGGCTGGCGTTCGGCTATGCCGGACTGCTGCCGAACGAGGGCGTCAACATCTCGCTGCTGTTCGGCGCGGTCTCCTTCATGGTCGGCGCGGTCGGCGGATTGGTCTGGATCCTCAGCGCGGAAAAGGCCGCGCAGGGCTCGGCGCCGATCGAGGTTCCCGACAACGCCGTCTGAGTCCGTCGAGGCGACATGCGCGAGCTCGGGAAAATCCTCGTGGTCAGTCAGCACTATCCGCCTGACCCCACCACCACCGCGACCTATATCGGCGACATCGCCGGCGCGCTCGCGGCCGACCGCCGCGTGCGTCGTCCTGTCGGGCTCGCGCGATTCCGCCACGAGCGGCACCGCAAATCCGCAAGTGATCGAGATCGCGCGCGCGGCCGCGCCAAAGGACGCGTTGGTGCGCCGGGCGATTGCGATCTCATGGCTGGCGATCAGGATGTTTTTTGCAACGTTGTGGCGGGCCGAGCGGCAAGACGTCGTGTTTTGCGTCACCACGCCCTTCACCCTTCCCTATGGCGTGATGCTCGCGGCAAAGCTGCGTGGTGCTGCGACCGTGCTGCTGATCTACGATCTCTATCCCGAGGCGCTGCAGGCGGCCGGACTTGCGCAAGCCGTCGTCGCTGACGGCGCGGCTGATCCGCCGCGCCAACGCGATGCTGTTCCGCCGGCTCGATGCGATCATCACCATCGGCCGCGACGTCGCGCCGCTGCTGCTCGCCTATGGCGGCGTGACGCGCGGAGAAAATCCATTTCATCCCGAACTGGACATTGCTGCCGGCCGGCTATCGCGCCGTCGCAGCCGACAACCGCTTCCGTGCCGGACGGCAAAACCAGCTCGATCGTCGGCCTGTCCGGCAATCTCGGCTTCACCCATCATCCGCGCACGATGTTCGAGGCCGCGCGGCTGCTGCGCGACAACGACGATGTTCATTTCCTGCTGTCGGGCTGGGGCATCGGCTGGAACGAGCTCAGCGAGCTGCAGGCGAAGGAGCAACTCGGCAATGTCACCCTGCTTCCGCCGGTGCCGCAGCACGATCTGATCGATTTCCTGTCGGCGGCCGATGTCTGGGTCATTCCCTATCGCCGCAACATCGCGGGCGTGTCGATTCCAAGCCGGCTCTACAATCTGCTCGCCATCGGCCGCGCGATCATCGTCGCCGCCGAACCGAACACCGAGGCGGCGCTCGTGATCGGGGAGGAGAAGATCGGCTGGGTGGTGCCGCCGGAGGAGCCGGCTGCGCTGGCGGAAGCGATCGCGCGCGCGGCGGAAGATCGCGCCGACGTCATCGACAAGGGCCGGCGCGCCGCGGCCGCGGCGGCAAAGTACAGTCCGGAGGTCGCGCTTGCGCGCTATCGCGACGTGATCCTGCAGGCCGGGAGCCGCGACCGACGATCATGACCGCGCTTTTGACATCACTGCTCGCGATGGCCGCCGCGGCTCTGCTGTCGGCCGGAATCATTCCCGCCATCAGGCCGCTGCTGCAGCGCTATGCGCTGGCGCGGCCGAATGCGCGCTCCTCGCATCGCATCCCGACCCCGCAGGGCGCGGGCATTGCGGTGATATCGGCAACGCTGGCGGTGAGCGGCACCTCGGCCGTCGCTGCTGAATCTTTCGGCGCCTGTCGTGCTGTTCGGCGCCACCATCTTCATCGCGCTGGTCGGAATGGCCGACGACATCAGATCCATTCCGGTGCTGCCGCGCCTGTTGCTGCAGGCCGCCGCGGTCGGCGCGATCCTGTTCGTTGCCCCCGCCGATCTGCGCATCGTCCCGGCCTGCCCGCTCTGGATCGAGCGCGCCGTCCTGCTGCTCGCCGGGCTCTGGTTCGTCAACCTCGTCAACTTCATGGACGGGCTCGACCTGATGACGGTCGCCGAGGTCGTGCCCATCACCGCCGCGATCGTGCTGCTCGGCTGGAGCGGCACATATCCGCTAACGCCAACGCTGGTGGCGGCCGCGCTGTGCGGCGCCATGCTCGGATTTGCGCCGTTCAATCGTCCGGTCGCAAAGGTTTTCCTCGGCGACGTCGGCAGCCTGCCGATCGGCCTGTTGCTCGGCTGGTGCCTGCTGCAACTCGCCTGGCATCAACAGCTGACCGCGGCGCTGCTGCTGCCGCTCTATTATCTCGCGGACGCCACCATCACGCTGTTTCGGCGGATCGCGCGGCGCGAGCCGTTCTGGGCCGCGCACCGCAGCCATTTCTATCAGCGCGCCACCGACAACGGCTTTACGGTGTCCGCGCGTCGTCGGCGAGGTGTTCGCACTCAATCTCGTTCTCGCGCTGCTGGCGCTGATCTCGACGCAGACCAGCTCGACCGGCTACAGCCTTGTCTTGCTCGCAATCGGCGCGGCCGCCGTCGCGTTGCTGCTCGATCCGGTTCTCGCGGCCGCGCGCGTCGTGACCGGACGCTACATCTCGGGTTCGGCGAGCGCGCGCCGCAGGCCCTCGTCGAGCGTGACCGGCGGCCGCCAACCCGTCGCCGCGGCCTTGGACAGGTCGAGCTTCAGCGACCCGATCAGGCTTTCATAGGCTTCCGGCTGCCCGGCGACCGTGAGCAAGGCACTCAGCACCGGCGTCGGCAGCGAAAACATCCGCGGCTTCATGCCCGCGGCCTTTGCCAGCCGCTCGACAAATTCGGGCGTGGAGACCTGCTCCTGATCCGCCACCAGGAACACCTCGAAGCCTTTGTCGGCTTCGGTCAGCCGCTGCAGGATGAAGGAGGCGAGATTCTCCACCGACAGGAACGCGCGCTGATTGCGAATGGCGGCAAACGGCAGCGGAATGCGCTGCTTCACCGCGCGCGCCAGGAACGCGAAGTTTCCCTTGGCCCAGGCGCCATAGACCAGCGGCGGCCGGATCACCGTGACCTGCATGCCGGTCTCCTGCGACAACTCGCGAAGCCCGGCCTCGGCGGCCGCCTTCGACATGCCATACGAGCCGCGCGGCGTCAGCACGTCCCGCTCGCTGAACGGCGCGCGGCCGTCATTGCTGCGGCCGTGCACCAGGATGGTGCTGACGAAGGTGAATTTGCGGACCCCCGCCTCGGCCGCGCAGCGCGCCAGATGCAGCGTGCCGTCGACATTGATGTCGCGGTAAAGATCGAACTTCGGTCCCTCATTGCGCTGGTGGACTCGCGCGGCGAGATGGACGACGGCGTCGACGCCGTCCAGCGCGGCGCGCCAATCGGTCGCGCCGCCGAGCGACTGGATCACCACTTCGTCCTTGGTCCCCATCGGCTGCCGCACGGCGCGCCGGACCGACCATCCACCGCGCGCGAGCACGGGCGCAACGTGGCGGCCGATGAAGCCGTTCGCACCGGTCACAAGAACGAGGGGACGATCGCTCGTCATGATGGCCCTGCCCGCGATTGCAACAGCTCATCGACGAGTGCGCCGTAACCCGCCATCGCGCGATCGAGCGTGAAGGCTCCGGCCGCGGCGACGGCGCGCGCGCCCATCGACGCATCCGCCGACGCGGAAGCCTTGCGTATCGCGCCTGCCAGTTCATCGGGCATGCCCGGCCTCACCACCCAGCCAAGATTGTTCTCGCTCACCGTCATCGCGGCCTCCGCGTCCGGCTCGGAGACGAGGATCACGGGCCGGCCGACCGCCAGCAGATTATAGAACCGGCTCGGCACCGATACACCTGCGACATTCTCCCGATACGGGATGATCCAGACATCGGCGGCGGCAAGGAACCGTTCCAGATCGCCGTCGGCGACGCGATCGACCAGCGTCACATTGGCGAGCCGCGCCTCCGACTGCAGTTGCTTCAAGCGCTCAAATCCGACACCCCAGCCCGACAGCAGGAAATGAATGTCGCGGCTCGTTCGCCAAGCAAGCGCGCGGCCTCGAACACGATCGACGGGATCGTGGGTGAAGCCGAGATTGCCGGAAAGCCCGACGACAAACCGGGCCGGCGTGTCGCGCCGATACGGATTGTCGGCGGCGATCGGCCGCACCGCGGGCGCGAGCGTGGCCCAGTTCGGGATGAAGCGGATCTTGCCGGGCGTCAGGCCGCGATAGCGCAGCAGCAGCCGCTCGGTGTCGCGGCCGATCGTGATCACGGCATCGAGCATGCGAAACATCAGCGCGTTGGCGCCGCGGATGGCGACGCTCACCGGCGACCGCTGTCCGATCAGGCCGGCCATGACCAGCACGTCGGGATAGAGGTCGTGCATGATCAGCGCCGATTTCGCGCCTTTCAGTCGCGCGGCGAAAGCGATCGCATAAGGCAGCATGAACGGCGCGGTCACCGTGAGCACGACGTCGCCGCGCCGTGCCTTTTGCAACACCGCGGCGAAGGCGCGCGTGGTGAAGGCAAGCTCGGCCATCGCGCGGCGCAGCAGCGCGCCCTTTTCCGGAATGCGATTTCTGATCTCGACGACGACGGGCCGGTTCGGAGCGGCATCGCTCGTCGCCGAACCCGGCATGCCCGACAGCACCAGCACGGGATGCCGCGCCGCCAGATGCTCCGCTATCTCGGCCATGATGGCGGCGGTCGTGCTCGGGTCCGGCGGATAATGCTGGCTGACGACGACGACCTTTGCGGACGCGGCCATCAATGTTGCATCCCGCTTCATCACGCCGCGTTCGAGCCGAACTCGGGAACGGCATCCTTCAGCACGGCCTTGATGGTCGCGGGATCGTCCCGCTCGATCGCCTGCTCGAGCGCGGCGATCCACTTCCGCAACGACTGCATCGGCGGCTCGTTCGGCTTCGCCGCCATCACGCCGGCCACGCCGATCTCGACCGGCGGCTCTTCATTGGCAAACAGGATCTCGTGCAGCCGCTCGCCCGGCCGCATGCCGGTGAACACGATCTCGATGTCGTGGCCCGGCTCGAGGCCGGACAGGCGGATCATGCGCTCGGCGAGATCGACGATCTTCACCGGCTGGCCCATGTTCAGCACGTAGACCGAGACGCTGGCGCGCTCGGCGGCGAGCGCATGGGTCGCCGCCGTGATCACGAGGTCGCAGGCCTCGCGGATGGTCATGAAATAGCGGACCATCTCGGGATGGGTGACCGTCACCGGGCCGCCGGCCTCGATCTGGGCCTTGAACTTCGGCACCACCGAGCCGTTCGAGGCCAGCACGTTGCCGAACCGCACCGAGATCAGCCGCATCCGCCGCTTCGCCGACTGCGCCGCCGGATCGTGGTCGAGCGCCTGGCAGTACATCTCGGCGAAGCGCTTGGTGAGGCCGAGCATGGAGACCGGCTCGATCGCCTTGTCGGTCGAGATCATCACCATCGCCTCGGCGCCGGCGGCAAGCGCGGCGTCGGCCACGTTGATCGAGCCGAAGATGTTGGTCTTGACGCCCTCGCTCCAGTCGCGCTCGAGGATCGGCACATGCTTCAGCGCGGCGGCATGAAACACCAGATCGGGCTTGAACGCACCCATCAGGCGGATGATGCGATCGCGGTCGCGGATGTCGGCGATGCGTCCCTCGATGACGGCCTCGCCGCCGCCGGCGGCGAGCGCTTCGGTCACGGCATAGAGCGCCGGCTCCGAGTTCTCGATCACCAGCAACCGCGCGGCGCCGAAAGTCACGACACGATGGCAAATCTCCGAACCGATCGAGCCGCCGCCACCGGTGACGATGACGGCCTTGCCCTTCACCAGCGCTTCCAGCCGCGCATAGTCGATCGTCTCGCTCGGCCGCAGCAACAGATCCTCGACCGAGACATTGGTGAGACGCGGCGCGTCGCCGCCCTCGAGCGACGGCAGCCGGCTGACGATCAGATGCAGCCGGCGCGCGCGCATCAGGATGGTTTCGGGATGGGAGTCCGGCTCGAAGGCCGACGGCATCATCACCACGCGCGCAACCGGTTTGTCGCGCCGGGCGAAATCGCCGATCACCTCCTCGATGTCGTCGCTGTCGCCGAGCACCGGAATGTTGCGGATCAATTGTCCCCTGTCGGAACGCGACGGCGAGAGGATACCGACGGGCCAGAATCCCTTCACCGCGCCGCTCTCGATGCCGCGCAACAGCACCTCGGCGTCGGCGGCGCGGCCGATCAGCAGCGCCGGGCGAGGCCGCCTCGGTGCGCGCGTGATGACGCACGCGGGTGTAGCGGAAATAGCGATAGGCGAAGCGCAAGGCGCTCAGGAAGAAGATCTCGAGGAACCAGTAGAGGATGATGGTGACGCGGCCGAAGAAGAAGGTGCCGACCGCGGGCGCGACGATGATCCAGTCCAGCACGACCAGCGCCAGCGCCAGCACGGTCGCCACGCGCACGATGTTGACCGCATCGGGCAGCGAGATGAAGCGCCATTTGGTGGTGGTCAGCTTGAAGAGGTAGGCGACGCCGACGCTGAAGACCAGAAACCAGGGCAGGATGCGCAGCAGTTGCGGCAGGCGTTCGTAGAAACCGTGGCCGCCGTCGAAGCGCACATAGAAGGCGACAAGCAACGCGCAGCCGGTCGCGATCACGTCGTGGATCGCGATCAGAGCATTGCGCAGCGTGAGATGCGAGAAACGCGTCATTCAACAACCGTTTGGCGGGACGGCGGACACGTTCCCGCGCTGCTGATAGCCCATCTCGAATGCCCTTACCAGTCAGGAACCCGTTGCGCTGCCGGCGCGCGACGGCGGCTTTCGACTTCAGCACCATTCCACCCGCAATTCCGACGCCGAGCACGTACATCCAGCCCTCGTGGAAATCGAAGATGTGCGAATTGAACAGCGGAGGTGAGGAAATTCTGCACCACCACGAGCAACCCGATCCAGTTCGCAAGGCCATCGCCGCGAAACATCAACAGATGCACCAGCCACATCGCGTAGAGCACGGCGACGCCGAGCACACCCCACTGGATCGCGACATTCAGCGTCTGGTTATGCGGATTGGGAAACACCCTGATGCCCTTGGCCCAATCCGGCTGCGTGCGCGGCTTGTTCGAACAGGCCCTTCGGACGATCCGGTGCCATGCCCGACCAGCGGCGCGTCGGCAACGAACTGCAGCGCATACTTCCAGTATGTGAAGCGTTCGCCGAACGAGGTCGGAATATTCTCATCCTCGTAGAGCCGATAGTCGCGCGAGAACGTCTTGAAGGTCCACTTGAGCGACGGCGAGCGGAGCATCTCGCGCCGCGCAGCACTCATATCGAGCGACGAGGCAAGTCTCTCGCAAGCGTTCGGCGCGATCTCCGACCATATCGTTCCGAACGGGATGAACCAGACCATGAGTCCCAGAACGACTGCCGCGCCGAGCATCAACAGGTTCGTTCGCAGCCGCAAGTGAAGGAGGCCGAACATCGCCAGCAGGATCGGCACCGTCACGAGCGCAGTCCGCGACACGACGACGAACACCATGTTGGCGACGAAGCACAAGCCGATCGCGCAGAGCGCCAGCGCCGGCCAGATTCTTTGCCGCGCGCAGGAGCCGGACGACCGGATAGACCAGCCCCACCGCGCACAGCACGAACTCCTGGCTCTGATCGATGTAATTCTTGACGAAGATGCCGGGCGAGGCGTCTTCCGCCGGCTTGAGCGTCAGGCCGGGCACGCAAGCCACGGCCCAGGACATCATCATCAGAAGCGTGCAGGACGCGAGGAAGGCGACAACGACCCAGACGCCGCGCTCCGAACGTTCGAAATGATAGAACAGCACCGGCAGCATCAGCAGCTTCGCCGTCGGAAACACCGCATAGAACCGCGTTCCCCATGCCGCGTCCGACCACAGCGTGCCGATCAGTGCCAGGGCGAAGAACGCGATCGGCACCGCGGCGATCGGACGGCGCAGCGATTGCAGGAAGGCACCGCAGGTCGAGGAACGGCACCCAGGCGATCAGCATGGCGACGACGAAGATCGCCGTCAGCGACGTCGAAAACGGCAGCGCGACCGCGGTCAGGATCGCAAACACGTCGACCGCCGCCATCCAGGACGCGGGGTCGCGCAGCAATCTCCAGAGCGCGGCGAACGGCGAGTGTCCGGCGATCGCCGTCACGCCACTTCTCCGCGCGCGCGGTTCACCAGTGAGGTCGTGCTGTGGCCTTGCAGGATGTCGACCAGCATCACCACGCCGCCATTGGCCTCGACGATCTCGTGGCCGACCACGGTCTCGCGGGTGTAGTCGCCGCCCTTGACCAGCACGCTCGGCTTGATCTCCGTGATCAACTCGAGCGGCGTATCCTCCTCGAAGATGACGACGAGATCGACCGCCTCCAGCGCCGCCAGCACTTCCGCGCGGGAGGTTTCATTCTGAACGGGACGGCCCTCGCCTTTCAGCCGCTTGGTCGAGGCATCGCTGTTCAAGCCCGACAATGAGGCGGTCGCAGGCGCCGCGCGCCGCGGTGAGCACCTTGACGTGACCGGGATGCAGGATGTCGAAGCAGCCATTGGTGAAGCCGATCCGCAAACCCTGCTTGCGCCAGTCGGCAAGATGCGCGGCGAGATCGCCTGCCGCGGTGACGATCTTTTCCTCCGCGGCGAGATAGGCATGCGGCAGGATCTTTCGCCGCAGTTCGGCGGCGGTGACGATCGCCGTTCCCTTCTTGCTCACGGCCACCGCGGCGGCCGCATTCGCGATCCGCAACGCCGTCTCCCAATCCGCTCCCGCAGCGAGCGCAAGCGCCAGCGCCGCCACGACCGTGTCGCCGGCGCCGGAGACGTCGCGCACCTTCACCGGATGCGCCGGCACATGCACGACATCGCCGCTGCGCGGCACCAGCGTCATGCCGTGCTCGCTCTGCGTCACCAGCATCGCCTCGCAATCGGCGAGGATCATGGCGTCGCGCGCGGCTTCGGCGATGTCGGTATCGCTGTCGGCGCGGCTGCGGGTCGCCTCGGCAAATTCCTTGCGGTTGGGGGTCAAGCAGCGTGGCGCCGCGATAGATCGCGAAATTCGCGCTCTTGGGATCGACGATGACGCGCTTGCCGGCCTTGCGCGCGGCATCGATGACGTTGCGGATGACGCGCGCCGTCAGCACGCCCTTGGCATAGTCGGACAACAGCACGATATCGGCGTGCGCGAGCTGCGGCAGGATGGTGTCGATCAGCTTCTGCTCGATCTCGCCCGAGGCAGGCGCCGCCAGTTCCCAATCGGCGCGCAGCATGTGCGTGGAGAAATGCTCGGAGACGAAGCGCACCTTGCGCGTGGTCGGCCGCGCGGAATCGTGGACCAGCAGGCTCTCGATGCCGGGCTCCTGCGCCAGCGTGACCGCCAGCTTCACGCCCACTTCGTCCTCGCCGATCAGGCCGACGAAGATGCAGCGCCCGCCAAGCGAAGCGATATTGCGCGCGACATTGCCGGCGCCGCCGATATTGGTCTCGCTGCGCCGGGCCGCGATGACCGGCGCCGGCGCTTCCGGCGAAATCCGCGACACCTCGCCATAGACGAACTCGTCCAGCATGAGATCGCCGACGCAGAGCACGGTCTGGCGTGAGAAGGCGTCCGCAAGCGCGTCAAAATCGAACATTCGTTTCTCTCAGCGGAAGCGATCGGCCGTGTCGAGAAAGCCCTTCACGTAAAGCCCGACCGCGTCTTCCAGCGCGGTGAAGCCGCCATTGTAGCCGGCGCCGTGCAGCCGATCGACCTGGGCTTGCGTGAAGTACTGATAGCTGCCGCGGATCTGCTCGGGCATGTCGATATACTCGATGTTCGGCCTGCTGCCGAGCGCGGCATAGGCCGCCAGCATCAAATCCCTGAAGCTGCGCGCCTTGCCGGTTCCGACATTGAACAGGCCCGAGACCTTCGGCATTCGCGAGCAGCCACATCACCACGCGCACGACGTCGTCGACATAGATGAAGTCGCGCCGCTGGTCGCCGTCGGCGATCCCGTCGCGATGCGACTTGAACAGCTGCATCACGCGGCCTTGCCTGACGTCGTCGAATCGCCGCGCCAGCACGCTCGCCATGGTGCCCTTGTGATATTCGTTCGGGCCGAACACGTTGAAGAACTTCAGGCCGGCCCATTGCGGCGGCAACTTCTCGGCGCGCGCCAGCGCGTTCGGCGACGGCCATGTCGAACAGATGCTTGCTCCAGCCGTAGAGGTTCATCGGCCGCAGCGTTTGCAGCGCCGGCAGCGACGCATCGTCGGAAAAGCCCTGCGCGCCGTCGCCATAGGTCGCGGCCGACGAGGCATAGATGAAGGGCGTCATCGTCGCCGTGCACCAGTCGAGCAGCCGGAGCGAGAAGCGGAAGTTGGTCTCGATGACGAGATCGCCGTCGGTCGCGGTCGTGTCCGAGATCGCGCCGAGATGGATCACGGCCTCGAGCTTGCGCCCCGCGAGCCAGGCGGGCAGTTCGGCCGGCGGCACGATGTCGGCCAGCCGGCGCTTGGCGAGATTGCGCCATTTGCCGGCATCGCCAAGCAGGTCGCAGACCACGACATCGGCACGACCGGCGTCGTTCAACGCGGCCACGACATTCGATCCGATAAAACCGGCGCCGCCGGTCACCAGCAACATTCCAAATCCTGCCTTGGTAATCCCGAGCCAGCTTTGCCCCAGCCGCGCCCCTGAGGCAACTTGGGTTGCGCACCGTGGTGAAGGCCATTACCGACGGAGCAGCCGGCCGAGCAGCTAAATAATGAATGTTAATTCACAATATAATGGACCGATCGAGGATGCGGACGACACCAGTCCGATCCTGATCGTCCCCTATATGTGGATCGGCGATTTCGTGCGCGGCCACACGGTGGTGCGCGTCCTCAGAGAGCGCTGGCCCAATCGGCCGGTCGATCTTCTGACGACGTCCCTGTGCGCCCCACTGGTCGACTACATGCCCGGCGTGCGCACCGGCATCGTCTGGGACCTGCCGCGCAGCCGGCTGGCGGTCGCCAAACAATGGGGGCTGGCGGCTCTCCTGAGGTCGCGGGGCTATCGGACCGCGCTGATCCTGCCCCGGACCTGGAAATCGGCCATCGCGCCGGCCCTGGCCGGCATCCCCGAGCGGATCGGCTTTGTCGGCGAGGCCCGGTTCGGGCTCGTTAACAAATTGCGCTGGGGCGAGAAGGCCCTGCCCCGCTTCATCGACAAGAACGCCGCGCTGGCCCTCCCCGACGGCGCGCCGCTGCCCGCCGGAATGGCCGGTGCCGCAGCTCCGCGTTCCCGCCGATGAGGTCGGGCGCTGGCGGCAGGCCAATGGGCTCGGCACCGGCAAGGCGGTGGCGCTGGCGCCGGGCTCGGTCGGCGTCTCCAAGCGCTGGACCTATTATGGCGAGGCCGCACGGCTGCTGGCCGAACAGGGGCTGGACGTCTGGGTGGTCGGCGGCCCCGGCGAAAAGGCGATGGCCGAGGGGATTGTCGCGGCCGGCGGCCCGGGGGTGCGCGACCTCACGGGCGCGGACCTGCGCAACGGCATCCTGGCGATGGCCGCGGCCAGCGTCGCGATCTCCAACGATTCCGGGTTGATGCATATCGCGGCCGGACTCGGCACGCCGACCATGGGCATTTTCGGCCCGACCAGCCCCTATCTCTGGGCGCCGTTGAACGGCCTGGCCGCGACCGTGCAGCAGACCAAGACGCAGCTCGCCTGCCAGCCCTGCCAGCGCACGGTCTGCACCATGAACGACCATCGCTGCATGCGCGACATTTCCGCCACCGAGGTGGTCGCCATCGCACAGCGCGTGCTGAACGAAGCCGCGCAATCATCGCATTAACGATTTGCGGCGCTTGCGCGCCTGCAAGGCCATCGCTACCAAGGCCAACGATCGCAACGGAGTCGGCGCCGCTTGAGCCAAGACCTGAGCAAAGACCTGATCGCAGCCCATCTGAAAGCGTCACTCGCGGCGTTCGAGCGCGCGGCGCAGGATGCCGCGATGCTGACTGCTGCGCGAAAAATCGCGCAGGTGATTGTCTCCGGCTTGCGCTCCGGCCACAAGCTGCTGCTCGTCGGCAATGGCGGCAGCGCGGCGGATGCGCAGCACATCGCCGCCGAGATCGTCGGCCGCTACAAGAAGGAACGGCCGGCCTTGCCTGCGATCGCGCTGACGACCGATACATCGGCGCTGACCGCGATCGCCAACGACTACGGCTTCGAGCGGGTGTTCGCGCGCCAGGTCGAAGGTCTCGGCCGCCGCGGCGACATCCTGCTGGCGCTGTCGACCTCCGGCCGTTCGCCGAACATTCTGGCCGCGCTCCGCGTCGCGCACGAGCACGGCCTGATCACCATCGGCTTCACCGGCACCAAGGGCGCAGCGATGGGTGTGGCCTGCGATCATCTGCTGGTCGCGCCCAGCGACGACACGCCCGTGATCCAGCAGATCCATCTCGCCGTCGCGCATGGCATCTGCGACGAGGTCGAGCAGGCCTTGATGCGGAAATGACCGGCGCGATCGTCGAGCGGCCCGCGGCGTTCCTCGACCGCGACGGCGTCGTCAATCACGACGACGGCTACATGGGCACGCGCGATCGCATCCGCTGGATGCCGAATGCGGCAAGAGCGATCCGCCGGCTCAACGACGCCGGCTATCTCGTGTTCTTCTTCACCAACCAGTCCGGCGTGGCGCGCGGCTTCTTCACCGAGGCCGAGCTCAACGTCCTGCACGACTGGATGTGCGCCGAGCTTTTGACGCAGGGCGCGCGCATCGACGATATCCGCTACTGCCCGCATCATCCCGACGGCACGGTCGCGGGCTATCTCAGGGATCATCACTGGCGCAAGCCCGCGCCCGGCATGATCCTCGACCTGATGCAGCACTGGCCGGTGCGACGCGCGGGCAGTTTCGTGATCGGCGATCGGCCGACCGATATCGAGGCGGCGACGGCCGCGGGTCTGCCCGGCTTCCTGTTCGCAGGCGGCGATCTCGATGCCTTCGTCGCCGAGGTGATGGCTCAGACCAGCGTGCGGTAGACCTTCGCAATTCCGTCCGCCTCGGCATCGAGGCTGAATTTCTCCAAGCACGCGCTGCCGCGCGCGCGCGCCCATCGCGGCAGCCGAGGCAGGCATCGCGCATCAACGGCTCCAGCGCGGCAACCAGCGCATCGGCATCGCCCGGCGGCGTCAGCACGCCGGTGACGCCGTCCTCGACCACGAGTTCGGCCGCGCCGGCACGCGATGCGACCAATGCAGCGCCGACAGCCATCGCCTCGATCAATGTCAGGCCAAAACCTTCGTTGCGCGAGGTGAAGGCGTAGATGGTCAGCCGCTTGTACCAGCGCTGCACCTCCTCGATCGGCAGCTCGCCCGTGATGAGGATGCGCGAGGCGAGCCCGGCGGCTTCGATCCGCTTCCTCAGATCGTTTGCAAACATCATCTGGTCCGGCGTGATCGCGCCGACCATCACGGCCGAAAAATCGGGGTAGCGCGGCAGCAAGCGACACATCGCCTCGACAAAGACGTCGCTGCCCTTCTGCGCACGAATGCGGCCGAAGCAGCCGATGGCATAGCGCCCCGGCAATTTGCTCTCGGCGAATGCCGCCGCCCGATCCGCCGGCGGCGCATAGACCTCGGTGTCGACGCCATGCATCACCACGACGGACTCCCGCTTCAAATACGACGCCGAGATCGACGAGGTCGCGATGATCGCGTCCATCTGCGCGGATCAGCCAGCGCGTCAGCGCGGTGTGATGGCGTTGCGCCGCCGAGGTGAAGACCAGCTTCAGCGGCCAGCCGAGCGAACGCAGCAGCAGGCCCGCGATCATCTCGTTGTTGCGCCGGGCATGCCAGATGAGCGGCGCCGGCCGCCGCCACAGCCGCAGGAGATCGCCAAATCCCATCCGCGCGATGCCCTCGGGCGCGTCACTCCCGAGCCAGGCGGCGCGAAACAGCTTCGCCAACCGCGGCGCGACCATGCGGTTGGTCGCAGTGACGCCGGTGTAGCGCCAGTGCAGGTTCGGCACGATCACCTGCAGATCCCCTGCGATATCGGCGTTGTCAGGCACGAAAGCTCCAGATTTAGCGATGTCATATACGAAACATTAAGCATAGTGGCCAGTTCAGCCCTGTCGAAACCACCTCTTCACCGCACCGCCGATAGCATCGCGCGTTATCGAGGAACGGGTGAATCGATGACTGTGCTTGTCACCGGCGGGGCCGGTTATATCGGAAGCCACATGGTTCTGGCGCTGGCGGAAGCCGGCGAAAGCGTCGTCGTGGTCGACAACCTCTCGACCGGCTTCGCCAACATGCTGCCCGAGGGCCTGCCGCTCGTCGTCGGCGATGCCGGCGACGAGACCCTGATCGAGAACGTCATCGCGCAGCATCGGGTCGAAAGCATCATCCATTTCGCCGGCTCCGTGGTCGTGCCGGACTCGATGCGCGATCCGCTCGGCTACTATCGCAACAACACCATGACCACGCGCAGCCTGCTCAACGCCGCGGTCAAGTGCGGCATCGGCCGCTTCATCTTCTCCTCGACCGCCGCGGTCTACGGCAATCCCGACCAGATGCCGGTGCCGGAGCACGCGCCGACGCGGCCGCTGTCGCCCTACGGGTCGTCGAAGCTGATGACCGAGATCATGCTGCACGACGTCGCCTCCGCGCACGACATGCGCTATGCCGTGCTGCGCTATTTCAACGTCGCCGGCGCCGATCCGGAAGGCCGCATCGGGCTTGCCACCATCGGCGCCACGCATCTCCTGAAGATCGCGATGGAAGCCGCGACCGGCCAGCGCGCCAAGGTCGACGTGTTCGGCACCGACTATCCGACGCCGGACGGCAGCTGCATCCGCGACTTCATCCATGTCACCGATCTGGCGCAGGCGCATCGCGCCGCGCTGTCTTACCTGCGCGACGGCGGGCCGTCGGTGACGCTGAACTGCGGCTATGGCCGCGGCTATTCCGTGCTCGAGACCATCGAGGCGGTGCGCCGCGTCTCGGGCCGCAATTTCGCGGTCCAGTACGCGCCGCGGCGGCCCGGCGACATCATGACCATGGTCGCCGACACCAGCCGTCTTCGCGCGACGCTGAACTGGACGCCGCAATACGACGATCTCGAAACGATCGCGCGGCATGCGCTGGCCTGGGAAGAAATCCTGTTCCGCGAGCGGCACGGCGATATCAAGCACGCGGCCTCTGCCTAAATCCCAGCGTCTCCGCAAGCCCTTAATTGGGCTTGAAAACCTCTCCCATAGCGGGCAAGGAGCCTGAGGTGCACGGGTGAATCCCGCCGTGCTGAAGGACTCTTGGATGGCCGATTTTCCACGCAAAATCACCGACGACCCCTATGGCGCGGCGGTCCTGATTCGCCGCCTGGTGACCGAACAGGGCGCCGTCTACTGGCGGCGCTATCTCTCCGCCTTTGCGTTGATGGGCATTGCGGCCGGTGCGACCTCGCTGTCGGCCTATCTGCTCGGCGAGGCCATCAACAAGGCCTATATCGACAAGAACATCCCGGGCATCGCGTTCTATTCCACGATCATCTTCCTGCTGTTCCTGATCCGCGGCATCGCGATCTATCAGCAGACGGTGACGCTGTCGAAGATCTCTAACGCGATCCTCGCCAACAACCAGCGCAAGCTGTTCGCCAAGCTGATGAGCGAGAGCATCGGCTTTTTCTCCGAGCGGCATTCGTCGGAATTTCTGGCGCGGCTCACGGCCGGCGCCAATTCCGTCACGCAGGTGCTCAATCTGCTGATCAACGCCGTCGGGCGCGACCTGTTGCTGCTGGTGGGTCTCATCGTGGTGATGCTGGTCCAGGACGCCTACATGACGATGCTCGGCTTCCTGATCGCGCCACCGGCCATGCTGGTGCTGCGCAAGCTGGTGAAGCGCATCAAGGGGCTGGCCTACAACCAGTTCACGGGCACCGCGAGCATCCTGGAAACCATGCAGGAGTCGCTGCAGGGCATCCGCACGGTGAAGGCGTTCACGCTGGAAGAAACCATGCGCGATCGCATCAACGAGAATATCGAGGCGGTCGAGCGCAACGCCAACAAGATGGCGCGGGTGTCGAACCGCGCCAGCCCGCTGATGGAGACGCTTGGCGGGCTCGCGGTGGCGGGCGGCCTGATGTATGGCGGCTACGGCGTGGTGGCGTTGAATTCCACGCCCGGCCAGTTCTTCTCGTTCCTGACCGCGTTCCTGATGGCCTATGAGCCGACGAAACGGCTGGCGCGGCTCAACATCGATCTCAACAGCCAGCTGGTCGGCGCGCGCATGCTGCTCGAGGTCGTCGACAGCCCGGCCACCGAAATCTCCGACGACGACAAGCCGTCGTTGAAGCTGACGGACTCGCGGGTCGAACTGCGCGACGTCAGCTTCGCCTATCGGCCGGGCGAGCCGGTGCTCAACCGCATGAGCTTCGTCGCCGAGCCCGGCAAGGTCACCGCGCTGGTCGGGCCCTCCGGCGGCGGCAAGTCGACCGTGCTGGCGCTGCTCTTGCGCTTCTACGAGGTGACCCAGGGCGACATCCTGATCGACGGCCAGTCGATTTCGAAGGTGTCGCGGCGCTCGCTGCGCGAGCAGTCGGCCTATGTCGGCCAGGACGTCTATCTGTTCCGCGACACCATCCGCGCCAACATCGCCTTCGGCAAGATTGGCGCGACCGAGGCCGAGATCGTCGAGGCCGCGAAGGCCGCCTGCGCCCATGATTTCATCATGAGCTTCCCGCTCGGCTATGACACGCCGGTCGGCGAGCTCGGCACGCAGCTCTCCGGCGGCCAGCGCCAGCGCATCGCGGTGGCCCGCGCGCTGATCAGGAACGCGCCGCTCATCCTGCTCGATGAAGCCACCGCCGCGCTCGACTCCGAGTCCGAGAAGCAGGTGCAGGAGGCGATCGAGCATCTCTGCCGGAACCGCACCACCATCGTGATCGCGCACCGCCTGCACACCATCATGCATGCCGACACCATCCTGGTGGTGGAAGCCGGCGAGATCGTCGAGCGCGGCAAGCACGAGGACTTGCTGCGACGCGGCGGCCGCTACGCCTCATTCTTCCGACTCCAGCAGCGCGAGACCGGCGCTTCGCCTGCATTGGCGGCGACGTCGTAAATCGGCTTCTCACAACGGTGCAAGCCCGGCGCGGATCACGCGCAGAACGTTGCCGCCCATCACCTTGCGGATGTCGTCCTCGGAAAATCCGGCGTCGAGCAGCGCCTGCGTGACGGCCACGATCTGGCTCGCATCAAAGCCCGTCGTGGTCGAGCCGTCGAAGTCCGAGCCGAGCCCGACATGATCGATGCCGACGAGATCGCGCACATAGGCGATCGCTTTCGCCGCAGCCTCCGGCCTGGTCGAGCAGATCGCGCCGTCCCAGAAACCGATTCCGACGACGCCGCCCGTCTTCGCGATGCCCCTGATCTCGTCGTCCGTGAGGTTGCGGTTGACCTTGCAGGTCGCCTGCACGCCGCCATGGCTGGAGACGACGGGACGCTTCGCCATCGCCAGCACCTCGGCAACCGTCGCGTGGCTCGCATGCGCGACATCGACGATCATCCCGAGCGCTTCCATTCGCGGCACGACCTGCCGGCCGAGGTCGGTGAGGCCACCCTTGGCGATGCCGTGCATCGAACCCGCCACTTCGTTGTCGAAGAAATGCGTGAGCCCCGCCATGCGAAAGCCCGCGGCATAGAGCACGTCGAGATTTTCGATCCTGCCTTCGAGGTTATGCAGACCCTCGACCGACAACAGGCCGCCGACGACGGTTGCTCCCTTGCGCCGGTCGGCGAGCAGGCCATCGACATCGGACGCCGTCCTGATCACACGGAGCTGACCGTGCGAGCCTTCGGCAAAGCCGCGTAGTTTCTCGGCATGAAACAGCGAACGCTGCAGCAACGAGGTCCAGGTCGCCTCCGGCTGCTGCTGAAACTTGACCAGGCCCGCAATGGTATCGGTGTCGGCGCTGTTGGCGTTGTAGTTCTGCCCCTGCGGCGATTTCGTCACCGAGGAAAAAACCTGCAGCGCGTAATGGCCCTCGATCAGGCGCGGCAGATCGACATGCCCGCGGTCCGATCGCAGCGAGCAGATCGCGCTACCACAACAGGCTGTCGGCATGCATGTCGGCGACATCCAGCGTCGCCTGCAGGGCTCGCGCCGCCGGCGTGATACCGAGCGGAACCGGAACGACCTTGTTCTGGCCGCGCTCGATGTCGGCCGGCGTGAGCGCGAAAACGGAGACGATGCCAACGACACCACTGATCGCGATGATGGCGACGCGGGTCAAAATCCGCATCTGTCATTGGCAAACTTTCGTATGATGCAATCGCGAAGGCCGGCCCTGCGGATCCCAGCCATATCAGCACATTCTGACGACTAGAGACACTAGCCTCCGGCTCGACGCAACAGCGTAAATACCATCCCGATTTTCCCTCCCAACCCCGCCGCTCGAGAGTTTTCATGAACGCCTCCGCCTTCGTCATTCCCGCTCCCCATCAAGCCGCGATCCCGGTTGCCGGCGACTCCAAATCCTTTCCCGTGCGTCGCATCTGGTGCGTCGGCCGAAACTATCTCGAGCACATCCGCGAGATGGGCAATGACGAGCGCGCTCCGCCGTTCTTCTTCGCCAAGCACGCCGACATGCTGGTGATGGACGGCGCCACCATCCCCTATCCGCCGCTGACCAAGGATTTGCATCACGAGGTCGAGCTGATCGTCGCGATGAAGAGCGGCGGGCTGAACATCCCGGCCGAGAAGGCGCTGGACCACGTCTACGGTTACGCCGTCGGCATCGACCTGACGCGGCGCGACCTGCAGATCGCCTCGCGCAAGAAGGAGCGGCCGTGGGAGATCGGCAAGTCGTTCGACTATTCCGCGCCCTGCTCGGCGATGCAGCCGGCCTCCAAGATCGGTCACCCGACGAAGGGCAGGATCTGGCTGACCGTGAACGGCAAGGAAACGCAGAAGGGCGATCTCACCGAGCTGATCTGGAACGTGCCCGAAATCATCTGGCAGCTCTCGCAGCAGGTGAAGCTCGCCGCCGGCGACATCATCATGACGGGCACGCCGGCCGGCGTGTCGCAGCTGCAGCCCGGCGACAAGATCGAATGCGGTGTCGACGGTGTCGGCACGCTGAAAGTCAACATCGGCAAGCCGGAAGCCTAAGCCAGTCGATCCGACCCGATGCGCCAATTCCTGCTTCGCAGCGCCAGGCCGGACGCAATCCTGGCGCTGCTGCTCGGCGCCTTCCTGATCCTGACCTGCGTGTCGCTCACCGAGGTGCTGCACAGCAGTGTTCCCGGAAATCCGTCGTTCTGGCCGGCCGTGGCCAGCATGCTTGCGCTGGCTGTCTTCATCCCGCTGTTCATGTCGGCGCGCTTTTCCTTCGGATACATCGTCGGCTTCAATTTCTATTGCATGATCGCGAGCTACATGTGGCTCAACTACTTCATCCTCGGACACTATGATCATGTCCAGGCGAGACTGTCGGTCGCCGCCTCGTTGCTGCTGCTGCTCGTGCCGCTGCTGTTTCAGGTGAGGCCGTTGCGGCCGCGCTTCACCCTGTCGCCGAACACGATGAACCGCGCATTGCTGGGTCTCCTGGTCTTCGCCGTCGTCGTGCTGGCCTGGAATGCGTCTTACGGATTCGCCCTGGTCTCGACGGCGGAGGCCGACCGGCTGCGCGGCACGCTGTCGCGCCCGACCGTGCTGAGCTACATCGACAGCTGGCTGGTCGGCGCGCTGCTGCCGTTCGCCTTCGCCTGGTTCGCCACCCAACGCCGCTATGTGCCGGCGGCGCTGAGCATCGTGCTGATCGGCGCGTTCTATCCGGTGTTGCTGAACAAGACGGTCGCCTTCGCCGGCGTCTGGCTGCCGCTGCTGTTCATCCTGTTCAGCCTGTTCGAAGCGCGCCGCGCCGCGGTGCTCTCGCTGCTGCTGCCGCTGCTGGCCGGGCTCATCGTGGTCTGGCTGACGACGCTCGGCCTGCCGAAACAGATTTACGTGCTCGTCTATGGCGGCGTGAACTATCGCATGCTGGCCTTCCCGGCGATGGCGCTCGATCGCTACATCGATTTCTTTTCCAGCCACGACCTGACGCATTTCTGCCAGATCGGCATCGTCAGAAGTTTTACCGGCTGTCCCTACCAGTTCCAGCTCGGCGCCGAGATGGAGAGCCACTACCATATGGGCAATCTCAATGGCTCCCTGTTTGCAACCGAAGGCATCGCTTCGGTCGGGCCGATCCTTGCGCCACTCTCGGCGCTCGCCTGCGGCGTGATCCTGTCGATCGGCAACAGCGTCTCGGCGCATTTGCCGAAGCGGCTGGTCGCGACCTCGGCGGGCGTGGCGATGCAGGTGCTGGTCAACGTACCGTTGTCGGCGAGCCTGTTGTCGAACGGGCTCTTGCTGCTGTTCCTGCTGTGGTACGTGACGCCGGCACCCGAAACTGACGCCGAGCAAAGCGCCTGACGCTCACGAATACTGCATCACGCCGTCGTCGATCTTGCCCCAGCGCAGCGAGACGATGTCGAGCGCGTAGTTCTGGTACAGCCGCCACGGCCGCCGCGAGCCCTGCTTCGGCATTTTTGCGATCGAGCGCTGCACGTAACCTGACGAAAAATCCAGCGACGGCAACGCCTCGATCGAGGGATCGCTGTTCTTCGGCATGCATTGCCGATAGTTGTGGCGATCCATGTAATTGAGCAGCCGGCAGACATATTCGCAGGTGAGATCGCATTTCAGCGTCCACGACGCGTTGGTGTAGCCGAAGGCTGAGGCCAGGTTCGGCACGTCCGAATACATCATGCCCTTGTAGTTCAGCGTGTTGGCAAAATCGACACTGCGGCCGTCGACGCTGACCTCGACGCCGCCGATCACCTGCAGCACGAGTCCGGTCGCGGTGACGATGATGTCGGCCGGAAGCTCGCTGCCGTCCTTCAGGCGAATGCCCGCCTTGGTGAACGTGTCGATCTCGCTGGTGACGACGGAGGCGCGCTTGTCCCTGATCGAATTGAAGAGGTCGCCGTCGGGCACCAGGCAAAGCCGCTGGTCCCAGGGGTTGTAGCGCGGCGTGAAAT
This sequence comes from uncultured Alphaproteobacteria bacterium, assembly GCA_963696845.1. GTDB lineage: Bacteria > Pseudomonadota > Alphaproteobacteria > Rhizobiales > Xanthobacteraceae > Bradyrhizobium. The sequence goes on from CAVOLR010000018.1 coordinate 334,535, forward strand.
GCGTATCGACATCGTAATCGGGGCCGAGCGCCATGCGCACGCCGCCGAGGATCAGCTTCTTCACCCGGTCGGGCTTGCGCCGCGAGAGCTGGAAGAAATACATCCCCAAGCAGCACGTTGCGCCAGCGGATCATGTGATAGGCGGTCTTGGCCGAGAAACGGCGCCGCAGCCTGGTGGCAAGCGGATCCTGCGCCGGGCGCGACACCACATAAGTCGGCGAGCGCTGCAGCATGGTGACATGGCTGGCGGTCTTGGCCATCTCCGGCACCAGCGTGACCGCGGTCGCGCCCGAGCCGATCACGACCACGCGTTTGCCGGCGTAATCCAGGTCTTCGGGCCATTTCTGCGGATGCACGATCTGGCCGCCGAAATCCGCCGCTGCCCTTGAACTCCGGCGTATAGCCGCCCTCGTAGCGGTAGTAGCCGGCGCAGGAGAACAGGAAGTTGCAGGTGAGGGTGACCGTCTCGGTCGCGCCCTCGCCCATGATGCGCTCGGCCTCCACCGTCCAACGCCCATCGCCCGTCGACCATGAGGCGCGCTTGACGCGATGATGGTAGCGAATCTTGCTGTCGATGCCGTTCTCGGTCGCGGTCTCGCGGACGTAATTGAGAATGCGCGGGCCGGCGGCGATCGCCTTCGGCTCGGTCCACGGCTTGAAGGAATAGCCGAGCGTGTACATGTCCGAGTCGGAGCGGATGCCGGGATAGCGGAACAGATCCCAGGTGCCGCCGATGGCATGGCGGCCTTCGAGGATGACGAAACTCTTCGACGGACATTTGGTCTGCAGATGATAGCCGGCGGCGATGCCGGACAGGCCGGCGCCGATGATCAGCACGTCGAAATGTTCAGACAGGCATTGCGGTCTCCGCAACTGGCAGTCCCGGCCATTCACGCCGGGGCACGGTCTATATACGCGGGCCGGCTTGCCGCATCCAGCCTCTTTTGGCACATCTAGTGTCAATTTAATTCTGCACGGCCCGGTCTGGTTAGGCGGGCAGGATGCCGGAAAGCAACAAGGGAAAATCCCGTATAGACACGGCCTCGCACTGCCATGATAGTTGCTTGAGCCAGAATTATTGTCTCTCCAAAACCAAGGTCCCGTCATTTGCTGAACCCGCACGACTTTCACGCGCCGCAATCGTTCTACACGAAGGACGATCTGCTGAAGTCGGGCGAAGGGAACTATTTTGGTCCGGGCAACGCGCAGTTGCCCTCTCCTCCCATGCTCATGATGGACCGCATTACAGCCATCAGTTTGGACGGCGGAGAATTCGGCAAAGGTCACATCGTCGGTGAGCTGGATATTACTCCGACCCTCTGGTTTTTCGGCTGCCACTTTTCCAACGACGCGATGATGCCGGCAAGTCTGGGTTTGGACGCCATGTGGCAGATGATCGGCTATTGGCTCGGCTGGTCGGGCTCGCCAGGCAAAGGTCGCGCGATCGGCGTCGGCGAAGTGGAATTCAAGGGGCTGATCACGCCGGAAACCCATCTCGTCCGCTACGAGGTCAATATGCGTCAGGTGAGGCGCGGCAGACTTGTTCTCGGAATTGCGGATGGCCGCGTGTTCGCCGATGACGCATGCGTCTATCTGGCGAGAGATATGCGGGTGGGTCTGACAAAAGCCGCGACGTGAGCCGCAGCAAGCTTCACGCCCATCTCGGCGAGATGCAGCCGCGCCGCCCCAAAACTAACCCGTCATTTCTGCAAGGCGTTGCTCGAGCCGGAGCTTGACGGCCGGCCATTCGCTATCGAGTATCGAGAAAACAACGGTGTCGCGGAGATGTCCGGTCCAGGTTCGCGTGTCGCGCCGTAGTACTCCTTCCCTCACTGCGCCCAACTTTGCGACAGCCGCCTGGCTGCGCTCATTGCGTACATCGACCGTGAACTGTACGCGAACCGCGCCGGAATTGAAGGCATGGCCCAGCATCAGCAGCTTTGTCTCCGGATTGACGAAGCTCGCGCGCACGTCAGGACGCAGGAATGTCGCGCCAATCTCCACACCACCGTGCTTTGCCCTGGCCGTGAAGTAGGTCGATACGCCGACCACCTGACTGTCCGACAAGCGACGAATAACGTAGGGCAAACGCTCAGTTGGAGGCGCGCCACAATTGGCCGACCAATACTCCTCGAAGCCCGCACCCATTGGATTGACGAGCAGGATCGACCACGCTGCAGGGTCGCAATCGATAGCGGCCCGAACTTCTTCCTTATGCTCAGGCCCGAGCGGTTCGATCTTTACGAGGCGACCCTCGACAGGGAGAAAAGGGATTTCCACGCCTAACGCCTCGTGTGCGCCCGACCAAAGGAGGGATTTCGACATTTCGCTGGTCTTGGACCATCCCGGACGCTCATACAAGGGTGTGCCCATCCGCGCCGTGTGAAGAACGGTCGCAGCAGGTCCGCGAGATCGGCCAGTCGCTTCCACCTTGATCCATCAGGTCAAAGATGCCCTGTATTGGGCGTGCTCACGCGCATATGAAACTTCGAGGGAGAACGACGTGTTTCTTGCCATGCGGCTTGTTGGATACATCCTGGCCTTCTGCCTTACGCCGTTGGTCACACCGGCGACCGCCGAGCAGTTTCCGGCCAAGCTGGTCAAGCTCGTGGTGCCGCAGACCCCGGGAGGCGCGACCGATGTGTTCGCGCGCAAGATCGGCCAGATGTTGAGCGAGCGGTGGGGACAGCCGGTCATCATCGAAAATCGTGCGGGCGCCGGCGGCGTCGTTGGCTCGGACGTCGTCGCAAAATCCGCAGCCGACGGCTACACCCTGCTCGTGACCTATGCGGGCTCCCAGGCGATCAATCCGAGCCTGTACCCCAAGATGCCCTTTGACAGCGTCAAGGATTTTCAAACCGTCGCAACACTCGCAGTCACTCCATTCATTCTCATCGTCCACCCAAATCTCCCGGCCAAAAACCTTGCGGAGTTCATTGCGCTTGCAAAGGCCAGACCCGGCGCGCTGACCTACGCGTCCTCCGGCAACGGGTCGGTCAATCATCTTCTCGGCGAGATGCTGAAAGCTGCTTCCGGCATCGACATTCTGCATGTGCCCTACCGAGGCGTGGCTCCGGCCATTACCGATGTCGTCAGCGGACAAGTCGACGCAGCGTTCAGCAGCGTTCCTTCCGTGCTGCAAATGATCCGAAGCGGCAATGTTCGCGCCCTCGCCGTCAGCAGCGCGCGGCGTGTCGCGATAGCACCGGAAATTCCGACCATTGCCGAACAGGGCTTTCCGGGATTCGACGTGAACCCATGGTGGGGCATCCTGGCGCCGGCGGGGACCGACATGGCCATCGTGCGCAAGATCAACGAGGATGTCGGCAACATCCTGCGCACCAGGGAGATGATCGATTTCCTTGCCACTCAAGGCGCCGAACCGCTCATTACCTCGCCTGAGGAATTTTTGGGGATGTTGCAAGCCGATGTGATGCGATGGGCCAAGGTCGTCAAGGATGCCGGAGTGACGCTGAACTGACGATCAGGATACTACCCCATCCTCTCCACCAGATGCGCCCGCGACGGTCCCGGCGCGAACGAATCGGCGAAATATTGCGTTTCGCGCGCGACCAGGCCCTCGCGGAATTCCATGATGCTCACCGTGTAGGACGGCGCGCCGTCGTAAGCGAGAATGAACTCGGTGACCCAGAGATCGCCGCCGCCGACGATGCGCCGCACCGTGAAACGCTTCCGGTTCGGCTGGAGGCGCCGGCTCTCCTGGATGTTGCGGCGGCCGCGGATGCGCTCGCCGGATTGCGGATAGTCGAGCACGGCGTCCTCGCGGTAGATCTCGTGCTCGGCCTCGAAATCGCTGGCGTCGGAGGCCGCCCAGTGGCGCTCCAGCGCCTGCCGCAGGGTTCGATCATCCATGTCCATCTCCCACGACGCCTTCCGGCGATTGTTCGATGATCGTACAAGCCCCGCGGGACACCGTCAGCACTTCGAGCGGTCGATCACGAGGCTGTCCGCAGGGCCGCCGTCGCCAGCGATGAAATCGTAATGAAAGACCACGCCCTGAAGAATCTGGTCGCGATATTTGCCGCAGGTATATCCGGTGATCACGCCATTGATGTTGGTACGGTTGGCGTGGAAGGCCGGCGCATCGAGCACGACCGCTCGCTTCTCGACGATCCCGTCGTGTGACGTTGCTTTCTCGAAACGGAAGACGCTGTTACCGCCGGACTTCCCGACGTTCTCCGTACCGGCAATCGACTGCGCCATTTGCGCCAGTGTTTTCGGATCGGCCAAGGCCGGCCGGACCATCCTCTCGCAGGTCGCCTTGTCGACGGTGATCTCGATCCTGTCGCTGCCGTCGGGCGCCGTGGTGACGTCGTGGATCACCACGCCCTGCCTGATCGGCGCGACCCGGGCCTCGTTGCAGAAATAGCCGGTCTTGCCGGATATCAGCATCGCGGAGTTCGCCTTCATCCGCGCGAACGCCGCCGGATCGACAACCGAATATCTGATCTCGACGACGTTTCCGTTGGCGACCGCGGACTCGAATTTGAGGAACGACCCCTGCGGGCTTTTGGGAGCGACCGTCGCGATGGTGTTCGCGATATTGCGCGCCAATTCGGCCGTGGACGGCTGACCCTGCGCACCTTGGCCCAAAACTTCGCCAGACGGCGATACCAGCATCGCCGTTGCCACGGCAACGACCGATACCATCCGGCTCGAGGCCATCATGGCGGCATCAATAGCGGTAGTGATCGCTCTTGTACGGGCCTTCCGGCTTGACGCCGATATAGTCGGCCTGGTCCTTGCGCAGCTCGGTCAGCTTCGCCCCGACCTTGGCGAGGTGCAGACGCGCGACCTTCTCGTCCAGCGACTTCGGCAGCACATAGACCTTCTTCTCGTACTTGCCGTTGTTGTTGGCGAACAGCTCGATCTGCGCCAGCGTCTGGTTGGTGAAGGAGGCCGACATCACGAAGGACGGATGGCCCATGGCGTTGCCGAGGTTCACCAGCCGGCCTTCCGACAGCAGGATGATGCGGTGCTTGTCGGGGAATTCGATCTCGTCGACCTGCGGCTTGATGTTGGTCCACTTCATGTTGCGCAGCGAGGCGACCTGGATCTCGTTGTCGAAATGGCCGATGTTGCAGACGATGGCGCGGTCCTTCATCGCGCGCATGTGCTCGATGGTGAGGATGTCCTTGTTGCCGGTGGCGGTGACGAAGATGTCGGCGCGCGGCGCGGCCTCTTCCATGGTCACGACCTCGTAGCCTTCCATGACGGCCTGCAGCGCGCAGATCGGATCGATCTCGGAGACCATGACGCGGCAGCCGGCCTGGCGCAGCGAGGCGGCCGAGCCCTTGCCGACGTCGCCGAAGCCGGCGACCATCGCGACCTTGCCCGACATCATCACGTCGGTGCCGCGGCGGATGCCGTCGACCAGCGACTCGCGGCAGCCATAGAGGTTGTCGAACTTCGACTTGGTGACGCTGTCGTTGACGTTGATGGCCGGGAACAGCAGCGTGCCTTTCTTCGGCCATCTCGTAGAGACGGTGCACGCCGGTGGTGGTCTCCTCGGAGACGCCCTTGATGTTCTTCGCGATCTCGGCGAACCAGCCCTTGGGCTTCTCCTTCAGCAGCTGCTTGATCAGCGCGTAGAAGACTTCCTCTTCCTCGATCGCCGGCTTGTCGAGGAACGCGGCGTCGCCCTGCTCGGCGCGGAAGCCCGGCATGCACCAGCATGGTGGCGTCGCCGCCGTCATCGAGGATCATGTTGGGCGTGCCGCCGCCATGCCAGTCGAACAGCTTTGCGGTGTAGTCCCAGTATTCGGCCAAGCGTCTCGCCCTTGACGGCGAACACCGGAATGCCGGCGGCGGCGATCGCGGCGGCCGCGTGATCCTGGGTCGAGATAGATGTTGCAGGAGACCCAGCGGATGTCGGCGCCGAGCGCCGCCAGCGTCTCGATCAGCACCGCGGTCTGGATGGTCATGTGCAGCGAGCCGGCGATGCGCGCGCCCTTCAGCGGCTGTTTTGGACCGTACTCCTCGCGCGTCGCCATCAGGCCGGGCATCTCGGTCTCGGCCAGCGAGATCTCCTTGCGGCCGAATTCGGCGAGCGTGATGTCCTTGACGATGTAGTCGGTGAAGGCGGGCTTCTTGGCAGCGGCGGTCATGAGATGATTTCCTGTCTACTCCCTCTTCCCGCTCTTGCGGGGAGAGGGTTGGGGTGAGGGGCTGTCTCGGCGAGCGCGACTCGTTGTGAGTCCCCTCACCCGCCGCGCTCTGGCGCGCAATTGCGCTGCCGGGCGCGGCGACCTCTCCCCGCATGCGGGGAGAGGTGAAGAAATCAAACTGCGCGCTTCAACTGATCGACCAGATCGGTCCGCTCCCAGGAGAAGCCGCCGTCCTTTTCGGCGGCGCGGCCGAAATGACCGTAGGCCGCGGTGCGCTGGTAGATCGGCCGACAAAGCTTCAGCGAGCGGCGGATGTTGGTCGGCGTCAGCCGGAACAGTTCCGGCAGCACCTTCTCGAGCTTCTTCTCGTCAACCTTCGACGTGCCGTGGGTGTCGACCAGGAGCGACATCGGATCGGCAACGCCGATCGCGTAGGCAACCTGGATGGTGCAGCGCTCGGCAAGGCCCGCGGCCACCACGTTCTTGGCGAGATAGCGCGCGGCGTAGGCCGCGGAGCGGTCGACCTTGGTCGGGTCCTTGCCGGAGAAGGCGCCGCCGCCATGCGGGGCGTAGCCGCCATAGGTGTCGACGATGATCTTGCGCCCGGTGAGGCCGCAATCGCCGTCGGGACCGCCGATCACGAAATTGCCGGTCGGGTTGACCAGGAAGTCGGAGGACTTCTGCGGCATCCAGCCCTTGGGCAAAGCGGACTCCACCGCGGTCGAGATCATCTCCTTGATCAGGCCGGGCGTGTACTTCTTGTTGTTGCGGCTCTTCTCATTGTGCTGGGTCGAGACGACGACCTTGGTGGCACCGATCGGCTTGCCGCCGACATACTTCACGGTGACCTGGCTCTTGGCGTCGGGCTGCAGGTCGGCGAGCTGGCCGTTGCGGCGCTTCTCGGAGAGGACTTTCAGGATCTTGTGCGCGAAATAGATCGGCGCCGGCATGTACGAGCCCTTCTCGTACACTTCGCTTTCGGTGCAGGCGTAGCCGAACATCATGCCCTGGTCGCCCGCGCCCTCCTCCTCGCCGCTCTTCTTTTTCTTGGCATCGACGCCCATCGCGATGTCGGGCGATTGTCCATGCAGCAGCACCTCGACGTCGGCGCCGTGATAGGAGAAGCCGTTCTGGTCGTAGCCGATGTCTTTCACCACATCGCGCGCGATCTGCGTGATCAGCTCGCGATCGACCACCGACTTGCCGTGAATGGTGCGGAACAGCTGGCCGCGGCCTTCGCCGGCGATGACGATCTTGTTGGTGGTGCACAGCGTCTCGCAGCCGAGGCGGGTGTTGACGAGGCTGTCGTCGGCGATCCCGAGCTTGACGTCCTTTTCGATGAAGGCATCGAGAATCGCGTCAGAGATTTGATCCGAGACCTTGTCCGGATGACCCTCGGACACCGACTCTGAGGTGAACAGATAAGACTCGCGCATCAAGCAGACCCCTTGTACCCGCCGTCAGGCGGTTCGTTCGTTCATGTCCTGAAATGTCAGTCCCGCCGCCGCGAGATGACGTAGGATTCGTCGTAAAACCACAGCCCGTTATGTTTCCGCAGCACGTCCCTGGCGGCATCGAGAGTGCGGCCGCTTTGAACCATATCCGTCAACCGGTCGTCTTCGATCTGGGCGACATACACCGCCGCGTTCCACGCTGCAAAGGCCGTCGAGGTTCCGATCGTGCCGGTGACCTCGTTGGGCAGCGCTTCCATATCATACCGAAAGATCGAACGGTTATCGGCATAAGCGTTAAAATTGAGGTCGCGCCCGGCCGATCCCAACTCGTATTTCACCGCGCGCAATAGCTCATGACGGCTGACAGAGAAAGGATTTTCTCCGGGCCAGACCGCCTGGATCATCTCCAGCCCGGGATCCTCGCCATGGGAGTGAATCCCAATCAATCTCCCACCTGCGCGCAAGGCTGCGGGCCAGTGGGGCGATGATGCGTTTTGCACGGAAATTCACCGATGATTTGGCCCGATAGGGCTGGGAGGCGATGACGAGGTCGAAATTGGCCTCGACCCGCCCTGCCCGCGGAATGATCGAATCGAGCAGGAAACGGTGGTCCTCCCGGTACAGCACCAGCGCCACCGGCCGCTCATAGAGCGGCATGCCCGTTCGCGGGCTGACGGCCGCCCGCCAGTTCTCATCCAGGAAGGGCCGCAAATCCGCGATCTGGGCCTCGAAATCGCCGGAGGACGCGCCCTGCAAGGGCAACTCGTGCCAGATCATGCCGGCGGCCGCCGCGGGCGAGCGCGGGGTCAGCCACGGCGCCTCGGCGTAATACATGTTGGTGAGCACAAAGACGGTGGCGGGATGCTCGAACAGCCGGTCCGGGACCTTTTCCAGGGTGAGCCGGACGTCCTCCAGGCTCAGCTCCTTGCCGGCGACATAAAACGGCATGTGGGGGAAGCGGCCGTGCATCAGCCGCATCACCCGCGCCAGCACCGTGCCGTCGCCGACGCCCGCGTCGAAGACCCGCAGCGCCGGCGGACGCGGATGGATGCTGGAGAGCTCGAGACCGATGCGCTCGGCGACCACCCGCTTCTCGCTGCAGGTGTGCACGAACAGCAGATATTTCTGGCGGTTCTCGAAGAAGCGGAAATTGCCGCGGGGGTCGCGCTTCTCCGGCGGCACCTGCAGGCCGCGCGGCGGCGCGACGCCGCCGGGCGTGGAGGCCGCGATATAGGCCTGGATGCGGTCGAGCGTGTCGATGGTGATGCGCTTGCCCTCGCGCAGGCGCGCGACCAGCTTGCCGTCATTGACCGCACGGCGGCCGAAGGTCGATTCCGCCATGTCGGCCTGACGGCAGAACTCGGTAATCCGGCTCAGAATCTCGTCGTTTCGCATGGATTGGGACGGCAGTGGGCGGGACTGGATGCGCGCCACGCTCTACCACGCCTTGCCCACTGTTGAAACGGGGTTGCTAGAACCGCGCAGGGTTCTTTCCCGACAGGGCGGAATCCCTTTCAGCTTCGACCCAGGTGGCGGCAGATGAATTACGGATTCGCGAAATCAAATGTTCGCCGACACAGGTTGATCGCGCTGAGAGCGCGATGCTAGCGTGGCGAAGGAAAGGTCAGCGCCGGTGCACAGCGTTCAAATCGATCGCAAAACGTCCGACATCATGGACACGCTTCGCGGTGTCAGCGCTCTGGTCGTAGCCTGCGTGCATGCTTATCAGGTTTTCCTCCTTCCCTACTTCGGCTTTGGCAGTCCGAGCCACGTGGTCACCGGCCTGCTCGCCACGCACGCGGTGACGGCATTCTTCGTCGCCAGCGGGTTCATGATCTGCATCAGCGTCTTCAGGCACCGGAACGAGGACGGGACGTTTCGCGGCCGTGCGTTCGCCGAGGCGCGCATCCTGCGCATCTACCCACCGCTGATCGCCGCGATCCTGCTGACGATCGGTGTCTACCTCGTGATTACCGGTTTCCAATTGCATGGAGCGGAGTCGTACCGCCTTGGCGGCGAGATCGACGTCGCGCGCGAGCGCGCGACGCTCGAATGGAACCTGTTGCCCAGCACATTTTTCCTGCTCTACGGCACGTTCGCCAACGCACCGGCGCCGATCAACATGGACGGCCCACTCTGGACGCTCGGATTTGAATGGTGGTTCTACGTCCTGGCGTTCGTGTTTGCGCGGCTCTGGAACGGCCTCACGCTGAGCACGATCGTGCCCTTTCTCGCCGGCGTGTGGATCGTGCTGACCAACCACGATGTCTTCTTCGTCTGGTTTCTGGTGATCTGGCTCGGCGGCTTCGTGCTCGGCGGCGCCTATCTCTCCGGCGCGCTGTTCAGGCTATCCTGGCGCGGCGTTGCCTTGCTCGCGTTCGCGGTCATCGCCACCGCTGCGATCGTCGGCCGCAAGTTTCTGATTGTCGATCTGCTGGACCCCTTCGGCTCGCCGCACGGCAAGAGAATCTGGGCGTGCGTGGGACTGTTGATCGCGGTCGGGATCGCGTCGGCGATCCGCGCGCGATGGGATTGGCGGATACCCGGATGGATCACCGGACTATCCGCTTTTTCATATACGCTCTACGTCGTTCACTATCCGCTGTTGCTGTTGGCCTACAGCCTGCTGCATCCATTCACGCACGGGCATGGCTGGCTGTTCACGATGTTCGTCGCGGCCGCGACCGTTCCGCCCATCGTGATTATTGCCGTGCTGCTGGCGCGAATCGTGGAGAACAGAGGCGCTATCCGCCGCCTGATCTCAAAAGTGCTTGGCCGGACGCAAGCCGTCGATGCCAACCTTCGCGTCGACCCGATCGCCAAATCCTGACGATGGATGCGGTTCGGCCGGCCGCAGCGCAGGCGTGAATGTCTCCTGGGCGTGCAATTGCGATTTTCTGAAGCGGGAAACAGGCGCGTCGATCAGCCGAAGCAACGCAGCGGAGATCAGGATCGTGATGAAAAGCCCGGCAGTATAGCTGGCGGGACTGCCAAGCCGTCCGAACGCGGTCATCACCGCGAATACGAAGACATGGCTGAGATAGATCGGATAACTCAAGTCGCCCAGCCACCGGTCGAGCTTGCTCGATTTGGTGAGCGCGAAGATCGGTCCGACGAATATCGCGATCGCGAGCAAAAACACCGGCGAGTAAATCAGCAGCGCGTCCGACGATCGCCACAGCCCGCCGAGGTCACGGTGGAACATGACGGCGACGATCAGGAAACACATTCCGGCAATTCCGGCCATCGTCATCGTCGCGCGCCGGATCGCCGCCGGCGCCCACGGGATGAGTTTTCGATGAAAATGATAGGCCAGGCTGCCAAATCCGAACATGCACAGCTCGGACGGCATGAAGCGATCGCCCCATGGATCGCGCAGCGGGAAAAATTGCGCCGTGAAAATCCGAATGGCCAACGACGCCACGGTGAAGCAAACGACGCGGCCGGGGCTGCGAACCACAAAAGGCGCGATCAGGTAGAAAACCAGCTCGATGCTGAGGCTCCATGCCGGCACATCCCATAGCAGTTTGTACATGATGGGCGTGGTGCCTGCGTTGAAGTCGGAGGTAAAGGAGAGAACGCCCGTCTGCCAGTTGGCCTGCAGGAACAGCGTCCACTCCTGAAAGAACATCGTCAGATTGGAAAACAGCACGTAGAATTTTCCTGTTACATCGAGCTGTTTGAAGGCGTCGGCATAGGTGATGCTCTGGTCGCCGAACGAAAACAGGTTGGCTGAGCTCAGCAAAAGGGTCGGGACCGCGCAGGCGATATACATCGGCCAGAGCCGAAGGTAGCGGCTCACGTAGAACCTGGGCGTGTCCCGGTAGGCCGGATTTTCGCAGAGGACGAGAGTGATGAAAAATCCGGAGATGATGAAGAAACCCTGGACTGCCGTTGTGCCCTCGACGAACTGGTAGCCGTACGGCGAATGGCCGCCGGCGACCGCAACGGCAAGCAGAAATCTGAGAGTCCCCAAAGCCTTTACCCTGTCTGACAGCTCTGTCAGAAGTAACACTCAAACCCCGCCGCGAACAACCCCTCGGGCCCCTTCCGAGCATGATTGCAATGTCCGGCCGATAGCGTCATCCTTCAGAAATGCGCGCAAGAAATTCACGACCCATGTTCCGGAAACGGTTGTTTTGCTCCCCGTGCTGAAATTGCATTATCGCGCAGATATCGATGGCATCCGCGCCATCGCCGTCCTTGCCGTCGTGTTGTTTCACGCTTTCCCGAAGGTTCTGCCGGGCGGGTTCGTCGGCGTCGACGTCTTCTTCGTGATCTCGGGATTTCTGATCACAAGCATCATCGTCCAGGACCTGGATCGCTCCAAATTCAGCTTTGCGCAGTTCTATGCGGCACGCGCGCGCCGTATTTTTCCCGCGCTCGCCATCGTTCTCGTCGCAACACTGATAGCGGGTGCGATTTTACTCGTGCCGTCGCAATTGTCTTCGCTGACGAAGAACGCGCTTGCGAGTTCGTTCTTCGGCGCCAATTTCACGCTGCTGTCGGAAGCCGGCTATTTCGACCTGGACGCACAATTCAAGCCGCTTCTTCATCTGTGGTCGCTCGGAATCGAGGAACAGTTCTATCTGGTGTGGCCGCTCGCGATATGGTTTGCGCCACGGAAGTTGCTGACGGCAGCGATCGTCGCCGTGATGGCCGGATCGTTCGCGCTCAATGTCTCCATGGTGCAAGCGCATCCGGATGCGGCCTTCTACCTGCCGTTCACCCGCGCCTGGGAGTTGATGGCAGGGGCCGCCCTTGTCGGCTTCACCGTTCGATCGGCTTTTTTGCGGGAAATTGTTTTTCCGATGATCGGCTGCATCGGAACGGTTCTTGCCCTTCTCCTCTACAACGCCCACATGAGCTACCCGGGCTGGGCGGCGCTTGCACCGGTGGCCGTGACCGCTGCGGCCCTGCTCGGCGAGGGCAGCGCTTTCAACAGGCTGGTTCTTTCCAACCCGGTCGCAGTATTCGTCGGCAAGATCAGTTATCCGCTCTATCTCTGGCACTGGCCGCTGCTGGTCTATGCGAGACTTTACCCGTTTCGGACCCTGACTGCGTTCGAAACGAGCGCCGTCGTGATCGCCGCGTTTCTGCTGGCGTGGCTCACATACGAAATCATCGAGAAGCCGTTCAGGGTCTATCGCATCGTCGGCATCAAGTCGGCGGCAGGTGGCACAGCCGCATCCGCAATACTCGCTCTCTTGCTGACCGTGCACCCTCCTGTATTTCCCGAGCAAATCCGGCGCTTTGTGGAAACTCCGACAGAAGAGGCGGAATGGCGGACGCACCAATGTCTACTCATTCGCTACGACAATAGCGACGAATTCGATTCGGGATGCGTCGAGAGGGAACGACCGGTGGTCGCGCTGTGGGGCGATTCCGTCGCGGCGTCCCTGATGCCTGGATTGCGAGAGCTGCAAACCACGCACAAGTTCGGCATTGCCCAGCTGACGTCGAGCGGGTGTCAGCCGCTGCTGGTGAGATCCGCCGAAACCGACGCCGATTGTATCAGGCGCAACCGATCGGCCTTGCATCACCTCGCCGAAGCCCGTCCGCAGACCGTGATATTGAACGCTCTGTGGCGGACAAGCGCCGACGAGATGAAGCCGACCATCGACGCATTGCGCGCGATGGGCATCAACCGCATCGTGATCCTGGGCAAGGTGCCGGTCTGGCGAGGAGGATTGCCAAATCTCGTCGCCGTCTATCATCGGCGGACGGGGCAACTGCTTCCCGAGATGTCCCCGCTCCTGGTCGAGGGTGCGTCCGATGAAGACGGCATGCGGGCTATCGCTGCGCAGTTCGGCGTGAAGTTTGTTTCCATTCGCGACCAGCTTTGCGAGAACGGTTCCTGCAAGACCCAACTCGGCTCATCCGATCTGATGGTCTGCGACTGGATTCATTTCACGGCCGCAGGCGCGAAGTATCTGGTCGGCAGGATTGCCCCCGACATCATCGGATCGGACTGACAATTCAGCGCGGATTGAAGCGTCCACACGCGACGGCAAGCAGCTCCTTGAGCATGTCGATGCGGCCGGAAAGCCCCGCGATCTTGGTCGGCGCTGCCTCGCCTTCCGGATAGGTGCGCGTCACGGGAATTTCCGTCGTGCGATAGCCGAGCTGCCCTGCGCGGACCGTCAGATAAAACAACAATGCATAGCGTTCGAAGACGTCGCGGAACGGCGCCACGCGCGGATCGCCGAGATAGCGCGCCGAATAGGCACGGAAGCCGTTGGTCGTGTCGGTGTACCAGCGCCGCCCCGCAAGGCTCAAAAGCGGCGCATGAATCAGCCGTCCCGCGATCTTGCGGTCGAGCGGCGTGTTAATCGCGCGGCCGCCCGCGATGTAGCGCGAACCCTGCACATAATCGTAGCCGGCCTCCAGCGCGGCGACGAAAGCGCCGATCGCTTCGACGCCATCCTTGCCGTTGCCGTCGATGGTGATGACGCCGCGATAGCCCTGGTCCAGCGCCCAGGCGTAGGCCATGCGCAGCTGCGCGCCGAGCCGTCCGGGGCCAGTCTTGACCAGCAGCGCGCGGCAGCCGTTCGCGCGCAACACGTCCAGCGCCAGCGAGCCATCGGTCGATCCGCCATCGGCGATCACGACGTCGGCGGCGGGATTGATTGCGGCGATCCGCGCAAGCTGGCGGCCGATCCGCTCGCCCTCGTTGATGACGGGAATGACCAGCACATAGTCGTGGCGCTTTTCGCGCAACACCGTCGCTTCGCTTGCAGGGACTTCGGGCGCGGTCATGTGAGATAGGTCTCGCGCACCAGCGCCACAGCCTGCTCGATCGCCGCCTGCCAATCGGGGGCCGTGCGCATCTCGATCGAAAGCGAGCCGCGATAACCGCTTTCGCGCAAGGCGCCGGCGACCGGGCGGTGATCGACGCCACCGGTGCCGAGCGGGGCGAGATCGGGCTCGCTGACATGGGCATGCGCGGCATGGCGCGCGGCGCGGATGAGGATTTGCGGGTCCTCGTGCTCGAGAAACAGCGTGCCGGTATCGATCTGCAGCCCGATGCCTTTAGTATCGATCTCCTCGACGAGATCGATCGCGCCGGCCGTGGTGGTGATGAAGCGGCAGGCATACTGCCTGGCGTTGGGCTCGAAGGTCAGCGTCGCCCCTTCAGCGGCAAAGGCCGGTCCGATCCGACGGAAGAAATCCACCGCAATCGCCCTCGCCTCCTGCGCCGGCAAATCGCCGGGATCACGCAGTTTCGGCGCGCCGAACACGCAAGCCGTCGCGCCGAACGCGCCCGCGATCTTCGCGATCATCACGAGATGCCGGTACAGTGCCTCGCGCGCCCCGCTTGAGGCAAACAGATGTGCGCCCGGCGCATTGTAGACGATGCCCTGCATGGCCGGACAGCGCAGCCCGGCATCGGCAAGCGTTTTGCGAAATGTCTGGAGATCGGCGGGGGAAATGTCCCACCGTCCGAACACATTGTACGGCGCGACCTCGATCGCCGAGATGTTCAGCCGCCGCAGCAGCGCGATGGCGGCGCCAAGCTCCGGGCCGGGAAAGGCGATGTTCGAGACCGACAGGTCAGGCGCGGCGGACATGACCGGCCCTTTCGCGCCCGATGAAAGCGGCGAGCTCGTCTAGCACCGTGGCGCGGTCGAGCACGTAGCCGGGCGGGCCGCCGAACTGGTCCGAATATTCGGTGCGCAGATCATAGGAAGGTGCCGGCTCGGACGCCGGCCCGGTCGGCGCACCCGGAAAGAAGCGGTCAACGATCTCGGAGGTGCGGATCGGCTCCGGAAACAGGTTGATCAGCCGAATGTCGTCGGCGCGAATTCTTTCGATGTTCGCGTTCAATCGCGTCA
Source organism: uncultured Alphaproteobacteria bacterium (assembly GCA_963696845.1). Taxonomy (GTDB): domain Bacteria; phylum Pseudomonadota; class Alphaproteobacteria; order Rhizobiales; family Xanthobacteraceae; genus Bradyrhizobium. The sequence goes on from CAVOLR010000018.1 coordinate 349,952, forward strand.
ACGGATACCATTGAAAGCGGCTCGCCGGATTGATACTGCCGACCTGGTTGCCGTGCAGGAGATCGAACACGACGTTTTTCTTCAACCCTTCGCCGAACAGCGCCGGCAGCCGGACAATCCGCACATTGTCAAAATGCTCCCTCACCCATTGCTCGAGCTCGAAGCGATGGCGGCCATAGGCGTGATTGCGCGCGGGATCGATGTCCGCGCTCTCGTCGAGCGGCGCGGACGGATCGGGATAGACATCGATGGTCGAGATCAAGATCAACTCGTCGATCTTCATCGCCGCCAGCACGGCGCGGATGGACGAGATCGCGGCGTGATCAGCGGCAGGCTCCGTGTTGGCGATCCATTTGACGGCGGGAACGCCGGCATGGATCACCAGATCGAATTCGCCGCCGCGCAAATCATCGGCATTTTTCGAATTGATCAGGGCATCGAAGGCTCGCGCGCGATGCAGCGTGCCCCCGACAAAGCCGGTATAGCCGACCAGCGCCGACCGGCTCATTTCCGGCGCTCCGCCCAATCGGAGGCCTTCGGCGCTCCCAGGTGAAACTCACCCTCGCCGTCGATCACGTTCAACCTGCCGCCACGGCAAGTCAGCGAGCTCCTGTACTCGCGCGCGACGAGCTGGCGGCGGCTGGACGACGGCACGGTCGAGAGAATCTGCACCAGATATTCCGACAGGAACAGGAACTGCGCGCTGAACACGAACAGCATCAATGCGAGCAGCAACGACAATGTGGTCCAGCCCGGCGCGACGTCGGTCTTGAGCAAATAGATCAGGATCGCATAGACGCCGTACAGCACGGCGACGATGCCGCCGCCGAAGCCGAGATAGGAGGTGAGTCGCAGCGGCGTGGCGCTGCCAGTCAGGATCAGGCGCAGCGCCTTGGCGACCGCGATCCGCAGCGGCATGCTCGGCACCGTGATGCGCGTGGTATCAGCGACCGCGATCGCGGCGGCTGGAAACCCTTGCCCGAGCGAGCGAGCGCGCACCAGCACCTCGCCGTCGCGGCGGGTGGCGATGTAGAGCGCCGCGGCGCGCGAAAAGATGCGAAACGTCGGCGACTGCGCCTCATAGGTCACGCCCGTCAGTAGCCGGTGCGCGGCGCGGAACAGGTCGAACAGCGCCTCGGCAAAGCCGCCGCGATCGGTGACCACGCCGCCCTCGCTCTCGCCGATCACCACATCGTTGCCCCGGCGCAACGCCTCGACCATTGTCGGCAATGCCTCGACCTGGGCCGTAAGCGGCGTGGCGAACAGCACGTAGTCGGCGATGGCGTGATCGATGCCGAGCAGGCGCGCCACGTCGTCATGCACCTCGTCGTTCAGGAACAGCACCGTGCAGTCCGGAATCGACTCGGCCGTCTTCTTCAGCTCGATCGACAAGTCCGGCGAAATCCCGTTGGCGACGATGACAGTCTCGACGTCGACGAATTGCTCATGCAGGGCCGCGAGCAGGCGGTCGAACAGCGCGCGCCCGAACAGCGCGTGGCGCACGATGACGACAGCTGTGACCGATTCGAGCTTGGGCATCAGTTCCAGACCTGACCCCGCAGGACGTCGCGGAGCTCATAGATGTTATCGATCTTTGCGCCGAGGATCGAGAATATCCTGCCCTCTTCCGCGTTGCGCTCGACCAGGATCGGCCGCGCATCGCTGTCCTCGGTGCGCGCCAGCACCGCCTTGATCTCGAACAGCGAGCGCCGGATTTTGGCTTCCGCCAGGCAAGGCATGTAACGGCTGGCGTCGCGGATCATGGCGGTACCATTGCTCTTGACCGGGTGCAGCGGCGCGTCGTCGAAAGTCGCCTCGTGCGGCGTATAGCGAACATGGGACAGCGCATGCAGGCCCGCGGCCGGGAACGGCATCACCGAGAAGAACGGCCCATCCATGATGGTGAAGCCGCGGCCGCGCAATTGCGGTGGCGGCGCGATCAGCACCATCTCGGTCAATTCACGCTTGATCGCCGTGTTGACGGCAACGCCGACGAACGGCAGCTCGGAATAGGTGCAGTTGAACACGAAACGCGCTCGCTCGCCCCGCCCGGCGACATCGACGTCGACGCCCTCGCCATCGAAGGACGTGACGCGCGCCGTGCTGCCGAGCCTCAGCTCGATTTGCGCGTCGCCCAGTCGGTCGCACAGTCGGCGCGCGAGCTTCTCCGCGTCGAAGACCAGCTCACGCACTGCAAACACCCGCTCGATCGTGCCGGGCGCGAACAGCCGCTCGATCTCGTGTGATGCCGGCTGGCTGACCGCGCCGATGCTCTCGCAGAACGAAGCGAACTGATCGGCACTGACGCGCGATCCGCGGGCGATGGCGTAGTATTTCTCCATGCCGTGCACCACCTCATCGGCGTAGTCGGCGATGAAGCGATCGAAGTTGCGGCGAGACCGCAATGCCGTCGCGCGCGCGCGGGGGTAGTGGTAGCCGTTGTGGACGCGCGCCTGGTTCACGAACGATGCGCGCCGCAGGATGTCATCCTCGCGCTCAGCGACGATAATCCGCACAAATCCGAGCCGCTTCAATTCCAGCGCGGTCTCGCAGCCGTAGAAGCCGCCGCCGATCACGATCGCGTCGACAGCGGTCATGGTGCCGCCGCCACGCTTGCTTCGCGCTGCCAGACGATATGGCTACCCTTGCGAAGACCAAATTCGAGCCGTGACACCGCGCCGTCTGTCCTCTGTTGGGCGTAATAGCAATTGTGCTTCCCCGGTACGGCGATCGCGCGCTGCCAGAGGCGAAATTCGTAATTCTGATCCTGCCCGCCATTGGCCCGAATGAAGAATATGTCCGTCGGCGAGGCCCGGTCGCAGGCATATTCGAACGTGAACCATTTGTCGCTCATACGCAAATCCACGCCGATATCCTTGTCGGCAAAGACGGGCATGCCGTTCGCATGCGCCTCCACCACCCAGCTTCCGGCCTTCTCGATCCGCCGATCGGCGAGCGCAACGAAAGCGACCGTCAGCAAAACGAACGTGGGAATTGCCAGGGTCAGGAAAGATCGTTTGAAGGAAGCCGACCACTCGCCGCGCGCGGCAAAGGCCTGGCCCAGCGCAACCATGGTCATTGCGCCAGCGACCGGCAAGGTCGGGACAAACCACAGAATGAAATCGATCGGCTGATGCGCGAAGGCGTGCGCCTTGGCGAGAATGAACCAGGACAGCGGTGCGGCGAGCGACGCCAAAAAGGCAAAGGCCAGCGTTCGGAGCTTCCTGCGCTCCTCGCCGAGAAACCAGCCGTACTCCCGGTCGAGAAAGGCCGCCGCGGCGATCGCGCCGAGCAGGCAGACAACAAGCGCGAAGCTCCTGATCAGGGTGAAATCGTTCGCGCCGAGATAGATGCGGATCACCGACGAGATCGATGCGAATTGACCGACGTCCAGGCCGCCCGGCGTTGAAGCGCCAGCGCCGGACGTCCGTTCCATCGCTCGGTCGAAGATCACCGCAAAGCCGAGCTTGGCGCCATGGACGAGAACAGCAAGCGCGAAACCGATGACGCCCGATACCGCCACCCAGAGCATGTCGATGATGTTCTGAAACGGATAGCCCTTGTCGTCGCGCGTGTTCAAGAGGCAGCCGATCATTGCGGCGACGATGACGGTGGTGATGAACTCGTAGCCGCACAGTGATTTGGCGAACACTGCCGCCCCGGTGGCGACAATCAGCCACCGTCTTCGTCTACGGGTTTGGGCGTCAGCGATGTCCATCGCGATCGCCATCGGCACGAACCACAGTCCGACCGCCCAATAGAGATTGGGCGCGAGCGCCGTGAACATAGGCTCGAAGGCGACCGGGACGACGAAGCCGGTGGCCGCTGCGAAACCAAATCTCTCTCTGATCTTGGTGGCGACCCACATGAAGGCGGCCGCACAGATCAATGCCGAGAGGAAGTGATAGAAGCCGATCCGGACGCGCCGCGGCAGCGGATCGATGCTGTCGATCAGCGCGTAGAAAATGCCCTGCAAGCCGAACTGGCTGGGATAGACCGCCCATTGGGCGCCGTCGGCCTTGATCAGTTCGGGTTGCTCAAAATATTTGATCTGGTCGGAATAGCTGCCGCGAAGCTCGACCGAGTCCTTTTCGCGATAGTTGTTGCCGAGCTCCGCGCGTTCGGAAAAGAGCCCGTCGGAGGCGGAACGCGCCAGCCGGCCGACCACCAGGCCTTCCGAAGTCTGGTCGAAGACTTGGTTGATGCGATATTGCGAATAATGGAAAACGTTGTTGGTGAAGACCAGCGCCACGACCAACGCGAGGACGATGCTCGCGTCACGGTTCCGGAGATTCCCCAGCCATTCTCTCAATGAAACTACTGAAAAACGCACGTTTTACTCCACCCCGATCGCAATCTAGCCTGCCTTGACGGTGGCGTCATAGCGCTTGTCCTACCATCATCTGCTAACCGCGTCCTGGCGGTGCCAAGCGATCGGTCGTGCCAATTTTGCACCCCGAAAAGAGACCAACCTGCGACCCCGGGGCTATTCAGGCGACAAATACACGTTTAGGAAACGCCGAACGGTATGGCCGAGAGGGGGGCCTGTCCAATGCTTGCTGGCACTTCGCCGCTGAGGCTCCGACCCGCGTGGATCGCGGTGGCGACCTGCGTCGTGCTCACAGCCATTTTCTGGGGCAATCTGTTTCGCTTCTACCCCTCGCGGATGGAGCCGGTTTACGACTCCACCTCGGAAGCGCTCGTCATCGGCCGCCTGACGCGCGCCGCCGCTGACGGCTACTTCAACCATACGACCCTCGGCGCCAATCTCGACCCCAAGACCCCCGCCGGCGGCGCCGGACAATTACCAGAAGCAGGTCGAGTACTTTCTAAATCCGGACCTGGTTCACAGTCTCAATCTGAAGTGGGGCGCCTACCCCAGTCATTTTGCCCTGCAGGGATTTTTGTTCGCGGCCATCGACGCGATCAATCCGATGCCGCGCACGATCCGTATTCCGTTCTATCACCTGCTTGCATGCCTGTTCATGGCAAGCGTGCTGGTCTGGATAGCCTCGATCCTGCGCTCGAAATTCGGTTGGGCGGCCTTCGCCGGATTCCTGTTGGCGCCGGCCCTCGAACCCATGTTCACCGGATTGGCGCCGAACCTGTGCTGGCTGGCGGCCAACTGGCTGCTGCCGATCCCGTTCGCGATGCTGCTGGCGGACGAAGAGGACGAGCGGCGCAGGCGCGTCTGGCTCGCACTGGCCTTCCTCGCCTTCCTGATGAAATTCCTGTCCGGCTTCGAATTTGCTTCCACGATGATTCTGGCGGCCGCCGTGGCGTGTCTTCTGACCGTGAAAGAGAGGCCGAACCTTTTCCGGTACGTGCTGCGGAATGCCAGCTGGGTCGTCGTGGTGGGCGTATCCGCCTTCATTGTCGCCGCCATCATGCATGCGGCCAAGGAAGGCGGCTTTACCGTCTTCGCGCAAAAGGCCGCCAACCGGATCCTCGGCAACAGCCCCTCGCTCGAGGAAGCGCTGATCTTCGGAAAATTCCAGCCGATCGGCGCGGTGCTCGCGCTCTATCTCGGCGGCAACCTCGTGACGCTGATCAAGAGCTTCGGCCTGGTGCTCGCCCTCATCGCCATGTACGCGATCCTGGTGCTGCTCGATGAGCGGTTCAACTGGTTCTACGGCGAAGGCCGCCGCAAGCTCCAGGTGCTGGCGCTTGCGACGCTGGCCTCCTTCACCGCTCCGCTGTCGTGGTTCATCCTTGGCAAGGCACACTCCTACGATCACGTCCTGTACGACCTCGCCATGTGGTACGTGCCGACCATTCCGTTCGGCTTTGCGATGTTCGGCGTGGCGAGCGTCAGCCTCGTGCAATATCTGAAGCTGAAGCGCGGCGATGCGCTGCAGAGCCTCATGATCGCCGCCATACCGCTCGTCATCGTCGCCACGGCCGGCGCAATCCGGCTGATCGACAAGAAAATCGAGACCGCGGGCACCTGGGTCATCACCGAACATGCCAACGCGTTTCCTGTGTTCGAAGACCCGTCGCTGGGCATCGAGTTCAGGATGAGCAATCAGTGGTTCACCCTGCTCTATCCGTGCTCCGCCCGGCCGCCCAACCGGACTTTCGAGATCAAGGCGGAGCAGGACGGCAAGGGCCTTTTTCTTCGAACGCAAATAGTCGGCGGCATTCCGTCAGACGGCACTGCAACCCCCAAACGATGTCTAAGCGCGCACAAATGATCGCTGGTTATTTCTTCAGATAGGCTCTCGCGCTGTCGGCGATGCGCTCTGCCTCGATGGCGATCTCGCGCAATTGGCCGGTCGGCACCGTGATCTGGCCGCAGAAATACAGGCCCGGCGCGCTCGGCTTGCCGGTCGCGCGTGGCATGCCCTGCGCGTCGAACACGTCGATGCCGGGGAGCAACCGCCGCAGGTCTGGCCGGAAGCCGGTCGCCAGGACGATGGCGTCGAAGCTTTGCTGTTTGCCGTCGCTAAACACAACGCCATCGGCGGTCAGCCGATCGATGCCGCCGCGCACTTTGAGGCTGCCGTCCCTGATCTTCGCCAGCGTGCCGATGTCGATCAGCGGCACGTGACCGTCCTCTTCGACCATCTGCCGCGGCCCCTTGGCGGCGCGGCGCAAGCCGAGCTTCTCGAAATTGCCGAGCACGAGCCGCAACACCGGCGCATTGATGGTGTCGACCAGCCGCGCCGGGAGATGCCGGTAGAAGATCACCCATGTCAGGATCGGCAAGCCCAGCAGATCGCGCGGAATGATCTGCACCGGCCCGCGCACGGCAATAGTGGCATCGACCTTGGCCTCGGCCAGGTCGAGCGCGATCTCGCCGCCGGAATTGCCGAAGCCGACGACAAGCACGCGCTTGCCGGCGAACGCACCGGGATTGCGATAGTCGCTGCTGTGAATGATCGATCCGCGGAAACTTTCGATATCCGGCCATGACGGCCGGTATGGCGCGTCGGCGATCCCTGTCGCGACGACCATGACCGGCGCCGAGAAAGCGCCGCGACTGGTTTCGGCAAGCCACCGTGCCCCATCGCGCCGGATGCGCCGTCACCTCGGTGTTGAAGACGGGTTTGATGTCGAATTGCGTCGCATAGCGTTCGAGATAGTCGACGACCTGCGCACGCGAGGGATAGAGGGGATAGTCGCGCGGCATCGGCATGCGCGGCAGGCCGGAATGGTTGCGGTCGGTGTGCAGATGAAGCCGGTCGTAGTGGCGCCGCCACACCGCGCCGACGGTAGTCGGCCTTCTCCAGCACGGTGACGATCAAGGCCCGCCGCCCGCAGGGTCACCGCGCAGGACAGGCCCGCGGGCCCTGCGCCGATGACGATGGCGTCGGAAGTGGATGTCATGGAGTTTTCGTCATTGCGGAGCGAAGCGCGAAGCAATCCATCTTGGCACCGCAAGCGGAACTAATGCGAGTCTGCTGGGTCGCTTCGCTCGACCCGTGGCTACGCGAATGACGATGAGATCTATTTCCCCCACACCTCGTTCGCGATATCGACCGCGAGCTTCAGCTTCGCCCACTGCTCTTCTTCAGAGAGGATGTTGCCCTCTTCCGTCGAGGCGAAGCCGCATTGCGGCGACAGCGCGAGCTGCTCCAGCGGCGCGAATTTCGCCGCCTCTTCCAGCCGGCGCTTGATGTCGTCCTTTTTCTCGAGCTCGCCGAACTTCGAGGTGATGACGCCGACCACCACGACCTTGTTGCCCCTGGGCAGGAAGCGCAGCGGCTCGAAGCCGCCGGCGCGGTCGGAATCATATTCCAGGAAATAGCCGTCGTAATTGGTGCCGGCGAGCATGGTCTCCGCCACCGGCTCGTATCCGCCGGAGGAAATCCAGGTCGAGCGGAAATTGCCGCGGCAGACGTGCGTGGTGATCATCATGTCGGCCGGCTTCTCGGCGATCGCGTAGTTGATGATGCGGGCGTAGATCTCCTGCAGGCCGTCGGGATTGTCGCCGCGCTCGCGCGACTTCTGCAATTCCTCCTGCGAGCAGAGATAGGCCCACACGGTGTCGTCGAACTGCAGATAGCGACAGCCGGCATCGTAGAAGGCCTTCACCGCCTTGCGATAGGTCTTGCCGAGATCCTCGTAGAACGCGTCGAGGTCGGGGTAGACCTGCTTGGAGATCGCTTTGCGGCCGCCGCGGAAGTGCAGCACGGTCGGCGACGGGATCGTCATCTTCGCGGTGACATGGGCCTGGTCGGCAAACTTCTTCAGGAAGCGGAAGTGATCCAGCATCGGATGATCTGCGGGAAAGTCGATCTTGTCGATCACCCGCACCGCGTCGTGCCGGGTCTGCACACCCGCGAACTGAATGCCGGTGTCGGGATGAAACAGCTCGCAGCCGGTGAGTTTGGCGAGGAAGTCGAAATGCCACCAGGAGCGGCGGAATTCGCCGTCGGTTGCAAGCTTCAGGCCGAGCGAAGCCTGCTTGTGCACGACCTTCTCGATCTCCATGTCCTCGGCCTTGCGCAGCTCCTCTGGCGCGATTTCGCCCTTCTCCAGCTTCGCGCGCGCCTCCTTGATGCGCGGCGGCCTGAGCAGGCTGCCGACCTCGTCGGCGCGGAACGGCGGTTTGGTTCTCTGCATGGTCGAAAACTCCAGATCTTTCCTGACGCTTATTTGTGTGCCGCGCCCGCGACGCCGAGATAGCGTTCGAGCACGGCGGGATCGGCCTTGAGCGCGCTGCTTGCCGCATCATGCGCGATCGTTCCGCGCTCCAATATCACAACGCGGTCGGCCAGCCCCAGAATTTTTTGCGCGTTCTGCTCGACGATGACCGAGCAGATGCCGCCCGAACGTGTAATCGTGCCCAACGCCTTCAGCAATTCCTCGACAATGATGGGCGCCAGCCCCTCGGTCGGCTCGTCGAGCAGCAGGACCTTCGGGTTCAAGGTCAGCGCGCGGCCGATCGCCAGCATCTGCTGCTCGCCGCCGGAGAGCTGGTTGCCGAAATTGCTCCGCCGCTCCTTCAGCCGCGGAAACATCTGGTAGACCCGCTCCACCGTCCATGGGCCAGGCTGCGCCACCGCGGTCATGTTCTCTTCCACGGTGAGCGAGCGGAAGATGTTGCGCTCCTGCGGCACCCAGCCGATCCCGGCCCGCGCCCGCTGGTCGGGGCGCAGCGCGGTGATGTCGTCGCCGGAAAGCGCGAGCGTACCGCCGAAGCGGCGGATGATGCCGACGATGGAATTGATCAGCGTGGTCTTGCCGGTGCCGTTGCGCCCGAGCAGCGCCAGCACCTGCCCCTCGGGCAGGGTCAGCGACATGTTCGGCAGCACCACGGCCTCGCCATAGCCGGCGCGCAGGCCCTCGATCCGGAGCAAGTCAGCCATGGACGGCCTCGCCGAGATAGACGGCCTTGACCTGCGGATCGCGCGCCACGTCCTCGGGCGGACCTTCGACCAGCAGCGCGCCGTTGACCAGCACCGAGATGCGGTCGGCGAAGGAGAACACCAGGTCCATGTCGTGCTCGATCAAGAGCACGGTGACGTCGCGCGGCAGTGCGGCGACCGCGGCGAGGATGTCGTGGCGCTCGCTTTCGGGCACGCCGGCCGCGGGCTCATCCAGCAGCAGCACGCGCGGTTTGGCGGCGATCGCGACCGCAATCTCGAGCAGGCGCTGCTTGCCGTAAGGCAGGGTCGCAGTCAGCTCGTTCATGACGTCGAGCAGACGGAAGCGCGACAGGGTCTCGGCGATCTCGGCGTTGACGTCGTCGCGCGTCCCCATCCGCCGCCACCAGTCGCCGCCGCGGCCCATGCGCTCGGAGACCGCAAGGCCGACGGTCTCCAGCGGCGTCAGATCGGCATAGAGCTGGTTGATCTGGAAGGTGCGCGACAGGCCGCGCAGCACGCGGGTGTGCACGGGCAGATCGGTAATGTCCTGGCCGTCGAGCAGGATGCGGCCGCCATTGGGCTTGAGCACGCCGGTGAGCAGGTTGATGACGGTGGTCTTGCCGGCGCCGTTCGGGCCGATCAGCGCGTGGCGCGCGCCCTGCTCTATTTTCAGCGAGAGATCGCGCGTCACGCGCAGTCCGCCGAACGATTTCTCCAGACCTTTGGTCTCCAGCGCGACCGTCATGGCGCGTGCTCCTCGGGCACGGGGACCGCGTCCTTGCGGCCGGAGATCTGCGCGATGAGAAGGTTGGGCAGAAACAGCACCCAGCGATGCAGCCGCGCGCGGCCGACCAGCACGATCACGACCAGCACCAGGCCAATCCAGAACTGCCAGTATTGCGGGGTGATGGTGGAGAATATCTCCTGCAGCATGCGGAACACCACCGCGCCGATCAGGCCGCCATAGAGATAGCCGGTGCCGCCGATCACGAGCACCAGCATCAGATCAGCCGAGCGCTCGAACGAGAATACGTCCAGCGAAGCCAGCGCCGTGGTCTGGGTGAACAGCGCCCCCGCAATGCCCGCATAGAAGGCGGCGACCGTATAGATCGCGATCAGCCGCCGGTTGACGGGGATGCCGATCGCCGCCGCCCGCAGCGGGATTGTTGCGGATCGCGCGCAAGCTGACAGGCCGAACGGCGAATGCACGATGCGCCGCGCCAGCAGGAACAGCAGGAAGGTGACGATCAGCGAATAGAAGAATCCGACCTTGCCGAACATATCGAAAGCGAAAAGCCCAAGGATCGGTTGCATCTCGATGCCCTGCAGGCCGTCGGTGCCGCCTGTGATGTTGGAAAAGCGTTCGGCCAGCGCCTCCAGCAAAAGCGCGATGCCGAGCGTCACCATCAGCCGCGTGAGATCGGCGCCGCGAATGACCAGGAAGCTCGTGAGGAATCCCAGCACCATGGCGACGAGACCGGCGGCGATCAGCGCCAGCACCGGCTCGGCAATGATGCCGTGCAGGGAAAGAAGCCCGGCACAATAGGCGCCGACGCCGAAGAAGGCGGCGTGACCGAGCGAGACGATGCCGGCATAGCCGAGGATCAGGTCGAGCGAGAGCGCGAACAGCGCCAGCCGCACGATGTCGGTCATGATGAGATAGCGCGAGGGAAAGACGAACGCGCAGACGACGACCGCGAGCCAGAACACGAACTCGCCCCAATGCCAGCGCGCGTGGGCGATCGCGCTGCGTCCGACGTCGGCCTGCGCGCTCATCAGCGTGCCGCCGTGCGGCCGAACAGGCCGTTCGGGCGCCAGATCAGGATCACGATCATCACGGTGTAGATCACGAACGGACCCATCTTCGGCACGTAATATTTGCCGGCGACGTCGGCGATGCCGAGCAGGAGCGAAGCGAGGAACGGGCCTGTGATCGAGGACGAGCCGCCGACGGTCACCACGATCAAAAAGTAGATCATGAATTTCAGCGGAAAGTACGGATCGAGCCCGAGCACTTCGGCGCTCAGCGCGCCGCCCAGGCCGGCGAGCCCGCAACCGAATGCAAAGGTGAAGGCGAACACCTGCGGCACGTTGATGCCGAGCCCGCTCGCGGCGCGCGGATCGTCGACGGCGGCGCGCAGGCGGCTGCCGAAGCGGGTCCGTGCGAGGATCAGTTGCAACAGCGCGGTGAGCAGCCCGCAGATCACGATGATCATGAGGCGATAGCGGCCGATGCCGACGCCGAACAGGTCGAACTGGCCCTCCAGCACCGACGGCAGATTGATGAAGACGCGCTGCGAGCCCATGATGTAGTCGACGGACGCGACCGACATGAAGGTGAGGCCGATCGAGAACAGCACCTGGTCGAGATGGCTGCGCTGGTAGAGATGCCGGTACAAGCAGCCGCTCCAGCGCCGCGCCGATCACGGCCGCGCTGACGAAGGCGAGCGGCAGCGCCTGCGAAGAACGGCCAGCCGGAGCGGTTGACCAGCACCGCGCAGACATAGCCGCCCGCCATCGCGAACGCGCCGTGGGCAAGGTTGACGAAGTTCATCAGCCCGAGCGTCACGGCGAGCCCGCAGGCCAGCACGAACAGCAGCATGCCGTAGGCGACGCCGTCGAACAGGTTGGTGAGGACTGCGGTCATGGTCGAAGCGAAATCGCAGAAGGTGCGGCCAAGATGATACTGCGCTCCCTCCCCCGCTTGCGGGGGAGGGTTGGGGTGGGGGTATCTCCGTGAGTTCGAGCGTTCAAGCCAAAAGAGCCCCCACCCGCCGCGCTCTTCGAGCGCGTCGACCTCCCCCGCAGCGCGGGAGAGGTGCAGCGAGCTCGTGGCGGCGATCACGTCAGACCATTCGTCACTTCTTGGTCTTGCCGGCGTCCTTCACGGCCTCGAAGGTCTTGAACTCGACATTGTAGAGCTCGCCGTCGACCTTCTCGACCTTGCGGATGTAGATGTTCTGGACGATGTCGCGCGTCTCCGGATCGATCGAGATCGGCCCACGCGGGCTCTCCCACTTCATCCCCTTCATGGCCTCGATCAGCTTGTCGCCGTCGGTGTTGCCACCCGTCTTCTTCAGCGCCTCGTAGATCAGATGGATGCCGTCATAGCCGCTAGACCGCCATGAAGCCGGGGCGGTTGCCGAAATCCTTCTTGTAGGCGGCGACGAAGGCCTTGTTCATCGCTGACGGATGCGCGGCCGAATAGAGATGCGCGGTGACGGTGCCGAGCGCGGCGTCGCCCATGCCGTTGAGCACATCGTCGTCCATGACGTCGCCGGGGCCGATCACCTTGATGCCGGCCTTGTCGAGCCCGCGCTCGGCATATTGCTTCATGAAGTTGCCGCCCTGGCCGGCCGGCACGAACACGAACATGGCGTCGGGCTTGGAATCCTTCATGCGCTGCAGGAACGGCGCGAAGTCCGGATTGGCCAGAGGCACCTTGACCTCCTCGACCACCTCGCCGCCGCCGGCGATGAAATGCTCCTTGAAGAAGTTCAGCGCGTCATTGCCCGGCGCGTAGTCGGAGGTCAGCGTCGCCACCTTCTTGATGCCGTTCTGGACCGCCCAGTCGCCGATGATGGTGGAGGACTGCGCCAGCGTGAAGCTGGTGCGCACGATATAGGGCGAGCGCTCGGTGATGATCGAGGTGCCCGCGGCCATCACCACTTCCGGAATCTTGGCTTGCGTCGCGAGCGGTGCTGCGGCGAGCGCGGCCGGCGTGACGCCGAAGCCCGCGATGAAAGCGACCTTGTCGTTGACGATCAGTTCCTGCGCGGCGGTCTTGGTCTTGTCCGGCACCGCGCCGTCGTCCTTCAGGATGATCTCGATCTTCTTGCCGGCGACGGTGTCGCCGTTCTGCTTCATGTAGAGCTTGATCGCATTGTCGATCTGCTTGCCGGTCGAGGCCTGGCCGCCGGTCATCGGCAGGATCAGGCCGATCTTGACGGCATCCTCCGCGCGAGCGGCCGACAGCGCGAGCGCGCCCGCGGCGACGACGCCGAGCGCTGCGCGCGACAGCAATTTCATATCAGTGGACATGAACATCTCCCTCCCCTCGCCGGCTTGTGTCCCCGGCCTTGGCCTCACCATAGCGCAGAATCTTGCGCTGGATAGCGGGCGGGCATGGCGTCTTTTTCGCGCGGTATTGTCAATTGCGACAATGGGAGGGACGCGCGGCCTCCCGCCTGAGAAGGTTGCTGAGGCAACCAAATTTCGTTACCATATTACCATCGATTGACCCCAATAAACCTATTTTACCGTTTAGGCGTAGCTTGTTCGTCCGCGCTCAGCCTGTGCGCGTGGAATTCCGGGGCTAAACCCAAGAGATGGCCGTCAGCTTTCGCCAGCTTGCGATCCTTTTTGCCGTGGCGCTTCTCGCAAGCGCCGTGGGCGGCTGCGGCACGATCAACGAGAAGCTGTCGGCAGGCGTAGGCGACTACGTTCCGAAATGGGCGGGCGGCCTGCCGGCCGACGCGCCGCCGCGCCCGGGCACGGCGAAATACGACACGTTCATGGCGGAGCGCGAACGGCAGCGGCTGATGCCGGCCGCCGAGCGCGAGAAAGAGCAGAAGGCGCAGCAGCCGGATCAGTCGGGGCTCGACCCGGTGCATTAGGACGCTGACCTCCTCGTCATGCGAGCGAAGCGATCCGACTCTCCGCGCGGCACTATGGATCGCTTCGTCGCTTCGCTCCTCGCAATGACGAATGCTAATCCACGAACACCACGGTCTTGCGGCCGTTCGGAATCACACGATCTTCCAGATGATAGCGGATGGCGCGCGCCAGCACGCGCCGCTCGATGTCGCGGCCCTTGCGCACGAGGTCGTCGGGCGTGTCGCGATGGCTGATGCGCTCGACGTCCTGGTCGATGATCGGGCCCTCGTCGAGATCGCTGCGTGACGTAATGCGCGGTGGCGCCGATCAGCTTGACGCCGCGCTCATGGGCCTGGTGATAGGGCCGCGCGCCCTTGAAGCCCGGCAGGAACGAGTGATGGATGTTGATGCAGCGCCCCGACAGTTTCGCCGACAGATCGTCCGACAGGATCTGCATGTAGCGCGCGAGCACCACGAGATCGGTTTTGGTTTCTCCGACCAGCCGCCAGATTTCGTCTCTCCTGCTCGCGCTTCGTTTCCTTCGTGACCGGCAAGTGATGGAAAGGAATGTCAGCGAAATCGAGACCGGCATAGGTCTCGCGCGGATGGTTGGAGACAACGGCGGTCGGGATCATCGCCAGTTCGCCGGTGCGCCAGCGATAGAGGATGTCGACCAGGCAGTGATCGGATTTCGACACCAGCAGCATCACGCGCTTCTTGTCGGCGCGGTCGCGCATCTGCCAGTCCATGTGGAAGCGCTCGGCGATGGCGGCAAAGCCGGTCTGCAGCGCCGACAGCTCGACCGCGAGATCGGCGGCGGTGAACACCACGCGCGCGAAGAATTTCTTGGTCTCGACGTCGTTGAATTGCTGCGCGTCGAGGATGTTCTGGCCGTTATGGGCCAGGAAGGTCGACAGCGCCGAGACGATGCCGGGGCGGTCCGGACAGGACAGCGTCAACACATATTGATGATCGGGCATGGGCTGATGAAGTCTTGGGCAGGGAGTTCGAATTTGCGCCCTGCTCTATCACCTGAGTTCGCCTTGCGCCAACGCCTGCATCGCGAGTCAGGATGAACAAATCGGCATCATCACGTCGTTAAGAGTGAATCATGGCTGACCGGCTCAATGGCTATCGCATCCTGATCCTGGAGACGCGCGAGGAGGCGCAGTTCTCCCGCCTGCTCAGCGAGCAGGGCGCGGACGTGCTGCAATGTCCGATGTTCGCCATCAACGATGCGCCCGATCCTGCGCCGATCGAGGCCTGGATCGGGCGCGCCATCGACAAGCCCTTCGACGATCTGGTGCTGATGACCGGCGAAGGCCTGCGCCGGCTGATGAAGGTCGTGCGGCGCATCGGCGTGGAAAAGGATTTCATCGCCGCGCTCGGCAAGATCGCGAAAATTCGCGCGCGGCCCAAAGCCCGGCCGCGCGCTGCGCGAGATCGGACTGGAGCCGCAGCAGACCACGGAGAAGCCGACCTCCGAAGGCATCGCCGAGATGCTGTCGCGCATCGACCTGAAAGGCCATCGGCTCGGCCTGCAGCTCTATCCCGACAAGGACCACGGCGCGCTGATCGGCGCGATCACGGCGCAAGGCGCCGAGGTCGATACGGTGCTGCCTTACGTCTATGACGCCAAGGCCGCCGACACCAACATCGTCACCGCGATCGAGGAGATGGCGGATGGACGCATCGATGCGATCGCGCTGACGAGTTCGGGCCAGGCCCGCCGGCTGTTCGACGTCGCCAAGGCGCATGGCTGCGAGGCGCGGCTGCGCGAGGGACTGGCGAAGACGCCGATTGCCTCGGTCGGGCCGGTGGTGTCGGACGAATTGGCGACGCACGGCCTGCGCGCGAGCATCTCGCCGGCCGAGGGCGCCTATTTCATGAAGCCGCTGATCTCGGCGATGGCGGTGGAGTTGGGGAAGAGTGCGCCGAGGGTGCGACTCGATGGCTGTCGTCCGCGCGAAAGCGAGGACCGATAACCACAGGACGATGTCGTTCGATAGACGCAGCCCCAGCCATCCGCAGAAACGACGTCCTGTGGTTACGGTTCGCTAGCGCTCGCTAACGCTCGCTCGGCGACGACAGCCGGAATTACTCCGCCGCCTGCTGCTGCTCGCGCAGGTAAGCCTGATACGCCAGCCGGATGCCGTCCTCCAGCGAGGTGCGCGCGCGCCAGCCGAGCTTCGCAAGCCGGCTGACATCGAGCAGCTTCTGCGGCGTGCCGTCGGGACGCGAGGTGTCGTAGCTGATCGTGCCCTTGTAGCCGACGGTCGCGGCCACCACGCGGGCGAAATCCGCGATCGCGATGTCCTCGCCGGTGCCGATATTGACCATCTCGCTTGCGAATAGGTCTTCATCAGCTGCACGCAGGCATCCGCCATGTCGTCGACATAGAGGAATTCGCGGCGCGGCTTGCCGGTGCCCCAGACCACGACATTGGGAACGCCGGCGACCTTCGCCTCATGGAAGCGGCGGATCAGCGCCGCGACCACGTGGCTGTATTCGGGATGATAATTGTCGCCGGGCCCGTAGAGATTGGTCGGCATCACGCTGATGAAGTCGCTGCCATACTGGCCGCGATAGGCCTCGGCCATCTTGATGCCGGCGATCTTGGCGATCGCATAGGGCTCGTTGGTCGGCTCCAGCGGCCCGGTCAGCATCACGTCCTCGCGCATCGGCTGCGGCGCAAGTTTCGGATAGATGCAGGACGAGCCGAGGAACATCAGCTTCTCGGTGCCGTTGAGATGCGCGGCATGGATCACGTTGGCCGCGATCGCGAGATTGTCGTAGAGGAATTCCGCGCGCAGCGTGTTGTTGGCGACGATGCCGCCGACCTTGGCGGCGGCGAGAAACACGGCCTGCGGCTTCTTGCTCGCAAACCACGCGAACACCGCGGCCTGGTCGCGAGATCGAGCTCGCGGCGCCCGGCGGTCAACAGCTCGACATTCTCGCTCGCCAGCCGCCGCACCAGCGCGCTGCCGACCATGCCGCGATGGCCGGCGACGAAGACCGTCTTGCCCTTCAGCTCAAACGGAACGCTTGCCATTGGCAGCCTCGCGCTTGGCCTCTTCGAGGTCGCTCGCAACCATGTCCTTCACCAGCTGGGCAAAGCTCGTCTTCGGCTTCCAGCCGAGCTTTTGCCGCGCCTTGCTGGCATCGCCGACCAGCAGATCGACCTCGGTCGGACGGAAATAGGACGGGATCGATGCGGACCACGGTCTTGCCGGATTTCTTGTCGACGCCGGTTTCCTCGACGCCCTTGCCGCGCCACTCGATCTTGCGGCCGACCTCGGCGAACGCCAGCTCGACGAACTCGCGCACCGAGCGCGTCTCGCCGGTCGCCAGCACGAAATCGTCGGGCGCGTCCGCCTGCAGGATCGCATGCATGCCCTCGACATAGTCGCGCGCATGGCCCCAGTCGCGCTTGGCCTCGAGATTGCCGAGATAGATGGTGTCTTCGAGGCCGACCTCGATGCGGGCGACGCCGCGCGTGATCTTGCGGGTGACGAAGGTCTCGCCGCGGATCGGGCTCTCGTGGTTGAACAGGATGCCGTTGGAGGCGAACATGCCGTAGGCCTCGCGGTAGTTCACCGTGATCCAGTAGCCGTAGAGCTTGGCGACGCCATAGGGCGAGCGCGGATAGAACGGCGTGGTCTCCTTCTGCGGGACCTCCTGCACCAGGCCGTACAGCTCCGAGGTCGAGGCCTGATAGAACCGCGTCTCCTTTTCCATGCCGAGGATGCGGATCGCTTCCAGCAGGCGCAGCACGCCGATCGCGTCGGCATTGGCGGTGTATTCCGGGCTCTCGAACGAGACCTGGACGTGGCTCTGGGCGGCGAGATTGTAGATCTCGGTCGGCCTGATCTGCTGCATCAGCCGGATCAGGTTGGTGGAGTCGGTCATGTCGCCGTAGTGCATCAGGAACGGCACGTTGCCGTGATGCGGATCCTCGTAGAGATGATCGACGCGCGCGGTGTTGAAGGAGGACGAGCGCCGCTTGATGCCGTGCACGGTATAGCCGAGGCCGAGCAGATATTCGGCGAGGTAAGCGCCGTCCTGCCCGGTCACGCCGGTGATCAGCGCCACGCGCCGTTTGGTATCGGAAGCCGCCATGGGGTCTCCAGTTGCAGGCCGGAGGCCCTTAGCACCCGTCCCCCGCCAAGTCTAACGCAAAGGCGGTGGGAAATCAGACCCCTAGGCCTGATTTCGAGGTTCTGTGACAGCGACTGCAGCCACGGTCCGAGACGCTCTCGAATGTCCGCAGCGAGGACGCGGCCTACTCCGCGGCCTGCCGCCTCTCCGCCTGCGGATCAAGTCCGAGCGCGCGTCCGCATCGACTGATGGTAATGGATCATCCCCGGCTCGTTGCGGCCGTAAACGGTGTGCGTCTGCGCGCCGGAGGTAAATCCGATCTGCATGGTGCGTCCGGCCGGAAAATCCTCGCCGGTGACCACGTCGAGCACGAGCTGCATGTTCTTGTCCCAATGGGTCCGCTCGTCGTCGGTCGTGGGAGCCTTGGGGACATAAAGTCCGAGCTCCATCACCGCGCGATCCACGCGCCCCTCGCACGGAAACACCCGTGCGAGCTCGACATGGTCGCCTTGAACGATCAGGAGCGTGTTGGGGAACAGCGAATAGACCAGCGTCGTATTCCACATCAGGTCCCACTTGTCTTCCGGCTCGGCCTTCAGCCGCTCGAGCTTCCTGCGCGGAAAGATCAGGCGCTGATTGAGACCGAAGGCCTCGAAGTCCGACACATTGCCGTGCAGCACCTCCCTGAGCGTATCCCGATGCAGGAAGCCGACGTGATAGCTCTCGTGGAAGGTATCGACGATGATCTTCCAGTTCATGGTCTCCGGGATCACGCGCCGGTCGTAGAACGACCAGGATGCGAGATCGTACGAGGCGAGCTCGGCTCCGAGCCCGCCGAGCCACGGGTCGATATCGAAATCGGTCGCACCCTCGGCAGCGGCCGTCGGGATCACCCAGACGAGGCCGTATTTCTCGCACAGCGGAAGTTCGGCCAGCGACGACCGCGTCGGGGCGCACGTCCGGAAAGCTGCGCTCGTCGGGAATGCCCGTGACTTGGCCGGCGAGATCGTAGGTCCAGGCGTGGTAGGGGCAGGAGAACAGACGCGCGGTGCCGCAGCCCTGGGCCACCTTGGCGCCGCGGTGCCGGCACACATTCAGGAACGCGCGCAGCTTGCCGTCGCGTCCACGCACGACCAGGATCGGGACGCCGGCATAGTCATCGGTCCGGAAGCTGCCGGGCGCGGACCACTCCGAAGCGAAGCCCATCAGGATCGGGTGCTGGCGGAACAGAACACGCTGCTCGTTGGCCAGCCGCTCGGGATCGGTGTAGGCGGACACCTCGTTGCACCAGGGGCTGATCGGCCATCGCCGTCGTCCGGGTGTCGACGTAGTGCAACATCCGCTTCAAGAGGCTGATCTGATCCTGCCGGCTCATCGGGCACCTCCTCTGCAGTTGCTTCGATGTCGACCGTTGCTGTCGACTCAAGTTCGATACGGCACCGTATCAATGGCAGCGCGACGCGTACGCAATTTTCAATAAGGTTGCGATGCATTACTCGCCATAGCTGCGAAGGCGGTCGAGGTCGACGATGGTGACCCCGCCATATTCAAGCTTCAGGAGACCTTCCTTCTCCAACCGCTTCAGGCACTGATTGGCGTTCTGCCGGGAAATGCCTGACAGCGCTCCGATTTCCTCCTGGGTGATCTCCAGGTGACGCGTCGGATCGGGATAGAGCAGCGGGTTGAACAGCGAGGCGATCGAGCGCGCCAGCCGCCCGGTCGCATCCAGCGTGCGGCCATATTCGACCAGCCCGATGAACTGGCCGAGCCGCTCGTTGAGCTGCGCGACCAGGAAGCGGTTGAAGGCCACGCTGTTCTCGTAGAGCCAGAAGAAGGTGGCGCGGTCCATCAGCGCCAGCCGGGAGTCGCGCAGCGCCACCATGTCGTAGCGCCGCGGCTCGCTCTTGAGCACGGTTCCCTCGCCGAACCAGGCGCCCGCGGTCAGGCCCGCAAAGCTCATGGCCTTGCCGCCGCGCGATACCGTTCCCATCCGCAGCAGGCCCGAGACGACGCCGCACCAGTAGTCGAACTGGTCGCCGCGCATGAACACCAGCTCGTCGGCGCGGTAGGATTTCTCGACGATGCCGGCGCGCGCCCGCTCCAGGTCGCGCTCGCTGAGGTCGCGCGACCAGATCGCGATGCGCTTGAGATGGTCAGGCGCGATCATGATCGCCGGCGCCAACCGGCATTTTGCGGCGCAGCAATGCCTGCATCGCGGCACCGCAGCAGCTCGGCGCACGGCCCCAAAAATTGCCGGCCAATTGTCTGACGCAAGACATTTCATGTGACGGCTTTACCCTATGGAAGCCGCTCGCCCAACGGCGACGTTCGGCGCATGGCGCGCTGACATCAAGGCTTGGCATCTCGTGTGCCAGCGGCGCAAAACATGAATGGTCGCATGGTCTTGGCGGATTGGCCGGGCTAGGATCGGCAAAGCGATCGCGGCCACAAGACAAAGAGCGCGACAAGCGCCGTTTTCCGGGAGGAGTTGAGGTGGACACCACATTGGACGTGCGCGGAGTGTCGTTGCGGTTCGGCGGCGTGCGCGCGCTCACCGATGTCAGCTTCACCGTCCGCGACGGCGAGCTGTTCTCCATCATCGGGCCCAACGGCGCCGGCAAGACCTCGATGGTCAACTGCATCTCCGGCCGCTACCGCCCGACCGAGGGCCAGCTGTTCTATCGCGGCAAGGACATCACCTCGCTCAATCCCAACGCGCGCGCCTCGCTCGGCATCGGCCGCACCTTCCAGAATCTCGCGCTGTTCCACCACATGAGCGTGCTCGACAACATCATGGTCGGGCGGCATCACCTGCTGAAGAACAATTTCATCACGGGATCGCTGTACTGGCTGACCGGCGCGCGGCGCGAGGAGCTGGAGCATCGCCGCAAGGTCGAGGAGATCATCGACTTCCTCGACCTGCAGGCGGTGCGCAAGGCGACCGCCGGCACCCTGCCCTACGGCCTGCGCAAGCGCGTCGAGCTGGCCCGCGCCATGGCGCTGGAGCCGAAGCTGATCCTGCTCGACGAGCCGATGGCCGGCATGAACTTCGAAGAGAAGGAGGACATGGCGCGCTACATCGTCGACCTCAACGAGGAGTTCGGCATGACGGTGGTCATGATCGAGCACGACATGGGCGTGGTGATGGACATCTCCCACCGCGTCATGGTGCTGGATTTCGGCCTCAAGATCGCCGAGGGCGATCCGGCCGTCCGTGCTCGCCGATCCCCATGTCAAGCGCGCCTATCTCGGCGAAGAGGACGAGGTGCTGGTCGATCCCGACGACAAGCCTGCAAGTCGCGGAGAACGCGGCATGATGGATTACGCCGCCCGCGTCGCGCAGGCCGACACCTATCCAAAACTGCTGCGGCTCAACGCGAAAGAGCACGGCGGCGAGATCGCGCTGCGCGAAAAGGACTTTGGGCTGTGGCGCACCTTCACCTGGAACGACTATCAGACGCGCGTGCATGATTTCGCGCTCGGCATGGTCGAGCTGGGCCTCGGCCGCGACGACGTCATCGGCATCATCGGCGACAACCGCCCGGATTGGGTTGCGGCCGAAGTCGCGACCCATGCGATCGGCGGCCTGAGCCTCGGGCTCTATCGCGACGTGCTCGACGAGGAAGCGGCCTATCTGCTGAACTACGGCGAGGCCCGGCTGGTGTTCGCCGAGGACGAGGAGCAGGTCGACAAGCTGCTCGACGCTCGCCGACCGCGTGCCGCATCTGAAGCACATCGTCTATTCCGATCCGCGCGGCATGCGCAAATATGACGATCCGCGGCTGATGGAAGCCGACAAGCTCGCCGCGCTGGGGCGCGAACGCGCCGCGCGCGAGCCCGGTCTCTATGACCGGCTCGCCGATGCGACCAAGGGCGAGGACGTCGCGATCCTCTGCACCACCTCGGGCACGACCTCCAATCCGAAGCTCGCGATGCTGTCGGCGGGCCGCGTGCTGCGCCACTGCGCGACCTATCTCGCCTTCGATCCCAAGGGACCGGACGACGAATATGTCTCGGTGCTGCCGCTGCCCTGGATCATGGAGCAGGTCTATGTGCTCGGCAAAGGCCTGCTGTGCCGGATGAAGATCAACTTCGTCGAGCAGGCCGACACCATGATGAGCGATTTCCGCGAGATCGCGCCGACCTTCGTGCTGTTTGCGCCGCGCGTCTGGGAGGCGATCGCCGCCGATGTCCGCGCGCGCGTGATGGACGCCTCGCCGCTGAAGCAGCGGCTCTACGATCTCGGCATGAAGACGGGGCTTGGCGGCGCTCGAAAAAGGCCAGCGCTCGACCGTCGCCGACATGCTGCTGTTCCGCTCACTGCGCGACCGGCTCGGCTTCACGCGGCTGCGCTCGGCCGCGACCGGCGGCGCGGCGCTCGGCCCCGACACCTTCAAGTTCTTCCGGGCGATGGGCGTGCCGCTGCGCACGCTCTACGGCCAGACCGAACTGCTCGGCGCCTACACGCTGCATCCCGAAGGCAAGGTCGACCCCGATACGACCGGCGTCGTGATGGCCGACAGCATCGAGATCCGCATCGAGCAGCCGGACAGCCAGGGCGTCGGCGAGATCGTGGTGCGCCATCCCAACATGTTCCACGGCTATTACAAGAACCCGGAAGCCTCCGCCGCCGACATCAGGGACGGCTGGATGCATTCCGGCGACGCCGGCTATTTCAACGACACGAAGCAGCTCGTCGTCATCGACCGCATCAAGGATCTCGCCGAGACCTCGCGCGGCGCGCGCTTCTCGCCGCAATATATCGAGAACAAGCTGAAGTTCTCGCCCTACATCGCCGAAGCCGTGGTGCTCGGCGCCGGCCGCGAGACGCTCGCGGCGATGATCTGCATCCGCTACTCCATCATCTCGAAATGGGCGGAGAAGAACCGCATCGCGTTCACGACCTATACCGACCTCGCCTCGCGGCCCGAGGTCTACGACCTGCTGCGCAAGGAGGTCGAGACCGTCAATGCCACGCTGCCGCCGGCGCAGCGCATCTCGCGCTTCCTGTTGCTCTACAAGGAGCTCGACGCCGACGACGGCGAACTGACCCGCACGCGAAAAGTCCGCCGCGGCGTCATCAACGAGAAATACGGCGACATCATCGACGCGATCTATCGCGGCGCCCAGATGATCCCGGTCGACACCGTGATCAAATTCCAGGACGGCACCACCCAGCGCGTCCGCACCTCGCTGCGGGTGGTCGATCTCGGCGGCGCGCCGCAACTCGCGGAGGCCGCGGAGTGATGGTGTTCGAACTACGAGCCCGCTTGCATTCACCGTCGTCCCGGACAAGCGAGCGCTTGCGAGCGCCGATCCGGGACCCATAACCACAGGCCGTGGTTGTCCGGCACGCTGGCGGCCCCAGCTTCGCGCAACAACGACTTCCTGTGGTTATGGGTCCCCGCCTTCGCGGGGACGACACCGAATTTGTGGACGCAGCTGCACATGAACACCGCCTTCCTCATCCAGCTCCTGGTCAACGGCCTCGTGGTCGGCACGCTCTACGGCGTGGTCGCGATGTCGTTCGTGCTGATCTACAAGGCGACGCAAGTCGTCAACTTCGCGCAGGGCGAGTTGCTGCTGATCGGCGCCTGGGTCTGCCTCGTGCTGCTCAACAAATTCCAGGTGCCGTTCTGGCTCGGCATGCCGTTGACGCTGGTGTTCATGTTCGCCTTCGGCATCGCGATCCAGATCGTGATCCTGCGCCCGATGATCGGCGAGCCCATCATCTCCGTCATCATGGTGACGATCGGACTGTCGACCGTGTTCCAGGCGGCGCTGAAATGGATATTCGGCGTCGACCCGCAGCCCTTCCCGCGCGTGTTCCAGAGCCAGAGCGTCGAACTTCTTCGGCGCGCCGATCCAGACCGTCTATGTCATGAGCCTGATCGTCTCGCTCGCTGATGATGATCGGCATGGCCTGGTTCTTCCGCTCCTCGAAATATGGCCTCGCGATGCGCGCGACCGCCTTCAACCAGCAGGTGGCGCAGTCGCTCGGCATCTCCGTGAAGAACGTGTTCGCGATGGCCTGGGCGATCTCGGCGACCGTCTCCGCGGTCGCCGGCGTCGTCGTCGCCGTCGTCAACGGCGTGTCGTCGGGCCTGTCGGCCTACGGCATCAAGGTGTTTCCGGCGGCGATCCTCGGCGGACTCGACTCGATCGGCGGCGCCGTGCTCGGCGGCATCATCATCGGGCTACTGGAAAACATCGCGCAATATGTCGACAGCCAGTATCTGCACTGGGGCAATCTCTACGAGGTCGCGCCGTTCTACGTCCTGATCATCATCCTGATGATCAAGCCCTACGGCCTGTTCGGCACCGCCGACATCGAGCGCGTCTGACCATGGCCGGCCCCTCCCTCATTCCCTCCGGCGACTTCCGCAGCTCTTACGCGGCGGACACCACGATCTTTCCGACCGACGATGAGCCGCAACTTCGCGATTGCCGGCATCATCCTGCTCTGCTTTGCGCCGAAATTCTTCAGCGAGTACTGGCTCTCGGTCTCGATCCAGATCGGCATCTTCTCGATCGCAGCGCTCGGCCTGAACATCCTGGTCGGCTTCACCGGACAGATCTCGATCGGCCACGCCGCGTTCTTCCTGTTCGGCGCCTTCTCCTCGGCCTACATCTCCAACAACTTCCCGATCCCGGTGTTCTTCGCGATTCCGCTCGCCGGCGTCGTCACCGCGCTGGTCGGGCTGATCTTCGGCGTGCCGGCGGCGCGGCTGAAGGGGCTTTACCTCGTCATCGCCACGCTCGCCGCGCAATACATCCTGCTCGACTTCTTCTCGCGCGCCGAATGGTTCTCCGGCGGCTCGGTGCCGGCCAGCGCCAATCCGTTCTCGATCTTCGGCTATACGCTGCGCGGCGACCGGCAGTATTTCTACGTCGTGCTCGCCTATGTGGTGGTGAGCTACGTCCTCGTCACCAACCTGATGCGCACCCGCGACGGCCGCGCGCTGGTCGCGATCCGCGACCATTATCTCTCCGCCGAGATCATGGGCATCAACCTCACCAAATACCGCACGCTGTCGTTCGGGCTGGCCGCATTCTTCGCCGGCATCGCCGGCGCGCTCTACGCGCACTACCAGCTCGTGATCTCGCAGGAAGGGTTCGGCATCGAGCGCTCGATCCTGTTCCTCGCCATGATCATCATCGGCGGCACCGGCTCGATCATGGGCACGCTGATGGGCACCGCCTTCGTGGTGCTGCTGCCGGAATTCATGGAATGGATCAGCCTCGGCCTGAAGGGCGGCGCGATCGATCGCGCGCTGGCGCTGAACAACAACATCACCTTCCTGCGCGAGATCGCGATCGGATCGATCATCATCGCCTTCCTGATGTTCGAGCCCGACGGGCTCGCGCATCGCTGGCGGCAGATCAAGACCTACTGGAAGCTCTACCCGTTCTCGCATTGAGGCCGGAACGGACACGACTATCGACATCAACGAACAACAGGAGGAAACGACCCATGAAACTGAAATCCCTTTTGAGCACGGCCTCGCTCGCGCTCATCATCGCCGGCGCGTCGGTCGGCGCACAGGCGCAGATCGCGATCGGCCATCTCGAGGACCTCTCCGGCGGCACCGCCGACGTCGGCACGCCCTACGGCCAGGGCGTCGTCGACACCTTCGCCTGGGTCAACAAGAACGGCGGCGTCGGCGGCAAGCAGCTCAACGTCGACAGCAACGACTACGGCTACCAGGTGCCGCGCGCGATCGCGCTCTACAAGAAATGGTCGGCGCCCGACAACAAGGTCGCGGCGATCATGGGCTGGGGCACCGCCGACACCGAGGCGCTGACCGGCTTCCTCGCGCAGGACAAGATCCCCGACATCTCCGGCTCCTATGCCGCGGCGCTGACCGATCCGGAAGGCACCAGCGGCAAGGCCAAGCCCGCGCCGTATAATTTCTTCTACGGCCCGAGCTATTCGGACGCGATGCGCGCGATGCTGATGTGGGCGGCCGACGACTGGAAGGCCAAGGGCAAGCCCGGCAAGCCGAAATTCGTCCACATGGGCGCCAACCATCCCTATCCCAACGCGCCGAAGGCCGCGGGCGAGGCGCTCGCCACCGAGCTCGGCTTCGAGGTGCTGCCGCCGCTGGTGTTCGCGCTGACCCCCGGCGACTATTCGCGCCAGTGCCTCAGCCTGAAGAGCTCGGGCGCCAACTACGCCTATCTCGGCAACACCGCGGGCTCCAACATCTCGGTGATGAAGGCCTGCAAGGCCGCCGGCGTCGACGTGCAGTTCCTCGGCAACGTCTGGGGCATGGACGAGAACGCGCGCCAAGACCGCGGGCGATGCCGCCGACGGCGTGATCTTCCCGCTGCGCACCGCGGTGAGCTGGGGCGGCAACGCGCCCGGCATGAAGACGCGTGATGGAAATCTCCAAGATGTCGGACCCGACCGGCAAGGTCTATCGGCCGGTGCACTACATCGCCGCCGTCTGCTCGTCGCTGTACCTGAAGGAAGCGCTCGACTGGGCCGCCAAGAACGGCGGCGCCACCGGCGAGAACGTCGCCAAAGGCTTCTACCAGAAGAAGGATTGGGTGCCGGCCGGCATGGAAGGCGTCTGCAATCCCTCGACCTGGACCGAGAAGGACCATCGCGGAACGCATGAAGGTCGATCTCTATCGCTCGAAGGTGTCGGGGCCGACCGACGGCGACATCAACGATCTGATGGCCAAGGGCACCATCAAGCTCGAGAAGGTCAAGACGGTCGAGCTGCCGCGCAAGCCGGAATGGTTCGGCTGGTGAGCTGAAGCTCCTCCCACTTACAAATCGTCATGCGCCGGGCTTGACCCGGCGCATCCATCGCAAACAGGACTTTCTCGCACAAGTGACTGGATCGCCGGGTCAAGCCCGGGCGATGACGAGCTGTCAACACGGTGCCAAGCATGATCGAGACCGCCGAAGCCACGCTCTCCACGACGTCATCGCACCAAGCCGCCGCCCCCCTCCTCTCCGTGCGCAACATCGAGGTCGTCTATGACGACGTCATCCTGGTGCTGCGCGGGCTTGAGCCTCGAGGTGCCCAAGGGCGCGATCGTGGCGCTGCTCGGCGCCAACGGCGCCGGCAAGTCGACCACGCTGAAGGCGATCTCCGGCCTGCTCAAGACCGAGGACGGCGAGGTCACGCGCGGCGAGATCATGTTCGACGGCGAGCGCATCAACGGCATCGATCCCGACAAGATCGTCCGCCGCGGCATCTTCCAGGTGATGGAGGGCCGGCGCATCGTCGCCGACATGACGTCGCTGGAAAACTTGCGGCTCGGCGCCTTCACCCGCAGCGACGGCGAGGTCGAACGCCGACATCGACATGGTCTACAGATATTTCCCGCGGCTGAAGGAGCGCACCGGCCTCGCCGGCTATCTCTCCGGCGGCGAGCAGCAGATGCTGGCGATCGGCCGCGCGCTGATGGCGCGCCCGAAGATGATCCTGATGGACGAGCCGTCGATGGGGCTGTCGCCGCTGCTGGTGAAGGAAGTGTTCTCGATCATCCGGGAGATCAACCGCGATCTCGGCGTCACCATCCTGCTGGTCGAGCAGAACGCGCGCGCCGCGCTGTCGGTGGCGAGCCACGGCTACATCATGGAGCAGGGCAAGGTCGTGCTCGACGGCTCCGCCGACGAACTGCGCGACAACGAGGACGTCAAGGAATTCTATCTCGGCGGCGCCGGCGACCAGCGCAAGAGTTTCAAGAACCTGAAAAGCTTCAAGCGGCGGAAGCGATGGCTGTGAGCGACTCTCCCTCGTCATTCCGGGATGCGCCTGGCGAGCCCGGAATCGAACCCGATCTGGATTCCGGACTCGCCGCACTCGCGCCCGGAATGACGAGCCATGACCGCCACTACGACGCCCTCGAAACCCGCGAGCCCGCCGACGCGAGGCCGACCTGTTCGCGCGGCTGCCGGACGTGCTGCGCAAGGCGATGGCCGCGCCGGCCTATGCCGAGCGCCTGAAGGGCATCGATCCCGCTTCGATCACCAGCCGCGCCGCGCTGGCGCGCCTGCCGGTGCTGCGCAAGTCGGAGCTCCCTGCCCTGCACAAGGCCGCGCCGCCGTTCGGCGGCTTCGTCGCCGGACGCGCCGGGCTCGTTCGCGCGGCTGTTCACCTCGCCCGGCCCGATCTTCGAGCCCGAAGGCCGCCCACGCCGATCCCTGGCGCGGCGCGCGGGCGCTGTTCGCGGCCGGCTTCCGCCCGGGCGACGTCGTGCTCAACACCTTCAGCTATCACCTGACGCCGGGCGGCTTCATCTTCGACACGTCCGCGCGCGCGCTCGGCTGCGCGGTGATCCCGGCCGGCCCCGGCAATACCGAGCAGCAGTTCGAGCTGATCGAGGCCTATCGTCCGGTCGGCTACAGCGGCACGCCGGACTTTCTGAAGATCCTGCTCGATGCGGCGGCCAGCCGCGGGCCGCGACGTCTCCTCGATCAAGCGCGCGCTGGTGTCGGGCGCGGCGTTTCCGCAATCGCTGCAGGAGGAGATCAAGTCGCGCGGCATCGACGCCTATCAGGCGTTCGGCACCGCCGATCTCGGCCTGATCGCGTTCGAGACGCCGGCGCGCGAGGGCATGGTCGTCAACGAGGATCTGATCCTCGAAATCGTCAGGCCCGGCACCGGCGATCCCGTCGCCGAGGGCGACGTCGGCGAGATCGTCGTCACCTCGCTCGATCCCGCATCATCCCTGGATCCGGCTCGCGCTCGGCGATCTCACCGCGGCGCTGCCCGGCACGAGCCCGTGCGGGCGCACCAACATGCGCATCAAGGGCTGGATGGGCCGCGCCGACCAGACCACCAAGGTCAAGGGCATGTTCGTGCGGCCCGAGCAGGTCGCCGAGATCGGCAAGCGTCACCGCGAACTCGGACGGCTGCGTCTCGTCGTCACCCGCGACGGCGAGACCGACGCGATGACGCTGAAGGCCGAATGCGCCTCGCCGAGCGATGCGATTCTGAACGAGCTCGGCGCGACGCTGCGCGCGGTGACCAAGCTCGGCGGCAATGTCGAGCTGGTCGCGATGGGGTCGCTGCCCAATGACGGCAAGGTGATCTCGGACGAGCGCTGATCAGTTCACGTCGTTACAACCGGAGCTCCTGGATCGGGAAAGGATCAGTTGTTTGGCAGTCTTCATCCTCGACGCGGAGACGCCGAAAGCGCTCGTCCCAAATCCCTGAGCTTCAAACAGAGTATTGGGATCGTTGCTGCAGTCAATAGGATCGATGGCAATGGCACAAATATCTATGAATTGTTTGATTTTTAATAACCATCTAAGACTGGGATACTCAATGAACGATCGCACGAACGAGCCTAGCTTCTTTCCATCAGTACTTAAACGGTGATGGAAATAGGGAAACGAGGAGACGACACAAACCGATCGGACTGAAAATCCGACGAGGCTTCGGTGACGGCCTCAGGCGTCAACCTGCGGTACAACGATGTTTGGGTAGTCTTCAGCCGAACGGCTTGGCAGCGACGGGAATGAGGTCGTGGCGGGCTGATTGGCGACATGATGTTTCTTGGCAGAGAACGCCACGCACAATTTGCAAGATAGCGATGCAACGTCTTGCGTCCAATCGCGAGGGTGCGGTTGTTCTGGATGAACATCGCTCCGGCAGAGGCTGGGTCGTCCGCCCAAGCACGTTGCGCGGCCCTTCGTGGGAAGGGGTTGAGGTGCAACACATCTGGGTCACCTGACGGATCTGCGAGACCGAGGGTCGGAGGAACTAACTGTACACGCCGACGCTCGCGAATCCGGGTAATTGAACTGCTGCTCGAACGTGTAGGACAGTTCGACAACAAGTGGCAAGGACAAGGCGCAGGTCGGCTGGGAATCTCGACTGGGTGCTCAATCCTCGGGCTAACCAATGCCGACCTCGTCGAGAAGCAGATCTGAATACCGATCCGTTCGGTCCGATCATGTCCATGATGCCAGGAACCCGAACGGCAACGCTCGCAGAAGCACGGATCAACGCAGATCGCGATAGCGTCAAGAGTTGCAAGGAATTCATCGCGTCCGGCAGTGGTGGATCACGCCCATCAGGTCGTGATCGGGCGGGGGTGCGGGTGCTTGCAGACCAAGAAACTCGGCGATGTCGTCGAATTACGATGCGTTCGAGATGGCGTCTTTCCGAGGCGCAGCTCGATGGCGCTGCTGGAGTCGCGGACAACAGGCTGGCACAAAACGCTCAGCTGGGACGAACGGCTGCTCGGTCGAGAGTTTTCACGGGCCTGAAGGAACTCGAGGTTACGCGCTTCGACTTGTCGATCACGGGCTTCGGTCTACCACGAAATCGACCTGACCATCCACGCGCTTCAGGACCCCGGTCCCGACGGCGCCGAGGAGCCCGACACCGCCACCACCGTAGCGGTAGTCTGCCAGCCCGGCGATGTCTGGCAGCTCGACGGTCACCGGGTCGGTTGCGGCGATGCGACCTCCGATGCCGCCTTCGACGTGTTGATGAAGGAAGCAGGTCGCGGACAGGTCGGACGCGTCGATCCTCCATTCAACGTGCGGGTTGACGGGCATGTGTCCGGAAAAGGCAAGGTCCGGCACCGGGAATTTACCCAGGCCTCTGGCGAGCTCTCCCGCAACGAGTTTATCCGGTTTCTGACCACGAGCTGCTCGGCACTTGCAAAACACAGCAAGGACGGTGCGATCCACTTTCAGTGGGCATGGACTGGAGCACGTTCGACGAGCTGATCGTGATACGGCCGAGCGGTCTACTCGGAGCTGAAGAACATCGCGGTGTGGGTCAAGACCAATGCCGGCATGGGGTCGTTATACCGCTCGCAGCGCCAACTAATTTTCGTCTTCAAATCGGGTACGGGGCGGCACACCAACAACGTCGAGCTGGGCAAGCACGGACGCAACGGTAACGGACAGGGTGATCGTGGGATCGGCGAACGTAAAAGCATGACGCGGAGACAACATCCCGAAAATATGACTGCGATCGTGTACGAATAAATCGGACCCAAGCTGAATGGACCTGTCTGATTCATGTAAAATCGCGCAATCGTTAGCTGAACCGCGGAAACGTCCTACGAAGCCGATCAGCGACGTCTGCCGGCGATTCAAGACGAACGCAAAGCCGGGAGCAAGTCTCCAACGGGGTCGCGCTTCGCAAAGATGGCTCAAGGATCAGATACGGATCGATATCGACGGGACGAAGCAGCCAAGATTCTCGTACTGGAATGCTCACGCTCGCGAAAGGTCGAACGCCATGGCGTCGAACAAGATCATGGGTGTTGTTCGGCTGCTCAATGCAGCTACGGATGCCCGCAACTCCAAGCGACCTGCTACTGGGAGCTCCGACAGCGTTCGTCCTCTACCGGAAGATAGACACCTCTGAGGATTAAAGTGAATCGCTCACGTAACGGAGGATTACTCGACGAGCCGCTAGCGACACGCGCAGCCTGCTGGGGGCGCCTTGAGCTGAATAGCCACTTCGAGGTCGCTGGCCACGCAACGAAGGACGCGCGCGGCTCTCAATGGGCGATGAAATTGGGTTCGTTTCGACAGAGCGGCCGCATCATGTTCGCGCTTGTACTTCCCCTGGGTGATTACGCCCGCAGAGGGTATAGCAGCCCTCAAAAGAGCAACAATGTTGCTGCAGAAAGGACTGGCATTCCGCGCGATTGGAGCGGTACTGATTCGACCGACGGGGCGCGAGCTCCTGGCGCCCCAAATTTCACCCCGCCCGTGCGCGGGCTTCCGGCAGTGCGGCGATCGATCGCCGGCTGAACAGGAGGCATCCGTGCAAAGTGAATTCAAGACGACGCAGTTGCGGCGACGCATCAGATCATTCGTTTCAACCCCAACGACCGACGCCACTTCATCGGCGGATCGGATGCCCGCATCATCATGGGCGACGATCAAGAAGACCTCGTCCGGCTGTGGCGGGAAAAGCGCGGCGAGCTGCCGCCGCCGGATTTCTCGCAAAACCTGATCGTTCAGCTCGGCTCGGTGACCGAGGAGCTGAACCGTCGCTGGTTCGAGCGCTGCACCGGGCAGCACGTCAAGGACGTGCAGAAGCGCGTTCGCCATCCCATCAACAAATGGATGGCGGCGACGCTGGACGGCGTGGTCGAGGAGACCGGGGCGGTCTTCGAGGCCAAGTTCATGCTGCCCTGGGCGTTCGCGGAGGATACGGCAGCGGCAAAGCACATGGCGCAGCTGCAGCACAACATGTGGGTGACGAACTCCCGCGACTGCCTCACTCTCGATCATCACCGGCGGCGGCAAATGGGTCGAGATCAAGATCCATGCCGATCCGCTCTATCAGCATCTTCTGATCACGGCGGAAAAGAAATTCTGGCGCTGCGTCCAGAGCGGCGAGCCCCCTCGCCTGTTCGGCATCGAGCCGCCGCGACCGCGGCTGGAGGCCGTTCGCATCGTCGATATGAGTTCATCCAACAGCTGGGGCGAGCTCGCAGCCACCTTCAGGCAGACCCGCGCCGCCCATGAGCAGCATGAGACCGCCAAGTCCGAGCTGAAGAAGCTCATGCCGGAGGACGCCAAGGAGGCGATCGGTCACGGGCTCCGGGCCAAGCGATCGAAGTCGGGCGCCGTCAGCTTTGACCTGCTGGAGGTCAGCCGATGCAGCGGTCCAGTGAAACCATCGGCGCGATCGCAGCCGCGCTGGCCAAGGCCCAATGCGAGCTCGACAACCCGGAGAGGACGCTGACCGCCACCATCACCGATCGGGGCGGCGAACGATCCTTCCGCTATGCCTCGCTCGCCAGCGGTCTGGACCTCGTCCGCAAAGCCCTCGGCCAGCAGGACATTGCGGTGGTCCAGAGCACGGCCGCTCGACCAGGGGCAGATCATGCTCACCACCCTTCTGGTCCATGCCTCCGGGGAATGGGTGTCCTCGCTGTGGCCGGTCTGCCCGGCCTCCGAAACCTCCGCCCATGTGAAGGGCGCGGCGCTGACCTACGCCCGCCGCTATGCGCTCTTTACCCTGGTCGGGATTGCCGGCGAGGACGATCTGGATGCCCCCGACATTCCCCACAAGGAGCAGTCCAGCCCGGAGCGGGCGCCGCCACAGAAGGGCGGCAACGGGAGCGCCCATGCCCCTCCCATACGCGACGTGGCGGGCTCGGCGGACCTCCGGGACCGGCTGCTGCAGGAGATCGCGGAGACCACGGGCGAGGAGGCGTTGGCGGTCTGGGCCAAGCGGGCCATGCCTCTGAAGAACCAACTGACCGAAGGCGACGCCCGAGCCGTGGAGGCGGCCTATCTCGCCAAGGTGAACGGCGCGCTCCGAGGATCCCATGCCCCCTCCCGGCCCTGAAGCGCCTCGGCCGACCATCCAACCCGACCCCTGCGACGATCGACGCAAGTCACCCCGCTGACAAAACCGGTCCGAAGGCGCAGCAAGGCGCATCTGGCCTTTGTCGCCTCGCAACCCTGCCTGGTCTGCCAAAGTGGCGCCTGCGACGCGCATCATCTCAAGATGGCCCAACCCCGATCGCTGGGCCGCAAGGTCAGCGATGAGTTCACCGTCCCGCTCTGTCGCAGACATCATCGGAGCTGCACCGACATGGCAACGAGCGCGCCTGGTGGCAGAACCAGGGGATCGATCCCCTTCCCGTCGCGGCGGCCCTTTGGGAGACGACCATGCGCACGGATCCATCCGCAACGCAGCTGGCCGAGCATCGCTGAGCCCGACATCCGAGAGCGAACGTGCGAACGGCCTCTTGCCGAGAGCTGGCGCTCGCCC
The DNA here is from genome assembly GCA_963696845.1 of uncultured Alphaproteobacteria bacterium. Lineage (GTDB taxonomy): Bacteria > Pseudomonadota > Alphaproteobacteria > Rhizobiales > Xanthobacteraceae > Bradyrhizobium. Next base: position 383,688 of record CAVOLR010000018.1, read on the forward strand.
GAAATGACGAAACAAAGCCAATTCTCCGCCCGGAGGCAGGATGAGCTCGCTGCGGCAAATCGAGGCCAACCGCCGCAATGCGCGTCTCAGCACCGGTCCTGTCACCGACGAAGGCAAGAGAAGATCGCGACAGAATGCCGTCCGTCACGGTCTGACGGCGGAGACCGTCATCACGTGCGCTGGAAGATGCCGAGGATTATGCGGCATTCGAAATGGCGGTCACGGCCGACTACGACGCGCAATCGGCCGTTGAAAGAGAGCTGGTCCTTCGACTGGCGAGCCTGTTGTGGCGGCTGCGGCGCGCCACCGCCATCGAGACCGGATTGTTCGAGATCCAGGCTCGCCACCTGCTGGAGTTTCGACAAGGTCGCGACGACCATCGTAAGCGGCAACACGTGATCGATGACATCTATCGAAGTGCACGTCGCGTCGGAGATCGGCATAAGCCAAAGCCAGACGAGGATTCCGCAAGCGCCATCGAAAGCGCGTCATCCTCGCCCGCCGATGCCTCCACTTGCTCCGACGACGTCACGCGGCTCCTTCGTCCGCTTGACCAATCTGCCAACCTGTCCGCTTGACCGGCTGAGCCGATATGAGGCCGCGCTGTGGCGCCAAGCCTGTCAGGTCCTGTTCTCCTTGCAATATCTCAATCGGCGCAGACCATGGCAGAGACCGGGCCTGGCTCGATAGAGATGCAGCGGAAGGCGCGTTAGTGGGTAACGCCGTCCAAATATTACAATTCACATTGGAAGCGCTTCGAAAGCGGCACAAAACGTTTCACCGAGTAGGCTCGCAAGAGAGCGACGCTAGTCCGAACCTAGCGGGCTTGTGGGCTTTTTCTCAGGCCCAGTTATAGGGGTTTGAGCCAGCACTGTCAGAGGCGGATGCGAGAATGGCGACCGAGACCGTCGCGATGCGGCGCGCAGTAGGCCATCGAGGGCGTATCGTAGTAATGCGCCTCATAAGCATCGTGGATTGCCCTATAGTGCTGCTTTTGCCGCGAAATCCATATCCACCCTGGGGTCGAACGCCAGTCGTCGCGGAACTATCTGAGCGCACGTTGCGAGGGGCTAGCGAGTAGTGCATATCTCCGGCAGTTGCAAATCAAGCGGCGGCCGTTTTCCCAGTATTTTCCACCGGATACCCCATGACACTTCGAAGACTGGCGGGCTGCCTCGTGGCCCTCGCGGTGCTCCTCGTCTGGCTGCATTCGCTGGGATTGCGGATGCCCTATATGGACCAGGTTCCGGTCTTCGATGCCGACTGCACGACGTCGGAGGCCTCGATGTGGGCCCGCACTGGTGGAACGAAGGTCCTGGCGGATGTGGTTCTCCACGCCGGTCGCGCCGCGTACGATCGAAGCTCCCCTGCACACGCTGTATAAATCCTGGCCGCCCGGATCGTTCGTTCCGATCTACCTGACGGCGTTGCTGCTCGGCATCGAGCCGAGCGTTCCGATGGTGAACTGGATCAACACCTGCGAGCACGGGCTGGTCGCGCTCGCAGCCGCCTTCATCGCCTTCAACATCGCGCTGATGAACCGGCTGGGAAAGGTCGCAAGCGGCCTGATCGGGGTCGGCGTCACCTTGCCGATCCTGCTGTCGCGCGGACCGATCTACGTGTTCTCGCAGGTCTACGACGTCACCAGCGCCGTGTTGATCTATACCACCGCGTTTCTCATGCTCGAGACGCTGTTCTACAGCGTGCAATCGGAGCGCGACAAACGGATCATCACAGCGCTCCAGCTCGTCACGATCTGCATTGCGTTTTTTGTCGACTGGCTGTCCTACACGCTGTTTGCCTTTTGGCTCCTCAGCCGTCTGGCAGCGGGGTATTTCGGAGTGGAAAAGCGGATGAGGCTGCGCGAGCGTGATCGCCCTCTGGCTGATACCCGTCGGGTGCATTCGCGTTGTATCTGGTGTGGCGCTTCGGCGCGCCCAATTCCGCTGCAAGGAAGGTCGGCGTGTCTGCTTCGATCGAGCAGCTCGTCGACAAGATCATGGAGCGAATGAATGTCGGGGAGGTGTCCCACATCTCCGGGTTTTCGGATGTCTTCTTCGGGGAGATGCATTCGCTCTATTATTCCGACTTTACACTTCCCGCTGATTGTCGGATCGGCGTTGCTGACGCTACTGCTGGTGGTGATCGCCTTTCGCCGCGCCCGCGACCCGGCGGAGCGCCGCGCCATCTTCGCGACCGGATCGATGCTGGTCCTCGTCACCGTTCCCTTCTACACGCACATGCTGATGCTGTATCAGCACACCTTCATTCATCGCTGGGCGATCATGAAGGCGATGTTCGCCTACGCGCTGGTGCCGTTCGCGCTGCTCCCGATCATGATCTTCACATTGGTCCGGCTGTGGTCGAGCGAAATACAAGCCGTGGCGCAAATTCGGACAGCCGGCGCTGGGCCTCGTCGCTTGCGCTCTGCGCGATCGTCCCCGCTGAGCCATCTCGACCGCGCACTATTTCCCGCTCGGCCGCGTCAACCGCACCGCCTATCTGATGTGGGACGATATCGGCCGCAACACGCGCTATCAGGACGTGGTGGTGTCGCCGGTGCTGGAAGCCAATCCGATCAGCGCCCAGGTCGGCGCCTCCTACAAGCTGGTTCACCTCGCCAGGGATTTCGGCGACGTCGACAAGGCTCGTCGACCACGTCTGCGGCGATTTCAACGTCGTGCTCGCCCTGCCGGAAGGCACCGATACTGGCGCGTTCGCCGCCCGCGAACCGACCGAGGTGGTCGACACAGGCCGGATCCGCCTGCTCCGCTTTGCCCACTATCAGGGCAAGCGGATCAGTTGCTCTTGATTGTTTGCACATGATCTTTTCGGAAAACCGCTGCACACTCCGCATCAATTGCGGGGCGGGTTTTTCCGGATCATGCGCGATCTGGTATAATCTCAACCTATGTGTGGAATCGCCGGCTCGCCATGAATTCCTGGTGCCGCGGCTCTATCGACTCTCGCTGCGCGATCTCGTCGATACCAGTCCGATGGAGGCTTATCGCGCCGCGATCGAGCGCGCCGACGGCCTTGCTCGATCACTGCCTTATCGCCGACTAGATCTGGCATCTGCCGGCTGGCCTCCTGATGAGGGACGGAGCGATGAACATGGCGAATGGCGTCGAGATCCGCGTGCCGTTTCTCGATCGCCGCATCATGGAGCTGTCGGGAGCGTGCAGCCTGGATCTGATCATGCAACCGGGCGGCCCAACCAAGCCGCTGCTGCGCAAGGCACTGCGCGACAAAGGTGCGGTCGAAGCAATCTGGAACGCGCCGAAGCGCGGCTTCAACAATCCGATGCGATGTCGCTCGGCTACACAAATTCAGTTCGGCAGCACGGCCCAGTAGGTTCGGTTGTTGGTATTGATGTCGCTGTTGTCGCTCGCCGAGAACACCAGCCCTCGCTTCGAATGCGAGTAGCGGCCCTTTCCGAGCCGCCCGATGTCTTCGATGCGGCTGTGCGCCGGACCCAACGGCTGGTTGCCTTCATAAAGCAGCAGCGGCGAGCGCGTCGGATCGTCCTCGGTGTCGGCGAGCGCTTCGAAAATCTCCTGCGCCCGGAGCTGATAGCAGGAGACCCCGTAGGCGCCGTAAAGCTCGAACGGCCGCTCCAGGCGGAACACCACCCGCCCTCTTGGCACGGGATCGACCCAGCTCAGTTTGGCAGCCCCGGCGAGCACGAAATAGACAGCGAAGGCAGCGACTGCGGCAATCGTCTTGTTCGTCCGGTTCCAGCGCACCATGGCCCGTGGTTAGCATGAAGAGGCCGCATGCGGTCAAGGCGTGCCTGCTTGCCGCGACAAACCTTGCCACGGCGTATGCGCTCGTACGGATCGATGGCCGCGTGCCACCTTGCCTCACGGGGGGCCATGGGGTATCCACCCCGCGAACTTTCCGCGGGAGAACACGATGTCGGGCACGGGTCAAACGCTTTACCGGCGCGCACGGAAAGTGATGCCGGGCGGCACCCAGCTGTTGTCGAAGCGCCCGGAAATGTTCCTCCCCGAACAGTGGCCGACCTATTACAAGTCGGCCAGCGGCGCCGAGGTCGTCGACCTCGACGGCAACGTTTTTCTCGACATGAGCTTCGGCGGGATCGGAGCGACCGTGCTCGGCTTTGCCGACCCCGATGTGAATGCGGCCGTCAAGGCTGCGATCGATCTCGGATCGATGTGCACTCTCAATTGCGCTGAAGATATCGAACTGGCGGAGTTGCTGATCGATCGGCATCCGTGGGCCGACATGGTCCGCTTCGGACGCGCCGGCGGCGAAGCCATGGCGATCGCGATTCGCATTGCACGTGCGGCCACCGGACGCGACATGGTGGCTTTCTGCGGCTATCACGGCTGGCACGACTGGTACCTCAGCGCCAATCTGGGGGCGTCCAGCGCTCTCGACGGCCATCTGCTGCCGGGGCTCGATCCCAAGGGGGTGCCGCGCGGCCTCGCCGGGCTGATGCAGCCGTTTCATTTCAATCGGCTCGACGAAATCGAGGCGATCGTCGCCGCGCATGGCGAACGGCTGGCGGCCATCGTGATGGAGCCGGTGCGATCGAGCGAGCCGACGCCGGAATTCATCGAAGGCATTCGCGCGCTCGCCGACCGCAGCGGCGCCGTCCTGGTCTTCGACGAGGTGACCGCGGGCTTCCGCATCAATTCAGGCGGCGCACATCTCGCCTACGGCGTCGATCCCGACATGGCGGTATTCGCCAAGGCCATCGCCAACGGCTTCCCGATGGCGGCGATCATCGGCCGCGCCTCCGTCATGGACGCCGCGCAGGACACTTTCGTGAGTTCGACCGCCTGGACCGAACGCGTCGGGCCGGCAGCAGCTCTGGCGACCCTGCGCAAGCATCAACAGCTCGACGTGCCCCGGCACCTGATGCGAATCGGCTCGCGCGTCCAGAATGGCTGGAACGAGCTCGCGACCGCCAACAATCTTCCAATTCACACCTCCGGCATCGCGCCGTTGAGCCATTTCGCCTTCGAAGTGCCGGACGCCCAGGAAATACGAACGCTGTTCACGCAGATGATGCTCGATCGCGGCATTATCGCCAGTGGATCGTTCTATCCGATGTGGGCGCACACCGATCAGCAGGTCGACCGTTACCTCGACGCCGTCAACGTCGTTTTCCGCGACCTTCGCATCGCCATCGACCAGAAGGCCGTTCGGCAGCTGCTGCGCGGTCCGACGGCGCATGCCGGATTCAAGCGGTTGACCTGAAACGCAACGGCTCGACGTCGACGCGAACACGTTGCTTCTGCGGACGACGCGTCAGGATCGCACGCCGAAAATGTCGGGGATCACGCGTCGATTGGTGCGCGACCGCGCGGCATTGGGATAAATCCCGTGCAACACGCTATCGGGATCCAACGCGCCACCGTCGATGACGATCGCACCCGTCGAGACGAACGTGTTGTCGCCCACCGACGTCGCGCCGATCACGCGGCTTCCGCCGTACATCACGATTCCGCGCCCGAAGGCCGGATAAACGTTGTCGAGGTTCGCGCCGACCGTGCAGTTGTGATAGCAGATGAAGTAGTCGGAATAGCTCGCGCGCCCGAGCACGGTGCCCACCGGGTGCTGGACCGCGAACACATCGGGCAGCTCGACTTCGTAGAACGCGTCCAGCGCATGCAGCGCCTTGTTCAGCGCGTAGGCCTTGTCGGCAATCGGGTGGCCGGGCCTCTCGCGGAATGCGCTGTTGGCGAGATAATAGAGAAAGATCGCGTATTGATCGGAATGCCAGTGCGAGAATTGCGGCTCGCCATTGGCGAAAAATCCCTTCAGCCTGACCCGCGAGAAGCAATATTCGACGCGGCCGAGCGCCAGCGCAACGAGCCTCGGCAGATCGCCGAGATCGGTGCCGTCCGGGAACAGATTCTCGAATTGCTTCCGCACATAGGTCGCGAGTTCGGCTTGGGGAAGCGAGAGTTCGCACGGGTCTAGTTCCTGCTCGAGAAGCTCGCGCGAACGTCGAGGCCGCGCGAGTAGAGATGGCTGCGCAGCTTGATCGGGCTATGATCGGTGAAAAGGAACATCGAGGAGATCGCCACCGCCGATGCGCCGGCCTCCAGCGCATCGATCGCATGCTGCAGTGAACCGCAACCGCCCGACACGATCAAGGGCACGCTCAGCGCATTCGCGCATTTGTGGATCATGTCGAGGTCGTAGCCGCCCATGGTGCCGTCCTGGTCGATCGAGCCGAGCAGCACCTCGCCGCAATGCAGATCCTCGCAGCGCTTCGCCCATTCGACCGGGTCGAGCGCGACCTGCTCGCGGCCGCCGTCGATGAAGACGCTGGCGTGGTCGCGACCGATCCGCTTGTAGTCGATCGAGACCGTCATGCACTGGTCGCCGAAGGTGCGCGCCGCCTCGCGCAGGAATTCGGGACGCCGCACCGCTTCCGAATTGACCGACACCTTGTCGGCGCCGGCGCGCAGCAGCATGTTGACGTCGTCGAGCGTCTTGACCCCGCCGCCAACCGTGAACGGCATGAAGATCTCCTCGGACATCCGCTCGATGATCTCGACGACGCGGCTGCGCGAAGCGGCACTCGGGACGATGTCGAGCACGATCAGTTCGTCGACGCCGTAATCGTTGTAGACCTTGGCCGTGGTCACCGGATTGCCTGCGACGCGCTCGTTCTCGAAGAAGCGAACGTATTTGACGAGCCTGCCGTCGCGTAGCAGGAATTTCGGGATCAGCCGCTTCTTCAGCATTTTTCGACGAACCGGCTCCTAGGGATTCCAGCGCAGGAAATTGCCGACCAGTTCGATGCCGCTGTCCTGGCTCTTCTCGGGATGGAACTGGGTGGCGGCAATGTTGTCGCGGGCGATGATCGCCGTCACCTGCTGGCCGTACTGTGCGTAACCCACTACGTCGCGCGCATCGTTGCAGCGCATGGCAAAACTGTGCACGAAATAGAACGCCAGATTGCCCTCGCGGATACCGGCGAGGATCGCATGGTCGCGCTCCTTCGCCACCATGTTCCAGCCCATATGCGGGATCTTCAACGCGGGGTCGTTGGGCATCAGCCGCACGACGTCGGCATCGAACCAGCCGAGCCCGCGATGCGGCGCACCGCCGTCGGCATGCTCCTCGGACGTGTTCGCCAGAAGCTGCATGCCGAGGCACACGGCGAGGAACGGCTTGCCCTTCTCCCGCACATGGCGGTCGAGCAGCTCGTCGATGCCGCGCGCGCGGATATTGGTCATGGCGTCGCCGAAGGCGCCCACGCCGGGCAAGATCACATGCGATGCATCCGCGATCGCAACGGCGTCATGGGTGACGACGGGATTGAAGCCGCAATATTCGACGGCGTTGCGCACCGAGCGCACGTTATTGATGCCGTAGTCGACGATGGCAACGTCTGACATCACCCTCTCCCCAAGGCGCCGTACGCGCCCCAACCTATCCCTTGCCGCCGATCTCGACTCCCGGATGGTTCGGCCACGGCACTTTCGTGTTGTCCCACTTGTCCATGTCGGGCATGCGCCGGCCGGCTTCGACCGTGTTCGGCGAGAATTGCCACGGTGAGACCTCGTGCTTGATCGCAATGCCGAGGAATTGCTCCTCGGTGAGGTTCAGGTAGTCGAGGAACAGGTCGAGGCTGGGCGGCCGCTTGCCGTCATACTCGCGCACCAGCGCCTCGCCCTCCGCGCGGGTCATGCGCTTGTTGCGGATATCGACGTTGGCGAGGTGGTTGGTGCGTCCCATGCCGCGCTTGATGTATTTCAGGTAATCGCGCACGCCCTGGAAGAAACACTCGATCTTCTCGTAGTCGTATTCCGGCGGAACGCCCTCGACTTCCTGCCCCTTCCAGCCGAGCTCGCGCTTGATGATATCGACGTGTTTCCTGGTGTCCCATTTGATGTAGCTGCCGAGGCAGACCGAGCGGCACTTGATCCGCATCAGCTCCTTGCGCGGCGGATAGACGAACGGATAGAGGTCGCGCTTGGCGACGCGCCCGCCGAGAAACTCGTACATGTCGTCGGCGGTGATGCCGAGATTCATGGCGCGGTTGAAGCGCTTCTCGTCGACTTCTTCCATCTCGTCGTAGGAATAGAACGACTGGTATTCGGCCAGACTCTCGCCCCACATCAACAGCGGCGTCTCGTAGCGGATGGCGATCTGCATGGTATGGGCATAGATGCCGGTGTGGCAGTGCCAGCAGAAGTCGCCGCGCCGCTTCAGCGATTCCAGCATCAGCTCGCGCACCACGTGCCAGTTCGGCGTGAAATTCAGCACGTCGACGCCGAGCTGCTTGAACACGCTGGTGTTGTTCTCTTCGATCAGCGGCCGGTAAAACCAGTGATCGAAGCGCACGACCAGCGGCTTCAGGCCGAGCTTGCGCACCACGTACCAGAGCTGGAACACGCTGTCCTTGCCGCCGGAATAGGGCACGATGCAGTCATAGAGGCCCTTGTCGCGGTATTGGCCGACCAGCTCCATGAGTTGCTTGTGGCGATCGTCCCAGTCGATCTGGGTATCGCGCACCTCGATCTGGCGGCAAACACTGCAGGAACCGGCCTCATCGAACGACGTCGCCTCCGCCGTCTCCGGTAACAAGCATTTGCTACAATTCAACATTTTCCGAATTTCTCGCGATGGCATGCTTTTGGCGAGCGGCTTACCACGCCGTCCATCCCCCGTCGACCGCAATGCACTGGCCCGTCACATAGGCGGACAGATCGCTCGCCAGATAGGCCACCGCGCCCTTCATGTCGTCTTCGCGGGCCATCCGCGCGAGCGGTGTGCGCGCCGCATAGCGGGAGAGGAACGGCTCCGGCGTCTGCCTGAAGACGCCGCCCGGTGCGACGGCGTTGACCCGGACTTTCGGGGCCATGGTGGTCGCAAGCCATCGCGTCATCTGGATCAAGCCGCCCTTGCTTGCGGCATAGGCTGCGGGATTGCCGAGGCTGGTGCCCTCGTAGAGCCGCCAATCGGGTCCCACTAACCCGTAAATCGAGGAAATATTGATGACGCTGCCATGACCCGACGCGGCGAGGTCCGCGGCGGCCGCCTGGACCAGGACGAAAGGCGCGGTCAGGTTGACCTCCAGCGCGCGCCGCCATGTCTGCGCCGATTGCTGCTCGAACGGCACTGCCCAGCCTTCGAGCCCGCTGGTGCCGACAAAGGCCGCACAATTGACGATGATATCGATGCGGCCGAATTTCTCGCGCACGCGCCGCGGCAGCTCCTCGACAGCGGCCGCCTGCTCGAAATCGCAGGCGAATGCCGAGGCCTTCACGGGAAAGTTCGCGGCCAGCGCCGCGGCCGCCTCTTCGCCGCCGGGCGCCGCGACATCCGCGATCGCAATGCCGGCGCCGAGCTCGGCAAGGCCGTTCGCGACGACGCGGCCGATATGGCCGGCGCCGCCGGTGACGAGCGCGACGCGCCCGTCGAGCGACATCATCTCGCGGAGTGAACGTTCCGCGCTCACCGGAAGAACCTCTGAAATTCGTCGGAGGCGCGTTGCAGATCGTCGAGACGGCCGACGTCGATCCAGTATTCCCGCAAGGGGAACACCACCGACGGCTTGCCGGCGGCGATCGTCCGCTCGATCAGCGTGGTCATGTCGACTGCCTCGTTGGCGGCGAGATGATCCAGCACGCCGGGATCGAGCAGATAGACGCCGGCATTGACGAAGAATTTCTGGGTCGGCTTCTCGCGAATGCCGAGCAGGCGATGATCGTCGAAATCGATCACGCCGAACGGCACGGTGATCGAATGCTCGCGGACGCAGACGGTGGAAAACGCCTGGTGCGCAAGGTGGTATTTCAGCATCTGGCCGAAATTCACCGTCGTCAGCAGGTCGCCGTTCATGACGAAGAACGGCTGCTGCGGCCGCTGCGGCAACAGCGAGAGCGCACCGGCGGTGCCGAGCCGCTCGTTCTCCTGCAGATAATCGATCTCGACGCCCCAGGCCGAGCCGTCGCCGAAATAGTCCCGAATCATCTCGGCCTTGTAATTGACCGAGATGAAGAACTTGCCGAAGCCGGCCTTGGCGAAGCCGCCGAGCACGGTTTCCAGAATTGGCTTGTCGCCGACCCTGATCAAGGGCTTGGGGATATCGTCGGTGATCGGCTTCAGCCGCGAGCCGAGGCCGCCGGCCATCAGCACGACCCAATGATCGGATTGCTGTGCCAGCGCGAGATCGTCGATCAGCTTGACGTCGACGATGCGGCCATCCGCATCGACGATCGGCAGCTGATGAATCCCGTGCTTGCGCATCAGGCTCAGCGCCGCCGCATCCGTTGTGCCCGTCGCAACGGTGATTGGCGAGCGGTTCATCACTTGCGCGATCGGCGCCGTCAACGGCACCGACGCGAGGATCGCGCGCCGGATGTCTCCGTCGGTCGCGGTGCCTGTCAGCCTGCCATCGCGGCAAACCAGCGCAATCTGCAGGCTGCCGTCGCCGATGACGCGAATGGTTTCGAGGATGGAGGTCGCCTCATCGACCAAATGGTTCGATATCGATCTCATGCAACCGCCTAGGCGAGTGGCTCGCGATTTGGGATGTCGTACGCGAATTCGAATTCGCCCAGCATGACCTTGGGCCCGGGACGTCCGGGATAAACCGTGGCGCGAATCCGCCGCTTGATCTCCTCAGGGGTCATCGACGGGGAAATCACGCACAGTTCATCGAGCTGGGCCCGCGTAAAAGGCACGCGCGACCAGCTGCCGGACGAACTCGGAAGCTGCCTGGCGGTGGCGATGCCGCTGACGATGTCGTGGTACAGCGCAAGCATCACGATCATGGTGCGATATTTCAGCGTTTCCACGGATTCGCCGGCAAGCACCGGGAAGCGCCGTTCTTCGATGATTGCACCCCTGTCGACCTTTTCGACCATGTGGTGACATATCGCGCCATATTCGGCGGCACCTTCGTAGATGCAAAAATTGTAGCAACCGGTCCCCGGATAATCACGCGAAGCCGGATGGAAGTTGATCGACAGGCTGGACGCGCCGAGAATTCGCCGCGGCACGATCCATGGCGACAGATAGGAAATCAGACAATCAACCGGCTGATCGAACGCCTCGTCGGGGAACGGATCGCCCACGGTTCCACGAAGCCAGGTCAATCTGTCTCCAAACACGATCTCGGCGAACAGGCCAGCCTTCTCGCACCATTTGTCGCGCTTGGTCAGAAGCACGATCTTCCCCATAGATCGCCTCATCAACCGAATCCGCCGATCATGTCGTCGGCTGAATAGTCACGATCGGCGGCCCGTCCGAGCAGCTCCCAGTAACGGACAGGTGCAATCCCGTCGCCGGGCCGCTTCACTGCGATATTGTGCGTCGTATAAATCTCCCCTCGCGCTATATCGGCGGCGGCGACCAGGCTGCGTCGCGCGATCCTGCGATTGGCGAACTCTTGCGGAGCAGGCACCTTGCGTCCGTCGCCGAGAGCCGCCTCGACATCGCGGATCGAACCGATCATCGCCGCCAGCTCCGGCGGTTCTATGGAGGCGCGATGATCCGGCCCCGGCAAATTGCGGTCCAGCGTCAGATGCTTTTCGATCACGCAAGCGCCCAGCGCGACGGCCGCAGCTGCGATATGAATCCCCCGGCTGTGATCCGAAAAGCCGACCGGAAGTCCGAAGGCGTCGCGCAACGTGGCCATCGCGCGCAAATTGATCGACTGCGGATCGGCCGGGTATTCCGTGGTGCAGTGGAGCAGCGTCACCTTGCTGCGCAATTCAGTCCAGCTCTCCCGCTCGAGCAGCACGTCGGAAAAGTCGGCGGGTTTCGGCTGTGCCGCCGCATCCCGGAGATAGCCGAACGCGATCACGCCAAGCGCCTGCTCGACCTCCGCGAGCGTGGCCATGCCGGTGGACAGGATGATCGGAAGGCGAAAGCGCGCCAGATGCAGCAACAGGGGTGCATTGGTGAGATCGCCGGAACCGACTTTCAGTGTCGAGACGCCGACGCGCCTGACGAGATGCGTCGCACTGTCGGCATCGAACGGCGTGGACATGTAGCCGATGTTTGCAGCGGCGCAGGCGGCCGCGATCTGTTCCTCGTCATCTTCACCGAGTTCGAGTTCACGCAGCATCTCCAGCTGCGACTGCTGGTGTCCCGTAGTTACTTTCTGGTAGTCCGCCTTTGCGGCGCCCGCCGTCGCCAACTGGTTCGCCCGGAACGACTGGAATTTCACCACGTCGGCGCCGCCGCGCACCGCCGCATCAACCAGCGCCAGCGCACGCGCGCGATCGCCATTGTGGTTAACGCCCGCCTCCGCGATGATCAGGGCCCGCCGATGCATGCATGTACCGCTGCTGATAGTGCCTTCAATCGTGTGGTTGTCTTAGTCGAGCGGGCTGTTAAAAGCAACGCAAACGGCCTGCGGATTGCATGCCTTGACCGACCCAGAGCTACGATCGAGTTTTCCGCGGATTGGACGTCTGAAAATGTCGAAGGAACCGCAGATACTGTTCCTCCTCGTCGGACGCGGCGGCTCGAAGGGACTGCCGGGCAAGAACCTGCGCGAGATCGGCGGACTCAGCCTGATCGGATACAAGGCGGTCGCGGCGTTGCAGTCGCGCTACTGCAAACGCCTGATCGTCTCCAGCGACAGCGCCGAGATACGCGACGAGGCGATGCGCCACGGCGCCGAGATGCTGTTCGAGCGGCCTGCCGAGCTTGCGACCGACACCGCCTCCTCCAATGACGTGATCCTCCACGCCATGGACTGGATCGAGGCGCATGAGAAGCGCCGCTACGACGCCATCATGCTGCTCGAGCCGTCCTCCCCGTTCGCACGGCCGGAGCATTTCGACGCAGCGGTCGAGCTGTTCGTCGCGCGCAAGGCGAGCCTCGTGGTCGGCATGCGCGAGACCGAGGTCGCCTCCGTCTTCGTCGGCACGCTCGGCAGCGATGGATCGATCGGCGGCATCGTCGAAAAGCTGCTGAGGACGCCGGCGCAGCGGCGGCAGGACCAGCCGCCGGAAGTCACCATGAACGGCGCGCTCTACCTGATCGGCTGGGAGGCGATGCGCAAGCATCGCAAGGTCTACGCCGACCCAAGCGCAAGCTACGGCATCCTGATGGACCGCCTGCATTCGATCGAGATCGAGAGCGCCGCCGATCTCGCCTACGCCTCCTATCTCATCGAGCATGGCATGCTCGATGCCTCGCCGTGGCGGAGCTGACATGACGCGTCCGCGCCGCATCGCCGTCGTCACCGGTTCGCGGGCGGATTACGGATTGCTGCGCGGCGTCCTCGCGCGCCTCAAGGCCGCGGATGACGTGGACCTCAGCGTGATCGCCTGCGGCATGCATCTGGTGCCGAAATTCGGCGAGACCTGGCGCGCGATCGAAGCCGACGGATTTCCGATCGCCGCTCAAATCGATTTCCAGCTCGCCGACGACCGCCCCGAGACGGTGGCGCGCGGCACCGGCATCGGGCTTGCCGGTTTCGCGGACGCGTTGCCGAAGCTTGCGCCCGACGTGCTGGTGCTGCTCGGCGACCGCTACGAAATTCTCTCAGCCGCGGTCGCCGCCACGCTGTTGAACATTCCGATCGCGCATATCCATGGCGGCGAAATTACCGCCGGCGCCTTCGACGATGCGATCCGCCATGCCATCACCAAGATGGCGTCCTTGCATTTCGTCGCGGCCGAGCCCTATCGGCAGCGTGTCATCCAGATGGGCGAAAATCCGGATTTGGTCTTCAATGTCGGCGCGCCCGGGCTCGATGTCGCGAGCACCGCACCGGCCGATTGGCCGCCCTGAGCTGCTTGCGCAGCTTGGGTTGAGCGGACCGGAGCATTTCCTGCTGATCACCTTGCATCCGACCACCGCGCAGCCGGGCGCGGATGCCGCGAATGTCGCAGCACTGCTGGGCGCGCTGGCTGATATCGGCGACCGCAGCTTCGTCTTCACCGGCGTCAACGCCGATCCTGGATATCGCGCGATCGACGACGCCATCCAGAACTTCGTCGCCGCGCGTCCGCAACAGGCGAAACTGTTCGCGTCGCTCGGCAGCGAGCGCTACTGGGCCGCGCTGCGGCTCGCGGATGCCGTGGTCGGCAACTCCTCCAGCGGTATCGTGGAAGCCCCGGCCGCCGGCGTTCCCTCGATCAATATCGGCGATCGCCAGTTGGGGCGGCTTCGCGCCGCCTCGATCATCGATTGTCCGGCCGATCCCGCCGCCATCCGCGCGGCGCTCGAGGCGGTGTTCGATGGGCACTTTCGCGTCGATCCCGCCGCGACCCCGCCCTATGGCCGCGGCGGCGCCTCCGAGAGAATCGCGGGAACCCTGCGCAAGATCGACCTTCGTGCCGCTTTCCCGAAGCATTTCCATGACTTAGCCGCGCAAGCCGACGCCGCCGAAATCATACGCCGCGATGATTGCTTGCATCGCGTCGCAGGTTGTATAGATCGGACCGGCCTCGAGCGGCCCGCGCGCCTTGCCGGAGATTTGCGACATGACCACAATCGACTCGCTCACCGATGCTGCGTCCGCAGCCGACATTCGCGAGTTGCCGATCCCGCCCTACCGCAGCGCGACGCTTCCGGCGATCGACTATGACGCCCATCCCGCCTATGGCGGCTTTCTTCCCAAGCCGACGCTGCGCGAGCGCATTCACGCGATGAATGTGTTCCTGCGCACCTTCGGCTTCGTCACGCTGCGCCGCATCGTCGATTACGAGAACATGCCGCTGCTGACCAAGGAAACCGGCTTCAAGGGACTGAATTTCTCGACCGCGCTGCGCTTCATGTCGATGTACGCGACCATCCGCGCCTCGCGGCTCCTTCGCACGCTGACGGGACAACGCCGCCCCGCAGTTCCCGCCAACCCGGCCTTGCTGAACAAGCTCAAGTCGGACGGCATCGTCTGCCTGTCGCTCAAGCCGGACGAGATCGACGCGATTCGCGCAGCTACCGCTGCCTGCGTTTGCCAAGCTCGACGAACGTCGCGCCAACATTCCGCTGGAGAAGCGCAAGTTCGACGACAATGTCTACTGGTGCACGCATTCCGCGGACCCGCAGGCCTTCGCGGCGGTCGAGAAGGTCTTCGGCCGCTATGACATCGCGAAGGCGGCCAGCGCCTATCTCGGCCGCCCAGTCGGCGTGAAGCATGTCAACGCGCAGATCAACGACCCGCAATTTGCATTCTGGAAACGCCAGTTCCCGGACACCAAGCTGGCCGACCCCTGGGGCAGCTATCTGCATATCGACGCCACCTACGGCATGCTGAAATGCGCGATCTACGTGCACGACATCGGCCCCGACGGCGGACCGTTCTGCTATGTCCGCGGCAGCCAGAATGCGAAAGTCGGCTGGTTCGAGGGCATGGTCCGGCGCACCAACGACTTCTGCGGCAACTCCGGACGCAAAGCTCGAGGCGCGCAAGCAGTTCATGGCGCTGCCCGCCTTCCTGCGCAAGAAAGCGGAGTTCGGCGCCGACATCCTCGACGATTCCGCGGAGGCCGAGCGGCTGCGCGAAGGCCATTTCAGCGCAACGTCCAACTTCGGCAACTGCATCCTGTTCGACGGCAACGGCATTCACCGCGGCGGCATGGTCAATCAGGGCGAGCGGCGCTGCCTCTTCATCCTGCTGGCCGAGATCTGATCGCGCGGCACGCGCTTCGGATCAGGACATCTTCTGCGCGGCGCGAAGCCTGCTCGGGCGATTGAGATAGGCCGCGAGTTGCGCGGCATCGAACGCCTCGTTCCGCTGCCGCAGCACGCTGTCTTTGCGAACGAAAGCCAGATCGATTTGCGCCAGCGCGCCGTCGATGTCGCGCATGTGACCCTCGAGCACGTCATAGGCCGCGAAACCGGCCTCGTCGCAGAAGCGCACGATGTCGGCGAATTGCGGAATCCCGCGCCGCGCCTCCATCATGACGGTTTCGACGATCAACATGTCGATCTCGCCGATACGGCTTCCCAGCCCCTTGAGCGCCTCGATCTCCGCGCCCTGCGTATCGAGCTTCAGCAGAACGGGATGCTCCAGCGTTTCGGGCAGCAGTGAATCGAGCCGTCGCATCGGGATGCGGCGCGCCTCGCCGTCGAGCACCTTGCCTTCGGCCTGCGAGAACAGGCTCGAGCCCGACAGGTCGTCGTGAACGTTGAAGGTCACATCGCCGTTCTCGGCGCCGGCGGCGACCAGGAAGTATTCGGCATTGAGCCGCTGCTTTGAGCTTTTCCAGCACCGGCCGGCACTCGGCGACGGGCTCGACCAGGAAATAGCGCGCGCGCGGAAACGCCCGGTAGATCGGGGGCGTGCCGAAGGCGACGCCGACGTCGATCACCGTACGAAAGTCGAAGCCGAGCGATTTGAGGTGCTTGAAGAACAGGCCAAAGCTGCGCACCGGCGCATTCGTACGCAGCAATCGAAGGCCGAAAATCTCCAGCACACGGTTGATGCCCTGGAAAACGGCTGAGATGAAGCCCCTCATGAATCTCCACACGCAGCGCCAACCGCTGAAAGGGCACCGCAATTTGCAATTGATGGGTCGGTTTGGTAGATCAGCGGGAAAGGCCGGTCAAGCGACCGACTACCGGGCAAAAAGCAAATAAAGTCAGCGAAGCAAGCATGAAGGTTCTCGTCACCGGCAGCGCTGGCTTCATCGGCCAGGCGCTGATGCGGCGGCTGGCGGACGCGGGGTTCGCGGTCGCAGGCCTCGACAAGGATCCAAGCGCGACGAGCCACTATGTGTGCAACCTCCTCGACGCGGCAACGCTGAAGAAGATCGTGGGAAACCTCGAGCCGGACGCGCTGGTCCATCTGGCGGCGCGCACCGACCTCGATGAAAGAACCGACCTCGCCGGCGGCTATGCCGCCAATATCGACGGCGTGCGCAATCTGATCGACGTGGTGCGAGCGACGCCGTCGATCAAGCGCGCGATCTGGACCTCGTCGCAACTGGTGTGCCGTGTCGGCTATGTGCCGCGCGACGAGACCGACTACAACGCCGATACGCTTTACGGAAAGAGCAAGATCATCACCGAGCAGATCGTCCGCGAACAGGACGGCGGGGGCCGCGAATGGTGCCTGGTGCGGCCGACCACGGTGTGGGGGCCGGGCATGAGCGCGCACTACCAGCTGTTCCTGCGCATGGTCCAGGGCGGTTATTACGTCCATGTCGGCCGGGAACCGCTATGGAAGTCCTACAGCTATATCGAGAACATCACGTTCCAGTATATGCGTCTGCTGCAGGCGCCGGCCGAGCTCATTCATCGCAAGACCTTCTATCTCGCCGACTATGAGCCGATCGACCTTCAGGCGTGGTGCGACGCGTTTCAGCGCGCGTTCGAGGTGCGGCCGATCCGCCATGTGCCGTTCGGGCTCGCGCGCGCGCTCGGCCAGGTTCGGCGACGCCGTGAACGCGGTCGGCATCCGCAGCTTTCCGTTCAATTCGTTCCGCCTCAACAACGTGTTGACGCAGTATCGCTTCGACACGGCGGCGACCGA
The DNA here is from genome assembly GCA_963696845.1 of uncultured Alphaproteobacteria bacterium. GTDB lineage: Bacteria > Pseudomonadota > Alphaproteobacteria > Rhizobiales > Xanthobacteraceae > Bradyrhizobium. The sequence goes on from CAVOLR010000018.1 coordinate 401,122, forward strand.
GGCGGTCTGCGGACCCCTGCCCTACACGATGGAGCAAGGCGTCGCCGAAACCGCGGCCTGGCTTCGCAGAATATCGGCGCCTTAGGCGCCCGCGGCGCGCCGCAGCCGGCTTCGCCGCGCCTTGCTCCCGACCGCCAAGATCCGCAGCCAGCCCGACAATGATGATCGAGACCAGCACCAGCGCCGAATTGGCAATCCCCAGCGGGCCCTGGACCGGGCTCAGCAGAATGGTTGCGATGATGAAGGTCAACAGCAGCGCCGGCGTGGAGAGGGCCGAATGTCGCACGCCGAAAGCGCTCCAGCCGGCGGCAAATCCCCAGATCAGGATGTAGATCACGGCGCCCACCAGGCCGAAATCGAGATAGGCAGCAGCCCAGGCCGTCGGGAAGAAGCCATGCAGTCCCGCGGACTGCAGCTGGTTTTTCAACGTCAGCAGTTCATCGCTGTGCGGAAAGAAGACCCGGAGGATCGGTGAGAGCACCCCGATCTGGTAGACGCCCCAATGCGGTGAGAGCCGGTCGCGTTCGCGCCAGGTCATGTCGAGAATACGAACGCCATGCGTCAGATAGAAATACGTGCTGAGCACGGCGACCGCCGCCCCCGGGGAGAGACGGCCCGACTGGATCGCCGAGATGACATAGCCGCTCGGCTTGGTGTGCCAGGCCTGATCCATGATCAGGAGCAATGTGGTGACGTCGTCCCGGCCGCCGGCCTGCGGGGCGGTCTCCGCTGCAACGATCATCTTGCCGATGTCGCCTGCACTGATCGCATCACCGGGCGATTTCGTCGCAGGCGGCCGTTCGCCGCCGCCATGACTGTTCGGCGCGGGCCGCGAGCCCGGTGAAGGCGGCGAAACCGAAGGATGCGCGTCCCCCTGGTGTTCGGCCGTCGAAGGTTGCTGGCCGATATCCGCCCGTTGCTGCTCGCGGGCCATGGCCAGATCGGCCTCGCGGTCCTTCAACCGCTGTTGCAGCTCGCGAACCACTCCGCTCATCTGCACGCAGAAGTTTCGCCGGCTGGCCCAGATTCCGCTGGAGTAGATGCCGAACACCAGAACCAGCACGATCATCTTGACGAAGAGATGATGTCCTTCCGGCAAGGCCCGCCGTCCCTGCGCGAGCCGCACAAGCACCGCGGCAATCGTCAGAAGAATGACGAACAGGATCGGCATCCGCCCGGCATAGAGTAGCGCGTAGCCGACCGGCGACAGGATCGAGAGCTGCGCCAGCACGGCCGCCCATCCGCGTATCTGTTCTCCCTTCAGGAGAAACAGCACGACCGAGGCGAAGCCGAAGGAGAACAGCAGATATCCGATATAGAGCAGCGGCGTCCGCTTGATCTCGACGAGATCGATCAGGTCCGGCGCACAACGCAGCAGCTCCGCATATGCGCTGTTGCTGACGCCGCTCAGGACGATGCGGTCGAGCGCGATCAGGGCGATGCCGGCGATGCCGGCACAGGACGAGATGCCGACCACGCGACTGAGCCGATCCGTCCGCGGCGCCGGCCGGTCTGCGCGATTGGCGAACCAGACCCGAAAACACCAGGCGCCGGCCTGCTGCGCCAAAGCGAACAGCGAAATGCCGATCACCACGATCGCAATGCACCGCAGCCGACGGCTGATTTGAATAATCGATCGGCCCGATCGCGACGACGATCAGAAGCACGCTCCAGACGGTGACGATGAGGACCGTGGGCGAGGAGAAAATACGCGCTGACCTTGCGAGCTGCTGCATTCCGCCTTCGGAAAATTCGGGCTGATCCGGCGCTGTGTAGCAAGGGCGATGCCCCGCCGCAACGCCGCGCCGGACGAGGAGTATGGCTCTCGGTCGTCAGGGATAAAGCAGGTCCGCGTCGGTCGGAAGACCGACGGCTTCGGTCGCGCCGGGTTCCCGTCCCGCCTGTCGGATCCTGCGCAATGCGAGCACCCACAACGCGGCCAGCAGCGCGCCGCTGGCGATGCTGCCGGACAATGCCGCACCATAGATGCCGACGGAGGGGACCAAGACGAGATTGAGCAGAATCGCAACGATGGCGCAGCCGAGATTGCAGATCAACAAACTGGTATCGGCCTTTGCGGCGTACAGCGCGTAGGAGGGAACGTCGGTCATGATCCGCAAAAGGACGCCCGGCAGCATCACGAAAAACACGCCGACGCTGGCGGCGTATTGCGTCAATTGCAACATTGCGAGCAGCGGCGCGATCAGTCCCGCGGCGAGCACCAGCATTCCGACGGCGACGCCGGCGAGCGACCAGAAGAACGAGCGCAGGGCTTTGCGATAGGCGTCGGCGCCTGCGGACCAGGCCTCGATGATTTTGGGCAGGAACTGGTGAGAGACCGAGGCGCCGAGCGACAGCATGCCGATCACGATCGTGGAGTAGAACGTGTAGATCCCGAGCGGGCCGCGGCCGACCCACGCATCGATCACGAAGCGGTCCACATAGGAGATCGTCAGCGCGCCGGCGGCGGTCAACAGGAACGGACGCGCGACGCGCAGACCGTTGGCGATCCAGCGCCAGTCCGGGCCCTTGTTCCTGAGTTCGCGCCATGGCAGGTCGCGCAGCGAAAACGCCGCAAACAGGATCGATGCAGCGCCGCCGAAGGCCCACCAGATCAATACCGTTTCCAGCGAACGGAACCCGGGAATGGCGAACATCAAAGCCGCGATCGCATAGACCCAGATTCCGCCGCGCAGGAACACGCCCACATAGGCGCGGACCGGCCGCGACGTGATGATGAGGATTCGGGTCGCTTCGAGCGAGAGGTGCTCGGTCGCGAGAATCAGCAAGGAACCACGCAACAAGTCTTGGCGAAAACAGGCCGGCGAAGGCCGCCAGGCTGCCGGCCAGCACCACGACGGCAAAAATGATCGCGGCGAGCACGAGCTGGTTTGCGATGATTTCGACGCGCCGCGCCGCGCTTGCCGGAACCAGCTCGCGCATCGTGTGCGAATAGAATTCGAGACCGAGCACGACCAGCGCGAACGCAAGGGTCGCCGTGATCAGGCCATACTCGCCCACCGCGTCCGGCGTCAGCGTGCGCGCCAGCAAGACCGACAAAAGAAAGCGGCTGGCAAGGGTCAGTCCGCGCAGCAACAGCACGGACATCGCCGCCATGATTGCAGGCCGCCTGACCAGATCGAACAGTTTTGCTTGCATTTCGGCTTAATCCCGAGCTCCGACGCCCGGGGTCGATCGTCACGGAAGGCGGGATTTACAGTGTTTTAGAACAGGTGACAAATCGAGCCCGAAATTCTAAAATATCGATCAATCGGGACATTCACGGGACTTTGTTAAATGCCGGCAAACAAGGGGGAAATCCTCGCCTTGGTCTATGGTTGCATCGACGACATCAATGACCTCCGTTCTCCGGACGAGGCCATCGAGAAGCGGCCTGACGTGCTCCTGGTCGGCGAAGGCGGCTGCCTCGACTCGCTGGCGTTGACGACGCTGATCCTCAATCTCGAGCGCCGGGTGTCCAGCCTGTCCGGCAAGGAGATCAGCCTGCTCGACGGAAAGGAACTGGAGGACAATCTGGCGCGGTTTTCCACTCCGGCGACCCTGGCGGAACTGGTCGGCGAGGCCGTCGGTCCATGAGCAAGACTTTCGACGTGCTGGTGGTCTCCGATTTCAATGCCGAGTTGACCAGCAGATATCTGTCCGCCGACCAGTCGCATCCGAAATGCAACGCGACCAGCGCGCCCTATGGTCAGGTGTTCCAGGTTCTCTCCGAGGCATCGCCGGGCGAAGGAGGCCGCGTTGCCTTGGTCTGGACGCGACCCGAAGGGGTGATCCCCGAATACGCGAAACTGCTCGCCGGCGAGCAGGCTTCGAGCGGCGCGCCTCGAAGAGGAAGTCGGCTGCCTTCGCGGCGATGATCAAGCAGTTTGCGCAAGGCTGCAGACACGTGCTGGTCGCAAGCTGGCTCCCGACCTACGGTGATCGCGGAATGGGATTGCTGAGTTGGAGCAGGCAAGGCGCTGCGCACCATCTCGCCCGAATGAACCTGCGTTTATCGGACGCGCTCGCCGACGTCCCCGACGTGTTCATGCTCGACAGCCAGGGCTGGATCGACGCATCCGATGGCGCACGCGACTCCAAATCCTGGTATCTCGCCAAATCGCCGTTCACCGAGAAAGTGTTCAAGGCGGCGGCGCGCGACGTCAAGGCCGCGCTGCGGACCGCGTCCGGCCTCAATCGCAAGCTTGTCGTCGTGGACCTCGACGACACGATGTGGGGCGGCATCGTCGGCGACGACGGCTGGGAAAATCTGCGGCTGGGCGGCCACGACCATGTCGGCGAGGCCTATGTCGAATTCCAGCGTGCACTGATGACGCTGGTCAGGCGCGGGATCGCGGTCGCCGTCGTCAGCAAGAACGACGAAGCGGTGGCGCTGGAGGCGATCGCCAATCATCCGGAAATGGTGATCCGCACGGGCGATCTCGCCGGCTGGCGGATCAACTGGAAGGACAAGGCGCAGAACATCGCCGAGCTCGTGAGCGAGCTCAACCTCGGACTGCAATCGACGGTTTTCATCGACGACAATCCGACCGAGCGCGGTCGCGTACGCGAGGCGCTGCCGGACGTGCTGGTGCCGGAGTGGCCCACCGATCCCTCGCGTTTCGCCGACGCGCTGCGGCAGCTCGACTGTTTCGACCGGGCCGCAATCACGTCGGAAGATCGCGAGCGCTCCCAGATGTATGTGCAGGAGCGCGCCAGACGCGGCAGCCTCGACGTGGCGTCCTCGCCCGAGGAATGGCTGGCCTCGCTCGGCATCACAGTTCGCGTCGATCCCCTCTCCGCCTCCAACATCAAGCGGGTCGTCCAGCTCCTGAACAAGACCAACCAGCTCAATTTGCGGACGCGCCGCTGCACCGAAAAGGAGCTGACGCAGTGGCTGGAAGGCGGCGAGAGGCGCGATCTCGTGGCGGTGACGGTGGCGGACCGGTTCGGCGATGTCGGCCTCACCGGGATCGTGAGCTGGGAGCAGATCGGCTCGACGCTCGAGATCGTCGATTACGTGCTGAGTTGCCGCGCGATGGGCCGGCAGGTCGAGCAGTTGATGGTGCATCTGGCCGCGCAGGCAGCCTCGCGCGCAAAATGCGACACGGTGGTCGCGAAGCTCGTTCCGACGGCGAAGAACCGGCCCTGCCTCGAGTTCTGGCAGAGTTCGGGCTTTTCCGAGAACGATCAGAACGTCTTTCAATGGACAACCGATCGCCTCTATCCGAAGCCCGACTTCATCGCGCTGGAGGGAAACGTCGCGCCGGCCTCGCCCTTGGCCGCGGCGATCTGACGGGTCGCCATGGCCGTCAATGTCGACCTGTGCACGCTCGAAGATCGGCGCGATCTGATGAACTTCATCCGCGACCACTGGAGCGCCAATCACGTGCTGGCGCGCAGCACGGCGCTGATGGATTGGCAGCATCGCGACGAAGCCAAGGGGCGCTATAACTTCATCGCCGCGCGCGACCGCGATAAAGGGATCGTCGGCATTCTCGGATTCATCCTCGCCAGCCGCTACGACCCGGCCCTCGGCGAGGCGGCCGACACGCTGTGGCTGACGACCTGGAAGGTCCGGCCCGACTTTGCGCATGGCCTCGGGCTGCTGCTGCTGCGCAAGCTGGACAGCATCATGGCGCCAAAATGGATCGGCACCGTCGGACTGAACCTGGCGACGCGCGGCATCTATCGGGCGCTGGGATATCAGGTCGACACGCTGACGAGGCATTATATGCTGAACGGCGCCGTCGGCGACTTCAAGCTTGCGACCGTGCCGCAAACATCGCGGGCGGGACCGGAATTGAACTCGGGCGCGACCTTGCGGGAATTGCACGCGGACGATTTCATGGCGTCGACCGAAGGCCTTGGTCTCGACGAAAGCGTTCAGGTGCCGCGCAAGAGCCGGGCCTATATTCGCGGACGATATTTGTCGCACCCGTTCTACAGCTACCGAACCGTTCTCGTCGCCGATGGGCCGCACACCGCCATATGCGTGTTTCGCCAGTGCCGCTTCGAGGACGCTTCCGCGCTACGCCTGGTGGATTTCCTCGGATCGGCCAAGGCGATGATGCGGGCGGGCGCATCATTGCAGGACCTGCTGCGGCGAAGCGGCGGCGAATATCTCGACTTCTTTTGCAGCGGAATGCGGAGCGAGCTGCAAGCGGCGGGGTTTCGCGAATTGCCGCCGGCCGCGGAGTCGCCGATCACCCTGCCCGGTTACTTCGAGCCGTTCGAGCGTTCGAATGTCGAGCTGGTCTATTCGCTCCGCGGACCCGGCGACACGCCGATCGTCTGCAAGGGCGACGCGGATCAGGATCGTCCCAACCTGCTTGCGACATCATGACCGCGCTTGCCCGCAAATTCGACGACGACGATCAGCGCTGGTTTGCGTCCATCACGGGCGACGTCAATCCGATCCATGTCGATGCCGACTGGGCGGCGGCGCATTTTCCGGGAGCGCGCGTCGTTCACGGCCAGCATGTCCTGCTCTGGGCGCTCGACGAGCTCGCCCGCGCGCGACCGGGCACGCATCTCGCCTCCATCCAGGCGACTTATGTCAAGCCTGTCGTCGTCGGCGACCGGGTCGAGGCATCGCTGTCGGCCGACCACAGGCTCATGCAAATCAAGGTGCATGGCGAAATCGCCGTTGCGGTGCGCGTCGAGTTTGGCGGCAATGCCGCACGGGATGAGCCGCGTTTCCGGGGCGGCGCTGTCCCCCCGGCGGCCCGCGCACGCAAGGCTGCCGAACTGGCGGGCCTGTCCGGGACGGTGACGCTGCCAACCCTTGCGCAGTCGCTGACGACGCGCTTCGCTGCGCTGACGGAAGCGCTCGGCGGCGACCGTGTGATCGGACTTGCCGCAATCTCGACCCTGGTCGGAATGGACTGCCCGGGCCTGCACAGCATGCTGTCGAAGGTCGTCGTCGGGACCGATGCGGAGATGGTTGGAGACGGTCTCGCCTTTCAGGTCCGCAAGTTTCACGAGCCGATGAGCCTGGTTGAAATGGACATCAAGGGGATGGGGATCAGCGGCAGCGTTTCGGCCTTCACCGCCCGCGAGCCGGCGCCGGCCGCGCCGGATCAGGCGCTGCGCACGATGGTCTCGCCGGCCGAGTTTCGCGGTCAGCGCCCTCTTGTCGTGGGCGCGACCAGCGGCCTCGGCTATGCAACGGCCCGGCTATTGGCGGCCGGCGGCGCCGATCCACTTTTGACCTGGCATGCGTCACCGCCGGATGAGATTATCAGCGCCGTGCAGGCGCTCGGCGCGAACGGCACGGCGCTCCGGCTCGACGCCGCCGCTCCGCCGCAGGGACTGGCTGGCATCGCGGCGTCGGGCTGGGATGGCGCGCAAATCTATTATTTCGCCACGCCGCGCATCTTCCGCCGCCGTGTCGAACCGTACCAGGAGCAGGATTTTCGCGACTTCGCCGGCGTGTTCGTCGACGGATTTCATGAGATCGTCCAAACCCTCGCCTCGCGCAGCTCCGGCCCGCTCACGGTGTTCTATCCATCCAGCATCGCGGTCGAGGATTCGACCGCCGGCCTCCCGGAATACGCCGACGCCAAGGCCAAGGGCGAACAGCTCTGCGCGGAGATGGAAAAGAAGATGCCGGGGTTGAAGATCATCGTCGCCAGGCTGCCGCGGACCGCGACCCGGCAGACCGATACGTTCCTGAAGGTGAAATCGGAAACGGCCTGAGGCGATCATGCTGCCGCTGATCCGCACCGTGCAGTCGCACGGCAACGCCTGACGGAGACGAGCAGCACCATGAGCGTTCCGTTACAGCCGAAATTGACGATCGTGATGTACCATTATGTGCGTCCGCTCGCCCGTACCCGGTTTCCCAAAATCAAGGGGCTCGACCTCGCGCTGTTCGACGAACAGCTCGCCTATTTGCAGAAGCACTATTCCCTGATTTCGATGGAAGAGCTGATCGAGGCGATCGAGGGAGCCGGCCGGCTTCCGCCGCGACCTGCGCTGCTCACGTTCGACGACGGCTATACCGACCATTACGAGCATGTCTTTCCGCGGTTGGCCGAGCGCGGTCTGCAGGGCTCGTTTTTCCCGGTAGCCTGCGCGGCACTGGATCGCCAGATTCTCGACGCCAACAAGATCCAGTTCACGCTCGCCTCCGACATCGATCCGGACCGGTTTGTCGCTTTCATCGAGGACGCGTGCCGCGAACGAGCCGCAGAATTCGGCCTGCACGATATTCCCCACTACCGCGAGCACCACTGGGTCGGCAATTTCCTCGATCCGGCCAACGTCAACTACGTCAAGCTGATGCTCCAGCATGCACTCCCCATGAAGTTGAGGGCCGAGCTCGTCGACCAGCTGTTCCGGCGCTACGTCGCCTCCGACGAGGCGTCGTTTGCCGACGAGCTGTACGCGACCGCCGATCAGCTGCGGACCATGCGCGACGGCGGAATGCATATCGGCTCTCACGGCGACTTGCATTTGTGGTTCGGCACGATCCCGGGGCCCGAGCAGGACGCGGACATTGACCGCTCGTTGCGATTGCTCGACGCTGTCGGCATGGCGCCGTGTTATCGGACCATGTGCTATCCCTATGGCAGCTACGACGCGCATACGATCGACGCGGTCGCCGCCAGGGGATTCAAGCTGGCGCTGACGACGGAGGTCGCGTTGGCAGATCAGATCGCGGCTCGGCGCTTTGCCCTGCCGCGACTGGACACCAACCACCTGCCGAAGGACTCGCTGGCCTCGCCCAATGAATGGACGCTCGCCGCCGGCGGCCGCTGATGACGCCGCTGCGCGCGTCGCCGCTCAGGGCTTCATGAACCGCGGAAGATACCGGTTGAACGACCACACCAGCGAGTTCGTGCTTTCCTGCGCGAGCTCGTCGTTGCGGTCGAAATTCTTCCAGGTGAAATAGTTGCCCGGCGTGCTCGCTCCCGCGAGCTTCCTCACGATCTCCGGCCGCGCGGCGTCGAGATCGTCGGGCCGGCGCCATTGCTTCAACCTGTCCACGATGCCGTCGATCTCGCCGATATCATTGACTTGCAGGAAGTAGTCGTTGTCACCGGCATAATAGGGATCGCTGACGATCGAGGCGAGCCCGGCCAGCGCGGCCTGGAATCCGATGGTGCCGGTGAACGTCACGGCGACCGAGCAGCGTTCGAGCAGGAAATTCGCCGAAACGCCATACGGCACGCAGGTCACCCATGGCAGCTTCGACAATCGTTCGAACAGTTCGCGCTGGCGGAAGCCGAATTGCAGCGGATGGTCCTTGACGAAGATGTGGTAGCCGGCCTTGCCGAGCACCTCGCAATAGCGGAACACCACGTCGTCGTGCCGCAGCATCGCGTGCGTCGCCAGCCAGTAATCGAGCGAAGCTTCCGGATAGAGCTGCAGGCCGATGAACACGCGCCGCTCCTTCGGAACGGCCTCGAGCCTCTCCTGCCAGTCCTTGCGCAGGAGATCGAGAACGGCGACGTCGGCCGGCCGCACCTTGTGCTTCAACCGCTTCAACGCGTCGACATAGTGCAGATTGTACGGATCGCGCTCGATATATCGCCACACGTTGAAGAAAGCGCCGCGCAGGGCGAAATAGCCGAACACCTTCCAGAAGCGAAGGCGGGAGAACTCCCTGGCGTCCTTGACGTAGACCGGGGTGAAGTCGTTCGAGCACAACAGCTTGACCGCATGATCCAGCTCTTCGGTGGACGGCTCCATGAGGGGAACGATCTGCCCCCGGCGATGGAAGAACACCCGGTCGGGAATGATCGAGGCGGTCATCTCCAGGAAATCGATGCCGCGCGCATTTGCAATGCGCGCCATCACGTCCATGACGTAACGGTCCATGGTGAAGGTCAGGATCAGCCGGGGATCGAGGCGGTCGAAGGCGACGTCGATCGCCTGGGTCATGCCGCCGATCATCCGCATCGCGAGGTCGCGATCGAGACTTCGGAGCGAGCGGCAGCGCAGGATGATGTCGGCGCAGCCGTCCTCGCCGAAGCGCGCGAGCGCCACCGAAGCGGCGTCGCCCTTCCTCATGAAGCGATAGAAATCGTCGACCAGCGAATAGTCACCGTCGCCGCGGTGATCGCTCAGCACGCTCACATCGGCGAAATCGATGCGCGACGCCAGATCTGTCCACCACGACGTCGTGCGGTGAATGGTGAAGAAGACGATCCGGGGCATCAACGTTCGATCGCGCTCGCGGCCAGGAACGGGCTGCTCGGCAGGTTGATGCAGCGCGCGTACATGTCCTCGGCGACGTCGAGCGGCGCGCGCGGGCAATCGCGGTACATCGGAAGCAGGTGCATCGGGGTCCAGAGCGGGCGGGAACGGACGCCATGGGCATGCAATTCGCCGAGCAGGCGATCGCGGTCGCCGGCAAATTCGCCGTCGAGCACCAGCGTGTTGAGCCAGTAATTGCCGTGCGCGCCCTGCGGCTCGCGGAAGATGCGCGCGCCCGCGACGCCGTCGAAGATGTCGAGATAGCGCTCGGCAAGCCGGCGCTTGGCCGCCAAGAAACTCCGGCAGCTTCTCCATCTGGGCGCAGCCCAGCGCCGCATTGATGTTGGGCAGCCGGTAATTGTAGCCGATCTCGTCGTGGTCGAACGACCAGGCGTGCGCCTTCTTGGCGGTGGTGGTGAAATGCCGCGCGCGCCGCGCGTAGTCGTCGTCGTCGGTCAGGATCATGCCGCCGCCGCCGGTGGTGATGATCTTGTTGCCGTTGAAGGAGAGCACCGAGGAATGGCCGAACGAGCCGCAGGCCCGCCCCTGCCAGGTCGAGCCCAGCGATTCGGTGGCGTCCTCCACCACCGCAAGACCGTATCTGGCGGCGACCGCCAGCAGCGGCGCCATATCGACCGGATGGCCGAAAATATGCACCGGCACGATGGCGCGGATCGCGCGCCCGGTCTCGCGGTTCACGGTCTCGCCGCCGCGCGACGTCGCAATCTCCTGAAGATGCCGCTCCAGCGCGACGGGATCGAGCCCGAGCGTATCCCAGGTCGAAATCGACGAAATGCGGAACGGCGCCCGCGTGGCTGACGGCGTTCGCGGTCGCCACGAAGGTGATCGACGGCAGGATCACCTCGTCGTTCGGCTTGACGCCTTCGGCGAGCAGCGCCGCATGCAGCGCCGCCGTGCCGTTGACGATGGCGATGGCATGGCGGACGCCGGTCGCGCTTGCGACCATCTGCTCGAATTGCCCGACATATTTGCCGGCCGTCGAGACCCAGCCGGTATCGATGCAATCGAGCACCAGCTCCCGCTCGCGCGCACCGAACCGCGGCTCGTGCAGTTCGACCGGACGGACGGCGTCGGCGAGCACCGCGTCGACGGCATCGAGGATTGCGCGCGTATCGAGCGCGGCAGGACGGTTGGAAAGAACGGAAGGACTGGTCATCGCGTCACAGATTGTAGACGTTCTCGCGATAGCGCGACAGGTTCTCGGCTCGGGTGAACCAGGCGATGGTCTGCTCGAGCCCGTTGCGCAGTCCTTCGATGCCCGCGATGCGGGGCGACCAGCCGAGCAGCTTTTTCGCCTTGGCGTTGCTGGCGCAGAGCCGGTCGACCTCGCTGCGCTCCGGGCGCAGCCGCACGGCCTCCTGCTCGATCTCGATCGTCGCGCCCATCAGCTCGGCGATCGTCTTTGCGGTGTCGCCGATCGAAATCTCGAATCCGCTGCCGATATTGATGACCTCGCCGATGCCGGCCTTGGTTCCCAGCGCGGCGATGAAGCCCTCGACGGTGTCGGCGACGTAGTTGAAATCGCGGGTCGGATGGATGCTGCCGAGCTTGACCTTGCGGTTGCCCGCCGCGATCTGGGTGATGATGGTCGGAATCACCGCGCGCGCCGACTGCCGCGGACCATAGGTGTTGAACGGCCGCACCACCGTCACCGGCGTGCCGAACGACCGCTCGAACGACAGCGCGATCTGGTCGGCGCCGATCTTGCTCGCCGAATAGGGCGACTGGCCCTGCAGCGGGTGCTCCTCGGTGATCGGCACGACCTGCGCCGTGCCGTAGACCTCGCTGGTCGAGGTGTGCACGACATGGGAGACGTCGAGATCGCGCGCCGCCTGCAGCACGTTGAGCGTGCCCGTGATGTTGGTTTCGACGTAGGTGTCCGGCGAATGGTAGGAATAGGGAATCGCGATCAGCGCCGCCAGATGCAGCACCGCGTCGCAGCCCTTCATCGCCGTGCGCACGCCATTGGGATCGCGGATGTCGCCGGCGAAGACGTCGAGCTGGTCGCGGATTTCGCGCGGCGAGGAATCCAGCCAACCGTGCGAGCCCAGGCTGTTGTAATGCACGAAGGCGCGAACGCCGAAATTGCGGCGAACCAGTTCTTCCGCAAGATGCGATCCGATAAATCCGGCTGCGCCGGTGACCAGCACTTTTCGCAAAGCTGTGTTCCCCTGAAACCGTCAGGTTGCCTTGAGTCGAGACGTGCCAGCTTCTAGACAGAACGGCGCGCCAGCGCCAGATCGAATGAGGCGATAAATGCGCCGCGATTCCGGAACTGAGGGACGAGACATCCTGCCGTTCCCAACCGGCCCTCAGCTTTCGCCGGTAACAATTTGAAAGACAAGCAGTATTTCCGCCAACGCCCCGGAACCGGACCGCGCCGGCGGCGGTCAGAAATTGCGGATCAGGTCGGTCACGGTGCGCTGCTGCTCGCGCGTGATTTCCGCAAACATCGGCAGCGACACGATCCGGCTCTGGTCGGCATGGGCGTTGGGGAATTGCTCCGGCCGATGCCCGAAGCGGCTGTAGGCGGCGAGAAACGGCAGCGCGGTCGGATAATTCACCACGGTCTGCACGCCATTGGCGTTCAGATGCGCCACCAGCGCATCGCGGCGCGGATGCCGGATGGTGTAGAGATGATAGACGTGGGTGCGGTCCGGCGCGACCTCGGGCACCACGACGTCCTCGATCTGGTTGAGGCCCTCGTCATAGATCTTGGCGGCCTGCTGTCGCGCTTCCGTCCAGGCGGCGAGGTGCGGCAGCTTCGCCGAGAGGATCGCGGCCTGCATGCCGTCGAGCCGGCTGTTGATGCCTTCGATCCGGTGCTGGTGCTTCACGAGCCCGCCATGGCGGGCCAGCATGGTCATGTGCTCGGCGAGCGCCGCATCACCGGTGACGACGGCGCCGGCATCGCCCATCGCGCCGAGATTCTTGCCGGGATAGAACGAATAGGTCGCGGCCACGCCGAAGCTGCCGACCTGCTGGCCCTTGTAGCGCGCCAGATGCGCCTGCGCGCAGTCCTCGATCACCCAGAGCTTGTGCTTGTCCGCGATCGCCATGATCGCGTCCATGTCGGCGGGCTGGCCGTAGAGATGCACCGGAATGATGCCGACGGTGCGCGGCGTGATCGCCGCCTCGATGGCTCGCGGGTCGATCGTGAAGGTCGAACCGTCGGTGTCGCAGAACACCGGCACGGCACCGGCATGCGTGATCATCGCCGAGGTCGAGATCCAGGAATGCGCCGTCGTGATCACCTCGTCGCCCGGCTTCACCTTGAGCGCGGCCATAACGAGATAGAGCGCGTCGGTGCCGTTGGCGCAGGACACGCAGTGTTTGGCCTCGACGGCCTCGGCGAATTCGCGCTCGAAGGCGTCGACATAGGGCCCGCGGATGAAGGCGTTGTCGCGGATCACATTGGCGATGGCGCCGTCGATCTCGCTTTTGATGGTCTGATATTGCAGCTGCAGGTCGGCGAACGGTACCGGCATCGAATCGTCCTCACTTGCGCAGCTTGAGCAGGCGCGCCGGGTTCCCGGCATAGCTGCCCGCCGCCATGATGTCCCTCGTTACCACCGAACCGGCACCGATGACCACATCGTCGACGATGCGCACCGGCATGATCGTGGCGTTGGACCCGATCGAAACCCGGTTGCCGATCACGGTTTCGCGCCAAAGCTCCTTGTTTCCGTGCGCGGGCGCGCCGGTCGCAAAGGTGTCGTTGATGAACATCACGCCATGACCGATGAAGCAGTCTTCGCCGATCGTCACCAGTTCGCAGACGAAGGCATGCGACTGCACCCGGGTGCGCGCGCCGATGATGGCCCCCTTCTGGATTTCGGTGAACGGACCGACGAAGCAATCGTCGCCGATCCTGCATTCATAGAGGTTGCAGGGCTCCATCGACCCTGACCCGCGCGCCGAATTCGACGTCGCGGATGCCCACCTGCCTGATCTCGGGCGTCGTCACGAGAGCACACCGAGCCGGCTCAGCCGCGGCGTGAAATGCAGCGGCACCTCCTCGCCGGTCTCGATCGATTCATAGAGCGCGGAGATCAGTTCGAGGCTCCTGCGTCCCTCGAGGCCGTCGACCAGCGCCGCGCGCTGATTGATCAGGCAATCGACCACATGCTGGTAATAGGCCTGATGGCCGAAGCCGTAGACATTCGGCGGGTTGACCGAGAATTTCTCGATCACGTCCCTGTCCGACGGCAGTTCGTCGACGAAACGCCAGTGCCGGATCTGGTTGACCGCGAAGCCCGCGATTTCGACCATGCCCTTTTCGCCGAGGATCGAGAGCGAGCCTTCGAGATCGGTCGGCCGCGCGGCGGTGGTCGCCTCGATGATGCCGAGCGCGCCGTTCTTGAATTTCAGCGTCGCGACCGCGGTGTCCTCGGTCTCGATCTTGGCCAGCGCGGTGATGGCGCGGGCATGCACGCTGACGACGTCGCCGAAGAACCATTCCAGCATGTCGACATGGTGGCTGGCCTGGTTGGTGAGCACGCCGCCGTCATAGGCCCAGGTGCCGCGCCAGTCGTCCTGATCGTAATAGGCCTGGTCGCGGCACCAGCGCACGCGCACGGTGCCGAGGATGAGCTTGCCGAAGCGGCCCGCCTCCAGCGCCTCGCGCGCCTTGACGACGGGAACGTTGAAGCGGTTCTGCTTGACGATGAACAGCTTGACGCCGGCCTCGTCGCAGGCGCGGATCATGTCGTCGGCGTCCTGCAGCCGCAACGCCATCGGCTTTTCGACCACGACATGCTTGCCGGCCTTGGCGCAGGCGATGACATGTTCGCGGATGCATTCCGCTCGGCGTCAGCACCGCAGACCGCGTCGATATCCTTGCGCGCCGAGAAATCGTCGATGTCGTAATGCGCGGGAACACCGAATTTCGAGGCGATCGCATCGGCGCGCGCGCGAATCGGATCGCAGACCGCGGTCAGGCGCTGCGCCCGTCGATGTGATTGCCGCCCAACAGGTCGGAGTGACGCTTGGCGATGCGTCCGCATCCGAGCAGGCCAAATCTGATCATCCGGACGTCTCTCACAGCTTTCGAAAGACTTCGGGCGCGTGCTAAGGGTCGGCCGGCAGGTTCAATGGACCAGGTCGTTCTATATTAACAGAGGCGGTCGCAAATCAAGGCGTTTGACCCGCCCAGCCCCATTAACCCTTTATCGCCGTGCTGGTCGCGAACTAGTGCCGCCGATCTGAAGTCCCTGACCCACTCGCGGCAAAATCGGGTTCAGGGACTTCAGATCGAAAGCGGCACTGAAATCATCGATTTGCTAGGGCCCATGACTTTC
The DNA here is from genome assembly GCA_963696845.1 of uncultured Alphaproteobacteria bacterium. GTDB lineage: Bacteria > Pseudomonadota > Alphaproteobacteria > Rhizobiales > Xanthobacteraceae > Bradyrhizobium. The sequence continues at coordinate 416,649 of CAVOLR010000018.1, forward strand.
CAAAGTTCGTGAACGGTACTGCGGAAATGGAGCACGAACTTCGGAAAGTGGGCACTAGCCGCGTCTCGATTGCAATTGTGCAGCCGGTGCAATTGAGCTACCGCAATCGGACGCGCGAGCCTTGGCAGGACGGGAATGACTGACGGCAACACCTTGAGCAGAGACCAGCTCAGGCTGATTGTTCTGAACTGCGTCTATCTTGCCGCATGCTGCCTGTCCATTGTCCTCACCGCGCTGGCGTTCCCGGAATATCATATTCTGTTCGACGCCAGGGGAGCGACCGGAGCCATCATCGTCGTGCTGGTGTTTGCGGCCGCCATGCCGCTGTTTGCGCTCGCGCCGTTCAGTTTCGGCTACATGACCGGCTTCTATCTCTACATCATGGTCGCCGGCTATTTGTGGCTCAATGCGTTCTCGGAATTCGCCTATAATCACACGCTGACCGGGCTGTCCGCGGCTGCATCCGCGCTCGCGTTTCTGTTTGCCCGCCCTGTTCATGTCCTCGCCGCTGCGCCAGTTCTACGTGCTGTCGCCGAAGGCGGTCGATCGCATCCTGATCCTGATCCTGATGCTCTCGGCAGGCACCCTCGCCGTGGGCGCAAGCTACAATTTCATGTTCGTCGACATCGAAAACATATACGAGTATCGCGAAAAGCTCGATTTCCCGCGCAGCCTCCTCTACCTGATCGGGATCACCTCCGACGCGTTGTTGCCGTTCGCCTTCGCCGTGTTCGTCGAGAAGCGCGCCCTCTGGCGCGCGGCGGCGGTGCTGCTGCTACTCGTGCTGTTCTATCCGGTCACGCTGACGAAGACAGCCTTCTTCGCGCCGGCATGGCTCCTCGTCATGCTGGCGGTCTCGCGGTTCTTCGAACCGAAGACCACCATCACGATCACGATGCTGGTGCCCGTCTGCGATCGGCCTCGTCCTGCTCGGTCTCTACAACACCGGCCTCATCAGCTTCGAGGCGGCGCCTGCCTATTTCAAGGTGGTCAATCTTAGGATGATCGCCATTCCGTCTCTCGCCATGGACTACTACAACTATTTCTTTGCCAGGCACGACCTGACATTTTTCTGCCAGATCAAGGCCGTGAAGGCGCTCTGGGCTGCGCCTATCAGGACGCTGCTGGGCGACCGTGATCTACAACGCCTTCGGCGTTGGCGGAAATTTCAACGCCTCGCTGTTCGCGACCGAAGGCGTCGCCTCGGTCGGTCCGTTCTTTGCACCGCTGACGGCGCTGATTTGTGGCCTGATCTTCGGACTCGGCAACCGCATGTCGGCTGGCCTGCCGCCCCGCCTGATCCTGCTCTCCGGAGCGCTGGCGGCACAGACCTTTCTCAACGTGCCGCTGACGATCGGAATGGTGACCTACGGCGGCGCGCTGCTGTTTCTGCTCTGGTACGTCACGCCGCGCACGATCTTCGAACCGCGGACGTAGACCGACATGGCAGATACGGCAGGCAATCCCGCGAAGCTTCCCTTCCTGAGGGATCGTTCTACCTTCGCGCTCGCCCTGCTTCTCGGCTTTCACGTCATCATTTGCTGCGTGTCGCTGACCTATGTCGCATACTTCTACCAGTCGCCGGCCATTCGTCGCCTTCGGCAGCGCGCGCATCGGTCCGGCGATCCTGAGTCGCCGCGCCTTTTGCGCTCACGGCCGTCCTGTTCGCCGTCAGCCGGTTTTCGTTCGGCTATTTCCTCGGTTTCTGTCTCTACACGGTGGTTCTCGGCTATCTCTGGCTGGTTGAGTTCTCGGTGTTCCCCTATGAGCACCGCTGGCCGGCGGTGTCGGCGGCGTTTTTCCGGACTGTTTTTCCTGTTGCCTGCGTGAGAACCGCCTCGCCGTTCCCGCAACTTATTTCGCTATCGCCGCGCGCGTTCGACCGCATGCTGACGTCGATTCCTGTTCGTCGGCGCGGCAATCGTCGTCGATCGGCGCACTCTCCAACTTCAGGCTGGTCGGGATCGGCGAGATCTACAGCTTTCGCGAGAGCATCCACTTCCCGGCGCCGCTGGCATATGCGATCGGCAGCGACCTCGATGGTGCTGTTGCCGTTCGCCTTTGCCGGCTTTCTGATGCGAGGGCGCCCGCTGGCGTGCGGCGGCCGCGCTCGCGCTGGTGCTGCTGTTCTATCCGGTCACCTTGACCAAGCTGACGCTGTTTGCGCCGTTCTGGCTGTTGTTCCTGACCCTGCTCTCAAGGCTCACCGAGATCAGGAAGGCAGTCGTGCTGTCGCTCGCCGCGCCGATTGCCGTCGGCGTGGTGCTGGCGGTCCTCTACAAGACTAGGGTGCTCTCATACGAAGTGGCCTTCCCGTTCTTCGGCGCGCTGAATTTCCGGATGATCGCCGTCCCTTCGCTCGCGATCGACGTCTACAACGACTTTTTTTCCACGCATCCGTCCACACATTTCTGCCAAATCTCGGTTCTGAAAGCTGTCGTCGCCTGCCCCTATGGCGAGCCGCTGGCGCTCATGATGGCCAACAACTACGAGCTCGGCAATCTCAACGCCTCGCTGTTTGCGACCGAAGGCGTCGCATCCGTCGGAGTCGACATTCGCACCGCTTGCGGCGCTGGCGTGCGGATTCGTGATTGCGCTGGCCAACCGCGCGTCCGCCGGGCTGCCCGCGCGGTTCGTCCTGGTCTCGTCCGGCATGCTGGTGCAGGTCCTCATCAACATTCCGCTGACGATTGCGCTGTTGACCTATGGCGGGGCGCTGCTCTTCCTGTTGTGGTACGTGACGCCGCGGGCGATTTTCGAGGAAAAATGAGCGGGCAAAGCTGCTTTTGCCGGCCAAATCCGCGTGCTACCACGGCCTGGTGCGGCGACTTTGAAGTTCCGATCAGTTGTTCTGCACATTCTACATCGGAACTTCAAAGTCAAAGCCGCACCAGAAACCAAAGATTGCTAGTGCTCCCTTTGATTCCGAAGTTCGCAAACGAGACCGCCGCGATATAATGCGAACTTCGGAATCGGAGCACTAGTCGGACCAGCAAGGGGCGTGCATGCACAGCGTTTTGATCACCGGAGGCGCCGGTTTCATCGGCCAGAATCTGGTGCATGCCTGGCGCGCGGCGCGTCCCTCCGACCGCCTCGTCGTGATCGACGCCATGACCTATGCCGCCAACATCCGCAGCCTCGAGGGCGCGATCGCGCGCGGCGAGATCGCTTTCGTCAAGGGCGACATCGGCGACGCCGCACTGATGCAGCGGCTGTTCGACGAACATCGCTTCACGCGCGTGCTGCATCTCGCCGCCGAATCCCATGTCGACCGTTCCATCGTCGATCCCGGCGCCTTCCTGCAGACCAACGTGCTCGGCACCTTCGCGCTGCTGAAGGCCGCGCTCGATTCGTGGCGCGCCGCGGGCACGATGGACAGCGCCCGGTTCCTTCATGTGTCGACCGACGAGGTCTACGGCTCGCTCGGCGCGAACGATCCCGCCTTCACCGAATCCTCGGCCTACCGGCCGAACTCGCCCTACGCCGCCAGCAAGGCCGCGAGCGACCATCTGGTCCGCTCCTTTGTCGCGACCTACCGCATGCCGGCGCTGATCACCAACTGCTCGAACAATTACGGCCCCTACCAGCATCCGGAAAAGCTGATCCCGCTGATGATCATCCATGCGCTGGAGGGCAAGCCGCTGCCGATCTATGGCGACGGTTCGAACGTCCGGGACTGGCTGCATGTGTCCGATCACTGCGACGCGCTGATGGCCGTGGTCGAGCGCGGCCGCGTCGGCGAGACCTATAATGTCGGCGGCGGCAACGAGCGCAACAACCGCGACGTCGTGGATGTGATCTGCGACACCATCGATCGCGCCTTCGCCGCCAACGCCGCGCTGGCCGCGCGCTTTCCGTCCTGTCCGGCGGCGTCCGGCCGCAGCACCCGCACGCTGATCTCGTTCGTGACCGATCGGCCCGGCCACGATCACCGCTACGCCATCAACGCAGCCAAGCTCGCCGGCGAGCTCGGCTTCAACGGCCGCGTCGCATTCGACGGCGGACTTGCACAAACGGTGCAGTGGTATCTCGACAATGAGGCCTGGTGGCGCGACGTCACCAGCGGCGCCTACAAGGCCTGGATCGACAAGAACTACGGTTACCGGATCGCGGTCTGAGGGACCATGCGCATCCTCGTGCTCAACGCGGACTACCCGCGCTTCCTCGACTGGTTCTACGCCCGGCAGCCGGAGCTGAAGACGGCGTCCTATGCCGCGCAAATGACGGCGCGCAACGCCAGCCTGTTCGGCGTCGCCGATTTTTATTCGCGCAATTTCGCAGCGCCTCGGCCACGCAGCGGCCGAGATCCACGTCAATAATCCCTGGCTGCAATCGGCCTGGGCGCGCGAGCATGGACTTGGCGTCGAGCTTGCCGAGCCTTCCGGAGGCGAGCGGCAGACGATTCCCGGATGGCTGCAGCGCGCGGTCGCCCCGTTCAAGCCGATGCTGCGGCCCCTGGCGCGCAAGGTCGGCCTCAGCCCCAGGCTCGATCCGGCCGCAGAGACGATCCTGCTGGCGCAGATCGAGGCGTTCAAGCCCGACCTCATCCTCAACCAGGATGCATTCCACATCGACACCGCCTTGATGCGGCGGATCAAGGGAATCGGCAAGCCGATCCTGCTCGGCCAGGTCGGCATCGCACCGAGCCGCGGCGAGGACTGGACCGTCTACGACCTGATGCTGTCGCAGCTGTCGGTGACGGTGGAGCTGTTCCGGCGCGCCGGCGTGCGCGCGGAGGTGAATCATCTCGCCTTCGAACCCGCCGTGCTCGACGCCCTGCCCGCGAGACCAGCGCAAGACATCGACATCTCCTTTGTCGGCACGGTGTCGCCGGATCACACGCAGCGCATCGCGCTGCTCGAGGCCGTCGCCGCGCGTCATCAGCTCGCACTGTTCGGCAACCCGCCGCGGGCGCTGCCGGCGTCTTCGCCGCTGCATCGCTGCTTTCGCGGCGAGGTCTGGGGCGCGGACATGTACCAGGCCTTGCGCCGCTCGAAGATCACGCTCAATTCCCACATCGACATGGCCGGCCGCGAAGCCGGCAATATGCGCCTGTTCGAGGCGACCGGCGTCGGCGCGTTCCTGCTGACCGACTTCAAGGACAATCTGCATACGCTGTTCGCGCCGGAGCGCGAGGTCGCCGCCTGGCGTTCGGTCGACGAGTGCCTCGCGGCAATCGAGCGCTATCTTGCCGACGACGGCGCGCGCTCCGCCATTGCGAAAGCGGGACAGGCGAGGACCATGGCGCAGCACACCTATCGCCATCGCGCGGCGGAAATCCTCGCGCTTCGTCGATGGACCGAGGAGCCGCGTCATGAAGCTGCCGCGCCTCGTCAAGCAGATCGGCAAGCGCGTCGTGCAGGCAATGCCGATCCTGCGCCGGCATATCCTGACCTCGACCGACTACGAGGTGCTCGGCGGCGCCGAAGAAGCTCGCGCAGGCCCAGGCATCCTCGCCCGGCTGGCTCGCCTCACGCACGGTCGCGCGCCAGGAGCGCGCCTATCGCAGACCTGATCGCAGCGATGAAGCGCGGCGAGCCCCGGCTCGACTTCAAGGTCGCGGCGGAAGCCGTCGCCGCCACGGGGCTCGCCAAGCCGAGCCTGATCGAGATCGGCTGCGGCAGCGGCTATTATTCGGACGTGTTCGCGACGCTGCTGCCGGGTGGCGTGACCTATACCGGCATCGATTATTCGGCAGCGATGATCGAGCGCGCCCACGCGCAATATCCCGCCGTCCAGTTCGAGGTCGCCGACGCCACCCGCCTGCCCTATGCCGACGCGCGCTTCGACATCGCCTTCAACGGCGTCTCGCTGATGCATATCGTGGACTATGCGGCGGCGATCCGCGAGATGACGCGCGTCGCCTCGCGCTACTGCATCCTGCACACCGTGCCGGTCTTCGACGATTACCGGACGACCTACTTGCGCAAATATGCCTATGGCGCGCCTGTCGTGGAGATCGTGTTCGGACGCGCCGAGCTGATGTCGCTGTGCGAGCAGTCCGGCCTGCGCCTCGAGCGGACATGGCCGTGCATTCCCTACGACGTCTCGGAGTCACCGGCCATCGCTCGACCACCGAGACCTGTCTGTTCTCGAAGCGTTGAAGCTGCCTCACAGCGGCGCAACGATCGTCTTCACGAACGGGCTCATCGACATTGTCGATCAGCGCCAGTTCCTTGATCTGGCTGAGGCTCGCCCAGCAGAACATCGCCATGTCGGTCTCGATCACGCTTTCATCGTCGAGGAACGCGATGATGTTCTCGTTCGACTTGCGCCAGAACCGGCCGCCTTCCTCATTGTGCTCGGCGCGGTAGACGAAGCGCACGCCCTTCTCGGCCGTGAGCACCTCCACCATCGGCGGGCGCTTGCCGGCATGCGCGCGGCGGATGTTGGACCAGGTGCTCTGGATGGTCGGCGAGAACTGGATCATCCCGATATTGCCGGGCTCCGGCTTGCCGTTGAGCAGGAACTGGACGCCGTCGGCCGGCGTCTCGCGCGCCAGCAGCGCCAGGATGCCGCCCTCGGGCTGGGTGTAGATCGGCTGGTCCCATGAGGCGACCTCGCGCAGATCGCCGCTTTCGATCCGCACCCCTTCGACGCCGAAAAACTGCCCGCTCTTGTGGCGCACATTGCCGTGCGCGTCGCGCGACCAGCCGCGCACCTCGTCGAGCCCGATCAGGTCGGCCTTGAAGTGGATCTCGTTGCGCTTCTGCTCGCGCCAGGCGAGCAGCGGCGCCGGATCTTTCGGCTCGATCGCGCGCGACCGGGCGAGGCGCTCGCGAAACCAGTCGAGATGGGCGCGCTCGGCCATCAGATGACATCCTTCAGCACGTCGATGACGGTCTCGACTTCCTCGTCCTTCAGGTGCGGATACATCGGCAGCGAGAAAATCCGTTGCGCCTTGCGCTCGGTGACCGGAAACTGGCCTTCGCGATAGCCGAGATCGGCGAGTGCCGCGCATGGTGTGGATCGGCCAGCGGTAGGAGACGTTGCAATTGATGTCGCGCTTGGCGAGCCGCTCCAGCACGCCGTCGCGGTCGGCAGCATGCTCGACGACGTAGACGTAGTAGGTGTGGCGGCTGTGGGCGTTTTCGCGCGGCAAGCCGAGCCCGGTGCCAGCGAGCGCCTGATTGTAGCGCGCGGCGATGGCGCGGCGGCGCTCGATCCAGCCTTCGATGCGCGGCAGTTTCAGCGACAGGATCGCGGCCTGCACCTCGTCGAGGCGCGAATTGTAGCCGTGCCGCTCGGAGTAATACTGCGTCTCCATGCCGTAGAAGCGCAGGCTGCGCGCCAGCTTGATGACGGCCTCATCGTTGCTCAACACCATGCCGCCGTCGCCATAGGCGCCCAGCACCTTGGTCGGATAGAACGAGAAGGCCGCGGCATGACCGATGCTGCCGGCCTGGTGATTCTTGTAGAGCGCGCCTTGCGCCTGCGCGCAATCCTCCATCACCTTCAGCCCGTGCTTCTCGGCGAGCCGCATCAGCGGATCGAGGTCGGCGCACTGGCCGTAGAGATGCACGGGAACGATCGCCTTGGTGCGCGGCGTGATCGCGGCCTCGACCTGATCGGTGTCGATCAGGAAGTCGTCGTCCCTGATGTCGACGAAAACCGGCGTGGCGCCGAGCGTGCGGATCGCCGACACCGTCGGCACCGCGGTGTTGGGCACGGTGATGACCTCGTCGCCGGCCTTCACGCCGAGCGCTGTCAGCGCGATGTAGATCGCATCGGTGCCGCTGTTGACGCCGACGCCGCCGGCAACGCCGACGATAGGCGGCCATCTCGCGCTCGAACTTGACGCCCTCCTGACCGAGGATCAGCCGGCCCGAGCGGAACACCCGATCGACGGCGGCGAGGATCTCCTCGCGCAGCTCGTCATATTCCCGAAGATAATCCCAGACGTTGATCGGCATCGTTCTCTCACGCGCGACCCAAGCGCACTCGCAATCTCAGCCCGACATTCGGCGTCGGCGAGCAGATCGCGATAGAAATCCCTCGTGATCGCCGCCGGTCACCGCGCCGGTCACCGCGTCGAGGAAACGGGCGAAGGTATCGGCCGCTTCCGACGTCACGACGCTTTCGGCATTGCGGATGCGCCGGCGCCATTCCATGCGGTGATCGGCGGGCGGACTGAAGACGCGCTCTGTTAACACAGACCCCGAGCGTCCGACAATGAGCAGGCGATTCTGGTACTCGCCCTCGAAGCTGAAATGGCCCGAAAAGGCCGCGCCATTGTGCAGGCTGGGCCAGCACCGAAAATCCCATGTCGACCCCGGTCTCCGGATGAACGCCGCCGGCAAGCGCCGTCACCTGCGACGGCGGCCCGCCGCCAAGCAGGCGCATCGTTGCGGCGGCATAGGGACCCATGTCCAGCAGGCACCCGCCGCCGAGCTCGCGATGGTTGCGGAAATTTCCGATCGGCAGCGGCGGAATGATGAACTGGGCGTCGACCTGCGTGAGCGGTCCCTGCTCCGCAATGAAGTTGCCGAGCGCCTGAAAATGCGGGTGATAGCCGAACACGATCGCTTCGGCGAGAAGGCATTTGTTGCGGCGCGCCTCCGCGACCGCGCGTTCGGCGGCCTCGACGCGCGATCATCGCCGGCTTGTCGACGACGACATGCTTGCCGGCGGCAAGCGCGGCAAAAGTCCACTGCTCATGCATGGCGTTCGGCAGCGAGAGATAGACGATATCCGCGCCGCCATCGCGCAAGGCGCTCTCATAATCGGTGAAGAAGCGGCCCTGCTTCGGCCAGGACGGCCGGCGGCTTGCGACTTCGGCTCGCGATCGAAATCTCGCTGATTGCAGCAACAGCGGCCGCCGCGGGAATCACCCGCCGCTCGGCGATCGAGGAAAATCCGAGGATCAGCAGGCGCATTGGACAGGACGTCCGGAGGGATGAAGCGAGATCAAATCGTCACGGGCTCGGAACGGTAATCGTCCGCCCGGTGAGCACATCGAGGCCCCGATTGAGCGTTCCCCTCATGGAGCGCAACACGTTGGCCACGCGGTCATGCGGCGCGCCGACGGAAGGCCTGCGAATGGTCTCGGTGCGCTCCCCCTTGAGATAGGGCGCGACCAAATCCTCCGATTTGCAGAGAACGGCGGTATAGGGTTCGTAAATCCGGTGCCGCATCACCTCCGTGAAAGGCGCGTGATAGACCCGGTGACTGTTGAAGTAGCGGCGCCCGCGGCGCCTGACGCCGTAAAAATGGAAGAACAACAGCGGGTAGCGTTCTTCGATCCGCACCGATCCATCCCGCCACTCGACGCGCAGGTCCTCGAGATTCCACGGCGCCAGATTGGCGCCGAGATGGCCGATGACGTGAACGTTCTTGAACAGCTCGGGCAGCCGGTCGAGATACCGCTGGTCGGCGAAACGGTCGCCCTCGACCCTGTCGTAGCACCACTCGACGCAGCGTTCGCGCCACCAGCGCAACGCGGCGAACCCCTCCTCGCAGCGCCGGACGCTGACCCAACCGACATTGTAAAGCCCGAACCGGCGCTGGTCGGCGAGGCGGCGGGTGAAGCGATGCGGCACGATGCCGAACGCGGCGTCCTTCATCTCGTCATAGATCGGATCGGGCGAGGCAAAGAAGAACAGGTCGCTGTCGAGATAGGTCACCCACTCCGCGTCGCGCTCGTTTTCCAGCACGTGCAGCATCCAGGCCGCGGAGCAGGTGAAATAGTATTCGATTATGCTGCGCGTCGGCCGCGTCGCGGCCACTTGCGGATCGGCGAGCTTCGAAATCCGAAAGCCGCCGCGCCACCAGGTTCGGGAGGTTGAGCGCGGTCAGCGTCCGGTAGCAGGCCTCGCTCAGGCAGAGCACCCAGAGCCGGGCTCCCGGCGCGTGCTGTTGCAGCGATTGATGGAGAGCGAGCCCGCGCGGCAGGTAGTTGTGGTCGAAATAGGTGCAATAGACGCGGTTCAGCATGATCGACTTTGTCAGCCACCCCGCGTCACGCGCGGTCGAGAGCGAATGCGGTTCACACCCCGCGTCATTGAGCCTCTTCTATAGGAGCGGCCAAAAGCGCGCAATGACATCCTCCTAAATTGTTGAAATGGCGTACGTAAACTGCCATCGGCGAAAACAGGCGACATCACCGCATGAGGTCGAGGCGGTCCCGAGAAATCAGCTTGTCCGAACCGGAAAAGCGGTTTGAGAACACCTCATGCGCATGCTAACGAGCCGCATTCGACGGCGCGGCACATCACTCAAAGACCTGACGCATGAACCGCAAGGGCATCATTCTGGCGGGCGGCCGCGGAACACGGCTGCATCCGTTGACGCTGGCGACCTCCAAGCAGTTGCTTCCGGTCTACGACAAGCCGTTGATCTATTATCCCCTGACGACGCTGATGCTGGCCGACATCCGCGAAGTCCTGATCATCACCACACCGGAGGAGATCGATCAGTTCAAGCGGTTGCTTGGCGACGGACGGCGCTGGGGGATCGAGCTCTCCTACGCGATCCAGCCGGACCCCGGCGGCATCGCCCAGGCATTCCTGATCGGCCGCGACTTTCTCGCAGGGCAAGCGTCCGCGCTGATCCTCGGCGACAACATCTTCTACGGCGACAATCTGCGCCTCATGCTGCGCAACTCGACGACGCAGACGCGCGGCGCAACCGTGTTCGCCTGCTGGGTCCACGATCCCGAGCGCTATGGCGTGGTCGAATTCGATTCCGGATATCGCCCGTTGAAGATCGTCGAAAAGCCGAAGGCGCCGAAATCGAACTACGCGGTGACCGGCCTCTATTTCTACGACGAACGCGCGGTCGAGGCGGTGCGCGAGCTGAAACCGTCGGCGCGCGGCGAGCTCGAGATCACCGACCTCAATCAATGGTACCTGGACCGCGGCGATCTTCACGTCGAGCGCTTCGGCCGCGGCTATGCCTGGCTCGACGCCGGCACGCATGACTCGCTGCTCGAAGCCTCACAGTTCATCCAGATCATCGAAAAGCGGCAGGGCCTGAAGATCGCCTGTCCCGAGGAGATCGCGTTCCTGCAGGGCTTCATCGACGCGGAGCAACTGTTGAAGCTTGCCGAGCCGCTCAGCAGCACCGGCTACGGCCAGTACCTGATCCGCCAGGCCGGGATGAAATAACTCAGGTCCGGGACAACACGGCCAGCAGCCGCTCGCGGAGTTGCGCGCGCAACAACGGGGCTGCGACGACTGCAACCACGGCCAGCCAGACCGCGCATTCGGCGACGAAGTGGACCACTCCGCTGCCCGGCACCAGATGGCCGATCAGCGCGCCGAGCGCGACGCCGGTTGCGACGACCACTGCCATCATCGCGGCGAGGATGAGCACGTAGCGCACCGGCCGGCGCAGGGTTTCGCCGACAATGACGACGGCGAGAAAGGCCGACTGCGCGATCAATTCGCTCGCGATCATCGCGATCGCCGCGCCAAGCGGGCCGGAACGCGGGATCAGCAGCAGCGCGAGCACGAGGAACAGCACGAGCTGCGCCGACTTGGCGCGCAGCAGCAGCGGACCGCGGTTGCTGTAGTTGGCATAGCTCATCGCCAGCAGCGCGGGTGTCGCGACGCAGGCGCCGATCAGCAGCGTGACCGACAAGGTCGCATCATAGGGAATTGCGCCGTGGGTCCAGATCGCGAAGAAATCCCGCCAGAACGCCAGCGCGCCCGATGTGGCGCTCGCGGCGACCAGCACCAAAATCACCGATCCCCTGACATACAGCCGTTGCAGGCTGTCGTGCGCCCCGATCGCATGGTCGTGGCCGAGCTCGGCGGCGAGCGGCAGCGTGGTCTGATAGCTCACCTGCCGCAGCAGGTTGACGATGGTGCGCGTCAGGCTCCATTGCGCGATGGCGATACGGTCCGTCACGAAGAAGCCGATCAGCAGGACGGACAGGTAGCTCGAGCCAAGCTCGACAAAGTTCGCCACCGAAAACGGCAGGGCCCCGACCAGTTGCGCGACCGACCAGCGCAGGGACGTTCCGCCGCGGCAGCGCCCGAGAAACGGAAATTGCCGGCGCGCATCGATGACGATGAGGAAAATCGCGATCGCAACCTGACCTGCGACAAAGGCCGCGGTGACGACGAGGAGGCTGCCGGTCATCACGATGCCGATCGACCTGACCGACCTGGCCGATCGCGAGACCGAGGCGCCTGCAGACTGCCAATTCGTCCATACAGCCCGCGCGCGCGATAGAGCGCGGTCACGAGGTTGGACGGAATCATCACGACCATCCCGACCGCCATGATCGCGAACGACGGATCGAAGCGAGGCTCGGACGAAAATCCGAGCACGCGGGACGGCGCGACAGCGGTGCATATCGCCAGCAGCGCCACGATCAGCAGCGCCGAATATCCGGCATAGAGCCGCAGCATGGCGCCGTAGAACCGGTTGGTGCGGCGATCGCAATCGGCGAGCGCCTTGAATTGCAGGAAGCGGTTCAGCGACCACGCGTGCAGTCCCGCATCGAGCGTCAGCACCAGCATGCCGACGGCGAAGATCGCGAGCCACGCCGACAGGGTATCGGCGGACCAGTATTTCAGGAACAGCGGAATGAGGACGATCTGCTGCGTGAGCGCGAGCACCAGCCCGACGACATTGGCGGACCATCCGCCAAAAATTCGCCGTGCGCGGCTCGAAGTGAAAGACGTCACGCTGCCTCTCGGGGGTTAACGATTCCGCACCGGCTGCTCGCTGGACACCTGTGCCCACGGCCGCTATCGGTACAGAGCCTTATTGTGCCGGGCCCGATCAGACAAGAACTTTGGCCGGGAGACGCGACCGTTCCCGGGCTTCATACCGGCACGGGAGAAAGAAAGTTCGGCGAGATGTTTGCGCGTGCCGCCCATTGCGACGTGACTCCGAGAGATCGGCCGGTGCGGCTGGCCGGTTTCGCCTCGCGCCAGCGGCCTGTCTCCACCGTCCTCGACGCAATCGAAATTGCCGCACTGCTGCTGGAGAGCGACGGTTGCCGTTGCCTGATCCTGGGCTTCGACCTGATGATGGTCGGCGCCGAGCTTGCAGATTTGATCCGGTCCCGGCTCGGCAAGCTCGGATTTCGGCCCGATGAAGTGATGATGCTGGCATCGCACACCCACTGCGCGCCTGCGACCGATTCCGCCTGTGCACGCCTCGGCACGCCCGATACGAGATTCATCAACGATGCAGCCGAAGCCGTCGACAGGCTGGTGCGCAAAATCCTGGACGGCCGGCCACGCGAAATCAGCGTCGACATCTTTTGCGGCCGGCTCGATCATTCCATCAATCGCCGCCGCACCTGGCCGTTTCCGACATACGACAGGACGCAGGGCCTGCAATGGGCCAGCGTGACTTTCTCGCCCTACCCGGCCGGCCCGCGCGACGAGCAGGCGACCGTCATTCTGATCAAAAGCGCGGATGACGGCGCGCCGCTCGCCGCCTTTTCGCATTACACCTGTCACCCGACCTCCGTGGTGCCGACGGACACGATCAGCGCCGACTATCCCGGCGCGGTGCGCGCAATGTTGCGTGCGCGCTTCGGTGACATCCCCTGCCTGTTCGCGCCGGGATTTTGCGGCGACATCACCCCGCGCCTCGTCGCTTCCGAACAACGCCAAAGCTTGCGCGAACGCTTCGCCAGGTTCAGGCGCATGGTGATTGCCGGCTACATGGTTCCATCAGTTACCTCCGCCGACTCGGTTGCGTGGCGCGAGAGCCTCACTGCCAGGCTCGGCGCGATCATCGCCGAGGGTCCGGCGAAGACGCTGCGGCCGCAGCGCTTGCGGTCGGGATCGTCGGCCATTCCTCTCAGCGCGTTCTTCACGGGCATCGCTCCCGACAAGAAGCTGGCCGTCCAAATCCTGCGGCTCGGCGACGGGCTGGAGATATTCGCGCTGTCGGCGGAGCCGACGGTGGACTGGCAACGCATCCTCGACGACGCCAGTCCCCGCGCCTCGCAGGCCATCCGCCTCTACACCGGCTATCTCGGCGACGTCTTCGGCTACCTGCCGACGGCCAGGCAAGTGACGGAAGGCGGCTATGAGGTCAATGGTTTCCAGTCCCTGTTCGGCATGTCCGGCCGTTTCGACTCGAGCCGGATTTTCGCCGCCGTGACCGGCTGCGTCAGGTCGGCGATCGACGATCTCGAGGGCGCGGACGATAGCGCGATCTCGCGCGCCGGCGCGGGATGAGCGCTGTCATGTCCGGGCCGTTCCGCAGCGGAGTGAAGCGCCTCGCCCAGAAAATCCTGGGACAGGACGATGTGCGCGGCTTCGTGCGCAAACAGAAATTGCGGCTGCGCAAGACGATCCATCGCCGCCCGGTTGCGATCGCCGAGTTGCGGCAGCAACTGACCGATCTCGGCGTGACCCGCGGACGCACCGTCTGGATTCACTCGTCATGGAACGAGTTCTACAACGTGCCGCTCAAGCCGACCGAGATGATCGGCCTGTTGCGCGACCTGATCGGACCCGAAGGCACGCTGGCGATGCCGGCGTTTCCGATCGACCAGAATCCCGACAAGGTGTTTCTCGTCGACAAGGCGCCGGTCTACACCGGCATGCTCTGCGAAATCTTCCGCCGCAACACTGAGGTCAAGCGCAGCATCCATCTCAACACGTCGGTCTGCGCGGTCGGCCCTCACGCGGACTTCCTGTTGAAGGACCATCACCGCACCGACCTGCCATGGGGCGAGAACACGCCGTTCTGCCGGCTCGCGGAAGTCGATGCACGCATGCTCGGACTTGGCGCCGGCTTCGAATACATGACGCTGATGCACACCGTGGAATGCCTGCTCTACGACGAGGTTCCGTTCTTCCGCCGGGTGTTCGACGGCACCATCAAATATCGCTGGAAGCGCGCCAACGGCGAGACCGGCGAGCACGAATACCGGCGCAGGATCGGCGACATCCGGCCGCTGCGGCTGCGGCACTATTTCTTTCCGGATGTCTGCGTCGATGCGAAAATATCCAACTTGAGGATTCTCGCCGGCGACGCGAAACCGTTCATCGCGCGCGCGGTCGAGCTTGGTCGCAGGGGCATTACCATGTATATCGACCCCGCTCCGAGGCCGGAGCTTTTCGTAGCCGATCGCGCCGGCTGATCAAGACATGTCCGACAGAATTCCATTCAACCGGCCGTACGCAACCGGCAACGAGCTGGCCTACCTGACCGAGGCGCAGCGCCACGGCCATCTGTCCGGCGACGGCTCCTTCACGCGGCGCTGCCATCAATGGATCGAGCAGCGAACCGGCTGCGTCAAGGCGCTGCTGACGCAATCCTGCACCTCCGCCCTCGACCTCGCCGCGCTGCTGCTCGATCTCGAAGCCCGGCGATGAAGTCATCATGCCGTCCTTCACCTTCGTCTCGACGGCGAACGCCTTCGTGCTGCGCGGCGCGGTTCCGGTCTTCGTCGACATCCGCGAGGACACGCTCAATCTCGACGAAAGGCTGATCGAGGCCGCGATCACGCCGCGAACGCGGGCGATCGTGCCGGTGCACTATGCGGGCGTGTCGTGCGAGATGGACGCCATCGCCGCGATCGCCGCGCGGCATGGTCTTCGGATCGTCGAGGATGCGGCGCAGGGCGTGATGGCCGGCTACAAGGGGCGCCCGCTCGGCGCTATCGGCGACATCGGCTGCTTCAGCTTTCACGAAACCAAGAACGTCATTTCCGGCGAAGGCGGCAGCCTGCTCGTCAACGATGCCGAACTGGTGCAGACCGCCGAGATCATGCGCGAGAAAGGCACCGACCGCGGCCGCTTCTTTCGCGGCGAGGTCGACAAATACACCTGGCAGGATGTCGGATCGTCATTCCTGCCGAGCGAGATTACGGCGGCGTTTCTGTGGGCGCAGCTGGAGCAGGCGGAGCGGATCACGGCGGAGCGGGTCGCGATCTGGCGCCGCTATCACGACATGCTCGCCCCGCTCGAGCAGCGCGGCGTGCTGCGCCGTCCGGTCATTCCGCCGGATTGCCAGCACAACGGACATATCTACTACATCCTGCTCGAGACCGCCGAGGATCGCGCGCACGTGCTCGCCGAGCTCAATCGAGGCGGCATCAACGCCGTGTTTCACTACGTGCCGCTGCACTCCTCGCCCGCCGGGATGCGCTTCGGCCGCTGCGCGGGGGAGCTAAAGGTGACGACATCGCAATCGGAGCGGCTGATACGGTTGCCGATGTGGCTGGGGCTATCCGAATCGCAGCAGCAACGCGTCTGCGAGGTGCTGCGCGCCATCCTGCTGAACTGAGAACTCTAGAGTCCGTCCGACTCGCCGTTCTTCGGCGTGTGGCGCGGCGTGAACGGCGCGTACGACCCGTCGACGGCGCCCGCAACCGGCATCGCCGGCATGCTCGGATCGCCAGGCTGGCGCATTGGCCCGGCCGGCGCTGCCGCAGGCCCTGCGGGCCCCTCCTGGCGCTTGAGCGCCAGCGTCTCGGTGCGGCTGTCCTTGTTGAAGGTGACCTCGCGGCCTTCGATGCCGCTCAGTTTCCAGCCGCCATGGCTGTCGCCGGGCCGCAGGCGGACGACCTTCTGGGTGACACGGTCGAGGAAAACGGCAATCGCCTCGCCGGCGCCCACCACGGCGCCGATCAGCGCCAGCGGAGGATGCTCCGCCTCGGCCGGCGCCGGTGGCGGCGCGGAGGCGAGCTCCGGGGCCGGAGCCACCACGGCGGCCTGCGGCGGCCGCCGCGAGGCCGAGAAGATCGGGCGGGCCTGGGTTGCCGTCAGCGCCGACAGCGGCACCGACCACAGCGGATTTCCGCTCGGCAGCGCCTTGACGGGTTCGACCTTCGGCCGCGCCAGGGGCTTGACCCGGCCGACATCGACCGCATCCGGGCTACGGTCATCGGACAGGATATCAGGGGTCGGCGAGGTGGCGGCGCGCGAGCCCTGATGCGGGCCAAGCGCCAGCATCGCGCCGGCCACCAGCGCCACTGCCGAAAGTTGCAACCCCCTGCTCATTTTTCCCTGCCGCCGTTGGCCGAAGCCTGACCGAACTTAGCGCCAACCGTCGCCGGCAGCAATGCGAGCGGCGATGAAGCACGCAGCCGTAAGACTGCCGTAAGATTCCACCGCCGCTGGCAGCTCGATTTGGGGAACTTTTCCGCCTCATTGTTGCCGAATGGCCACGCCCGCTGAAATACATAACTGCAACGGACAGGATACGGGTGAAACGACCCTTGCAAGCGTTGCGTGCAGCTTCGGCGGCATGGGAAAGTGCGGCCAAATCAGTGCGGTAGCGTCCACGTTTTTTCGCGCCCCGATTTCGTCGACCCAACTGTTGAGCCTGTCCCATGAACGCTCCGAAATTCCCTGAACAGCTCGGTCGGCGGGGATTGCGGACGGTTGCGCGTCATTCGCTGGCGGTGCTGCTGGCGAGCACGGCGCTCGGCGTGGTGGCGGCGCGCGCGCAGGACGCGACCTGGGTCGGCAACAATGCCGGCGATCCCAACGAATGGATCGAGAACAACAACTGGACCCCCGCCACCATACCGACGGGAACGGCGACCTTCACCAACAACGGCGCCCCGACCACGGTCGACGCCAACGGCATCGTCTCGGTCAATGCGATCACCTTCACGGGCGCCCCGAACAACGCGCCGGCCTACACCATCACGATGAACGACATCTTCATCGTCAGCGGCACGGGCGTCACGAACAACTCGACCAACACGCAGACCATCAACAACACGGTCTCCGCGGTGTTCCAGAACTCCAGCTCCGCAAGCGCCGGCACCGACTCCGGTCACCTACAACAACAGCGGCGGCATGAGCTTCCAGGATACGAGCACGGCCGGCAACGCCATCATCGCCAACAACGGCGACGTTGAATTCAACATCAGCAGCACCGCCGGATCGGCGCACGATCACCAACAACGCGACGCTGAACTTCAACGACAACGCGACGGCCGGCACCGCCAACATCACGAATGCCGCCTCGGGTTTCATCACCTTCAACCTCAATTCGTCGGCCGGCTCGTCCACGATCGTCAACAATAACTCGTTGCAGTTCACCGGTTCGGCCACCGCCGGCTCGGCCAACATCACCGGCGCCACCGGTTCGGCGACCGCGTTCAGCAACAATTCCACGGCCGGCAGCTCGACCATCACCCTGCAGGGCACCGCCACGCTGACCTTCGGCAACTCCGCAAGCGCCGGCAGCTCCACCATCAATTCCTCGCTGGTCGGCAGCACCATCACCTTCAACGACACGAGCACGGCCGGCAGCGCCAATATCGTGCTGAAGGAGTCCAACCTCGTCTTCAACAATTCGGCGAGCGCCGGCTCGTCGATCATCACCATGCCGGATGCCACGCATCCCGGCACGATCACGTTCAACAACACGTCGACCGCCGCCAATTCGAACATCACGGTGGTCGGATCGCTCGGCATTACCAGCGGGCTCACTTTCCTGGATGCCAGCACCGCGGGCAACGCCACGATCACCAACAATCCAGGCATCGGCAGCGGCGGACAAACCATATTCGGCACGCTCGGCGGCACCGACACCGCCAACGCCGGAACCGCTCACATCACCAACAACAGTTCGGGCACCACGAGCTTCCTGGCCCAAACGTCGGCGATGAACGCCACCATCACCAACAACAGCGGTGGCGGCACCAATTTCCAGGATCAGAGCACCGCGGCCAACGCCACCATCATCAACAACAACGGTGGCACGACCACGTTCGGCGTTCCCATCGTCGGCACCGACACCGCCACGGCAGGCAGCGCCAACATCACCAACAATGCGGGCGGCACCACGGAATTCACCGCGGCGACGACGGCGGCCAACGCCACCATCACCAACAAGGCGGGCGGCTTCCTGCAGTTCGGCGATTCCGGCGCGGGCGCTTCGACCGCCACGGCCGGCAGCTTCGACGATCACCAACAACGGCACGACCAGCTTCAACGCCAACACCACCGCCGGCAACGCCGTGATCACCACCAACAGCGGCGGCAACGTCTTCTTCTTCGACAGCTCTACCGGCGGCAGCGCGCGCTTCATCACCAATGCCGGCGGCACCTTCGACATGTCGGGATTGACCTGCGGCCGGCATGACCGCCGGTTCGATCGAAGGCGCGGGCAGCTACATCCTTGGGTCGAAGCACGCTGACCGTCGGCAGCAACAATCTGTCGACCACCGTCAGCGGTGTGATCTCCGGTCCCGGCGGCTCTCTGACCAAGGTCGGCACCGGCACGATGACGCTGACCAACACCGAGACCTATACCGGCGCTACGACCGTTAACGGCTGGCACGCTGGTGGTCGACGGCTCGATCTGCGCGTCATCCGCTGACGACGGTCGAACGCCGGCGGCACGCTGTCCGGCACCGGCACCGTCGGCAACACGGCGATATCCCAGGCGGCACGCTGGCGCCCGGCAGCACCGTCAGCGCGTTCGGAACGCTCACCGTGACCGGCAGTCTCTCCTTCACCGCGGCGTCGACCTACATGATCCAGGTCAACTCGACGAGCGCCGGCCGTACCAACGTGATCGGGCACCGCGACGCTCAACAACGCGACCGTGAACGTCAACTATCTGAGCACGACGCTGCAGTCGCAGTACACCATCCTGCACGCGAATACGGGCGTCAGCGGCACCTTCAATCCGACCGTGATGTCCAACAATTCCAATATCACGTCGACGCTGAGCTATGACGCCAACAACGTCTTCCTCAACACCAAGCTGAACTTCACCCCGCCGGACGGCGGCGGCGGCCTGACCATCAACCAGCAGAACGTCGCCAACACGCTGACCGGTTTCTTCAACCGCACCGGCAGCATCCCGATGGCGTTCGCGGCGTTGAGCCCGCAAGGCCTCACGATCGCCTCGGGCGAGCTCGGCACCGGCGTGATCCAGACCGCGATCAAGGCCAGCGACATGTTCCTCAACCTGTTGCTCGATCCGACCATCGCCGGCCGCTCCGGCGGCTTCACCGCCGCGAGCGTCACGCCGACCGGCTACGCCGACGAAGAGTCCCTCGCCTATGCCGCGCGGCGCACGGGCACCGCGACCGATGCCTTCGCCATGGCGACCAAAGCGCCGCCATTGGCGCCCCTGCACCGCTGGAGCGTCTGGGCGTCCGGCTATGGCGGTTCGGAGACGGTCGGCGGCAATGCCGTGGTCGGCTCGCAGGACCTCACGGCGCGGGTCTGGGGCGTGGCCTCGGGCGCCGACTACAAGATTTCGCCCGACACGCTGTTCGGCTTCGCGCTCGGGCGGCGGCGGCACCAATTATTCGCTCGCCAACGCCATGGGCGCGGGCCGCACCGACATGTTCAACGCCGGCGTCTACGGCCGGCAGAATTTTGGCGCGGCGTATCTCTCCGGTGCATTCGCCTATGGCTGGCACGACGTCACCACCAACCGCACCGTGCCGCTGGCCGGCGTCGACATGCTGCAGGGCCGCTTCCAGGCCGAGACCTTCTCCGGCCGGTTCGAAGGCGGCTACCGCTTCGCGACGCCGTTCATCGGCATCACGCCCTATGCGGCGGCGCAGGTGATCAGCGTCCAGCTGCCGAACTATTCGGAAGTCAGCCAGAACGGCGGCGGATTGTTCGCGCTGAACTATGCGGCGCAGACCGCGACCGACACCCGCACCGAGCTTGGCCTGCGCGCCGACAAGTCCTTCGCCATGGCGGACGGCGTGCTGACCTTGCGCGGCCGCGCCGCCTGGGCCCATGACTACGATCCGAACCGCGCGGTGACCGCGCTCTTCCAGGCGCTGCCCGGCGCGAGCTTCGTGGTCAACGGCGCGCGCCCGGATGCGGATTCGGCGCTGGTCTCGGCCTCGGCCGAGCGCAAATGGCTCAACGGCTTCTCGATCGCCGGCGTGTTCGAAGGCGAGTTCTCCGGCAATGTCACGAGCTACGCCGGCAAGGGCGTCGTCAAATACAGCTGGTAGGCCGGAAGCGCTAGCGCCTATTTGTTGCCCTGCCACTGCCCGGACACGCCGAGCATCACGCGGATACGTCCCGAGCCCGCCTTCGTTCCTGGCGGTGGTCTGCGGCACCTGCACGTCGAGCTGATCGACGAACAGGAAGGGCATGCCGGCTTCGAGGTCGTACAGCACCTTCTGCAACGCCGGCTGCTCCATCTCGCAGCTGACGACGAGGCCGACGAAACCATCCTTGGCCTCCTTGCCGAGCACGTCGACCTGCGAGGACTGGATGGTGCCGCCGGCATTGCCGACCGCGGCGGCGACCCGCTGCAGCAGCGCGGCGCCGGCCACCGTCACCGTCGGCCCCTCCAGGAACGGCGTGCCGGGATGCTCCGCCGAGACCTGCGCCGGACCGCGCGCCTTGCGCCCGCGCAATTGATCGAGCAGATCGGAGGTCTGCGCCAGCGCGCGCTGGTGATCGAAGATGTTGGCGATCGCCACCACGGAAGTAGAGGCGAGCCCGCCGAGCACGGCGAGATACAGCACGACCGCGATCAGCGGCGACTGCGACAGGGTTCGCGTGATGACGTTGCCCGCGTTCATGGCGCCACCGTGTTCTTTCGGTCTCGACCTGCGCCTCGATATGAAAGCGCTCGCCGGGATCGGACGGCGAGCGCGTCGTCGGCGCGTAGAAGGTGGCGCGGGTGAAATGATGCGACTGCTCGATCAGCGAGATCAGCGACGGCGCATCGGGGTGATGCCCGAGATCTGCAGCTTGTTGCCGGTCAGATGCAGCTCGGTGACATAGGTGTTGTCCGGCAGCACCTGGCTCAACGTCTCCAGCACGATCACGCTGGCCGGCGTCTCGTATTTGCGGCGTTCGAGCAGCGGCCACCGGCGAGCGGTCGCCGCCGTCGGAGCCGGCGCGGATGGCGGCGCGGCGCTCCGAAATCTGGCGCGCCAGCTCGTCCTCCTGCGCGCCGAGGCTGCTCGCGATCCAGGTCGAGGCCGCAAGCGACACGACCGCGACGACGGCTACGGCGCCAAGCGCGAGCTGCAGCATGCGGCTCAGCCTCGCCGCATCCAGCGATCCGCGCGCGCTTTGCTCGAACACCTGCACGCGCACCCGCATCGCTCCGCGACATCGGTGCAGGATCGCGACCGCGGACGGGTGGAACGCGGACAGCGCCTGCACATATCCCGTCACCGCCTTGCGCGTGGTCGCGGCGATCGTCGTGGTGATGCTCTCGCCGCCGCTGGCACTGGGCGCGGTGCAGCCGAACACCGCCTCGCTCGCGCTCCACGGCGTCAGGCGATCGATCTGCGCGCGCACGATGCCCTCGATGAAGTCGGCCGCGCGCGCCGGCAGTTCCAGCGGACGAAACAGGAAGCGCTTCGGCTGCAGCACGATCTCGACCCGGCTGCCCCTGACCACCGCGGCGAGGTTGGCGCGACGCGGCGCCGTCGGCAAACGCGATGCGCGCCGGGATGTTGTCGGCCTTGCCGGCCGCCTCCACGGCAAACCTGCCGTCGTCGCCTTCGATCAGCCGCACCACGCGCGGCGAGACGATGCGGTTGAGCCCGGCGATCACGGCGCCTGCGACGCTTCCGGTCCAGGCGTTCAGGATCGCGCCGAGGCTGCCGAAAAACTTCATCGCGAGGAGACCTCTCTGCGGCGCCGTGCTGCCGTCGGAATTGTTGCGCCACGACAATACACGATAAGGCTCGTCGCCGCTTTCGAGAAGCAGGATCACGACCTCGCCGCCGCTGCGCCGTCCGTCCGGCAAGTTCCACATCGACCGTGATCCGGTAGGCTTTGGAGCCTGCGAGCGTGGCGCCCTCGCCGCCGGACAATCCAATCAGCGCGTGCGGGTCGATCGAAGGATCGCTGCGCTGCGACGAGCAGCGACTGCAGGGTCTCCGGCGTCATGCCGGGCAGCGCCGCCAGCACCTGCGGCGCGGCGTCGAGCACATTGATCGACGGCGATATTGCTGAACACCGTCACGAAGGGAAGCATGCGCTCGATGATGGCGGACGGAATCCCGCGCACCAGCCACAATTCCTCGGCCGCCGGGAACGGCGCGTGGCGCGGCACATAGGTCGCGCCCGAGGTCCGATAGAAGGAATTTTCGGGATCGTCGTCGCCGAGCTCGGTCGGCGCTCGCCAGGCCAGGATGCGATCGGCATAGGCGGCCGCGTCGGACGGATTGGCGCCGAGCCCGACCATCAGCCCGGTGAGCAGCCCCTTCGGCGCGGCGTTGAGGTCGACGCGCGCGGCCTCGGAACGGAAGGTCACGAAGACCCGGCCGGCTCCGACCCGGGCGTTGAATGTCCCGCTGGTCGGCCGCGCGGCCTCGCTTGACGGCCGTCAACTGAAAGACTGCAAGCTCGACGCCGGCCGTCACCAGCGCCTCGGTCTGGACGCGGTCGGTGCTTCCGGCCACGACGATCGCGGTGTTGGTGACGTAGGTCAGATAGATCAGCACCAGCGCCGACAACGCCGCGAGAATCCACAGCACCGCGACGACGATGAAGCCGCGCGCGCCGCTGCGCCGTCATGTCAAGCTCGCCGTCGGCATCGCCGGCATCAGAGCTGCTCCTCTTTCTTGTCGGCATCGCCGGCTTCAATCGCGCCGTCAGACAGGCGGTGACGTTCTTGGCACGCGCGCATTCGGCCGGCGCGTTGACATGAACGATGGCGGCGCTGGAGACCGCAAGCACCTGACCGGTCGCGCTGTCGCGCACGGTGATGCGGATCGTGTCCGGAAGCTGCGTCTGGCCGCGCCATTCCGGCTGCCAGACCTGATCCGGCGCCGGCATAGGCAAACGACACGCGAAACGGCGAGCGGATCAGCACGACCTGATCGGCAAAGCGGATTTGCGCATCCGTCGGCATCGGCGCGAACGGCGCGCGCTCGCGCACCAGCGCAAGGCCCTGACTGTCGGCCTTCTCGATCAGCCTGATGATTTCGAGCCCGGGACGCGTGTTGGGACCGACCGCGGTGCGCACGAAGGTGACCGCCAGTTCGGAGCCCTCGAACAGCGGCGTCTTGGCGTCGCCATTGACCGGGACCATCTCCGCGACCGACAGGTCGGCCAGCGATGCGATCGAGCCCGATCGCCAGCCGCTCGGCGCGCTGCACCCGCGCCATCCCCCGGTTCCAGTTCGGCAGCCATTGCGCCGTCACGGTCGCGAGCGCGCCGAGGATCACCGTCATCAGCAGCGTCGCCAGCAGCACTTCGATCAGCGTGAAGCCGGCCTCGCCGGTCGCGCATCGTCGCGGCGCGCGCTCATTCGGCAGCCTTCGGCACGAGCCGCACGGTGGTGACCTGGATGGCCGGGCCGCCTGGCGCCTGCATCCGCATGTTGACGGCGAGCGGCACGAAGCGGCTGGTCGGCGTCTCTTCCTGCGCCGCCACATTCAGCGGCGCGACGTCGATCCGCCAGCGATGGCCCGCCAGTTCGCCGGACTGGCGGCCGGGCTTCAGCAGATTGCGCGCCGGCAACGCGGCGAGCAGCGTCTCGGCGGCGCCGGTCAGCGCCAGGCGCTGGTCGATCGAGCGCGTGCCCTTGCACGGTGGTGCCGATCACCGCGCCGATCGACGACAGCACCGCAGCGATGATCGCCAGCGCCACCAGCGCCTCGATCAGCGTGAAGCCGCGTTCGCCGTCAGAGCAGCTTTCTTGCGGGACAATCTCGACGCCTCCGGTCAGCCAGTTGACGCGAACTTCATATCCCATGCCCGGCCGCGCCAGCGCGATGGTGCCGCCGCAGGACATCCCCGACGGAAAGAAGTCGATCGAGCGGCCGGCGCTTGCGGTCGGCGCAGCGCGACGCCAGCATCGCATCGACCGTGACGTCGCTCGGGCAGGCGGATGATGCGGCCGGTCGACGCCGGAGCGGATCAGCGCGCTCGGGCGCATCGACCATGCGTCGCCACCTGGATGTGCCGGCGCAGCGCCGCGTTGCGGTCGGCCTTCAGCAGCGCCGCGGTTTCGACCGCGTAGCTTTCGAGCCGCGCGCGCGTGGTGGCGCGCGGAATCGCCGGCAGGATGATGGCCGCGAGCAGGCCGATGATGGCGAGCACGCAGAGGATTTCGATCAGCGCGAAACCCGTTCGCCTCGGCCGCTGAATCGATGCCGCATGCTCAGCGCGTGCCGCTGGCAATGTCGGCCGCCGTTCCACTGCCGCCTTCCTGACCGTCGGAGCCGAGCGAGATGATTTCGTAGGGCGCGCGCTCGCCCGGCGAGCGATAGACGTAGCTGTGGCCCCAGGGATCGTTGGGCACCACGCCGCCGCGCAAATACGGCCCGTTCCAGCCGGGCGCGTTGTTGCTGCGCGTCAGCGCCGCCAAGCCCTTCGTTGCTGGTCGGATAGCGCCCGAGATCGAGATAATAGAGATCGAGCGCGCTGGAAAAACTTTCGATCTGGATCTTGGCGGCCTTGGCCTTGGACTCGCCGAGATAGTTGAGCACGCGCGGTCCGACCAGCGCCATGATCAGGCCGATGATGGTGATGACGACGAGGATTTCGACCAGCGTGAAGCCGGCCTGCGCCGCGGCGTCGCCGGCTGCGACGATCTCTGAAACTTTCGACACATACGCTCATCTCGAAACCTCACCCGACAATCTGGCTGACGGACATCAGCGCCGTCATGACCGACACGATCAATCCGCCGACCACGATGCTGATCACGATGATCGCCGCCGGGCCGGCGATGCCGACCACGCGATCGAGCGTGCGCTGCAGCTTGGCCTCGTAGAATTCGGCGACCCGGCCCGCCAGCATCGGCAATTGCCCGGTTTCGTCGCCGAGCCGCAGCATCCGCACCGCCATCGCCGGCAGCGCCTGGGTATCGGCCAGCGCATCCGACAGTTTTGCGCCATGACGGACGCGATCGGCGGCCTCGGTCCAGACGACGGCCGATCCGACCGACGCCATCATGTCGACGAGGATGCGCAACGTCGTGGTCAGATTGACGCCGCTGCCGAGCAACAGCCCGAGGTTCCGGCAGAACAGCGAGGTCCGGTAGTATTTCATCACCTCGCGGATCGCCGGCAGCCGCGTCAGCAGCGTTCATCAAGCCGCGGCGGACGCTCTCCTGCCGCAGCAGACAGCCAGCCGCCGGCGATGAGCGCGGCGAGGATCGCCAGCACCGCATCGGAATTGGCGCGCAGGAAGGTCGAGAGGTTGAGGAAGCCGAGAATGAACGGATCGACCTTGGCGCCGAAATCCTGCAGCACGCTGGCAAATTGCGGCAGCACGAAGGTGAGGAAGAACAGCAGCACGCAGCCGGCCGCGCCGAGCACGAACAGCGGATAGCGGATGGCGTCGCCGAGCCGGCGCTTCAGCGCCTCGGTGCGGCTGCGCTCGTCGGCGAGCACTTCGAGCACCTGGTCGAGCGAGCCGGAGGCCTCGCCGACCCGGATCAGCGCCACATACATCGGCGGAAACAGCCCCTCGTGCCGCGCCAGCGCTTCGGCAAAGCTCTCGCCGGCCACGACGCGCGAGCGGATATCGGCGACCACCGGCCGCAGCCGGCCGAAATCGCGGTCGGCGGCGAGCAGTTCGAGGCCGTCATTGATCCGCGCGCCGGCGCGCAGCAGCAGCGCGAGGTCGCGGGTGAAGATGGTGACGTCTTCGGCCTTCGGCTTGTTGAACAGGCTGAAGCGCCGCGCTGCCGCCGCCGCCCTCCTCCAGCGTGACGTTGTCGACCAGCACGAGGCCGAGCCGCTCGATCCGCGCGGCGACATCGCCGGGCGCGGGTGCGGCGATCGCGCCGGAGACCAGTTCGCCATTGCTGTTCAGCGCGCGATAGCGATAGTTCGGCATCACATCACCGGACCGTCGTGACGCGGAACACCTCGGGCACGGTGGTCACGCCGGCGCGGCATTTCGCGACCGCGTCCGCCAGCATCGTGGTCATGCCGCCGTGCATCGCCGCCGTGTCGATGGTGTGCGAATCCGTCTGCGGCCCGATCAGCTTGCGCACCTCGTCGGACATTTCGAGGATTTCGAACACGCCGTTGCGGCCGCGATAGCCGGTGCCGCCGCAGCGCTCGCAGCCGCCGGCCTCGTGAATCACCTCGCCGGCCTTGAAGCCGATCACGGCGAAGCGCGGATCCTTGTCGATATCGGCTGCCGTCAGTTTGTGCGGCACCTTGCAGCGATCGCACAGCACCCGCACCAGCCGCTGCGCCACCACGGCGCGCAGCGTCGATTTCAGCAGAAAGCCCTCGATGCCGAGATCGATCAGCCGCGGCACGGCCGCGGCCGCGGTCTCGGTGTGCAGCGTCGTCAGCACGAGATGGCCGGTCAGCGCCGCATGGATGGCGATATGCGCGGTCTCGGCGTCGCGGATTTCGCCGACCATGATCACGTCGGGGTCCTGGCGGACGAAGGAGCGCATCGCGGAGGCAAAGGTCAGGCCGATCGACGGCTTGACCTGCGACTGGTTGATGCCGGGAATTTCATATTCGACGGGGTCCTCGATGGTGAGGATCTTGCGCGTCGGCTCGTTGAGGATCGACAGCATGGTCGCGAGCGTCGTGGTCTTGCCGCTGCCGGTCGGTCCCGTGACCACGATCATGCCGTGCGGCAGCGCCAGCAGCCGGCGTCATGATCGTCTCGTCGCGCGCCGACGAGGCCGAGCTTGCCCATTTCGAGCAGGCCGCGGTCGCGCGGCAACAGGCGGATCACGGCGCTTTCGCCGTGCTGCGTCGGCATGGTCGCGACGCGGACGTCGAGTTCGGCGCGGCTGACGCGCACGCGCGCCGCGCCGTCCTGCGGCAGGCGCCGCTCGGCGATGTTGAGGCCCGCCAGAATCTTTACGCGCGAGATCAGCGCCTGCGGCGGAATGCCCGACGGCGCGGGCATCGCGCGCAGCAATCCGTCGACGCGCATGCGCACCACGAGCCCGGTGCGGAACGGCTCGATGTGGATGTCGCTGGCGCGCAGTTCGACCGCGCGCTCCAGCAGATCGTTGAGCGCGCGCACCACCGGCGCGCCGCTGGCGAGATCGCGCAGGCTTTCGATGTCGTCGTCGGATTGCTGGCTCGAGTCCTGCGCGCGCTTCTTCCGTCCCGGCGCCATCGGCCTCGATGCGCTGGTCGAGCACCGTGGTGATGTCCTCGAACGAGGCCACCGCGACCTCGACCGGCTGCGCCGAACACGATTTCGGCGGCGCGAATGGCGGCGGTATCGGAGGGATCGGCGACCGCGAGGCGATAGCCGCCGTTCGGCGCGCGGACCGGAAAGATGGTGGACTCGCGCAGGAAGCGGCGGGAAAATCCGTCGAGGCATGGCGTCGCAGCAAGCAATTGCGGCAGGCTCGAGCCGCACCACGCCGCAATAGTCCGAGACCTCGTCGGCGAATTCGGCCGCCGACAGGTCGGTCGCTTCCCACAACTCGCGCAGCGGACGCGTCAGGGTTGAATTGGCTGGATTTTCGACGCGGGCACGCGCCTTCGCCGGCAAGGAATATTTGTCCAGAAGGTGCTGCCGGAAGGTCTCTGCGGACAGGTCTCGCATCGAATTCCCACCGCTAACCTTGTTACTGGAATACAACAGCTACCGCTTGTAACAAAAGACCTTTGCTCTTGACTTATTCTCTAGCAAAAACATAATCGTGGCGCAAATTATCGAACGTCCGGGCCACGGGGGATCGGACGTCTTTTCCAGTTCAACCGTAGCGTTGGTAGGCGTATTTTGTTCAAAGTGGTCCATCCGCTTTCGCGCCTGCGTTCAGGGTTGGCTGGAACGCTCGTTCTATTTTTGTCCGCATTCGCGCTGACCGCCTGCATCGTCACCGCCGATCAGTCGGTCGAAGCGCAATCCCAAGGACCCGCGCGCCCAGGACATCGCCGACAAGATCCGCTCGATCGATCTGCTGCCGCGCCAGACCGCCGACACCGGCGCAAGCGGCATCCGGCAGCAGAGCGCCGTCGCGGCCGGCGATCTATCTCAGCGACGGCACCGACGCCGCCCGGCGCGGCGCTGGCCGAGCGCGACGGCGCCGGCGGCAGCGGCTACGACCTCAACTTCGAGAACGCGCCGGTCGCCACCGTGGCCAAGGTCATCCTCGGTGACGTACTGAAGCGTCGGCTACGCCATCGATCCGCGCGTGCAGGGAACCGTGACGCTGGCTTCGGTGCGTCCGGTGCCGAAGGCGGATGCGCTCTACGTGCTGGAGAACGCGCTGCGGATGTCCGGCGTCGCGCTGGTGCGCGATCGCGGCGGCAGCTATCGGCTGATCCCGGCCGCCGAAGCCGGCCCCGGCGGCATCGACCGCGGCGACGTCGCCGAAGCCGGCCAAGGCATCAGCGTGGTGCCGCTGCGCTACGTGTCGGCGCAGAACGTGTTCAAGCTGCTCGACGCCTTCGGCGTCAAGGCCAGCACGTTGCGTCCCGACAACGGCCGCAACACCCTGATCATCACCGGCAGCGGCTCCGACCGCGCGGCCGCGATCGACACCATCCTGAGCTTCGACGCCGACTGGATGAGGGGACAATCGGTCGGCATCTTCCCGGTGCGCAATTCAGCACCCGAGCCGCTGATCTCCGAGCTCGAGAAGATCATGGATTCCGGCGAAGGCGGCATGAGCCAGAACGTCGTCAAGTTCCAGGCCGATCAGCCGGCTCAACTCCATCCTCGTGGTCAGCCAGAAGCCGGAATATCTCAAGCGCGCCGGCACCTGGATCGCGCGGCTCGACCGTCGCGACACCGAGGCCGTCAACCTGAAGTCCTATCCGCTGCGCTACGGCAATGCGCGAAGCGGTGGTGGCGCTGCTCAACGACATGCTGCTCGGAACGTCGGGCGGTGCCGGCGCCAGCCTCGACAGCGGCACCAGCCAGATCGCGCCGGGCGCGGGCGTCTCGCTGTCTTCATCCCCAGGCGCCAATCCCGTGGCCGCAGTTGAGCGGGCTGCCAACCGCAGGCGCTGGCGCGGCAACGCCAATCACCGGTCCGCCGGGCTCGTCCCATCAACGCGCGCTCGCGCACCGGCGCCGGCACAGACGCCGGCGCTGGGACCGTTCGCCGGCTCCTCCGCTCCCAAGTCCGTCAGCGGTTCCAGCTTCCTTCCGAACGTCCGGATCACCGCCGACGTCACCAACAACGCCGTGCTGGTCTATGCCAACGCGGAATCGCAGCGCGTCGTCGAGCAGACCATCCGCCAGATCGACCGGCCGCAGCGCCAGATCGCGATCGAGGCGACGATCGCCGAGGTCACGCTGAACGATCAGCTGAAATACGGCGTGCAGTTCTTCCTGGCGAGCCAGAAGGGCTCGCTGGTCAACACCATTGCGACCGCTCCCGGCACGCCGATCGCGAACGGCGTCGAGCCGGCCAGCAACGCCGTCAACGCCGCCGCCGGCGCCCTGCTCGGCCGCGTGCTGCCCGGCTTCAATGTCCTGATCGGATCGGAAAACTCGCCGCGCGTCATCCTCGACGCCCTGCACAGCATCACCGACGTCAAGGTGCTGTCGAATCCGTCGCTGGTGGTGCTCGACAACCAGCCGGCGACGTTGCAGGTCGGCGACCAGGTGCCGTTCTCGACCGGCAGCGCCACCGTGCTGACCGCCAACAACACCGTCGTCAACACCATCGACTACAAGAACACCGGCATCATCCTGCGCGTGCTGCCGCGCGCCAACGCCAACGGCAACATCGTGCTCGACATCGAGCAGGAAATCTCGAGCGTGTCGCCGGCCAGCGTCGGTACGCTGACGCCGACGATCTCGCAGCGCAGGGTCAAAAGCTCGATCGCGGTGACCAGCGGCCAGACCGTGCTGCTCGCCGGGCTGATCAGCGAGAGCGAGAACAAGCAGCGCCAGGGCATTCCGCTGCTGGACCAGATCCCGGGCGTGGGCGACGCCTTTTCACATCAGAACGTCACACGCGCCCGCACCGAGCTGATCCTGTTCATCCGCCCGACCATGATCCGCGATCCCGTCGATGCGCATGTGATCGCCGAGGAGATGCGCAGCAAGATGAACAGCCGGTTCGTCGGCACCAGCAACCCCGTCGTTGTGGTGAAACCACCCGGCGCGCAATAATTTTCGTCTTCGACGTTCGGCGCTTCCCGGCCGACGCGTACGCCCTGTTGCCCGCGATCCGTCGGCCGTTGATCCAGGCCGCTTTTGAATTTGAGGTAGCATCACGCGGTCACGCTATCCATGATTGTTTGACAGTGAGTGGCCTTCGCATAGCATCACGCTCGCAGCTTCGAACTATTCTTTGCCAAGTTTTTTGTCGTGTATTCTGGGGGGTTGGTCGTGTTGGATCATTTGACTCGCCGCGCCTTCGTGGGTGCGTCCATCGTCACTGCGGCAACGCTACCTCAATCAATTGCAGCGCTCGCCGCGCCGGAGGCTCCACTAAAATGCGTCACGGGCTCGCTGCCGGGTTTTCTGCCAAGCCGGCTCACCGTCGACTGCGCCTCGCGGATGAATTTCCGTCTGTTCCGGAAAAATCCCGATGCGATGGGTCTCGCCGGCGTCGTCAGCATGAGCTTCGTTCGCGGGAAAATCGGTTCCTATAGCGCGGGCAATCTGTTTCTTTTCCCGTGGCTGAAGGCAAACGGGGTTGCGCAGAAAACGACCTGGCCAAGCGTCGCGCCGACGGATTCTACGCAGTTCATCCAGGCCAGTCCGATCCCGAATCATTTTCTTCCCGTGGACGAATACTTTATCGACCGGGTGATCGCGGCGCCTTCCCCGAGTTTCATCGGCTTCCAGGTGCATTCGCGTGTCGGCAAGGGGCGTGCAAAATTGCCGTGGGTTAGCGACGTCGCAAAACTCGCCGATGGCGGACCGGTCGGCATCAACTGGACCAGCTCCAATCTCAATCGCGCCTGGTTCGGCGGCAGCAATTCGATTCCAAACGGCGACACCTGCAACGGGGCGGCCTGGCGCAAGATCATCGTCGACGGGCTCAGCCAGGCGTCCGTCGCCGCCTGCTGAGCGCGCGCGACAAATGAGCCACGCAGCGCGAAAATAGGTTGGCGCACGCCGCCGGATTGGGGTTTGGTTCGCGAACGCCAAGCGCCAACCCCACCCGGTCCCGTGATCGCCCTAAACTCGTTCCGCCAAGCCGTCATTAGTGCCGCCGATCTGAAGTCCCTGACTTACTCGCGGCGAAATCGGATTCAGGGACTTCAGATCGAAAGCGGCACTAAAATCATATATTTGCTAGTGCCCATGACTTTCCGAAGTTCGTGAACGGTGGCGCGGCAATGAAGCACGAACTTCGGAAAGTGGGCACTAGCCTGCTGCTGGTCGCAACGGTTGTGGTCAGCCTCGCGGTTGTGCCCGGCCCCGATGGCATTTTGGGCGCGTTGCTGGGCGCGCTGATGCTGGCGATATCAGTCACTGATGCGGACCGCTATTTGATCCCGAACGAGCTGACGGGCGCCGCAGCCGCGCTGGCGCTGTTTCGCGCCGCGGCGATTGGTCCGGATGCCGGCGCCTGGGCGCTGCTCTGGGCGGTGGGACGGGCGCTGATCATCGCCCTGCCCCTGCTCGGGCTGATGGCCGGCTATCGGGCGCTGCGCGGCCGCGACGGCCTCGGGCTCGGCGACGTCAAGCTTGCCGCGGTCGCCGGCGCCTGGCTCGGCCTGCCCATGCTGTTTGCCGCCATCGAACTCGCGGCGCTCGCCGCGATCGGCGCCTACCTGCTCAATGCCGCCATCAAGCGGGTGCCGCTCAAGTCGACCGCGTTCCTGCCGTTCGGCACATTTCTCGCGCCGGCGATCTGGCTCGGCTGGCTGGCGGAGGCGTTGCTGGGCTAGTGGCCTGGGCGTCAGGTGCGCGGTGGGAAGACCCCCTGAAGCGCGATGCAGAAATTCATGGTGAGGTAGGGCATCAAATTGTTGTGCGGCTGGTCGCCGCCAGCGGGAGCGATCGTCTGATCCGACAGGCTCACCAGGTTTGCCGGAGGCACGTAGGCGCTTCCCTGAGCCGACTTCGCGAACGCGTTGCCGGCCGGAACGTTGGAATTGCCAGCGAAGTTTGCCGGCGCGCTCATGACGCCGTGCGAATGCGACGGTATCTCCGATTCCAGCAAGGACACGGTATCCGACCCGCCGGTTTCACCGAGATCGTGCAGCGACAGTCCCGGGCCCTGGCCCGGATGCATCGGCACGCTGCCCTGCATGTTCGGCAGGGCGAAGTTGCTCTTGCCGTCGCCGCCATAGGTGGTGCCGAGCAGCGAGAACAGCGCCGTGTTCTGCGACAGAGGCAGGATCTGCCCGTCGCAGAAGGCCCAGCCCTTGGGCGCAAAATTGAAACCGAAAATCCGGATCTCCGCGACGAACGGATCCATGGCTTGCTCCTAGGTCTGGCTCGGGAAGATGCCGAATAGCGAAATGATGAAATCAACGCACAGATAGGGCTGAAAATTGCTGTGCGGCTGACTGCCGCCGACGCTGCCCAGGAACTGGTTCGACATGGCGACAGTAGCATTGGCGTTAATGAAAATCTTTTCCTGAGACGACCTTGCCACCACGTTGGTTGCCGGGTTGGGCGAATTGGCGACGTCGCTGGAAGCAAGAAAAGGATGGCTGTGGGCCGGAATCTGACTCACCGTCAGTGTGATCGTCTCGGCGCCGCCGGTCTCGGCCAGCGTGAAGCCATTCCCCATATGGATCGGAATACGGCCGCGCATGTCGGGCAATGCGAACGTGCTCTGCCCATCGCCGCCATAGGTGGTGCCGATCAGGTTGAAAAGCGTTTCGAACTCGGAGATCGGCAGCAGCTGTCCCTCGCAGAACATCCAGCCGGCCGGCGCAAAGTTGCCGGCGAACATGCGAATCTCGCCTACATAAGGTTGTGCCATGACTGGATTTCCTCAGGTCTGCGACGGGAAAATGCCCTGCAGGGCGATGCAGAAGTTGATGGTCAGGAACGGCTGCATGTTGAGATGCGCTTGACTGCCGCCGACATTGGCGACCGTAGCTGCTCTCAGCGCCGTAAGGTCTTGCACCGGGCCGAAAACCGAGTTTGGTGCGGAATTGCCCAGGAGATCGTTGGCCGGGATGACGTCCGTCCCGGGATTGTTGGACGCGTTAGCCGAATGAACGTGCGTCGGTATCTCCGATATCGACAGCGTGTGGCCCTGCTCACCGCCACGCTCGCCGAGCGTGTGACCGTTGCCCATATGCATCGGCGTCCGTCCCTGCAAGATTGGGAAGCCCGAAATTGACGCGGCCGTCGCCGCCAAAGGTCGTTCCAAGCAACGAGAACAGCGCCTGATTCTGGTTAATGGGAAGAAGCTGGCCGTCGCAGGTCGCCCAGCCCTTGGGCGGAAAGCCAAACGACATCATCCGGACTTCCGCAAGGAATGGCTCGGCCATATACGCGCTCCTTACTTGTGCATGTGTCTAAGATTGCAAGTATGTATAGTGCAACGATAAGTCGGTACGAATCCAAGTCAGCACGCGCAACCTCGCGGCTGTCACAAATATCCGGCGGCTTCTCTGCTCCTGATCCTACCGAGGAATTCGCAGAGCGGCAATCGTGACGCTGTCAATTCGTCACTTGCCATTTTGAACAAGGTCTCGTCAGGCGATTGCGGCCTCACACCAGCAAGCCGTCGCGGCGCGACTGATCAGGACCTGGTCCATCGCATCAAGTCGTAGACGCCCTTATCTTCGTCGAAGGCAAATCCAAGGCGCCGGTAAAGCCGCATGGCCGGGTTGCCTGCGCGTTTCAGCCAAAGCGATCTGCGATCGCTGCGCTTAATCGCCGAGGCAAACCTTGCCGCGGCGCACGCGCTTGTAGAGCTCGACCGAAAGCGGCGGATCGAAATTTGCGAAAGACGGAGCCGCGCCTCGCTCGAAGCATTTCTCGAGGGCCGTGGTTATCAGCGGCGCATCCGGCGCCCAGATCAGCCACGATGGGGTGCGTGGCGGCCGGCTGCCGCTGCACCACCAGCCAGTCGAAATCGTTCTCGATCCATTGCCGCGCGATGGGGTCCGTCCAGAACGAAAGATCGGCGATCTCCGCGATCGTCTTTGCCTCAAGCTCCGGCGCCAAACCATCATTGAGCTTTCGATAGAACGACGACAGGTTGAGAAAGATCGGCGGAATACGAACGTCTGCCTCCTGCAACGCCAGCGGAATTCGGGGATCGAAGCCGACAATACCCGCCACCGCGCCGCGCGGCAGCAGGGTTCTCATGGTCGTGCCGGCAAGGCCGATCTCCGCCGGCAGTGAATCCGTCCGATTGCGGATCGACGGCAGGCGGTTGACGCCGGTCAGGCTCCAGGACTGCAGCGCGGCACCCGCGACCGCGGCGGCGATCAGGCAAACCACGGCCGCTTTTGCCACGCGGCTCGCCGAGCGCTGCAGCAAGCCTTGCAACGCGAGACCGCCCGCGAGCGCCGCGAGGAAATCGAAATAGTTGGCGTAACCCTGAATGCAGATCGGGCAGAACGATTGGCCGCCCAGATGATGGTAAAGCATCATGACCCAGAAGGAGAGCGCGAACAGCAGCGTCCAGCCGCGATTGGGAATGCGGCGGACTGACGCCAGCACAGTCGCGAAAAGCGCGGCAGCGATGGGAATTGCGTGGTGCATGAGAATCCAGTCGCGCAGCATTTCCCAGCCGAACACATATCCGAGAAAGGCCGCGAGACCGGGCTCGCGCTCGACCACCAGGACGTGGCTGCTGAACGCGGGCATGTTGGGATAGAAATCCGGCAGAAGCCCTGCATGCACGAGCGCGTCGGTCACGCCGGGCAGCCACATCGAAATGTAGATGAAGCGGCGTCCCCACACGAGCGCCAGCAGCGACCATGTGATGGCCATGATCGCCGCCGAGCAGAGGGTGACGCGCCAGCGATCCTTGCCCGCCCTCACCCAGGCGACCGCAAGCGCCAGCGCAATGAACAGGACCAGATTGATCCGCAGCAGGTAGGCCGCCGTCAGGACCGCGCCCAGCGCGAGCGCGAGCTTCAGACTCGCGCTTCCGTTCATCGACAGCAGCAGGTGCAGGGCCTCAAGTTGCAGCAGAATCGCAAGCGCAAAGGGCGTCACGCTGCTGAAATAGAAGATGCTGTCTTCGGTCAGCGCGAAGATGACGACAGCGGCGGCGATCGGCCATACGCCGCAGCCCAGCCGGCGCAGCAGCCACGCCAGCAACGCGATGTTGCCGGCGGTGATCAGCAGCGTCAGCAATGCGCGACGCCACGATGCCGTGACCCGCGATCAGCTGCCAGGCGCCGACCGCGTAGAAGATCAGCGGCTGGTACCAGGTGGAATCCTCGGCCGAATAGGGCTTGACCGTGCCGGTGACGTACCACCAGGACTTGAGGATGTAATTGGTCTCGTCGGTCCAGGTGCCCTGTCGCGTCACCGCGACGATCGACAACGCGAGCCAGCCTGCGAGCGCAGCACTCAGGAACGCGACGCCGGCGGCGTGAAAACGTCGATCGGCCGTCGAAACTTTCATCGTGGTGACCGTTCCCCGCCTCTTCGCGCAGCCTGTGTTGCAGCATCGCACGCTGATTCAAGCGCGCATCCTGGCCGGCTCGCTCGATGCTGTAATTTCACGGCGAGGGCATCTTCGGGAAAGCTGCCACACCAATGGTGGCCGTCGCAAAATAGCGGAGCCCAGCCATGGGACCGCCCTCGTTCGCGCGATTATCCCGCGAGCTCATCAAGTCAGCATTGCTTCTGCCTTGCGGCACACAAAAATGTGCGAGGTGACCAATGGCCAACGGGTGCCGAAGAGTGGCCAACCAACGTCGTTCGCCAAATTGAGGACAGCTTGAAGGAACCCGATCATGCCGCCGAAGCGGCCTTGGGGCGCACGGCGGACATCGACAACCGTAAAGCCGTTCTTTGCGAAGATCATTCGCGTTCCCTCGATCGATGGCAGCAAGGTGTGCCAGGGTGCTTCGAAAGCGCCCGAAAATGATGGGAGTTCTCGAGCACGATTGCCAAGCCGGGTGACCGTTCCAACAAGGTGAGCGAACGTGGCAGTCGGATGCAGGGTGATCAGCAGACCGTCATCGCGCAGCAGGCGACGGGCATCGTTTAGAACATGTGCATGATGACTCAAGTGCTCGAACACGGCGCAAAGCGTAACTGCCGAAGCGACGCCGTCGAGATTCTTAAGTGCAGTAAGATCACCCTGCACGATTGGCCAGCCATGCTGCTTGGCGTAATCCACCTGTCGTTCTGACAACTCAACGCCCCGAGCATCGAGTCCGGCAGCGAGCATCATCTCGACCAGTCCGCCCCACCCGGCGCCTACGTCGATAACCGTGCCACCGACGTGGTAGTCCCGAAGGGTGCGGAGTATTCCGGCTGCGTATGGTCGCAGAGCCGCCCGTGCCCATTCGGGATCGACATAGCGTTCAAGCTGAGCGCCCTCGGCATACTCGGATCGATAACCAGCCTGCAGTGCCGCCTCATCCGGCATCGGGAAGAGCTGGATGGAATGGCAAGCACTACAAGAAAAATACGTGTAGCCGGTGCGCGGCCCAAATAACCGCAATGGACCGCCGCAGGCTAAACACTGTGGAGCACTCGTCATTGTCCGTGATTGCCCTCAGCACCCATCGATCGTCAATCCCCAACAGAGGGATCTGAGAAGCTGCAAGCCCGAAATCTTGCTGCAATTGGTCTTTCAGCCAATTTCATCTCTTTCGATTTCTTAACAGCGGTGTTGTGCCAGTCAGTGCTCCGGAACCGGCGCCCATCCGAGCGCCCGCGCGCGCGCCCGCGCGATCTCGCCCCGCGTCATCTTGGTGCCGACCGCATCGCGGATCCGCGCCCGCGCCTCCCGCGCGCGCGGCGGCGCCGCGGCCGTCGACAGATTGAGCCACTTGCTGGCCTCGATCACGTCGCGCGGCACGCCCTGCCCCTTGTCGTAGAGCAGGCCGAGCGAATATTGCGCGAGGCTGTCGCCCTGCTCGGCGGCGCGGCGATACCACATCGCGGCTTCGGTGTAGTTCTGCGGCACGCCGCGGCCGGTCTGGAACATGAAGCCGAGCCAGGTCTGCGCCGGCGCCACGCCGCGCTCGGCGAGCGGAATGAAGATGTTGGAGGCGCGCACATAGTCCTGGCGATTATAGGCGGCAACGCCGTCGCGCAGCGATTGCGCCTGCGCGGCGTGACCGGCCGCGAACCACAGCACGAGGCCGAGCCCACAGAGTGCTCGCCGCAGCCTCCGTCCATCCTTGCCGCCGCTCATCGCCTGGCCCGTCCGACCGTGTATCATAGTCCGCACACTAGACGCGGCGAACCGATGGAAATCTACACCTTGGGACACCATGCGCATCTGCATCATCCAGTCCAACTACATTCCCTGGAAGGGTTTTTTCGACCTGATCGGGCGATGCGACGAGTATGTGATCTTCGACCGCGTGCAATATGCGAGGCGCCACTGGCACAACCGCAACCGCATCAAGACCGCCAATGGCGTCGAATGGCTGACGATCCCGGTCGTCTCGCGCGGACGGTTCGAGCAGCCGATCGACGAGGTCGAAATCGAGAAAACAGGCGCCGGGAAGCATTGGGCCGAGAAGCATTGGCGCGCGCTGGAACTCGCCTACGCCCGGGCGCCGTTCTTCGAGGCGCTCGCGCCCGACGTGAAAGGCCTGTACGAGCGCGCCGGACCGTTGACGCGGCTGACCGAGGTCAACGAGATCTTCCTGCGCGGCATCGCCGGACTGCTCGGGCTGAAGACGCGCTTCACCCGCGACACGGCCTATCCGTCATCCCGGGCCAAAACCGAGCGGCTGCTCGACATCGCCAAAGCCGCGGGCGCCGACATTTATCTGAGCGGCCCGTCGGCGCGCGATTATTTCGACGAGGCGATGTTTCGCGCGGCGGGAATTGCCACCGAATGGATGAGCTATGACGGATATCCGGAATACAAGCAGCTGCATGGCGGCTTCGAGCATGCCGTGACGGTGCTCGATCTGCTGTTCAACACCGGGCCGGAGGCGCCGCGCTATTTGCGGCGATCGGCCTGAGGCGGCGCGCCTGCGCACGCTCGCGGCCATGCAGCAAAAGAAAACCTCGGGCCGAAGCCCGAGGTTCGCTGTTTGGAGTGCCGAGCCGGCTGAAGCGGTAGCCGCCGGCTGCAAACCTTACTGCTGACCGAATCGGGTCGGCCGCCCGCGTTAGTGACCGTGCCCACGGTCGTGCTGTTGTTGCGGTTGTTGCCGTAGGTGAACACGGTGCCGCTGGCGTTGTTGATGCCGTTGCGTCGTGTTGTGCATGATCTCGTTGTTCGACAGACGCGTGGTGCCGGAGGACTGGTTCAGCACGCCGGTGCCGTTGTTCGACGATCGAGGTCTGTCGATGGCGGTGTTCGGCGCCATCGCCTTCGTACCCGGCGTCGGTGTTGTTGGACAGGTCCGAACGCTTGATCACGGCATTGGTGTTCGTGCTGAGCGCGACGCCGAACTGGTTGTTGAACGAACGAAGGTTGTCGATGATCACCTTCAGCGTGCCGCCCGTCGTCGCCGTCGCGATCCCGGCCTGGCCGTTGTTGCGGACGGTGGTGTTGCTGATGTTGAGGCTGCCGCCGGTGGCGCGGGTATCGACGATGCCCTGATTCGCGAAGCCGAAGATGGTGCAATCCTCGATCCAGACGTTGTTGGCGGTCGTGATGCTGATGCCCTTCAGGCCGTTCTGCCACGAGCCCGTTGATGTTGAGGTTGCGCAGCACGACGTTGCCGCCGGCCGCGGCGATGTTGATGCCGTTGGTTCCGGACACCAGCACGGAGCCGAAGATTTCGTGGCAGTCGATGGTGATCGACTTGGTGATGGTGACGGCGCCGAAGCCGCCCGGATCGAGACAGTTGATTTCGCCGCCGGCGGCGGTCTTGGAGATGGCGCCGGCAAAGGTCTTGCAGGGCGCGGTACGGCTGCAGGGATTGGCGTCATCGCCAACGCCGGAGACCCAGGTCCGGCTCGCCTGGGCATGGGCCGGAGCCGATGCCAGCAATGGGTGTCAGAAAACCAAGAAATATAGCCAGTGTAGCAATACGACGCATGGTCTGCCTCCTTATGTTATGCGCTGGTTGTTTCAGCCAGTCTTAAGCCGCGACAGTTAGACTGCACTTCCATGCCCGGTGGGTCCGGGTTCAATCGATTTTCGAGAAATGCTCAGCCTTCCCCAAACAATAGGCTCTGATGTTACGCCTTTTACGACAGGCATCCGACAACACAACAAACAAAATGCCGCAGATCAATAGCGATCTTGTCTTTGCGCCACATCAGCCCGTGGAAAGCCGAACCCCCTCGTGAAGTAGGTCTCGCCAATCAAGCAGAGGTTCAATATTTTTTCCGTTCGCGCAGATGGCGAGTTCCACCCCGGTTGGATTTGGCCATGTGATTGAGATAACAAGGGCGGTCTAGTGGCCGGTCCTGACGCCGGACGGATTTCTTCAGCGGGAACCTCATGAAGCTCTCGATCGTGACGACGCTGTATCGATCAGCCGCAAGTATCGAGGAATTCTACCGCCGCGCCATCAAGGCCGCCGAAAAGATCGCCGGCGACATCGAATTGGTGATGGTCAACGACGGTTCGCCGGACAACAGCCTCGATCTCGCGCTGGAGTTGCAGAAGCACGATGCTCGCGTGATCGTCGTCGACCTGTCGCGCAATTTCGGCCACCACAAGGCGCTGATGACCGGGCTGGCGCACGCCAGCGGCGACCTGGTGTTCCTGATCGACAGCGACCTCGAGGAGCAGCCCGAAGACCTCGCGCTGTTCTACCAGCGCTTTTCGGCCGGCGACTGCGACGTGGTGTACGGCGTCCAGAATGCCAGACGCGGCTCGCTCTTCGAGCGCATGACCGGCGGCCTGTTCTTCGCCTCGCTCGACCTGCTGGGCGACCGTCCCGTGCCGCGGAATCTGGTCACCTCGCGCCTGATGCGGCGCGACTATGTCAACGCCCTGATTCGTCACCGCGACCGCGAGTTCGTCGATCTCCGACCTCTGGCAGGTGACCGGCTTTCGTCAAGTCAGCCGATCACCGTGAACAAGCTGTCGCTGTCGCCGTCGACCTATTCCCTGCAGCGGCGGATCGAGATG
Source organism: uncultured Alphaproteobacteria bacterium (assembly GCA_963696845.1). Classification (GTDB taxonomy): domain Bacteria; phylum Pseudomonadota; class Alphaproteobacteria; order Rhizobiales; family Xanthobacteraceae; genus Bradyrhizobium. The sequence continues at coordinate 457,557 of CAVOLR010000018.1, forward strand.
GCGATCAAGCACATCACGACGACGTCGACCCGCCTGCTCTATCTGGTGCTCTACACCGGCCTTCTGATCTTCGGGCTGTCGATCGCCGTGATCCTCTATTACCTCGCGCGATATTTCACCTCGGGAATTGGCGTCGACGGTTTCACCTCGGATCATCGTCTCGATCTGGTTCCTCGGCGGGCTCATCACCTTGATCCTCGGCATCCTCGGGATTTACATGGCGAGCATCATGGCCGAAACCAAGCGGCGTCCGTACATCATCATTCGCCGCGTCTACAGGTCGCCCGCCGCCGCGAACACAGCGACCATCGCCGCGGTCGAGGCGCTGTCGGCCACAGGCATCGACGAGTAAAGGCCGGCCAGATCGGGTCCGAGTCAGACCGACCGGTATGCGCTTTAGACCGAAAGCGCGCCGTCCCACACGGCAAGTCCAAACCCGGTCGCGCCAAAGCTGTTGCCGTTATAGGCGAGCCACAGCCGGTCGCGATGGCTGAACAGTGCCGGGTAGCAGGTCATCTCGCTGTCCCAGCCGTCGGGCGAGCGATCGAGTCCGAACTCCTGATCGCGCCGCGTCCAGCTGACGCCGTCCTCGCTCGTTGCCGCACCGATGCGATAGGCCTCGCCGCGGCAGGCGAAGCACATCAGCAATTTGTCGCCGAGCTTGATCACGCTCGGACGCGCCAGCGCATGTTCGCTCGTATCGGCAAAGCCGATCGCGGTTGCGCCGTCGCGGCTCCAGCTGACGCCGTCGGCCGAGCGCGCCATCTTGATGGCGTGCTGCATGTCGCTCTTGCCGGTGCCGGGCGCGAGGTTGGAGCCGTACCACATCCGCCAGTCCTGCGGGCCAAGCTGCAGCACGCAAGGATAGGACAGCGTGTAGGGGTCTTCGGGCGAGCGATCGAGGATCGGTCCCGCCGAGAATCGCTCGAACGGTCCGTCCAGCGTGCGCGAGCGCGCCAGGCCGATCGCGTTGCGCCAGCCGGAGCGGACGCCGAGATTCCATCCCATGTAGTAGACCGCAAGTCCGTCGCCGGCGCGGATCGCGCAGCCTATTCCAACGCCGCTGTCGTCGAAGCTGCCGTCTTCGCCCGGCGCAAGCACCGGCGCGCGCGCAGATGCAACGACGCGCGGCGTCTCCGACACCTCGACGTCGGCCCAACCGACATGCGAGCGGTTCTCGTGGTCACGCGAGCTGTAGAAGATTCGAAAGATGTCGCCGCCGGCATGCACCGGCACCGGCAACGCGGCATGGCTGCGCGCCCAGGGCTCGCTTCCATCGGGAACGAAGATACGGCCGAGCCGGCGCCAGGACATCGCGCTCACAACTTTCGCAGGCGATGGCTCGGCACCGCCGATCGCTCCGATCCCCGCGGCGCCACCACGGAAAAATCGGGCTGGTCCTCCAGCACCAGCGCGCCCGCGCCGAGCACGCATTGCCGTCCGATCGTGACGCGGTCGCGGATGGTGACGTTGACGCCGACGAAGCTGCCCTGCCCGATGCGCACGCCGCCCGAGACGACCACATGCGACGCCAGGAAGACATCGTCCTCGATCACCGAGTGATGGCCGATGTGATTGCCGCTCCACAGCGTCACATTGGCGCCGATGCTGGCGAAGGGCTGGATGGTGTTGTCTTCGAGGATGAAGCAATTCTCCTTCGGCTCGAAGCCGGGAAAGATCGTCGCGCGGCTGCTGACATAGGTCGCGATGCGGTAACCCTTCGCGCGCGCGGCGGCGAGTTTTCTCGGCGCGCACCGCGTTGACCTTCGAATAGCCGACCGCGACGAACATGCTCGTAGCGGTCCGGCGGAAATTTTTCCTCGACGTCCTCGAAGGCAACGACGGGACGGCCTCGAAACTCGTCCTGTTTCCTGAACGCGGCATCGACGGCAAACGCCGCGACTTCGTATGACGAATCGTTGGTGAAATAGAAATCGGCGAGTTCGGCCATGTCGCCGGTCCCGAAGATGACGATCTGTCTCATCTTCAATCGCGCCGCCTCGTTCACGGGGGAGAGGACGGCGCTTCACGTTCAACCGTCGCCGTCATGGAGGAGAAGAGTCGTCCTACAACCCGCGGGCTGGAATGTCCATGCCCGGCCTCATGTCCCGAGATGCAGCTTTCGTCCGGAACGGCATCTGGATCGAAATCCGCCCGTTCGGCGCCAAAACGCTCAAAGCGCCATTCCGAAAAACGAAAATACAGAGCCAAATCAACGCGATCCAAAAAATTCGGCTTTAACGAAAAATAATTCTTTACGAAAACAAGAATATGGCGTAGACATATCGCCATCCCGCCTCGTGAAGAGGGACGTTCCGGCCGATCGTCACGAAACGTGAGGCGGGTTGCGATGGACGCGTGAGCTTGCGAGACGATCGCTGGCTAACGCGGACGGCAAAGGCGCGTGGTCCTGTCCCCCCGACGCTGGGGTCAAGCCAACGGGTCGAGAAGCATCGAGATGGGACGGAGGCTAACAAGCCCGGTACTCCGGGGAGAGCGCGCTATAAGCCGTAAAACCATTGCGCAGGGAAGGCCGGGTCGCCCCGGTCGAACCTGTATGCTCGTGTGCGTTTTCCTTTTTTGCACACGAGACCGCGGGTGCGGCCAGCACCCGGCCTTCCCTGCGCCCTCTTCACTTCTCGAGGGACGAGATTCCTGCAAAGCTCGGGCGCAAATCGCGCCGCGAGAATGCGCAGTCGTGTCTTCCCATCGGTCGAATCTGAAAGTTTCGACGGCGCGACCCAGAGCGGCAGCCCGCTTGCATTCGCGCCGCCGTCGGCACCGGAACTAGTGAATGATGAAACCGTGGAGCGGGTCGAAGACCGGGCTCTGGACCGTGGCGTCGTGCGTTCCGGCCAGATCGTGGACATCGATCACGTCGACATGCGCCACGGCGGCGGAAGTCGTCGTCAACGTCAGCATCTCGCCGGCCGCCGGGGACACGGCAGGCGGCGGCGCATTGCCTCCGCCGACGCTACCGAGATCGGGGCGGAATACGAACGTGTCGCCGCCGCCGAGCGAAGGCGCCTGCGCCGCCGGCGCAGTGCTGGCAACTTGCGCCGCGGGCGAGGTAGGCCCGGGAACGCCGATGATGTGGTCACCGTTGAGGTCCTGCTGGAAGCTCGTCTCGATCGATTCCAGCGCGGTGTTGGTGCCGGACACACCGGCGATCGAAGCCGAAAGCACGTTGCCGCTGCTGTCGGTGTTCCAGACCGTGTAAAGCTGGCTGGATGCGTTGAACAACGCCACCTCGTAGCCGCTCGACGTCTTCTCCACGCCGATCGGCGCCCAGGCCTGGCCGGCGGCCCACGGTGTGCCGCTATACATCAGTTCGGGTCCCGAACCGCCCGCGACCGGATTGAAGAAGTAGTCGTTGTTGGATTGAACCAGCGCGGTCACACCGAAGGCCTCGATGGTCGTGGAGCCGTGGCGGCCGCTCGGCACACCGATGACGTGGTCGCCGTTCAGATCCTGCTGGAAGCTCACCTCGGCCGATTCCAGCGCCGCGCTGGTGCCGGACGCATTGGCGAGCGAAGCCCCAAGCACGTTGCCGCTGCTGTCGGTGTTCCAGATCGTGTAGAGATGCGTCGACGCATTCAACAACGCCACCTCGTAGCCGCTCGACGTCTTCTCCACGCCGATCGGCGCCCAGGCCTGACCGGCGGCCCACGGTGCGCCGCCGTACATCAGCTCGGGTCCCGAACCGCCCGCGACCGGATTGAAGAAGTAGTCGTTGCCGGACCTGCACCAGCTTGGTCACGCCGAACGCCTCGATGGTCGTTCCGGTCGCGGCTGGAATGCCGATGGTGCCGTCGCCGTTCAGATCCTGCTGGAAGCTCGTCTCGATGGATTCCAGCGCGGTGTTGGTGCCGGACACACCCGCGATCGAAGCCGAAAGCACGTTGCCGCTGCTGTCGGTGTTCCAGATCGTGTAGAGATGGCTCGACGCATTGAACAACGCCACCTCGTAGCCGCTCGACGTCTTCTCCACGCCGATCGGCGCCCAGGCCTGGCCGGCGGCCCACGGTGTGCCGCCATACATCAGCTCGGGGCCCGTGCCGCCCGCGACCGGATAGAAGAAGTAGTCGTTGCTGATCTCGACCAGCTTGGTTGCGCCGGCCTGCTCGATCACGGTCTGCGGTGTGTTGCTGAGGAGATGGAAGCCGAGCGCATCGAGCTGCATCAGGTCCATGGCGGTGAGCGACTGCTGCGTGCTGTTGGAATAGAACTCGTTGAAGGGATCGGTCGAGCCCTGCACGCCGCTGTTGAGGAAGTCGCTGGGATCGGAAGTCTGGCCGTAATCGGCAAGCTTGGTGACACCGCCGTTCAGCGAAAAATACGCCGCCGGCGCCGTGGAATTGCCGTTGATGAGATTGTTGCCGGCAGAGGTGAAGCGATCAAAATCGAAAATGTCGGCTTGCCCGGTCGACCCGGCATAGGGCACGCGGCCCATGGCGTGGGTCAGTTCGTGCAGGGCAACGCCGACCAGCAGGCTCGGGCTGATGTCGGTGGCGAAACTCGCGTTGCCGTCGATCTCGGTGCCGGTGGGGCTGATCATGCCCCACAATTTTTCCTGCGAATACCAGACCGCGACCTGGCTTTGGCCCGCGAACGTCGATCCCGTCGGCAAGGAATTGAACGTCGTGTCGCCGGGCGAAGCATTGTTGACCAGGTCGGCGCGCACCGTCGAATAGTTGACGTAGTTGCCGCCGGAGGGGCCGCCGAAAGCGCCCCTGCCCGTTCCACTGTAATCGATCGAAAGATTGAGGGTGATGTGGTCGGTCACCACGGCGCAGATCATCTGCATGGCCTGCGTGATGCCGTCGCGGAAGCTCTGCGGCGCTGCCATCGCGGCCGCGTCGAACACGAGATTGATGGTGAGGCCGGCCGAGGTCGCGCCGGTCACCGTGACGACGGAACCCGGCCCGCCATCGCCGCTGGCCGCAACCAGCGCCTCTGCCTCGCTAAACTCTTCGGGAACGTCGATCGGCGCGCCCAGCACCGGAGGCGGCGGGGTTCCACCGACCGAACCGTGAGAGTCCGCCGTGGCGGGCGCAGTAAAGAAATCCGAGAAAGGATCGTCGAAGAGGTTCTTCATCGCTTAGTTATTGATCCTGCTAAGGAATTTAGTTTCACTCAACCGACACGGCCTGCTCGACAGCTGCGGAATATTACAATTCGCCAGCGCTGCGACCGCCATACAGCATCGCGCCAGCGCATTAATTTGCGGTTTCGGACAACCACGCAGTTGAAGCAAATGCGACCGATCGGCCGTTCGGGGCTTCCCGCGTGCTCTGGCGGATAATTTGGGAGAATGCGAGGCGATCCTGTGAAAGGAATGCGCAACGGAGACGCGCAGGCGCGACGCCGGTGCGGCTCAACAAAGACCGCACATTCAGTGAATGATGAAGCCGTGGGCCGGGTCGCCGAAAGGCCCGTGGGGCGTGCCGTCGTGAGAGGCGATCAACTCCTGCACGACGCCCGTGAGCATATGCTGGAACTCTTCGCCCATATGCGTCGCGGCTGACGCAATCAGCTCGCCGGCTTGCAGGGGCACGGTGGCTGTCGCGCGTCGATCCTGCCGTTTTACCGCCGAGATCGGTGCGGAACGCGAATGCATCGCTGGCGGTGAAGGCCGCTGGCGCGGGCCCTGTGCTCGCGACCGCAGTCCCCGATTGTCCGGGAATTCCGATGGTGTTGTCGCCGTTCAGATCCTGCTGGAAGCTCACCTCGATCGATTCCAGCGCCGTGCTGGTGCCGGACACATTCGCGAGCGAAGCCGAAAGCACGTTGCCGCCGCTGTCGGTGTTCCAGATCGTGAAAAGGTGGGTCGACGAATTCAGCAGGGCGACCTCGTAACCGGTCGACGTTTTCTCCACGCCGATCGGCGTCCAGGCGGCGGCGACATAAGGCGTGCCGCTATACGTCAACTCCGGCCCCGAACCGCCGGCGACCGGATTGAAGAAGTAGTTGTTGCCGGTCTGAACCAGCGCCGTCACACCAAAGGATTCGATGGTCGTGGAGCTCGGGGGCGGGCCGCTCGGCACGCCGATCACATGATCGCCATTCAGGTCCTGCTGGAAACTGACCTCGATCGATTCCAGTGCCGTGCTGGTGCCGGATACATTCGAGAGCGAAGCCGAAAGCACGTTACCGCCGCTATCGGTGTTCCAGATCGTGAACAGGTGGGTCGACGAATTCTGCAAAGCCACTTCGTAACCGGCCGACGTTTTCTCCGCGCCGATCGGCACCCAGGCCTGACCCGAGGCCCACGGTGTGCCGCCATATGTCAGTTCGGGCCCGGTCCCGCCCGCGACCGGATTGAGGAAGTAGTCGTTGCCGACCTGAACCAGCTTGGTCGCGCCGAACGCCTCGATGGTCGTTCCGGTCGCGACGGGAATGCCGATGGTGCCGTCGCCATTCAGGTCCTGGTGAAAGCTGACCTCGATCGATTCCAGCGCCGTGCTGGTGCCGGACACGCCCGAGAGCGAAGCTGACAGCACGTTGCCGGCAAAGTCGGTGTTCCAGACCGTGTAGAGGTGGCTGGACGCATTGAACAACGCCACCTCGTAACCGGTCGAGGTCTGCTCTGCGCCGATCGGCGTCCAGCGGGCGACAAGGGGGCCGGCGTACATCAACTCGGGACCCGTTCCGCCCGAGATCGGATCCAGGAAATAGACGTTGACCAGCTGCGCCAGCTCGGTCAATCCGAAGGCCTCGATCGCCACGGGTTGCGGAAGCAGCGCCGCCGCCGCTGCGACCGCGGCATTGACGTTCACGAGACCGGCGCCGCTGACGGCCGGATTCGCCATCGGCGACGCCGTCTGCTCCATGATCTGCTCGACCTGCGCAGGCGTCAGGAACGGATTTTCCGCCAGGATGAGCGCGGCGACGCCGGCAAGGCTCGCGGACGCCGCCGAGGTGCCGAAGAAATCGCTGAGCCCGCCCGGAACCGTGGTTGCGATCCCGTCCAGGCCGGACACCGCGACCGGGCTCAACAATTGCGGCGACGACAGCCGCGTGCCGTCATTGGCGAACAGCAACTCGGTTCCTGCTCCGGAGGAGGAGAAGGTCTCGCTGATCGCCGGGCTGACGCCGAAGGCCGGCGTCGAGGCAACGCTGACGGCGCCGGCGGTGATCACCCCCGGCGTCATCGAGTGGCCGTACACGGTGCCGGCGTTCGCGCCGCTGATGCTGACCGAGGCGCCGTTGCCGAACAGCACTTCCTTGATCGTCGCGGGATCGGCGCCGAAATTGTTGGTGATCACGATCTGGTAGGTGCCCGACGCGGTGAACTGGACGCCGGTGAAGGGATTGTTGGCTTCGCCCGCGGTCACGTTGGTCGCTTGTGCGAGCAGGGTCCCATTCTGGAACACCCACAGATCGATGTCGGGGTCTTGGCTTAAGCTGAAGCTTGCCTGGCCGTAGGGCCTGTCCCATTCGAGCAGCAGCGGAACCGGGTGAGTTGTACTCGCGGTGACCGTGATGGTCTGCACGATGCTGCCGCCGAAGCTCTCGGCATCGGTGAAAGGGAATCCGTTGAACGTGCCCGAGCTATCGGCGTCCAGGCCGCCTGATAGGCGTTGCTGGCATTGTTGGCGGCCGCCGCAACGTAGGTGACGCCCTCTGCCTCGACAGTCTGGATGGCCTGCGCGACGACGCCGTTCTGGAACATCGGCTCGTCGAAGTAACTCACGTCGTCGCAGATCACTTTGCAGCCGGCGGCCGCGAGCGCGAGAATGCCGTTGGCGAAATCCTGCTCGCTGACGTCGGCGGTGTAGAACGCGAGACTCGCGCCCGGCGCGATCTCGTGCACGATCTGCATCATCGCGCGGCCCTCGTCGCTGCCGCCCGACGTGAGGTCCTTCAAAATCTGGATGTTGGATGCGGACGGCAGCGCGCCGCTGGCCTCGTCCGCTGCCGCGCCGCCCTTGTTGTTGAAGCTGTCGGAGATCACGCCGACCTTGATGCCGGTGCCGTTGACGCTCAAGCCGCTCTCGTTCAGCGCTTGCTGGAGCTGCGCGGCGGTCGCGCCGCCGGGAAAGGCGGCCGCGTTGGTGGTTTGGTCGCCCGGCCCGGGGTTGGCCAGCATCGAGAGGTTGGTGAGCGGTTCGACGGCGGAGCTCGCCGAATCCAGCGTGTCGGCGCTGCGAGCGAGTCGGTCGCTCCTGCGCCGACCGGAGTCGCGGCGGGCGGCGTCGCGACGGGCGGTGATGCGACAGGAAACGGTCCCGCCGAATCTCCGCCGGCAAGAAAGGCATCCGGACCGGCGAGGAAGTCGCTGCCGGAGGCATCGAAACCGTCGTAGGGACGCTTCATCGTTTAGCCGTTGAACTTGCCCAACATTCCCCTGATATCGCCGTTGCCAAGGCTACCCGGCCAACCAGCTCAATCGTGTCAAATCGCTAGCACACCGTCGGGCAGCAGCGGTAGACCCGCGCGGCAGATTTAAACTTGTAGTTTTGACCGGCCTGCGTTCCCGACAGGGCCGCATCTGCTTGAACCCCTATTGAATTTGCGATCATTCTGGCCGATCAAACACCCACATATCCGTATTCTTCCGGAGCTTCCCCAAGATGACATTCCCCAGAGCTTCGCAGGCTTTGTCCCGCTTCACCGTGCTCGACCTCACCCGCGTCCGGGCCGGTCCCACCTGCGTGCGGCAGCTGGCGGATTGGGGCGCCAATGTCATCAAGATCGATGCCATCCTGGAGGACGCCGGCGGCGAGCAGCTCGGCGGGCCGCGCCACGGCGCCGACTTCCAGAATTTGCACCGCAACAAGCGGGCCATCTCGCTGAATTTGAAGGACCCGAAGGGTCTCGAGGTCTTCAATCGCCTGGTCAAGCCAGGCCGACGTCGTGGTCGAGAATTTCCGTCCCGACGTGAAGACCAAGCTCGGCGTCGATTATGAGAGCGTGAAGAAGATCAATCCGCGCATCGTCTATGGCAGCATCTCCGGCTTCGGCCAGGACGGCCCCTATCACAAGCGGCCGGGTTTCGATCAGATCGCGCAAGGCATGGGCGGGCTGATGTCGATCACGGGCGCGCCGGGCGAAGGGCCGATGCGGGTCGGCATTCCCGTCGCCGATCTCACCGCCGGCCTGTTCTGCGCCATGGGCATCCTCACCGCGCTGCTCGAGCGCGACGTCTCCGGCGAAGGCCAGTGGGTGCAGACCTCGCTGTTGCAGGCGCAGATCTTCATGCTGGATTTCCAGGCCGCGCGCTGGCTGATGGACAAGGACGTGGCGCAGCAGGCCGGCAACGATCATCCGACCTCGATCCCGACCGGCGTGTTCAAGACCTCCGACGGCTATATCAACATCGCGACGACGGGCGGGCGAATCTGGCAGCGCTTCGCTGAAGCGATCGGCGCGCCCGAGCTGGCGAACCGGCCGGAATATGCCACCGCGCCGGACCGCTCGAAGAACCGCAAGGCACTCAACGCCGAGATCAACAAATACACCGAGAAGAAGTCGAGCGAGACCTGGGTCAAGGAGTTCAACGCCGCCGGCGTGCCCTGCGGCCCGATCTATGCGATCGACCAGATGTTCGCCGATGCGCAGGTCCAGCATCTCGGCATGGCCCAGCACGTGCCGAACGACCAGAACCGGCACATCCAGCTGGTCGGCCAGCCGGTGATGCTGTCGCGCACGCCGAGCAAGATGGCCGCGCGGCCGCCGGAGTTCGGCGAGCACACCGAGGAGGTGCTGGCCGAGTTCGGCTTTGCCGCCGACGAGATCAAGGACCTGCGCGAACGCAAGGTGGTGTGACGAACACGCCGCTTCTCCGACAACAAAAAGCCCGGCGAACGAGGCCGGGCTTTCGAGTTTCGGGAGAAGCCACGAGACATCAGTACTTCGCGACCACCGGTCCCGGCCGAACGCGATAGTTCACACCGACGCGCAGGATGTTGTCGGTGATGTGCGAGCTGTAGCGGCTGGTCGACGCAGCCGCCGCCGGTCGCGCGACGATCGGCGTGCGCGAACGATCCCGACACCGTGCCGAGATCGATGTAGAGATATTCGAGCTTGGCGGTCCAGTTGCCGCCGATCGCGCCTTCGATGCCGGCGCCGACGGTCCAGCCGACCCGCGTCGCAGGTGCTGCCGAACGCCGCGACGCCGGCGCGACGTCCGATGGTCCGTCCGCTAGTGACGTGCGTCGACGTTTCACCTCGCCATAGGCGAGACCGCCGGTGACATAGACCAGGACCGTCGGGGTGACGATCGAGGCCGATGCGGCCGCGCAGCGTGCCGAACCACTGGAGCTTCTGGCTAGCGCGTCGCCGACCGGAAACGCAGCGACGTCGAACGCAGTGTCGCCGACATGACCGCGAGCATCGTTGAGCGCCGGCGTGCGCAGCGCGCCGCCGGCGCAGCTGAAGAGCGCGGCCGCCGCGTCTGGCCGGAGGCCTGAATGTCGGCTTCGATACCGAACACCCAGTTCGTCCATCTGCCAGTTGTAGCCGACCTGACCGCCGCCGATCGACGCCGTCCATGTTGAAGCCGTCGGCGCTCGCGAACAGCACGTGCACGCACCGTTGCGTCAGCGTCGAGAGTCGTCGCTCGACGACTGCCCCAGCTGTAGCCGACGTTGCCGCCGACATAGAAACCGGTCCAGTTGTAGACCGCGACGGGAAGCGGCGGCGCCTTGGTAAGCCCGGCAGATCGGCGGCAAGCGCGCCGGTCGCAAGCATGCCGACGCGATCGCCAATGCTCCAAACAAAATCCGTTTCATGAGCATGCCCTCAACGAATCGCGCTGGACGGAACCATACTCCCGAAGCAGGCCGATCGGCTGTCACGCGAAAGCCACATCCACCGCGAAAACAACCGGCGGTGGAATTGCGACAGCACTGCTTACTGAACATCGTGCAAGATATTGATTTCGCGTATACGAGTTTTCGCGCTCAGGCCTTGGCCGGCCGCAACATCCGGCCCGCGCCCGCAATCGCCTTGTCGATCACCGGCCAGAACAGCAGCACGATGGCGAGCGTGGTGATCGAGCCGACCAGCCAGTTCGACCAGAACACCCGCATGTCGCCGCCCGAGCCGATCATCGACAGGCGGAAGGCATCCTCGGCCTTGCTGCCGAGCACCAGCGCCAGCGTGAACGGCGCAAGCGGAATGCCGATCTTCTTGAAGACGTAACCGACCACGCCGAAGCCCAGCATCAGCCAGATGTCGAACATCGCGTTCTGGATCGCATAGGCGCCGATCGCGCAGGACACCACGATCATCGGCGCGACCGCGGCGAACGGCACGCGCAGGATCGAGGCGAAGATCGGCACGGTGGTGAGCACCAGCACGAGGCCGACGATGTTGCCGAGATACATCGAGGCGATCAGGCCCCAGACGAAATCCTTGTGGTCGACGAACAGCAGCGGACCGGGATTGAGGCCCCACACCATCAACCCGCCGAGCAGGATCGCCGCGGTGCCGGAGCCGGGAATGCCGAGCGCGAGCATCGGCAGCAGCGCCGAGGTGCCCGAGGCGTGCGCCGCGGTTTCCGGCGCGAACACGCCCTCGATGCGGCCCTTGCCGAAACTGTCCGGGTCCTTGGAGAAGCGCTTGGCGAGATTGTAGCCCATGAAGGACGCGGCGATCGCGCCGCCCGGCGTGATGCCGAGCCAGCAGCCGATGAAGGACGAGCGCAGCAGCGTCACCCAGTATTTCGGCAGGTCCTTCCAGACCGAGAGCACGACGCGCAGGCTGATGCTGGCGGCGTGTCCGCGCAGCGCCAGCCGCTCCTCCATGGTCAGCAGGATTTCGCTGATGCCGAACAGACCGATCACCGCGACCAGGAAGTTGATGCCGCGCAACAGTTCCGCGGAACCGAACGTCATGCGCAACTGGCCGGACACCGTGTCCATGCCGACGCCGGCGAGCAACAGCCCGAGCGACATCGAGATGACGGTCTTGTGCTTGGCCTCGCGGCCGAGGCCGACAAAGGAGCAGAAGGTCAACAGATACACCGCGAAGAATTCCGGCGGACCGAATTTCAGCGCGAAAGACGAGATCAGCGGCGCCAGGAAGGTGATCAGCAGCACCGCGACCAGCGAGCCGATGAAGGAGGAGGTGAACGCCGCGGTCAGCGCTTCCGCCGCCCTGCCCTGCTGCGCCATCGGATAGCCGTCGAAGGTGGTCGCGACCGACCAGGCTTCGCCGGGAATGTTGAACAGGATCGAGGTGATGGCGCCGCCGAACAGCGCGCCCCAGTAGATGCAGGACAGCATCACGATGGCCGAGGTCGGGTCCATGGTGAAGGTCAGCGGCAGCAGGATCGCAACGCCGTTCGGGCCGCCGAGGCCGGGCAGCACGCCGACGAAGACGCCGAGCACGAGGCCCGACCATCATCAGCGCCAGCGTCTTCCAGGTCAGCAGGACGGCGAAACCGTGCAGGAGCAGGCCGAAGGCTTCCATGTCGCTTCCCGGCCTCTTAGTAGCCGAAGGCCGCTTCGAGCGGCCCCTTCGGCATGATGACGTCGAACGCGATGTCGAAGGTGACGAACATGATCGCGGTGAAGATGAAGGCGGTCAGCAGCGACTTCCACAGCGCGATCTTGCCGACCAGGCGCATGAAGCTCGCGATCAGGAGGAAGCTCGCGACATAGAGCCCGAGAAACTGCGTGACCAGGCAGAACAGCAGCGTCGGCACGAACACCGCCATGACGCGGCGAAGCTGCGCCCGCGTCACGAAGGTCTTCAATGCGTCCTCACGCGACAGCAAGGCTGCGATCAGGCCGTAGAGGCTGGCGCCGGCCAGGATGACCGACAGATAGAACGGGAAATAGCCGGGCTGCGGGCCGGTCGAATCCCAGCCGATGCCGGTGCGCCAGTTGTCCCAGCCGAGCGTCGCCGCCAGCGCCAGCAGCAGCAGCGCGACCACGATCTCGACGGTGCGGTTGCAGGTGACCGCCGGCGAATCGTCCTCCGGCGCGGTGGGATCGTCGACGACGATCTCGATTTCGGAACTGGACATGGATACGCGGTCGCGGGTCCCAGTTGGTACGCCAGCCTCAGGGCGGCGCTTCGATCGGTATCGGATTGATTCGACGGAGAAATCTCACCGAAGCGTCCGCCTCTACGATGTCTCTTTAGCCGGGATTATTACGTATGCCAATGCCGCCGGGTTCGATCAGCCGGCAAATCGAGGAATTCGGGGACCGCGACCTCAGGCCGCGCCTGGCTGTCGAGGCGACGCGATGCGCGGTGCCGTCGCCACTGGTCGCCGCTACTTCGCGACAAATCCCGCTTCTGTCATCAGCGACTTGTTGAGCTGTCGTCCTCCTCGAGGAACTGGACCATGTCCTTGCCGGTGAGGAAGATCGGCTTCAGCGCCTGCTTCTCCATGTAGTCCTTGTATTCCGCCGTCTGCGTCACCTTCTGGAACAGGTCGACATAGAACGCCTGCTGCTCGCGGCGTCACCTTGCCCGGCAGGAACATGGCGCGCAGCATCAGATACTGCACGTCGAGCCCCTCCTCCTTGCAGGTCGGGATGTCGTGCCAGGACTGGCGTCTCGGTGACCTTCGAGGTGTAGGCGATGCGCTCCTTGTCGAACACGCAGAGCGCGCGCACCTGCCCTGCCCGCCACACTTCGAGGTTTTCGCTGGGATTGTTGACGTTGGACTCGGTGTGGCCGCCGACCAGCTGGGTCGCGGCCTCGCCGCCGGACTTGTACGGCAGATAGGAGAATTTCGCGCCGGTCTTCTGCTCGACGAACACGGTCAGCACGTGGTCCTCGCGCTTGGAGCCGGTGCCGCCCATCTTGAACGGCGAGCTCGCGGCCTTCGCGGCCTCGATGAACTCCTTCACGTTCTTCGGGCCGTTGGCATTGTCCCACAGCACGAACTGGTCGAGCGCGATCACCGAGACCGGCGTCAGCTCGCGCCAGTTGAAGGGGATCTTGGCCGACAGCGGCAGCATGTAGATCAGCGAATAGGCGATCAGGACCTTGTTCGCGTCGCCCTCGCTGGACTTCATGTACATCAAGGCTTCCGCGCCCGACGCGCCGCCCTTCAGCGAGACCACCATCGGCTGCTTCATCAGATTGTTCTTCTGGATCGCGGCCTGCATCATCCGCGCCATCTGGTCGGAGGCGCCGCCGGCGCCGGCCGCCACCACGATCTCGACCGGCTTGGTCGGCTCCCAGCCGGCGGCGATCGCCGGCGCGCTTGCGAGCATGGCCGAAAGGGCGGCCGCCGCCGTCATGATGTTTCGCACGCGTTTCTTCCCTATCGATTTGTTTGGCTTGGTGAAAACCGAAGATCGGTTGGCCGCCATTGTGCGGATAATGGCCGCCAGTTCAAGCCGCGAGCCGCTCGCGGCCGTATGACTTTGGAATGAGGGCCGCGCAGCCACGGCCGAAAAGCAAAACGCGGGCTCGAAAGCCCGCGTTGAGGCTGTCGATGCGACGAGGCGCCTTACACGATCATGAGGTCGTGCGGAGTGAGCACCACGCCGTTCTGCACGCTGGTCACCGCGATCGCGTTGGCCTGGCTGCCGTCGGAGCTGAAGTACAGCGTCTGGTTGGCGGTGTCGAAGTGGAACTCGGCACCGGAGCCGGAGAACTGGTTGTCGTTCCGACGTTTCGAAGGTCGACGACACGTCCATGCCGGCCGTCAGCCCGCCGCCATATCCGCTGGCGGAGACGGCGATGTGGTCGTGCTGGGTCGTGTTGTTGAAGTCGGTGATGATGCCCGGACCGTCGGTGGAGTGGAGGAAGGCGAACGTGTCGTTGCCGCCGCCGCCGCTCATCGTATGGCTGCCGGAATTGCCGATCAGGATGTCGTTGCCGGCGCCGCCCTGCAACGTTTCGGTGCCGTTGGTGGCGATCAGGATCGAATCGCCGCTTCCGGCGCCGTCAACGTCGTGGCGTTGGTGGCGTTGTTGACGATGGTCGCGGTCGCCGTGTTGCTGGTCGCGATCCCGTCGGTGGACTGGTAGTCGAACGAGCCGCCCGGCGTCGCATCGTCGAAGAAGAACACGTCGGTCGAGTTGTTCGACGTGGCGCCGCCGCTGGCCGAGACGATGTGGCTGATCGACAGATGATCGGTCGTATCCGGATCGGTGTCGTTCGCCGTCAGCGCCCAGGTCGGGATGTCGACGGTGCCGTTGGCGCCGGCATCGGTGACGACGGTTTCGCCGACCGCCGTCGGCGCGTCGTTGGTGCCGTTGATCGCGACCGCGATGTCCTGGATGGTGGTGGCGCCGTTCTCGTCGGTAATGGCGACACCGTAGGTCTGGGTCAGCACCTGTCCCTGCGCCAGGAACTGGATGTCCGCATTGTTCGACCGTGAAGTGCCAGTCGGTCGAACCGCTTCCGGACGATTCCGTCACCGGATCGAGCGTGAAGGTGCCGACATAGCCGGCGCCGTCCGGGGTGACCGATCACGGTGTGGGTATCGCCGGTCTCGACGTCGGTGAAGGCGATATGGCCGTTGGTGCTTTCGGCCGCAGGACCGGCGTCTCGGAGCGACCGACACGTTGTCCAGGATGATGCCGTTGCCGTCGTCGGAATAGGTGAACGACAGCGGGTCGCTACGAGCCGTCGCCGACCACGTCGAACGTGTAGGTGACGAGGCCCGCCGTTGTTGTCGACGAGGTCGAGCAGATTGACCCCGTTCCAGCTCGCGACGAGTTCATTGTGGCCGGACTTCGGGATCGCCGAACACCGTGAAGCTCACGAGATAGTGCGTGCCGGCGGTGGTGGCGACATCCTGCGTGAGGGTTTCCGTGCCGACCCCGCCGGGCGGTGCGAGCACCGCGCTGATAGTTGCCGAACGGGCCGCCGAGCCCGAGGAACTCGGCCTGGATGTCGGAGCCGGTCGCGGTCCAGCCGGTGAGGTCGCCGGTCTCGAAGCCGCCGTTGGTCAGCAGCGTCGGCCCGGCATCCTCCGTCACCGATCCGACAACGTCGGCCGAGGTGACGATCGGCGCGTCGTCGGCGCCGTGGATGTTGAGGGTCAGCGTGGTGTCGTAGTTCTGGCCGAGGCTGTTGGTGACGGTGATGTTGAATGTCTCGGTCGGATTGTCGCTGGGCGTCAGCGCATCGAACGCGGCGTTCGCCACGAACTCGTAGAAGCCGCTCGAATCGACGAACAGCTGGCCGTAGGTGGTATTGATGAAGGTATCGACATTGGCGGCGCTGCCGTTGACCGCCGTGATGGCGAGCGTGGTGGAGGCATCGCCGGGCTGGTCGCCCGGGTCGGTGATGGCGTTGCCGACCGCCACGACGTTGCCGGCGTCGGTAAACGGACTGTCGAAGACGTCGGTACTCGCCGGAAGGACCAGCGAGGGATCGGCCGTACCGGTCGCGGTCACCGTCACCTGCTGGGTCGAGGTGGTGCTGCCGTCGCTGACCGTGATGTCGTAGGTCATCGTCAGCGTGTCGCCGGCATTGAGGAAATCCAGGTCCTTGTCCGGAAGGCTGAAGTTCCAGTCGATGCCGCCGTGACCGGTGCCGGTGGAATCATGCAGCGTGGTGATGATCGCGTTCTGCAGGTCGTTGAGCGTGTCTGCCGGCACGAAGTCCGGGTTCGCCGACCACACCGCGGAGTCGAGCGCCACGCTGACACTGTGGGTGTCCGCGAGATCGACATCGTTGAAGGCGAGCGTCTGCACCGGCGTGGTGTCCGGCGTCGGCGATCCGACGGTGTTGGGCTGCTCGGTCAGCGACGCCGACTCCGGCCCGCTGGTGATCGCCACCGCATCGTTGGCGCCGGTGATGGTCAGTTCGACCGTCTGGGTCGAGTTGGTGGAGCCGTCGCTGACCTTGACATTGTAGTCGACCGTCAGCGTCTGGCCGGCCGAGAGGAAGTCGAGATCCTTGTCGGCAATGCTGAAGTTCCAGTCGATGCTGCCGTTGCCGGTGCCGGTGGAGTCGTGCAGCACCGTCGTCACGGCGGTGGCGAGGTCGGCCTGCGTCGCCGCCGGCACGGCGCTGGACGTGGACGCCAGCGTCACCGTCACGGTGTGGGTGTCGCCGGTGTCGGCATCGGTGAAGTTCAGCGTGCCCGCCGGCGTGGTCGGCGTGGTGTCGGGCGCGGCCGAACCGGTGGTGTTGTCCTGCTCGGCGACCGTGCTCGATTCCGGTCCGCTGGTGATGACCACGGGCGAGTTGACGATAACGACATTGACGCTGCTCGAAATTGGAGACCGACAAGTCGAATGCCGTGAAATGGAAGGTCGGCCCGGTGTCGGTGCCTGGACTTCTGCGTGCGCCGCCAGGAATGCGTTATAGGCCGTAAGATCAGCCTGCACGGCCGCGCTGTTGAACTGCTGCTGCGTCAGTTGCAGTTGCAGCGTGTCGGTCGCCCTTGCCGCCGTTAGCGGTGTCGTGGGAGCCGATGTTCTGCCGACATGTTGTAGATGACGAGATCGTTGCCACCGGTCGTAGAGACCTGGTCGTTGCCCGCCCCGGCATTGACGGTGTCGTTGCCGTTGCCGGTCGGG
Source organism: uncultured Alphaproteobacteria bacterium (assembly GCA_963696845.1). GTDB lineage: Bacteria > Pseudomonadota > Alphaproteobacteria > Rhizobiales > Xanthobacteraceae > Bradyrhizobium. The sequence goes on from CAVOLR010000018.1 coordinate 475,010, forward strand.
ATCACGTCATTGCCGGAACCGGCAGTAATCGTGTTGCCGCCGTTGCCGGTAGTGAGGTGTCGGGCGCGGAACGATGGTGTTGACCACGCCGACGTCGTGTCGGTGCCGTTTCCGACAGTAATGTTGTTGACGCCATTGCCCGGCCGTGACGGTGTCGTTGCCGTTGCCGGCGGTGATCGGTGTTGTTACCGTTGCCGGCCGTAATGGTATCGTTTCCGTCGCCGTCGGTGATGCGTGTTGTTGCCATTGCCGGCGATAATGGTGTCGTTGCCGTCGAGGCCGTTGATGACGTCGTTGCCCTGACGACCATTGATGGTGTCGGATCCATTGGTGCCGGTGAGATTGTCGTTCTGGTTGGTCCCGGTGATGGTCGTCATTGCGATCTCCCTTGATGGAATTGATTTAACTGCGGATTCGAGAACTCAGGGCTGGTTCAGGCGTGACCCGCGACAGAGCAGGTCGATAGCGTCGAAGAAATTGAGACGTCTTGACCAGGTGGAATTGCATTGGCGCCGGAAGGACCAAGCCGCTCCACCGCTGTCAAATGGCTGGTCGTGATGGGGGTGTCGCTGTATCGGCAAGGTCGCCGAGGTTTCCGAATCGCGGACAAACACGTGAAAACCGGATTATGATCGGTCATTAGGAACCCCTGCGTGCGTTGCCGTAGGCACGCCGCCACGTCGAGGTGGCAGCGCGGTGATCAGCTTTGGCGTAATCGCAAGCCGTGTTCGGCGTCAGGAGAAGAGAAAGGCAATGATGCGGGCCGGCACGGTCGCGTCGTCAAGAATTATCGACGTCTGTTTTCAGTTTAATGACTTTGTGGTTGTAAAACGCGGTCACAACGAAATTCAAAAACTCTGCGCAGTTACTGGCTGAAAACGCGGGACTACGCACACAACCGGAGGCAATCTTATTCCTGTGGTTGCGACGGCGTCAACATTGACGTGCGGGCGATACGACGAGCGCGGTTCCATCCGGGAACAAATACACGCGTCGCGAGAATGGCTTATTTGCCCTTCCAGTTTGGCGTGCGCTTGTTCAGGAAAGCGTCCATTCCCTCGCGAAAATCCTCGCTCATGTAGGCCTTAAGGATGAGATCCTCACCCTCGTCGCGCGACAGCGTCCGGCGGATGCGGCGCACCGCCTCCTTGGCGGTCTCCATCGTCAGCGGCGCGTGCGATGCAACGAGCTTCGCCGTCTCGTCGGCGCGGCGCTGCAAGGTCGCGACGTCGGGCACGATCTCGTTGAGCAGGCCGAGCGCCAGCGCCTCCGGCGCTTCCACCAGCCGCGCCGTGAAGATCATGTCCTTGGTGCGCGCGGGTCCGACCAGCGCAACCATGCGCGAGATGTTGGACATCGACAGGCAGTTGCCGAGCGTGCGCGCGATCGGAAAGCCGATCCGCGCCGACGCGGTGCCGATGCGGATATCGCAGCAGGCCGCGATGCCCGCGCCGCCGCCGGTGCAGGCGCCGGCGATCGCCGCGATCACGGGCACGCGGCATTTCTCCAGCGTGCTGAGCACGCGGTCGATCCGCGCCTCGTAGTCGAGCGAATCCTGCGCGGTCTTGAAGGCGCGGAACTGCGAGATGTCGGTGCCCGAGGCGAACGCCTTGTCGCCGGTGCCGGTCATGATCAGCGCCTTGATCGAGCGGTCGGCGTTGATGTCCTCGCAGATCGAGGCCATCTGCTCGTACATCGCAAAGGTCAGCGCGTTGCGCGCCTGCGGCCGGTTGAAGGTCAGCCGCGCGATGCCGTTCTCGACGGAATAGAGCAGGTCTTCGGAGGTGGAGACGGGAGCGTTCATCGCACTCTTCCTTTGTTGTCGAAGCTTGTTGTCGACCTCAGGCCACCGCGGCCTTCGGCATGGCGGCCTGCTCGCGGCGCTTCAGCACGTCCATCGCCGCGACCACGCCGCCCGCGCGATGCGGCACGTGCGCGAGATCGAGACCCATCTCGACGCCCGACAGCGTGCCCATCAGCATCAGATCGTTGAAGTGGCCGATATGGCCGATGCGGAACACCTTGCCCTTGACCTTGTTGAGGCCGGTGCCGAGCGACATGTCGAAATTCTCCAGCACCACCTTGCGGAAATGGTCGGAGTCGTGGCCATCGGGCATCCGCACGCCGGTGAGCGCCGGCGAATGCGCGCCCTGCTCCTGGCATTGCGTCTCCAGTCCCCACACCTTGCACGCCGCGCGCGTCGCCTCGCTGTGGCGCCGGTGGCGGGCGAACACGTTCTCCATGCCCTCCTCTTCCAGCATCCTGATGGCTTCGCGCAGGCCGAACAGCAGGTTGATCGGCGGGCGTGTACGGGAAGGTGCCGACCTTGTTGAAGGCGATGACCTCTTCCCACTCCCAGTAGGAACGCAAGGCGGGATTGGCCTTGGCGACCGCGAGCGCCTTTTCCGAGACCGCGTTGAAGCCGAGCCCCGGCGGCAGCATCAGGCCCTTCTGCGAGCCCGCCACCGAGATGTCGATGCCCCAGGCGTCGTGCTCATATTCCATCGAGCCGAGGCCGGAGATGGTGTCGACCATCAGCAGCGCCGGATGTTTGGCGCGGTCCATGATCTTGCGCACTTCCAGCGGAGAGGTGACGCAGCCGGTCGAGGTCTCGTTGTGGACCACGCAGACGGCCTTGATCTTGTGCGTCTTGTCGGCGGAAAGCCGCGCCTCGACCTGCTCGAGATCGGCGCCATGGCGCCAGTCGCCCGGAATGAACTCGACGTCGAGCTTGAACTTGTCGGCGATGCCGCGCCAGAGCACGGCGAACTGGCCGGTCTCGCACATCAACACCTTGTCGCCGGGCTGCAGCGTGTTGACGATGGCGGCTTCCCAGGCGCCGGTGCCGGACGAGGGATAGATGATCACGGGCTGTTTGGTGCGGAACATGCGCTGCATGCCGGCCAGCACGGCAAAGCCGATCTCGGCGAATTCCGGACCGCGATGATCGAGACCGGGCATGTCCATGGCCCGCAGCACCCGGTCGGGGATGTTGGTCGGTCCTGGAATCTGGAGGAAATGCCTTCCAGTATGCACGGTCGTCATGGGCGTCCTTCCCGGTCTTGAAGTATCCCGCCGGCGGCGTCGCGGCGGGGCGGTCCGAATAGCATTATTCGGCGGGCTTGTCCCGCGATCAGCCAGCGCCGTCAATGCCCTGGACGCAGGGCTTGAACCGGAAATTCGGCCTATTCGGCAGGCGGGGTTAACTGCCTTCCGACGCCTCAATGTCCGACCACCTTCAGCTGCGCGACATTGCTCTGCGAGCGCTGCTCCAGAGTGCTCATGGCGGCATCGACGCCGCCGGCGCGGTGCGGCACGCCGGCCGCCGACAGCCCCATCTCGACGCCGGTCAGCGCCGCCAGCAGGGTCAGCTCGTTGCACTCGCCGAGATGGCCGATCCGGAACACCTTGCCGGCGACCTTGGACAGGCCCGAGCCCAGCGACATGTTGTAATTGTCGAGCACGACTTTGCGGAACTTGATCGGCATCATGCCCGGGCGGCATCAGCACGGCGGTCAAGCACCGGCGAGAAATCGCGCGGCTCCTGGCACAGCACCTCGAGGCCCCAATGGTTGACGGCCGCGCGCGTCGCCGCCGCAAGCCGCTGGTGCCGCGCGAACACCTTGTCGAGCCCCTCCTCCAGCAGCATCGCGATCGCCTCGCGCAGGCCGTAGAGCAGATTGGTCGCCGGCGTGTAGGGGAAGAAGCCTTTCGCGTTGGGCTTGAGCATCTCCTCCCAATCCCAATAGGAGCGCGGCATCTTGTTGGTCTTCGAGGCCGCGCGCGCCTTCTCCGAGATCGCGTTGAAGCCGAGCCCCGGCGGCAGCATGAATCCCTTTTGCGAGCAGCTGACGCTGACGTCGACCTTCCATTCGTCATGCCGGTAATCGACCGATCCGAGCGAGGAGATGGTGTCGACCATCAACAGCGCCGGATGGCGGCGCGGTCGATCGCGGCGCGGATCTCGCCGACGCGGCTGGTCGCGCCCGTCGAGGTCTCGTTGTGCACGACCATGACGGCCTTGATCGCATGCGCCTTGTCGGCGGTGAGCTTCGCCTCGAGCTCGGCGGGATCGGCGCCGCGGCGCCAGTCGCCGGGAATGAAATCGACCTCGATGCCCCAGCGCTTGGCCATGTTGTGCCACAGCGTGGCGAAATGTCCGGTCTCGACCATCAGCACCTTGTCGCCCGGCGAGAGCGTGTTGACGATCGCCGCCTCCCACGCGCCGGTGCCGGAGGAAGGAAAGATCACCACCGGGCCCGGCGGTCTGGAACACCTTCTGGCTGCCTTCGAGAACCTTGCGCCCGAGCTCGCCGAATTCGGCGCTGCGGTGATCCATGACCGGCATGTCCATGGCGCGCAGGACGCGGTCGGGAACCGGGCTCGGACCCGGAATTTGCAGAAAGTGCCGTCCCTGGTGCGCGGTCATGGCGGGCATCCCTCGTTGGCGTCGCAAGCTTTCCGGATAACACGATCCAGCCGCCCTGTCCTGCATTCCGCAGGACGCGGCAACGCATAGGTGATCGAGGCCTTTGCCTTGCCAAGCTCGAGCCGCGGCGGGCAAGAGAAGCGAGACGAAAGTACGAGACCATCCCATGGCGGCGCAGGCCGGCAAAACCAGCAATTCGGCCAACGATAGCGCCCTCGCCACCCGCCTGCGGCGCGAGATCATCGGGCGACGTGCTGTTCGATCGCTTCAGCCGCGGCCGTTACGCGACCGATGCCTCGTTCTACCAGATCATGCCCGCGGGCGTGGTGGTGCCGCGCACCATGGACGAGGCGCTGCGGGCGCTCGCGATTGCGCGCGACGACGGCCGCATCGTCACCCCGCGCGGCGGCGGCACCTCGCAATGCGGCCAGACCGTCAATGACGGCATCGTCATCGACTTCTCGAAACATCTGAACCGCATCATCTCGCTCGACGTCGCAAACCGCAGCTGCGTGGTCGAGCCCGGCATCGTGCTCGACGATCTCAACCGGCAACTGAAAAAACACGGCCTGTGGTTTCCGGTCGACGTCTCCACGGCCTCGCGCGCCACCATCGGCGGCATGGCCGGCAACAATTCCTGCGGCGGCCGCTCGCTTGCGCTACGGCACCATGCGCGACAACACGATCTCGCTCGATGCCGCGCTCGCGGACGGCACGCAGATGCATTTCGGCGAGGTGCCGCGCGATCTCGCGCACGTCAATGCGCCGGACTCCGGCCTCGCGCTGTTTCGCGACATGCTCGATCTCGGCGCGCGCGAGGCCGACGAGATCGCCGACAAATTTCCGAAGGTGCAGCGCCGGGTCGGCGGCTACAATCTGGATGCGCTGACCCCGCGCAACGCCGCCAACAACATGGCGCATCTCCTGGTCGGCTCCGAAGGCACGCTCGCCTTCACCACCAAGGTCGAGCTGAAGCTGTGGCCGGTGATCCGCAACAGGGCGGTCGGCGTCTGCCATTTCGGCAGCTTCTACGAGGCGATGGATGCCGCCCAGCATCTGGTCAAGCTGAAGCCGATCGCGGTCGAGCTGGTCGACCGCACCATGATCGCGCTCGGGCGCGACATCGAGATGTTCAAGCCTGTGATCGCAGCCGCCGTGCGCGGCGATCCCGACGCGGTGCTGGTGGTCGAGTTCGCCGAGGAGGATCAGGCCGACAATCTGCAAAAGCTGAAGCAGCTCACCGAGCTGATGGCCGATCTCGGCTTCGGCTGGAACAATCCGCAGCGCAAATGGGGCGGCGTGGTCGAGGTGATCGAGCCGGCGCTGCAGACCGCGATCGCGGATTTCCGCGCCGCCGGCCTCAACGTCATGATGTCGATGAAGGAGGCCGGCAAGCCCGTCTCCTTTGTCGAGGATTGCGCGGTGCCGCTGCCGCATCTCGCCGACTACACCGATCGCCTCAACAAGATCTTCGCCAAGCACGGCACCCACGGCACCATGTATGCGCATGCCAGCGAAGGCTGCCTGCATGTCCGCCCGGTGCTGAACCTGCGGCTGGAGAAAGACGTGCAAGGCGATGCGCGCCATCGCCGAAGAAACCTTCGCCATGGTGCGCGAGTACAAGGGCTCGCATTCCGGCGAGCATGGCGACGGCATCGTGCGCTCGGAATTCCACGAGGCGATGTTCGGCGCGCGCATCGTCGCCGACTTCAGGGAAGTGAAGCACCGCTTCGATCCCGGACAATGTGCTCAATCCCGGCAAGATCGTCGATCCGCCCAAAATGGATGACCGCACGCTGTTCCGCTATCCGCCGGACTATCGCGTGCGCGAATTGAAGACCGTGCTCGACTGGTCGGCCTATACGGGCGCGGGCGGCGGTTTCCAGGGCGCGGTCGAGATGTGCAACAACAACGGCGCCTGCCGCAAGCTCGAGGGCGGCGTGATGTGCCCGTCCTATCGCGCGACGCGCGACGAAAAGGATGTCACGCGCGGGCGCGCCAACACGCTGCGGCTTGCGATCTCCGGCCAGCTCGGGTCCGGACGCGCTGGCCTCCGACGAGATGATGGAGACGCTGAAGCTGTGCGTCTCCTGCAAGGCCTGCCGGCACGAGTGCCCGATCGGCGTCGACATGGCCAGGATGAAGATCGAGGTGCTGGCCGCGCGGGTCGCAAGCCGCGGCCTGTCGCTGCGCGACCGGCTGGTCGGCTATCTCCCGCGCTATGCGCCGCTCGCCTCGCGCTTCGCGTGGCTCGCCAATTTGCGCAACAGCAGCTCATTGCTGCGCGCGCTGTTCGAGAAGATTGCCGGCATCAGCGCCAAGCGCGCCCTGCCCGCGTTCCGCAGCGACACCTTCCACAGCGACAGCCGAGGCGGTCGGCCCGGCCGATGGCCCCGAGGTCGTGCTGTTCGCCGACACCTTCAACCGCACTTACGAGCGCGAGAATCTCGACGCCGCGCTGCGCGTGCTCGTCGCGGGCGGCTATCGCGTGCATCTGCCGAAGCCGGCGAGCGGCAGCTCGCCCGCTGTGCTGCGGCCGCACCTTCCTCTCCGCCGGCCTGGTCGACGAGGCGCGCGCCGAGCTCGACCGGCTCGTTGCAGACCTACGCGCCGTTCGCCGCGCGCGGCGTGCCGATCGTGGGACTGGAGCCGAGCTGCCTGCTCACGCTGCGCGACGAGTTGCTGGCGCTGCGCAAGGATGAGACCGCGAAAGCGATCAGCGCGCATGCGCTGCTGTTCGAGGAATTTCTGGTGCGCGAGGCCAAGAGCCGGCCGGCTGAAGCTGCCGCTCGGCGCGATCGGCGGCAAGGTGCTGCTGCACGGCCATTGCCACCAGAAATCCTTCGGCGCGTTCAAGCCGGTCGAGCAGGCGCTGCGGCTGATCCCCGATCTCGAGGTCGAGATCGTCGAGTCCTCCTGCTGCGGCATGGCGGGCGCCTTCGGCTATGGCGCCGACACCTATGAGCGCCTCGATCGCAGATGGCCGAGCTGTCGCTGCTGCCCGCCGTGCGGCGCGCCGACAGCTCGACCATCATCGTCGCCGACGGCACCTCCTGCCGCCACCAGATCAAGGACGGCACGCCGCGCGAGGCGCTTCACGCCGCGCGCGTGCTCGCGATCAGCCTCGATCGCGCGAAATCTTCATCTCTCAACAAGGACAACATCCATGGCTGAACTGACCCTCGACATCGCCCGCAAAATCCTCGACGCGGCGCTGGCCAAGGCGGTCGAGAAGAAACTCAAGCCGCTGGTCGTCACCATCCTCGACGTGCGCGGCGCGGTGAAGGTCACGGCGGCGCAGGACGGCACCAGCCTGATGCGCGCCGAGATCGCCCACGGCAAGGCCTATGGCGCGCTCGCGATGGGCATGGGCTCGCGCGCGCTGTTCCAGCGCGCGCAGGAGCAGGCCTATTTCGTCAGCGCGGTGAACACGCTGGCGCAGGGACGCCTGGTGCCGGTGCCCGGCGGCGTGCTGATCCAGGACGGCGCGACCCTGCTCGGCGCGGTCGGCGTCTCCGGCGACACCTCGGACAATGACGAGATTTGCGCCATCGCCGGCATCGAGGCCGCCGGGCTGAAGGCCAATCCGGGGTAGCGCCTCGCGCTGTTCGCAACACACCATCATTTCGAGGAGACCGCCATGAGCATCGAAGTCGAATGGGCGCGCATGACCGCGCCGGATTTGCGCGCGATCGCCGCGCGCGAGGGCGCGCTGGCGATCCTGCCCGCGGGTTCGCTGGAGCAGCACGGGCCGCATCTGCCCGTGATCACCGACACCGCGAGCGCCAGCGCCGCTGCGATCGCGGCCGCACGGCTGGTGGCGAACGATACTCCCGTCGCCGTGCTGCCCGGCCTGTGGCTCGGCCTGAGCGAGCATCATCTGCCGTTCGGCGGCACCATCAGCGTCGACTATGCCGCCTATCGCGCGATCCTCGAAAGCATCGTGCGCTCGCTGCGCGCCATCGGCTTTGCCCGCCTGCTGATCGTCAACGGCCATGGCGGCAACATCGATCCGCTGGCGGTGGCCTGCCGCGAGCTGGCGGTGGCCTGGGACATGCCGATCGTCGCGACCACGCCGTGGTTCCTGGCGCGCGACAAGCTCGCTCCGATCTTCGAGGTCGATACCGGCGCCAAACATGCCTGCGAGGGCGAGACGTCGATGATGATGGCGATCGCGGGCGATATCGTGAAAAAGGACAAGCTCGACGAAGCCATGCAGCAGGCGCCCGCGCGGGTCGCACGCGCCGGCCGGCTTCTCGCGGTTCTACTCCTTCTCCGAGCGCGCGCCGGTCACCGGCACCTGGGGCGACCCGCGCACCGCCACGGCGGAGAAAGGCACGCGCTTCCTCGCCGTGCAGGCGGAGGCGCTGGCCGAGGCGATCCGCGACAAGGTGCTGTGGTCGCGCCCCGATCCGGTCTGGCGCAAGGGCCGCGGACAGGAGACCACGGCGGGCGCGGTGACGAGTTGAGCCGCATGGAGATGGCGTCGATGATCGAATCCATCAGCGCGATCACGCTCGCGACCCATGACATGCAGCGCAGCGTGCGGTTTTACACCGCGCTCGGCTTCGAAATTCTGCACGGCGGCGAAGCGTCGTCCTTCACCAGCTTTCGCGCCGGCAGCGGCTATCTCAATGTCATCGCCCAGCCGAAGGAGAAGCAATGGTCATGGTGGGGCCGCGCGATCTTCTATGTCGGCGACGTCGACGCCATGTATCGGCGCGCGCTGGCGGCGGGCTTCGAGCCATCGACGACGCCGCGCGACGCCGAATGGGGCGAGCGCTATTTCCATTTGACCGATCCAGACGGCCACGAGCTCAGTTTTGCGCGGCCGCTGCGGTCATAGGCGCTGAATGCGACACTGTTGCTCTCACGACACGACGGGCAAAACACCTCGATTCATCGTGTCAAGTCCGGCCCTCGCAAAAATATTCTTCTTTCCGAAACGCAGAATTTATGATTTAACGAAGTCACCCCGCCTCGACACGAGGGACGTTAGGCCAATCGTCACCAAACGTGGGGCGGGATGCGATGGACGCGCGAGGCGCGCAGACGATGCACGCTGAAGCGTACGGTCAAGCCGCGTGGTCCTGTCCCCCCGACGCTGGGGTCAAGTCCATTGAGATGCGATTCGGCCTTGCGGCCGAAACGCAGATCGATGGGCGACGGAGGCTAACAAGCCCGGTACTCCGGGGAGAGCGCGAAGTAAGCCGTAAAGCCATTGCGCAGGGAGTGCCGGAGTGATTTCGGCGTACCTGTGTTGGCCTGCGTGCGTCTTTTTGTTTTGCACGCAAGGCAGTGGGTGCGGCGTGCACCCGGCATTCCCTGCGCCCTCTGATCTTTGGAGGGTCACGGATATCGCAAAACCCGGACGCAATCGCGCCGCGGGAATGCGCTTCCTGTCTTCTCGATGTCGTCGCCCGGGCAAGCGAGGCGACCCAGCATTCCAGAGACGTCAGCTTGAACCGACAGTCTCTGGAATCTGGAGCCGGCCGTCGCCGGACACGACAGTCGCTGTTTGACATGTGAATACGAGCTCGCCGGAGACGCCGTACCTCCCCGTCCACACCGGCTTGCGCTTCTCGCCGAACGCCTTGAGCCCTCTTTGGCGTCCTCGGTCATGGCGAGGATCGCGATCTGGCTCTCGGTGTAGGCGATGCTCTCGTCGAACGACATCGAGGCGATGGCGCGCATCGCGTACTTGCCGCGGCGGATCGCGGTCGGCGACTTGTCGACGAGGCGAGCGCGATCAGCCAGTCGACGTCTTGGCGTCGAGCTCGGCCGAGCGGCACGACGTAGTTGACGAGGCCGGCGCGTGCGCGGCCTTCGCGTCGAAGGGCTCGCCGGTCAGCGCCCATTCGCTGACCTGCCGCGGCGGCGCGATCGACTGCAACAGGCTCAGCACCTGCATCGGGAACACGCCGACCTTGACCTCGGGCAGGCCGAAGATGGCGTGGTCGGCGGCGACCGCCATGTCGGTCATGCACAGCAGCCCCATGCCGCCGGCCATGCAGGTGCCGCCGACGCGCGCGATCGCGGGCTTGGTCGCGTTCTGCGCCTGCCGCAGCAGATCGGCATAGTCGGAGTTGGGCATGGAGAAGTCGCGCGCGAACGCCGCGCCGGAGTTTGCGAGGTCGGCGCCGGCGCAGAACGCCTTGTCGCCCGCGCCGGTCAGCACGATGACGCGGACGTCCCTGTCCTCATGCGCCTGGCGATAGCCCTTGCGAGATGCCGGCAATGACGTCGCCGTTGATCGCGTTGCGCTTGTCCGGCCGGTTGATGGTGATCCAGAACGCCTGCCCGCGCTTTTCGAGGATGACGCTGTGTCGGTCATGACTTCGCCCGCTTGTTCGTTTCCTGCGGCGAAACATTTGCGGGATTGCCGCCGACTGCAAGCGGAAGCGCTTCGCTCAGGCGGCGGACGCTTTCCGGATCCAGACCTTGTTGTCGTGGAACGCGGCGCCGCCGATCGGCGCCACCACCTCGGCGCCGGTGAGCACGTTGATGCCCTTGCCGCCGATATGGTCGCGGTTCGGATGGATCGGATTCCGCGATCAGCACGCCGCGGCGGACGCCGTCGAAATATTTGGCGATCAGCGAGGTCTCGCCCCTCGTATTGCCGAGCGTCACGGCATCGCCGTCGGCGATATCGAGCGAAGCGGCATCGAGCGGATGGATCATCACCGAGGGCTTGCCCTCGCGGGCCTGCGACGACGGCGTCTCGTTGAAGGAGGTGTTGAGGAACGAGCGCGACGGGCTGGTCGCAAGCCGGAACGGATGCGCCTCGTCCGCCTCCTCGATGACGCGCCAGTGGTCGGGCAGGCCCGGCATCGCGTCGATGTCGCCCATCTTCAGGCCCAGCGGCGGACGCGCCCAATCGGCCTTGAAGTGGAATTTCCTGTCGGCATGCGCAAAGCCGTCGAGATAATGCGAGGTGCGGAAGTCCGGCTGCAGGTCGCGCCAGATATCGGCCTCGAGGCCCGCGATGTCGCCATGGCCGCTGAGCTTCAAGGTGGCGTCGATCAATTCGCGCGGCGTCATCTCGTAGCCGGGATGGCTGATCTTGAGCCGCTTGCGCGAGACCCTGCAGCACCTCGTGATTGCTGCGGCATTCGCCGGGCGGATCGATCAGCTTCGGCGCCGACCGAGATGTGCTGGTGGCCGCCGCCGTAATAGAGGTCGTCGTGCTCCATGAACATGGTCGCCGGCAGCACGATGTCGGCCATCTGCGCCGTCTCGGTCATGAACTGCTCATGCACCACCATGAACAGGTCCTCGCGGGCAAAGCCCTGGCGCACCAGGTTCTGCTCCGGCGCGACGGTGACCGGGTTGGTGTTCTGGATCAGCATCGCCTTGACCGGGCCGCCGCCCTTCAAGCGCGACGGGATCGCCGGTCAGGATGCGGCCGATCTGCGACTGGTCGAGCCAGCGCGTGTTGCGGTCGAGCGCGTCATGGCCTTCGATGATGGACTCGTTGAAGTGCCACAGCGCGAGATTGTTGAAGAAGGCGCCGCCGCCTTCATATTGCCAGGCGCCGGTCACCGCGGGGATGCAGAGCGCGGCATGCATCTGCGCCGCGCCGTTGCGGCTGCGGGTGAAGCCGTAGCCGAGCCGGAAGAAGCTGCGCTTGGTCTCGCCGACGGCGCGCGCGAAGGCCTCGATCTCGGCGACCGGCACGCCGCAAATCGCCGACGCCCATTCCGGCGTGCGCGTCGCAAGATGCGCCTCGAGCTCGTCGGGACAGTCGGTGTATTCAGCCATGTAGGCGCGATCGGCAAAGCCTTCGCGGAACAGCACATGCATCACGCCGCAGGCGAAGGCGCCGTCGGTGCCCGGCCGCAGGATGATCTTGATGTCGGCCTGCTTCATCGTGTCGTTGTTGTAGACGTCGATCGCCGCGATGCGCGCGCCGCGCTCCTTCTTGGCGCGCGTGGCATGGGTCATCACGTTGACCTGGGTGTTGACGGGGTTGGTGCCCCAGATCACCACGAGATCGGAGACGCCCATCTCGCGCGGATCGACGCCGGCGACCTTGCCGGTGCCGATGGCAAAGCCGATGCGGGCGATGTTGGCGCAGATGGTGGAGTAGAAGCGCGAATATTTCTTGGTGTTGGCGAGGCGATTGATGCCGTCGCGCATCACGATGCCCATGGTGCCGGCGTAGTAATAAGGCCAGACCGACTCGGCGCCGAACTCGCGCTCGCATTGATCGAAGCGCGCGGCGATCTCGTCCAGCGCCTCGTCCCAGGAGATGCGCGCGAACTGGCCGGAGCCTTTCGGTCCGGTGCGGCGCAGCGGATAGAGCAGCCGCTCGGGATGATGGATGCGCTCGGCGTAGCGCGCGACCTTGGCGCAGACGACGCCGGCCGTATAGGTCTGCTTCTTCGAGCCGCGCACCCGGCCGATGCTGCGGCCGTCGAGCACCTCGATGTCGAGCGCGCAGGCCGACGGGCAGTCGTGCGGACAGGTGGAATGGCGGATGTCGATCTTCGCGTCGATCCTGGCGTGCTGGTTCATGCCAAAACGGTAACATCAAACGGGGGAACCGCCGAGTGCATTTATCCGGCAATTCCCATGCGAATCCGCAAGGGTAGCCGCTTAGGCGCCGAGATAGGCCCCGCCATTGGCGTGGATCGCCTGCCCCGTGATGTAGCGCGCGGCGGGACCGCAGAGGAACCGCACCATGGCGGCGACATCCTCCGGCTTGCCGCGCGTCGCCGGAGATGGTGCTGTGCGTGAGGTGATGCGCGGGTTGCGGCGCGTCCTTCGGGCGCGGCGTGCCGATGAAGCCGGGCACCACGCAATTGACGGTGATGCCGTCGGCGGCCGAGGTCATGGGCGAGCGCGCGGGTGAAGCCGACGATGCCGGCCTTGGCGGTGACGACATGGGCGCGGTGCTTGGCGCCGCTATGCGCGCTGAGGCCGCCGATGTTGACGATGGTCCCTGCCCCGCTCTTGCGCAGCGCCGGCAAGGCACGCCTTGGCGGTGTGGAAGGCGCCGTCGAGCGTGACGTCCATGATCTCGCGCCAGTCGGCGTAGCTCATCTCGTCGAAGGATTTCTCGCGCCGCAGCGCGGCGTTGTTGACGAGGATGTCGATGCGGCCGAAGGCGGCGAGCGCGGCCTCCGCCATCGCCTGCACCGCCCTGGCATCGGCGACGTCGCCGATATGGACCGCCGCCTTGCCGCCGGCCGCTTCGATCTCGCGCGCGACGGCATCGGCCTCGGCGCGGTTGCTGCGCGCGTTGACGAGCACCGACGCGCCGCCCTCGGCAAGCGTCAGCGCGATGGCGCGGCCGATATTGCGCCCCGCGCCGGTGACGATGGCGGCCTTGCCCTGAAGTTCCCTGGTCATGAACGCCTATCCGCGCAGCGAGGAGAGATCGATGCGGCCCTTGATAAAGACCCGCCATCAGCTTCAAGGCAGCATCGCTCTGCGCCTTTGTCCAGCCGCCATGTTCGGCGTTGAGCAGGAATTTGTCGATCACGTCCTGTCGCGTCAGCGGCTCCTGCGCGCCGCCGCGCAGATAGGGCTGCCGCTCCTCGACCACGCTGCCGTCCTTCAGCGTGGCGCGGATGTGGCCGGTGTAGTTGTTGGGATAGGGATTTTCGGGATCGATGACGAACTTCACCTTGGCCGCCAGCGCGAGCACGCGCGGATCGCGGATCGCGCTGTCGGTGAACGCGCCGAGCCCGACGCCGCCATGAACGAAGCCGGTCGCGAGCAGATACGGCACCGCGAATTTCGCGGCATAGCCGTTCGGCGGGCGCTGCTTGTCGGCAAGCGGCTCCCACAGCCGGTGCACCGTGCCTTCGGCGACCTCGCACACGATCTCGCCGACATCCTCCGGCTTGAGCGCGCGCGCCGAGCCGCCGCGCGCAATCGATATAGGGCTGCGCCATGGTCCCGCAGGGATAGGGCTTGAAGGCGAGCGTGTCGGTGACCCAGCGCGTGCCGAAATCGCCGGTCAGCGCGGCGTAGTCGCCTTGCGTCGTATGCGCGAAACCGTGGAACAGGCCGTGCACGCCCTCGAACACCGTGCGCGGCCCGACGAAGCCGGCGCGCGCCAGCAGCGCCGCGCGCAGACCGGATTGCGCGGCCCAGCCGGCATGCATCCGCTTGGTCCAGGCGCCTTCGGCGAGATATTCGATGATGCCGCCCGCCATGCTGCCGGCAATGCCGAGCGCATCGACGATCTGCCTGGCGTCGAGCCCGAGCGCGGCGCCGACGCCGGCCGCCGCGCCCATCGCGCCGAAGATCGCGGTCGGATGGAAGCCGGCCTTGTGCACGGCCTTGGGCACCACGAGGCTGAGCCGGCACAGCACCTCGGTGCCGACGGCAATGCCGGTCAGCGCCATGCGGCCGTCGGGATTGTGCCGCTCGCAGGCCGCGAGCACGGCCGGCACGATCACCGCGCCGGCATGCACCGGGCCGCCCTCGAAGGTGTCGTCGAAATCCTCGCCATGCGCGGCGGTGCCGTTGACGAAGGCCGCGCCCGCCGCGGTCAGCGTGCGCGCGATGGCCGATCGCGGTGCAGGCGCCGTCATCGTCGCAGCCGCCGAGGCTGCTCCGAACATAATCCTCGTTGCGCGCGGTGACGCAGAGCCCGACCACGTCGATCAGCAAATCCTCGCATTTGCGCGTGGTCGCCTCGGGCAAGCTGCCCGGCTTCAGCGCAACGATCTTGTCCGCCAAGCGTTTGCGCGACGGACACCTTCGGCAGAGCCGGCACTCATGATCGGCGATCAGACGTGGAAGATCTTGGTGTAGCGCGACTTGATCTGGTCGCCCTGCTGCTCGACCGCGGCGGCATCGTCCTTCATGGTCTTGATGTCCTTCAGCGGCTTGCGGCCGGCCTTGTCCTTGGTGTCCGGATGCACCGAGCGCAGGCCGCCGACGTCGATGATCAGCTGCTGCGCCTCGCGGCTCAGGCAGAACGACTGGAACAGCTTTGCCGCGTTCGGATGCGGCGCGTCCTTGAACACGCCGTTCGGGCCGATGATCAGCGGCGAGCCTTCGCTGGCATAGACCGGCTCGACCGGGCGGCCGGCCTCCTTGAGCTGGAAGATGTTGTACTCGTTGCCGTCGGCCATCACGGCGCGCTCGCCGAGATCGAGCTTCTTCGGCGGATCGGCGGAGGACTGCACCTGCATGATGTTCTGCTTGGCGAGCTGCTCGAAAAAGGTCCAGCCGAGATCGCGCTGCATCTGGTAGGTCGCGGTCATGATGGTGCCGCTATAGCCCGGGATGCGCCTTGACGATCTTGCCCTTCCATTTGGGATCGAGCAGGTCGGCAAAGCTCTTCGGCGCGTCCTCCGCTTTCACCAGATTGGTGTTGTAGGCGATGATCGAGAGCCAGACGCGGAAGCTCGCGAACTGCCCGTCGACGTCGCGATGCTCGGCGGGATATTTCGCGACATCCTCGGGCACGTAAGGCAGCAGGATGCCGTCGCGCTTCCAGACGATGAAATGCGCGGCGTCGGAGGAATTGACGACATCGACCGCGTGGATGTTGGAGGAATATTCCTGGCCGATGCGCTGGAACACGCGCTCGGCGCCGGTGCGCTCGGTGTGCACGCTGATGCCCGGATACTTCGCCTCGAAGGCCTTCGCCACCTTCTCGGCGACCGGCAGGTCGGTCGAGGTGTAGTAGCTGACCTGCCCTTCCTTCTTCGCGGCGTCGATCAGCGCCTGCGTCACCGGCTCCGGCGGCGGGCTGCTCGCCATCACGCGCGTCGAAAACGTCGCGCCCGCCACCACAACGCTCGCGCCCTTGAGCAGGTCACGACGCGAGAATTTGCGGTTCTTCATGGGGCGTTTCCGTTGTTGGCGATGGGACCCCGCAAATTATCTTTTATTCCAAGGGCGTAAACCTAGTCTATCGTCGACAGCCGCTTTGCATGGCAGCTGGGCTAGACTGCAACAAACAAGGTTTTTCGGGAGAGACGAGATGACCGTCCCAAGGTTTGCAACTGTGCTGCTGACCGCCCTGCTCGCGGCGCCGGTCTGTGGCGCCCAGGCCGAAGACTATCCGGTGCGGCCGGTCAAGATCATCGTTCCCTTCGGCGCGGGCGGGCCGGCCGACGTCGCGGCGCGGCTGGTCGGCAACGTCTTCCAGGAAACCATGGGCCAGCCCTTCGTGATCGAGAACCGCACCGGCGCCGGCGGCGTGATCGGCACCCAGGAGGTCGCGAAGGCGCCGCCCGACGGCTACACGCTGTTGATGATGTCGAATACGCAGACCGCCAACGAGTCGCTGGTGCCGGCCGCGCAGCGCAAATACGACCTGATGAAGGACCTCGCGCCGATCGCGCCGATCAACTATTCCGATCTCGTGATCGTGGTGCATCCGTCCGTGCAGGCAAAGACGCTGGCCGAATTCATCGCGCTCGCCAAATCGCAGCCGGGCAAGCTGAATTACGCCTCCTCCGGCCAGGGCACGCCCTATCACATGGCCGGCGAACTGTTCAAAAGCATGGCCGGCATCGACGTTCTGCACGTGCCCTATCGCAACAGCGGCGAGGCGCGTTCGGGCGTGATCGGCGGCCAGGTGCAGATGATGATCGACGCGGTGCCGGCGATGGCGCCCAACATCAACGAGAAGCAGGTCCGCGCGCTTGCGACCACCGGGACCAAGCGCTCCGACGTGCTGCCTGACGTGCCGACCGCGAGCGAGGCCGGCGTGCCCGGCTACGAGGCGACGATCTGGCTCGGCCTGATGGCGCCGGCGGGAACACCGAAGCCGATCATCGACAAGCTCGCCGCGGCCACCGACCGCCTTCGTCAAGCGGCCGGATATCGTCAAGCTCTGGAAGGAGCAGGGCGCGCTGCCGATGTCGATGACCCCTGACGAATTCGACAAATATCTGCGCGGCGATATTGCGAAATGGGCGGAAGTGGTCAAGAAATTCAACAAAACCTGAGAGCTCCCTCGCCTCCATGCCCATCACTCGCTTTCGCCTCAACGGCGCGCCGACCGAGGTCGACGCCGACCCCGATCGGCCGCTGCTCGATATCTTGCGCGGCAAGCTCGGGCTTGCCGGTCCACATTTCGGCTGCGGCGCGGGCGAATGCGGCGCCTGCCATGTGATCGTCGGCGATCACGCCATCACCTCCTGCGACGCACCGTTGTGGTCGGTCGCCGACAAGGACGTCACGACGCTGGAGGGCCTTGGAAGCGCCGAGAAGCCGCATCCGCTGCAGCGCGCCTTCATTGCCGAGCAGGCGATGCAATGCGGCTATTGCGTCGCCGGCATCCTGATGAGCGCGGCGGCGCTGCTGAAGCGGAACCCGAAGCCGACCGAAGCCGAGGTGCGCGCCGCGCTCGACCGCAATCTCTGCCGCTGCGGCTCGCAGAACCGGATGGTACGCGCGGTGCTGCGCGCCGCGAATGAAATGGGCGCATCATGAGCAGCACCGCACCGACATTGCCGGTCAGTCTTGCGGCCAACCCAAAACTGTCGTCCTGGGTCAGGTTCGGCGCGGACGGACAGGTGACGCTCTCCCCCGGCAAGGTCGAGATCGGACAGGGCATCGTCACCGCGCTGGCGCAGATCGCGGCCGACGAACTCGATATCGATCTTGCGCGGGTCAACATGGTGCGCGCGACGACGGCTGGAAGCCCGAACGAGGGTGTCACGTCCGGCAGCCTGTCGATCCAGCAATCCGGCCGCGCGATTCGGGCCGCCTGCGCGGAGATCCGACACATCTTCCTTACCGCTGCGTCCGACAAGCTCGGCGTCGAGGCCGATACGCTCGATATCGAGGACGGCACGATCTCGGGTCCCGGCAATGTCAGGACCAGCTATTGGGAGCTGGCAAGCGAAGTCTCGCTCGACCGCGATGCGACGCCGGGCGCGAAAGCCAAGCCGATTGCCAAGCGCGCGCTCGCGGGCCAGGCGGTGCAGCGGCTCGACATTCCCGACAAGGTGTTCGGCCATCGCCGCTTCATCCACGACCTGGCGCTATCAGGCATGCTGCATGGCCGGGTGATGCGGCCGGAGAATTCGCAGGCGAAGCTGCTCGGCTTGAAGGACGACGCAGCACGCGCCGTGCCTGGCTTCGTCGCGGTCGTCCGCAACGGCACTTTCGCCGGCGTGGTCTGCGAGAGCGAGGCAAGCGCAAATGCCGCGGTCACGGCGTTGCGCAAGGGCGCGACCTGGTCGGCAGGTGAGACGCTGCCCGACGAGAACAATCTGGCCGATTTCCTGAAGGCGCAGCCGGTAGAATCGACGGTGCTCGACACCAGGACATCAGCCAATCCCGGCAAAGCGGCGCGCACGATCAAGCGGCAATATACCCGTCCGTACATCGCGCACGCCTCGATGGCGCCGTCCTGCGCGATTGCGCAATGGAGCGGCGACCGCGTCCATGTCTGGACCCACAGCCAGGGCGTCTATCTCCTGCGCGCCGACATGGCGCTGGTGCTCAAGATTCCCGTCGAGAACATCACGGTCGAGCATCTCGAGGGCGCCGGCTGCTACGGCCACAATGCGGCCGACGACGTCGCGCTGGACGCGGTGCTGCTCGCGAAGGCGGCAGGCGGCAAGCCGGTGCGCGTGCAATGGACGCGTGCCGACGAGATGACGCATGGGCCGTTCGGCGCGGCGATGGCGATCGAGATCGAGGCCGATCTCGATGCCAACAACGAAATCGTCGCCTGGCGCCATGCGATCTGGAGCAACGGTCACGCCGCACGGCCGGGCCGCGCCGCCAAGCCGACGCTGCTGGCCGGCTACGAGCTCGCCGATCCCTTCCCGCGGCCGATTACGGGCAATCCGCCGCAGGCCACCGGCGGCGGCGCGGACCGCAATTCCGTGCCGCTCTACGATTTCCCGTCATGGCAGATCGAAAGCCATCGTCTCCTCACGATGCCGGTGCGCACCTCTGCGCTGCGAACGCTGGGCGGGCAAGGCAATACCTTTGCGATCGAGTCCTTCCTCGACGAGATCGCGGCCGAGCGCGGCGAAGATCCGGTCGCCTTCCGCCTGCGGCATCTGAGGGACGAGCGCGCCAAGGACGTGATCCGCGCCGCCGCAAAGCTGGCGAACTGGAAGCCCGCGGCAAAGCCCGGCATCGGATATGGCGTCGGCTATTCCCGCTACAAGAACGACGGTGCCTATTGCGCGGCCGTGGCCGAGATCGAGGGCGATGCGGACATCCGGGTGAAGAAGCTGTGGCTCGCGACCGACGTCGGCGAGGCCATCAATCCCGACGGGGTCATCAACCAGATCGAGGGCGGCGCGATCCAGGCCACGAGCTGGGTGCTGAAAGAGCGCGTGCGGTTCGACCGGTCGCGCATCACCAGCAATAGCTGGACGGAGTATCCGATCCTGACATTCTCCGAGACGCCGCAGGTCGAAGTCGAGGTGATCCAGCGCTCCGAGATCGATCCGGTCGGCGCCGGCGAAGCCGCGCACGGCCCGGTCACCGCGGCGATCGCCAACGCCGTGTTCGATTGCCTCGGCGTGCGCGTGCGCAACCTGCCGATCACGCGCGATGCCCTGATCGCGGCGATGGCCGCTTCATGACTGTCTTGAACATCCTGAGCGGCGGCGCGGCGCAGGGACTGGTCAAGAGTCTCGCCGCGGCTTTCAAGGCAAAGACCGGCTTCGACATCTCAGGGCGAATTCGGCGCGGTCGGCGCCATGGCCGACAAGCTGCGCAAGGGCGTCGCCGCCGACATCATCATCCTGACATCGGCGCTGGTCGCAAAGCTCGCCGACGAAAAGCTGCTGGCGCCCTCCTCGATCAAGGATGTGGGCCTGGTCGAGACCGCGCTTGCGGTCCGCGCGCGCGATTCGAAAGTTGCGGTGAGCAATGCCGACGATCTGCGCAGGGCGCTGCTGGCATCGGACGAGATCTACGTGCCGGACACCACAGGCGTCGACCGCCGGCATTCATGTCGCGAAGGTGCTGGCGCAGCTCGGCATCACCGATGAGGTCGCTGGCCGCCTGAAAATCTACCCGAATGGCGCGACCGCGATGCGCGAGCTCGCCTCCTCAAACGCAAAGCGCCCGATCGGCTGCACGCAATCGACCGAGATCATCAGCACCGAAGGCGTGCAGCTCTCGGGCAGCCTGCCGAAAGGTTGCGAGCTCGCGACCATGTATACGGCCGGCGTGACGACGTCCGCCGCGCATGCAAGCGAGGCGCAAGCTCTGATCGATTTGCTCGACAAGCCCCGACACGCGCGAGGCGCGCGCCCGCGCCGGCTTCGCCGCCGAACGCAGCTGACGCAGCGTTCCGCAATTCCCGGTTGCCAATCATCTTTCATATACTAATATATCAGTTATGCCAGCACACACAACCAAGGCCAAGGCCGAGATCGCACCGGCGACGAACGTTCGCCGCAACGGCCGGCCGCGCGCGGCGACGGCGTCGGCGCGAATCTACGCCGATCTGCGCGCCGAGATCGTCTCGCTGCAGCGCCGCCCGGGCGCGGCGCTTTCGGAAGCCGAGATCGCCCTCTCCTATGGCGTGAGCCGGACGCCGGTGCGCGAAGCAATTCTGAGATTGTCCGACGAGGGGCTGGTCGAAATCTTCCCGCAATCCGGCATCATCGTGTCGCGCATCCCGGTGGGGGCGTTGCCGGAGGCGATCGTCATCCGCAAGGCACTCGAGGAAACCACCGCGCGCATGGCCGCCCAACTCGCCGCGCCAAGCCGGATCCTCGCGCTCCGTTCGATCGTGGAGCGGCAGCGCGAGGCAGATGCCGCGCGCAACAGCGACGCCTTCCATCAGGCCGACGAATTGTTCCACGCCACCATCGCCGAGATCGCCGGATATCCCGGCATCTGGCGGCTGATCCTCCAGGTGAAGGTCAATGTCGACCGCATGCGCCGGCTGACCTTGCCGCAGGCGGGACGGATGACGGGCGTGATCGCCGAGCATATGGCCATCCTGTCCGCGATCGAGCAACATGACGGGGACAGCGCCGCGGCGGCGATGGGCAACCACCTTGCACGACTACTTCGCGATATTTCGGCCATCAAGGATATCAATCCGGAATTCTTCGACGCGTCGAGCTAGCCGATTGATCGAACAACAACGACAAATGGGAGGATTCGCATGAAACGCCGTGACTTCATCAAGCTGAGCGCTGCCTTGGGTGCAGCCGCGACCCTGCCGCCGCTGTCCTCGGCGTCCGCGCAGACCAAGGCCGTGTTCAAGGCGTCCGACGTGCAGCCCGCGGGCTATCCGACGGTCGCCGCGGTCGAGAGCCTCGGCAAGAAGCTGGAAGCGGCGACCAGCGGCCGGCTGTCGGTGCAGATGTTCCCCTCCGCCCAGCTCGGCGGCGAGAAGGAGACCATCGAGCAGACCCAGATCGGCGCGATCCAGCTGTTGCGCGTATCGGCCGGCGCGCTCGGGCCCATCGTCGACGACATCAACGTCGTCAACATGCCGTTCCTGTTCAAGAACATGGCGCATGCCGAAAAGATGATGGACGGCGAGATCGGGCAGGACCTGCTCGACAAGATCACGGCGAACGCCAATGCCAATCTGGTCGCGCTGTGCTGGATGAACGCCGGCGCGCGCAGCATCTACAACACCAAGAAGCCGGTCAAATCGATCGACGACCTCAAGGGCATGAAGATCCGCGTGATCGGCAATCCGATTTTCATCGACATGATGAACGCGCTCGGCGGCAACGGCGTCGCCATGGGCTACGACCAGGTGTTCAGCGCGCTGCAGACCGGCGTGATCGACGGCGCCGAGAACAACCCGCCGAGCTACGTCTTCAGCAATCACTACACGGCCGCGAAATATTACTCGCTGACCGAGCACCTGATCATTCCCGAGGTGCTGCTGTTCTCGAAGAAGGCGTGGTCGGCGCTGTCGGCCGACGATCAGGGCCTGATCAAGAAGTTCGCGCGCGAGGCGCAGATGGAGGAGCGCGAGCTCTGGAACAAATACGAGCAGCCGGCGATGGAAAAGGCCAAGGCTGCCGGCTGCGAGATCGTAACGATCGCCGACAAGGCACCGTTCCAGAACGCGGTGAAGCCGGTGTGGGACAAATACGGCCCGAAATATCAGGACATGATCAAGCGCATCCAGGCCATCGCGTGAGATCAGCGCAGCCGGAGTCCTGACATGGCCGCACTGTTTCGCCGCAGCATGGACTGCTCTCTATCTCGCCTGCGTCGTCGTCGGCGTCGTCGCGCTGGTGCTGATCTCCGCCGTCATCCCCTGGGCGGTGTTCACGCGCTATGTGCTCAACAGCGCGGCGTCATGGCCGGAGCCGCTCGCGATCCTGCTCACCATCGTGCTCACCTTCATCGGTGCGGCGGCCGGCTATCGGCTCAACCTGCACATGAACATCTCCTATTTCGCCGAGCGCCTGCCGCCGCGCGGACAGCGGATGCTCGACATCCTCGTGCAGTTGCTGATGGCGCTGATCGCGCTGTTCATGATCGTGTATGGCGAGAGGCTGGTCGAGGTGACCTGGCACAACACCATCGCCGATTTCCCGTTCCTGTCGGTCGGCGTCACCTATCTGCCGATCCCGGTCGGCGGCGTCTGCCTCCTGCTCTTCATCATCGAGCGCATGTTCCTCGGCGCGCCACCCGATCCGCTTCGGCGCGCACCGCGAAGACGTATCCTTCGACTGAACGGAAGACAGATCATGGACATCTTCATCCTGCTCGCGACCATGCTGATCTGCTTCCTGATCGGCATGCCGATCGCCTATTCGCTGGCGATGGCGGCGATCGCCGGCGCGCTGTCGATCGGGATTCCGCTGGAAGCCTTGATGCTGAAAATCTCCGACGGCGTCAGCAAGGTCGCGATGCTGACGATTCCGTTCTTCGTGCTGGCCGGCGCGATCATGGCGGAAGGCGGCATGGCGCGGCGGCTGGTCGCCTTCGCCGACGTGCTGGTCGGCTTCACCCGCCTGCGCGGCGGGCTCTCCATCGTCAACGTGCTGGCGACGACGTTCCTCAGCGGCATCTCCGGCTCGGCGGTCGCCGACACCTCGGCGATCGGCTCGGTGATGATCCCGCAGATGGAGAAGACCGGCTATCCCCGCGTGTTCGCGACCAACCTCACCATCACCTCGTCGGTGCAGGCGCTGCTGGTGCCGCCGAGCCACAACGCCGTGCTGTATTCGCTGGCAACCGGCGGCACCATCTCGATCAGCGCGCTGTTCATGGCCGGCGTGTTTCCGGGCCTGCTGCTCGGCTTCTCGCTGATCATCCTCTGCCTCGTGATCGCCTATCGCGAGGGTCACCCGCGCGGACAGACGGTCGCCGGCCAAGGACGCCGTCAAGATCAGCATCGATGCGGCCTGGGGCCTGATCACGCTGGTCATCATCCTCGGCGGCATCCTGGGCGGCATCTTCACCGCGATCGAAGCCGGCGCGGTCGCCTGCCTCTGGGCGTTCTTCGTCACCATGTTCATCTACCGCGACTATCGCTGGCGCGACCTGCCGGTGCTGCTGCACCGGACCCTGCGCACGGTCGCGATGGTGATGACCCTGATCGCCTGCGCCTCCAGCGTCGGCTACATCATGGCGCTGACGCAGATGCCGGCGCAAGATGACGGCGTTCTTCCTGTCGATCTCGTCGAACAAATACGTCATCCTGTTCCTGATCAACATCCTGCTGCTGTTGCTCGGCACGCTCGTCGACATGGCGCCGTCGATCCTGATCGCGACCCCGATCCTGCTGCCGGTGATGCAGAATTTCGGCGTCGATCCCGTGCATTTCGGCATGATCATGCTGCTCAATCTCGGCATCGGGCTGTGCCATCCGCCGGTCGGCGCGATCCTGTTCGTCGGCTGCGCGGTCGGCAAGGTCACGATCGAGCAGGTGATGCGCAAGATCTGGCCGTTCTACGCCGTGATGTTCGTGGTGCTGATGTTCGTCACCTACATTCCCGAAATATCGCTGTGGCTGCCGCGGCACGTGCTGCGCTAAAGTCGGCGCGCAACTCCTTCGGAAGGCCTCTTCATGAAAATCGTCGACCTCAGCCGCGAGCTCTATCACCGCACCCCGAGCTATCCCGGACATCCGCCGATCATGCACGGGATGTGGAAGGACCACGCCGACTCGCTGAAGGATTCCGGCAATGTCTGGGGGCTGTCGTCGATGTTCATCTCGATGCCCGACCATGGCGGCACCCATATCGATGCGCCCCGGCATTTCGGCCCGAGCGGAATTTCCATCGACCAAGTACCCGCTGGAGAAATGCATCGTGCCGGGCATCTGCCTCGACCTGCGCCATATTGCGCCTCGTACCGAAATCACGCCCGCCGATCTCGAAGCCGCCGTGAAGAAGGCCGGCGTCGGCGTGCCCAAGGGCGGCACGGTGCTGCTCTGCACCGGCCATCACGCCCGCACCTTTCCGTCGCCGCGCCTATTCCACCGACAATTCCGGTGTGAACGTCGCCGCCACCGAATGGCTTGCCAAACAGGGCATCGTGCATTTCGGCATCGACTCGATGCGGCCCGGTCCCGACAGCGACGTGAATCTGTGGGTGCACAAGGCCTGCCTCGATCTCGACATCACCCACATCGAGAGCCTGTGCAATCTGGAAACCCTGCTCGGCCAGGGCCAGTTCACCTTCATCGGGCTGCCGATGAAATGGCGCGAGGGCACGGCCTCGCCGATCCGCGCGGTCGCCGTGTTCGGCCTGCAATGAAGGCGGCATACAAGGCCGCGCGACCAGGAATTTTCCGCGGCACGCAGCGCGGGCACCTTGCCGCCGCGCCGCGGCATGACATAGGCTCCGCGCACAAAACAAAAGCCTTGGGAGGAATGCGTCATGACCACTCGCCGCGATTTCCTGAAAACCGGCGTCGGCGCCGCAGCCGGCATCGTGTTCTGCAGCTGCGGGCTTCAGCAAGCCGCGCGCGCGCAGGGGCAGCCGACACGCAAGACCCTGCCCGTCAGCGTCAACGGCAAGCGGATCAAGACCATCGACGTGCATTCCCATTGCCATTTCCGTGAGGCCGGCGCGCTGCTCGGCGACGAGGGACCGAAGGTGCAGGTTCCACCGGTCAATGGCGCCGAGAACGCCTTCATCGAGGTCGAAAAGCGGCTCGCTGCGATGGACTCGCAGGCGATCGACATGGAGGTGCTGTCGATCAATCCGTTCTGGTACGGCAGGGATCGCGACCTTGCCGCGAAGATCGTGAAAATCCAGAACGAGAAGCTCGCCGAGCTTTGCGCCTCGAAGCCGGATCGCTTTGTCGGCAACGCATCGCTGACGCTGCAGGCGCCCGATCTCGCGGTGCAGGAGCTGGAAACCGCGGTGAAGAAGCAGGGCCTGAAAGGCGTGGCGATCGGCGACCGCGTCGGCGACATGGAGTTCTCCGATCCGAAACTCCATCCGGTCTGGGCCAAGGCCGAGGAGCTCGGCGTGCCCCTCTTCATTCATCCGCAGGCGCAGCCCGAGCTCAACAAGCGGCTTGCCGGCAACGGATGGCTGTCCAACGCCATCGGCAATCCGCTGGGGACCACGATCGCGCTGTCACACATGATCTTCGAAGGCACCTTCGACCGCTTCCCGGGGCTGAAGGTGATCGCCGCGCATGGCGGCGGCTATCTCGGCTCCTATGCCGACCGTTCCGACCATGCCTGCCTGGTCGGACCGAAGGGTTGCGATCCCAATATCAAGCTGAAGAAGAAGCCGACGGAATATCTGAAGCAGATCTATTTCAACTCGCTGATCTTCGAGCCGGAAGCGATCCGCCATCTGGTGGCGCAGGTCGGCGCGAGCCAGATCGTGCTCGGCAGCGACTATCCCTATGAATGGGAAATGCATCCGGTCGATCCGATCTTCGCGACGGAATCGCTCTCCGACGACCAGAAGGCCGACATCCTCGGCCGCACCGCGGCCAAGCTGTTCGGCGTCCAAGCCTGAAGCAACAAGAAGCGGAGCAAGCGCAATGGCGCGAAAGCTGATCGACATTTCCGTGCCATTGCAGAATGACGTGCCGGCCGATCCGCCCGGCAATCATCCGACCATCCAGTACATCGACCACCAGCAGGGACTGCCGCGCATGCTGCAGTTCTTCGAAGGATTGAAGAAAGAGGACCTGCCCGACGGCCAGGGCTGGGCGGTGGAGCAGGTCTCGCTCTCCACCCACAACGGCACGCATCTCGATGCGCCCTGGCATTTCCACCCGACGATGAATCGCGGCGAGCGGTCATGGACGATCGACGAGGTGCCGCTGGAATGGTGCCTGCAGCCCGGCGTCAAGCTCGACTTCCGCCATCTGCCGGACGGCTATGTCGCCACCGCCAAGGATGTCGAGACCGAACTCAAGCGCATCGGGCATACGCTGTCGCCGCTCGAGATCGTCGTGGTCAACACCTCGGCCGGCGCCAAATACGGCAGGCCCGACTATGTCACGTCCGGCTGCGGCATGGGCTATGAAGCGACGATGTATCTGCTCGAGCGCGGCGTGCGGCTGACCGGCATCGACGGCTGGAGCTGGGATGCGCCTTTCGTCTATACGGCGAAGAAATACGCCGAGACCAGGGATGCCAGCCTGATCTGGGAAGGCCACAAGGCCGGCCGCCACATCGGCTATTGCCACATCGAAAAGCTGCACAATCTGGAGCTTTTGCCGGCAACCGGCTTCATGGTGTCGTGCTTTCCGGTGAAGATCGAGCGGGCGTCTGCCGGCTGGACCCGGGCGGTCGCGATCATCGATGGCTGATCGCGACGCACTCGCGCCGTCAATTGCTCCTGACGATGTGCATCTGCTCGGCCGGCTGCGCGATCTGCGTCGGGCCGCTCGGCGACATGTCGGGGACGACGAACTCGGCCTGCGCGGCGACCGAAATCCATTCGGACACGACCGGATAGTTCGTCGCGAGGACGACGATCACGAGCAGAATGCCACCGAGGACGGCGAAGATGAGCCGAGGTGAATTCGCTGTCTCGCGCGGATCGTCCTTGTCCTGGTAGTGCTGCATCGGTGCCTCCTGATTCAAGGGATCGCACCGCGGTGAATAGCTCGTACCACCGCGCAAAGATGCGAACTGCATCACATCTCGAACAAGCTCGCGATAATGTGAGACAAGCGTGTGGAGCGATCGCGCAGGCCGTGCGTCAGTCGTTCTCGTCCACGCCGGCGTCGGCAAGCTCCTTCAGCTCCACGGCGTCCAGCACGACAATGGCGCCATGCTCGAGGCGCACCCAACCGCGCGTCGCCCAGGCGCGGAGCTGCTTGTTGATGCTCTCGCGGGTCATGCCGACCATTTCGCTCAGCTCCTGCTGGGTGATCGCGATCGTATGCCCCTGCGGCTCGGATTTGTGCTTTTCGCTCAGGCGCAACAAGGCGCTGGCAAGCCGTCCGGGCAGGTCGCGCAGAATGACCTGCTCCAGCTGGTCGCTGGTCGAGCGCACGCGTTCGCAAAGCAGCTCGATGAACTTCATCGCCAACGAGGGCTGGCTGCGCACGAAGGGAAGGAATTCGCGGCGATCGATGACGAAGAGCTCGCAATTGGTGTTCGCGATGCCATCAGCCGATCGCGGCTGGCCGGAGAGAACCGACATCTCGCCGAACACCTCGCCGGGACCGATCAGGTTGAGGATCGCGTTGCGGCCATCCGGCGACGAAATGCTGATCTTCACCGTTCCCGAAATCACGGCGATCACGCTGGTGCCCGGATCGCCCTTGGAGAAGATCGTGGTCCCGCGCTTCAGGACCGTGTGCTTGGCATAACGGCAGAGCTGATCGAAGGCCTCGGGCGTGAGGTCGACGAAATACGGGATGCTTGCGCAGCACCGACAATTTGCCGCTCGATGACGCGGCCGGCTTCTGCTGTCTGTTCCTGAGGCACGCCGTAGAACTCCCGAGGCGACTGCTGCCCTTCCCCGTCATTTCCGTAGTCAACGCGCCGGCTATTTACAACAACAAACCTGCTCGCGGACGAATTTCCGCAAAGTGGGATGTCAGCATTTCTTATTCGTTAGCGATACCCATCTCCTTGATGATACGCGCGTACTTGGCGAGTTGATCGCGCGTCATGGAGCCCAATTCCTCGGCCGACGAGCCCCGCATCGTAAAGCCCAGCTCCTCGAGCTTCTTGGCGAACCTCCGGATCGGCCAGCGCCTTGACGCACCTCGGCGTTCAATCTGGCGACGATCTCCTTCGGCGTGCCGTGAGGCGCGAGAATCGCAAACCAGGAGTTGAAGGTGAAGCCGGGCATGCCGGATTCCGATACTGTCGGCACGTCGGGGAATTGCGGCAGGCGCTTTGGCGTGGCCACCCCGATCAACCGAAGCTGGCTGCCGCGCACCAGCGCGGCCACGGTGCCGAGCCCCTGAAAGCCCACCGGGATCTGGCCGGCCGCGATGTCGGTCGCCGCCTGGGTCGCGCCCTTGTAGGGCACATGGGTGAGGGAAATGCCGGCGGCGGACGCGAATATCGCCATGGCCAGATGCTGCGGGCTGCCGGGACCGCCGGAGCTGTAGTCGATCTTGCCGGGCGTGGCCTTGGCGGCGGCGATCAGGTCGGCCGCGGATTTGTAAGGGGTCTGATTGCCGGTGACCAGGCCCCACTCGACGGTTGCGACCAGCGACACCGGCTCGAAATCCTTCAAAATGTCCCAGCGCATCTTGGCCTGCAGGTTCGGCACCATGGTCATGATGCTGTCGTTGAAGCCGCCGATGGTGTAGCCGTCCGGCTCGGCATGGGCGACCTGCTCGGCGCCGATCAGCCCGGAGGCGCCCGGCTGGTTCAGGATCACGATCTGCTGGCCCATATTGTCGGCCATCTTCTGCGTCACGATGCGGGCGGCGACGTCGACGGCGCTGGCGGCTGCAAGCGGCACGATCATCTTGATCGGACGATCCGGGTAGTTGCCTTGCGCCAACGCGCAGGAATTGCCGGCAATCAGGGCGGCAGCCAACCAACCAACGAGACGCATATTTCCCCCTATCGGCCGGCGTCCCGGAGCGGGCTGCCGGCTGTCCGTGCGCAAGATGCTCTGCAACAAAAGCCTTGGCAATGCGCCCTAAGGCGGCAGAACGGACGCCGCCAAAGCGCCGGCCGGAGGTTGCCGGCCCCTGCCGGACCTATGATAATCGGGCTCTCTAGGCCCCAAGGCCACCAGCGCAAAGAGCCATGCCGCCCTCCCCGAAACCAGCCGGCAAGACCTTGTCCCGCGCCAAACCGATGCGGCAGCAGCGCCTCTCGCCAAAACCCCGGCTCAACGGCGCCATGGCCTGCGACACCGCCTTCCGGATCGTGGCGCGGCGGCATCTCGACGCCCTCATTGCCAACCGGGAGGCGACCGCCGGCGGCGATCCGACCGCGCTGCATCAAATGCGGATCGCGCTGACGCATCTGCGCACCGCCATCCTGTTCTTTTCTCGCCGATGGTCGAAGACGCGATCCGCGACGAGGTCAGGGATGAACTGAAATGGCTGAACGGCGAACTCGGCGCGGTGCGCGATCTCGACGTCGCGGTCGACCGGATCAAGGGGTTGAACAAGAAGCGCGCAGGTCCTGCCCGCGGTCGGCGCCTGGAACGAGAAGCGCAACGAGGGCCATCGCACGCTCTCGCGCATGCTGCACTCGGTCAGGTATCAGTGGCTGATCGATCAAACATCGGGCTGGATCGAAAACGGCCCGTGGTCGACCAAGCGCGACAAGCCGTCGGAGACCGAACGCGCCAAACCGATCGGCGACTACACGACCGACAAGCTGCTGGAATGGGAGAAAACGCTGCTCAAGCGCAGCCGCAAGCTGCGCAAGATGGGAACGAAGAAGCGGCATCGGCTGCGGCTTCTCAACAAGAAGCTGACCTATTCCATCGATTCCTTCGAGGATCTGTTCGAGGACAAGAAATTCGCCAAGCAGAAGGCGGCGCTGAAGCAATTGCGCAAGGCGCAGCGCTCGCTCGGTCAGCTCAATGACGGCGCCCGAGGCGAGGCGCTGGCGGAAGAATTGAAGCGCGGCGGCGTGCAGACCGAGGTTCGCTTCCTGAAGAAGAAGCAGGAGAAGCGCCTCTTGAAGAAGGCCGCCGAAGGCCTATCGCAAGCTCGACAAGGTCAAATAGTCACAACAGCCTGCCGTCGGCGGCGAAGAACGGATGCGGTCCGTCGAACTCCCCGATCGGCACCTGATGCGTCACGAGATGCCCGCCGCCTTCATCCGGAAACCAGGTGTGAAGATGGAAGGCGGGCTGCTCGATCCGGAACGACGGTTGACGCAGATGCGCGAGATCGAGATCGACCGCGTGGTTCGGCGCGGGACAGATCGTGCAGGGCACGCCCGCAAACATCGTCACGATCGCGCGATGGAGATGGCCGGTCGCGACCAGCCGCACGCGCGGATGACGCCTGACGATATCGGCAAGCTCGGACGCATTGCGCAGGTTCTGGCGGTCCATGTGCCAGATGCCGGCGATGAAGGGCGGATGATGCAGGAACAGCAGCGCCGGCCGGTTTGCCGACGATGACAGCGTTTGCTCCAGCCATTGCAGGGTCGGCGGCTCGAGCAAGCCATGCGGCTTGCCGGGCACGCTGGAATCCAGCAGCAGCAGATCGAGCTCGCCGACCTCGATCTTCTGGTTGAGCGCGCCTGATGAAAAAGCATAGGGCGCATCGGGAAAGGCCGCGCGCATCAATTCGCGCGAGTCGTGATTGCCGGGAATGCCGGCGAACGGCAGCTTCAGCGGCGCAAGCAGCCGCTTGAGATAGTCGTATTCCTCCGCATTCGGCGTATCGGCGAGATCGCCTGAGATCACGACGAAATCGGGCGCCGGCTCGAAGGCATTCAACGCCGCGACGCATCGTTCCAGCGCTTTCGCCGTGTCGACCTTGCCATAGGCGAGCGTGCCCGGCGGCTTGATATGCAGGTCGGAAATCTGGGCGATGGTGACGGGTTTCGATGTCATCGGTACTTAATCTTCCAGCGGCAACAGACGGACGGCTTCCGGCGCAATCGACAGGCCGACGCGCTCGCCGGCCTTGGCCTGCACGGTGTTGGACGCCTCGACGGCGAGTGGCTTGTCGGCGACGCCGCTCACGATCAGCCGCTGCCGGTCGCCGTTGAAGCTGACGCTGTCGACGGTGCCGGTGAGAGCTGCGCTGCCGGCTTCCGCCAGATGGATCGACTCCGGCCGAACCATGGCAACCGCAACGGCCAGATTGACCTGGCTCGTGATCGGCTGCCGGCCGCCCGGCAGCACGAGATGGCCGTTCTCGACCGAAGCTTCGATGATGTTGGCGGCACCGATGAACTCGGCGACGAAGCGGTTGCGCGGCGTGAAATAGATGTCGCGCGGCGACCCGATCTGCGCGATCGCGCCCTTGCTCATGACCACGATGCGGTCGCCGAGTTCCATCGCCTCGGACTGATCATGCGTCACATAGATCGCGGTGATGCCGAGCGCGCGCAGCAGGCGATTGAGCTCGCCGCGCAGCCGGTCGCGCAAGGCGGCATCGAGCGCCGTCAGCGGCTCGTCGAGCAGCAAGATGCCGGGCCGGATCGCGACCGCGCGCGCCAGCGCGACGCGCTGGCGCTGGCCGCCGGAGAGCTGGTCGATCCTGCGGTTCTCGAGGCCGGTGATGTTGGTGAGCGCGACCAGCTCGGCGACGCGCGCATCGCGCTCCGTCCTTCGCCACGCCGCGGATCTTCAGGCCATAGCCGATATTCTCGGCCACGCTCATGTTCGGAAACAGCGCGTAGGACTGGAACACCATGCCGACATTGCGCCTCTCGATCGGCACTTTGGTCATGTCCTTGCCGTCGAACAGCACCTTGCCGCCTTCGTCGGGCACTTCGAGACCCGCGATGATCCGCAGCATCGTGGTCTTGCCGCAGCCGGATGGACCGAGCAGCACCAGCGTCTCGCCGCGCGCGATGTCGAGCGTCGCGGGCTCCAGCGCGCGCGTGCCGTCGACAAAGGTCTTGCCGCAATTCTCGATGCGCACGGAGGCGCCGTGTCCGACCGTCTCGCTCATCGCGCGCGCTCCTTGTCGGCAAAGAGCTGCATGGCGACCAGCAGCGGAATGATCATGATGAAGAAGATCAGGGTGTAGGCGGAAGCGACCTCGAGCCGCATCGAGGCATAGCTGTCGGCAAGCCCGATCGGCAGCGTCTTGGTCAGGGGCGTGTGCAGCATCCAGGTCAGGTTGAACTCGCCGAGCGAGAGCGTCACCACCATCAGCGAGCCCGCGAGAATGCCGGGCATCGCATTGGGCACGATCACGTCGCGAAAACGCCGCCACGGCGAGGCGCCGAGCGAGGCCGCGCCTTCGTCCAGCGTCTTGATGTCGACGGTGGCGAACACCGCCATCACCGAGCGCACCATGAAGGGCATGGTGAAGACGACGTGGCCGACGAGGATGAACAGCCAGGAGCGGCGGAAACCGCCGAAGCTGCCATAGGTCAGCAGCAGCGCGAGCGCGATCGCAAGGCCGGGGATCGCAAGCGGCAGCGTGATGATCTCCTCGACGATGCGCGACAGCCGCCCTCCCCGCACATGCAGCGCGTAGGCCGAGGGCACGCCGACGACGAGCGTCACCGCCAGCGTCGCGAAGGCGATCAGGAACGACAGCCCGATCGTGTCGGCATAGAGCTCCCAGACCTGCGCCACCCATTGCAGGGTGAAGCCGGACGAAATGCCGCGAAAATAGTTCGCGGTGACACCGGCCGTGATCGAGAGCCCGGCGGGCACCACCAGGAACGCCGCGACGAGAAGCGTGAACAGAAGCTGTGCCGGTGAAGATCAGGCGGTCGCGCATGGTCTCATCCGGCCGCCGCGACCGCGCTGCCCGAGAACGAACGGGCCAGCGCCAGGATGAACCAGGTGATGATGCCGAGCCCGACCGAGAGCGCGGCCGAGGTCGCGAAATTCGCGGCCAGCGTGAACTCGGTGTAGATCAGCATCGGCAGCACATCGATATTGGTCGCGAGCGTAAAGGCGGTGCCGAACGCGCCCATCGCGGTCGCAAAGGCGATGGCGCCCGAGGCGACGAAGGCCGGCGCCAGCGCCGGCAGCACCACGTCGCGCTGCACCGCCCATGGGCTTGCGCCGAGCGAGCGCGCGGCTTCCTCGAGACCGGTGTCGAGCTTCTGCACCGCCGCCATGATGGTGAGGATCACGCGCGGAATCGAGAAATAGAGATAGCCGAGGAACAGTCCGTAGATCGAATAGGCGAAGACGAGCTTCTGCCCGACGAGACGGTTGGAGATATCGCCGATCAGGCCCTGACGCCCGGCGAGCAGGATGATCAGGAAGCCGACGACCACGCCGGGAAAGGCCAGCGGAAAGGTCAGCATCGCGATCAGCACGGCGCGGCCGGGGAAACGGTGCCGCTGCAGGAACATCCCGGCGATGGTGGCGACGATCAGCGTCACCACCGTGGTCGCAGCCGCCAGCAGCACCGTGTTGATCAGCGTGGCGCGATAACGCGGCTCGGCCAGGATCGCGAGATAGCCGGCGATGCCTTGCGGCCCCTCGGCGCCGGTGACGACGAGGCGCGCCATCGGCAACAGGAAGAAGGCAACCGTGACCACCGCGAGCGGCAGCAGGCACAGCCAGACAAAGGATTTATGCGACATCAGGAAATGGTGCCCCAGCCGTAACAGCGAGGCACCATATTGCCTCAGCGGACCTCGGCGAGATAGCGGTCGAGGAAGCCTTTTTGCACGTTTTCCATCTCGCCCCAGTCGACGCTCTTGGCGCGGGCATAGTCGCTGTCGGGCAGGAATTTCTTCTTGACGGCTTCAGGCAGTTCGATCGGGCCGTGCCGGGCGCAGGTAAGCGTTGGTCCAGATCGCCTGACCCTTGTCGGACAGCAGATAGTCCAGAACCTTCTTGGCCTTGTCCTTGTCGGGCGCGTTCTTCACGAGGCCGACGACATAGGGATAGACCACCGAGCCCTCGCAGGGGATGACGAATTCGAAATTGCCCTTCTCGGAATATTTGGCGCGATAGGCGTTGAAGTCATAGTCGAACAGGATCGGCATCTCGCCCGACACGACGCGCGCATAGGACGTCTGCTTCGGCACGATCGGATCGTTCTTCTGCAGGTCCTTGAAGAAGCTGATGGCGGGATCGAAATTCTTGGGCGAGCCGCCGAGCGCGAGATTGATCGCGACCGCGCCGACATAGCCGACCGCCGCCGAGGTCGGATCGAGATAGCCGACCATGCCCTTGTAGTCGGGCTTGAGCAGGTCCTTCCAGCAGGCCGGCACCGGCTTGCCGCCGAGCGCGTCCTTGTTGACGAACAGGCCGAGCGTGCCGGAATGGATCGTGGTCCAGTAGCCGTCGGGATCCTTCAGGCCGGCCGGCACCTGATCCCAGTTGACGGGCTTGTAGGGCTCGAGCGCGTCCTGCGCCTTGGCCTTTATGCCGAAACCGACGCCGAAATAGCCGATGTCGCCGATCGGATTGGCCTTCTCGGCGAGGATCTGCGCCAGCGCCTGGCCGGAGTTCTTGTTGTCGTGCGGGATGTCGTATTTGAGGTCGGCCTTGATGGCCTTGAGCATGGAAGCCCAGTCCGCCCATTCCGGCGGGCAGTTGTAGCAGATGACGTCGGCCGCTTTGGCCGATTGCCATGGCGCCAGCAGCGACAGCGCAAGCAGGATCAGGGCAAGGCGGACGCTCCTCATGAGACATGCTCCGGTTTTGGGGGATCAGGACGGGTGTCGGGCCCCAACTATAGGCCACGGATGAAGGATTTGCGACGCGCTCATTTTGCCCTGCAACAAAGCTGGGGAGGCATGACCGGCCCCGCTCCACCTTGCGACGCAACACCAGTTGCAGATATCCTGTGGTTACGCTGCTTCAGACCAAAGGAACGCCCGCAGAAGACGTTCCGCCCAACGGAGACAACCTCATGAATCCTCCCGTCAGCGCGCCCGCCATCAAGGTCGTCAAATCGGTGCGCGAGCAAGTCAGCCCGGAAGAGTGGGATGCGCGCGTCAATCTTGCCGCCTGCTACCGCCTCGTCGCGCTACATGGCTACACCGAGGGCGTCGCCAACCACATTTCCTGCCGCGTGCCCGGACATCACGACCAGTTCCTGATCAATCCGTACGGGATGCTCTATGAGGAGATGAACGCGTCCTGCCTGATCAAGGTCGACGTCGACGGCAACACGCTGTTCAACGCCAGCGACTACAACGTCAACGTCGCGGGCTTCGTCATCCATAGCGCCATCCACATGGCGCGCCACGACGTCGACTGCGTCGCGCATACGCACACGCCGGCCGGCATGGCGGTGTCGGCGATGGAATGCGGGCTGCTGCCGCTGACGCAGACCTCGATGCGCTTCGTCCACATCGGCTATCACGACTTCGAAGGTATCGCCGACGATCTCGGCGAGCGCGAGCGGCTGGTGCGCGACCTCGGCGAGCACGAGGCGATGATCCTGCGCAACCACGGCCTGCTGGTGGTTGGCCGTACCATCCCCGGGACCTTCGGCCTGCTCTATCGCATGGAACGCGCTTGCGAGGTGCAGGTGATGGCGTTGTCCTGCAACACCAAGCTGATCATTCCCTCGACCGAGATCCTGGAGAAGACCTTCGACAAGGTACGGCCGTGGCCGGACAAGCCGAACCGCAACGGCGACCTCGGCTGGCCGGCGTATTTGCGCAAGCTCGATCGGATCGATCCGTCGTACAGGAACTAACAGATCGACTGGTGGTGTCGCCTAAAGCGCGATGACAAGTCATCGCGCTTTAGCTTTTTGATTGGCATGATCTTTTCGGAAAACCGCTTCACACTTTTCCGGATCATGCCCTAACGCGGCACCACGGCGGTCGCCTCGATCTCGACGCGCGCGGCCTTCTCGACCAGGCGCACGACCTGCAGCAGCGCCATCGCCGGATAGTGGCTGCCGAAAATCTCGCGATAGACCTGACCGAGTTCTTTCAGGTTTGCGAGATACTCTTCCATGTCGACGACATACCAGGTCAGGCGCACGAGGTGCTCCGGCTGCGCACCGCCTTCGGCAAGGATCGCTGCAATATTGCACAGGGCTTGCCGCACCTGCGCGACAAAACCCGTCGCAAGCCGCTCCTCGCTGTCCCAGCCGATCACGCCGCCGGTCACGACGATGCGGCCGTCTGCCGCCATGCCGTTGGCATAGCCCTTCGGCGCCGGCCAACCGCTCGGCTGCAGGACACGCGCGGTCCTTGTGCCCTTGCGGCAGGGCGCGTGGCGAGATCGGGCGCGTCAGTCACTCACGATCATGCTCCTTCATTATTCCGCGGCGACGCCGGGCGATGCGGCATCGGCCTGCGCCTTCTCGCGCAAGGCAAAGCGCCTCAGCTTTCCGGTTTCGGTCTTGGGCAGTTGCGGCACGAACTCGATCGCGCGCGGATATTTGTAAGGCGCGATCGCCTGCTTCACATGCTCCTGCAGCGCGGTCGCAAGCGCAGCGTCGGCCGTCGCATTGGCGGCGACGACGACATAGGCCTTGACGATCATGCCGCGCGCTTCGTCGGGCGCGCCGACCACGCCACATTCGGCGACGGCGGGATGCGACAGCAGCGCGGCTTCCACCTCGGGACCCGCGATGTTGTAGCCGGACGAGATGATCATGTCGTCGGCGCGGGCGACAAAGGAGAAGCGGCCGTTCGCGTCGCGAACGAAGGCGTCACCGGTCAGATTCCAGCCGTCACGCACATAATTCGATTGCCTGAGAGTCCGCGAGGTAGCGGCAACCGGTCGGTCCGCGCACCGCGAGCTTGCCGACGGTGCCCGCCGGCACCTCGTTCATGTCGTCGTCGACGATCTTCGCCTCATAGCCCGTGACCGGATTGCCGGTCGTTCCCGCGACCGCATCGCCTTCGCGATTGGTGATGAAGATATGCAGGAGCTCGGTGCTGCCGATGCCGTCGAGGATGGGCTTGCCGGTCTTGCGGGTCCAGCTCTCGAACACCGGCGCCGGCAGGGTCTCGCCGGCGGAGACCGCAAGGCGCAGTGACGACAGGTCGGCGCCCTTGTCCATCGCCGCCATCATGGCGCGATAGGCGGTCGGCGAGGTGAAGCAGATCGTGGCCTTGTAGGTCTCGATGATCTTGATCATCTCGGGCGGCGCCGCGTTCTCCAGCAGCGTCGCGGTCGCGCCGAAGCGCAGCGGAAATACCGCGAGCCCACCGAGGCCAAAGGTAAAGGCGAGCGGCGGCGAACCGACAAAGACATCGTCCGGCGTGACCTTGAGCACTTCTCTGGCGTAGCCGTCCGCCACCGCCAGGATGTCGCGGTGGAAATGCATGGTGGCCTTGGGCTCGCCCGTGGTGCCCGAGGTGAAGCCGAGCAACGCGACATCGTCGCGGCCGGTTTTGACAGCGTCGAAACGAACCGGCTTGTTCAGCGCGACGCGATCGAGCTCGGCATCATGGTTCGAAGTGCCGTCGAAGTTCACGACCTGCTTGAGGAAACGGCTGGTCTTGGCGCAGGCGACCAGCTCGTCGGCGATGCGGCTGTCGGTGAGCGCGAGTGCGATCTCGGCCTTGTCGACGATCTTGCTCAACTCGACGGCGCGCAGCAGCGGCATGGTGTTGACGACGACGGCGCCGGCCTTGGTTGCGGCGAGCCACGCGGCCACCAGCGCCGGATTGTTGCCGGAGCGGATCAGCACGCGATTGCCGGGCTTGACGCCGTAATTCTCGACCAGCGCATGCGCCAGCCGGTTCGACCAGTCGGCCAGTTCCTTGTAGGTGCGCTGACGTCCGTTGCCGATCAGGGCGATGCGATCGCCCATTCCCTTCTCGACGATGCGGTCGGTGAGCTCGACCGCGGCGTTGAGATAGTCCGGATATCTGAAATTCCGGCCGGTCCAGCAGCAGGTCCGGCCACTGGTCTGCAGGCGGCAGGTTGCGCCGCGCGAAATCGTCGAGGTGCCCGGACGGGCCAAGGGTTGGATTTCCTGACATTTTCATCGCCCCTTGTTCGGGATGAAAGGCGCCCGGCAGCGCTTTAGCCTTAAACATTTTAAACTTAAAATAATTCGGCGCAAGCCTGCAAATCCGGGCCATCCAACGCTTTTGCGGGGATAGGGCCTTACCGCCGCGCCAGTTGCTTCAGCCGCAACACCATCGGCGAGGCGGGATCGGAGAGCGGCGCAATGGCGGTGAAGTGATTGGCATCGGCGACGATGCCATATCGGGTCGGAAGTCCGCCTCTCGCCCAGGCCTCGGTCATCGTGCGGCTCTGGCGGTGATATTCCGCGCTTTCCGTCGCACCAACCACGGCATCGAGACTGCCATGCTTCGGCGCCTTCCAGAACAAAGGGCTGGCGGCTCTTGCCGTCGCGCCATCGAGCCCAAGCGCCTTGTTGATGGAGGTCTCAACCAGCGGCACCAGATCGAACAGGCCGGAGATGGCGTAGGCCGCGATCACGAGGTCCTTTGGCAGTGAGGCATCCAGCGTCTGCCAGTCCGTCGCCAGCAGACAGGCTGCGAGATGTCCGCCCGCGGAGTGGCCGCTGATCACGAGCGGCCGGCCGAGCTTCGCCAGTTCGCGCGCAGCAGCACGCATCTCGGCGATGATTGTGTCGACCGTCACCTGCGGGCAGAGATCGTAGCTGGGAACGGCGACATCGATGCCATGCGCATTCAGCCCGCGCGCGCAATGGCTGAAGGACGAGCCGTCCAATGCTTGCCAGTAGCCGCCATGGATGAAGACGACGATCGGCCCCTGCCCGTCGCCGGAGAAGAAATCGATCGTATTGCGCGGCCCCGGACCATACGCCATCCGCCGCGGCGCGTGCTCGGCCCGATAGGCCGCCGCATCCCTGCCCCAGCCCGCCATGATCGCCGGATTTTCGGGAACCCGCGCCCGGTTGTTGTATTCGACCTCGTAGTCGATCTCGGCCACGCGCGTTATGGCGCCCGGCGGCTATTGGATTTCTGCGCCGAGCCCTTGGCCTTGGCCAGCAGCCGCATCAATTCCCGGACATCCTTCGGCGTCAGCTCGGAAAAGATATCGGCGATCCAGGTCTCATGCTCGGTCGCCATCCGCCGGAACTCGGCACGGCCGAGCCGGGTCAAGCGGATCACCTGCACGCGGCGATCGGAATCCGACGTGCGGCGGTCGAGATGGCCGGACTCGACGAGACGCTCGACCAGTCCGGTGACGTTGCCGTTCGACACCATCATGCGCTTGGAGACGTCCGACAGCGTCATGCCGTCGGGCGCGCGGTCGAGCTGCGCCATCAGGTCGAAACGCGGCAGCGTCACGTCGAACCGCTCGCGCAGGCGGCTACGCACCGCGCCCTCGATCAGCGTGGTGCAGGTCAACAGCCGCAGCCACAGCCGAAGCTCGTCGGCGTGATCGTGTTCGACAGCCTTGGTTTCGGAATCAAGCATCGGTCTGCCATCATACAAGCGCACGGTGCCCAAAACACCGCGCCGGCGCCATTCTTCCATCGATCTTTTGACCTTCAAACAATTCGGCGCGTTCCGCAAGTCGAAGCGCGGCGGCGTTTGCGCAATTTCTTTAGGCTTCAAGCAACTGGCGCGCCGCTTGCATGGACCGCCCATGACATCGCCGCATCGCTTGCGGCGGCGACTATCATCAGAATAAGCTTGCGCGTACGGTGTTGGTGTTCACTGCGGCCGCGCAAGAGCCGCGAGGAGGGAGTGATGAGGCAGCGTTTGGGGTTGGCAGGACTTGTGGCCTTGCTCGCGATCGGACCGGCGGTCGCGCAGGACAAGATCAAGATCGGCGTGATCGTCACCTTGTCGGGACCGGCTGCGGCGCTGGGCGGACAGGTACGCGATGGCTTTGCGCTGGCGGTCAAGGACCTCGGCGGCAAGATGGGCGGCAGGGATGTCGAGGTCGTCGTCGCTGATGACGAATTGAAGCCGGATGCCGCCGTCACCAAGGTCAAGGGCCTGCTCGAGCGCGACAAGGTCGATTTCGTGGTCGGCCCGATCTTCTCCAACATCCTGTTGGCGATCCACAAGCCGGTCATCGACACCAGGACGTTCCTGATCAGCCCGAATGCCGGGCCGTCGAGCTACGCCGGCAAGGAATGCAGTCCGTTCTTCTACGTGACCTCCTACCAGAACGATCAGGTCCACGAGATCCTCGGCAAGGTCGCGCAGGATCGCGGCTACAAGCGCGTCTATCTGCTGGTGCCGAACTATCAGGCGGGCCGCGACTCCGCGGCCGGCTTCAAGCTCGACTACAAGGGCGAGATCGTCGAGGAATCCTACGTGCCGCTGGGCACGCTCGACTTCCAGCCCGAGCTGTCCAAGATTTCCTCGCAGAAGCCGGACGCCGTCTTCACCTTCATGCCGGGCGGCATGGGCGTGAATCTCGTCAAGCAATACCGGCAGGCCGGCCTTGCCGACAGCATCCCCGTGCTGTCCGCTTTCACCGTCGATGAATCGACCTTGCCGGCGCAGCAGGACGCCGCGGTCGGCATGTTCGGCGGCGCCGACTGGGCGCCGAATCTCGACAATCCCCAAAGCAAGAAGTTCGTCGCGGGCTATGAGGCCGCCTACAACGCCGTGCCCGGGACCTACGCGATGCAGGCCTATGACACCGCGCTGTTGATCGACAGCGCGGTCAAGGCGGTGAAGGGCGATCTCGCCAACAAGGACGCGGTTGCGGCTGCGCTGAAGAAGGCCGACTTCACCTCGCTGCGCGGCGGCTTCAAGTTCAACACCAACGGCTATCCGATCCAGGACTTTTATCTGACCAAGGTCGCGAAGCGTCCTGACGGCAAATTCCAGACCGAGATCGTGCAGAAGGTCTTTGAGAAATACGGCGACGGCTACGCCAAGGATTGCGCGGCGGGCAAGTAGGAACAGACACAGGGAGTGAAGACATGAAAACCGAAGTCGCCGGCATCACCCGGGCCAACGAAGGCATTCAGGGCATCAGCTGGAACATCCTCGGCCAGACCTATGTGCCGAAGAGCCGCACCGAGCACAGCTTCTCCTGGCACGCGACGTTTCCGGTCGGCACCTTCGTGCCGCCGCACATCCATCCCGATCAGGACGAGTATCTCTACATCCTCGAAGGCCGGCTCGACTTCTTCCTCGACGGCGCCGAGGAGTTTGCGACCGCCGGCGACACGGTGCGCCTGCCGATGGGCAAGCCGCATGGCATCTTCAACAAGTCACAGCAGAACGCAAAGACGTTGTTCTGGGTGTCGCCGACGCGCCGGCTCTACGACCTGTTCTGGGCGATCCACAACATGAAGCAGCAGAACCCCGACGATGTCGTGAAGCTCGCGGCCGAGCACAACATCCACTTCCTGCCGCCGCCTCCCGGCGCCTAAGACGGGCTATCGCGACACCACGCGCGCGGCGAAGCCGGCCTTCGCGGCGTAGCCGCGCACGATCGCCTCGCGCGATTCGTAGTTCAGGACGGTGTCGATGTCGGAGAAACCTTGCGGAGCAAGCTGCTCGACCGCGTCGATCACGCCCTCCGGGCCGCCGCGGCGGTTGGAGGCGACGACATCGGCGGTCATCGGCAGCCGCTGCTTCTCATAGGCCGCCAGCGCCTGACGCGGATGCTCGGAGCGCGCCAGCGCATCCGCCAGACAGCGCGCGTCGAGGATCGCCTGCGAGGCGCCGTTCGAGCCCACCGGATACATCGGATGGGCGGCATCGCCGAGCAGCGTGACGCGGCCGCTCGACCAATGCGGCAAGCGGATCGCGGTCGCAGCAGGGATATTCCCAGAACTCGGGCGTGGCGCGCAC
Organism: uncultured Alphaproteobacteria bacterium; assembly: GCA_963696845.1. Taxonomy (GTDB): domain Bacteria; phylum Pseudomonadota; class Alphaproteobacteria; order Rhizobiales; family Xanthobacteraceae; genus Bradyrhizobium. Next base: position 517,082 of record CAVOLR010000018.1, read on the forward strand.
CAGGCTCGCGAAGTCGACCTGCGGGATCGAGAAGCCCGCGACATGCGGCATCAGCTCCTCGGGGCGGCCGAGCCGCGACCAGTCCTCGCGGCGCGCCGGCGGCGCGCTGCCGTCACCGACCTTCACCAGCACCGCCCAGTTGGTCAGGCGGCTTGCCGGGCTCGAGCCTTCCGCGATCGGATAGACGACCGCCTTGGCATTCAGCCCGCCGGCGATGATCATCGAACGCCCGGTGAGAAACACCGGCCAGTCGGTGGCGCCGCGCCACAGCATCAGGCCGTTCCAGCACGGCGGTCCCTCCTCCGGAAACAGCGTCTGCCGCACCTTGGAATGGATGCCGTCGGCGCCGATCAGGATGTCCGCGCGCGCCGTGTGAGAATGGCCGCCGGTGCGATCGAAGAAATAGGCGGTGACGCCGCCCTCGTCCTGGGTGAACGAGCCGAGCCGGCAGCCGGTATGGATCGCGTCGTTGCCGAGACGCTCGACGACGGCCTGATGAATCACGCCCTGCAGGCGGCCGCGATGAATCGAGAATTGCGGCACCTCATGGCCGGCATCGAGGCCGCGCTTCTCGTGCCAGACCTGCTGGCCGTGGCGGGTCAGATAGAACAGCTCATGAGGTGCGGATCGCGGCCTGGTCGAGCCGATCGAGCAGACCGATGCCGGCAAGCTCGCGGATCGCATGCGGCAGCGTGTTGATGCCGACGCCGAGCTCGCGGATGGAATCGGATTGTTCGTAGATTTCGCAATCGATGCCGCGGGCCCGCAGCATGAGCGCGGTGGTGAGGCCACCGATACCGCCGCCGACGATGATCGCCTTCATGGCCAAACTCCAACCCGGACGCAACCAGACGGCGGTTAAAGTCGCATAGGCCCGTTATTCGGCCGCAAGCGGCTTTGTGGCCTCGGCCTTGAGCTCGGCGCGGGTTTTCGGCTTAGCCTTAATTTTAAGGTCCTCGAAATCCTGCCGGTCGCGCACGCTGTTGCGGAAAATCTGCTCCTTGCCGGGCAGATATTGCGGCGGACAGAACACATCCGCGCCATACCAGGCGGCCGCCTTCATGGTGAAGGCGGGATCGACCAGATGCGGCCGGCCGAGCGCCACGAGATCGGCGCGGCCGGCGGCGAGGATGGTGTTGACCTGGTCCGCGGTGGTGATGTTGCCGACGCACATGGTGGCGACGCGGGCCTCGTTGCGGACCTGATCGGAGAACGGCGTCTGGAACATGCGGCCATAGATCGGCTGCGCGTCGCGCACGGTCTGGCCGGTCGAGACATCGACGAGATCGACGCCGGCCTCGGCAAAGGCGCGCGCGATCGCGACCGCATCGTCGCCGGTGATGCCGCCCTCGGCCCAGTCGGTCGCGGAGATGCGCACCGACATCGGCTTGTGCGCGGGCCAGGCCGCGCGCATGGCCTCGAACACTTCCAGACGGAAAGCGCAGGCGGTTTTGCAGCGAGCCGCCATAGTCGTCGGTGCGCGTGTTGGTGAGCGGCGAGATGAAGCTCGCGAGCAGATAGCCGTGGGCGCAGTGCAGCTCCAGCATGTCGAAGCCGCAGCGCTCGCCGCGCTCGGCGGCAGCGACAAAGGCCTTCTTCACCGCATCCATCGCGGCGCGATCCATCTCGCGCGGCACCTGGCTGTCGGGAAAATAGGGAATCGGCGAGGCCGAGATCACGTCCCAAGCCGCCCTCCTCCAGCGGCCGGTCGATGCCGTCCCACATCAGCTTGGTCGCGCCCTTGCGGCCGGCATGGCCGAGCTGCAGCGCGAACTTCGCCGCCGAATTGGCATGGACGAAATCGACGATGCGCTTCCAGGCCGCTTCCTGCTCGTCGGTCCACAGGCCGGCGCAGCCCGGCGTGATCCGGGCATCGCGGCCGACGCAGGTCATCTCGGTGAAGATCAGCCCGGCGCCGCCGATCGCGCGCGAGCCGTAATGCACCAGGTGAAAATCGGTCGGCACGCCCTCCTCCGCCGAATACATGCACATCGGCGACACCACCGCGCGGTTGGCGATCTCCATCTCGCGCAGCCGCATCGGCTGGAACATCGGCGCCAAGCGGCTTGTCGACATCGACGTCAAAGCCCTTGGCGCGGACTTGTCTGGCGAAGGCCTTGTCGACCTCGGCCACGAAATCCGGCGCGCGCAGATTCAGATTGTCATAGGTGATCGCCTTGGAGCGCGTCATCACGCCGAAGGCGAACTGGACGGGATCGAACTCCCAGAAGCGGTCGACATGCTCGAACCAGACCAGCGAGACGTCGGCCGCGTGCTGGGTCTTCTCGACCTCCTCGCGCCGCCCCTGCTCGTATTGCGCCAGCGCCGCCGCGACCGTCGGCGCGCGCTCCATGGCTTCGGCCAGCGCGATGGCGTCTTCCATCGCGAGCTTGGTGCCGGAGCCGATCGAGAAATGCGCGGTCGCCTTGGCATCGCCGATCAGCACCATGTTGTCCTTGACCCAGCGCTTGCTGCGGATCATCGGGAAATTGCGCCACATCGAGCGATTGGTGAGGAGCTGGTGCCCGCCGAGGAACCAGCCGAAAATCTGCGGCCATGCGGTCGGCGGACTGCTTTTCGTCGAGGCCTTTCAGTCCGGCGCGCTCGAACGTCGCCGGATCGGTCTCGAAGATCCAGGTCGAGCGGCCGGCTTCATATTGATAGGCATGCGCGATGAACGGACCCCACTCGGTCTCCTGGAAGATGAAGGTGAAGGCGTCGAGCGGCTTGGTCGATCCCATCCAGGCAAACTGGTTGGAGCGGACATCGACCTCGGGCTCGAAGTGATCGATATGCTTCTCGCGGAAGCGGCTGTTGATGCCGTCGGCGAGGATGATGAGATCGGCATCGGCAAAGCGCGCCTCGTCGTCGATCTCGACCTCGAACTGCAGGCGAACGCCGAGCTCGCGCGCGCGCTCCTGCAGGATCAGCAGCAGCTTGCGCCGCGAGCAGCCGCAAAAGCCGTTGCCGCCGACGCGATGCACCGTGCCGCGGAAATGCACGGCGATGTCGTCCCAATAGGCGAATTCCTGGGTGATGCGGCGATAGCTCGGCGGATCGTATTTCTCGAAATTGTCGAGGGTGGCGTCGGAAAACACCACGCCGAAGCCGAAGGTGTCGTCGGCGCGGTTGCGCTCATAGACCGTGATCTCGGCCTCCGGCCGCTGCTTCTTCAGCAGGATCGCGGCGTAAAGGCCGGCCGGGCCGCCGCCGATGATCGCGATCTTCATGCGCGCCTCCGGGCTAATCGGATCGGAGATATTTTAAACTTAAAATATCTGGTGACAAGCCCCGCCTGGGCCCTTGGGCTCAATTCCCCTGAAAGACCGGCTTCACCTTGTTGGAGAAGGCGACAAAGGCGCGCTCGAAATCGGCCGTGGTCATGCAGAGCGCCTGCGCCACCGCCTCGGCTTCGATCGCCTCCTCGACCGACATCGCCCATTCCATCGCCAGCATGCGCTTGGTCATGGTGTTGGCGAAGGTCGGCCCTTCCGCGACCTGCCGCGCCAGCAGTTGCGCCTCAGGCAGCACCCGCTCCGGCGTGACGATCCGGCTGAAAAAGCCCCAGCGCTCGCCCTCCTCCGCCGTCATGAAGCGGCCGGTATAGAGCAGCTCGGAGGCACGCGATTGGCCGATGATGCGCGGCAGGATCGCGCACGCGCCCATGTCGCAGCCGGCAAGCCCCACCTTGTTGAAGAGGAAGGCGACCTTGGCGCCGGTCGCGGCCAGCCGCATGTCGGAGGCCATGGCGACGATCGCGCCCGCGCCGGCGCAGATGCCCTCGACCGCGGCCACGATCGGCTGCGGACAGGCCCGCATCGCCTTGACGAGATCGCCGGTCATGCGGGTGAAGGCGGTCAGCCCCTTGGTGTCCATCTTCACCAGCGGGCCGATGATCTCGAACACGTCGCCGCCGGAGGAGAAGTTGCCGCCGGCGCCGGTGACCACGACGACCTTGACCTCGTCGTCGAAGGCACAGGCGCGGAAGAAATCCGTGAGCTCGCGATAGCTGTCGAAGGTCAGGGGATTCTTGCGCTCGGGACGATTGAGCGTCACGGTCGCCACGCCATCGACCACCGCCAGCAGGAAATGCTTCGGCGAATAGTCGGCGAGCGGCAGGGTGACGGGATTGGCTGGTCTGGACATGGAAACTCCCTGATCTCCTAGATCTCACCGCCGGCGACGGCGATCGCCTGCCCGGTGACGGCGCTTGCGCCCTCGCCGCACAGCCACAACACGGTGTCGGCAACTTCCTGCGGCGTTATCAGCCGGCCCTGCGGATTGTGTTTGGCGAGCTCGGCGACCGCCTGCTCGCGGCTGCGGCCGGTCTTGCTCATGATGTTTTCGACGCTGCCGGCGACCAGATCGGTGTCGGTAAAGCCCGGACACACGGCGTTGACGGTGATGCGCGTATTCGCAAGTTCCAGCGCGAGCGAGCGCACCAGGCCGACGACCGCATGCTTGGCGGCGCTATAGGCGCTGACATAGGCATAGCCCTTGAGACCGGCGGTCGATGCGACCGCGACGATGCGGCCGTGCGGCTGCTTCCGCATCGACGGCAGCGCCGCCTGGATCGCATACACCACGCCCATGAGGTTGACGTCGATCATGCGCTTGAACAGCGCGGCGTCGGATTTCGCAAAGGGCGCGGATTCGGCAATCCCGGCATTGGCGATCAGGATATCGATCGGTTGACGCGCAGCGGCTTTCGCAATCGCCGCACCGATCGCCGCTTGATCCGCCACATCGGCGACCTCGGCAAAATGCGCATCACCTGCCGCGACAGCCTCGATCCAGCGTCGCCCGGTTGCGGCCGAGCACCGTGACGGTCGCGCCCGCGCCCGCCAATTGCGCCGCAATCGCCCGGCCGATGCCGCGGCCGCCGCCAGTCACCAGCGCATGCGCGGAACGCGGCAGTCCGGACATGCGCTTGCTCCCTGAACGTGGGCTTCAAAACGGTTTTCCGCGTATATTTTATACTTCAAGCTTTTGCAAGGAAGCGGCGGGCCTGTTAGCATCGCGCCCATGACAACGCCGTTGAAAACCAGAGATGGCCGCTTTGCCTATGAGGCCGCAGGCGATCCGAACAAGACACCGCTGGTGTTTCTGCATGGGATCGGCGGCGCGGCGCGCGCCTGGCGCGGGCAGATCGCGGCCTTCGGCGATCGCTATCGCGCGATCGCCTGGGACATGCCGGGCTATGGCGGCTCGGCCGCGCTGCCAAGCGTCAGCATCGCCACCCTCGCGGATGCGCTGCAGGATTTCCTGCAGGCGATCGGCGGTCCGCGACCCGTGCTGGTCGGCCATTCCATCGGCGGCATGATCGTGCAGCAATGGCTGACCAAACATCCGCGCGACGCCGCGGCCGTCGTGCTCGCGCAAACCAGCCCCGCCTTCGGCAAGGCCGAGGGCGACTGGCAGAAGCAGTTCATCGAAGCCCGGCTCGGTCCGCTCGATCGCGGCGAGACCATGAAATCGCTCGCGCCCGTGCTGGTGAAGGAATTGGTCGGCGACGATCCCGATGCTGCGGGCATGGACATCGCCCGCGACTGCATGGGCAGCGTTCCCGAGGCGAGCTATCGCGCCATGATGCTGGCGCTGCTCGGCTTCGACCAGCGCAAGGCGCTCGGCGATATCACCGTGCCGACGCTGGTCCTGTCGGGCTCGAAGGACAAGAACGCGCCCGCGCCGATGATGGCGAAGATGGCGACCTATATTCCGTCAGCGACCTATGTCGAATTGGAAGGCGCCGGTCATCTCGTCAATCTCGAACGCCCCAAAGCTTTCGATGCCGCGCTGGATCAATTCCTCAAGACAATCAAAGTCACGGCCTAGATGACCGCGCCCGTCAGCAAGAATGCAGCCACGCTCGGCAAGGTCGCGCTCGATGCGCCGATCTTCGATCCCGACGGCGTTTCGGCTGAGCGACGAGCAGGCCGCGATCATCGCGCGGGCGCGCGAACTGGGTCAGACCGTGTTTGCCGAGCGCGCCGCGGCCTACGACCGCGACGCCAAATTTCCGACCGAGAACTACAAGGACCTGCACCGCACCGGCCTGCTCGGGATCTCGATCCCGAAGAAGCATGGCGGACTTGGCGCCGACTACCAGACCTATGCGCTCGCCGCCGCCGAGATCGGCCGCTATTGCGGCGCCACCGCGCTGACCTGGAACATGCATGTCTGCTCGACGCTGTGGTCCGGCCCGCTTGCCGACGATCTCGACATGGACGCGAGCATGCGCGCCGAGCACGAGCGCCGGCGCGCGATCCACTACAAGCGCATCGTCGATGACGGCGCGATCTATTCGCAACCCTTCTCGGAAGGCGGCGCGGCTGCGGCCGGCGGCGTGGCCTTCGGGACGGAAGCCAAACCGGTCAAAGGCGGCTGGCTCGTCAACGGCAAGAAGATCTTTGCCTCGCTCTCGGGCCACGCCGACTACTACGGCGTGCTCTGCACCGAGATCGCAGAAGGCGAAAAGGCCTCGCGCCGCAACACGCTTTATCTCGCCGTGCCGGCCAAGGCCGACGGCGTGTCCGTGGTCGGCGACTGGGATCCGCTGGGCATGCGCGGCACGGTCTCGCGCACGCTGCTGTTCAAGGATGTCTTCGTCGGAGAGGATGCGGCGCTGATGCCGCGCGGCGTCTATTTCCAGGCGGCGCAGCGCTGGCCGCACATGTTCCTGACGCTTGTCGCCGACCTATATGGGCCTCGCGCAGGCGGCCTATGATTTCACCGTGCGCTATCTGCGCGGCGAGGTGCCGGGCACGCCGCCGGTGAAGCGGCGGATGTATCCGACCAAGCAGATCGCGGTCGCGCAGATGCAGATCAAGCTGGAGCAGATCAAGGCGATCTGGTTCCAGGCGGTCAGCGAGGCGCGCGCCAATCCGAGCAAGGAGCAGGTGCTGCGCGCCTATGCCGCGCAATATTCGGTCATGGAAGGCGCCAACGAGCTCGCGACGCTCGCGATCCGCACCTGCGGCGGCCAGGCGATGCTGAAATCGCTGCCGCTGGAGCGCATCTATCGCGACAGCCGCTGCGGTTCGCTGATGCTGCCCTGGACCGCCGAGCTTTGCCTCGACCGCATCGGCCGCGAGGCGCTGTACGAGCCCGGCGAGACGGACGACTGACGGTGGATCTCTCAGGTCTGATCGAGCGCAACGCGGCCTTTGCCCCGAACAAGCCGGCGCTGCATTTCGAAGGCAAGACGCTGAGCTATGCGGCGCTTGTGGAGCGCATCGAGCAGACCGCGCGCGCCCTGAAATCGGAACTTGGCGTCGACCAGCGGCGATCGCGTCGCGATCTTGAGCCTGAACCGGCCGGACTATCTCGTGTTGCTCTACGCCTGCGCGCGGTTGGGCGCGATGCTGGTGCCGCTGAACTGGCGGTTGGCAGTCGCCGAACAGCTGTTCATCCTGTCCGATGCCGGCGCCAAGGTGCTGGTGCTGGAACAGGCCTTCGCCGCGGTACTGCCTGAGCTGGCGAAGAAGCTGCCAGAAACAAGCGTCGTCGGTCTCGACTTCACTCCGCCACGGGGCGCCTCGTTCGATGCCTTGCTTGCGCAGGGCCACGGCGACAGCCGCAATCCGCACACCGATCTCTCCAGTCCGCTGCTGATCGTCTACACTTCGGGCACCACGGGACGGCCGAAGGGCGCGGTGCTGCGTCAGGAGGCGCTGCTCTGGAACGGGGTGATGAGCCAGCATATGCACGACCTCACCTCGGACGATCATGTGCTGACGGTGCTGCCGTTCTTCCATGTCGGCGGCCTGAACATCCAGACCACGCCGGCGCTGCATCACGGCGCGACCGTCACCATCCATCCGCGCTTTACGCCGGATGCCGCGCTCGCCAGCTTCGAGCGCGACCGGCCGACATTGACGGTGCTGGTGCCGGCGATCATCCAGGCCGTGACCGAACATCCCGCATGGCCAACGACCGATCTGTCGTCCCTGAAGGCGATCTCGACAGGCTCGACCATCGTGCCGCAGCCGCTGATCGACCGCTTCGTTGCGCGCGGCGTGCCGGTGCTGCAGGTCTATGGTTCGACCGAAACCTGTCCGATCGCGGTCTATACGCGCCTCGGCGGCGATCTCTCGCGCGAGGGCTCGACCGGCTTGCCCGGCCTGTGCTGCGAGGCCGCCATCATCGACGACGCCGGCAACGAGTTGCCGCCGGACGTCGCGGGAGAGATCGCGGTGCGCGGTCCCAACGTCTTCTTCGAATATTGGGGAAATGAAGCAGCGACTCGCGAAGCCCTGCATGACGGCTGGTATCGCTCCGGCGATATCGGCCGCCGCGACGCGGACGGCTATTTCTGGGTCCATGACCGCAAGAAGAACCTGATCATCTCCGGCGGCGAGAACATCTATCCGGCGGAGGTGGAGCGCGTGCTGCTGGAGCATCCCGATGTCGCCGAATGCGGCGTGATTGGCCGGCCCGATCCGCGCTGGGACGAGGTGCCGATCGCCTATGTCATCCGACGCAAGGGCGCTTCGGTCGACGCGGATGGCTTGAGAGCGCATGTCCAGTTGCAACTGGCGCGCTTCAAGGTGCCGCGCGATATCGTGTTTGTGGAGGATTTGCCGCGCACCGCGTTGGGCAAGGTTCAGCATTTCATGCTGAAGCAGATCGACGCGAACACGCCTGTGCGGGGAGGCGTCGCGTGAAGATCGCGGTGCTGGGCGGGGGAAACGGCTCGTTTGCGGCCGCGGGAGATTTCGCGCTTGGGGGGCACGAGGTGCGCCTGTGGCGGCGCGATGCCGACCAGGTCGCCGCGCATCAGGCGGCGGGCTCGCGCATTCTGGTCAAGGACGTCAACGGCCGGCACGACGTGAAGCTCGCGCTGGTGACGACTGATATCGCCGAAGCGATCGACGACGCAGAGCTGATCCTTTGCCCTGCCCCGGCTTTCGCGCAAGTCGATATTGCCAAGCAGCTTGCGCCGCATTTGCGCGACGGCCAGGTGGTGTTCCTGCCGCCGGCGACTTTCGGCTCGATGATCTTTGCCAAGGCCGCGCACGACGCAGGCAATCATGCCGATGTGAGCTTTGCCGAGACCGGTACCCTGCCCTGGTTGACGCGCAAGCACGGCCCGTTCGAGGTCGCGATCACCATCCGCGCCAAGCGGCTGCCGGTCGGCGTGTTTCCATTGCGCAATGCCGATCACGCACTCGCGGTGATCTCGCAAGCGTTTCCCGGCGTGATCGAGCCTTGCGGCGACGCACTGTCGGGCGCGCTTGATGAATGCCGGGCCGATCATCCATCCGCCGCTGATCGTGATGAACGCCGGGCCGATCGAGCATTTCGAACGCTGGGACATTCACAAGGAGGGCACGCAGGCCGCCATCCGCCGCGTCACCGACGCGCTCGATGCCGAGCGCATCAAGGTGCGCGAGGCGCTCGGCTACGGCGCGCCGCATTTCCCGCTGGCAAATCACTACGCCAAGGAAGGCGAAATCTGGATGTATGGCCGCGGCTCGCACGATCGCCTGACGGATTCCGGCGACTGGCGCGAGCAGCTGGTGCTGACCGAGCATCGATATATGCGGGAGGATTTGCGACTGGGATTGTCGTTCCTGATTTCGGTGGCCGAACTCGCTGATGTCGACACGCCGCTTGCGAGATCGTTCCTCGCGATCGGCGGCACGATTTGCGGCGAGGATTTCACGGCAACCGGCCGCACGCTGGCCAGCCTCGGCCTTGGCGGCCTGCATCGCGCCGAATTGCAGACGCTGTTGCGTGAAGGATTTGGCGGATGAGCGCGGCCCGCAATCGCCTGCCTCGGCGCCGGCCGCATGGGCCGCGGCATCGCGGTCGCATTCGCCTATGCCGGCCACGCCGTCACCATGATCGACGTCAAGGCCGGGCGCTCGGCCGAGCAGTTCGCGAGGCTCGAAGGCGGAGGCGCTGGACGAGGTCAGGAAGACGCTGGCCAGCCTGGCGCGGTTCGGGTTGCTGAAGGACGGAGATGCCGACACCATCATCGCCCGCGTCACAGTGGTCCCTGCAAGCAGCTGGCACGGCCACCCTGGGCACCGCCGGCATCGTCTTCGAAGGCGTGCCCGAGGTGGTCGAGCTGAAGCGCGAGGTGCTTGGCGCAGCGTCGAAATCGGTCGGGCCTGATGTCATCATCGCATCGACGACGTCGACGATCCTGGTCGACGATCTCTCCGGCGCGATCGACCATCCCGAACGCTTCCTCAACGTGCACTGGCTCAATCCGGCCTATCTGATTCCACTGGTGGAGATATCGCCGGGCAAGGCGACCGACCCGGCCATCGTCTCCCGCGTGAAGGCCTTGCTCGAAGGCATCGGCAAGGTGCCGGTGGTGTGCGCGGCAACACCGGGCTTCATCGTGCCGCGCATCCAGACACTCGCGATGAACGAGGCCGCGCGCATGGTGGAAGAAGGCGTCGCCAGTGCGGAGGAAATCGACAAGGCGATCCGCTACGGCTTCGGCTTCCGCTACGCGGTGCTGGGATTGTTGGAGTTCATCGACATGGGCGGCGGCGACATTCTCTACTATGCCAGCCGCTATCTCGAAGGCGCGCTCGGCAGCGATCGCTATCGTGCCCCCGATGTGATCGAGAACAACATGCGCGATGGCCGCATCGGCCTGCGCACCGGCGCCGGCTTCCTCGACTATTCCGGCATGGACGTCGACGCCTATCGCGAGAAGCGCCTTGCCGCGCTGGTCGACATGCTCAGGCATTTCGGCCTGGCGCGGCCGCCGGTGATCTAGCCGAACACGTCCTGCAAGCACGCCTTCGCGCACCACGGCGACGCCGTCGAGCTCGATGGTCGTTCCCATCATCGGCAGGTCGAAATGGCCGGCGGTGTAACGGCCCGCGAACTCGTTGGCGCCCGTCGAGAACAGGAAGTTGCCGGAGACAGCGCGAAGCTCGGTGCCGTTGGTGTCGCGCTGGTCGTACATCGACAGCGACTCGTAGCGCGCGCCGGGATTCATGCCAAAGCCGACATGCGACACCGCATAGGCCTCGCGGTCGCCCCAGGCCGCGAGATAGGCCCGCATCATCGCGGCATCCGCGCCCTCGCCTTCGAGATCGGTGACGTAGTCGTTCTTCAACGTCATCTTCACCGGCGAGGTCAGATAGCGCTTGAAGGTGAGGTTGATGTCGCCGGCCGCCATCACCAGCGTGCCGTTGACGGTGCCGCTCTTGGGAAAGCTGACGACGATCCCGCCCGGCCAGTGCGCGAGCGTGCCGGGCCGGTCGGTCCAGCCCCAGACGCCCACCGTCGAGGCGCCGACCATGTCGACATCGAGCGCGGTGCCGGCCTTCGAGGTCACGCGCATGTGCTTGGTTCCGCGCAGCATCTTGGCCGCGGCGCGCACACGCTTTTCCAGCGCGGTGTCCGGCACCATCCGCTCGAGCGCTTCCGGGTGCTCGTTCGAAATCACCAGAATGCGCGCGCCAGCCTTCAGGATCTCAGGCGTTTCAGGCGCATGCATCAGGCCCTCGATGGTGCAATCGACCACGAAGCCCGCCTGCTGAAGCGCCGTCACGACCGGCCCAAGCCGCTGGATCGCCTCGCTCGCGCCGGTCGAGCGGATCGGCACGATCTGCCGGTTGCGCGGCGTCGGCACGACCACGTGAAACGGCCGCGCGCCCATGCGCAACAGCGCGAGCTCGGCCAGGTGCACATTGAGCGCGCGCGACTGCGTCTCCGACAGGATCGCGGCGGTATCGCCCGATTTGACTGCGCAGCGTTCGAACACCTCGCAGAACGCGTCGATCCACTTTGCCTCGATGCGGTCCGCCAACATGCTCTTCTCCTAGGCTTCAGGAAATCCGCGCAATAGATACGACCGCACGGCTTCCAGCAAGCCGTTGAGGATCAGTCCGAGCAGCGAGATCGTGATCAGCGGCACGAACATGTCGACCGCCTGGAAGGTCCGCGCAGCCGTCACCAGCACGTGGCCAAGGCCATCGGTCGAGGTGATCATCTCGGCCAGGAACACGACGATGCAGGAAATCACCAGGCCGATCCGGCAGCCCGTCAGGATCGACGGCGCGGCCGCCGGCAACACGACCTTGAACAGGATTTCGCGCGGCGGCGTGCCCGCCGCCATCGCCGACCAGATCAGCTTCTGCTCGACCGTCGACGCGCCGTAGTAGGTCGAGAGCAGGATCGGAAACAACGCGTCGGCCGTGACCAGCGCAATCTTGGATTCATGACCGAAGCCGACCAGCAGCAGCAGCGCCGGGTAGAGCGCGACCTTCGGCAACGGCGCCAGCACGCGCACGATCGGACGCACGACGGCGTTGAGGGCGGGATTGACCGCTGCCGCAAGGCCGATGCCCACACCCAGGATCACCGCAATCGAAAAACCCGCAAACAGCCGGAACAGCGTGGCCGCGATCTCCTGCCTGAAGGTGTCGGTCAGAAGCTGCTGCACCAAGCGGCGCAAATACCTGTCCCGGCGGCGGCAGCAGCGTCACCGGCGCATAGCCGAACGACACCAGCGCCTGCCACACCGCGATCACCAGCGCGATCGGGATCACGCCAAGCAGCAGATCAGAGGTGACGGCGCGCGCGTTCATGAGAAGCTCAGGGGAATGTCGAATTGCGGCTCAGACCAGCGCACCAGCCGGGCGCGAATTCGTTCGAACAGGGCGTCGAGGCAAATACCCATGGCGCCGACGATGATGATCATCGCGAAGACCGTGTCGTATTGCCCCATGTCGAGCGCATTGAACAGGATGTTGCCGGCACCGGACTGGCGGGCGATCATCTCGCTGGTGATCATGGTGATCAGCGCCAGCACCAGGCCGGTGCGGCAACCCGTCAGGATTTCGGGAAGTGCGGCCGGCAACACGATGCGGATCATGCGTTGCGCGGCCGACAGCCCCATCGCGGCGCCCGACCACAACATCTTTTCTTCCACCGCCTTGGCGCCTTCGAAGCTGTGATAGATCACGGGAAGGCTGACACCGAGGAAGATCACCAGCGTCTTTGCGATATCGCCGACGCCGAGCCAGAGCATGATGATCGGCATCAGCGCCGCCTTCGGCACCGGATAGATCACCATCAGCAGCGGATTGAAGAACGACGCCACGGCGCGGCTGCGTCCCATGAAGAGCCCGAGCGGGATCGAAACGGCGACGGCAATTCCAAAGCCGATCGCCATCCGGCGCAGCGACGCGCCGAAATTGACCAGCGAGTCCTTGTCGCCGAGGATCGACGGAATGGCGCGGAGCGCCTCGGTCGCGGTCGGGAAGCTGTCGTTGTGCAGGGCCAGCGATGCGAGTCTGCCAGACCACGAGCAGGCCGACGCAGGCCAGCACCGGCGCCGCGCGCTTGGTGATGGCATCGACTGATATCATGGTTGCAGCTCGCCGCTGTCGTCGAACATGCGATCGATCTCGACGACGTATTTCTGGTAGCGCGGATCGAGCAGCAGCTCGGTGCGGCGGCGCGGCCGCGGCAAGTCGATATCGACGATCTGCCGGATGCGGCCGGGCGAGCGCGTCATCATCACGACCTTGTCGGAGAGGAACACCGCTTCCTCGACCGAATGGGTGACGAACAGCACCGTCTTGCGGTCGCGCTCCCAGATGTTGAGCAGATCGTTCTGCAGCCGCGTGCGGGTGTGGGCATCGAGCGCGCCGAACGGCTCGTCCATCAACAGCACTTCGGGATGATAGGCGAGCGTGCGCGCCAGCGCGACGCGCTGCTTCATGCCGCCGGACAGTTCCTTCGGATAGAACTCCTCAAAGCCCTTGAGACCGACCATCTCGAGCAACGCGCGGGCCTGCGCTTCGGCCTCGGCAGGCTTCACGCCTTGCTGGCGCGGACCGTACATGACGTTGCCGAGCACGCTCTTCCAGGGAAACAGCGCAAATTCCTGGAACACCGGTCCGCGATCCGGTCCCGGCCCCGTGATCGCCTTGCCCTTCATCCTCGCGACGCCGCGGGTCGGCTGCACGAAGCCGCCGACGATGTAGAGCAGCGTCGATTTTCCGCAGCCGGAAGGACCAAGGATGGAAACGAAGGCACCGTCGGCGACCGACAGCGATATATCCGATAGCGCCAGATGGTCCTGGCGTGTCGAGGTCTGGAATACCTGCGAGACACCGTCGATCTCGATCATGGCGGCCGCCGGCTTCTGCGCCGATACCGGCTCAGCCCGCAGCTCTGATCGTGATGGCAAGATCGTCATTCCCGCATCTCTCGCCGGCATGGCGCTGCCGGCGCTGTTAGCATAGCGGAAGACAGCGGGACATGGCGATGCGGCTTCCGGTCAAGTGTTGGGCTCATCGAACCAGGGCCATTCCGCCGCACCATCATGGGTCACCGCGCCACCCGGCGCTTGCCCGACCAGCCTCGCATATTTGGCGAGCGCGCCTGCCCGATGCCGCGGCGGCCGCGGTTTCCAGGCCTTGCGCCGTTCCGCAAGTTCGCTATCGGCAACCAATAAGTCCATGCGGCGCGCGCCGGCATCGATGCGGATGCGATCGCCGTCGCGCACCAGCGCCATCGGACCGCCGATAAAGGCCTCGGGTGAGACATAGCCGATGCACATGCCGCGCGTCGCGCCGGAGAAGCGCCCATCGGTGATCAACGCAACCTTCTCGCCCATGCCCTGCCCGTAGATCAGCGCGGTGACGCCGAGCATCTCGCGCATGCCGGGACCGCCGACCGGACCCTCGTTGCGGATCACCAGCACTTCGCCCGCGGCGTAGTTGCGTTTGCGGACGGCATCGACGCAGCCCTCCTCGTCCTCGAACACCCGCGCGACACCCTCGAACACGAGGCTCTTCAGGCCCGCCACCTTGATCACAGCACCATCGGGGCAAAGGTTGCCCTTCAACACGGCCACGCCGCCGTCGGGCATGATCGGCTTGCTGGTCGGAAAGATGACCTCGCCGTCGGGCGCATCGGCATTGCCGTATTCTTCTGCGAGCGTCCGGCCGGTGACGGTCAGACAAGTGCCGTCGATATGGCCGCTCTCGATCAGCGCGCGAATGACGACCGCGGCACCGCCGATATCGTAGACATCCTTGGCGGTGTACTTGCCGCCCGGACGCAGATTGCCGATCAGCGGCGTCCGCGCGAAGACTTCGCCGACGTCATCGATGGTGAAGCTGATCCCGGCTTCGTTGGCGATTGCCGGCAAATGCAGCGCGGCGTTGGTCGAACCTCCGGTTGCGGCGACGATGGCAGCGCCATTCTCCAGGGATTTGCGCGTGACGATCTCCCGCGGCAGCGGCCCGTCGCGCTCCAGCATCTCCATCACCAGCCGTCCGGCGCGCCGCGCCACCTGCGCGCGCTCCGGATAAACGCCGGGGATCATCGAGACATTGGGGATGGTCAGTCCCATCGCCTCCGACACCATCGCCATGGTGTTGGCGGTGAACTGTCCGGCGCAGGCGCCGATGGTCGGCAGGCAAGCTGCGCTCGATCCCGGTCAGCGTCGCCTGATCGATTTCGCCGGTCATGAAGCCGCCGACGGCCTCATAGGAATCGAGCACGGTCAGGGTCTTGCCCTGAAAGCGACCGGGCAGCGCGCTGCCGCCATAGATGAAGATCGAGGGCACGTTGCAGCGGATCATGCCCATCATCACGCCGGGCAAGGTCTTGTCGCAGCCACCGAAGCCGATCAGCGCGTCATAGGCGAGACCGTGGACGACGGCCTCGATCGAGTCGGCGATCAGTTCCCGCGAGAACAGCGAGAACTTCATGCCCTCGTGGTTCATGCTGATGCCGTCGGAGACGGAAATCGTGGTGAACTCGCGCGGCGTGCCGCCGGCCTCGGCGATTCCCTCTTTCGCCGCCTCGACCTGGAAATCGTGGGTCATGTTGCAGGGCGTCTGCTCGCCCTTCATGCTGACCACGCCGATCATCGGCTTGGCGAGCGCGGCGTCGTCGAGCCCCATCGCACGCATGAAAGCGCGATGCGGCGCCCGATCGAGGCCGTCGGTCGTGACGCGGGACCGCCACTTCTTCATGCGCAAATGTCTCCGGCTCCGGTCGGAGTGCGAAACCCTCGCGGCGTGCGCCTATTGCAGCGGCGCCACGATGGTTGGATGCTTGAACTGCGCGACATCGAGTTTCGGCAGCATCCCGGTCTCGGCATAGATATCGAGCATCTTCTGGATCGCCGGGAAGTTCGGCGCAGCACCAGGATCTCTGCCGAAGTCGTTGTCCTTCAAGAGATATGTCTCGAGCACCGGGATCGGCGCCTTCAGCACCTCATTCACGACTTTTAAAGTCTCTTCGCGGTTGGCGAGCGCCTTCTTCATGCCTGAGGTAATGTCGCGCACGTAAGCCCTGACCAGATCGGGATTTTTGTCGACGAAGTCGGCGCGGCAGGCTTCGAGAATGTGAACGATGTTCGGCATCGCCTGATTTAGCGAAAACAGCTTGCGCGTACCGCCCTTCGCTTCCGCGCGCGCCGCAAACGGCTGATTCATGTTGACGGCA
This sequence comes from uncultured Alphaproteobacteria bacterium, assembly GCA_963696845.1. Taxonomy (GTDB): domain Bacteria; phylum Pseudomonadota; class Alphaproteobacteria; order Rhizobiales; family Xanthobacteraceae; genus Bradyrhizobium. The sequence continues at coordinate 533,528 of CAVOLR010000018.1, forward strand.
TCGACGCGGCCCTGACGCAACGCGTCCTCGGACACGGCGAAACCAACCTCGACCAGCTTGATGTCCTTGGCGGGATCGACCCCATTCTGCTTCAGCAGCAGGTTGAACGGTCCTTGCGTGCCGCCGCCGATGACGGAGATGCCGACCGTCTTGCCCTTCAGGTCGGCAATGGTCTTGATCGGCGAGTCGTCCATGACCGCCCAATAGACCGAGAAGCCGCCCGGTTTCTCGAACACATGCTGTGCCACGATGTAGGCCTTGAGGTTACCGCCGACCACGCCGTTGGCGAGCGACAGCGGCGCCTGCGTCGCACAGTCGAGCGCGCCCGCGGCCAGCGCCTGCGTCATCGGCGCGGTGCCCTGAAACTGGGTCCATTCGATATTGTAGGTCTTGCCGAGATCGGGAAATTCCTGCGGCCGCTTCATCATCCAGTATTTGGATTCCTCGGCAGGAATGGTCCAACCGACGCGGATCGTCTGCTGCGCCTGCGACGCGCTCGCGCCGGCGAGAACGGATACCGCCGTCGCCGCCGCCAAAGTCCATTTCGAAGCCATCCGCATCATCCCCGCTCCAGCTGTTTCTGCCCAAAAGGCACAGGCGCCCCTCGTTTTCGGCCATAAGCCTTTCATGGTTCAAACAATCAGGCAAGCCATTGACGTATCGCTTGTATTCGTCTGATCCGGCAGGGATATTCGCTGCACGATACGTGGCGGACTAGACCTTGGAATGAGGAGCGGCGGTATGACCGGAGCGGGTGATGGCAAGGGATCGAAGAGCCGAAAAGCTCGGTTATCTCGGGCTCGGCATGATGGGCGTTCCGATGGCGCGGCGCCTGCTCGATGCAGGGTATGAGCTCGCGATCTGGAACCGCTCCGCAGCCAAGGCCAAGAGCCTGGTCGAGGCCGGCGCAAAACTCGTGGCCGATCCTCGCAGTATCGCGGAATCCGCCAGCATCATCTTCATGTGCGTGACAGATGCCACGGCGGTTGAAGAGGTCGTGTTCGGGTCAACCGGACTGGCGAGCGTGCCGGGGAAAGGCAAGCTCGTGGTCGACTTCTCATCGATCCACCCGGAAGCGGCGCGTGACATCGCAGCGCGGCTGAAGGCCGCCAACGGCATGAATTGGATCGATGCGCCGGTCTCCGGCGGCACCAAGGGCGCGGAGGAAGGCACACTGGCCGTGATGGCCGGCGGCGACGTCGCCGACATCGAGCGGGTGCGCCCCTATGTGCTGGCGATGGCGCGCCGGCTCACCCACATGGGGCCGACAGGCGCGGGACAGACGACCAAGCTCTGCAATCAGGTGATCGTCGGATGCGCAATGGCGGTGCTGGCCGAAGCCACACGACTGGCGAGCAATGCCGGGATCGACGCAGGGAAGCTGCCGGAGGCACTCGCCGGCGGCTTTGCCGATTCGATTCCCTTGCAACTCTTCGTGCCGCGCATGGTGCAGGGCATCCATTCGCCGCCGCTCGGCCATATCGCCACGATTTTGAAGGATCTGGACACGGTCGCGGACGTCGCCCAGGCCACATCGACGCCGGTGCCGATGGCAAGTCTCGCCGCCCAGATTTTTCGATTGGGCAAGGCCGCACGAGGGGCTGATGTCGACGCGCTGGAGATTTACAAGCTCTCGGCCGCAAAAGAGGGCTAAAATTCCAATTGCGACCGTCCCAAGGAAGATTAGAACTACCTATCCGGAACCGAGAAAAATCGCAGGACACGCTGCCATGTATAACCCCGCCGGCGTCAAGACATCCCCCGAAATCGCTGTCCCGGACCAGATGAAGGCCTGGGTGCTCGGCGGCCCCGATGAGTTGTTCTTGCGCGAAAAGCCGACACCGATACCGGGACGCGCCGAAGTGCTGGTTCGCATCGATGCAGTCGCAATTTGCGCGACCGACCTCGAGATCATCCATCGAGGTTCGCCGGCCAGCATCCAGGGCGGCCTGCCCTTCAACAAGAATTTTACGCCGGGCCACGAATATATGGGCACGGTGGCGGCGCTCGGTCCGCATGTCGACGAGTTCAAGATCGGCCAGCGCGTCACCGTGGAAATCCATGCCGGTTGCGGCCAATGCAAGCGCTGCCGCATGGGCATGTACACATCATGCCTGAATTACGGCAAGCCGGAGAAGGGCCACCGCGCCAACGGTTTCACCACCGACGGCGGCTTTGCCGAATATGCGGTCAATCACATCAATACAATCATCCCGGTGCCGGACAGCATGAGCGATCCGGAGGCAACGCTGGTCGTCACCGCCGGGACATCGATGTATGGCCTCACCGAGCTCGGCGGCCTGGTTGCGGGCGAGAGCGTAGTGGTGATCGGGCCGGGCCCGATCGGGCTGCTTGCAGTGGCAGTCGCCAAGGCGCTTGGCGCAAGCCCTGTGGTGCTCACGGGAACGCGCGACAAGCGGCTTGCGATCGGCAAGGAACTGGGCGCGGACCGCGTCATCAATATCGGCAACGAGAATCCGGTCGATATCGTGAAGCAACTCACCGGCGGCATTGGCGCGGACTACGTGATCGAATGCGCGGGCTCAGAGGCGACCATCGATCAGGCCATCCATATGACCAATCGCGGAGGCAAGATCTGTCTGGCGGCATTTCCGCACGAGCCGGTCACAACCAACATCGCGCATCTCGTGCGCAACAACATCTATGTCTACGGCATCCGCGGCGAAGGCCGCAGCGCCACCCATCGCGCGATGGAACTGATGGCGGAAAAGCGGTTCGATGCCACCAGGATTCACACCCACACCTTCCCACTTGCCGATTTGCCGACTGCGCTGCGCTATGCCCGCGAGCGCGTCGAGGACGCCATCAAGGTGGTGGTCACGACCCGGCAGGCCGGGGCGATCGCAAGCGCCGCGGAGTAAGATCGCTCAGATTTTGCCGAGCGCTGTCAGCACGATTTGGGGCGTGATCGGAATCTCGGTGATGACGGCACCGAATGGCGTCAGCGCGTCGTTCACCGCATTGGCGACCGCGGCGGCAGCACCCGCGGTACCGGCCTCGCCTGCCCCCTTGGCTCCGAGCTCACTCTCTGCAGTCGGCGACACCACATGGCCGACATCGATGTCGGGCATCTCACCGGACATCGGAACGAGATAGTCGGCCATATTGGCGTTGGTGAGCTGGCCGCGCTCGTCATAGATGCATTTCTCGAACAGCGCAGCGCCCAACCCCTGCACCACGCCGCCCCGGATTTGTTCGTCGACAAGCTGCGGATTGATGATGGTGCCGCAGTCCTCGACCACCCAGTGCTTGAGTAGTTTGACAAACCCGGTGTCGGTATCGACCTCGAGCCACGAGGCCTGCACACCATTGGTGAAGGCGAACGGATACTCACGCGGCACGAAATGCCGCGTCGCCATCAGCTCCGGCTGGATACCGGGGGGCAGCGTATCAGGCCGGAAGTAGACAATTCGCGACAATTCCTTCAGCTCGATGCGTAGCGCGCCGTCGCCTGCGTTCACAACTGCATTGTCGACGATATCGAGCTCGGCCGGGGTCGATTGCAGGATCGCGGCGGCGACATCCAGGATGTTCCTGCGCAGAATCTTGGCCGCCTGCAGCGCGGCCTCCCCGCCGATGCCGGCACCGCGCGAAGCCCAGGTGCCACCGCCATAGGGCGTGTTGTCGGTGTCGCCGAGAGTGACACGGACACGATCCATCGAGACGCCCAGTACGCTTCCGACGATTTGCGCGGTGAGCGATTCCGAACCTTGCCCCTGCTCGGTGATGCTGGTTTGGCAGATCACGGAGCCCTGTGCATCCAGCCGGACGGCAACTCCGTCCTGCGATGAAATCTTCGCGCCGCCGACGCCATAAAATGCCGCGCTTGGATTGGTGACCTCGATGAAGCTCGCGATCCCGATGCCACGGTGAACGCCGCGTTTGCGCAATTCCGCCTGCTCTGCGCGCAGACGATGGTAGTCCATCATCCGCAGAAGCTTGGCGAGCGACGCATGGTGCGACAACTGCTCGAACTTCAGCCCCGCCGGCGAACCACAGGGATAGGCGTCGTCAGCAATGAGATTGCGCCGACGGATCTCTACCGGGTCCATGCCGATCCGCATGGCCGCGAGATCGACCAGGCCTTCCGTCACCGAACATGCGATGGGATGGCCGACCGCGCGGTACTGGCACATCACGTTCTTGTTCTGGAAGACCACGCGGGCCCGCGCGCGATAATTCTTCGTGACGTAGGGACCGCCTACGAGGTTGACGACCTGATTGGCCTCGATCGCGCTGGTGCGCGGATACATGGAATAGGGTCCGATACCCGTGAGATCGTCGATCTCGAACGCAGTGATCGTGCCATCACGCTTGACGCCGATCTTGCCCTTGCAGCGATGGTCACGGGCATGAATGTCGGTGTTGAAGCTTTCGACGCGGTCGGCGACGAATTTGATCGGGCGCTTGAGCAGCTTCGACAGCGCATAGGTCGCCATCTCGTCGGCATAAATGTGGACCTTGATGCCGAAAGAGCCGCCGACGTCCTTGCAGACGACGCGCACCTGCCGTTCTTCCAGACCCAGATGCAGGGCGGCGATGTTCTGCACCATGTGCGGCGCCTGCGTGCCCTGATAGATCGTGAGCCGCGCTTCGGCGGCATTCCAGTCTGCCACGACTGCTCGCGGCTCGAGCGTCACGCCAGTATGGCGGCCAAAGACGAAGTCGGCCTCTACGATCTCGTCCGAGTCGGCGAAGGCCTGATCGACTTCGCCGGCATTGTGAATGCGTTCGAAAGCAAGATTGTCGCCAAGCGAGGGGTGGATCACCGGTGTGGCCGGATCAAGGGCGGTTCGCATGTCCGTCACCGCATCCAGTTCCTCATACGAGACCTGGACCTGCTCGGCCGCGTCCTCGGCCAAGGCGCGGCCAGTTGCAACGATTGCCGCGACGGCTTCGCCTTGCCAGCACACCCGATCGATTGCGATGGCGTGCTGCGGAGCAGATTTCAGACCCTTGAGATGGGAGAGCACGCCGACCCAGGGCGTGATGACGTCTGCCAATTCCCTGCCGGTCACGACGGCAATAAGACCCGGCATCTGCTTCGCCGCCGTCGCGTCGATATCAAGAATCCTGGCGTGCGCGTGCGGCGAACGCAGAAAGACGACATGCGCCATACGCGGCAGTTCGATGTCGCTGACATAGGTTCCGCGGCCCTGCATCAAGCGGTCGAGATTCGGCCGTGGCACGGTCTTGCCGATGTAGGAATTCGGCCGATCGAGCATCGACAGGCTTTCCTGCTTTGCCGATGCTTCCGTCATCGCGCAGACCTCCTGCGCGCGGCCGCTGTCGCCTCGATCGCATCGACGATCGCGTGATAGCCGGTGCACCGGCAGTAGTTTCCGGAGAGATGTCCGCGAATCTCTTCACGACTCGGTACGGCCTGCTGCTTCAGCAAATCCTGTGCGGCCATCAACATGCCCGGCGTGCAATAGCCACATTGCAGGGCGTTGCGCGCGCGGAAGGCCTCCTGCAGGTCGGTGATTTCGCCGCTGTCCGACAGACCTTCGATGGTCTGCACCGAGGCACCGTGCGCCTGCACAGCCAGCATCAGGCAAGCGCGCACGATCTCATCATTGACCCGCACCGTGCAGGCGCCGCAAACGCCGTGCTCGCAGCCGACATGCGTCCCGGTCAGCTGCAGATGCTCGCGCAGGAAGTCGGCAAGATTTGTCCGCGGCAAGACGTGCACATCGACGCGCTCGCCGTTGACTCGAAGTGAAAGAGGCATCGGCGCAGTCACAACGCCGTCCCCGCAAGCTCGGGACGCCCCAACAGCGCGGCGATGGCACGAGCGAACAGCACCTTCGCCAGGTGCCGGCGCATCGCGCTCGAAGCTTGCTGGTCCTCATGAGGGTCCAACTCTTCCGCGACGGCCGCCGAGGTCTCGTGGACGAGTGCGGGCGTCACCGCAACGTTGACGAGCTTGCCTGCTGCGTTCGCCAGAACGGGTCGGTCTCCGAGCGCAAAATACGCGAGACGAAGTTCGGTAAAAATGCCACTCTCGACGACCGCCCGCGCAGCCAGGCCGGCCATCGCATAGTCGCCATGGCGGCGGGCGAACTCATGAAAGAAATGTGCCGAGTTTTTTTGGGCGATCGGTAGTTCGATGGCGACCAGCAACTCATCGGACCGCCAGCGCCGTCTCAAAGATCCCCGTGAAGAATTCCGATGCGGCAATCCGCCGCTCGCCATTGCTGCCGCGAGCGACAACCGTCGCATCAAGCGCAAGCATGCAAGCCGGCAGCTCCGCCGCAGGATCGGCATGCGCAAGGCTGCCGCCAATCGTCCCTCTGTTGCGGATCGCCGGATGCGCAACATGCGCGACCGCCTCCGCCAGCAACGGCGCATGCGTGGCGATCTCTGATGACCGCAAGATATCTGCGTGACGGGTGAGCGTTCCGATATGGAGTGTGCTTCCGTGCACCGCGATCCCCTTCAACTCGGAGAGACCGCCGATATCGACGACGATATCCGGAGAAATCAAGCGCAGGTTCATAGCCGGCATCAAACTCTGGCCGCCTGCGAGCACCTTCGCCGCTTGCCCGTGCGCGGCAAGCAACCGCAACGCGTCATCGACGCTTGCTGCACGTGCATAATCGAAAGCCGAAGCTTTCATGGACGCGATCTTCCCCCCGTATTTTTACGTTTTACGGATTAGAGTGCGGTGACTATCAAAGGTCAAGTTTGTTTATCGAACGATTATTTCGGGACATTCGACCTTTGGGGCTTGTCTTGAAGGCTTGAACGACGCACCGTTGCTGCGAAGGGCAAGGGCTTTTGGGGAGCCACCGGCTATGAAGCTGGGTTTCTTTACGATGCCGATCCATCCGGTGGAGAAGGATTGGCGGCAGTCGCTGCAGGAGGACCGTGAGGCGTTCCTGCTGGCGGATGAGTTGGGCTTCACCGAAGGATATGTCGGCGAGCACGTCACCGATAAGGCAGAGAACATCACTTCATCGATTGCCTTCCTTGCCTGGATCGCGGCCGCGACCAAGCGCATCAGGCTCGGCACCGGCACCGTTAACATGCCCAACACCCATCCCGCGACCGTCGCGGCTTCGATTGCGATGCTCGACCATATGCTGGACGGGAGGCTGATCTTCGGTATCAGTCCTGGCGGGTTGCTGTCGGATGCAGAGTTGTTCGGCAATCTCGACGCCGATCGCAACGCGATGTTCCTGGAGGCGATCAACCAGGTGCTGCAAATCTGGGAGAGCGAGCCGCCCTACAATATCCACGGCAAATATTGGAATATCTCCGTCGAAAAGAGCCTGATGGCCGACATCGGTCAGGGTTTTATTGCGCGCCCGCTGCAGCGGCCGCATCCGCCCATCGTGGTTACGGCGGTTGCGCCGTTTTCAAAGGGCGTGACGGAGGCCGCGGCGCGCGGTTGGGATCCGATCTCGGCGAACTTTCTGATGCCGGCGTGGGTGAAAAGCCATTGGCCGAAATATGTCGAGGGCTGCGAGCGCGTTGGCCGCGCCGCCGATCCGGCTAACTGGCGGGTCGCAAAGAGCGTCTTCGTCGCCAAGGACGCTGCGACAGCGAAGGCCTATGCGACCGATCCCGACAGTCCCTATGTGTACTACTACCATTCGCTCTTCACCAAGCTGAAGAAGAACGGCCGGATCGAATTGTTCAAGGCCCGGCGGGATCAGCCCGACGACGAGGTGACGCTCGAATCGATCTGCGATAGATTGATCATCTACGGCACACCCGAGAGCGTCGCCGACCAACTGCTTTCATTCCAGCAAGAGATCGGTGAGTTCGGCACCCTGCTTTACGCCGGCAAGGACTGGAAGGATCGCGAGCTTGGGCGCCAATCGATGATCCTGATGGCCGAGGAAGTGATGCCACGCATCAATGCCGGACTGTCGAAGCGATCCAACGCGGCGGAATGATCCGCAGCCAATATGTGAGTGCGTAACGTGGCCTTCTCCGATCGTATCCCCTATCAAGCGCAGATAGATCGTCCCAGGCTCAAGCTACCCAAGGGCAAGCGGCTCGCCGTGTGGGTCATTCTCAATGTCGAGGAATGGCGGATCGAGAACGCCATGCCCCGCACTGTTCTCAGTCCGCCGATGGGACAGCCGCTGCTGCCTGACGTGCCGAACTGGTCGTGGCACGAATACGGCATGCGAGCCGGCTTCTGGCGACAATTTAAGGCGCTGACGGATCGCAAGATTCCGGTGACGTTGGCGCTGAACGCCAACGTTTGCAATTCCTATCCGCGCGTCGCGTCGGCCTCCCTTGAAGCAGGTTTCGAATTCATGGGCCATGGATTTATGCAGGGCCCGATGCACAAGCTCGCCGACCAGGCTGATGCCATCAAGCGATCGGTCGAAACGATCGCGAAATTCACCGGCAAGCCGCCGCGGTCATGGGAGAGTCCGGGACTGACCGAAACCGAAGAGACGCTCGATCTGCTTCGGCTGAACGGCATCGAATATGTCGCCGACTGGGTGATCGACGACCTGCCGCAGGATATCGCCACGCCTCACGGCACGATCACCACGATCCCCTATTCGGTCGAGACCAACGATATCGTGATCCACGCACTGCAACATTTGCCGTCGGATCAGTTCCTGAAGCGCTGCACTGACCAGTTCGACCGGCTCTATCTCGAAGGCGCCGGCAATGCGCGGGTGATGGCGATCTCGATCCACCCTTACATCACCGGCGTCCCCCATCGCATCAAATACGTTGAGGAATTGCTAGACTACGTGATCGGCCATGATGGTGTCGCGCTAATGACCGCAAGCGAGATCGGCGACTGGTATCGCGCCGAAATGAGCAAGGTCTAGTCCGTCGGCAGCCTATCCAACCGCCTTGACCGGTGGACGCATGCTGACCGGACGCGCGCTACCGAACACCTGCGCATAGCCCGCCAGAAACGCATCCAGAGCATCGCGGATCATCCGTTCCTGATCCTCGAGCACCGGGGATTCATAGATATATTTGCGAACGCCGTAGTAGAAGATTCCACTGTGAAACACCCAAGCCATCTCGATCTCGGGAGCCGTTGGCTTGCTTTGTGCAGAAAGTCCAAGCTCATGGCGGCATTCCCTGATGATGCGCGTGAGGATTTTGTCGCGCACGACGCCGACATACCAGCGGTTGATGTCGAGTCCTTTCAGACCCGCGTACAGATAGATGCGCAGCCATTTTCGCCGAAAGATCACCTTGGTGTAGCCGCGGTAGAACTCGAGCAAACGGTCCCGTAGCGGACGCGTGCGATCCGCAAGCAGGCTGTCCCAGGCTTGATCGAGCGGCTCCAGATAGACCGTGCGATAGACTTCCTTGATCAGATCGTCCTTGCTCGGGAAATACCGATACAGCAACGGCTGGGTCACGCCGAGGCGGCGTGCCAGATCGCGCGTGCCGCCCGCGAATCCTTCTTCCGCAAAAAACTCGGTCGCCTTGGCGACGAATTCCTTCCGGCGTTCGTCCGGAGAAAGCCGCCGCTGCTTGGATGGCGTGCGCCTGGGCCGAGGCTTCTTCTTCATGACTTCTTGTCGGGAAAAAACTTCCCGTATCCGCCCTGCGCAAAGAGCAGCGGTTCTCTTCGGTTGTAAGAATACGCCTCGACGGCGCCGAGAAAGATCACGTGGTCGCCGCCATAATAGCGGTTGACGGACCGACACTGAAAATTCGCGACGCTTCCGGCAAGCAGCGGGGCGCCACCGAGGCCCGGCGTCCATTCAACGCCGACAAATTTGTCATCCGATGATTTGGCAAACTTATTGGCCAGCGCCTGCTGGGATGCTCCGAGCACGTTGACGGCGAAATGAGTGGCATCCTGGAAGGCGCTCAAACTGGACGAATAGAGCACAAGGCTCCACAGAACGAGTGGCGGATTCAGCGACACCGAAGCGAAGGAATTGCAAGTGATCCCGTAAGGCTTCCCGTCGCCTCCGGCCACCGTGATGATGGTCACGCCAGTGGCGTAGCTACCCAGCGCAGTGCGAAAATCGCGCGGGTCGATCGGCGAATGGTCGGCGGCAAGTTCGCTGGCTGGGTCTGGTCCGACCGGATGCTTGGGCGCGTCGTTCATCCCGTGGCCTCAAAGCGTCAGGTTTTCAGACGGAAGGCCGAGGGCAACGCGACCATAATTGGTGCCGGCCGCATCGAAATTGAATGCGAGATGCGAATTGATGGCATGGGCATCGCGGAATTGCCGCTGCAATGCTCCACTCGTGAAGAGCCCGCGCGCTCCGCTGGCGGCAAACAGCAACGATACCGCCTCAGTGCACAGATTCACGGAAAAAGCTCCATCGCGCCGCAAGCCAGTCTTGGCCGCCATATCCGGAATATGGCCGCGCCTGGCATCGGCCATCGCCTCGATACATCTAGAACGCATGATCAGGCGGGCGGCGTCAATCTTGGCCGAAGCTTCCGCAATCTTGATCTGCGTGCTTTGCATGTCGCCGAGCTTGGCGCGGTTGGAGGTCGATGCGCGGTGTCGGGCAACTTCGATATAGTCGTCGAGACAGGCCTGCGCATTGCCCAACGCGACGCCTGACAAGACGTAAGGAAACAGCGAGAAAGCCGGCAGTGCATAGAGGACGTTCGGATTGACCGCGCTGCCGGGCGTCGGCCCGCCCGCAAGATCGTTCACGGCGACCGAAAACGCATCGGGGACGACAGCGTCTTTCACCTCGACATCGTTGGAGCCGGTACCGCGTAATCCGGCCGCATCCCAGGTATCGACGATATTGTATTGATCCCGGTGCAACAGAAAAATGCGATATTCGATACCGTCCGCTTCATCCTCGGGAAAGACCACGCTCGCAAGCATATTCCATTCGCAGGACGCTACTCCGGACGAGAACGGCCAGCGGCCGCGCAATTGATATCCGCCCTCGACCTTGCGCGCGCGGCCGGCGGGGAAGATGAAGGAGGATGCGATCAGTACATTCGGATCCTTGTCCCAGACCTGGTCCTGGGCGCGTTTGTCGAACATGGCCAACATCCAGTGATGGCTCGCGAGGTTGGCGAAATTCCAGGCGACCGAAGCGTCGGCCTTGCCGAGGATCTCCGCACAATCGACCAGGGCAACATAGTCAAACTCTGAACCGCCCACGCGCTTCGGCTGCACGAGCCTGAACAAGCCGGCGTCATGCAGGTCGCGCTCGGTTTCGGGCGGCAGCCGCCGCAGCTCCTCCGTGCGCGCCGCACGGTCCCGAAGTTGCGGAATGAGTGCCCGCGCCCGGGTCGCCATGGCGGCAAAGGCGCGTTCATCCGTCTCCGGCCCGGCGGGCTGGCCTGTGCTTGGCTTTCGACCAACACCAGCCATCTGTCATTCCTCCGCTTGACCGCTTCGAGGTCCTTGGCGATTGTTTATCGCTTGATCAGCAATTAAGGCGCGGCCGGCTTTGCCCGTCAATCGAAAACAGGGGATGGAGGCGCGCAGCTATGGACAAGACCGTTGGGATCATCGGGCTTGGCATCATGGGGGGCGCGATTGCGCGCAATCTGACCGAGCGGGGATGGCGCGTGATCGGATTCGACGTCAATCCGGAACGAAACGCCGAGCTTGCGCAAGCAGAGGTGCTGATCGCCGGCGATGTGGCTCAGATAACACGCGATGCGCCCGTTATCATGACCAGCCTGCCGACCCCCGCAGCCGTCGAGAAGGTCGCGCAGGAGATCGCTGCTTCCAGGCAATCCCAGCGAATTGTCATTGAGCTCAGCACCCTCAGTCTCGCCGACAAGCTCGCTTTCGAAGCCATTCTTGGCAAAGCCGGCCACATTGCGCTGGATTGTCCGCTCAGCGGAACCGGCGCGCAAGCCAAGATACGTGACCTTGTGGTCTACGCCAGCGGCAACAGCCAGGCGATCGAACGTTGTATGGGCCTGTTTGCCGATTTCGCCAAACAGAGCGCCGATCTTGGCAGATACGGCAACGGCAGCCGGATGAAGTTCGTCGCCAATCATCTCGTCGCGATCAACAATGTTGCTACTGCGGAAGCGATGTTGCTCGCCGAGCGCGCCGGGCTCGACCCCAAAATGGTCGTCGAGATGGTCGGCCCCGGAGCCGGCGGTTCGCGCATGTTCCAGATGCGGGCGCCCATGATGGTCCAGGGCGTGTACGAACCCGCAACCATGAAGGTCTCGACCTGGAAAAAGGACATGGCGATCATCGCCGAGTTCGCCGACGACGTTGGCTGCTCGACGCCGCTCTTTACGTTGACCCAGCCGGTCTATTCGGATGCGATGGCGATGGGGTTGGGCGACCAGGATACGGCGTCCGTGTTCGAGGTGCTGAAGAAGAGCATCCTGAAGGCACCGAAATCCGACACGACGTCACGGGAATAGCGGCTCACCATCGGGGTTAGCGCATCCCGTAGCCTGATCGGCTCCCGATTCCACGTCGATTCCGCAGCGCGTCAAAACGCGAGACCCATGACTGCGCTCATGACCGCACGAAGCCATTGGTCTAAGCGACTGCACTCTGGTTATCACTTGATCATTTATGACTTCCGTCGGATAAATTGCTTAACCAAAACAAGAAGCCGGTAGCCGTTTTGTGGCGTTCCCGTGGGGAGGATTTCATGACGATATCGCGACGGCAGTTTGTTGGCGGGATCGCTGGCGCCGGTGTCGCCAGCATGGCGTCACCGCATCCCGTCCTTGCTCAAAGCAGCGAACCCATCCGCGTCGGTTTGCTCGCCGCCAAAACCGGACCGCTCGCCTCCGGTGGCATCGATATGGACATCGCCTTGACGATGTTCCTGAAGGAACGGGACAACACGCTTGCCGGCCGCAAGGTCGAGTTGATCGTCGCCGACACTGCTGGTGTGCCTGCGACTGCGCGCACGAAAGCGCAGGAGCTGATCGAGAAGAACAACGTTCATTGCCTGATCGGACCGCTTGCCGCCTTCGAAGCGCTCGCAATCGCCGACTACATTACCGAGAAGGAAATGCCTACGCTTGGTGTCGCCGCCGCCGAAGATATGACGCAGCGTCATCCAAGTCCCTGGTTCGTGCGGGCGACCTCGACCTCCGCGCAATCTGCCTACCCACTGGCCGACTATGCGTCGAAGGAGCTGAAGTACAAGAAGATCGTAACGATCGCTGACGATTTTGCGTATGGACACGAAATGTGTGCCGGCTTCCAGCGCGCTTTCGAAGACGGCGGCGGCAAGATCATTCAAAAGATCTTCACACCGCTCGCGACGCCCGATTACGGTAGTTACGTCGCGCAGGTCAAAGCCGCAGATGCGATCTTCCTTGGCACCGCCGGCTCGAACGGATTTCGTTTCCTGCGCCAATTCATCGAATACGGCCTCAAGGACAAGATGGCCGTGATTGGCGGCATGACGGCGCTCGACGAATCCGTGCTTCGCAACATGGGCGACGAAGCCTTGGGGATTCTGACGACGAGCTGGTACTCCGCCGAACTCGACAACCCCCTGAACAAGGCGTTCGCGCAGGCCTTCCGCAAGCAGACCAAATACGATCCCGGTTTCTACGCTGCCGCCACTTACGTTTCCGGCGCGGTGCTTGAGGCGGCACTGAAGACTACGAAGGGAAATGTGGAGGACAAGAAGGCACTCGTGGCGGCGATCCGCAGCAGCAATGCGGAAACGGTGCGAGGCCTCGTCAAGTTCGACGAACTCGGCAACGTGATCGGAAATGTCTACATTCGCAAGGTGACCAAGGTCGACGGACGACTGGTCAACTCGGTCATCAAGACCTATCCGGACGTCAGCCAGTTCTGGACTTATGACAAGACGGCCTTCCTGAAGAACCCGGTTTACTCCCGCGACTATCCGCCGGCCAAAAACCTGGAGCCATAGTCCCTGCACCTCTCCACGCCGTAACGCAGCAAGAACAGAAGCGGCTAACGATGCAGTTCTGGATTATCCAGGGTCTCAACAGCCTCTCGCTTGGCGGGCTGTTGTTCCTGCTGTCATCGGGGTTTTCGCTGATCTTCGGCTTGATGCGGCTTGCGAACCTCACACATGGCGCGTTCTTCATGCTGGGCACTTACATCGCGGCAACAACGATGCGTGCCTATGACGGCCTGAACCTCTGGGTGATGGTGATTGCTCGCGGGCTTTGCCGTCGCGGGCATCGGCGGCCTGTTCGAGCGCCTGGTGCTTACCCGGCTGAAGGCGAACCCGCTTGGGCAAGTCCTCGTCACGCTAGGAATGTCCTTCATCATATCGGACGCTTGCCTGATGTTGTGGGGCGGCGATTCCATCCCGGTTCCGACCCCGCAAAACCTGCAGGCGCCAACTCGCATATTCGGCTTCGTGTTTCCCACCTATCGACTGGTGCTGGTGGGATTGGCGATCATCGCGGCTATCGCGCTCTATTTTCTGCTGGAGCGCACGCGTCTCGGCGCCATGATCCGGGCGGGCGTCGATGACCGTCAGATGGCCCGCGCGGTCGGAATTCCTGTCTCCAATCTGTTTACTGTTGTGTTTTGCCTGGGTGCCGGCATCGCCGGCGCCGCCGGCGTGCTGGGCGGTCCGATCCTCTCAGCTTATCCCGGGCTCGATGCGGATATGCTGCCGCTGGCACTGATCGTCGTCATCCTCGGGGGAATCGGCAGCCTGCTTGGCGCATTTATCGGAAGTTTCTTGATCGGCTTCATCTATACGTTCGGGATCGCTCTGATTCCGGATCTCGCCTACATCATCCTGTTCCTGCCGATGATCGTCGTGATCGCGTTCCGGCCGCAAGGCCTGTTCGGACGCGTCGGCGCATGAACTGGATCGCCGCAGCCTTGATCGGAGGATCGCTACTCCTGCCGCCCTTTTTGGCAGGGGATTTTTACATCAACCTGGCAAGCCAGATCCTGATTGCAGCGATCTTTGCGCTCAGCCTCAATCTACTGGTCGGCTTTGGCGGCATGACATCGCTGGGACACGCCTCCTATCTCGGCGTCGCGGCCTATATCTCGGCCTTGCTGACGAGCCGATACGGCCTCGGGCACGGCGCTGCGGCAATCATCTCCATCTCGGGAACGGTCGCGATGGCGGCATTTTTTGGCGTGATCGCACTTCGCGCGACCGGGCTCGGTTTCCTGATGATCACGCTTGCCCTGTCACAAGTGCTTTGGGGCCTCGCCTATCGGATGTCGAACGTGACCAACGGCGACAACGGCATCACCGGCCTGACACGCCCTGCTCCCTTCGGCATTTCGCTCGATAGTCCCGTGGCATTCTACTGGTTCGCGCTGATCGTCGCGACAATTGCCTTTCTGATGATCACTGTCTTCGTCTCATCGGCTTTTGGCTCGTCATTGAAAGGCGTGCGCGACCAGCCTCGGCGAATGGCGGCGCTGGGCTTCAATCCCTGGCTGATCCGCTGGATCACTTTCGTCTATGCCGGCTTTTGGGGCGGCGTATCCGGGCTACTCTATGTCTACTATCACAAATACATCCACCCGACCTCGCTCTCGATTACGAGTTCGGCCGAAGCACTGCTCGGCGTGATCGCCGGCGGCTCGGGAACATTAGGGGGCCCCGCTGTTGGCGCAGCGCTCGTATTGCTGCTGAAGAACTATGTTTCCGCATATCTCGAACGCTGGAATATGTTGCTCGGTCTCGTGTTCCTTTTCATCGTGTTGGTCATGCCGGCTGGAATTGTTCCTGGCTTCAGCAAGCTGATGGCGACCTTGCGTGGGGACAGGCCATGACCGGTCCCGCGCTGGAAGCCATCGGTCTGACAAAAGCGTTCGGCGGCCTGGCTGTCACGCAAGACGTTTCGCTTGTCGTACAGCCCGGCGAGAGGCGGCTGATCATCGGCCCTAACGGCGCCGGCAAAACCACGCTGTTCAATCAGATCAGCGGAGACCTCCGGTCCAATTCCGGACAGGTCAGACTGTTCGGCGCCGACATTACACGGCTTCCGCCCTACAGGCGCGCGCAACGCGGCTTGTCCCGGACCTACCAGATCATCACCCTGTTCGCCGACGACACGATCGAGCACAACGTCTCACTGGGCTTGTTGGGGCTTCGGCGGACGCGCTGGCAGATGTTGTGGCCGATGTCGTACTACCCCGACATCGCGGCGGAAGCCCGCCGCGCTCTCGACGCCGTTGGACTGCTGCAACTCGCCAATCGTCCGGTCTCCGATGTCGCCTATGGCGAAAGGCGGCGCGTCGAGTTGGCTGTGGCGCTAGCGCAAAGGCCGCGCGTGCTGTTACTGGACGAGCCGCTCGCGGGTCTGTCGAACGCGGAGCGGTCCGCCGTCAAGGCGCTGATCGCGTCCATTCCACGGGAGACCACGGTCGTCATGATCGAGCACGACATGGACACCGCGCTCGATCTTGCCGAAACGGTGACCTTGCTCAACTATGGTCGCGTGATCGTCGATGGCAAGCGCGATGTCGTTGTCGCGGACGAGCGAACGCGGGAGGTGTATCTTGGCACCTGATGCGCTCAATCTAACCAACGTGCACAGCTTTTACGGAGACAGCCATATCCTGCACGGCGTTGGTTTTGCGCTGCGAGCAGGCAGCGTGCTGGCGCTGCTGGGACGCAACGGTGCCGGCAAAACCACCTGCATCTCTACCATCATCGGTTTCCTGGCTCCACGCGAAGGCGATATCCGGCTGTTTGGCGAGCCGATAGCTGGTCTCAGTCCTGAACGGATCGCTCATCTCGGCGTTGGCCTCGTGCCGCAAGGCCGACGCATCTTCCCCTCCCTCACCGTGCGGGAAAATCTGGTCGTGGCTGAGCAGCGCCGCGGAACGAACACAGAGCGATGGACGGTCGATCGGATCTACGACCTGTTTCCGCGACTGCGTGAACGTCACGTACAATTTGCCGGCACCTTGTCGGGCGGCGAACAACAGATGCTTGCGATCGGACGAGCGCTGATGGGAAATCCGCGCGTCCTGTTGCTCGATGAGCCGTCGGAAGGGCTCGCGCCATTGATTGTCGCCGAGGTTGGCCGCACGATCCAGCGCCTTAAACAGGAAAAGCAATCGACGATCCTGGTCGAACAAAATCTCAAGCTCGCGCTCGACGTCGCCGATGAAGTAGTCATCCTCAATACCGGACGCTGCGTATTTGCCGGCAAGGTCGGCGAGATTCAGGGCAACGACGCACTGATCGCGCAGCATCTTGGCGTCTATCATGCAAACGATACTCTATCTTAGATTGAGGTCGAAGCATGAAAATCGGCGTATGTGGGACGGGTCGAATGGGGTCAGCGATCGCGCAGCGATTGATGTCTGTTGGACATGAGGTCAGCGTCTGGAACCGCGATCAGACAAAGACCAGAGCCGCTCGTCGATGCGGGCGCGAAACTGTCGTCTACGCCGGCCGCGCTCGTCGACAGTTGCGAAGCGGTCGTCGTCATGCTGCTCAACGACGCCGCCAGCGAAGCCGTCTATCGCGGTCCAAACGGCATTCTTCAAGCCAAATTGGCCGGCAAGCTGATCATCGATATGAGCACGCTTCGGCCGGACACGATGCAGGCGATCGGTACCGCGGTCGCCCGGGCAGGAGGCGCCTTTGTCGAAAGTCCCGGTAGGTGGGAGCACGGCCCCGGCGAAAGAAGGCAAGCTGTTTGCGCTGGTCGGTGGCGAGAACGCTGACGTCGCGCGCGCGATGCCCATTCTGGAACAATTGTGCAGGCGTATCGAGCACATCGGCGCGCTCGGCTCCGGCGCGGCCATGAAGCTCGCCGTCAATCTGCCTCTGCTGGTGTACTGGCAAGCGCTCGGGCGAGTCCCTGACGATCTGCAGACCGCTCAATCTCCCAGCGGACCGGTTGATCGATATCCTGTCCGATACCGCGGGTGCGCCGACCGCCATGAAGGGGCGCGGTGCCGGGTATCGCCAAGGTTCTGGGTGGTGCGCCGCTCGGTCCGACAGCTTTCGGCCTGAGCGCTGCCAAAAAGGACTTGGCGACTGCTGTGCAGTTTGCCGCGACCTTGAATGCCGAACTCCCCGTCGCCGCCGGTGCGCTCGCCTGCTACGAAGAAGCCGAAACTGCAGGCTTGGGCAATGCCGACGCTACCGCCATCTCGAGCCGTTGGCCGCAACGCAACGCCGAGCCGTAACGCCCCTCACCAACATTTTCGTTAAAACCCGCAGGTCCCAACATGATCGACAGCAAGAATCGCTATGGCCGTACCGCCGCCCGCATCCATGACGCTGATGGTCTCGCGCGCCGCCCATCGTCTCCGACCATCGATATTCACGCACACATCGTGGTGCCGCAAGCCGCAGCGGTGGCACAGCCGCATGTCGACATGAGCCGCATCCCGCTCGCCAATTTCGCTGATGCCCCCACCAAAGAGGTGAACGCCCAGCAGGAAAAGGACGTCCGCGAGGTGATGACCACGCTCGACAAGCGGCTCAAACATCTCGATCAGATGGGTATCGACATCCAGGTCGTCGCACCTGCGCCCGGGCAGTGTTACTACACCGTCGATCCCAAGATCGGGGAAAATGCACATCGCATCGCCAATGACGGCGTCGCCGAATATTGCGCGCGCAAACCCGACCGCTTCGTCGGCCTCGGTGTCGTTACGCTGCAGGAGCCGGAACTCGCGGTTCGCGAGCTCGACTACGTCATGAACACGTTGAAACTGAAGGGCGTCCAAATCCTGACCAACGTCGATGGTCAGGACCTTTCCGATCCGAAGTTTCGTCCGTTCTTTGCCAAGGCCGAACAGCTCGGCGCGTTCATTATGATGCATCCGAACGGATTTACTCACGGGCAGCGATTGACGCACTACTATTTCAGCAATGTGCTGGGCAATCCCCTCGACACGACCCTTGCGCTTCACAATCTGATCTTCTCGGGAACACTTGCGCGATTCCCGGAGCTGAAGCTGATGGCGGTGCATGGCGGCGGCTATCTTCCGAGCTATTCGGGGCGAATCGATCATGCCTGGGGCGCCCGGCAGGACTGCCATGCCGACTTGCCGCTGCCGCCAACGACCTACCTGCGGCAGGTCTATCTCGACACCATCGTCTTCACCTATCATCAACTGGCTTATTTGATCGACGTCTTCGGCCCCGACCGCATCATGATGGGGACCGACTATCCCTTCGACATGGCCGAATACAATCCGATCGGCCATGTGGCTGGCGTCGCAGGAATGGACGAGTCGACGCTGGCCCAAATTGCCGGCGGAAACGCCGCGAGGGTGCTTGGCCTCGATCTATGAATCTGACGATGGCCTAGCGAGGCGCATTCGGGCCTTGTATCCCGGCTGCTCGAAGGGATGTGAGGTCGCGAAAGCGGGCAACGCAAAGCAACGCTCGGCCAGTTCCGCCACGACCGGAAAGGAAGCAAGGTCAAGCTTGAGGAAATGCGCACCAACCACCTGACCGGCAATACAGATGTCGGCCAGCCCGGGCTCGGTGCCAAGCGCGAACGGCGCTGGAGCGCGTTGTGCCAAGAGCCGCTCATAGGTTGCCAGGCCCTCTGTCGTCCAATGTTTGCCCCATTGTTCGACCGCGTGCGCATCGGCACCGAATGCCTTCGCGAGATGATTGCGAACGCGCGGCACCACAAGCGGATGGGCATCGGCGACTGTCATCAACGCAAGCGAGCGCGCATAGGCGCGCTCCTTCGGATCCAGCGGAATGAGCCGCGGCTCCGGCTTGATATCTTCGATGTACTCGATGATCGCGAGCGACTGAAACACAGAGTGGCCGTCGTGGATGAAGGTCGGCACCACGCGCTCGGCGTTGACGGCCTCATATCCGGGCTTGAACTGCTCACCCGTGAGAATATCGATCGGAGTCTCCTCGAACGACAAACCTTTGAGCCTGAGCGCCACCCTCACCCGGAACGTGGCAATCGACCGCCAAAATCCATAAATCTGAATAGTCATGCTCGATCCCACCTTTGAACCGCCGGCGTTCGCCTACTCCGCCATATTGTGTCGTTGCCAACGCAAAAGATAGGCCTGCACCCGCCAGATCAACGCCGACAGTATCACGCCAACCAGCATCAAAATGATGACGGCAACCATCATTCCCGACGCCTCTCCGCGCGCCTCCGACTCGATGATCAGGCGACCGATGCCCCGTTCGGCGCCGATGAATTCCCCGACGATGACCCCGATCAGCGCGAAGGAGATTGCCGGCGTCAGCGAAGCGAAAACCCATGCCATGGTCGACGGAATCACCACCGTACGGGTGATCTGCCATTCGCTGGCCCCCAGCAGCCGCGCGGCATTGACGAAGCCCTCGTCGATTGAGCGTGCCCCCTCGAACGTGTTGAAGAACACCAGGAAAACGACGACGATCCAGGACGTCACCACTTTCGACATGTCGCCGATCCCGAACGCCAGAACGATGATCGGCGCCAGTGCAATGCGCGGAATGGAATTCACCGCGGTGATGAAAGGCTGGAAGATCGCGCTGAGGCGGTCCGAACGGCCCAGGACGAGCCCGACAACAAATCCGCTCGCCACACCCGTCACAAAGCCGAAGAACGTATTCTTGAGCGTGATTGCCGTGGCGACCCAGAGATTGTTCTGATTTCGCGCCAGGCATTTCGCGAAATCGCCGTTCAGCCAACCGTTGAAGACTCCCGTTTTGGATTTGATGCAGCTCAGAATCAGGAAATTCTCGAAGATATCGGATGGCTTTGAAATGAAATAGGGATCGAGTAGATCGGGCACCAACCAAGGCAGCGTCGTATGAAGATCGTACCCCCACTGCCAGATTGAGAGCACGACGACACAGATCGCCAACTGCCAGACATACGTGCTGACCGTAGAGCGCCCTTTCATGCGCTACGTCCTTTGACGAATTCCTCGCCGAGCGAGTGCCAGATATGCTGGAACAGCTCGGCATATCGCGGTGTCTCCCGCACCTTCACCGCGTCACGCGGGCGAGCGAAGTCGACTGCGAACATGTCCTTGATCTGGCCCGGTCGCGCTGAAAGCAGGATGATACGATCGGCCAGCGTCAACGCTTCCCCGAGATCATGGGTGACAAACAGGACGGTCTGCTGCTCACGTTCCCAGATACGCAAGAGAACCTGGTGCATATCGATCTTGGTATGGGTATCGAGAGCCCCGAACGGTTCGTCCATCAGCAGAATTTGCGGTTCGACGACCAGTGTTCGCATCAGCGCCGCGCGCTGGCGCATGCCTCCTGAAAGAGCTGAAGGATAGGCGTTCTCGAAGCCCTGCAGCCCGGCTTGCGCCACGGAAGCAGCGACACGCGCTCGGCGCTCTGCCTCGGGTACTCCGGCCAGTTGCAGGCCATAGCCGATATTGTCGGCGACCGTACGCCACGGAAACAGCGTGTCGCGCTGGAACACATAACCGACGTTCGGCGTAGCCTTGCCAGCGACGAGGGGCTTGCCGTCAATCAGTATCTCGCCGCCGCTCGGCCTCAACAGCGTCGCGATCATGTTGAGCACGGTGCTCTTGCCGGAGCCGGAAGGTCCAAGCAACGCAACGAACTCGCCACGCCGCACGCTGAACGATACGCTGCGCACGGCTTCGATGGCTGTGCCACCAAGTTGAAATGATTTGCTCAGGCTTCGCACATCGATACGCTCGATATCGGGCGTGCGTGACGATGGAACGGCAGTTGTCGGCTGGGCGTTCAACCCGGATACGCCTTTCGAGCCACCTCGATAAAAGCGGGGCTGACGACCTCAGCAATGGTCAACGGCTTGATGCCGGTCATTTCCCGGAACCAGACCTTCTCACCGCGCGAAAAATCCGCGGAATTGATCGTGGCGTCATAGTCCGCCACCTTCTGCAATGCGGTGATCTCGAGAAGATTGGCCGCGCGCGACGTGCTGCCGACATAGGGTTCGATCGCGTCGTAAATTTGCTCCGGAGTGTGGGTCTTGATCCATTGCGTCGCCCGCCAAATCGCGGTGACGAAGGCCTGCATCTTCGCCGGATCCTTGTCGATCGTCGATTGCAGGGTAAAATGGGACGTGACCGGCACCTTTCCGCCGATATATTTGTTCCAGACTGCTTCATCGGTGCCATCGAACAACAACTCACCCCAGCCCTGCTCCTTCGACTCGTTCAGCAGCGACAAGGAGCTCACCAGAATATCGACCTGCTTCGATTTCAGCGAGCCCAGCATGGTGTCGACGTTACCGGTTCCGATCCATGTCACCTTCTGATCAAGTCCCATGACTTCCATATAGTAGGACGCCCAAACGTGGTTGGTGCCGCCCAGCGACGAAACCGAAATGATAGGCTTTCGACCGTCCGGCCGCTTCCACTCCGTGAAGGCCTCGAGGGTGCTGATGCCCTGGTCCTTGAGGTCCTTGCGAATGATGAACATCACGGAACTGGAGCGGGTATCGACCGGCATGAGCACGCGACCAGCCCGGCCATGATTGCTGAGCTGCATCGGATGGGTGATGTCGCCGATGCCGATATCGCCTTGCGATGAAGCGATGATCTCGCGCGTCTTCACCCCGCTGCCGCCCTGGATCAATTTGCAATCGAGACCCGCCTCCTTGAAGTAGCCGATGCGGTCGGCCACGAACTGGCTCTGATAGATCGGGACGGCCACCGGATAGATCACCCGGCCACTCGACTCCATAGCTCTCGCGGCGCCAGAGGTGAGCGCTGCGCCACCGCCCGCAATGATTGTCAGCGCGGATCGCCTTGAAATGTAAACCATCAGGCGTTCTCCCTCTCTCTTCCCGCGACTTTATCAAGTGCGCTCAACACTGCATCGCCCATTTCGACAGTCGAGACCTTCCTTGTCCCCGGTTCGGCGATATCCGCCGTGCGTGCGCCCCCGGCCAACGCCGTCTGCACTGCCTGTTCGAGGAGATTCGCATCATCTGGGCGATTCAGGGTCAGTCGCAACATCATTGCGACGCTGAGAATGGAGCCGAGCGGGTTCGCAATGCCTTTGCCCGCGATATCAGGCGCGCTGCCGTGGACCGGTTCGTAGAGCGCCTTTCGCCGCCCAAAGCGGTCGACCGGCCCAAGCGAAGCCGATGGCAGCATGCCGAGCGAACCCGACGCCATGGCGGCACAGTCCGAGAGGATGTCGCCGAAGATATTTCCGGTCACCATCACGTCGAATTGCCGCGGTTCGCGGACGATCTGCATGGCGGCGTTGTCGACATAAAGATGAGTGAGATCGACGTCCGGGAATTCTTCCCTGTGCAGGGCGATCACTTCCTCACGCCACACCACGCTGGTCTCGAGCACATTCGCCTTGTCTACCGAACAAACCTTGTTCTTCCGGGTCCGCGCGAGCTCGAACGCTGCACGCGCCACGCGACGAATTTGGTTTGTTGTATATTGCTCGGTATTGAAGCCCCGTCGTTGCCCGTCAGGAAGCGTCTCGATGCCCCTCGGCTCGCCGAAGTAGATGCCGCTGGTCAGCTCCCGGATGATCACGAAGTCGACGCCCTTCAGCACCTCTGCCTTGAGTGGCGCCGACGCAGCGAGTGCCGGACTGGCAACGATGGGACGTAGATTCGCGTAGAGGTCATATTTGCGGCGAAGCGAGAGCAGGCTACCCGCTTTGCGCGCCGCCGCCGGCACCTCCTTGGTTTCCGGTCCGCCGGTCGCACCCCACAGGATCGCGTCGGCCTCGTCCATCGCCTCGGCCGTATCCTCCGGCAGCACCTTGCCGGTCGCAAGGTAGGGAAAGAGACCATACTGCGCTTCCCGCAACGTCACCGGCACGCCTCTTTTGGCGGCAAACCAGTTCAAAATGCGATGCGATTGCGCCGTGACTTCGGGGCCGATTCCTTCCCCACCAACGACGGCGACCTTGACCATGTTGGATGAGCTGTTCATGCCGACTTCCCTGCAAAATGAATCCACGGCCGCGCTGCGCGATCGGCAGTTTGAAAGGCCATGATTTCCTTATCGCGTTGCAATGTCAGCGCGACCTCGTCGAGGCCCTGCAAGAGACCTTCGCGCCGCCGCGGGTCGATCTCGAACCTGACCTGCTTCCCAGATGGCGCGACAATCGTCTGCGCCTCAAGGTCGATGCTGACTCGTCCGGCGCCCTGGGTCGCTTCGATTTCGGCAGCAAGTGAGTCGACGATTTCCTTGTCGACCACAATCGGAAGGATGCCGTTCTGAAAGCAATTGGCAAAGAAGATGTCGCCAAACCCTGAACCGACGATCGCCCGGATACCCAATTCCTGTAGCGACCAGACTGCGCCTTCACGAGATGATCCGCAGCCAAAATTCGGGCCTGTGATCAGTATTTCAGCCTGCCGGTACGGCTCGCGGTTCAGGATGAACGCCGGGTTCTCCGAACCATCGGGCAGATAGCGCAGCGAACCAAAAGCCCATTTGCCGAGGGTGCCGCGAACCGAATTACCAACAAGACGCTCGATCCGAATGATGACATCGGTGTCGATATTGCTGCGCATGATCGGCGCGGCGAGTGGCGGTCAGCTGGTTGAAAGGTTTCGGCATGCTAGCGTCCCATCGCCCGGACGTCGGTGATGACACCGGCAATCGCAGCCGCAGCGGCGCTGGCCGGGCTTGCGAGATGTGTGCGCGCCCGCGGCCCTTGCCGCCCGACAAAGTTACGGTTCGACGTGGAGACGGAGCGCTGCCCGGGCGCTACTGTCTCGCCGTTGGCGGCAAGACACATCGAGCAGCCGGGTTCACGCCATTCGAAGCCCGCATCGGTGAACAGCTTGTCGAGTCCTTCGGCGACCGCCTCGCGCTTGACAGTTTCCGAACCCGGGACCACCCAGGCGCGCACGCCGGGTGCGACCCTGCGGCCGCGCGCGACATCTGCCGCGGCGCGTAGATCGCTCAAGCGGCTATTGGTGCATGACCCGATGAAAACCCAGTCGACCGGCGTGCCGGCGATGGGCGCGCCACCCTTGAGGCCCATATAATCGAGTGCCGTTTCTACGGAAATTCGGCGGACGGGATCATCGATCATCCGAGGATCGGGGATGCTGCCATCGACGCCGACGACGTGCTCGGGACTGGTGCCCCATGTGACCTGCGGGATGATCTTTTCGACGTCGATGACGACTTCCCTGTCGAATGTCGCGTCCGCGTCGCTCGGCAGCTGTCGCCAGGCCGCAAGCGCCCGCTCCCAGTTGTCACCCTGCGGGGCGTAGCGACGGTCCCGCAAGAATTCAAATGTCTTCTCGTCCGGCGCAACCATGCCCATCTTGGCGCCAAGCTCGATCGACAGATTGCAGATCGTCAACCGTCCCTCGATCGGCATATCGCGAATGGCGCTTCCGGCGTATTCGACGGCGTAACCGGTGCCGCCCGCCGCGCCGACATGCCCGATCAATGCCAGAATGAGATCCTTGGCAGTCACTCCAAGAGAAATCTTGCCCTCGAACTTCACGCGCATGGTTTTGGGCCGGCGCTGGATCAGTGCTTGCGTGGCAAGCACATGGGTCAGTTCGCTCGAGCCGATACCAAATGCCAGCGCGCCAAGTCCGCCATGGGTGCAAGTGTGGCTGTCACCGCAGACGATCAGGCAACCTGGAAGACTCAAGCCGAGCTCAGGCCCGATGACGTGAACGATGCCTTGTCCCGGCTGATCGATGTCGAACATCTGGATGCCACTGGCCGAGGTCTCGACCCGAAGCGCGGCAAGGAGTTCCTGCCCGATCTTGCTGGTACCGGCGCGACCATGCGCCGTGGAAATCGCATGATCCGGAGTCGCGAATGTCAGCTCCGGGTTGTGAACTCTGAGGCCCCGGCTCTTGAGATCAAGCAGCCCTCGCGATCCCCCGAGATCATGAAGCAGATGGCGATCGACATGGAGGAGATCCGTGTCCTCGCTCATGCGAGCGATGACGTGCTGGTCCCAGATCTTGGCCAGCATCGTCCGGCCAGATTTTGCCAAGTCGTCCTCCCTTTGGCTTCTTGCGGCCGACGGCATCAGCCGTTAGCCGCCGCTTTACGCGGCTTGTCGTCAAGGCATCAAGATCGTCTTTATCAAAGCATGACAGACAGCTGGGACGCCAGCGCAGATTTAGGAGGCGGCCTGCCCACCCACCTCCGCCTTGCCGAACACACCGGCCCTTGCGAGCGCGGCGATGCGGGCATCGTCGTAGCCAAGCGTATTGACGCAAGACATCCCTGGTGTGCTGGCCCAGCAGCGGAGCCGCGACGGGATTGATCGGTGGCGTAAGCTGCATATTGAGTGGCGTCTCGATGTTCGGCACTGAGCCCGCGGTCGGATGGGATATCTTGCTGACACGGTGTCGCTCGCGCGCTTCGGGTGCGTTAAAGCCCTGCTCGACCGTTCGAAGGTAGCCAACGGGAATATTGGCCTTCTTCATTTTGGTCATCCAGCTCTCGAGCTTGTCACCGGCAAAAACGCCGGCAATAATCGCGCGCAGCGTTTCCTTGTTGGCCGAGCGGTTCCTGCGATCGGCGAATCTGGGATCGCTGATCAGGTCCGGGCGCTCGAGCACTTCGGTAACCAATCGGCGATAGAGACGATCGTTGGCACAGGCCATGTAAAGCGGTCCGTCGGACGCTTCATAGATGCCGACGGTGGGCGAACCGTTCGGCGAATTTCCAAAGCGGCCAGGATTGGTGCCGTTGATCAGATACGCCATGCCGTAAAATCCGGTCATCGACATTGCAATATCGAACAGCGCGACTTCGACCTGCTGGCCCTTCCCGAGCCGATCGCGCGCAATCAGCGCCAGCAAAATGGCGTTGCAAGCCGACATTCCCGTCGCCATGTCGACGATCGGCGGCCCTGTCCGCACCGCCGGCCCGTCGGGAAAACCGTTCAGGGACATGAAGCCGCTCTCGGCCTGCGTGATCGGATCAAAGCCCGGGCGAGACGCGAACGGTCCCTTGCGGCCGTAGGCCGAAATCGAACAATAAACCAGGCGCGGATTTGAGGGCGCAACCGAGGGATAGTCGAGGCCATACTTCCCCATCACGCTCGCCGAGAAATTTTCGACCACCACATCGGCCTTCGCGATCAAATCACGCGCGACCTCACGCGCTTCGGGTCGCGTCAAATCGAGAGCAATGCCGCGCTTGTTGCGGTTCAGGCTGAGATACGCGGCGCTTTCCCCGCCAATCTCGGCGTGCTCATAGGCGCGCGAATCGTCTCCTCCCTCCGGGTTCTCGATCTTGATGACCTCTGCGCCGAAATCGGCCAGAGTTTGCGTGCACGCCGGGCCGGCGACAACGCGGGTAAAATCCACCACCAACAGGCCACCAAGGGCGGTCGGAGCATCCTTTGCGCGAGGTAAGCGCTCCGGCAGCGGCACTCTGTCGGTCATGATGAGACGTTTCCTTGCACTCTTGTTCAACTGGGCGGAGTTTATGGTCTATTCCGGCGGGACCACAAGGGTTCAGCGCCGCTGACCTACGCGCAATGCATACCGGGCATTACCTCTCCTCCATATCAGCGCCCTGATCCAGAAACGAAAAAAGCCCGGTGGCATCAGCCACCGGGCGCGAGAAACCGAGAACGTATGCGTCGAGGGCCAGGCTGCTGGCTCTCAGATCCTGTAACGCCTGCTGCAGACCATCCTCCTAATCACATTGAGTGCCCCTGATCTGCTTGCGCCAATATAGCGTATGTGGCCAACCCCAGGGCTCGCGAGGACGGTACAGCTGATAGCCGGCCCTGATGATGCATGCCGCGGAAGATGACGAGGCCGTCGCCCGGCGTCTCGATCTTGTCGTTGAACACCTTGAAGCCGTGACCGAGGCCGAGCGCGGCGATCTTGGTCTCGATCAGCCGCTTGGAGGACTGCGCCAGCGTGCGCTGCGCCTCACGGATACAGACCGCGAGCGTACCGCGCTCGGCCTGGCAGGTTTCGACCAGGAGCTCGCCGAAAAAATGCGACTTGCCCGAACCACGCCCGCCAAAGACCGCCTTATAACGCGCGGGCCGGAGCAGC
Source organism: uncultured Alphaproteobacteria bacterium (assembly GCA_963696845.1). Lineage (GTDB taxonomy): Bacteria > Pseudomonadota > Alphaproteobacteria > Rhizobiales > Xanthobacteraceae > Bradyrhizobium. The sequence continues at coordinate 561,362 of CAVOLR010000018.1, forward strand.
GGCTCAAAGACCCGCGCCGTCGGAATTTTCAGGATCGACAATGACGCGCTCAATGCGGTGAACGAGTTCAAGGGCGCGATCGTCATCGTTGGCAAGCGCCTGCACCGGTTTGCCCCAGCCGCGATCGAGGATTGCGGTCGCAGCCGACACCCGCGCCGCTGGCGTCGCATCCTTTGCCCGCATGACCCCGACCAGCACATTGATCGCCGTCCTGGTGTGGCTGCGCGCGATGGAGCGGATCTCGGTGATGGTCTTCGACATTTGCAATCAGGCTTCGCCGTTCTCGGGGCGGATGTATTCGCACGGCGCCGTGTCGGCATCTTCCGTCGCCGGTTTCCCGGATCGGGGAACAGCCCGGAACACGATCGTGGGGAAATCGCTCGGCTGGCGCTCGCGGCTTGGCCGCGCAATGAAGCGGACGATGTCGGCGCTCATGACAGAATCTCCGTGATCACGATTGCAACAAGGCCGAGCAACGCAAGCGATATCAGATACGCGGTCATGCGCTCTCCTCTCGAAAAAATGCGCGGCAGATCGCGGAGGGGACGCGATCGTTTCGGGCGCGAACCCTATCCTCATCAGAGGGCCGCAGGCGGCGCTGACGTGACGCCGCCCGGCCGGTGCTTTCGCGCACACCGGCCAATATGGAAGTGAAAGGGGTCGGACGGCAGCGCGGCTTGCGGCGCTCAGGCAAGCGCGTTTGGGAGAGTGAGGGCGCCTGAAGCACGCGCCACCGTCCGATTGGTGAAGTTTGGCCAGCAAAAAGCCCGCGGCGATCTCTCGCGCAGGCCGGTCAACTTTTTCCGATGATGTCAGTATGCAGGTGTTTTGCCCGACGGGTCAAGCGGTATTCCGAAAACACGAAAGAACAGGAATGTCCGCGCACCTACGCAAAGGTCGCCGCAACGTCTCATGGCTGGAGAAGCGGCTTGACCCATCGCGTGTACCAGTCGTCCATGTCGTCGCCGTTTGACGTGGAACGGTCCGGCAAGCCGAAGAGCCACGGCGGCACGGGATCCTCGGGCATCGGTTGACCGCTGACGGGGCCGGCCGGCCTGCCCGCTTGCTGCGACGTGTCTGCATTGGCAGGCAAGGAAGGCGTCGCACCCGGCGCAGGAATACGGCTGAGGATGTGAATGTTTCGCGGATCGCTTTGCGTCGTATCACCGGGACCAGGCGATGCGCCCGGTTGAACCGAATTGGGCACGGCACTCGCGAACGGATCAATGATCGGGCTTTCGCCACGCGATGTTCAGAGAAGGCCTCCGGTTCAGCCCGGCGGACCGAAAACATCAGTGAGTGTCGAATACCCACAGCGGAGTTCTCAGCCAGGCGATATAAGACGCCAGATAAAAGAGTGCCCACGCGAAACAGACGAGAAGGAGAAATCCTCGCAGGACACGGCCAGCAATGTGTGAGTGTGGCTGGCGAAGATTGTCGCGCAAAACCGTATGCCATAGCAGATAGCCGCTGACGAACGTCACAACCCAGAAGCTCAGGAAAAAGCCGATCGTCGCTCGATCAAAAAGCGCCGGGGTGACGGAGAAAAACAAGTTCAAGAAGTAAAGCGAGGAGCGCAGCTGGGACTGGATTGAGGAAAAATAATTCGAATTTGTAATCCCAGGAAAATCCATAAGGCGACAGAAGTCCCGATATGACGAAGAGCGAATACAAAGCCAGCATCTCCACCCCAACGATCAAGGTCGCGATCGGCAGTGACACTAGATAAAACGGGGGAGTTGTCAGTCGATCTGTCCAGGCCGGAAGAATCGATCTCCCTTTCAGGACAACAAGCGCCAGTGACACCAGCAAAAGCATCACCGGCGAACCGAAGCACAGAAATGAGCAACGTCATCTAAGACCGGCAGTGGCTTCTATTCGCTGACAGGCGCTTGATCGAGATTGGAACATAACAGGAACAATGTCAATCGCCTGCCTTTGCGCCCAGAAATTGCCGGACCGGCGCATTCAGCAGCGCCAAGCAGTTCGCCGTGAATACTCGCACCGCGAATTCGGCAATCAAAAAGCCCGCGGCGATCTCTCGCGCGGGCCGGTCAACTTTTCCGATGATGTCAGTATGCAGGTGTTTTGCCCGACGGGTCAAGCGGTATTCCGAAAACACGAAAGAACAGGAATGTCCGCGCACCTACGCAAAGGTCGCCGCAACGTCTCATGGCTGGAGAAGCGGCTTGACCCATCGCGCGTACCAGTCGTCCATGTCGTCGCCGCCTGCCGCGGGTCGATCGGGCAAACCGAAGAGCCACGGCGGCACGGGATAGTCGGGCATAGCCTGACCGCTGACGAGGCCGAGCGGTCCGCCCGCTTGCTGCGATGTGTTTGCGTTGTCAGGCATAGAAGGTGTCGCGCCTGGCGCAGGAATACGGCTGAGAACGCGAATGTTTCGAGGATCGGTTTGCGTCGCATCGCCGGGACGAGGCGATGCATCCGGTTGATAGGGATTGGGGACAGCATCAGGTGGCGGCACGAAAGGCACGGCAGGCGCGCCACCGTCGAACGGCGATATCTTCGAGCGGATGAAGCCGTCGATCTGATCGTTCCACCAGTGCTCCTTGCTGCCATCCTTCAACGTGACGTCGACGCCGCCGGTGGGATCGCCTGAAGTCGCCGGGTGCGGCCGGATCGACACCGGACGCGGCGTGCCGTCCTCTGAGAACATCATGCCGGTGCTGCCAATGCCTGGGTCGGGCAAGCCGGGGCTGCCGTTGCCCACGCCAAACAAGCCCAAGAGTCCACCGCCTTTGGGACGGCGGTCCAACCCAGCGACGCCCGGAAGCGAAGTCGTGTCGCCGGGAGAGCCGTCCAATCCGTAGATGCCGCGGAGCGCGCCCGCGTTACCGGGCGCCGGATCGCGCTCATAATAAAGCACTTCGCCATTGCGCCCGACGAACAGCGAGACGTCCTTGCCGGAAGGAATGCTGCCGTCGGCGGGCAAAGGATGCAGCTTGTCGAGATCGACGTGCTGCGGGTAACCACCGAAGGCCTGCTCGAAGTTGGCCATGAACGCCTTGGCCTCGGGCGAATCCAGATTGCCCCATTTTTCGAGGGCGTAACGCTCGACGTCGGTTCGCTTGGGAGTGGCGAAGAAGCTAGCGACGGCAGTTGAGAACTGGGACTGCCAACAGTCCTTTGGAAATTCTCGTTGTCTCTTGCTTCGGTTGCATCGACGTAGATTTTTCCTTTGGCCAGCATCCGGCTTGAGAAATCGCCCGTCTTGATAATCCTGGTAGGCTTGGCGGATGGCGTTTTCATTTTCCTTCGGCAACGCCTTGCCGCTTCCGACAGACCAGTTGAAAAGCCTTTGCCAGCTCGAATTGCCGACGTCGAGGCTGTAGCCGGCCGCCGCTTTGCCCAGACCCAAATCCATAGTTGCCGCCGTCCGTGTATCTCGGATCGAACCCGCCCGAGTAACCTGCCTGCCGTTGCGGATCGCCGGCGCTGCCGTGCGAATAGTGAGCCTTAATCCAGGAATCGGGTCCCTCGGGCCGCGTTGCCGCGTAATGAGCGGCATTGATCTCGTTTTGCAGGTCGAAATTCTCGGGGATGAGAAGCGGCCGTCCATTGACGACGATCGGCTTTCCGTCCGGATAAGTCGCGTCGGACCGGATCACCGAAATAGGTGATATTATCCGCCATTGTCATCCTCATGATCGAGATTGGAGTTGCGCCGAACGACCGGCTTTTCGCAAGCGAGCGGGCCTCGCTCGAAGCCGCGTCGACAGCCGTCAAAAATGAATGCTGGGCGACCAGCCGCGCGATCACTGGCTCAAATAAGCCCACCCAAGAACCAGAACTGGTGGACATAAGACGCCAGATAAAACAACGTCCAAGCGAAACAGATGAAGAGAAGCAGCGCTCGCAGGAGCCGGCTGGCAACGCGTGAAGACGCGTGGTGATGATTCTCGCGCCAGATCGTCCGCCATAACAGGAAACCGCTGATGAGCGTCGCAACCCAAAATGCGATGAGTGAACCGAAGACCGCAAGTGTGTAGCTCTCGGAGCGAAACGTCGAGGGAAAAGCCTGCCAGGGGAGGATCAAAAAAGGTCAGTGATTGTCCGATATCCCCAGGGGAGTGTAACAGCCCGACGACATAAGACACCAGATAACAGAATGCCCACGCGAAACAGACGAGGAGAAGCAATCCTCGAAGGCCGCTGCACGGCGATGCGCGACGTTGGCCGAGTCGATGATCCTCGCGCCAAACCGCCCGCCACAACAGATAGCCGCTGGCGAACGTCGCAGCCCAAAATCCGATGGGAACAGCGAAAACTAATAGCCGCAAAAGATCGAACGAGTAATCCTGAGAAAAAAAGCAGAGCTACAAATGAGGCAAGGAGCACGTTTTGAAAACGATAGAACACCACGATCCAGTGAAAGCCGTGAGGCGAAAAAATGCTATTCAGGATAACGAGGGAATACCATCCCAGCATCTCCGCGCCAACGATCAGTGTCGCGATCGGCAGTGACACCAGATAGAACGGCGGGGCGATCAGTCGCGCCAGCCAGCGCTGAAGACTCGATCTCCGTTTCAGAACAACGAGGCCCAGCGCCACCAGAAAAAGCGCCACAAGCGGAGAAAAAAAGACAACTGAAACAGCAAGGCGTCAACACGGCTCATCTCAATACCGGCTACGGCTTCATTCGCGCCCTCTTGCGCACCTAATTGAGAATGGAACAAATCAAGAACACTGTCAATCACTTCTCTCTTGCGACCAGTAATTGCCAGGCCGTGGCGCCCAACGCGCCAAGGATGCTGCGAACCCGAGATCTCGGCAAACAAAAAGCCCGCGGCGATTTCTCGCGCGGGCCGGTCAACTTTTTCCGATGATGTCAGTATGCAGGTGTTTTGCCCGACGAGTCAAATGCGATCAGACAAAAAAGAAAACAACAAGTGATGCGTATGTGAAGAAATCGAAGCAGATCGTCACCACATCTCATGGCCGCACGAGCGGCTTGATCCATCGCGCGTACCAATCGTCCATGTCGTCACCGCTCGTCGTGGATCGATCCGGCAGGCCGAACAGATATGGCGGTACGGGATAGTTGGGCATCGGCTCGCCGCTGACGGGGCCGGGCCATCCGCCTGCTTGCTGAGGCGTATTTGCGTTGTCAGGCAGGGAAGGCGTCGCACCTGGCGGATTGATGCGGCTCAGAACACGGATGTTTCGGGGATCGGTTTGCGTCGCATCGCCGGGGCGAGGCGATGCGCCCGGCTGATAGGAATTGGGAACAACATTTGTTGGCGGCACGAAAGGCAAGGCAGGCGCGCCGCCATCGAATGGCGATATCCTCGAACGGATGAACCCGTCGATCTGATCGTTCCACCAGTGCTCCTTGCTGCCATCCTTCAATGTGACATCGACGCCGCCGGTGGGATCGCCAGGCGCCGCCGGGTGCGGCTGGATCGACACCGGACGCGGCGTGGCGTCCTCTGAGAACATCATGCCGGTGCCGCCAATGCCTGGGTCGGGCAAGCCAGGGCTTCTATTGCCCACGCCAAATAAGCCAAGGAGTTCCACCGCCTTTGGGACGGCGGGGACGGCGGTCCAATCCAGCGACACCCGGGAGCGATGTCGTGCCGCCGGGAGAGCCGTCCAATCCATAGACGCCGCGGAGCGCGCCCGTCCCGCCCGGCGCCGGGTCGCGCTCATAATAGAGCACTTCGCCATTGCGTCCGACGAACAGCGAGACGTCCTTGCCGGTGGGAATGTTTCCGTCGGCCGGCAAGGGATGCAGCTTGGTCGAGATCGAGATGCTGCGGGTAAGCGCCGAAGGCCTGCTCAAAATTCGCCATGAACGCCTTGGCTTCCGGTGAATCCAGAGTACCCCATTTCTCGAGGGCGTAGCGCTCGACGTCTCGTTGCGTGGGACGAGGGTCCCGATTGATAAAGCCGCGGACCGTCTTTCCGACATTCGGCACGTCTCTTAGCCAGGTCGAGTTGAAGTAGGCTGCTCCTGCATCATAATCAACGCCTGGAAAGCGACGTTCGAGATAGTCGCGATACCCCTGACGAATGGCATTTTCGTTTGCCTTCGGTAACGTCCTGCCGGTTCCGGACTTATTGAACTCGGTCGCCTTCTCAATTGCCTTGTCCACACTGTAGCCGGCAGCTGCGGCACTCAGTCCAAATGCGTAATTACCGCCCTGCCGTGTATCTCGGTCAAAACCGCCTGAATAGCGGATTAAGAAAATCTCCGAAAACATCGCTCCAGGAAACAGGCGACAAGAGGTCGTGCAAGATCAAGAGGGAATACACCCCCAGCATTTCCGCCCCAACTATCAGCGTCGCGATCGGCGGCGAAACCAGGTAGAACGGCGGCGCCGCCAGCCGAGCCATCCAGGGCGAAAAATCTGATCTCCGTTTCAGTACAACAAGCCAAAGCGACACCAGCAAAAGCGCCACGAGCGGAGCCACACACATCAAGAGCATCAGCCGGGCGATGACAATTTCTCTCATGCCAATTTCGTTCGGCTTCCACTCATGCTTCAAACACTCGACCCAAATTTTAGCTCGAAGGGCCGAAACGAGACGTCAGTGCCGATCCGATATCCCCAAAGGAGTGCTCAGTTCGGCGAAATAGGTCACCAGATAGAAGAATGCCCATGCGAAACAGATGAGGAGAAGCAGTCCTCGCAGGCGTTGGCCGGCAATGCGCGGAGAAGATCGGTGATCACCCTCGCTCCAAACCGCCTGCCACAAAAGATAACCACTGACGAACTCCGCAACCCAAAATCCGATGAAGGAACCGACGAGCACGTGAAAGTAATGCCCGGAAACCACGGAGTAGCGAAAATAGTAATAAGGAGTACTATTCAAAAAGAAATTCCCGGGAACTCCCAGCAAAAGCAGGCGGAAATACAACCCCAGCATCACCGCCCCGGCGATCAGCGTCGCGATCGGCAGTGAAACCAGGTAAAACGGCGGGGCCGCTAGTCGAGCCATCCAGGCCGGTCGTCGTTTCAATATAACGAGTCCGACCGACATCACGAGCAACGCCGGGAGCGGAGCCAAACAGATCGTCACGAATAGAACGGTCACAAAGCCTCATCCCGAATGCCGATGTGTAGTCAATTCGCCAACTCGGCCGCTTCCAGACCTAGAACATAGCAAGAACATGGTCAACATCGGTGTTTGCAGCCAGAAATTGCAGGGCCGAGCGCATCCGGGGCGTCAAGGAGTGCGCACTGCACGGCCCGATCTCGGCAAACAAAAAGCCCGCGGCGATCTCTCGCGCGGGCCGGTCAACTTTTTCCGATGATCGCAATATGCAGGTGTTTTGCCCGACGAGTCAAACGCGATCAGTCGCCCGAACAAAACTTTCGATCGAACCACGTCTCATTGACGTACGAGCGGCTTGATCCACCGCGTGTACCAGTCACCCACGTCGTCGCCGCTTGCAGCGGGTCGGTCCGGCAAACCGAAGAGCTGCGTCGGGAAGGGATAGTCCGGCATCGGCTGGCCGCTGACGAGACCGGGCGGCCGGCCCGCTTGCTGAGGCGCATTTGCGTTGTCAGGCAAGGAAGGCACCGCGCCTGGCGCGGGAATGCGGGCGAGAACGCGGACGTTTCGGGGATCGGCTTGCGTCGCATCACCGGGACGAGGCGATGCGCCCGGTTGAACTGAATTGGGGACAGCTGATCGTTCCACCAGTGCTCGTTGCTGCCGTCCTTCAGCAGAGAAGACTTTCCACCCTGGCTCAAAGGAGCCCCAACTGGTGGACGTAAACCACCAGATAAAAGAACGTCCAAGCGAAACAGATGAAGGGAAGCAATGTTCGCAGGAGGCGGCTGGCAACGCGTGAAGAAGGCTGGTGATGATTCTCGCGCCAGACCGTCCGCCATAACAGAAAACCGCTGATGAACATCGCAGCCCAAAATGCGATGAGTGAACCGTACGACCACCGGCAGGTAAAGCCCTGAGCCGAACACGAAGGGAAAAGCGTACCAAGGGAGGATGAAGAATGGAAAGACCCTGAGAATATGCGGGAACAGACCCATGTATAAAATCAATAACAGCAGGAGGAAATATCCTCCCAGCATTTCTGCCCCGACGGTCAATGTCGCGATCGGGAGTGACACCAGATAGAACGGCGGCGCCGCCAGGCGCGACAGCCAAGGCCGAAGATTCGATCTTCGTTTCAAGACAACCAGGCTCAGCGACACCAGCAAAAGCACCACGAGCGGAATACAAAACGATAATGGAGGCAGCAACGCGGTATGGCTCATCTCAACACCGGCACGGCTTCCACTCACTTTTCGGGCGCTCGCGCAGATTGGAACAGAACGGGAACAATGTCAATCGCCGTCCTTGCAGCCAGAGATTGCGGGCCGATGCAGCCGGCGACGCTCAAGCAAGCGCGCCGCAGATGTGCGTACCCAGTTCCCGCAAACAAAAAGCCCGCGGCGATCTCTCGCGCGGGCCGGTCAACTCTTGCCGATGATGTCAGTGTGCAGGTGTTTTGCCCGACGAGTCAAATTTGACGAAAAGGCGGCGAACACTCTTGGGCGTATCCAAACCGCATTGTCGGTTTGTCTCGTCGGAAAGGAAAACTCACCTCTCGTTTACCCAAGCGGGCTTACCATCTTCGTGACGATACGGATATGCGGGTGTTTTGCCCGATGTGTCAACTTCCGATTTTTTGAAACACGAACAGCCGGCATCGAGGAGACCAACAATGTATTTCGTCGCCGCCGCGCTCGCCGTCCTCTCCGGCCTGTTCTACGCCGCGGGCAATCACGAGATCGGCTCGTTCAGTTCGGACGTGTGCCGTTACGGCAGCACGTTCTGCGACAATCCGCATTATGTGCTGGTCGGCGCGGGCCTGGCCGGAGCCTGGGGCGCCTTCGTCAGCGTCAAATGATGCTGCGCTGAGGCAGGACCGCTCAGCCCGATACTGCCGCGCGCGGGCGGCTGGAACTTTCTCGCAAAAAGCGATTTGATGGAAGCGGCCGAGATTCGCGGCATCGCTTCCGGACCTCAGACGCTCGATGACCGAAACCACTCGCCCGGTATCCAAACCCTCCCGCGGCGTGGTGCTTCGGCTGCTTGGCCCGGGATTGGTGACAGGCGCGGCCGACGACGATCCATCGGGGATTGCCACCTATTCGCAAGCCGGCGCGCAATTCGGCTATGGGCTGCTCTGGACCGTCTTCCTGACCATCCCGTTCATGATCGCGATCCAGCTGGTGAGCGCCCTGATCGGCAGGGTCACCGGCAAAGGGCTTGCCGCCAACGTCATGGAAATAGCGCCACGATGGCTGGTGCTGGCGCTCATCTTCCTTCTGGTCGCGGCAAACACCATCAACATCGCGGCCGACATCGCCGCGATGGCGGAGGCGCTGTCGCTCGTGATCGGCGGGCTCAACCACGAGCACGCCTTGATCTTCGCCTCGGCCTCGACCCTGCTGCAGGTGTTCGTGCCCTACCGCCGCTATGCACCGATCCTGAAATTACTGACGCTGACATTGTTCGCCTATGTCGCGACAGCCTTCACGGTGAAAATCCCGTGGTCCACCGCGTTGCTCGCAACGGTATGGCCGAAAGTGAGCATCAGCCCCGACTATTTCCTGATGGTGGTCGCCGTGCTCGGCACCACCATCAGCCCCTATCTGTTCTTCTGGCAGGCGTCGCAGGAAGTCGAGGAGATGCACAAGGGCAGGACTCGCCGCCCGCTTCGCGAGCTGAGCCGCGGCGGCGACCCCGAACTCGATCGCATCAAGATCGACACGACGGTCGGCATGTTCTTCTCGAACATCATCGCGTTCTTCATCATCCTGACCACCGCGTCCGTGCTGCATGCGCATGGCGTCACCAACATCAATTCGGCGACCGAGGCCGCCGAAGCCTTGCGGCCGCTGGCCGGCAACGCGACGTTCGCCCTGTTCGCGCTCGGCATCATCGGCACCGGTCTTCTCGCTGTCCCGGTGCTGGCAGGCTCTGCGGCCTATGGCGTAGCCGAGGTTTTTGGCTGGCATGCAACTCTCGAAGCCAAGGCGCCGGATGCGGTCGGCTTCTACAGCATCATCGCAGCCGCAACCGCGATCGGCTTCGGTCTCGGCTTCACCGGGATCGACGCCATTCACATGCTGGTGTGGAGCGCGGTGCTCAACGGCATCGTCGCCGTGCCGATCATGGCGATGATGATGGTGATCGTCGCCAATCCGAAGTTGATGGGACGATTCAAGGCGCGAACCTGGCTGGTCGCGCTCGGCTGGCTCGGCACGGCGATCATGGGCGTGGCCGTGATCGCGCTGTTCTGGTCGACGCTCGCAGGTTAGCCCGACTTGTGCCTTTGGGCGCCACCCAAACAATCAAGCGCGTCACACCTCCGGTGCCCCGCACAAATGCCGTCGCGTCTTAACCTTTTTTGATGAGACCGCCGCGGGATTGGTGCGCTGCGACATCATCTTTCCGTGCTAATGTCGATTGATCTTGTTAAAGCGCGTCGTGCCTGAAAAAGGCCGGCACTAGAAGAAACATGTGCGTGATTTGGGGGAAGTGCCTTGAGTAAACCCGACCGTATGAGCGCTCGCTCGATGCCCGCTTATTCGCCGCACGGACTTGCACTGTTGCGCGATCCGCTGCTCAACAAGGGAACCGGGTTCACCGACGAGGAGCGCGATGCGCTGGGCCTTCGCGGCTTCCTGCCTGCGGCCGTGCTTTCCATGCAGGCTCAGGTCGAGCGCGTGATGACGAATTTGCGCACGCTGCCGAGCGATCTCGAGAAATACGTCGCGCTGAACTCGTTGCACGATCGCAACGAGGCGCTGTTCTTCCGCGTCGTCTGCGATCACATCGACGAAATCCAGCCCTTGATCTACACCCCGACCGTCGGCCTCGCCTGCCAGCGCTTCGGTTTGATCTTCCAGCGGCCGCGGGGTCTTTTCATCTCCGCAAAGGATCGCGGACGCATTGCCGAAATCCTGAGCAACTGGCCCTATCGCACCAAGCTGATCGTCGTGACCGACGGCGAACGCATCCTCGGGCTCGGCGACCTCGGCTGCAACGGCATGGGCATACCGGTCGGCAAGCTCTCGCTCTATTCCGCCTGCGCCGGCGTTCATCCCGAACTTTGCCTGCCGGTCATGCTGGATGTCGGCACCAACAACGAGGAGTTTCTCAACGACCCCTATTACATCGGGCTTCGCCAGAAGCGGCTCACGGGCGCGGCCTATGACGAGTTCGTCGACGAGTTCATGACCGCGGCGCGCGCGGCCTTCCCGGGCGTGCTGATCCAGTTCGAGGATTTCGCCAATCATTCGGCGTTCCGCCTGCTGCACAAATATCGCGACGACGCCTGCGTCTTCAATGACGACATCCAGGGCACCGCGGCGGTGGCGCTCGCCGGCATTTTTTCGGCACTGCGCGTCACCGGCGGCAAGCTCACCGATCAACGGGTGCTCTTCCTCGGCGCAGGCGAGGCCGCGACCGGGATCGCCGACCTCATCGTGTCGGCCATGATGGCCGACGGCCTCACCGAAGCCGAGGCGCTGCGCCGCAATTGGCTGGTCGACTCCCGTGGTCTCGTGGTGAAGGGACGCGCCGGCCTGAGCGGTCACAAGCTGCGCTATGCGCATGACCTGCAGCCGATCGGCAATTTCCTCACCGCGATCGAGACACTCAAGCCGACGGCGATCATCGGCGTTGCCGCGGTCGGCGGCGCCTTCACATCCGACGTGCTCGAGGCGATGGCCAATCTCAACGAACGGCCGATCGTGTTCGCGCTGTCCAACCCGACCTCGAAATCGGAATGCTCGGCCGAGGAAGCCTACCGCCACACCGCTGGCCGCGCGATCTTCGCCTGCGGCAGCCCGTTCGATCCGGTCAAGCTCAACGGCTCAAGCTTCGTGCCGCGGCAGGGCAACAACTCCTACATCTTCCCCGGCGTCGGTCTCGGCGTGATCGCAAGCGGCAGCAGGCTCGTCACCGACGAGATGTTCATGGCGGCCGCGCATACGCTCGCCAATTCCGTCAGCGAGACCGATCTGAAGCAGGGCAGCCTCTACCCTGCGCTGCCTCGGATCCGCGAAGTCTCGGCCCAGATCGGCGCGGCGGTCGCCGACGTCGCCTATCAGAACGGGCTCGCGGTAGGGCCGCCGCCGAACGACCTGATCGGCTTCGTTCAGTCGCAGATGTACGACCCGAATTACTGGCATGATCCGGAAAAGTGTGAAGCGGTTTTCCGAAAAGATCATGCCCAAATGCTAGCCGCGCTGGAACATCCGCCGCAGCGTGCGGATATCCGCGACCTTTTCGATTTCGAAAATGGTCTCGATCAGCTTGGTCGAGGGATCGCGTCCGAGCACCGGCGCGGTCAGGTCGCGCACCTTGTCGATCACCTCGTTGCGCCCCATCGGATTGCGCGGCGTGCCGCGCACCGCGGCGACGCGCTCCGAAAGATGCGTGCCGTCGTTCAGATCGATCTCGACCACGGTCTCGCGCGCCGGCAGCAGCTTGGCGAGTTCCTCGTCGCGCACGAGATTGACCTTGGCGCGCTGCTTCAGCACCGCGGCGTCCTGCATGCGCGGCTTGTCGTGCGCGGCCTGGAACGAGACCGTCTTGTCGATCAGCATCACCGCGACCATGTGCTGCAGGCAGATGTCGGGGATGTCGCGGTTGTCGACCACATTCGCAACCGACGGCGCCAGCCGCACCGTCACCTTCTTGACCTGATCGGCATCGAACGATTTCTTGCCACGGATCGCTTCGATGGCGTCGAGCGGCCCCTGGATCGGCGAACCCACCGTCCATTTCTTGATATCGGTCTGAGTGATCTCGTAGCGCTCGCCGAGCTTCTCGATCAGCCGATCGGGCTGTGCCTTCGGCGCATAGGCCGCAAAGAAATTATCCGGGCCGGAGAAGATGTCGTCGACGCCGTTCCATCCGGATTTCACCAGCAGCGCCGCGGTCACGCCGTCCCGCGCCGGTTTGCCCGCGAACACAAAAGCCTTTTCGATATGATCGGTGTCGCGCCGCCATGCCGCGATCCCCGACGACTGCTGCGCGGTGTAGTCGAGCAGCCAGCGCATCTGGCGCGCATCGAGGCCCGCCGCGGAGCCGGCAGCCGCGGCCGCACCGAACGTTCCGGCGATGCTGTGGGTGGACAGGCTGCTGTCATAGCTGAAGGCGGCCCCGCCCATCGCCATCACCACGCGCGGACCGATGTCATAGCCCAGCGTCACCGCCCGCAGCAGTCCGTTGCCGTCGATGCCGTAGGCTTCGCCGGCCGCAAGCGCTGCCGGCACCACCGAGCAGCCGGGATGCGACCGCGACTCGTTATGGGAATCGTCGGTCTCGTCGGCATGCGCCATCATGCCGTTGGCAAGCGCGGCATCGATCGGCGGGGCCGTCAATGAGGTCGCGATGACGGTGGTCGGGCCGGTGCCGCTGTGCTCGCGGACATAGCGTTGTGCGGCCTGGCCCGGCGGCAATTCCGATCCCGAGACGATCGCGGCGAGCGTATCCAGCAGATGATACTTTGCCTGCTCGGCGACATCTTCCGGCAGCGGACGAGACCCCGCGGCACTCATGAAAGCGCTCAGCGTGTTCATGGTCGCGCTCGGGCTGGAGCCGGCCGCCTGAGCGAGGGCCCGGACAGACGGCAAGCCGGCGGTCATGGCCGCCGCAGTCGTCATGCGAAGAAGATTGCGCCGCGAGTGCATTCAGGAATTTCACCAGTTGGGCGAAACGCCTGTAGAGCGCATATCCGGGCGGGACACCAGCCCCGATGACCATGTTTTCCATGGCGCGGGCCGACCTTATGACCGAAATACCTTCGGTGCGGCGCTACTCGCTCGTCATCACCATCGGATTGGCCTGCGGGGTGACCGCGGCGGAAATCTGTGATGCGATCAAGAAGGCCGCGAACACCGCCGGCACGCTGACGAGTCTCAGGAATTGATCAACGGAAAGCATCGCCCCAGTCCCCCAAAGAAAGCGATTCCAGTGGCCGCTAATTCGTCCGCTGCGCGGCCACCTGCTCGCTGGTCAAAAGCTGGTCGCTATAGGCCGCCCCGGTAATCGTGAGCAGCGCGAGAATGCAGATAACAGCCAGCGTTTTCATGGTTCCAATGGTCGTTTTTGATTGTGGCCAAAAACGTCTGCGTTTCGTGCATTTTCGGGACGATCCAGCGAAACATGATGGCCCGCCTCGCCAATTCCGCCACATCCGTGGCAAGCTCATCATTTGGGAATAAAGCGTGAGCCCGGCGGGTCAAAACCAGATGTCTCCCCAGCCCTGCACCAGTTTTGCCGTGAGCGAACCGCGCTTCCTTCTCAGACTGTGCCTGACGTCGGTGTTCGCGATGCTTGGATCGGCTATGGCGCATGCAGAATCCTGCCCGACCGCGAAGGACGAGATCGCAACCGACCGCCCGGACGTCACCAATTCGAGCCTGGTCGTACCCGTGGGCAGCCTGCAGAACGAGAACGGCGTCAACGTGAGCGCGCGCGATGGCGGCCAGAGCATCGACGGCACCAATAGCCGCTGGCGGCTTGGCATCGCACCCTGCCTCGAGGTGCTCGTCGACATACCGACCTACTTTGCCAACACTCGCGGCTCCGCCAATTCCGGCTTCACCGACGTGTCCCCGGCGATCAAATGGCAGATCAGCCCGGTGCCCGGAAAGTTCGACCTGTCCGTGGTCACCGGCGTGGCGCTGCCGACGGGCTCCGAGGCAATCGCCGGACGCGGCGCGCAACCCTATCTGCAGTTCCCCTGGTCGTGGGAGCTGCATGACGGCTGGGGCCTGAGCGGAATGTTCACCGAGTTCTTCCGTCCCTCAGACCCGACCCGCGCCATCACCGAGACGACATTCGTCATCGAGAAAAAGCTGACGGCGAATTTCAGCGTCTTCACCGAATATGTCGGAGACTACCCGCAGGGCAGCAGCCCGAGCCAGCTCTGGAATTCGGGCGGCGTCTACCACCTCGACAAGACGCACCAGGTCGATTTCCACGTCGCGATCGGCCTCAATCACAACGCTCCCAGCTATATCGTCGGCGTTGGCTATTCCTTCCGGATCGACGGCTTGTTCGGCGGAGTGACCGGCGTCACATCGGAACGCTCCGATTCTCGTGTTCAATCATTTTCGCGCGCCTGACTGACTCACGTGGCGCTGCGGCGGTCCAAGGCCTCGTCCAAAATCCAGGCCGCGGACCATCCCGTAGCCCCTTGTTTGAAACCGGAATTCTTGGGAAATTATCGAAGCTCAAACGTCTGCACATTGGGAACTGGGGAGATGCAGACCATCCGATCCATCGCTCATTCGACAAAGGCCGCGATCGCCACCCTGCTGATCGCGGGCCTCCCCCTTTGGCCGGCTATTGCAGCCGAAGATAGCTTCATTTTGGCCCAAGGCAGTTTCGAGAAGCTGCCGCCTTCGATCGCACCCACGCCCTATTCGCCGGACATGCCGCAGCAGACGCCGCAACAACGGCACGACACCAGCCAACCGCATTCGCCGTCTTTCCCTTCGTCCCCGAGTTCACCGTCCGATATGTCCTGGGGAGCGATCGCCTTCACCGCCGATGGCTCCTACTCCTCGACCTGGAAGATGACCTCGCAGCCCGAGGCCGAGGCCAAGGTTTTGAGGGAATGCGCGCGCTTCGGCCGCGGCGGCTGCGAGGTCGTAACGTTCTCCGGGCAGGAATGCGTGGCCCTGTCGACCTTCATCGGAAGTTACCGGCGGCGGGGTTGGAAGCTGTCCTTCACCGCGGGCGGCAGTACCTATCCTGACGCCCAGAACGCTGCGATGTATCGCTGCAATTCCGACGAGCGCACGCAGGGTCATTGCCAGCCCCGCACCGCGGCCTGCGCTGACGGCCGGTAGTCTCATCCCCAGCCGGCAAACAGGTTGGCAGAACGCGGGCGCCCCGGCATAGTCTGCGAAAAAGGGCCGGGGAGAAGTATGCGTCGGGCGTTGAAGATTGCTGCAACGATCGCGATCGGCATCGCGCTCGGCCTGGCCGCGACATGGGTCACCGCCATTCGCGGCACCATGTCCGGCGGCGTCAGCGACGGTCCCTGGAGCACCAGCCTGGACACGGGATCGAGCGAGGGCGGTCCCTATTTGCGCGCCCGGATCGCCGTGCATGGCCTGCTGGCACTGAGCCGCGAGGAGACGGTCTATTACAGCGCGCTACGCGACAGCGATGGCGCGGATCTCGTCGGCAATTGCAGTTACCGGCTGGAAGGTCACGATCCGCCGACGCGCTGGTGGAGCATCACCGCCTATGGCGCCGACGATTTCCTGATTCCCAACGACGCCAACGTCTATTCGGTTTCGAAGAACTCGGTCGCGCACAGCGCCGACGGAAGCTTTGCAGTGTCGTTGTCGAAAGTCAAAGCGGACGGCAACTGGATTCCCCTCGCGCCCGGCCACTTCAACCTCACGGTCCGGCTCTATAATCCCAGCCCTGACGTCATCGCCGATCCCGCCCACGTCGCCCTGCCAACGATCCGCAAGGAGACTTGCGAATGATCGCGCGAAACTGGAAATGGATCGCCGCCACCCTGTTGATTGCGATCGTCGTGCACGTCGCAACCCTGCTGGCCCTGCCGAAGCTGATCATGATGCGCACCATGGGTGCGATCACGCGGTTGGTCGCCGCGAATACGATGCTCTATCCGCCGCAGCCGACGTCGCGGTCGCGCGGCGTGGTGCGCCCCTCCCCGGATCTCCTGTATTCGATCTGCATCTACGACCTCGCAGCCGCCAATGGCGCGCTGCGCGTCTCCACCCATGACATGCCCGACACCTACTGGTCGGTGTCGCTGTTCGACGCCGACACCAACAATTTCTACGCCTTGAACGATCGTCAGGCCGGAAACGGCGCCGCCGATTTCCTGCTGCTGGCGGCGGGCGCATCCGTGCCGAACGATCGGCTGCCGGTCGTCATAGCTCCCACCAGCCGCGGCATCGTGCTGTTCCGCACTCTGATCGATCGCGAGAATCGCCTTGCGGAGATCGACGCGGGACGACGAAATGCCGATTGTTCACCCTACAAAGCCGGTTGAAAGCGAAAGAAAGAAACAATGACCAAGACATCAAAGGTGACCAACCTCGAAATCCTCGCCTGCGACGCCGGCTGGCGGAATTATCATTTCGTCAAGGTCACGACGGAGGACGGCGTAATCGGCTGGAGTGAATATGACGAAGGTTTTGGCGCGCCCGGCCTCAGCGCGGCGATCCAGCGTCTGTCGACGCGGGTGGTCGGCCAAAACGTCTTCCAGCACGAGCGGATCTATGCCGAGCTCTACGCCGCGACGCGGCCCGCCGCGGGCGGCGTCGTAGCGCTGGCCATCGGCGCGATCGAAAACGCCCTGCTCGACGCCAAGGCGAAACTTCTCGGCGTACCCTGCTATGAATTGCTCGGCGGCAAGATCCGCGACCGCATTCGCGTCTACTGGTCGCATTGCGCGACCTGGCGCATCAATCATCCCTCCTGGTACAAGCCGCCGATCGAGAGCCTCGACGGCGTCAAGGCCATAGGTCGCGAAGTACGGGAAAAGAAATTCACCGCGCTGAAGACCAACATCTTCACCTACGACAACGGCAAGCCCACCGGCTGGCGTCCCGGCTTCGGCTCGCCGTTCCAGCCGGAGATCAATGTCGAGCGCAAGGTGCTGCGCGACCTGCGCATGCATCTCGAAGCGATCCGCGACGGCGCCGGACCGGACGTGGATATCCTGCTCGACCTCAATTTCAACGCCAAGACCGAGGGCTATCTGAAGATTTTGCGCGAGATCGAGGATCTCGACATGTTCTGGATCGAGATCGACACCTACAATCCGGAAGCGCTCGGCCTGATCCGGCGGCAGAGCCCGCATCCGATCTCGTCCTGCGAGACGCTGTTAGGCCTTGCGCGAGTTCAATCCCTATTTCCGCGAGCAGGCGATGGATGTCGCGATCATCGACACGCCCTGGAACGGGGTCTGGCAATCCATGAAGATCGCAGCCGCCGCGGAAGCCTATGAGGTCAACGTGGCGCCGCATAATTTCTACGGCCATCTCTGCTCGATGATGAACGCGCATTTCAGCGCCGCGGTGCCGAACCTGCGCATCATGGAGATCGATATCGACCGCCTGGCCTGGGATCACGAGCTCTTCACCCACGTGCCCGACATCCAGGATGGATATCTCATTCTCCCCGACCGGCCCGGCTGGGGCACCGAGCCGAACGAGGAAGCGTTGCGGGCGCATCCGCCGAAGACGCAGGGCGGACTGTTGAACTACGGCCGCAAGACCTCGTGACCGAGCAGCGGCGCTTTCATGCTTGCGCCGCCTTTCGGTATTGCTGTCGCCAGAGCTTCAGCAGGTTGATCGGCAGCAGGATCATGTGCAGGAAGACGACGGGATAGATGTGCGCGAGCAGGCCGTACGTGCTGAACAACACGTTGCTCGCCAGCGCGAACATCCGAAGCGATCCGATCGTGGTCATGCAGAAGCTGGCAAGAACCGCGAGAGAAGCGCAAAAGCCTAGGCCGTCGACCCACGACATGATCGCCTCGTCCTCTTCAGCCCTCAGTTTGTGCGTGGCGACGCCGGTGCATGGGGCAACGACAGTTTGGTGAACTGTGTCGGCCCGACGACGGAATAGCTCGCCACCGCGGCAACGCCCGACATCAACAGCAGCGTGCCGTACACGAGGACCATGCCGCGAAGCCATTTCCGGTAGACCTTGCGCTCTTCGGGCGTAGCTTCGCGGAATTTTTGCGCCGTCAGCCCGTTGGAGCAGTGACCGGCATCGTCTCCAGATGTGAACATGTCAGCCTCATCCTGTTGATTTGTCCTTCCCTCGAAGGACGATTGTTTGCGCAGCCCGCCCCGTGACCCGGGGCGAGCGTCGGTGGCGTGAAGCGGCTTGCTGAAGCCGAACGCGTTACGGAAACACGGTCATATTGGCAAAGTCGGCAATTTCCGTGCCCGGGCCGCCCGACGCCAGATAGATCGCAATCAATGCGACGATCGCAAAAATCGAATATCCAAGCAGGATCGCCGTATCGTGACTGCGTTCATCACTCTTGGTGGTGGTGAGCCGAACCTGTTGTGCGAGTGCCATCTCAAATCTCCTTGAAAAAATGACCTTGGGATACAACCGCCAAATACGCGGCGCGCTGAATGTTTACGCTCCCTGAAATTACGCTTTGGCAATGTCGTCGAATGTGAATTTCATCACACACACCAACACGTGAGACGACACGCGGCGAACCAATAGCGAAACCGGCTTTCAGTTTTGCGACACTTCGCATCACACACAAGCAATTGATGTTGAGTGCATCACTGATCCGGCTTCGAATGTGATTTGGCAAAACGCGTGCCAGCGCGCGCGCATTGAAAGCGCTTACGAAATTCGAGTTTGCGAATCAGGCGGTGCGCACGAGGCGGCGCAGTTCCTGTGCAGGACTTCGCTCAAGATCGGTGCAGGCCGTTACACCTTGAACAGCTTCGCGTAGCGCGCCTTGATCTCTTCGCTCTGCGCCAGCACGGCCGCCGGATCGGACTTCAAAAGTTTGAGAGCCGACAGCGGCGCGCGACCCGGCTTGTCCTTGACGAGGCCGTGGAAGGAATGATGCGCGTACTCGTCGACCAGCATTTGCTGGCCTTCCAGGCTGAGGAAGTAACTCTGGAATAGCCGCGCTGCGTTCGGATTGGGCGCGTTCTTGAACACGCCGGAGGGAACGATGATCAGCGGTGAGCCTTCGCTGGGATAGACCACTTCGACCGGCTTGCCCTGTTCCTTCAGCAGCGCAAGATTATAGTCGTTGCCGTCGGCCATCACGGCACGCTCGCCGAGCAGGAGCTTCTTCGGCGGATCGGCCGCCGACTGCACCTGCAGGATTTTCTGCTGTGCCAGCTTCTCGAAGAACTGCCAGCCGAGCTCGCGCGACAGCACGAAGGTCGCGGTCATGATCGCGCCGCTGTAACCTGGGTGCGCCTTGACGATCTTGCCCTGCCATTTCGGATCGAGCAGATCGGCATAGCTCTTCGGCGCGTCCTCCGGCTTCACCAGACTGGTGTTGTAGCCGATCACTTCCATCCAGGCGCATGAGGTTGCCCATAGCCCGTCCGGGTCGAACTGATCGGCCGGAAAATGTTTGGCGACGTCGTCGGGAAGATACGGCGCAAGCCAGTCCTTCGATTTCCAGTCGAGATAATGCGCCGGGTCAGTCGAGTTGGCGACGTCGACGGCGTTGATGCCGCTGCCCTGCTCCTGCGCGATACGCTGATAAATCCGCTCGGCGCCGGAGCGCTCGACATGCACGGAGATGCCCGGATATTTCGCTTCGAACGCCTTGCCGAGCCGTTCGGCGACATTGAGCTCCAGCGCCGAGTAATAGGAGATCTTGCCCTCCTTGCGCGCGGCTTCGATCAGCTCCGGTGTCACGCTGGACGGCGGCGGCGCGGCCGCACGGACCGGTTCGGCGAACAGGGTTCCTGCGGCGAGCCCGGCCGAAGTCTTCAAGACGTCGCGCCTCGACCATTTTTGATTGCTCATGGCGTCTCCCCAAGGTTTTCATACCGTTCTGTCAAAGCGACGGTACGATGTGTCATTTGATCCGGAGTGTAGCAGATGGAACAGAGCGATGTCCTGATTGTCGGCGCCGGTCCTACGGGTCTCGTGTTGGCACTTTGGCTAACCAAAGCCGGCGCAAAAGTGCGCATCATCGACAAGACCGCCGAGCCCCGGCACCACCTCGCGCGCGCTCGCGGTGCAGGCGCGCACGCTCGAGCTCTATCGGCAGCTCGATCTCACGGATGCGGTCGTTGCGCAAGGGTCATCGCGTGCCCGCCGGAAATTTCTGGGTCAAGGGCGAGCGAAAGGCCCGCATCTCGCTCGAAGACATCGGCAAGGGGCTGACGCCCTACCCTTTCATGCAGATCTTTCCGCAGGACGAGCACGAGAAGCTCCTGATCGAGCGGCTCGAAGCGCTCGGCGTCCATGTCGAGCGGCAGACCGAGCTGCTGGGCTTCACCGAGCAGAGCAGACGGCGTCATCGCACGCCTGCGCGGGCCCGACGGCGGCGAACACGATCATCGAGGCGCGCTATCTCGCCGGCTGCGACGGCGCACGCTCGAAGGTGCGGGAGACCATCGGCACCGGCTTTCCCGGCGGCACCTACCGGCAGCTCTTCTACGTCGCCGACGTCGACGCCGAAGGACCCGCGCTCGACGGCGAGTTGCACGTCGATCTCGACGAGGCCGATTTCGTTGCGATCTTCCCGCTGGCCGGAGAAGGCCGCGCGCGGCTGATCGGGACGGTGCGCGACGAACGCGCCGATCGCGCGGAGACGCTGACCTTCGACGACGTCAGCGACCGACGCGATCGGCCAGATGAAGGTGTCGATCAGGAAGGTCAACTGGTTCTCGACCTATCATGTGCATCACCGGGTGACGCAGCATTTCCGCAAGGGCCGCGCCTTCCTCGCCGGCGATGCCGCGCACATCCACAGTCCCGGCGGGCGGCCAGGGCATGAACACCGGGATCGGCGACGCCATCAACCTCGCCTGGAAACTGGCGGCGGTGGTGAACGGCCGCGCGCCCGACAGCCTGCTCGACAGCTACGAAGCCGAGCGGATCGGCTTCGCGCGCCGGCTGGTCGCGACCACCGATCGCGCCTTCACCTTCGCGACCAGCCGAGGGCCGGCTCGCGGCATTCGTGCGCATGCATCTCGCGCCGATCGTCATTCCGACCGCTTTCAAATTCGATGCTGTGCGAAGGTTTGCCTTCCGCACGGTCTCGCAGACCACGATCAACTATCGCGGCAGTCCCTTGAGCCGCGGCTCGGCCGGAAGCGTGCAAGGCGGCGACCGGCTGCCCTGGGTGCAGGCCGATGGCTCCGATAATTTCGCGCCGCTCACGGCGATCGCCTGGCAGGTCCATGTCTATGGCGCGGCCAAGCCCGCCGTCACCGCATGGTGCGAGCAGCGAGGCGTTCCCCTGCACGTCTTTCCCTGGCAGGCCGAGTACGAGGCGGCGGGCTTCGCGCGCGACGCGCTCTATTTGCTGAGGCCCGATACTTACGTGGCGATGGCGGATGCCAACGGCTCCGGGATGCGCTCGGATGCGCTCGGATCGACCGTACTCTTCGGTCAGGACTCAGTGCGGCATATCAAGTCTGCCGCACTGATCCGCGAAGATCTGCGGCTGACATCGGCCAGGTTCAATCCTGCGGCGTGATCGCATTGCTCGGCGTCGGCCGGTCGATGATCTGCTGACCGAACAGGCTGCCGATCAGCTCGACCGCCGTGCGCGCGGTGCGGCCGCGCTCGTCCAGGAACGGGTTGAGCTCGACGATGTCGACCGAGCGGACCAGATCGGAATCGTGCAGCATCTCCATGATCAGATGGGCTTCGCGATAGGTCGCGCCGCCCGGCACCGTGGTGCCGACGCCGGGCGCGACATCGGGATCGAGGAAGTCCACGTCGAAGCTGACATGGAGCACGCCATTGCGCGCGCGCACCTTGTCGATGACACGACGGATCAGCACGCCGACGCCGAACTCGTCGATCGCGCGCATGTCGGCGACGCTGATGCGGCGCTCGCGCATCAGCTCCTTCTCGAGCCTGTCGATCGAGCGCGTGCCGAACAGCTCGAGATGGTCGGGATCGATGGAGGCGCGCGGCTCCTCGCCCAGGAGCCCGTCAAGACCAGGCTTCGCCGCAAAGGAACGATGCCGCCATGCCATGCATGTTGGCGGTGAGCGTGGTCGCCGGCGTGTTGTAGTCGGCATGCGCGTCGAGCCAGAGCACGAACAGCTCGCGGCCGGCCTCGCGCCAGTGGCGCGCCATCGCATTGACCGAACCCATCGAGAGCGAGTGATCGCCGCCGAGAAAGATCGGGATGGCGCCGGATCGCGCAAGCTCGTAGCCCCGGCGGCTCAACGCGCGCGTCCAGCGCTGGATTTCGCGATAATGATGGGC
The DNA here is from genome assembly GCA_963696845.1 of uncultured Alphaproteobacteria bacterium. Lineage (GTDB taxonomy): Bacteria > Pseudomonadota > Alphaproteobacteria > Rhizobiales > Xanthobacteraceae > Bradyrhizobium. The sequence goes on from CAVOLR010000018.1 coordinate 584,309, forward strand.
CCTCCCGGGCGGCGGATCGGTGAGATCGGCCATGTCCGCGACCGAAACGTCGCCATGGTCGGTTACCTCGAAACCGAGGCTGTCCAGCACGGTCACGAGACCGGCGGTGCGAAGCGCGGCCGGTCCCATCAAGGTGCCGCGCTGCGACGCGCCCATATCGATGGGCGCACCGATCACCGCAATACGCCGTGGCACGCGAGATTCACTGACGTCGGTCATGAGGCATCAATAGCAAAGAATGCCAGGGTCCGCTCGACGGCCGACACAGGCCGTCGGGCCGCAAATTGAAGGAACAAAATCCATCGCCCCGCATTTTCCGCTGGAGGCAGCCACCCGCCGTTCATAACGGCGCCTGTCGCGGATAGCCAAAGGTCTTCGAGCCCGCTGTTCAAAACACGCGCACGCGCGGATAGCCAAAGGTGGCTGCCTTGTGCGCCTCTCATCGGAGTTCTGGTCTTGGACAACGAGATACCGCAGACCGTTCCTTCGCCGAGCATCGCGGAACGCGCCATCGACACGGCGGCCGATGTCTCGCGGACGATCGAAGAGGTGACCGAAGGCCTGCGGATCGCCGTCGACCGGCTCCGATCGGCGATCGAGGCCGCGCAACGGCCGGGCCAACCGCTGGCGCGCCTTCGCACGGTGACCCGGCAGGCGCCGCTGACCAGCTTGGCGATTGCATTCTTGCTGGGCGCCGCCCTGACCCGGCGCCACTGAGCGGCCGCCCGGCTCGCAGACCCGCCAAAACAACGAGAATCAGGGCCGAAAACCCTGATTTGCGTCCAGTTTGCCGAAATTTAATTCAGGCAGGCGCGATCCAATCTCGCCCGATAAACGTATCAACACTATCTCTTGAACAGGTAGTTGATCGGGTTGGGAACCATGAAGAGGGCATTCGCCATACTGGCCTGTCTCTGCCTGCTCGCGGCAGGCGAATATTACGCCATCAGCAAGTGGGCCATCCGTCATGAGACGCTGAACCTGTTCGACAAGGCGCGGCAGCGTCCTGTCTCGGTCGATCTCGCGGTTCGGCGCGACTATGAGATGAAGGCCGATAATGGCTTCGGCAAGCTCCCGATCGCGTTCATCAGCAACGGCAATACCGTCAAGAACACCGAGTATTCGTTCCTCGCAAACGTGCTTGCGGCGCGCGGCTATCTCGTCGCCAGCATCCAGCAGGACCTGCCGACCGACCCGCCCTTGATGACGAAGGTCGGTGAGCCCTATGTCGGCCGCAAGGAAGTCTACATGCGCTGCGAGGCGAACATCCTGTTCGTGCTTGACGCGTTGCAGAAGATGCAGCCGAACGCCGACTACGACCATCTGACCCTGGTCGGGCATTCCAACGGCGGCGACGTCTCGATGTATGTCGCGCACCAGCATCCCGAGCTGATTTCCAGGGTGATCACGCTGGACAATCTGCGTGTCCCCTTCGTGCTCAGCAATAACCTGAAGATCCTGTCGTTCCGCTCCAAGGACCCGAACTTCAAGACCGATGCCGGCGTGCTGCCCTCGGCTGCGCAGGCCAAGAAGGGCGGCATCGACATCATCAACACCGGCGCGTTGCATACGGAACTCAGCGACCGCGGCCCCGACAGCGTGAAGGAAAAGATCCAGGCGACCCTCGACAAGTTCCTGCAGGACACCGCCGTGAGCGATCTGGCGCCAGCCGACACGTCAGCGCCGATGATCGCCAATCCCGGCGACTACTGAAGGGAAGCGGTTTCCGAAAAGATCATGCCCAAAAACAAAATCCCTAAAACTGCAAATCCCTGCCGGCTCGAGCCGACAGGGATCAGCAGAAAGGATGACGGACGGCGGATGAGCCACCCGGTGGCCCGTCATGGACCTGCACATGAATTGAAATCCACTGCCCCGAAGCACGCAAGACTATTTTGTGGGCAGTGCAGCATTGCTCACAGCTTGAGCTTGGTCGCATCCCTGGCGGCCGACATCACCTGGCCGGTGATGTCGCGCATATGTTCTCCGGCGCTGGTGAACTGACTTCTGAGGAACTCGGACTGGATGCGCATCGCCTCCTGCAGATCGCTGGCGTGAACCAGCTTTCGCGCGTGTTCGAACGCCGCCCTCATGTTCTGTTCCGTGAAGGTCAGGGCCTGCTTGGATATCTCCGATCCTCCGCCGGGCATTGACGCCATCGACTTGCCGGCGGCCTCGAAAAACATCCCGAATGCCTTTTCCGCCTGCTCGATCGTTTTCTCAGCCAGGTCGCGCAATTCGGCAGGAACTTCCAGTTTCGGTTCAACCATGGACGCTATCCTCTTCTGTCGAACTCGACCGTTAGCACATTTCACAGGCCCGCGTCCCGACAGAGCCTTAGCCCGAGAAGCGCCGCCGGTATTCCGAGGGAGAAACACCGAGGTGGCGCATGAAGGCGCGCCGCATGCGCTCGTCATCGCCGAAACCTGCCCGCCTTGCCACCTCGACGACGCCGCCGACTTCCTGGCTTTCCAGCAGCAATCGCGCAGTCTCCACCCGCAGCGCCTCCACTCCGCTTGCCGGCGTCATGCCGGTGCGGTTGACATAGGTGCGCGCAAAGGTTCGCGGCGTCATTCCCGCCCGATCGGCCAGCCGCTCGACGCGAAGATCGCTGGCGATATTCTCGATGATCCAGGCATGCAGCGCGCTGAACCGCCCCTCGACGTCGGAGGCCTGCGCCGCCAGCACGGTCGAAAACTGGCTCTGGCCGCCGGGCCGTTTCAGGAACACCACCAGCCGCCGCGCAACGTCGAGCGCGATCGTGTGTCCGAAATCCTCCTCGATCATCGCAAGCGCCAGATCGATGCCGGCGCTGACGCCGGCCGACGACCAGACGCGTCCATCCTGCACGAAGATTGCGTTCGGCTCGACCTGGATATCGGGAAAGCCGTCCTGCAGCCGCGGGCAATAGCGCCAATGCGTGGCGGCGCGCTTGCCGCTCAAGACACCGCTCCAGGCCAGCACGAACGCGCCGAGGCAAACCGAGGCGACCCGGCGCACCCGCGGCATCGCCCTCGTGACCCATTTCATCAGGGCGGCGTCCTGCCGCAAGTCCCAGATGCCGGGACCGCCCGGCACGATGAGGGTATCGATCTGATGCGGCCGGACGCTCGCGATCGGCGCGGTATCGATCATCATGCCGACATCGGTCGGCACCAACCCACCCGCGGCCGAGAGATAGGACAGGGTGTAGCCGGGAGCCGGCAACTCGATCTCCTGCAACTCGGCGAATACCTGCGCGGGCCCCGAAATGTCGAGCAGGGTGACACCGGGAAAGGCCAGCATGGCGATCCGTCTCGCCGGCGATTTCCGGCGCAGCTCGGGGCGCCGGGCTTTGGCAGTATTCGAGGGCATATTGTCCTTTAGGCCATTCCACGTGCGCTTGTATAGATCGAAGCTGGAACTCTGGAGTGCGACAATGTCGCGAAATCTGGGCAGCCAATGCCGGACCATCCGTTCGCCCTGGCCCGATTACGCGGTCTACAGCTTTCCGGATGCCTCGGTCGTCGGCGAAAGCGACCGCCCGTCGCTGATGGACGCGATGAACGGCATCATCGCCGTCAACTGGAAGGCAACCGAGCCGCACTGGACTGCGGCGTCCTCGCCGTTCGACGGCAAATACGGCCTCATCCTCGTCTTCGACATGTCCGGGCTGATCGCGTTCTCCGCCTATCGCGTGCTGAACGTCGCGGGCACGCCTCGCCATCTACCGCAGCGGCACCGAGGTGCTGCCGGCGCATCAGGGCCGAGGCCTGTACGGCTTCTTCACCTCCGAGGTCCTGAAAACGTTCGGGCGCTGCAGATCAAGGCGACAGTGGCGTGCTCTACGGATGGCGAACGCGCAACCCGATCGTGTGGGCGGCGAACGCCAGGATTTGCGAAAAGGTGACGCCGTCGCTGCTCGGCGACGCGCAGGACCCCGCGCTGCAGGCCGCCTGCATCGAGATGTGCTCGTCGCTCTATCCCGGTAAAGCGCTTGAAGTGCCTGACATGATCATGCGCGGCGCCTACGGCCACATCAGACATCACCGGCAGGACTATCACGGCATGGCCTCGCTGGTGGACGCGGCGATGTCGCGGATCATTCCGGATTCCGCCGACGCGCTGTTTTCAGTCGGTTATGCGCGGGTGTGATGTCGATGTCAGGACAACAGGCCGTTATCGGCTCCAGCCTTCCGTTTCACCGATCGCTCCTACGTCGCCTGGGCGACGGTGGCCATCGCCTACGCGATCGCGTTCCTGCAGCGGGTATCGCCGCAGTCGGTCAGCCTCAGCTTCATGCACGATTTCGGCACCGACGCCGCCGGCGTCGCGATGCTCGCCTCGAGCTATTTCTGGGGCTACACCTTGATGCAGATTCCGGCCGGCCTGCTGGTCGACCGCTACGGCGTCAAGCGGGTGGTGCTGGGCTCGCATGGCGGCCTCCTCGCTGGGCAGCGCGGCTTTCGCGCTGGCGCCGAACCTGCTCGACGTGTTCTGGCGCGCGGCTGATCGTGGCCTGCGGCGACGCGCTGGTGTTCACCGCGCTGCTGAAGCTGGTGGCGCAGAGCTTCTCCGACGAGCGGTTCGGCTTCATGTCCGGCATCTCGCAGGTGTCGGGCTATGTCGGCGGCGTCATGGCGACGACGCCGCTGGCAGCGGCGGTCAGCGGCTTCGGTTGGCGCAGCCTGCTTCATCTTCATCGCCTGCGTCGGCGCGGCGAATCTTGCCTTCGCCTCGGTGGCGCTGAAACCCGCTCCTGGCGCCACGCAGCAACAAGACGTTCGCAAGCGTCCTGTCCGCCGACCTGGCGGTCGCTGTCAGGCGCCGCGAACTGGGGATGCGCCATGACCTTTGCGTCGCATTTCGCGGTGGTGACGACGCTGTCGGGCGTGTGGGGCATTCCCGATGGTGGCGCACGTTTTCAACATATCGCCGTCGGCCGCAGGCGCGCCCTTGCTCGCCTTCATGATCGGCAACGCCGTCGGTTCGATCTTTCTCGGACACACGGCCGACCGGCGCGGCCGCGCTCGACACGGCGCTGATCCGGATCTGCCTGCTTGCGGATGGGCCTGGTCGCGATGCTGCTGCCGCTGTTCGCGCATGCTTTCGGCATCGTCTATGTCGGCGCGGTCTTTGCCGTGCTCGGGCTGGTCGCGGGCGGCACTGTGCCGCTGGTGCTGAAATGCACCAAGCGGCTCTACACCGCGGACCTGATCGGGGTCGGCGCGTCGATCAACACCACGACGGCCGGGATCTTCGCCGGCGCCACGCAGTCGATCATCGCCTTCGCGATGGTCGCCGCCAGCCGGTACGCAGGCGAAGCCGGCGGACACGGTCCGGCTGCCGGTCAACGATGCCGGCTACGGCGCGCTGATCGGAATACTGCTGCTGATGTCGCTGCCCGGCGTCGTCGGGCCGCTGCTGATGAGGAGCAAGCTGACAGACGGCCAATAAGCATTGAAATCAGAGGGGACGGTATGGCGCGTTTATATCTGAGGAAGAACGAAGTCGGTTCGAACTTCGCGGTCAGCAGCGTGGCAAAGCGTGATGTTCTCCGAATTCGAGGCGCAGATGAGCAGCGAAGCGCGGCCTTTCCCTGCGTATTCGGCGTCGCCGGCTACCGCCAGGACCAGCTGCGCTACCTGTTTCTCGATCCGCTCGACGTCGAGACGCTGGGCGAGCAGCTCGCGCAGTTCGTCGCCGAATGCCGCGGCTACGGACCGAACACCTCGCTGATCGTGTTCACGCGGCCGCGTCCGGTGCAGACGCTCGACGCCTACTACCGGAAATTCTGGCTGCTGCTCGACCAGCTGGCGCGCGTCGACAAGAGTCCCTGGCCGGCCGAGATCCCCGAGCAGGTCGACCATCCGATGTGGGAGTTCTCGTTCGCCGGCGAGCCGATCTTCGTGGTCTGCAGCACGCCCGCGCATGTGATGCGGCAGAGCCGCCGCGCCAGCACCTTCATGCTGACGTTCCAGCCGCGCTGGGTGTTCGAGAAGATTCTCGGCACCGAAAAAGCGGCGAACGCGGCGTTCGCCGAGGTGCGCAAGCGGCTCATTCCCTATGACGGCACCGGTCCGTCGCCGCTGCTCGGCCGCTACGGCGATCACGACGGCCGCGAGTACCAGCAGTACTTCCTGCACGACGAGAACAATCACGCTGCCGGTTGTCCGTTTGCGAAGCTGGCGCAGGGCAAGACCATGACATCGAAGACACGGAGCAAGCCGCATGACGCAGATCATCGCAGCGACGAGAACCGATTTCACGATCGATCCGGCCATCCTCGACCTGCTTCCCGCGCAGGGCTCGCGTCGAGCTGCAGCGCGACGCGGCGGGCAAGGTGCATGCCTTCCATACGCACCCGGTCGACGAGATCCTCGATGATCATCAGCGGCCGGCTGAAGTTCATGTGGGAGGGCGGCGAGCGCGTCTGCGGGGCGGCGACAAGATCTTCCTGCCGGCCGGCACGCTGCACCAATCCGAAGCGTTGGAGGGAGGCGCGATCTACGCGATCGCAACGCGGCCGCCGAAGGCGGCGGAAGGAGCTGAAAGTGATTCGGCGTCAGGACAACGTACGGTCGGGGGTCGGCTCGGTCGCCAGCCGCTCGACCAATTCGATCACTTCGAAGCGTTGCCTGGGTGCCAGCTTGAGGAACGCCTTCAAGCAGACGAAGGCTTTCGACCGTTTCGCTCGATGGAGCTCCAAGCTTCTTGTGCAGCTCCGCAATGAACGTGCGGATTTTTCATCTCGCACCTTTGATTGGGAACAGTGATGCCAATGCTCAGCAAACGCGAAGGTCTTGCCCGCAAGGTCGATACGCGGCGATCGAAGCCGAAAGTCTCGGGCTGACGACTGCTACCCTGATTCTGCGTATGGCGCGCCTGGAGATTGACCGAGCCGAACCCGACGAGGTTGAAATTATGCCAAGGAACAATCTCATCAGCAAGCTGAGCCGACCGAGCAAAATCCGGGCAATTGACCGGTTTCGGGCCGGTTGGCGGTGGATAAGGTTACGATTTCAGGTTGCAGATGGGGCGTCATCGCTTAATTGTTGTAACTGCGAGGACGACGATGCGAACCTATTATTTCGACATGCGAGACGGCATCCCGATCCGTGACCGGAAGGGATTGGAGTTTCCCACCGCCGGCGGCGCGATCGAGCACAGCAAGAGCCTGGCGCGGCAGATGCGCGACGATCCCCGCTCCAGCGGCCGCGCATTCTCGATCGTCGTGATCGATCAATCCGGCGCTGAAATTCACCGCGAACTGGTGGAGCCGCGATCGAGCGACCACGGTTAATCTCGCGACCGGCCGGTCGGAGCGTCTGCGCTGGCACGGTTGTCGCGTAGCCGGCGGATCGCGGTACGCCTGGCGCGCAAGCGCATGCGGATACGCATGAACGACCAGCACAGATTATGATATCGCGACCATGACATGGTTCTCATCGAACCCTCCATCGGCACAGTCATTGGTCAATTGCGGCGCCCCCGTCGTTCGAAGAGCGCCGATTACAAATAGGACATGCGGCCAAACCTCTGATCTCCCTGCGCCCCGCAATCCGGTTGGGCGGGCGGTCACGACGGTACACGCCATGATCACGTCTTCGAGAGAAGGCACCTCTGAAATCGCTTCACGGACTCAGCGCCGCTGAATGGGCCGGGCGTTTCTCGGCGATCTTTGACGAAAGACCGCCATCGGGCTTTGGCGCGATCGGCTTTTTATATGATGATTATACTTTAAAACCGCGATCGCGAAGCGAAGTTCGATCGAGGCACGGCTTGGCGGAGAAATTCCTTTCTCGACCGCCCCAACGGCTGCACTCGTGGTTTGCAAATCATTTGAACCCAAAACAACACACGTAGGAACGCGAATGCTGGCCGGCCAATAACGGGTTTGCGAGCGCGACAGCCATGCGCGCGTAGCGCGGCATCTGAAGCGCGCCCATGTCGCTTGATGGCGGCTGAAAACAGCACGCAGCAACAGCGAATACAGAGAGAGCAACATGAAGACGCTTTTGAAATTGGCAGCGCCCGCGACGGCGCTGTGCGCCCTGGCCTTTGTCAGCTTCGCGACGCCGGCCACAGCAGGCGAGTATTGCCGCAGGGACGTGACGGCCGGCATCGTCGGCTGCAGCTTCTCCACCATGGAGCAGTGTCAGGCGATGTCGTCGGGGCGCGGCGGCGACTGCTTCCGCGATCCGTTCCTGCCCGCCAACGACGCCTATGCTTACGCGCCGAAGGGCGTCGTGAAGCCGGCGCATCACGCCAAGGCTCACTAATATCGGTTAGCGTTCGCTTCGAAGCGATCGTATCATCGCACGCGACCTCCGCAGGACATTGCGGGGGTCGCGTTCGCTCCGCGGTCGACATTATTGCTGCTTTTCCCAGAACGACAGCAGGCCCTGCGAGGCCGAGCCGCCGATCACGCAGGGAATGCCGACCTCGATCTGGCCCAGCGCCGCGGCCGAGACGCAGCCGAGCGCAATCGCACCGACGCCGACCTGTCCCCAGAAGTCGAGATTGCGCCGCGCATCCGAGCCCTTGGTCTTGAGCTCCTCGACCGCCGCGAGCGCATCCTTGCGCACGGCGCCGAGCTGCACGGTGTCGGCGGCCTGGACCGCCTCGGTAAGCGGCACCTTGATCGCCTCGGGCTGGCTCGGCAATTCGCTGCGCAGGAATTCGCGCAAATTGGCGTCGCGCACCGCGTAGCTCGCGAGCGTGTAGCGCGCCATGCTGCCGACCGTCAGCTTCTCCACGGTGTCGCGGCTCTTCGACCACGGCAGCATCTGCATGATGCGCAGGATCGGCAAATGCGAGCCGGTCGCGAAATAATAGCCCCACAGCGTGTCCAGCAAATCCTGGTTGCCGGCATAGGTCATCGCCATGTTCAGCTTCTTGTCGTCCTTCTTGCGCGAGAACACGCCCTTCAGCTTGTCCATCATGCCCGGCTTCTTGTCCTCGAGCGGGATGTCGGTCAGCGTCGGCAGCGTGCCCGGCGAGATAGGCGTCGATCATCACCCGCCGCGCCGGCATCTTCGGCGCGACGCGGCGCAACAGATTGCGCCAGTCCGGCAAGCCCGGAATAGGCGATGGCGCGGATGACCACCCATTCGTCTTCCGGCGGCACCGGGAAGAAGCTGTTGACGAGTTGCTCGGCCTTGGCCGGGTTCGATCCGATCGCACCGGCAATGAAGCCGAGATAGATGCCGGCGTTCTCCGGCTCCTTGAAGGTCTGGGAGTGAAACAGCACGCGCACCGCCGCGGGCACGTGGGCGTAATCGGGCTTGGCGCGATAGTTGTAGATCCACTGCTGCACCACGCCGAGCGAGGCGCGCGGATCGATTTCGGACGTAACGGCGCCCAGCACCGGCTGACACAGAACCAACAAGACGGCGGCGAGGGCCACTCTACGCATGTGATGCTCCCACGAGGCGTCGGCGCTGCGACACGCACAACGCGGACCTTTCCCGCCGTCTCGGCTAGCGCGCATTTAAAGCGGCTATGCGAACAATTCAGGGAACGGGCGGTGCCGTACGGCGTCGAAATTGTGGCGGCGTTAACGATTGGCCCGCAACTGACCTTGCGGCCGACATTGTTTTGCCCTCGCCGGATTCTTCCCTAAAACCCTCGTCGGCAATGGGACAGGCGGGACGTGACGTCAGAGTATCCGGTGCGTGGTGAACGAAATCGCCGGCCGCTGATTGCGGCTGCGCTGCTTGTCGGCGCATTTTGCCTGTTCGCGGCGCCTTCGATCGCCGCCGAGACCATCACGGTCGAAGGCAATCGCCGCGTCGATGCCGAGACCGTGCGCTCCTATTTTCATTCTTGGACCGACGGCCGGTACGACGCCGCTGCGCGCGACGCGGCGCTGAAGGCGCTGATCGCGACCGGCCTGTTCGACAAGGTGACGATCGACCGTGCGGCAGGCGGCCTGGTCGTGCATGTCACCGAGGCCAAGGTGCTCGGACGCGTCGCCTTCGAGGGCAACAAGAAGGTCAAGGACGCCGATCTCACCGCCGCGGTGCAATCCAAGGCGCGCGGCTCGCTGCAGCGCGCTGTCGTTCAGGGCGACGTCAACCGCATCATCGAGGCCTACCGCCGCGTCGGACGCGACGATGTCGGCGTCGTGCCTGAGATCATCGATCGCGGCAACGACCGCGTCGATCTCGTCTTCACCATCACCGAGGGCAAGAAGACGCCGGTGCAGAAGGTCAACTTCACCGGCAATCACGCCTTCAGCAACCGCCAGCTCAACGCCATCATCAAGACCTCGGCCAGCTCGATGCTGAGCTTCTTCACCGGCGGCGACGTCTACGATCCCGATCGCATCAACGAGGACCGCGAGCAGATCAGGCTCTACTATCGCAGCCACGGCTATGCCGACGCCAGCGTGCCGGACGCGCACGCCGAATATGATCCGGCGACAAGGGGATTCGCCGTCACCTTCACCATCGACGAGGGCCAGCCTTACCGGTTCGGCAAGATCGACGTGATCTGCAACGTTCCCGGGCTCGACCCGCAAAAGCTGCGCGGCCTCGTCCTGGTGAAGGGCGGTGCGAGTTTCGACGGCGGCGCGCTGGACAAGACCACCGATGCGCTCGCCATCGAGATGGCGAAGCTCGGTTATCCCTTTGCCCATGCGACGCCACGGATGGCGCGCGATGCCATCGCGCAGCGCGTCGATGTCACGTTCATGGTCGACGAAGGCGAGCGCGCCTATGTCGAGCGCATCGAGATTCACGGCAACAGCCGCACGCGCGACTACGTGATCCGCCGCGAGTTCGATTTCGGCGAAGGCGATCCCTACAACAAGACGCTGATCGACCGCGCCGAGCGGCGCTTGAAGAACCTGAACTACTTCAAGACCGTCAAGATCTCGACGCGGCCGGGCTCGACGCCCGACCGCGTCATCCTCGATGTCGAAACGTCCGACCAGCCGACCGGCGATTTCTTCGTCTCCGGCGGATACTCGACCACCGACGGCTGGCTGGCCGAGGTCAAGGTCGGCGACCGCAATTTCTACGGCACCGGCAATGCCGTGCAGGCGACCGTCAGCTACGGCCAATATGCCCAGGGCGGCGACCTCTCCTTCGTCAATCCCGCGCTGTTCGGCAATCACATCTCCGGCGGCATCGATCTGTTCGGCCGGCAGGCCTTTGCCAGCCCGTATCAGTCCTACGGCAGCAACACTTATGGTGCGACTCTCACTTTGGGCACGCCGATCTCCGAGCAGACCACCGTGCAGTGGCGCTACTCACTCTACGACCAGAACGTCACGCTCGATCCGAGCGCCACGAGCGCCACCGTGTCGCTGCCGGTGCAGCAGGCCGCCGCCGCCGGCCGCCAGTTGGTCTCTTCCGCCGGCGACACCGTCACCTACAACACGCTCGACAACAACAAGCTGCCGACCAGCGGCATCAATTCGCAGCTGCGCCAGGATATCGCGGGCCTCGGCGGCGACGTGAGATTCCTGCGCACCACCGAGGACGTGCGCTATTACAAATCGCTGGGCGGCGACCTCGTCGCCATGGTGCGCGGGCAAGGCGGCTACGTCACCGGCTGGGGCGGCCAGGGCGTGCCGCTGATGAACAGCTTCTTCGGCGGCCCCACCATCGTGCGCGGATTTGCGCCGAACGGCTTTGGTCCGCGCGACCTCACGCCCGGCTCGACCATGGATAATGTCGGCGGCAGCATGTATTGGGCGACGAGTGCCGAGCTGCAGAGCGCGATCCCCGGCGTTCCCAAGGAGTACGGCCTGCGCGCATCGGCCTTCGTCGATGCCGGCACCGTGTTCGGTTACGGCGGACCGAGCACGTTCGGTTCGCAGACGGTGCAGGTCGCCGACAAGAACGTGATCCGCTCGTCGGTCGGCGTCGGCCTGACCTGGGCCTCGCCGTTCGGCGGGCTGACAGCGAGCTACGCGGTTCCGCTGTCGCGGGCTTCCTACGACCAGGTGCAAAATTTCAACTTCAGCGCCAGCCCGTTCTGAGCCGATATTACGCTGCGAGCCGCGCCGCGCGCTATCGCGCGGCTCTAATTTCGCTATTGGTCGCTCGCTAGCCGCTACCAGGTCACGCCGTACTTCGAAGCGATGGCGCGCGCCCTCGCCTCATCGGACTGGTAGTTGCGGCCGCCGCCGCGCGCGGCCTTCTTCTTTGCGGGCTTGGCGGCAGTCTTGGGCGCGGCATCGGGCGCAGCCGCCGTGGCGGGCGCGGCCGGCGCTGCTGCAGGGGCGGCTGCCGTTTCCGGTGCGGGCGCTGCCGGTGCGGCTGCCGCGGGTGCAGGCGCCGCCGGTGCGGGCGCGGCGGCGGGCGGAGGCGGTGGCGCCGGTGGCGCGGGAGCGGTGGCATCCTCGGCGTAGGCAGCCTGGCAAAGCAACGCCATGGCTGCAACGAACAGGATCTTGCGCATATTCTGAAATCTCCACTCTGAAAGCCGCAAGCTTATAGCAAAGCGTCGAACAGGTCACCTGCACGCGAGCCGCAAACGGGACTGTGACCGGGTCACTTAAGACCGTCAGCTCAGACTGTTCGCCGCGATGCCGCTTTCTCCGTCGCAAAACCGTAGACCAGCGCCAGCCGGTCGAGGCATTCCTGAAGCCGCCGGGCGAAGTAATCCCGCCAGCGCTGGGTGTGCAGTCCTCGCCGCTCCGCCACCTGCGGCATGGTCATGCCCTTGATCAGCACGTCATGGACCAGCGCCGACCCGTCGGCACCGAGCTCACGCTCGGCCCGATTGAGGCGCAGCACGGCGTTGCGCTGGCCTTCGGTGATCGGTTCGCGCCGCTGCACACCGTCGACATATTCCCTGGTCGGGTCGACCGCCTGCGGCCCGCGCTCCGCCCGTTCCCAGTCGTTCTGGAAGGCGCGACCGCCGCGATATTGCGCGTCGTCGATCTGATGGTGGGAATGCAGCCACCCCAGCGGGTCGCCGCGGACCGAGCGCAGGGCGACGACCTTGTCGCCGGGCTCGAGCGCCATGGGATCGTCGACCTCGACGGCAACGACTTCGGCGTTGAGCGGCAGATCGCTCGAGCGGCGATCGTGGGTTTTGCCAATACGGGACGATTTTCGCTTGATGCGAGGCATCTTGTCTCCTGTTGCAGATGAAGAGGGATTAGGCGCGGCGCGGATCAGGCGGCCTTGACCAGCCTGAGCGTGACCGGAACGGACATGCGTTCGGACGACGGTACCCAGACCGTGGGTCAGCGCGTGATGCGGCCGGCAATAGCTGGAGTGCGGGATGCGCGGATGGCCGCAAAAGGCGTACGCCTCCCCCTCCCTTTCGCCGCCATAGGGGTAGCGGCAGTCGCCGGGCTCGAGATCGGCGAAGGCCAGCAGGCGGGGCTTGATGCCGACGCAGCGCAGCTTCACCGGCTTGACCGGTTCCGGAGCGGGCGCCGGGGCCATCGGCGCGATTGGGCGAACGGCCTTCTGCGGTGGATTTTCCGGCGGCCGATTCGCCCCAGCGACGCGGGACGCCGTCGCCTTGGAAGAACCTTGCGCACCGAGACGGTCTCGAGTCCCAGCCGCTTGGCGCGGCCGATCGCCGCATTTCGGGTGAATTCGGTGCCGAATCTTGCATTTATGGCGCTGGCCGCCTGGCCATAGGACATACCCCGCGACAGGCAGTCGCGCAGCGCGTCGGATTGCTCCGGCGCCCAGATGAACGATTGCATGAAATTTGCCTTCCCTGGCGATGAGGCCCAGCCGCCTCCGCCATCGCCCGCACCTTCCGATATTCGGAAGCAAAAGTCAAGCTTGATTTCTGAAAATCGTCACGCTATATAGCGTTCCGAGAATCGGAAGGGGAAATCAACATGTTGGATGCGAAGATAATTGAGCGGGCGTTCGAGCGAACCGGGAAGAGCAAGGGCGGCCTGGCCCGGATTTTGGACGTGCGCCCCGGGGCGATTTCGGAAATCCTGTCGGGGATACGGCTGATCAAGGCCTCCGAAGTCCCCCTGATCATGGAATATCTCGGCCTCAACGCGGTGCCGATCATGGGCCGGGTCGGCGCCGGCGCCGTGATCGAGCCGGACCACGAACAGGTTCCGCCGGAAGGCCTCGGCGAGATCGATCTGCCGTTTCCCATTGAGGATGAGCTGGTTGCGTTCGAGGTGTCGGGCAATTCGATGCTGCCGAAATACGAGAACGGCGACGTCATCGTGTGCTACCTCGAACAGCGCCACCCGCTGTCGAGCTTCTACGGGGAAGAGGCCGCGGTGCGGCTCAAGACCGGCGAGCGCTATCTGAAGACCATCGAGCGCGGCAAAGGCACGGGCCTCGTCAACCTCTCGAGTTTCAACGCCAAGCCGATCAACGGCGTGAAACTGGACTGGATCGGCGAAATCTGCGTCACCTTGCCGCGCGGGCAGATCGCACGGTTGCGCGCCAAGGCCGCGTCCCGTGCCCGCAAGGCCAAATCCCGATAAGTCCGCATGGTTCGGGGCAGGTTCGCACAATTTCTCGAATCAGAAGAAAGTCCATCTTGACTTTCTTCTGATTTTCGGAAATAGTGCGGTTCATGCAATATTTCGTCGTCATGATCGACTACGGCCGCCGCGGCCGCGAGGCCGTGGTCGATCCCGAGGTGACCCGGCGCGAGGTGATCGCGCGGATCGCCTCGGGCGAGTACACCAACATCAGCTTCATTCACGAAATCGTGGACCGCTCGGTCGAGGACGTCACCGAGGAGATTTTGGCCGAGGCCGCCCTCCCCGAAGTCGCCATCGATGACTTCGATCCGGAGGCCGATCGCTTCGATCACGCCCACGATCTGCGCAAGCATGAGACGGTGTGACCGAGCAAGGTCGCTGCGGCATGACGATGCGCTGGAGCGCGTCCCGCACCTGCATCGAAATGAAACCGGGGCGCGCTGTTTTCACAACGCGCCCCGCTCGTCTCACACCAGGAAGACGGTCGAGCCCGTGGTCTTGCGCGCGGCGAGATCGGCATGCGCCTTGGCCGCGTCCTTCAGCGGATAGGTCTGGTGCACCTCGATCTTGACGGCACCGGACTGCACCACGTCGAACAGCTCCTTCGCCATCGCCGTCAGGCTCTCGTGCTTGGCGGCATAGGTATTGAGCGTCGGGCGCGTGACATAGAGCGAGCCCTTCCCGGCCAGCAGTCCGAGGTTCAGCGGATCGACGGCGCCCGAGGACTGGCCGAACAGCGCGGCGACGCCGAGCGGCGCCAGGCAATCCAGCGACTTCAGGAAGGTGTCCTTGCCGACGGAGTCGTAGACCACGGGCACCTTCTTGCCGCCGGTGATCTCGTCGACGCGTTTGACGAAATCCTCGCGGGTATAGACGATGGTATGAGCGCAGCCATGGGCCTTGGCGAGCTTGGCCTTCTCGTCATTGCCGACGGTGCCGATCACGGTGGCGCCGAGATGCTTCGCCCATTGCGACAGGATCAGGCCGACGCCGCCGGCGGCGGCATGCAGCAGGATGGTGTCGCCCGCTTTGACCCGATAGGTCTGGCGGATCAGGTACTGCGTGGTCAGGCCCTTCAGCATCATCGCCGCCGCGGTCTTGTCGTCGATGCTGTCGGGCAGCTTGAGCAGGCGATCGGCAGGAATCAGCCGCGCCTCGGCATAGGCGCCGATCGGCGCCGCGCCATAGGCGACGCGGTCGCCCGGCTTGAGATGGGTCACGCCCGATCCCACTTCCTCGACCACGCCGGCGCCCTCGCCGCCGAGCCCGCTCGGCAGCTGCGCCGGGATAGAGCCCGGAGCGGTTATAGATGTCGACGAAGTTCAGCCCGACCGCGGTATGGCGGATGCGCGCCTCCCCGGGACCCGGCTTGCCGACCTGTACCTCTTCCCAGACCAGGACTTCGGGTCCGCCGGGTTTGTGAAAGCGGATGGCGTGCGTCATGCGTTACTCCCTTTGATCAAGTGACAATCTGGCTGGCCCGCTTCTCCGGCGCGGCACAGGCTCACGCGTCGATCGCATCCTTGATGCGTTTTCGCGTCAGCGGCAGGTTTCGTAGCCGCTTACCCGTGGCGTTGGCAATCGCATTTGCAAGCGAGGCCGCGGCCGGGCCCTGGCCGGTCTCGCCGCTGCCGAGGAAGGGCTGGCCCGGACGGTTGATGATGTGCACGTCGATCCGGTCGGGGACGGCATCGAAGCGCAGGATCGGATAGGTCTGCCAGTCGATGCTGGTGATCCTCGTGTCATCGAAGGTGACGGCCTCATAGAGGGTCCAGCTCGCCGACTGCATGATCGCACCCTCGATCTGGTTGGTGAGCCCGTCCGGACTGACCACCTGCCCGCTGTCGACGGCCGCAACCGCCCGCACCAGCCGCGCACGGCCGGTCTCGCGGTTGACTTCGACCTCGCTGGCAATGGCGCAATAGGCCGCGAGGTTCTTGTAGCGCGCAAAGGCAAAGCCGTAGCCGCGATCGGGTGGCGGCTGTTGCCCCTTGCGCCAGCCGAACTCTTTCGCCGCCTTCTCGATCACGTCGCGGCCTCGCGCATCGTCGAGATGCTTCAGCCTGAACTCGACGGGATCGGCGTTCGCGAGCGACCGCGAGCTCGTCCATGAAACTCTCGATCGAGAACACGTTGTGATAGGCGCCGAGCGCCCGCATCGCCGAGATGCGCACGGGCATGTCGGGGATGAAGTGATGCACGACGCGCGCATTGGGGAATTTGTAGATCGGGATCGCGTTGCGGTCGCCGCCGCCTTCCGGCAACGGGAGCGGCTTCGGCTCCGGCGGCTTGATCGATTGCGCCATGTGCTGTGCGGCCAGCATGCTGCCCGCACCGCCCGGCCGCATCGAATGCGTGTTGCTCCACACCTCGAATTGCCAGTCGGCAATCTTGCCGCCGTCGTCGAGCGAGGCCTTCAACTTCGTCACCATCGCCGGCCCGAACGGCTCCCAGGCATGCTCCTGCTCGCGCATCCACTGCACGCGCACGGGACGGCCGGGAAGCGCGCGCGCAATCAGCGCCGCATCGGCCGCGGCATCGTCGGCGCCGTTGTGGCCGTAGCAGCCGGAGCCTTCGACATGGATCACGCGGACGCTGGCCGGCGGCATGCGCAGCATCTCGGCAATCGCCGGCGCGATCGGGATAAACGCCCTGGGTGTGCGACCACACCGTCATCGCGCCGTCGACGAATTGCGCGACCGCGCAGGACGGACCGATCGAGCCATGCGACTGATACGGCCGCGTATAGGTGGCTTCAATTGTTCTGCCACCATTGAACGAGGCGTCGCCGTGCGTGAAAATCGGGAAGCTTTGCTTTGGAAGCGCCAGCAGCGCGGCAGGAAGATCGTCCTGTTTCGGCAGCTGCGCACTCTCCTGCCATTTCGCGACCGCGGCCAGCGCCATGCATCGCCTTGACCGCCTGGAATTCCTTCTCGGCGACGACGGCGAGGAAATTGCCGTCGCGAACCACTTTCACGACTCCCGGCATTTGCTCGATGACAACCGTATCGCAATCGGTGAGCTGCGCGCCGTAGCTCGGCGGACGCACCACCCGCGCATGCACCATGCCGGGTAACCGCAAATCCTGCACATAGGCCGCACCACCGGTGACCTTGGCGGGAATGTCGACGCGCGGGACCGATTTTCCCATCAAGGTAAAGCTCGCCGGGTCCTTCAGCTTCGAGGTCGGCTGTGCCTGCACATGCAACATGTTGTCAGCGACAAGCTCGCCGTAGCTCAGCCGGCGCCCATCCTGCGCGATCACGCTGCCATTTTCGGTGCGCAGCGCTTCTGCGCCGACGTCGAGCCGTTTTGCAGCCTCTGCCACCAGCAGCGCCCGCACTTGCGCCGCGGCGTTCTGGATCGCAACGCCGCTGTTGTGCATCGAATTGCTGCCGGCGGTGTAGCCTTCATTGGCGGTCAGCTTGGTGTCCGCGGTGACGACCTTCAGCGAATCGAAGGCAACATCGAGCTCTTCGGCCGCGATCTGCTGGAACGCGGTCTTGAAGCCCTGCCCGAGCTCGGCCTTGCCGGTGAAGACCGTGATGGTGTTGTCGGCGTCGATCCGGATCCAGGAATCCAGGTAAGGCGCGGTCGCGAGACTCCCCGGCGGCTTCGGCGCGGGTAGCGCGCCTTGATCCTGCGCGAAGGCGCCGTGAGCGAGAAGCTGACGATCAGCGCGCCGCCGCCTGCAAGCAGCTGGCGGCGATCGAGGATGACCGGGGCGTTCATTGCGCGCCCTCCTCGTTCGCTGGAGACAGCGCAGCAAAATCCATCATCCGCGCCGCGCGATGCACCGCGCGGATGATGCGCATATGCGTGCCGCAGCGGCAGAGATGCGGCGCAAGCTCGCTGCGGATTTGCTCGTCGGTCGGGTGTCGCACGCGCTGCAGCAGCGCCTGCGCCCGCATCATCATGCCGGCGATGCAATAGCCGCATTGCGCCGCCTGCTCCTCGATGAAGGCGCGCTGGATCGGCGCGAGAGTCGAGACGCTGCCGAGGCCCTCCAGCGTGGTGACCTGCTTGCCTTCGAGCAGCACCAGCGGCGTGACGCAGGACAGCACCGCCTTGCCGTCGACCATCACGGTGCAGGACCCGCATTGGCCGAGGCCGCAGCCGAATTTCGCGGCATTGAGCTTGAGATCGTCGCGCAGCACATAGAGCAGCGGCGTGTCCGGCTCGGCGTCGACCTGGTGATCCCTGCCGTTGACCTTCAATGTCATCATGGCTTGTCTCGCTGCGCTGGATCGGCCGGTGCATTGGTCGGGCCTGCCGAATTCTGGACATACGCCGTCTGCGTGCGTCTTGCTTCCGCAACCACGCGTTCGAGGTCGCTCGAAGCGCGATGATTGCTGAAGCGCGACCGCAGATATTCCAACAACACCGCAACCTCGCGATCATTCATGACAGCGGCAAATCCCGGCATGATCGGGCTGCGCTCGCCTTCGATCGGAGCCACGCCCGAGAGCACGATATTGGCAAGGTTGCGCGGATCGGGCGAACTGATCGCGGTGCTGAGGCCGAGATGGATGCCGCCATAGGGCGGCGGGCGGCCGCTCTCGTGGCAGCCGGCGCAGGCAGCCGACATAGATTTTGCCGCCTTCGGATTCCGGTGAAGGCGCGGCGCCCTGCTTCGCCTGCGCGAGCACGGTTTCACCCTGCAGCTTGCGAACCGGCGACGGCTTGCCGAACACATCGGCCATGTAGGTCGCGATGGCGTGGACGTCGCTCGCCGGAACCGCCGACAGATTGCTCACCACTTCCGCCATCGGCCCGCGCGCGGTGCCGTGATCGGGATGGAAGCCGTCGCGCAGATAGGCGGTAGAGCGCGTCCGCGTCCCAAGGCACCGGCGCCGGCGATTGCGCGTTGATCGCATAGGCCTTCCAGTTGTCGACGTCGCCGCCGGCAAAGCTCGCGGTCGTCTGCTCCGCGCCGAGCGCGTTGCGCGGCGTGTGGCAGGCGCCGCAATGCGCCAGGCCTTCGACCAGATAGGCGCCGCGATTCCATTCGGCACTCTTCGTCGTGTCCGGTTTGTACGCGCCGGCCCGCAGGAACAACAACTTCCATCCTGCGATGACCACGCGATGGTCGAACGGGAAGGACAGCTGATTGCTTCGCGCAGGTGCGCGAACCGGCTCGCGCGTCATCAGGAAGGCATAGAGCGCGCGGTCATCGTCATCGCTGACATTGGTGAAGTGGTCGTAGGGGAAGGTCGGATAGAGATGCCTGCCCTCGCGATCGACGCCGGAGCGCATCGCCCGCCGAAAGGCCGCTTCCGGCCAGCGGCCGATGCCGGTCTCCGGATCGGGCGTGATGTTGGACGAGAACACCGTGCCGAACGGCGTCGGCACCGGCAGACCACCGGCGAAATTCTTACGCCCGCGCACGGTGTGGCAGGAATTGCAATTGCCGAGCGCCGCAAGCTCGCGGCCGCGCTTGACCAGAGCAGGATCGAAACTCTGTTTCGCCGGCCGGATCGATTGCGGCGATCGCCGGCCGCCAGGCGATCGCAACAGCAGCCGCTGCGCCGCCAACAAGCAGCACAGCCACAACGCCCCCGATGATCCCTGACTTCTTCATTCGTGCCAGCAGTTTGAGGGTTCCTAGCACAACGCGCAGCCACTGCGGAGCCCGGTCCGCTCACCGCCTGTTGATGCTATCAGATGCTGCAGCGCGGCCTGAGGGAACCTCGAACCCGGCCCCCATGCCGCGGCGTGGGGACTTGTTCCCCCGAACGCAAAAACTAGCGGGCCCCGCGCGAGCCACGCTCGACAACTCCGTACTGTTGCCAGTTCGATCAGACCGGGCTAATGCGCCAACGGCGGCGATTCCACGTGATCGAGATTGCACTCTCTGAAGTGATACGCGATTTCGTCGAGCGCGCGCTGCTCCCATTCCTCGGCCTGGGCCAGCCAGAAAATCCTGCGCTCGGTATCAAACGCGGCACGCTCGCGACAAACCTGTTCTTGACTGCGTATCTCGACGAGCCGGTTCATGAACCCTCCACTCCTTGAGGTGTGAAGTCCAGTGACACGGCGTCAGTCTAGCAGAAATCGCGCTGCTGTCTCATCAACTGTCGCCCAAACCAACAGCATTCCGTGATCGAAGCGTGAGCAGGCACCGCAATGCAGCAAAGCGATTTAGGTCTGCGATTTTGACTCAAATTCCACCGATCGCCGGAAATCGCGGAGTGGTCGCGCCATTCGTTACACCCGACCGCGAAGTCGCCAACTCCCTGTCACATGCCTGTCGCGCGAACATCGGAAGGAGGCGTGCGACGCTTTCGAATCGACAGGTCATGGACGAGATCACGACGTGAGCGGCTGGGCTGCACTTCTCGCCGCGGGATTGCTCGAAGTCGGCTGGGCGCTCGGACTGAAATACTCCGACGGGCTGACCCGGTTCTGGCCCACGGCCGCCACGCTCGCCGCCATCGCACTGAGCTTCGCGTTGATGGCGGTCGCCTTACGATCGCTGCCCTTCGGCACGGCGTATGCGGTGTGGACCGGAATAGGCGCCGTCGGCAGCATCATTCTCGGCATGTTGCTCTACAGCGAGCCGACCGATCCGGTTCGCGTCGTCTGCCTGACGCTGATCGTCGTCGGCATGATCGGGCTCAAGCTCAACTCGCCGGTCTGACCGGCGCGTTGCGCCCGCCGTCTTCCTGCGCAGGTTGCGCCACGCCTCGACGCCGCCGAACAGCATCAGCGCAATCGACAGCGGCAGCAGATGATAGAGGAAGCGGAACATCAGCAGCACCGCGAGCAACTGTTCGCGATCCTCGCTGCCGAGCCCGATCAGGATGGTGGCGTCGAACACGCCGAGCCCCGCGGGCGCATGACTGGCGAAGCCCAGCAAGGTCGCGGCGATGAACACCGCCAGCAGGCGGAACAACCCGATGTCGAGGCCGGACGGGATCAGCACATACATCGCGAGCGCCGCAGCGGTGAGATCGAGCAGCCCGACCACGATCTGCACCAGCACCAGCGGACCCGAGGGAAGACGCACCAGCCATTTGCTGCGGCCGAGGCTGCGCGGATGCAGCCAGCTCCAGACCAGGAAGGCGGTGACGCCGCACAACAGCACCAGGGCGAGCACCCGGTTGATGCCGGGTGAGAGGTGATCGATCACGCTGATCGAGGTCGGCTCATACAGCAGGCTGAAGCCGAGCGCGGTCATGTTGCCGAGCCAGAAGGTGAGCCCGGTGAGGAAGCAGATGTTGGCGACGCCGAGCGCGCCGACATTGTTGCGGGAATAGATCCGGTAGCGGATGACGGGGGAGATCAGCGCCACCGCGCCGATGCCGTGCGCGATCGGATAACTCGTGAAGCTCGCCAGCGCCGCGATCCGGTACGGCACGTCCTTGCGACCCATGGTGTGCAGCGCCAGCCAGTCGTACAGCGTGATGCTGCCATATGACGCAGTCACCAGCACCAGCGCCAGCGCGATGGTCGAGAAGTCGGTGGCGCGGATGACGTCGAACACCAGGTCGTAGTCGACGTTCCTGAGCGCATGCATCAAGCCGAATATCGCGGCCGTGCCGATCACAATGCTGATCATGGCGCCGCCGAGGCCTTTGACGCGGCTGCTTCCGCCAAGTTTTTTCGTCAAGGAAGGAATATTCAGAGCGCTGGTCCAATCCGTCTTTCTACGCCAGTCGGTCCGCCGACCGATTCGTGGCAAGGCTAAAACGATGTGACACGATGTTGTGACAGTTGCGTAACCCAACCCGCCGATTTTGCACGCAGAACGTGCACCTTAGCAAGAGATCGTGAGTCGAAATACGAACTCGAAATGGTCGTATCCCCTTCACACGGTCTCGCTACGAAGCGCTCGAAATTCCTCCTTGCCGCGACGAGGCCACATGCACGCCGAGCTCGACTTTAATCTGACGCATGATCAGTGGGAAACCTTGAAGGCGCTGCGCGGCGGCGCGCCGCAGCGTCGCGCGCCCGATCGCTTCGCAGTCGACGCGCTTGTCGCACTCGGTCTCGCCGGCATCGAGGACGGCCGTCCTCTGATCACGTCCATGGGCCGCAGCGTGTTGCTGCGCGGCTCGCCGCAACTGCTCGACCTCGCGAGCTGACGCCTTGCAGACCGCCGCCAACCGCATGGGATTGCAGAAGTTTGCGGGTTGACGACGCTGCCTCTCCGGAACATAAGCAAAATCGATCGACTGAGTGGCAACTAGGGTTCCGGGCGGCATCGCGCCGTCGCCGGTCCGAGCGTTGCGGAAACCGCGGTAGCACGCGGCTGCACCCGAGGGACAAAAGCCCAGAGGAGGAGATGTCGAGATCTTTTCTGCGCCCTACGGGCACGGAGGTCTCATGTCGTCTTTTTCTCTTCTCCTTGTCGTTCTCGCTGCGATCATTCACGCAAGCTGGAATCTGCTGTCGAAGCGCGCGCGCGGAAGGCGGCGTCGCCTTCGTCTTCATCTATAATCTGGTCGCAAGCGTCGCCTACTTCCCGTGGGTGCTCTGGGTCTTCATTCACAACGTCCACAACGAAGTGACCTGGAGTTTGCCGGCCATCATATGCATCACGCTGAGCGCTGCGATCCACCTCGCCTACAGCCTGTGTCTGCAGCGCGGCTATCAGGTCGCCGATCTCTCGGTGGTCTACCCGATCGCGCGCGGCACCGGCCCGATGCTGTCGTCGATCGGCGCGTTTCTGCTGTTGCGCGAGACACCGTCCGCCCATGGCGTGCTCGGCCTGTTCGCCGTGGTCGCCGGCATCGGCCTGATCGCGACCCAAGGCGACCTCTCCGCATTTCGGCGACCGCGCGGCCAGCAAGGCGTTGCCTGGGGCGCGGCCACGGGCGGACTGATCGCCACCTACACGGTCGTGGACGGCTACGCCGTCAAGGTGATCGGTGTTCATCCCGTCGATGCTCGACTGGTTTTCGAACCTGGTGCGCTTCTTCATGCTGGTGCCGCTGGTCATGGCGCGGCGCACACGCGTGATGGAGGCGATGAAGGGCAAATGGTGGCTCGCGATCGGCGTCGGCCTGCTGTCGCCGATGTCGTACATTCTGGTTTTGACCGCCGTGCAGCTCGGCGCTCCGCTGTCGCTTGTCGCTCCTGCACGCGAGATGTCGATGATGGTCGGCGCGCTGTTCGGCATGTTTCTGCTGCGCGAGCCCGTCAGCGCGGCGCGGATCGTCGGTTGCCTGATCCTGTGCACGGGCGTGATCCTGCTCGGAAGCTGATCGCGAGCTACGTCCGGCCGACCTTGATCGGCGCGGTCTCCCGCATCAGGCCCATGGCGATCAGCGCGACGGTTGCGGCAAAGAGCAGATACCAGGCCGGCGCCAGCGGATTGCCGGAGATGTGCAGCAGCCAGGTGACCACGAGTTGCGCCGTGCCGCCGAAAGTAGCGATCGCGACCGCATAGATGGTGGCGAACACGCCGCCCCGGATGTTTTGCGGCAGCCCCTCGGCAAAGGTGGCGTAGAAGGCCGTGAACGGCACCGAGCCGATCAGCGACAGAAGTCCGAAGCCTGCGATCAGCGACATTGCGCCGGGTTCATTCACGATCCAGAGAAACACCGGGTAGGTCAGCAGCAGCGTCAACAGCTGCGGCCAGACCATCACCGGCTTGCGGCCGTAACGGTCCGCCAGCCAGCCGCCCGCGAGCGCACCGATGATCTGCAGTCCATTGCCGACCATCGATGTGGTGAACGCCAGAGTCGGCGGCACATGCAGCGTGTTCTGCGCATAGGTCGTCATGTATTGCGTGACATAGGACGAGATCGTCCCGCCCGCGAGCACCATGATCGACAGCAGGATGATGCGGGTGTGCCCGCGCGCCAGCATCAGATGACTTGACGTCTCCGCCTTGTTCGCCGGCGCGGCGATGGTTTCCGGCAGAGTCCTGCGCATCCACAGGCCGAACGGCAGGCAGGCCGCGCCGATCAGGAAGGCGACGCGCCAGCCGGTTGTATCCAGCATTTCCGGCGTCATGGTCTTGCTGAGGATGACGCCGACCAGCGCGCCCGTGGTCGCCGCGATTTCCTGGCTGGTCGGCTGCCACGCCACCACGAGACCGCGGCGTTCCGGCGGCGCGATCTCGATCAGATAGGCCGTGGTCGGTCCGACCTCGCCGCCCAGCGCAAAACCCTGCACCATGCGCGCGACGATCGCGATGACGGGAGCTGCGATGCCGATGCTGTTGTAGGACGGCGTCAGCGCCAGCAGCAGGATCGCGCCGCCCATCAGCGCGAAGCTCAGCAGCATCGCCGGCCGCCGGCCGACACGATCGGAATAGATGCCGAGCACGACGCCGCCGACGGGGCGGGTGACGAAGCCTGCGCCGAAAGTCGCAAGCGACAGCATCAGGCTGCCGTATTCGCTCTGGGTCGGGAAGAATGTGTGCCCGATCTGGATCGCAAAGAAGCTGTAGGTGATGAAATCGTAGAATTCGAGCATGTTGCCGACAGTGGCGGCGAACGCGGCGCGAACGACGCTGAAATCTTTTTCCTCGTTAACCATGTGAGCCTGTGGCAACCCGAAAATCCCAAGAATTGTCCGATGCGATTGAATATCGGCGTATACGCGGTGTTCAAACCCGCATGAAAGCCCCTCTATCATACATCGTCATCGCCGCCGCTGTCGCGGTCGCCTCCTGGACAATGTTCGAGGCATTCACGTCCATGATCGCCGGCTAGCGAACGCTTGCGCCGGCACTGATGGTTCCACTGTTTCGCAACCATCCGGACAAGCGTCGACATTCTCGCGGCGCGATGCGTCCGAGCTGTCGCGATTCAGTGCTCCTCTCCGGGACAGAGGGCGCAGGGAATGCCGGGTGCACGCACGCACCCACTGCCACGCGTGCAAAACAAAAAGACGCACGCAGGCCAACACAGGTACGCCGAAATCACTCCGGCACTCCCTGCGCAATGGTTTTACGGCTGCTCCGTGCTCTCCCCGGAGACCGGGCTCTTTTGCCTCCGTCGCTCCATCGATGGTCATCGACCCGAAGCTTGATTCCAGCAACGGGGAATCAGAACCACACGGCTTGACCGTACGCGATGCGCCGCACGCCTTGCGACCCAATCGCGTCCATCGCATCCCGCGCCGACGAATCGTGGCGATCGCGAGCCGCCCCTCCTGGTGAGCGCGGGATGCCAATTAAGTAACACTAATTCTTCTTTTCGGAAACGCGACATATTAACGCGACGGGCAAATCTGTGTTCGAAATTGCCCGTCGTGCAAAATCGGCAACACTGCCGTCCTTCCCTTGCAGACCGGGAGTGGCGCCGCGGCGATCTTGCAAATCCTGTGATTTCGGCCCCTCGCGCGGTCGCCCTCCCCGCGACAAACTGGCACGCTTGTTGCTGAGCCAATTCGGATCAAACGGGGGAAGCGTTCCATGGCTGCGACCATCACCACTGCTGCGCCGACGGCGCGAAAGCCGATCTATACCTCTCTTTTCGTTCAGGTTCTGGCCGCGCTGGTGCTCGGCATCGTGCTCGGGATGGCCGTTCCCGACTTCGCCGTCAGCCTGAAGATCCTCAGCGACGCCTTCCTCAAGCTGATCTCGATGATCGTGGCGCCGATCGTGTTCTGCGTCGTGGTGCACGGCATCGCCGGCGCCGGCGACCTCAAGAAGGTCGGCCGGGTCGGCGTCAAGGCGCTGGTCTATTTCGAGGTGATGACCACGGTCGCGCTCGTGGTCGGCCTGCTGCTCGCCTATGTCTTCGGCCCCGGCCACGGCATGAACATCGATACCGTCGACGCTCGACGCCAAGGCGCTCTCCAACTACGCCGGCAATGCCCAGAAGCTGAAGGGCGAAGGCATCGGCGCCTTCCTGATGAACATCATCCCGACCACCTCGTTCGACGCGCTGTCGCGCAACGACGTGCTGCAGGTGCTGTTCTTCGCGATCCTGTTCGGCGTCGGCCTCGCGCTGGTCGGCGGCGAGAAGGGCGAGCGCATCAACGCCATGATCGACGCGGTCTCGACCGTGCTGTTCCGCGCGATGGGACTGATCGTGCGCGTCGCGCCGCTCGGCGTGCTCGGCGCGGTCGCCTATACCGTCGGCAAATACGGCGTCGGCTCGCTGAAGCAACTGGTCTCGCTGGTGGCGCTGTTCTACGTCTCGCTCGCGATCTTCGTGCTCGGCGTGCTCGGCGGCGTGATGGCGCTCGCCGGCATCAACATCCTCAAATTCCTGGCCTACATGCGCGAGGAACTGACCATCGTGCTCGCCACCGCCTCGTCGGATGCGGTGCTGCCGCAGATCATGAGAAGCTGGAGCGGATGGGCGTGAAGGATTCCGTGGTCGGGCTCGTGATCCCGACCGGCTATTCCTTCAATCTCGACGCGTTCTCGATCTATCTGACGCTCGCGGTGGTGTTCATCGCGCAGGCCACCAACACGCCGCTGTCGTTCGGCGACCTCCTGCTGGTGCTCGGCGTCTCCCTGATCACGTCCAAGGGCGCGCATGGCGTGCCGGGCTCGGCGATCGTGATCCTGGCGGCGACGCTCAATGCGGTGCCGAGCATTCCCGCGATCGGGCTCGTGCTGGTGCTGTCGGTCGACTGGTTCATCGGCATGGCCCGTGCGCTCGGCAATCTGATCGGCAACTGCGTCGCCACCGTCGTGGTGGCGGCGTGGGAAGGCGATCTCGATCGCGCCAAGGCGGCGCAGGTGCTGACGGCGACGAGCTGGTGGATGTGACGGCGGGGTAGTTGAATCGTCATTGCGAGCGAAGCGAAGCAATCCAGAATTCGTCGCTGAGATAGTCTGGATTGCTTCGTCGCTGACGCTCCTCGCAATGACGACGTAAACTGCTCAGACCGCGCCCGGAAATTCTCGATCACGCGCAGCAACACCCGCGCACCGGCGTCGGCGTCGGCGGGCTCGACATGCTCGTCCGGATGATGGCTGATGCCGCCGCGGCAGCGCACGAAGATCATGCCGACGTCGGCGATGTCGATCATCGCCATGCCGTCATGCCCTGCCCCGCTCGGCAGCTCGAACACGCGAAAGCCTTCCGCCGCGATGGCGTCCGCGATCTGCGTCCTGCAGCCAGGGTGCGCAGGGCGCGGTGCGGTTCTCATGGGTGACGTCGAGCTGCAGCGCCAGCTTGCGGCGTTTGGCGATCGCCTCGATCTGCCGCACGATGTCGGCGACCGCGCGCTTGCGATGCATGTCGGTCGGCGCGCGGATGTCGATGGTGAACGACACCTCGCCCGGAATCACATTGGTGGCGCCCGGCGATCGCATGGATGTACCCGACCGTGCCGACGAGGCCGTTCGCGTCGGTGCGGCAGAACTCCTCGATCGCACCGATGCACTCGGACGCGCCCGCCAGCGCATCGCGCCGCAGCGCCATCGGCACGGTGCCGGCGTGGCCGGCCATGCCGGTGAGCCGCGCCGCGAGCCGCGTTGCGCCCGCAATCGCGGTGACGACGCCGACCGGCAGCTCCTGCTGCTCGAGCACCGGCCCCTGCTCGATGTGCAATTCGAGGTAGGCCAGCAGCTCGCGGCGAACGCGCGCGGCGGCGCCGATACGATCGGGATCGAGGCCGAAATCTTTCAGAGCATCCCGCATCGCAACGCCATCGGCGTCACGCACGCTCAGCACGCCTTCATCGAAAGTACCGGCGACCGCGCGGCTGCCGAGCAAGGTCGAAGCGAAGCGCACGCCCTCCTCGTCGGCGAAGCCGATGACCTCGATCGCAAACGGCAGGCGTTTGCCGCGCTTGTTGAGGTCGGCGACGCAGGAGATCGCCGTGATCAGGCCGAGCGGCCCGTCCCATTTGCCGGCGTCGCGCACGGTATCGTAATGCGAGCCGAGCATCAGGCAGGGCGCGCCTGCGGTCTCGCCTTCGTAGCGGCCGCAGACATTGCCGATGGCATCGAGATGCGCGCGCATGCCGGCCTCACGCATCCAGCCGAGAATGCGTTCGGCCGCCGCACGATGCTCGCGGGTCAAGAAGATCCGCGTTAAACGCCCCGGCGTCTCCGAAATGGCCGCAAGCTCGTCGATGCGGCCGACGATCTCGACCCCAAGCGGGCCGGTGGTCGTGCCTTTG
Source organism: uncultured Alphaproteobacteria bacterium (assembly GCA_963696845.1). Taxonomy (GTDB): domain Bacteria; phylum Pseudomonadota; class Alphaproteobacteria; order Rhizobiales; family Xanthobacteraceae; genus Bradyrhizobium. Next base: position 612,771 of record CAVOLR010000018.1, read on the forward strand.
CTTCTCTCGGTCATCCGTTTCCGGCCAGGCGCCGGCCTCGACCCGACAACGCCTCGAATATCTCAAGTAAATTCAAAGGATTATCCCCCTTTCTTGTCGGTCTCAAAAGGTCTATCTGAGGGCCCGGACACAAACCATGATGCACGAGACGGCCACGTGACCTATTCGGTCAAGGAGATTTTCAAGACGCTGCAGGGCGAAGGCGGACAGGCCGGGCGCGCGGCCGTGTTCTGCCGCTTTGCCGGCTGCAATCTCTGGAGCGGACGCGAGGAAGACCGCGCCGCGGCCGTCTGCCAGTTCTGCGACACCGATTTCGTCGGCACCGACGGCGAAGGCGGCGGCCGCTTCAAGGACGCGGATGCGCTGGCCGACGCCATCGCGACGGCGTGGAATGGCGCGCGCGAATTTCGCTACGTCGTGTTCACCGGCGGCGAGCCGCTGCTGCAGCTGGACGAGCCGCTGATATCGGCGGTTGCGGCGCGCGGCTTCACGATCGCCATCGAAACCAACGGAACGATCGCGGCGCCAAAGGGCATCGACTGGATCTGCGTCAGTCCCAAGGCCGACGCCGAACTGGTGCAGACATCGGGCCAGGAACTGAAGCTGGTCTATCCGCAGGCGAAAGCCCTGCCCGACCGCTTCGCCCATCTCGACTTCCAGCACTTCTTCCTGCAACCGATGGACGGGCCGGAGCGCGACCGCAACACGGAGCTCGTGGTCGACTATTGCAAGCAACACCCACGCTGGAGGATCAGCCTCCAGACGCACAAACTGATGGGAATTCCATGACCAAGCATGTCGAGTCCAGGCATCTCGTTCTGGACGACGCCTCGCGCGTGGCGAAAGAGCGCGCGAAGCTCACGACCCGGATCGGGCGGACTTACCGGTTCGAATCCGCGCACCATCTTCCGCACCTGCCTGATGGCCACAAGTGCAAGAACCTGCACGGCCACAATTATCGCGTCGAGATCGTCAAGCGCGGCACGCCGGACGAGCGCGGTTTCGTGCAGGACTTTGCCGAGGTCGACGCCGAGATCGCACCGCTCGTGAAGATGGTCGATCACCGGCTGCTCAACGACGTGCCGGGACTGGAGAACCCGACCGCGGAGGTGATCGCGGCCTGGTTCTTTGACCGCATCGCCGATTGTGAGACTGTGCGGGTCTGGGAAAACGACGATTGCTGGGCCGAGGTGCGCGCCGGGGATTGATATTGCGATGACGGACTCCGCGCTGGTCCTCTTCTCCGGAGGACAAGACTCCACCACGTGCCTGGCATGGGCACTGGAGCGCTACGCGCATGTCGAGACCGTCGGTTTCGACTACGGCCAGCGGCATCGCATCGAACTCGATTGTCGCGCCGACATTCTCGCGGCGCTCCGGCGCGACTTTCCGTCATGGGCATCGCGCCTCGGCGACGATCACATGCTCGATCTCTCGATCCTCGGCCAACTGAGCGAGACCGCGCTGACCCAGGACAAGCAAATCGCCTTCGCGGCGAGCGGCTTGCCCAACACCTTCGTTCCCGGCCGCAATCTGCTGTTCTTCACTTTCGCCGCCGCGATCGCTTATCGCCGCGGCATCAAGCATCTCGTCGGCGGCATGTGCGAAACGGATTACTCGGGTTATCCCGACTGCCGCGACGACACGCTGAAGGCGCTGCAGGTCGCGCTCAATCTCGGCATGGAGCAGCGCTTCGTGGTGGATACGCCGCTGATGTGGATCGACAAGGCGCAAACCTTCGCGCTGGCCAATGACATCGGCGGCGACAAGCTGATGCGGATCGTGCTGGAGCAGACGCATTCCTGCTACATGGGCGACCGCACGCACCGGCATGACTGGGGCTATGGCTGCGACACTTGTCCAGCCTGCGAGTTGCGCCGCCAGGGCTGGCTTCGCTATTCCGCGGGTCGAAGCGGGTAGCTTCGCGATTCACACCATCTCGAAGCGGATTTTCTGCGCGCCCTTCCACAGCACGGTCTTCCCGAACACCGGAAGGTTTTCGAGCCCCGACATCAGCGTGATGAAATGGTTGCCGGCGAGCTGGCCCATCTTGCTGGCGAAATGCACCCCGCCATAGGCGAGCAGGATTTCGGTTTCGCTGATGCCGCCGGGATAGAGGATGATCTGGCCCGGCGCGGGATAGCTGGTGTGGTTCTCGAAAGTGACGCCGAAATCGAGATCGCCGAGCGGCATCCACACACCCTCCCCGCTCCAGCGCACATGGATCGCCTGGCTCTCGAACGGCATCGCCTTCTTGAAGGCGGCACAGGTCTTCGGCGCAAGCTCTTCCTCGAAGCGGGCCTGGAAGGTGAAGTCACCGGCGCGAATGATCAACTGGCTCATGCATCTCTCGTGGTCGCTGGCTCGCACTATCAATTGCCGCCAAAGCGCGCGAGAAGCAAGCGCCTCTCGCTCTCGCAGCAATAATATATGACGCGGCGCGGCCGACACGGTAACATCGCCGCAAGACAAAGGGAGAAACGCGTGGCACTGAAAAACGTCATCGGCGTCGATCACGCCGTGGTCATGGCCAAAGATCTCGACAAGGCCGCCGAGGGCTGGCAGTCGCTCGGCTTCACCATTTCGCCGCGCGGCACCCACAGCACGCATATGGGCACGGGCAATTACACCATCATGCTCGACCCCGATTATATCGAGCTGCTCGGCGTGCTCGCGCCCACCGAGCACAATGCGCCGGCCCGCGCCTTCCTCGAGACGCGCGAAGGCATCGAGCGCGTCGCTTACACCGCCACAGACGCGGCCGCGGGCGCGGACGAAATCCGCGCACGCGGGTTTCCGCCGCTCGGGCCGAACGATTTCGAGCGGCCGGTGACCATGCCGGACGGCCGGCTGTCGGCCGCGAAATTCCGCACCTTCCAGTGGCCGGTCAAGGAAGCGCCTGCCGGCATGCGCATTTTCGCCTGCCAGCACAAGACCCGCGAGACCGTGTGGATTCCCGAGCTGATGCGGCACGCCAATGGCGCGAAGCATCTCAGGCAGGTGCTGCTGGTCGCGCCCGATCCTGCCAAGGAGGCCGCGCATCTGTCGCGCCTGACCGATCGCGAGCCTCAGAAGGAGAATGACGGCGCGCTCGCGGTGCCCTCGGGCGGCAGCCGCGCCGACTTCGTGTTCATGACGCGGGATCAATTGAGCGCGCGCTATCCGGGCGTATCGCTCGCGGGCCTGCCCGAGCGCGGCGCGGCCGGACTTGTGATCGCGGCGGACTTGGCGAAAGCAGAAAAAGCGCTCGGCGCGGCGGCCGTTCGCAGCGGCAACGCCATCTGCGTGCCGCCTGCTGCGGCCAACGGCACGCTGCTGGCGTTTGTCGCGGGTTAGTGCGGGCTACGCGACCGCCGACTTTCCGCCACCGACCGTCTGAAGCGTCTCAAAACCTTCGAACTGCGGGTGGCCGAGATAAAGCGGCTTGTTGCCGCCGGCCTTCGCATGCGCGGCGCGGAACGCTTCCGATCGGGTCCATGCTTCGAAGGCGGCGCGGCTCTGCCACACCGTGTGCGATGCGTAGAGTGTGTGGTCCTCCAACTCCGGTCCCCTGAGAAGATGGAATTCCGTGAAACCCGGCACCTTGTCGAGATGGGTGTCGCGCGACAGCCAGACATGCTCGAAATCGGCTTCGCAGCCCTTGATGACCTTGAAGCGGTTCATCGCAATGAACATTGATGTCTCCTGGTTTCGATCGCGTCGACATTCCTGCATGACGCTAGGATTTATGGTGGGCCGCCTACCGCCGCAATGGCGTAACCGACGCCTCGCATTGCCGCTGCTCCCAGCCCTCGCGCTCGAGCTCGGGGACGTCGTGGTCCTGCTCGGGCCAGCCGAGGCAGAGATAGGCGACGAAGCTCCAGTCGGCGGGCAGATCGAGCGTGGCGCGCGCCGCATCGGGATCGAGGATCGAGACCCATCCGACGCCGAGGCCTTCCGCGCGCGCCGCAAGCCACAGCGTCTGGATCGCGGCGACCACGGAATAGCGGATCGTCTCCGGCATGGTGCGCCGGCCGAGGCCGGCGCCTTGCGCGGTTGCCTCGTCGGCGCACACGGCGAGATGCACCGGCGCCTGGTCGAGGCCTTCGAGCTTCAGCCGGGCATAGCGCGCCTGGCGCTCGCCGGCGTAGCCGTCGAGCGCCGCCGTGTTGGCAGCGGCGAAATTATCGCGGATCGCTGCGCGGCGCGCTGGTGTCTCCACCAGCACGAAACGCCATGGCTGCGACAGGCCGACCGATGGCGCGTGCGCGGCCAATGCCAGCAAATGCGCCACAAGCGCGGGATCGATCGCGTCGCTGCGGAAGCGGCGCACGTCGCGCCGCCAGCGCACCAGCTCGGCGAACTGCGCCTTGAAGGCGGCATCGAAGCGCGGCGGCTTGTCTGTCATGCGGAAAGCTTGTCGAGCAGGGCTTTCGCGTCGCGCAGATCGGCCGTGGCGAAGCCTTCGGTGAACTTTGCGACCACCGGCTGCAGGATTTTCCGCCCGTCGGCGCGATGGCGTTGGCTGTCCTTCAGCCGTGCCAGGCTCATCGCGCTGCGCAACTCCCAGAACAGCGCGCCCTGTTGCCGCGCGATCTCGAGGGCTTGCGCAAAGCATGTCTCGGCGGCCGCCGTTGCCGCGGAATCGGACTTGCGCAGCAGCTCGCCCTTGATGCGCAGCAGCTCGGCGAGGTACCAGCCCTCTTCCCTCGCCCGGCTGCGCGCCAGCGCCTCGTCGATCGTGGCAAGCCCGCGCGCCGCCTCGCCCGCTTCGCCGAGACAGGCCGCGAGCTCGCCGAGCGGCAGCAGGAAGCGCGGCAACAGCCGCGCGTCACCGGCCTGGTCGAGAGCGGTGCGCAACGCTTCCAGCCCCGGGCCGATGTGGCCGCGCTTGACCATCAGCATGCCGTGGAAGCAATGCGCCCAAATGTTCCACAGCCGGATCGGATGGCGCTCGGTGTGCTCGAGCAGCGCTGCGCAATAATGCTCGGCGGCATCGAGATCGCCGGCAAGATACGTCACCGGGCAGGCGCCCTGCCCGAGCACGCTGCAGAACGTCAGCGCGTGTCCGATGGCGCGCCCTTCCTCGATGTTCTGCCGGACCACGCGCAAGGGCCTGATCGCCGAGACCCTGCAGCCAGAGGATACGCGCCTGGAAATAATGCGAGGACACCCGCAAATCGAAGCGGAAGCGGACGATCTGCGGCTTCCGGGCGAGCACTTCGAGATGCTCCAGCACGCGGCTGATGTGAAGCCGCGCACCGTTCTGGTCGCCGAAGAAATGCAGCGCAGTGGCGAGCAGCCGATCGGCCATCATCAGGTCGACGGGATCGGTTGCCCCGGCCACGACGCCGGCGAAGCGCTGGGCGTACTCCAGGGCTTTACGGAATTCGCCATTGTTGAACTGGTTGATGCACAACCCCCACAGCGCCCGCAGGCGATGGTCGCGATCCTCGAGCCTGTCGGCGAGCTCGAGCGTCGTGGTCCATGCCGGTCCCGCCTCGCGCGCGCGTCCGACCCCGTACATCAGCGACCAGCCGAGCGCCGCCGACAGCTGCATGCGCAGGCGATCCGCATCCACGGCGGAGGGATCAAGCCTTGCCATCGCCCGCTCGACGCGCTCGCGGCATTCGCCCAGCAGCGACATCTGGACCCACACCGGCACGGCGGCCGCCGTCAGCGCAATCCCGGTCTGCGCATCTCCATCAGGCGAGAACGCCCAGTCGAGACCGGCGCGCACATTGTCGATGTGGCGGCCATAGACCGCGAGCCATTCGTCCTGTGGCACCGATTCGCTCTCGGCCTCGGCGCGCGTGAAGTAGATGCGATAGAATGCGGCGTGACGGCGTGCGGCCTCCTGCTCTTCGCCGCCGGCGCGCAGCTTCTCCAACGCGTAGGCCCGCGTGGTGTCGAGCAGGCGATAATGCGGGGTCTTGCCGCGCAGGTCGGCGGTGAGCAGCGACTTCGCGACCAGGCTCGCGACATGATCGGCGGCAAGATCGCCGGCAATGGCAATCACGGCTTCCAGCGGGAAATCGCCGGCGAAGATCGCCAGCCGCCGCAGCACCGTCGCTTCCTCGTCCGCCAACAGGTTGTAGCTCCAGTCCAGCGCCGCGCGCAGGGTCTGATGCCGCGGCAGCGCGGTGCGACGGCCGGCGGTCAGTAACCTGAAGCGGTCGTCGAGCAGGACCGCGACCTCTTTCGGCCCCAGCATCAGCGAACGCGCCGCGGCGAGCTCGATGGCGAGCGGAATGCCGTCGAGGCGACGGCAGATCGCGGTGATGGCGCAAGATTGCCCTCGTCCGAGGCGAGATCGGCGCCGAGCGCCCGCGCGCGCGCCATGAACAATTGCACCGCGGTGTGCGCGGTCACGTCGGCCGGCCCGGTGCCATCCTCGGGCGGCACGTCGAGCGGCGGGACGCGATAGACATATTCGCCGTCGATGCGCAGCACCTCGCGGCTGGTGGCGAGAACGGTGGTGCCGGGACAGCGGCTCACGATGGTTTCGGCGAGCTTCGCCGCGGCGTCGATCACATGCTCGCAATTGTCGAGCACCAGCAGCAGCTTTCGCAAGCCCGACCGCGCGGGTGACCGATTCCGACGAGGTCTCTTCGCCCTCGAGCTTGAGGCCGAGCACGCTTGCGACCGCCGACGGCACGAGCTGCGGATCCTGCAGCGAGGCGAACTCGACCAACAAGATGTCGCCGGTGAAATTCGAGATTGCGCGCGACCTCCAGCGCCAGCGCGGTCTTGCCGATGCCGCCGGGTCCGGTCAGCGTGACGACGCGATAGGCTCCGAGCAGATCGCGCAGATATTGCACGGCGCCACCGCGGCCGATCAGGCTGTCGGCGGCGGCCGGAATGTTGGTGGTCGTGGAGGCCGGCGCCACGACGCGCCGCCTCGGGCGAAGGCGTCTTCGGCCTGGGCGCATCGCGTTCGTCCTGGACGAGTTTCCAGCTTCCGAGCAGCCGATAGCCGCGGCCGAACTGCGTCTTCAGCATGCCGCGGTCGGCGCCGAGCGCCTTGCGGATGGCGGCGATGTGAACCTGCAGCGCGTTCTCTTCGACGATCGTGCCGGGCCAGACCTGATCCATCAGGTCGTTCTTGCTGACCAGTTCGCCGTCGGCCTGCACCAGCACGGACACGATATCGAAGGCGCGGCCGCCGAGCGGCACCACCACGCCGGCCGAACGCAGCTCGCGGCGCGCGAGATCGATCTCCCACCCATCCGAGGCATAGACAGGTCGTTGGCCCTGTTCAGGCACCATCGCGACCCTTGCTCCGCAATTGCCTTCTTCCGTTATTGTTCGTTGTTTTTCAGGCTATTTGCTTGCTTGGCAAGGACCAATTTAGCCGTGGAGCGAGGGATTGGCTAAATCAAAAGAGTGGAAAGCTGCCCACCCATTGTGCAACTGGACAGCGCGATTGCCCCGTCTCGCGGGTCATTGCACCGTCATATTTCGCCGGACGGTTTGGCTCGCTACGGAGCCTGGTTGCGATCGCGGCGAGGTTCGCCAGCGCCGCGCTCATCTGGCGCAGCGTATCCGCGGACTCCGGCAAGATGCCATGACGCTCGGCAAGCCAGGCCGGATCGTTGTAGGAGAGCCACGTGGCGCCGTTCTCGTCGCGCCAGACCAGCACCTTCAGCGGCAGGTCGATGCCGATGGTCTGGGTCGCTTCCATCAGCGGCGTCCCGGCCTTGGCATTGCCGAAGATCAAGACTTCGGTCGGCCGCAGCGACAGGCCGGCGGCCGCTGCTCCCGCCGCGTGATCGATATGCGCGAACACCGTCATGCCACGACCCCGCACCTCGGCCTCGAACCGGTTCATGGTTTCTTCCGGTCCGTTGCTGCTCTTGATCGTGATCAGTCCAGCGACTGTCGATCCGCTTCCCATTCACTCACTCCTGAAAGCGCACCGTAACGTTGCTACCGGCGGCTGATTGGGGGTCGTTGGCACCCTCCAGACTGGCAGCGGGGCAAGGCGCGGGTCTTTCGTTTTCGCACGGAAGGGGCCGAAATCGGTTCCAAACAGCAGTTTTCAGGCCTGACAGCGCCAAATCATACCTTTTCAGAATTCTTAATGACCTCGCCAAGGAATGCACCGCCTTCGTCACCCTATGAAGGGATCATGATCCGGAGCCCCGCTTCGGACCAAGCCAACGACCCACGGGGTGAGCCATGATCCGCTTCGATCCGACGACAGCCGCAGCCTCCACTCCCGTTTCCGCCGATGCGTTCGTCCCTGACCATTCCGCCACCGTCCTTGCGGACGAAGCGGCGTGGCGTGTCCCGCCGCCCGGAAACAGCCTGGGCTCCAGCGTGGTCGCGACACGATGGCGAGGAGCCGCGCGGTTGGCTGGCGAAATCCATCACGAGACGCCGCAAGAGGCGCATCTGGTCATGGTGGTCATGAACACCGCCAACATCCGTCTCTCGGTCAACGGCGCGACCATTCATGACGGCGTCGCCATGCCCGGCATGTTCCACGTCGCCGAGCCGGGTGCGAGGGTCAGTTGCCTGTTCCGCGGCGCCCACGAATTTCTGCATCTGCATGTGCCGAATGCGCTGATCGAGGAATACGACCGCACGGTCCCCAACGCTCCGGCACCGCAGTTTTCAAAAACCGGCCTGCGCAAGGACCAGATGGTGGAGCGTCTTGCGCGCGCCCTGCTCGCGGGCGAGCAGATCGGCGGCACGCTCGGCGGCCATTACGCCGACTGCATCAGCGCGGCCATCGTGATGCGGCTGTTGACCTCGGCGGAGCGCGTCGCACCACAGGCGCGGCCCAGGGTCTCGGAGCTGGCGCGCTGGCGCTTGAGGCGGGCGATCGAATTTGTCGAGACCAATCTCGCCAATTCCATCAGCACCTCCGATATATCGGCGGCTGCCGGGCTGACGCGGATGCATTTCGCCGCCCAGTTCAAGGCCGCAACGGGCCTGCGCCCGCACGAATATTTGTTGCGCCGGAGGGTCGAGCGCGCCCAGGAAATGCTTGTCCAGACCGGCATGTCGGTGGTCGACGTCGCGCTCTCGGTCGGCTTCCAGAGCCAGTCGCATTTCACCGTGGTTTTCAACCGCTTCGTCGGACGCCCGCCCCATGCCTGGCGCCAGTCGCATGGCAAAGGCCGGCACGAGCTGCCATCGACCGCCTTCAAATCCGCTTCACGCACACGTGCGCAACCGGTCGATTATGCCAATGCTAGCGTGGCAATCGGATAGCCGCATTCGTTCTGAAAAGACGGCCGGTTAAAGCCCACACATTCATTCAAGACCGGAGCGAGATCGGCGCGCAGGCTGCCGGTCTCATCTGTCTGCCTGCAACAACACAAAAAGGAGCCCGCCATGAGCGCCACCGCCGTCCAGGAACGAAAGACCGCCAAACTGAAGACGCCGTCCGAGCTCGGCTCCAATGCGATCAAGGACATTTCCGCGGCGCTGCGGGCGCTGCTCGCCGACACCTTCGCGCTCTACCTGAAGACCAAGAACTTCCACTGGCACATGAGCGGTCCGCATTTCCGCGACTACCATCTGTTGCTGGACGAGCAGTCCGAACAGATCTTCGCGATGACCGACGACATCGCGGAGCGCGCGCGCAAGATCGGCGGCACCACGCTGCGCTCGGTCGGCAATATCAGCCGGCTGCAGCGCCTGCTCGACAACGACGCGGAGTTCGTCACGGCGGAGGATATGCTGGCGGAGCTCGCCGACGACAACAAGCGCTTCACCGGCTTCCTGCGCGAGACGCATGAGCTTTGCGACGAGCATGGCGATGTCGCAACCGCGAGCCTGATCGAGAACTGGATCGACGAGAGTGAGCGGCGGACCTGGTTCCTGTTCGAGAGCACTCGCCGGGCATGATGCCCGCATCCGAAACAAGAAAACGGCGGACCGTCGAACGATCCGCCGTCAGTGTGGGCACCCGCTTTCGGGGGGAGGGAGTCGGGCGCCTCGGGGAGGAAGCTACGGTTCGCATTCAACAGCAATCGCACCCAGCCGTATTTCCGATGCGCACGCCGATTTCGCTTACGAACGCTCGAAACGATTGACTGCAATGACACCACGGCGGCTCAGGACGCTTGACGGATCGAATGCTCGGGCACAGCCTTTGTCTTGACCGGATGACGCAGGAGCCGATGCTGGCTTGACCGCGCCGCGGAGGAAGCTGCATGAGCAAGGTCCGCATCGAAAACGACAGTCTCGGCGAGGTCGAGGTTCCCGCCGACAAATTGTGGGGCGCGCAGACCCAGCGGTCGATCGAGCATTTCTCGATCGGCACCGACCTGATGCCGCGCCAGATGATCACGGCCTATGCCGTGCTGAAGAAGGCTTGCGCCAACGCCAATTTCGCCGGCAAGCGGCTCGACGGCGCGATCCACAAACTGATCGTGCAGGCCTGCGACGAGATCCTGGCCGGACAACATCACGACATGTTTCCGCTGCATGTCTGGATGACCGGCAGCGGCACCCAGTTCAACATGAACGTCAACGAGGTGATCTCCAACCGCTGCTGCCAGATCGCAGGCACGCCGCTTGGCAGCAAGAAGCCGGTGCATCCGAACGATCACGTCAACATGTCGCAGTCCTCGAACGACAATTTTCCGTCGGCGATGTACATCGCGGCCGCGACCAATACCATCTCGCGGCTGATGCCGGCGGTCGCGGCGCTGCAGGGCGCGATCGCGAAGAAGGCGGCCGAATGGGACGACATCGTCAAGATCGGCCGCACCCACATGCAGGATGCCACGCCGATCACGCTCGGCCAGGAATGGTCGGGCTATGCCGGCATGCTGGCGGACGATCTGGTGCGGATCGAGGACTCCCTGAAATCGGTCTACCATCTCGCGCTCGGCGGCACCGCGGTCGGCACCGGCATCAATGCCGCGCCCGGCTTTGCCGAGGCCGCGGCCGCCGAGATCGCCACGCTCACCCGCCTGCCCTTCATCAGCGCACCCAACAAATTCACCGTGCAAGGCTCGCATGACGCGCTGGTGCAGCTGTCGGGCTCCTTCCGCACGCTGGCCGTGTCGCTCTACAAGATCGCCAACGACATCCGCCTGATGGCGTGCGGCCCGCGCGCCGGCTTTGCCGAGCTGATCCTTCCCGAGAACGAGCCGGGCTCCTCGATCATGCCGGGCAAGGTCAACCCGACCCAGGCCGAGGCGCTGACCATGATCGCGGTGCAGGTGATGGCGAACGATGTCGCGGTCGGCTTCGGCGGCGCCGGCGGTTATCTCGAGATGAACGTCTACAAGCCGCTGATGATCCACAACATCGCGCATTCGATCACGATCCTCGCCGACGGCTGCGACAATTTCCGCAAATATCTCGTCGAGGACACCAGGCCGAACCTGAAGAAGATCAACGATGACGTGAACCGGTCGCTGATGCTCGTGACCGCGCTGACGCCCGTGATCGGCTACGACAAGGCCTCGAAGATCGCCCATCACGCGATGGAGCACGACCTCACGCTGAAGCAGGCGGCGCTCGAGCTGAAATTCGTCGACGAGGCGACGTTCGATCGCGTCGTCGACCCGAAGAAGATGGTGAAACCCTACGTCGCCGAGTAACCGGCGGCCGGGCGCATGATCCGGAAAAGTGTGCAGCGGTTTTCCGAAAAGATCATGCGCAAACAATATGAACAGGAGACGACGCGATGGCCCGGATCGTTGCCGACTACATGGCGGAGACGCTGAAGCAGGCCGGCGTCAAGCGCATCTATGGTGTCGTCGGCGACACCCTGAACGGCTTCACCGATGCGCTGCGGCGGATCGGCGGCATCGACTGGATGCATATGCGCCACGAGGAGGCCGGCGCGTTTGCGGCCGGCGCCGAGGCGCATCTGACCGGCGAGCTCGCGGTCTGCGCCGGAAGCTGCGGTCCCGGCAATCTGCATCTCATCAACGGCCTGTTCGATTGCCATCGCAGCCGCGTGCCGGTGCTGGCGATTGCCGCGCACATTCCGAGCACCGAGATCGGCATCGACTATTTCCAGGCGACCCATCCGGAAAGCCTGTTCAAGGAGTGCAGCCACTACGTGCGAACTGGTGTCGCGTCCCGACCAGTTGCCGCAGGTCCTGGAACGGGCGATCCGCACCGCCATCGGCCGCCGCGGCGTCGCCGTGGTCGTCATTCCCGGCGACGTCGCGCTGCAGCCGCTCGACAAGAGCCCTCCGCATTGGCTGGCGCCGTCAAAGCCGACATTCTGTCCGCCGGACATGGAGCTCGACATGCTCGCCTCCATGCTGGACGGCGGCAAAAGCGTGACCCTGCTCTGCGGCGCCGGCTGCTCGGGCGCGCATGACGAGGTCGTTGCGCTGGCCAAGCATTTGAAGGCGCCGATCGTGCACGCGCTGCGCGGCAAGGAGTTCATCGAATACGACAATCCCTATGATGTCGGCATGACCGGGCTGATCGGCTTTGCCTCGGGCTACCTCGCGATGAAGAATTGCGACACGCTGCTGATGCTGGGCACCGACTTCCCCTATCGCCAGTTCTACCCGGAGCATGCGCGCATCGCGCAGATCGATATCCGCGCGGAAGCGCTCGGCAACCGCTGTCCGCTCTGGCTCGGCCTCGTCGGCGACGTCAAGACGACGCTGAAAGCGCTGCTGCCGAAGCTCGCCGAGCACAAGGATACGAGCCATCTCGACCAGGCGCTCGCCGACTACCGCAAGGCGCGCAAAGGGCTCGACGCGCTGGCCGAAAGCGGCCCGGACAGCAGCATCATCCATCCGCAATATGTCACGCGCGTCGTCAGCGAGGTAGCCACCGAGGATGCGATCTTCAGTTGCGACGTGGGAACGCCGACCGCATGGGCGGCGCGCTATCTCGTCATGAACGGCAAGCGCCGCCTGCTCGGCTCCTTCAATCACGGCTCGATGGCGAATGCGATGCTGCAGGCGATCGGCGCGCAGGCGGCGTTTCCGAATCGGCAAGTGGTCTCGCTGTCCGGAGACGGCGGCTTCGCCATGATGATGGGCGACTTCATCACGCTGAGCCAGCTCGGCCTGCCGGTGAAGGTGGTCGTGCTCAACAACGGCACGCTCGGCTTTGTCGAAATGGAAATGAAGGCCTCGGGCCTGCTCGACAATGGCTGCGACCTGAAGAACCCGAACTTCGCGGCGATGGCCGAAGCCATGGGCATCAAGGGCATCAGGGTCGAGAAGCCGCAGGACCTGAAGCGCGCGCTCGGCACGGCCTTCAGCCACAACGGCCCGGCACTGATCGACGTCGTCAGCGCACGGCAGGAATTGATCATGCCGCCGAAGACGACCCTCGATCAGGCGCAGCATTTCGGCATGTTCATGCTGAAGGCCGTGCTCGATGGCCGTGCCACCCAGCTGGTCGATTTGGCCAAGGTCAATTGGGTGCGATGACAGGGCGCGGAGAACCGGATTCGTACTCGCTCACAACAGAATTGAGGCAAGCCATGACCAATGAATTCGCTCCTGACCGGCGACGTTTCCTCGGCAGCGCCGCCATGACGCTCGCCGCCGCCCAATTCGCGCTCAACGGACCGGCGCAGGCGCGACCAAAGGCGAAGCTCGAGGCCGACGAAAGCAGGCGCGCACACCTCGTTCCCGGCATTGAAGCAGATCGATGCAGGCCAGCTCAACGTCGGCTATGTCGAGATGGGACCGGCGAGCGGACCCGCCGTCCTGCTGCTGCACGGCTGGCCCTACGACATCTACGCCTTCGTCGACGTGGCGCCCGTGCTGGCATCCGCCGGCTATCGCGTGATCGTGCCCTACATTCGCGGCTACGGCACGACGCGATTTCGTTCCGCCGACACCTTCCGGAACGGACAGCCTTCCGCCGTTGCGCTCGACATGATCGCGCTGATGGACGCGCTCGGAATCGCAAAGGCGACGCTCGCCGGCTTCGACTGGGGCGCGCGCACCGCCAATATCATGGCGGCGCTCTGGCCCGACCGCTGCAAGGCGATGGTTTCGGTCAGCGGCTATCTGATCGGCAGCCAGGAAGCCGGCAAGAAGCCGTTGCCGCCAGCGGCCGAGCTGCAATGGTGGTATCAGTTCTATTTCGCGACCGAGCGCGGCCGCGAGGGATACGAGAAGTATCGGAACGACTTCAACCGGCTGATCTGGCAGCTCGCCTCGCCGCAATGGCATTTCGACGACGCCACCTTCGCCCGCAGCGCGGCGTCCTTCGACAATCCCGACCATGTCGCGATCGTCATCCACAATTATCGCTGGCGGCAGGGACTTGCCGAAGGCGATGCGAAACTCGACGAGTTCGAGAAGAAGCTCGCGACCGCGCCGGTCATCACCGTGCCGACCATCACCATGGAAGGCGACGCCAACGGCGCGCCGCATCCGCCGCCGTCCGCTTATGCGAACAAGTTCTCCGGCAAGTATGAGCATCGCAACATCACCGGCGGCATCGGCCACAACCTGCCGCAGGAAGCGCCGCAAGCCTTTGCCGAGGCGGTGGTCGATATCGCCGAGAGCTGACGGTTGACGGACCTGCGGTTCAGAGCTCGGTTCCGGTGCCCTGTAGATAACCCTTGACCTTGGGATCCGGCATCAGGATCGAAGCAACAAACGCGATGGCGCACATGAAGGAGACGTACCAATAGAAGCTCGTCTCCGCGCCGCTGTTCTTGAACCAGAGCGCAACATATTCCGCGGAACCGCCGAAGATGGCATTGGCAATCGCATAAGCGAGGCCGACACTCATTGCACGGACCTCGGGCGGAAACATTTCCGACTTCACCAGTCCGCTAATCGACGTGTAAAACGACACAATGGCGAGCGCGATGACGATCAGTCCATATGCCACAAACGGGCTTTTGACGTCGGCGATCGCATACATCAGCGGCACCGTGCCCAGCGTGGCAAGGCCACCGAACAAAAGCATCGATGTCTTGCGGCCGAAACGATCGGAAAATATTCCGAATACGGGCTGCATGAGCATGTAGGTGAGCAGTACCGCGGTCATGACCACGTTCGCAGTGCGGTCGTTCATGTGTGCGGTATTGACCAGATACTTCTGCATGTAAGTGGTGAAGGTGTAGAAGATCAACGATCCGCCGGCGGTATAACCGAGGACGATCAAGAACGCCCTTGTGTGATGCCTGAAAATCTCGCGCAGAGAGCCGGCCTCCTTGCGTCCCCGACTTTCGGCCGAAGACGTCTCGGTCAGCGAGGCTCTCAGGAACAGAGCAACGACTGCGAAAATGGCACCCAGGAAAAACGGAATGCGCCACCCCCATGCCCGCAACTCTCCGTCGGAAAGCGCCTGCTGGACGATGAGGACGACCAGCGACGCGAGCAATTGGCCACCGATCAGCGTGACATACTGGAAAGATGCGTAGAAGCCACGCTTGCCCGGTAGCGCGACTTCGCTCATGTAGGTCGCGCTGGTGCCGTACTCACCGCCGACCGAAAAGCCCTGAACCATCCGGGCGAGAAGCAGCAGAACCGGCGCCGCAGTTCCGATGGTCGCGTAGGTCGGCATGATGGCGATGGCAAGCGAGCCCGCGCACATCATCAGCACGGAAATCATCATCGAATTCTTGCGGCCATACTTGTCGGCGATGAAGCCGAAAACGTAACCGCCAATGGGTCGCATCAAAAAGCCGATCGCGAACACGGCAGCGGTCTGGAGAAGCTGTGTGGTCTGATCCCCCTTGGGAAAAAACGAAGGCGCGAAATAGAGCGCCGTGAACGCATAGGCGTAAAAGTCGTACCATTCGACGAGGTTGCCGGAGGAGCTTCCGAAGATTGCCCAAATGCGGCGGCGGCGATCGGCGTAATCGATGGCGTCCAGCGTCACAGCGGTCATGCAGCAATCCCCCCTCGAGATGTTCTCTTTAATTTCAATGATGCTAGGTCTAAAAGCACAGCTCAGCAAGGACAGGCGTACGGACCTGCGTACCGATCGGCTCGCAGGTCGCCAGTTTATCAGAAGCGGAGAAACAGATGCGCAAGACCGTCGTCCTCGCCGTGCTGGCGGTGATCGTCCTGATCATCGTCGTGCAGTTCGGGCCGTCGCTCGTTTCGCACTGAAGGCCCTAAATCGCACCCGCCTTGCGCAGCGCGGCGATCGCTGCCGCATCATAGCCAAGCTCGCCGAGCACGAGATCGGTGTGCTCGCCGAGCGTCGGCGGGCGGCTCGACGATTTCGCCCGGGGTCTCTGAAAGCCGTACCGCGGCGCGCGCGACCGGCGCGGGGTTCGGCAAACCCGGATAATCCACGTTCGTCAGGAAACCGGTGGCGCGAATGTGCGGATGGTCCAGCGCCTGTTGCGGACTAAGAACCGGCGCTGCCGGAATGTACGCGGCGGCGAGCGTGTCGACGGCATCCTGCGTGGTGCGCTCGGCGCACCAGCGCGCCATCCGCTCGCTGATGACAGGACCGTTGTCGCCGCGCTTGATGTCGTCGGCAAACCGCGGGTCCGTCAGCCAGTGGCCCTCACCCATCAATTTGGCCCAGCGAACGAACAATGGCTGTCCCGTGACCTGACACAGCACCCATCCGTCCTTGCTTCGGTAGATGTCGGCAGGCGCGGCGGTCTGGCCGAGATTGCCTGACGGAACGCGGTTGACCGCGATCACGGCCTGCTCGATCAGCGTTGCATTGGCGAAGGTCAGTGCGGTCGCAAGCAGCGCGCCTTCGACGATCTGCCCGCGGCCCGACTTGCCGCGCTCGATCAAGGCGGCGAGCGTGCCGAAGGCGCAATGCAGCGCCGTGCCGAAGTCGACCCAGGGCACGGCCGCGCGGTACGGCGGGTCGCCCTGGCCTGTCATGTAGACCGCGCCCGACATCACCTGCGCGACGCCATCGAAGCCGACGCGCTCGGACCAGGGGCCCGGATTGCCGAAGGCCGTCGCCGTCGTCAGGATGATGTCGGACTTGATCGCCTTCAACGAGTCATAGTCGAGCTTCATCGCCCGCAGCGTCTGCGGCGGCAGGTTGGCGATCACCACGTCTGATGCGGCGACCAGCCGGCGCAGCACCTCCTGGCCTTCCGCCTTCATCGGATCGAGCGTGATGCATCTCTTGTTGCGGTTGATCTGCAGGAACAGCGCGCCCTCGCCGCCCGCGCCCACCGGCGCGACGAAACGGTCTTCGCTGCCGTCGCGTTTCTCGACGCGGATCACGTCCGCGCCGAACTCCGCCAGCAATGTCGCGCAGTACGGGCCCGCAATGTAGCGCCCGAAATCGAGCACCCGGACGCCTTCCAGAATTCCCCCCATCGATCGATCCCCCACCTCATTGCGCGGCGATATCCGTCGTGCCCAGTCCTTGCGCTTGCCCAAAGGTTCGCTGCGGAGGCATTGGCGCGATCCGCTTTCCCGTTGACGCGGACAAATCTGCATAGGACATTTCAGCTCATGCAAACAGCAGAATTGTGAAACGCTGCCATGAGCGCATACCATTTCAAGAATTTCGAATTGCTCGATCCTGATGCCGGTGAATTGCGCGGCGGCCATGAACTGGTCGTCGAAGGCGGCATTATCAAAGAGGTCTCGGACAAGCCGATCAAACTGGCGGACGCCAACGTCGTCGACTGCGGCGGGCGGACAGTCATGCCCGGCCTGATCGACAGCCATGTCCACGTGGTGCTGTCCGACGTCGTGCTGCGGAATCTGGAGAGCGTGCCGTTGACGCTGATGACCGCGCGCGCCGCCGACCTGATGCGCAGGATGCTCGACCGCGGCTTTACCAGCGTGCGCGACACCGGAGGCGCCGACTGGGGCCTGAAGGAAGCAACCGACAAGGGATTGCTGCCGGGACCACGGCTGTTCATCGCGGGGCGCGCGATCGGTCCCACCGGCGGCCATAGCGACGGCCGCCGCCGGACCGATTTCGGCGTGCGCTGTCAGTGCTGCAACGCGCTGTCGTTCTCGATGGGTATCGCGGACGGCACGTCCGAAGTCCGCCGCGCCGTGCGCGAGCAAATGCGCCAGGGCTGCGACCAGGTCAAGATCATGATGTCCGGCGGCGTCGCTTCTCCGTACGATCCGCTCGACAGCCTGCAATTCTCGGAAGGCGAGGTGAAGGCGGCGGTCGAGGAGGCGCGCGCCTTCGGCCGCTACGTCTGCGCACACGCCTATACGCCCGAAGCGATCGCGCGAGCCGCGATCGCCGGCGTACGCACCATCGAGCACGGCAATCTGATCGACGACGCCTCCGCCAAGCTGATGGCCGACAAGGGCATGTTCCTGGTCGCCAACCTCGTCACCTATTTCGAGATGAAGAACCGCGCCGCCGAATACGGCATGAGCGCGGAGATGCTGGCCAAGAATGATCTCGTCATCGACGGCGCCCTGAAATCGCTGGAAATCTGCAAACGTCACGGCATCCCCGTCGCCTATGGCACCGACCTGCTCGGCCAGTTGCAGATGGCGCAGTCGGAGGAGTTCACGCTGCGCGCCCGCGTGCTGTCGCCGGCCGAAATCATCCGCTCAGCCACCACGATCGGCGCCCAGGTGGTGCGCATGGAGGGCAAGCTCGGCTGCCTGAAGGCCGGCGCCTTCGCCGACCTGCTCGTCGTCGACGGAAATCCGCTGAAAGACCTTGCGCTGCTCGGCGATCAAGGCAAACATCTCTCCCTCATCATGAAGGCCGGCGTCCTGCACAAGAACCGGCTGCATTGACCACAGGCGTTGGTGAGAAGAGACGATCTTGACCGCCACACCTTCCTGGACATCATCGCGCAAGGTCGGCCGCGTGGCGCTTCGTCACCGCGGCTGGCGTGTCGCTGGCCTATATCCTGCTGCCGATGCTGTTCGTGGTCTGGCTGGCGTTCTTCGCGCAGGAAATTCCCTCCTTTCCCCCGGAAGGCTATTCGCTGAAATGGTTTCGCGCCATTCCTGACAACGACAGGTTCGTCACCGGATTTCTGCTCAGCCTGCAGGTCGCCATCGTCGCAACCTCGATCGGCCTCGCCATCGGCGTCCCCGCCGCCGTCGGCCTGGTGCGCGGCCGCTTTGCCGGACGCGAGGTGCTGAACAATCTGCTGTTGCTCCCGCTGATCGTGCCGGGCATCGTTCTCGGCATCGCGCTATACGTCTTTCATGTCGAGACCGAGATCGCGACCGGTTGGCCGATCCTTGGATCGCTCGGCGGTCTGATCGCCGGACATGTGTTGATCACGGTGCCCTGGACGGTTCGCCTCATCACGGCGAGCCTGCTCGGCATGGATCGCGCCGTCGAGGAAGCGGCGCAAAGCCTCGGCGCCAATCGCTTGACCACGTTCCGGCGCGTCACCCTGCCCGGCATTCTGCCGGGCATCGTCGCGGCCGCCTTGTTCGGCTTCATCGCTTCGTTCGGCAACCTGGAGATGAGCCTGTTTCTGGTCGGCCCGGGCCGCACGACGCTTCCGATCGCGATCCTGCAATACCTCGAATGGAAGATCGATCCGACGATTGCCGCAGTGTCGGTTCTGCAGATCCTGTTCATCGGCGGGGCGATGCTGCTGACCGATCGCTTCGTCAAAATCGGCAGAGTGGTCTGACGATGGCACGCCTGCAGTTCACGGGCATCACCAAATCCTACGGTGACTTCAAGGCGGTCGATGATATTTCGCTCGACATTGCCGACGGCGAATTCGTGGTGTTGCTCGGGCCATCCGGCTGCGGCAAGACGACGACGTTGCGCATCGTTGCAGGTTTTGTCGAACCGACATCTGGTGCCGTGCGCATCGGCGAACGCGACCTCACCTCGCTTCCACCGTGGAAGCGCAACGTCGGTCTGGTTTTCCAGAGTTACGCGCTGTTCCCCCATATGACGGTGGCTGAAAACATCGCGTTCGGCCTCGAAATGCGCAAGATGCCAAAAGCCGAGATGGCGCCGAAGATCGCCGAGGCGCTGCGTCTGGTGCGGCTCGGGCATTTGGCCGATCGGTTGCCGCGGCAGTTGTCGGGCGGCCAGCAGCAGCGCGTGGCGCTGGCGCGTGCGCTGGTGTTCCATCCCGATGTGCTGCTGCTCGACGAGCCCTTGTCCAATCTCGACGCCAAATTGCGCCAGGACGTGCGTGTCGAAATCCGCGAGCTGCAGCGCAAACTCGGATTGACGACCGTGATGGTGACCCACGACCAGGAGGAAGCCTTGACCATGGCCGACCGCCTCGTCGTGATGAGCGAGGGCCGTATCCGCCAGATCGGGTCGCAGCGGGATCTCTACGAACGGCCTTCGGAGAAATTCGTCGCCGATTTCGTCGGCCGCTCGACCTTCATCGAAGGTCGCATGGATGGACCCGGACGCTTCGTCTCCGCCGGCGGCCTCATCATCGCCTGCGAAGGGGCCGGCGCCGGCAGCGCTTGTCTGGCGCTGCGGCCCGAGCGTCTGGCGCTGACGGCGGCATCATCGGCGATGGACAACAACTTTGCCGGGACGGTCGAGTTCATATCCTATCTCGGGTCGCAGGTTGATCTTCACGTGCGCCTGTCGCCAAAGGAGCGGATCATCGTGCAGGTCCAGAACAGGCCGGAACAGTCGCTGCCGGCCATCGGCGAGCAGGTCCGGATCGGCTGGAGCAAATCGACAGGCCATGTGTTTCAATCGTAGTATCGTCAGCCAATCGACCGGGGAGGCCCAACCATGACCCAACCGAAATCCCGCCGTGACGTCTTGCTTGGCGCAGCAGCCCTTGCCGGCGCAGCCGGCCTGCCGCGCAAGGCTTTGGCAGACACCAAAGGCCGCATCGTCGTCGGCACCTGGGGCGGCGACTACGCCCGTCTGCTCAACAAGAACATCGAGGTCCCGATCCTGATCAAGGACGGCTGGGATGTGGTGCAGGATCAGGCGGGCGATCCCGAGCGGCGCTCGAAGATGATCGCCGAACAGCGATTGCCCCGCGGCACCTCGGATGTGCAGGGCCTTTCCGCGCTCAACATGTTCCAGATGCACGACGCCGGCACCGTCATGCCGATCGACTACGGCCGGCTCAAGAACGCCGGCAACCTCTTGCCGTCGATGAAATATCCCTATGGCGTCGGCCACATCTATTCGGGCAAGGTCGGCGTCTACAATCCGAAAATGTTCACGCCGGCGCCCACGAGCTACAAGGACGTGTTCGATCCCAAACACGGCAACAAGCTCGGCATCATCGACATCCAGTATCAGTACACGATGGTTTGTGCCGCGCTCGCCGCCGGCGGCAAGGTCAACGATCTCGAACCCGGCAAGAAATTGCTGCTCGAATGCAAGAAGGCCGGCATGCGCATCTATCCGACCAACGAGGCGTTCGCGCAAGGGCTCAAGGCGGAGGAATTCGGCATCGGCGTGATGTGGAAAGCCCGCGTCGTGCAATGGCAGAATGCCGGCATTCCGGTTGCCGCCATGACTCCCACGGAAGGCGCGCTCGCCTACGTCTCCGGCTTCGTCATTCCGAAGAACGCGCCCAACAAGGACGGCGGCTACGCCTATCTGGATGCGATGCTGGAAAAAAGCGCGCAGGAAGCCTTTGCCGTCGACATGGGCTACAATCCCACCGTCACCAACGCCGTCGTCGCGCCCGAACTCAACCAGCGCATCGGTTTCGCTCCCGAAGAAATCAGGAAACTGGTCGATCTCGATTACGACTACATGAACAAGAACGACATCGCATTGAAGGAATGGTGGGACAAGGAGCTCAAGAGCTAAAGCGGGCGCCAGATGCCGATGAGTGCGACCGGCACGACACGGCCCAGGGCGGACGAGGCGTCGACGTCATTGCTCTCGGCAACGACGCTGGTCGGGCCGGCTACGATATTCGTGACGGTCGGCCTGCTCGCACCGCTGGCGATCCTGCTCCGCTACAGCTTCAACAGCGTCGACCGGCGACGCATCATGGTCGAAACCTTCTCGCTGGACAATTACATCAAGTTCTTCTCCGACCCCTATTATACCGGCGTGCTGTGGACGACATTGCGCGTCGCTGCGCTGTGCACGGTCATCTGCCTCGCCATGGGTTTGCCGCTCGCCTATGTGCTTGCGCGGACCCAGTCGCGGTTCAAGAATGTACTGATCATGCTGGTCGTGCTGCCGTTGTTCGTCGGCAATGCCGTGCGCGCGGCCGGCTGGATGATCGTGTTCGGTTCGAAGGGCTTTCTCAACGTCTCATTGATGAAGATCGGCGCGATCAATGAACCGATCCAGATCATGTTCACCGAAGGTGCCGTCGTTGCCGGAATCATCGCCGTCAACCTGCCCTACATGGTGCTGACGTTGCAGAGCGTGATCGAAGGCATCAATCGCAATGTCGAAGAGGCGGCCTTCAGTCTCGGCGCCGGCCCGATCATGATGTTTCGTCGCGTCCTGCTGCCGCTGGCGCTGCCGGGCCTCATTGCGGGAACGATCCTGACGTTCATCCTCGGCATGAACGCCTATGCGACGCCGGTTCTTCTCGGCGGTCCGAAGTTCAGAATGATGGCTCCCCTGATCTACGGGCAGTTCCAGCTCAACAACTGGCCGTTCGGCGCGTCGGTGGCATTCATCCTGATGACCGCGACCCTGGCGCTGACAGCCACCGCAAACGTCCTGGTCCAGCGCCGCTTCCGGCAACAATAACAGGGTAAGCAGAGGTCTCTCATGACGGTTGGCGTTGGCGGTTCGACTGCGGAGGCGGAACTTGCAGGCATCAAGAACATGCGGGGCGACGCGCCCGCGATCGGCGTCGACGAGCGGCTGAAGCGCATTGCCCGCGCTCAGGCGATCATGCGCGAAAAGGGCATCGATGCGCTCTATCTCGATGTCTCCTCGAGCATGACCTATTTCACCGGATTGAAATTCCGCCGCACCGAACGCATGCACAGCGCGGTGCTGCCTGCCAGGGGCGAGATCGTCTACATCTCGCCGGCATTCGAGGTCGAAAAACTCAAGACCATGCTCAGCGTTCGGCGACAAGATCGCCGTCTGGGAGGAGGACGAGGATCCGACCGCCACCGTCACCGAAACGGTGCGCGCACTCGGCTATCCAAGCGGAACGATCGCCGTCGACGAAGCGACGCCGTTCTTCACGTTCGATGGATTGCGCCGGGCCGGCAACGCCTACACCTTCGTCAATGCGATCGACGTGACCGCCGGTTGCCGCATGATCAAGTCCGAGCAGGAGCTCGCGCTTGATGCAGACCGCCAAGAACATCACGCTGGAGGCGCACAAGGCCGCGGCGCGCATCATGCGCGAAGGCATCACCACGACCGAAGTGCAGGCGTTCCTCACGGCGGCGCACCGCAAGCTCGGCTCCGAGGGCGATCCGCCTTTCAACGCGGTGCTGTTCGGCGAAGCGACGGCGTATCCGCATGGCGTCCCCTACCCGCAGACGCTGAGAGACGGCGACATGATCCTGATCGACACCGGCGCGCCGGTCGACGGCTATCTCTCCGATATCACCCGCTCCTATGTGTTCGGCGAACCGACCAGGCGACAGCGCGATGTCTGGAATCTGGAAAAGGCCGCGCAGGCCGCGGGCTTCGCGGCCGCCAAACCCGGTAACCGTTGCGAGGATATCGACATCGCCGCGCGCGGCGTCATCAACGGCGCCGGCTTCGGTCCCGGCTATGCGACACCCGGCCTGCCGCACCGCACCGGTCACGGCATTGGCCTCGACGTGCACGAATGGCCCTATCTCGTGAAGGGCGACAAGACCGTGCTAAAGCCCGGCATGACCTTCTCGAACGAACCGACCATCTGCATCTATGGCGAGTTCGGAATCCGCCTCGAAGACCACATGGTCATTACTGAGACCGGCGCGCGCTGGTTCACCCAGCCGGCACATTCGGTCGACGATCCCTTCGGGCTGGAAAAGTAATCACGCAAGTTACACCGGCGCGAAGCTGATCGCGCCGGTGGCGCTGACGTCGCGCGTCAGCCTGCCCATCGATGCCAGCATGTTGAGATGGGCGAGCGCCTCGCCGAACGCCTGGCGAGGATTGGCGTACAGCACGCGCGGGAACACCTCCTGTGCGATCGCAAATGCGCTGGTCTTGCCGGCGACGATGGATGCGACATCGTCGAGCCGCGCCTGATGATGGTCGCGCAGTTGCGCAAGCCGGGTATGCAATCCGCGAAACGGCACCCCGTGCGAGGGCAGCACCAGCGTATCCGCTGGCAGAGACTCGAACCGATCGAGCGAATCCAGATACTCCCTCATCGGATTGGCGTCCGGCTGCGCCATCGGCACGATCACCGACGGTGTGATATGCGACAGGACCTGATCGCCCGCGATCAAAATCCTGTCCTTCTCGCAATAGAACGACGCGTGCTCGGGCGAATGTCCTCCTGCCGTGATCACCCGCCACTCACGCTGCCCCATGATGACGGCGTCACCGTCGCGGATGCGGGTGAACTCGCGCGGCGGCCGCAAGCCAAGGTACTCTTGCTTGCGCTGCGCTCCGACGATCGCCGCGGCATCCTCATCCGATGCGCCATTGCGCGTCATGAAGGAGACGAACTGTTCGCCAATCCCCTCCTCGCGCTCATGCCACATCAGCCAGCCGTTGAGCCATTCGGCAAGCGGCAGGCGCACTGCGCATTTCGATTCCTTCACCAGATATCCGGCAAAACCGAAGTGATCGATATGTGCGTGCGTCAGGGTGAGATTCTGCAATGGACGGCGCGCAGCAACCCTCGCCACAACTTGTCCCAGATCTCGAAGATTTCGTCGGTGTTCATGCCGCAGTCGACCAGCGTCCAGCCGGGACCGTCGTCGAGCAGCCAGCAATTGACGTGATTGAGCGTTAGTGGAACAGGCAATCGCACCCAGAACAGTCCGGGCAGAACGTCCGTCAATTCGCCATAGGCCGGCGGGCGTTGAACGGTGAATTTCAGATCGTCTGGCATTCTTGCTCCAGCAGAACAGCCGGCGCATGCGCCGTCAAATGCCGCACAGCGTGCGACACCTCGGTCACGACCACGCGGCTTTGTTGTCGCCGTGACCATACTCTTTGAGGAAGCTTGGTGGGCGCACCAGGGCTCGAACCTGGGACCCGCTGATTAAGAGTCAGCTGCTCTACCAACTGAGCTATGCGCCCGAAAAACTTTCGATCGGGAAAGCCTTTGCAAGGCCGGTCGTTTAGCAAGCCGATCCCGTGATGTCCAGCAAAGCGGGGCGATTTTTCCCCTGCGCCGAGGCCCGCGCAGGACAGCGAAAAGCCGCCGGATTCCGGCGGCTTGGCTGCTGCACGCTCGAGAGCCGACGCGAGGGCTTCAGAGCCGCTCGCCGCGGCCGCCGCTGTCACCATCCCCGTCACGGCCCATCCCGCGTTCCATCCAGCGATGGCGCCAGCCCTCGCCGCCGCCATACCGGCCGCGATGGGTCAGATAGCGTGAGCCGCCGCTTCTGGCCCTCGTCGAGCGTCTTGTAGAGCGGGTCGGCCGCATCGGCGATCTTCTTCAGTGCGGCGGACGAGGACGCCATGTTGTCGGCGCGCTCGCGCAGCCGCGCGATCGGGTCATCCGGCGCCTGCTGACCGCTGGCGTCTGTCTTGCGCCTTCATCCGCGCATTGGCGCGATCGATTCTCAGCTTGGCGAAATCGCGCACCGCGGCCTCCACCGGCGGCCACAGCTTTTCCTGATCGGCATTGAGCTTCAGCCCGGCATGCACGGCGGCGATCCGCGCATCGACGAAGGCCGCCCGGTCCTCCGGGTTCATCCGCATGTGATGCATACGGTCCTGGAACCAGGGACGATACTGGGCATAGACCGCGGTCGTGCCGGCGATCGCAAGGACAGCGACGGCGGCG
Organism: uncultured Alphaproteobacteria bacterium; assembly: GCA_963696845.1. Taxonomy (GTDB): domain Bacteria; phylum Pseudomonadota; class Alphaproteobacteria; order Rhizobiales; family Xanthobacteraceae; genus Bradyrhizobium. The sequence goes on from CAVOLR010000018.1 coordinate 638,446, forward strand.
ATGGCGAACCTTCTCATGTGAACCTCCTCGGCAGGTTGACCGATGAGAATGAGGGTGAGGAGCCATGCAATCAACTTACAGTTTGGACAGACAGGGCTTTCTTGCCAAGATGTAACCGAGATTAATCAAGATGAACGATTTCGGCTAACCTTTTCATATCATGCCGAGCAGTCTTGGCAGCCACAGCGAAATCTCCGGCACGTAGGTGATCAGGCCCAGAAATACCAGCATCGCGCACAGCCATGGCAGCACCGCGATGGTGATTTCGCTGATGCCCATCTTGGCGATACTCGACGCGATATAGAGGTTGAGCCCGACCGGCGGATGACACAGCCCGACCTCGGTGTTGACGATCATCAGCACGCCGAGATGCACCGGATTGACGCCGAGCTTGGTCGCGAGCGGATACAGGATCGGCGCCATGATCAAGAGGATCGACGACGGGTCCATCACGTTGCCGGCGGCGAGCAGGATCACGTTGACGACCAGCAGGAACACCCAGACCGAGAAATTCTTGTCGATGATCCAGGCCGCCATCGCCTGCGGAATCTGCTCATGCGTCATCAGGAAGGAGAACAGCACCGCGTTGGTGATGATGTAGAGCAGCATCGAGCTCATGCTCGCGGCCTGCAGCAGCACTTTCGGCACGTCGACGAGCTTGAGCTCCTTGTAGACGAACACGGTGATGATGAAGGCATAGACCGCGGCACAGGCGGCGGCTTCCGTCGGCGTGAAGATGCCGCCATAGATGCCGCCGAGCACGATGCCGATCAGCAGCAGCCCCCACAGGCTTTCGCGAAACGCCCTGAACTGCTGGCCGATGGTGGCCTTCTTCATCTTCGGATAGCCGTTGCGATACGCCACGAACCAGGTCACCGCGGCGAGCATCAGCGCCAGGATCACGCCGGGCACGATGCCGGCCATGAACAGCGCGCCGATCGAGGTGTTGGTGGAGACGCCGTACAGCACCAGGATGATCGAGGGCGGCACCAGGATGCCGAGCGCGCCCGAGGTCGAGATCACGCCGACGCCGAAGCGGCGCGGATAGCCGTAGTCGACCATCGCCGGCATCATGATCGAGCCGATCGCAACCACGGTGGCGACGCTCGAGCCGGAGATCGCCGCGAACATCGCGCAAGCCGCGACACCGGCGAGGCCGAGGCCGCCCGGCAGATGCCCGACCAGCGACGTTGTAAACGCGATCATCCGTCGCGCCACCCCGCCGCGCGTCAGAAACGTGCCGGCAAGGATGAAGAACGGGATCGCCATGATGCCGAAATTGTCGAGGCCGGAAAACAATTTCAGGCCGACGCTCTCGATCGGCACTTCCGTCATCGTGAACAGGAACATCAGCACGGTGAGGCCGAGCGAAATCGAGATCGGCATGCCCGTCAGCATCAACCCGAACAGCAGCCCGAAGATCAGCAGCGCGCTCATCAGGCTTCTCCAAGCGCGATCGGCGCGGTCTTGGAGGTCTCGATGCCCTCGACATGGGCCTGATCATGATGCGGCAGCTCGCCGGTCCAGTAGTAGGCCCACATCACCTGCAGGAAGCGGAAGCACATCAGGTAGGAGCCGAGCGGAATGCAGGCGTAGACGATCCAGCTCGGGATCTCCAGGTCGGGCGAGACCTGGTCGGTGTGCATCAGCTCGAAGACGAACTTGGCGCCCATGGTGCCGACGATGGCGGTGAACAGCCGCGCCGCCGAGCAGGCCGAACAGGATGACCCATTTGCGCGGGCCTTCCTTGAGGCGGTTGATCAGCACGTCGACGCCGACATGGATGCCGGTCCGCACGCCATAGGCGGCGCCGAACTTCGCCATCCAGATGAACATGTAGATGCAGAGTTCCTGCGACCAGGCGAGGTTGATGCCGAACAGATAGGGATAGAGGACGGGCACATCGACCAGATAGCGATGCACGACCGTGATGAAGGTGATCACGGTCGCCAACCCCATCAGGCTCGCGATGATGATCTCCTCAAGCCGGTCGAGTATGCGCAAGAACATCGATATCCCCATATGGCCGCCCATCGGCCGTTCTCCCTCCCCCGACGAGCGAGTCGGGGCGGGCGCCTGACGGCTCGGACGGGCGCTCCAGATCCCCCACCCGCCTCGCTTCGCGAAGCGCGCTGTCGAGCGGCTACGCGCGGGGAGGTGATCGATCAGTTCATCGGACCGCGGCCGGTCTCTTTCAGGAATTCGTCGATCAGGGGCTGGCCGACGCGCGAGGCGACGTCCTTGTAGACCGGCATCATCGCCTTGCGCATCGCCTCGTCCTGATCCGCCGTCAGCGTGATGATCTCGGTCTTGCCGCTCTTCTTGATCAGCTCCAGCGCCTCGTCGTTTTCCTTCTGCGACTGGCTGTTGCCGAACTCGGTGGCTTCCTTCATCGCCTTTTCGAGCTGCGGCGCGAACATCCGCCGGCAGGCCGTCCCAGAACTTCTTGTTCACGACCACGACGTAGCCGATGTAGCCGTGATTGGTGACGGTCGCGTATTTCTGCACCTCATGCATTTTCTGGGTGTAGATGTTCGACCAGGTGTTCTCCTGGCCGTCGACCACGCCGGTCTGCAGCGCCTGATAGACGTCGGAGAACGCCATCACCTGCGGGATCGAGCCGAGCGTGCGGAACTGCGCTTCCAGCACCTTGGAGGACTGGATGCGGAACTTCAGGCCCTTGTAGTCGGCCGGCGTCAGCAGCTTCTTGTTGGCGGTCATCTGCTTGAAGCCGTTGTCCCAGTAGGCCAGACCGGTCATGCCCTTGGAGTCGAGCAGCTTGAGCAGCTTGGTGCCGAGCGGGCCGTCGGTGACCTTCCGCAGCGTCTTCAGGTCGGGAAGGATGTAAGGCAGGTCGAACACCTCGAATTCCTTGATCCCGATCGGGCCGAATTTCGAGTTCGACGGCGCCAGCATCTGCACCGCGCCGAGCTGCAAGCGCTTCCAGCTCTTCCTTGTCCTTGTAGAGGGTCGAGTTCGGATAGACCTCAACCTTGACCTTGCCGTTGGTGTATTTCTCGGCGAGTTCCTTGAACTTTTCGGCGGCCTTGCCCTTCGGCGTATCCGCGGCCACCACGTGGCTGAACTTGATGACAACAGGCTGATCGGCGGCCGAAGCCTGACCGGCGAACGCCAGCGCCGCGATCGACGCCGCGGCCATAATGAGTTGACGCATGTTTCCTCCCGCGCTTTTGGGAGAGCGCGCGAACACCTCGCCGCCCCCATGTCTCACAACCTGCGGCATCCAATACAGAGGCGCAGGCTGGAACGCCATTGCCCCTTTAGCAGGGGCTTATGCTTCGTTTGTGCGATGCAATATGCGACCGCTCGTCATTGCGAAGAGCGTAGCCCGAGCTGCAGCGAAGCGACATCCGGATGACCGCTATCGCGGAGCTGTCATGGCGGGCTACGCGATTCGCTTCGCTCCCTCGCAATGACGAAGACGTCACCCCGCAGCCGCCGTCGACACGTTGTCGCGCTGGCGCTTCATGACGATCTTGTTGAGCGCGCCGAGATAGGCCTTCGCGGACGCCACCAGCGTGTCCGGATCCGCCGCGCGCGAGGTCATCGAGCGGCCCTCATGGGCGAGACGGACCGAGACTTCCGCCTGCGCGTCGGTGCCCTGGGTCACCGCGTGCACCTGGTACAGTTCGAGCTTGGCCTCGTGCGGCACCAGCGCCTTGATGCAGTTGAACACCGCGTCGACCGGACCGTTGCCCTCGGCTTCCTCGATCCTGATCTGGCCGTCGACGTCGAGCTTCATGGTGGCGCGCTGCGGGCCGTGAGTGCCGGCAATCACCGTCAGCGAGGTCAGCTTGATGCGGTCGTGCGACGCCGCCATCTCCTCATCGACCAGCGCCTCGATGTCCTCGTCGTAGATGTCCTTCTTGCGGTCGGCGAGCGCCTTCATCCGGGTGAAGGCGTCTTCCAGCTGGTTGGCGCCGAGCTTGTAGCCCATCTCCTCCAGCTTGTGCACGAAGGCATGGCGGCCGGAATGCTTGCCGAGCACCAGCGACGACTGCTTCAGGCCGACCATCTCGGGCTTCATGATCTCGTAGGTCGAGGCATCCTTCAGCACGCCGTCCTGATGGATGCCGCTCTCATGCGCGAAGGCGTTGCGGCCGACGATCGCCTTGTTGTACTGCACCGGGAACGAGGTCGCCGCCGACACCAGCTTGGAGGCGCGGGTCAGCTGCGTGGTGTCGATCTTGTTCCACCACGGAAACACGTCGTTGCGCACGTTGATCGCCATCACGATCTCTTCGAGCGCGGCGTTGCCGGCGCGCTCGCCGATGCCGTTGACGGTGCACTCGACCTGGCGCGCGCCGCCGGCGATGCCGGCCAGCGAATTCGCCACCCCCATGCCGAGGTCGTTATGGCAATGCACCGAGAATACCGCCTTGTCGGAATTCGGCACGCGCTCGATCAAGGTGCGCATGAAGCGCTCATATTCTTCGGGCGTGGTGTAGCCGACGGTGTCGGGAATATTGACGGTGGTGGCGCCGGCCTTGATCACGGCCTCGACGATGCGGCAGAGATAGTCCATCTCGCTGCGGGTCGCGTCTTCGGCCGACCATTCGACGTCGTCGATCTGGTTGCGGGCGCGGGTGACGTTGGCGATCGAGAGCTCCATCACCTGCTCCGGCGTCATGTTCAGCTTGACGCGCATGTGCAGCGGCGAGGTCGCGATCACGGTGTGGACGCGGCCGCGCCTGGCGAATTTCACCGCTTCGGCGCAGCGATCGATGTCCTTCGGATTGGCGCGCGACAGGCCGGCGATCACGGCGTTCTTGGAGCGGCGGGCGATCTCGCTCACCGCCTGGAAGTCGCCTTCGGAGGTGATGGGGAAGCCGGCCTCGATGACGTCGACGCCCATGTCGTCGAGCATCTCGGCGACCTCGATCTTCTCCTCGAAGGTCATGGTGGCGCCGGGACACTGCTCGCCGTCACGCAAGGTGGTGTCGAAAATGATGACGCGGTCCTTTTCGGACTTGTTGGCGGTGGTCATTGCAAAATTCCTTTTGGGTGGTGCGCCGTCTCTTGGGGGCGCTGAGGGTTCCGGTGATCTCACACAACCCCTGAGTGCCCAGGCGCAAACGCCCAGTCGGCCCTCAGGGGCAGATAAGAAGCAGGAGCCCGAGAAGCCGGGTGGGCAGCTGACGCAGCGGAAATCGCAGGCGAGGCTTCTGCCCCGGCCCGAACTCCCGAAATATCGCTGCGAATCAACATGCCAAACCCTTGGATGACGCGGAAATCTTCGGCCAAAACCGTTGACGCTTGGTTGCCGAGCGCGCCGTGGCGGTCGTTCTAGACGAGAAAGCTGAGGCCCCGCAATGGCAAAAGATGGTCAGGAGGGGTGACCTTTCTCTGGTTTGCTCTGCCCTCACAGCCACCTCCAGTGTCGTCCTCGCGAAAGCGCCCGCTTGCCCGGGACGACAGTAAAGAAACATGACTCCGCATTCCCGCGGCGCGATTTGCGTCCGAGTGCTGCATATTCTTGTCGCTCCCTCGAACACAGAGGGCGCAGGGAATGCCGGGTGCACGCCGCACCCACTGCCTTGCGTGCAAAACAAAAAGACGCACGCAGGCCAACACAGGTACGCCGAAATCACTCCGGCACTCCCTGCGCAATGGCTTTACGGCTGCTCCGTGCTCTTCCTGGTGTGCCGGGCTTTTTAGCCACCATCGCCTGCGCGGCGTGCCGGGCCGAAGGCCGACATCGCCAATCCGCAAACTTGACTCCAGCATCGGGGAGCCAGAACCACACGGCTTGACCGTACGCGTCGCGCCGCACGTCTTGCGGCCCAACGCGTCCATCGCAACCCGCCTCACGTCTGGTGACGAATGGCCATCACGTCCCCCGTGTCGAGGCGGGCTGGCTTCTTTAAATCATAACTTCTGCCTTTCGGAAAGAAAAATATTTTTGCGCAAGGGGCTGGACATTTCGCGCAACTTCTGAAACACCGAAGTGTTTTGCCCGTCGTGCAGAAAAGACGCAGTGCGTTGCCACGAGCCCTTTGTCCCTCCGCCTTGCGGCGAGCCACGGTGCCAGCGGCATGACCCTGAAATCCCATGTGCTATCACTGACCGATCTTGATGCCAGAGTCTTTGACCACACTCGCCCAGTGCGCGACCTGCGACTTGATAAGGTCGCCGTACGCGAGCGGAGTGCCGCCTGCCGGCTCCGCGCCAACCCGAGCAAAGGCTTCGCGGACTTTCGGTTTGCCGAGCACCTTGTTGATCGCTTCGTTCAAACGTACCACAATGTCGTCTGGAGTGCCGCTCTTCACGGCGAAGCCTACCCAATCTTCTACGGTGAGATTCGGGAATCCCTGCTCTGCGGCCGTGGGGACATCGGCGAGCGCCGCGATCCGTTTCGGGGCCGTTACCGCCAGCGCCCGCAGGTTGCCGTTCGCGATCAGGTCGACAACCGGCAGTGTCGTGATGAACATGAAATGGTTGGTGCCGTTGAGCAGATCGCCGATGGCCTGAGAGAGCTGGTTATAGGGCACATGGGTGGCGCGGGTGCCGGTTTCCTGCTTGAACATTTCCCCGATGAGATGAGCGGGCGTCCCGAAGCCGCCGGATGAGAATGTGTACTTGTTCGGCTCGCGCTTCAAAAGAGCGACCAGTTCGGAAACCGACTTCGCCGGTACCCCAGGATGCACAACCAACACGTTGTATGAGGTCGAAATCTTGATCACGGGTACGAAGTCGGTTTCAAACTGAAAAGGCATGTTCGCCAGAATGGCCGGCGCGGCGCTCACCGGCAATGCCATCGCGTAGATAGCGTACCCGTCGGAGGGATGTCTCAGGACTTCGGTTCCACCGAGCGTCAGAACGGCGCCGGCCTTGTTCTCGACGATGATGCGCCAGCCCTCACTCTCCGATAGCTCGCTTGCAACCACACGACTGATAATGTCGGGCGGCGTTGCCGGTGCGGTCGGCACGACGATAGTGATGGTTCTGGATGGGAACGGCTCTGCGGCAGCCGTGCCAATCGCGATAAGGTTTGCCGCCAGCGGAAGCGTCGCTAACGTCATTGCCCGGAAGCAGCGAGCTACGTCCATTTACGTCCTCCATTGCCAGTTTGTTTCGATCGCCTGAGCATGGAGTACGGCATCCGGTTTCAAAACTGGAATATGCATCGATTTCACCTGGTGAAACGCTTCACCAGATGAAATGATACTCTGGCCAGCGGGACAACCGGCGCCGGTGTCGACGTTCCCGCAGGAGGAAAACTCCGATGACGAAGGCAATCAGGAGCCTGCAGCGCGGCCTCCAGGTGCTGAAGGCGCTGCACGCAACGCCGATCTCGTCGCTGCAGGATGTCTATGCTCTCACTCGAATCCCGAAGCCGACCTTATTACGGATTCTGCACACGCTGGAGCAGTCCGGTGTCGTGTCGCGACGTCTGGCGGATGGACGCTATCGCATCAGCGCCAACCTGACGCGGCTGGCCCGGAAGCGCGATCGGTACGATCGCGTTGCCGAGGCGGCCGCACCCGTGCTCGACCGCCTGTGCCAGAAGATTTCATGGCCGTCGGATCTAATGGTCCCCGCGGGCGATCACATGGAAATACGCGAAACCAGCCGCACGCAAAGTCCATTCCTGATCTATTACACCAAGGACAGGGTCGGCATACCGGTGAATTGGCTGTTGTCGGCCGTCGGCCGCGCCTACCTTGCCCATTGTCCCGGGAGCGAGCGCGAAAAAGTGGTCGCGCTTCTGCGCAAGTCGGGGCGGCCGGAAAATTGGCTGGCGCGCGATCCGAAACGTCTCGACCAGATATTCTCCGAGACCCGGCTGAAAGGCTACGGCACACGCGATCAAGCATTTATCGGCGGGCCCTATGGCGAGCAATTGCCCGACGGATTGGCGGGCATTGCGGTCCCGCTCATTGGTCGCGGTCGAATCCATGGCGTTATCAATGTGATCTGGCCAAAACCTGCTCGCACGATCGAAGATATGGCCAGAGCTCACTTGACCGATCTTCAATCAGCGGCGGCAGAAATTGTGAACGCGCTGTGAAGCAAAGCCCGGCTTTGAGCGTTGGCTTTGGGTCCGGCCCATCGACGACAACCTGCGATAGTTCTCCGCCGCGCGCGACAAAGCCTCTGGCCGAAAACGCAGACTTGGTTCATGATCATGTCGCATACCCGCCGACCGGCGGGATGCCGCACAAACTCAAAAACAACCAGCCAGTTACGGGGAATGCCATCGAACTTCAGATGAGGAGGAAAATCCATGCCTGCGACTGCAATCGCTACTGGTCCAATGTCGGAAGCCGATCATCAGGCGGCGCTACGCCGCGCGGTGATCGCAAGCACGGTGGGCACCACCATCGAATGGTACGACTTCCTCATCTACAGCACGGTGACCGGGCTGGTCTTCAACAAGGTCTACTTCCCCGCCTCCGACCCCTGGATCGGCACGCTGCAGGCGTTCGGCGTGTACTTCGTCGGCTTCGTCGCGCGGCCGGTCGGCGCCCTGATCTTCGGCCATTACGGCGACCGCATCGGCCGCAAGGCGACGTTGATCGTCACCCTGCTGATGACCGGCATTGCGACCGCGGCGGTCGGCCTCGTGCCGGGCTATGACAAGATCGGCATCTGGGGCGCGGTCATCCTCACCTTCCTGCGCCTGATCCAGGGCATCGGCGTCGGCGGCGAATGGGGCGGCTCGGTGCTGCTGGCGATGGAGTGGGCGCGGACCAACAAGAACCGCGGCTTCATCACTTCATGGCCGCAATTCGGCGCGCCGGCCGGACTGTTCCTCGCCAATGTCGCGGTGCTGTTCTTCAGCTGGTATTCCGGCGATCAGTTCCTGACCTGGGGCTGGCGCATCCCGTTCCTGATGAGCATCGTCATGGTGGCCATCGGCCTGTGGATCCGCCTCGGCATCCTCGAGACCCCGGTGTTCCAGCGCCTCGTCGCCGAGAACAAGATCGAGCGCGCGCCGGTCCTCGAAGTGCTCAAGCGTCAGCCGCGCGAGGTCATCCTGTCGGCGCTGCTGCGGATGGCCGAGCAGACCCCCGGATACATCTTCAACGCCTTCGTGCTCACCTACGGCACGCTGGTGGTGGGAGCCTCCCGCGATCTCCTGCTCTCGGGCCTCGTCGCCATGACCTTCCTCGGCTTCCTCACCGCGCCGATCGCCGGCTGCGCTGTCGGACAAGGTCGGCCGCAGGAAGGTCTACATCTTCGGCTGCGTGCTCGTTGCCGCGTTCACCTTCGTCTATTTCGCGATGCTCGACACCAAGGATCCGGACAATCATCTTCATCGCCGTGGCGCTGTCGTTCATCCCGGTGATGATCATGTACGGTCCGGAAGCAGCCCTGATCGCGGAAGCGTTCACGCCGCGGCTGCGCTACAGCGGCGCCTCGATCGGCTATCAGCTCGCCTCGATCATCGCCGGCGGGCCGGCGCCGTTCGTCTCGACCTGGCTGTTCTCGACCTACAAGTCCGCGACGCCGATCGGCATCTATGTCTGCGTCTGCGCGGCGATCAGCATCTGCGCGGCGTTGCTGCTTCCCGACCAGACCAACAAGGAGATTTCGCACGAGGTGAATTACGGCAACGCCTGACGCCCGCGCGCGTCAAAATGGCAGCGCCTGCGGATTGATATCCGCAGGCGCAGGCGTTCAGGCATAGGCGGCGCGAAAACGCTGCCGCGCGACCAGCACGCCGATCACCAGCAGATTGAGACAATTGGCGACGACGCCGGCCGCAAACGCCGGCGCGTAAGTAGCCGAAATGATCGTAGAGCAGGCCGGCGAGCCAGCCGCCGGCGGCCATGCCGAACCCGCGAGAACATCAAGAACGTCGGGATGCGCCATGAGGCCTCGGAGGCCGGAAACAGTTCGCGCATGGCCAGCACATAGGCCGGGATGATGCCGGAAAAGCCGAGCCCGAACGCGGCCGCCACGGTGAACAGGCCGGTCTCGTTCTGGGTCAACAGGAAACCCGCCATCGCTGCGGCCTGCCAGGCCGATCCGATCAGCACGGTGGCAAGCCCGCCGATGCGGTCGGAGATCGCGCCCCAGATTTGCCGGCTGAAAAAGGCGGTGCCGAGCAGCACCGACAGCATCAGCGCGCCGATCGAGCGGCTGATGCCGAGATCGGTGCAGAAGGCGACCAGATGGCCTTGCGGCATCGCCATCGGCAGGCAGCAGAGGACGCCGGCGCCGCACATCATCGCAGAAGACGAGGTTGCGCGGCAGGCCGAACAGGCGGGTATGACGTCCATCGCCGCCAAGCGCGGCGGCGGCGAAGCGACAGCTCGGGCGGATGCCGGAAATAGATCGCGGCCAGCGGCACGATGACCACGATCTCGGCGAGCGCATAGCAGAGCATGGTCTGGCGCCAGCCGAAGCCGGCAATGGCGCGCTCGAACAGCGGCGGCCAGATCGCGCCGGCGAGATAGCTGCCGCTCGAGATCAGCGCCAGCGCCGAGCCGCGCCTGCGATCGAACCAGCGGCTGACATAGATGTACATGGGCGCATTGATGCCGCCGAGCCCGATCAGGCCCATGAACAGGCCGTGCCCGATCCACAGCGCCCAGGGCGAACCCAGGGTCGAGATCGACAGTCCGACGACGATCATCGCCGAGCCGAAGATGACGGTCCAGCGCGCGCCGACCTTGTCGGCAAGGCGGCTCATCAGGATGCCGCCGGTGCCCTGCCCGAGCCAGGCCAGCGAACTCGCCAGCGCCGGGATCGAGCGCGTGCCGCCGAGTTCGCCCGCGATGTCCTTGAGCGCGACCGCGATGATCCAGGCGGCGCCGAACGCCATCATCATGACGAGCAGCGCCACCGAGGCGACGACCCAGGAGTCGCGGGTCTCTATCGAGGACGTCGATTGCAGCATTCCGGCTAGTGCTCCGATTCCGAAGTTCGCATGATATCGCGGCGCCCTCGTTTGCGAACTTCGGAATCGAAGGAGCACTAGCAAATCTTTGATTCTAGTGCGGCTTTGACTTTGAAGTTCCGATGGCGAACGTGCGGCGCAACTGATCGGAACTTCAAAGTCGCCGCACTAGCGATGACCGTTGTGGTTCGCGCGCACCAGCCGGCCCGGCATCGCGCCGGTGTGCTCGCCGCGCTCGAAGATCGGAATGCCCGCCGACGATCGTCGCCTCATAGCCGTCGACGCGCTGCACGAAGCGCCGGCCGTTGGCCGGCATGTCGTGCACCAGCTCGGGCTTGTGCAGCTGCAGCCGCTCGAAGTCGATCAGGTTGACGTCGGCGCGCAGCCCCGGCGCCAGCCGGCCGCGGTCGGACAGGCCGAAGAAGTCGGCGGTCTCGCTGGTCTGCCGCTTGACCAGCATCTCCAGCGGCAGACTGCGGCCCGCGGTGGCGGTCGCGGCCCCAGTGCGTCAGCATGAAGCTCGGCACGCCGGAATCGACGATCGAGGTGCAGTGCGCGCCGCCGTCGCTGAGGCCCGAGCAGGCAGGCCGGATCGTTGAGCATCTCGCAGGATCGGCTCGTGATCGCCGGTGACGTAGTTCACCACCGGGAAGTAGAGATACTGGTCCGTCCTCGACCATGTAGTCGTAGGCGACTTCGTCGGGCGTGCGGTTGGTCGCGCGCCGCGATCGCGGCGACGCTCTTCTCCGGACCCGGCTCGTAGTCCGGCGGGTTGCCCATGGTGAAGAACTTGTCGAAGCGCGTGGTGACGAGCTGGCGGAACTGCGCGAGCTTGGCGATCTCGGCATCCGAGGCTTCTCGGCGAGGATTTTCCGCCGCATCTCCGGATCGCGCAGCCGCCTGCGCTGCTCCTCGATCGGCAGGCTTTCGAGCGTCTTGTAGGTCGGCCGCACCGTGAACGGATTGAGCGCGGTGCCGATGCCCATCATCACGCCGATCGGCCGGCCGGCCATCTGCGCGGTGAGCGGCAGGCCCTCGGCGCGCGCCGCGTGCACCGCCTTCATCAGGCGGCGCCAGCGCTCCGGATCCTCGTAGCGGTCGGTGAGCAGGAACCAGACCGGCCGGCCGGTTGCCTTGGCCTGCTTGCGCATCCAGCGCAGCTCGTATTCCTCGTCGTCGAAGTCGCTGTTCATGCCGAACGCGCCGGTGCCGGTGATCGCCCAGCGCCGAGCCGATGCCGAGCAGCTCGTGATCGTCGGCATCGCGCGACGGCACCAGCTCGCCGTCCGGCGTCTTGTGCGAATCGGTGCGCGAGGTGGTGAAGCCGAACGCGCCGGAGCGCAGCGCCTCGACGGTGAGCTTCGCGCATCTCGGCGATGTCGTCCGGCGTCGCCGCCTCGCGGCGCACCGCGCGGTCGCCCATCACGTAGACGCGCATCGGCAGATGCGCGGCCTGCGCCGCGACATCGATGACGCGCGGTCGCGCCGCTCCAGCGCGTCCATGAATTGCGGGAAGGTCTCCCACTCCCAGGTCAGGCCGGCGGCCAGCACCGGATTGGGAATCTCCTCGACGCCTTCCATCAGATCCATCAGCGCGCCGCGATGCTGCTTCTTCACCGGCGCGAAGCCGACGCCGCAATTGCCGAACATCACCGTGGTGACGCCATGCCAGCACGACGGCGCGAGCAGCGGGTCCCACATCGCCTGGCCGTCGTAATGGGTGTGCACGTCGACCCAGCCGGGCGTGACCAGCAGCCCGTCGGCGTCGATCTCGCGCCGCGCCGGGCCCTGCTTGCCGCCGACCGCCGCGATGCGTGCCGTCGGCAATGGCGACGTCGCCGGTGAAGGCCGGCTTGCCGGTGCCGTCGATGATGCGTGCCGCCGCGAATGACGATGTCGTGCATGCCAGCCTCCCCGTTGCGCCGCGCGACGCCAGGTCGCGCGAAATTTGTTTTCGTTGGAACGAAGTATCGCCTGAGCGCCGGGCACAAGACCAGTGGTCGTGCCGTATCCCTCCCCTGCAGAAACATTACGCCAGTTTCCGCAATGCGAGAAGCCGGGCGGCTTCCGCTGTACACTACAGAAAACGCCGAGCGGCGGTTCCGCGGCACAAAGAGGAGCACCGGATGGCTATCGTCTTCATCACCGGCAGCACGGACGGCCTCGGCTGTGGCGCCGCGCAGTCGCTTCTCGACGACGGCCATCAAGTGGTGCTGCACGCGCGCTCGGCAAATCGCGCGGCAAGCATCGCGGGCCTGGCCTCACGCGCTGCCGGCGTTGTCGTCGGCGATCTCAGCAGCGCCGTGGAGACCGAAGCATCGCCGACCAGGTCAACGCGATCGGGCGCATGGATGCGGTCATCCACAACGCCGGCGTCTACACGCAGCGAAGCCGCGGCGCGACACAGGAAGGCCATGCCAGCACCTTCGCGATCAACACGCTTGCGCCCTACATGTTGACGGCGCTGATCGAGCGCCCTGCCGGCTGGTGTATCTCAGTAGCGGGCTGCACCGCGGCGGAGAGGGTTCACTGAATGATCTCGACTGGACGAAGCGACCCTGGGATACGGCAAAGGCCTACGCCGAGACCAAATTGCATGTCGTCGCCCTTGCCTTTGCGCTGGCGCGGCGCTGGCCCAATGTCATGAGCAACGCGGTCGATCCCGGCTGGGTGCGCACGAGAATGGGCGGCGCAGGTGCGCCGGTCGATCTCGACACCGGACAACGCACCCAAGCGTGGCTCGCCGTGAGCAACGAGCCTGCCGCGTTGGTCAGCGGTCGCTATTGGCATCACATGCGGCAAGAGCAGCCGGCCAGTGAAGCCAGCGATCCCAGGTTTCAGGACCAACTGCTTGCCCGGTTGGCCGAGCTGACGGGTGTTGTGCTTCCCGACGCGTGAAATCGAGGGCGATCGGCTATCTTATTCGTTCAGTAATTTCACGAGTGGCGTCGAGAGGGCATCAGCAATCCGAGCCATCACCAGAAGACTCGGATTGCGTCGGCCACGTTCAATTCCGCCAACATAGGTCAGGTCAATTTCTGCTTCAAAGCTCAGCTTTTCCTGCGTCATACCCCTTTGCAGCCGAAACTTCCTGACGTTTCTCCCGACGATTTTTGGCCAATCCTGCATTTGCGGGATCGAGCACGATAAGGTATATAGTCTCTAGGGAATATAGTCCATATTAGCCCGCTAATGGGGGATAGATTGGACCCATTGAACGCCCGGCAGGTCTGTGAAGCGATTGAAGGGCATGGCCGATGCAAGCCAAAAGAGAGAGCGGCGTTTTGAGAATGGTGCAGTGGAATTTCGATATACCACCCGACGCGGCACGCGACTTTGTCGCTGACATGCGCGCCTATCACGCCGAGACAGACGGCCACCAGCGCGACCGGATCGCGGCACGGCAAGCGCGGCTCCTCAACGATCATCTGCCGCCGAAGTCGAAACGAATGACGCCCTTCGAGGTCGGGGAAGCCTTCAGGTTGATGAAGGGGCGGTCCTGAGCGGCGCACCGATGGATCTCGACACCCGAACAATGCGCCCAGGCCCGGCTGGCCGTGAGCAACGAGCCGGCCGCTTTGGTCAGCGGACGTTACCGGCAGGGCATTCCCGCGACGCGTTTTCGCGTCCCGTTCAAACCTCCGACCGCAGACGATCCGCGACGCAGCGGGCGATCTCCGCCGAGGCCTGGTCGGGAATCGGAAATACCGAGCTGACATTGATCTCGCCAAGCACGTAACGATCGGCGCCGTCGGCCTGGGGCGGCCCAAGCATGAAGTCGGCATCCCAGATCATCGGCAAGTCGCGTCTTGCAATATCCAGCAATGAGGTCAGCTGCGGTGTCCACTCGTCTTCCATCAAGCGACGCAGTCGCTGGAATCGCGGATCGGCGTTGGACGTGTAGCGCCGCGGCCCGGCTTCGGCGCGCGCGGCCGGAGCGTCGACCAGGGCTCTGACCTTGTGATGGCCGAAGCCGGCACAACGATCGCCTGCCATATAGCAGCGCACCACACCTTCGCCGAGGCGCGTCTGGAACGGTTGATCGATCACGCAACCGTCCTCGAAATAATCGGCGCATCGATCGACAAAGTCGTCCAGCGACAGCTCCTCGGAGGCGTCCTTCGTGGCATCCAGCACGCGCAGCATCGGGCGAATTGGCAGGCTCTCGACTTTCCAGACGCCTTGGCCGCCGTTGCCGCGGTTGCGCTTGATGACCCGTGGGCCGGCGGCAAGCCGCGCCGGCAACTCGGCGCGCATGGCATCGAGCGTGCGATATAGCGCGGTGTCGCAGCCCCACCCCATCGTACGGGTACGATGGAGCACCTCCTTGGTGCCCATCTTGAGGATCACGTCGGGATGGGCGCTCACCCACGCCCCGCGCGCCGCGACGTCGCGCAGCAGCACGTCGAGACCAGCGCGGTTGCGCCCCTCATGAATCGGGTTGACCCAGACCAGCACGCCATCGACTGTGGCGAGCCGGGTGCGCACCGCGTCGGCAACGTCATCTTCATAGACCACCGGTTCGGCGTCGATGCCAAGCGCGGCAAGGCCTGCGAAGACGGCAGCGAACCTGCCGGTCTCTGCGTTGACGTCGCGGCGCGCCGCTTCATCGCCCCGCCAAAGGATAGCCACGCGGCCAGCACGAGCAGATTTAGGCATGGAAACCCTCCCATGCCGCCGCCGAGCCCGGATGATCTGGAGATACCAGCATTTCGCCAAATCCCTCGTCCCGGCGTGCGGGCGAAGTGCAGTACTTGGGCGAAATGCCTTGGCACCGGGCGACTGCAATCAAGCCCGGCGGCAATCAGATCGCACAGCGGTTCAAATCTGTAAAGGCCGCGCCGCGCTGACAGCCACGAAACGTCAGCAGCCCCGGCAAATGCCGGTGAAGTGGGAGACCTCGGGGCGCCCGCGCCGGCGCGACGGCGTCTTGCTCTTCGGCTCGACGGCTTGTTCGCGACGATGCGTGACGAACCGCCAAGAGTAGACGGCGGCGTGACCGGGCGTATCGGCGCGGTCTGGTACGAGTTGACCACGGGGGCCGGCGTGTTGCTGCGAAGCGGCGGCACGCCGCCGGCATTGCCGATGCCGCTCGGGTCGGACGCGCTTCTCGGATTGGCCGGGCCGTAAGGCACGCCGCTGATCGGGGCATTGCCGGCGCCAGCCGAGCCTGCGGGCGGGAGGGCTTGCGCAAAAGCCTGCCCCGGCAGGACAACGCTGCCGAGCATGGCGAGAACAAGCGCTGTTATCCGGGACATCGGACCCTCCGGAAGCTTCAACGATGAAGTGGGCTGCGTGTTCCCGAGACGCAAGGGCCGCCGATGTCAGGCATCAAGCCCGGTCGAGCCGGCGACGCGAACTCGTCATTCGATCACCTCGTCGGCCAGCGCCGACAGGGATGCCGAAATCGTGAGCCCCAGCAGTTTGGCGGTCGTCATATTGATCAGAAACGACACATAGATCGGCCTCTGGATCGGAAAGTCCGCCGGATTTGCCCCGCGCAGAATCTTTCCGGCAATACCGCCAGTCTGCTTGATCAGGTCGAAATTATTGGGGCCGTACGAAATGAAGCCCCCGACCTTGGCGTAGATCGGAAACAGCCCGATCGACGGCAAGCGAAATTCGCGGCTGAGCTCGGCGATGACCGAAGCCTGGTCGACGAAGACGGGCGACGAGTGGACGAGCATCGCATCCACCTTTGCAGCGACAGCGCGCTCGAACGCGTTTCGAAATTCCGCCGGTCGATCGATCCCGAACCGCAGTGTTTCGAGTCCGAGGTTTCGGGCGACATCCTCTCCGGATTTGACTTGCGTTTGATCGAGATGACAGTCGAACAGCAAAGCGACCCTTTGGACGTGAGGCAGCACCTCTCTGATGATCTGGACCCATTTGCCGGGCGATTTCCGCCGCGTCGGGGAGATTCCGGTGATCTTCCGCCGCGCCAGCTGCGACCTGGGCATCCGCGCTGGCGATCGGGTCGGACCGATCGACCGCGCGACAGGAGGGTCGTCGACGTCCGCCGTACCGCGGGCAGGCGGTCTGGATACCGAGCGCAACGGGGGCATCGACGTCGGCCGCCAATCCACGGGGTACTGGCGAGCAGTTGTCGACGCCGTTGGCGATCGGATCGTCAGCACGAGGGTTCGCTGCCGGACCACACGCCACGCCTTCGCTGATCATTTCGCGTTGCGCCCGCTCGCCGGGAAAGAGGATCCCGACCCTGCGGGGGCGGCCTTGCTGGGCGTTGACCGCGAGCGACCCGCTTGCAGCCACGCTGCCGACACGGCCAGAAACTCTCGCCGCCTCATCGCGGGACCTCCGGACCTCCGGAAGCGTCAGTGTATCCGAGGGAGCTCGGGCTACGGAAGCCGTCCGGGGATAGATCGCTATGACGTATTTCGCCGCCGTCAGCTCGGCGCGCGCGCCCTCAATTGTCGAAATCGGTGTCGTTGCCCTGCGGCACCGGGGCGCCGGTGCGGAATTCGATTGGCGCGGCTCGCGCGGCGGCGGCCGCTCGGAGGGATCGCGGCCCACTCTTCGGCTGCAGCGTCACGAGGTCGATGAATACGTCGGCCTGGCGGCGCAGTTCGTCCGCGGCCATCGGCGGATCGCTCGCCATGCTCGAGACCACGGTCACGCGGACGCCGCGGCGCTGCACCGCCTCGACCAGCGAGCGGAAATCGCCGTCGCCGGAGAACAGGATCATCTCGTCGATGTGTTCGGCAAGCTCCATGGCGTCGACCGCGAGCTCGATGTCCATGTTGCCCTTCACCTTGCGCCGGCCGGATCAGTCGACGAACTCCTTGGTCGCCTTGGTGACGACGGTGAAGCCGTTGTAGTCCAGCCAGTCGACCAGCGGGCGGATCGACGAGAACTCCTGATCCTCGACGACGGCGGTGTAGTAGAACGCCCGCAACAACTCGCCGCGCGCTGGAATTCCCGGAGCAGGCGCTTGTAGTCGATGTAAATCCGATCGTCTTGGCGGTCGAGTAAAGGTTGGCGCCGTCGATGAACAGCGCGATCCGGCTGTGCGATGGGGTGATCTCTCGTTCCAAAAGGCCCAAGGGACAAGCGAATGAAATCAATGATAGTACGTTTGTCGCGGTTGCCGCCATCATCGTTCATGGCAGACCTACTCTTCGATATTTCGGCTATCAAATAGTTTCTTTGCGATTGTATTCGAAAACCCCAACTACTTTGAGTGTTGCCGTTGCGCATCACCCTCCGAGCCCGGCATTTGTTAATTCAAGTAATTTGCGGGAATCGTTGAACCTGCCCCATGGCAAAAATGACACATGGTGAGGTTGGGACAGCTTCGTTGGGGACGATGACGGCGCAATTCCAGACTTTTGAAGCAATCGTGCGGAAGCGCCGGCGGACCTGGCGGTGGTATATTTGCACGGCCGAGGGCGATCTGCTCATGCTGGGATCGGACAGCAGCAGGCACAGGTGCGCGATATCAGGCCAACCGGGCGCTGTTCACGCTCCTGCTTCATTCCCCCTACAGGGCGAGCATGACGATCGCACCCGACGCCTCGGACTTCGACCGC
>CAVOLR010000019.1:0-203952 GCA_963696845.1 uncultured Alphaproteobacteria bacterium
CAGCAGGCCAGGTGCGCGATACCAGGCCAACCGGGCGCTGTTCACGCTCCTGCTTCATTCCCCCTACAGGGCGAGCATGACGATCGCACCTGACGCCTCGGACTTCGACCGCTTTGGCGAGGCCTCGTCCAGCTAGCGCCGGCACGCGCCCTCCGCGCTGACGGGAAAGACGGCATTTTCTCGATTGCACCGTGATCGCTCGCATGGGCGAACGCGCGATGCAGAGGAACGACCTCAACGTCATGATCACCATTTCTAAAATACTTGGAAGCAGTGTCGCCCCGTCACCTGCTTGTGCTCAACGACCTCGACCTCAACCAGGCGACGCGAGGTGCGAAGTCCCGCCCTGACATCGTGGAACAAACGCCGAAGTACGGCTTTTTCCCAGGCGCTACAGTTGCTGCCGAATTGACTTCTGAATGGAACGGGCGATGAAGATGCTCTTGCAAGCCACGCTTGTGGTGCTCGCCGGCTCAACCCAGATTGCCTCTGCACAGCCCGTGAGATGGCAGACCTACACCATCCCGGAGACGGAAACTTCTGTAGATATTCCCTCATCGATCTTTACCGAAAACGCTGGACGCCCACCGCAAGGCGAGGGGCAGCGGTTTCGGAGCGCCGACGGTCGCGCCGACCTTACGATACAGGCCGCGGCCATCGGTTCGAACGTTTCGCCTGCTGCGTTTCTCGCCAGTCAGCATCCGCCGGCGCAACTTCAATACAAGCGCATCACTCCGCATTTTTTCGCCGTATCAGGCTATAAGGGCGACAAAGTCTGGTATGACCGCTGCAACTTCTCGAACGGTTCCGTGCGTTGCGTCCTGATCAATTATCCTGCGCAGGAGGAGCGGGCCTGGGATAGGATCGTCACCCGCATCAGCCTGTCGCTGAGTGGCAGGTAAGCTGACGTGATCGGACCGCTCATTCCGTCGAATTCGAAATCGTGCTCGCTGGCGCCGAGCAGCGCGGCCAGCGTGCGCAAGCCGTCGTCGAGCTGATCCATGGTCGGCGCCGCCAAGGCCAGCCGCACCGCGTTCGGCGCGTGGCCGGGCGTGGTGGCGAAGGTCGTCGAGGGCGTCAGCGCGATGTCGCGCCTGGCTGCGGCCGCGACGAAGGTCTGCGAGCGCCAGTGCGGCGGCAGCATCAGCCACAGATGATAGCATTTTCCATTGGTCTGGATGTCGAAGCCCGAAAGACGTTCGATCGCCAGCTTTTGGCGCGCGCGCGCGTCGATGCGCTTCAGCCGCGACAGCTCGGCGACGGTGCCGTCGCCCAGCATCCGCTGCGCGGCGGCAAAGGCAAATCCGGACGCCGTCCATCCGCCCGAACGCACCGCGGCCATCACGGTTTCGCGCAGCCGCCGCGGCGGCACGACGAAGCCCAGCGCCAGGCCCGGCGCGACCTTCTTGGAGAGCGAGTTGATGACGATGCAGCGATCGGGCGCCAGCGCGGCCAGCGGCGCGATCTCGTGATCGAGGAAACCGTAGACATTGTCCTCGATGACGGGCAGGTCGAGCTTCTCGACGACGCGCAACAGATCGGCGCGGCGCGCGGGCGGCATGGTCATGCCCAGCGGATTCTGCACCACCGGCTGGATATAGATGGCCGAGAGATGGGCCTCGCGATGCGCCTTCTGCACCGAGTTGGGCCGCACGCCGTCCGCGTCCATGGCGAGCGGCACCAGTGAAATACCGAGCCGGGCCGCGATGCCCTTGACGAACGGGTAGGTCAAAGGCTCGACGCCGCAACGGCCGCCAGCCGGCACCACGCTGGCAAGTGCGGCGGCAATGCTTTGCCGTCCGTTGCCGGTGAACACCAGCTGATCCGCCGACGGCGACCACGCGCCCTTGCGACAAATGGGCAGCCGCGACGCTGCGGACCGCCGGCGTTCCGATTGTGGTCGCCGGCCGCAACGCGGATTTCGAGCGCCGCGGCCGTCTGCAGACCGTCGATGCTCTTTGCGATCAACGCGGTCTGGTCGGGACGCAAGGGATAGTTGAACTCGAGGTCGATCCGGATGCCGCTGACCTCGCTCGGCGCCGTCACGCCGCGCTTGGCATCGCCCGAGATGAAGGTGCCCCGCCCGACCTCGCCGACCACGAGGCCGCGGCGCAACAGTTCGGAATAGACGCGGCTCGCGGTGGAGACCGCGATCTTGCGCTCCCAGGCGAAATTGCGCTGCGGCGGCAGGCGATCGCCGGCCTTGAGCGTGCCGTCGGCGATCTCGGTGGCGATGGTATCGGCGAGCTTCAGATATTCGGATTTCATAATTGCACGGACCAATTGCTCCGAGAACAATGTTTCGATTGCACCGAGACTATATCGGATCAATATAGCCATATCAACCGGATTGTACCGGGACATTGAGTTTTCCGCGGCCAATGAGCGAGCGGCCGGCGCGACCCGTTTGCGCCGACGGACCCGCATGGCCCGGAGCAAGCCATGGAGAACGGAAATGTCAGCAACCCTCGTCACGATCGCCCGGCCCGCGGCCGCAAAGCGGCCCGCCACCGTCTCCCGGATTTGCGTCGCCTGCTGGGACGCCGTCGCCGGCTATGTCGTCCGCCGCACCGCCATCGCAACGCTGCGCGAACTCGACGACCGCGCGCTGCAGGACATCGGCATCGCGCGGAGCCAGATCGAAGCGGCGGTCCAGGGTCTCGTCCCGCTTTCCGGACAGGGGAGGATGTCATGACGATCTCCTCGCCCGCGGACCTGACGCTTGCGACCATCCTGGTCGCCTTTGCCGGCGTGTTCCTGATCTGCTTCATGAAGGGCGCATTCGGCGGCGGGTTCTCCATCGTCGGCATTCCCCTGCTGTCGATCGTGATGGACCCGGTCACCGCCGGCGGACTTCTGGCGCCATTGTTCATTGCGATGGACCTGTTCGCGCTGCGCTACTGGAAGCCCTCGACCTGGTCGAAGCCGGATCTGCTGCTGCTTCTGCCGGGACTCGTCGTCGGCATCGCGCTCGGTTACCTGCTGTTTCGTTTTCTCGATCACCGCGCGATTTCGATCGTGATGGCGGTGACCACGCTGGCCTTCGTCGGCCTCTGGCTCATGGCAGGCGCGGAGACGGCGATCCAGCCGCGCTCGACGCCGAAGGCGATCGGCGCCGGCCTCGCCTCGGGCGTCACCACCATGGTGGCGCATTCGGGCGGACCGCCGCTTGCGATGTATCTGCTGCCGCTCGGCCTGACCAAGGAGATCTATGCGGGCACGACCAGCCTGTTCTTCACCGTCGGCAACGCGACCAAGGCGGTGCCGTGGCTGCTGCTGGTGCGGCCGACATCAGGCGTGTGGGAATTGATGGCGATTTTGTCTGTTCGCGATTCCCGCCGGCGTGTGGCTGGGCTTTCGGCTGCACGGCTCACTGGACCAGCGCCAGATCTATCGCGCCTGCTACGCGCTGCTGGTCGTGACCGCGGTGAAATTATTGTGGGATGGCGTGTCCGGATATCTGGCGTGAGCGCGGAAGTCTTCGACCCATCCGCGCCCGCAGCCTTGCATCGAGCTCCGGCAGCAGCACGATGCCGTCCTGATCGCTGCCGGAGGAATGCACCACGATCCAGGTGCACGGCTTGCCGCTTTCGTTGCTGGGCGCGTGCGGAATGTCGGGGCCGAGAAAACAGGTATCGCCCTTCTGCACGTCGACACGTTTCTCGAGATCGTCGCCGTAATACACACTGCATTCGCCATCGAGCATATAGGCGATGGTCTCGATGCCCTCATGGTAATGCGCTTTCGCGACCGCGCCCGGCGGCATCGGCAGCACGTTCATGCAGACCTTCTGCGCGCCCGCGGTCTCCTTCGAGACACCGGCGCCGTAGGTAAAACCCTGTTTGCCGACATAGGTCTGGCCGGGCTTGATCAGTGCGAAACCGCTTGCATTGATCCCTGCATTCTCTCGGCTCCTTCATTCCTTGCTTGATCGTCTAGTGCGTCACCGAAACGCCAGCCCCTTGAAATCGCCGGCGCTGCGCCATGCCCCGAGATAGCGGAAATAGGCGCTCGGGCCGGCCGGATATCCGACGTTGAGCCGAGAGGCCGGTGTCGGCGCCTGTCCCTCATTGTTGTAATAGCCGGGCGTGCAGTCGGGCGAGCCGATCAGGCGCGGCGGCGCGGTGAGCAGCAGCTCGACCCAGGCCTGCTGCGCCTCGCGCGTCACCTCAATTTCGCGCGCGCCCTGTTCCGCCGCATGGCGCACGATCGCGGCGATCGTGACGGCCGACTCGGTCAGATTGTGCGGGACATTGGAGATGAGGTTGGCGCCCTGCGCCGGCTGCACGAAGAAGGCGTTGGGAAAGCCATGCACATGCGTGCCGTGCAGCGACTTCATCCCCTCGCCCCACGCCTGCGACAGTTTCAATCCGTCGCGCCCGACCAGGTCGAAACCGGCGCGGCTGCGAAATTCAGTGCCGACCTCGAAGCCCGACGCATAGATGATGCAATCGACTTCATATTCGACGCCCGCCACCACGAAACCTTTTTCGGTGATGCGCTCCACGCCCTTGCCGTCGGTATCGACCAGCGTGGTCGAGGGATTGTTGAACGCCTGCAGATAGGCATCGTGGAAGCACGGCCGCTTGCACAATTGCCGGTACCAGGCTTTCAGCCGCTGCGCGGTCTCGCGGTCGCCGACGACGGAATCCACGCGTGCGCGAATTTCCTCCATCTTCTCGAAATCGGTGTCCTCGAAGGCGGCCAGCATCGCGGCCTGCGTCAGTTCCTCGCGCCGCAGGTGCTTGAACTTGCCGCGGATGCGCCGCGACAGATCGGTCCATCCGTCCTGCACCAGATCTTCGGCGGCGCCGCCGCCGGCCTGGTTGTCGGTGAAATTTGTCAGCCAGCGCGTCTGCCAGCCCGGCGTGGCGATGCCCTCGAACCATTTCGGATCGATCGGCGCATTGGCGCGCACGTCGACCGAGGACGGCGTCCGCTGCACGACATAGAGCCGGCGCGGCAGTGCGCGCCAGATACGGCACGGCCTGCACCGAGGTGGCGCCGGTGCCGATGATGGCGACGCGCTTGTCGGCAAGTCCCGTCATCGGCCGGCCTGCCGCATCGCCGCCGGTGTAGTCGTAGTCCCAGCGGCTGGTGTGGAAGGAATGGCCCTTGAAGGTCTCGATGCCTGATATGCCCGGCAGCTTCGGCACATGCAGCGGCCCGGTGCCGACGCCGATATAGCTTGCGGTGAAACGATCGCCGCGATCGGTCGAGATCACCCAGCGCTTTCCGCTCTCGTCCCATGCGATGGCGGTCACCTCGGTCTGGAACAGCGCATTGTCGTAGAGCGAGAACTTGCGGCCGATGCGGCGGCATTGCTCGAGGATTTCCGGACCGTGCGCGTATTTCTCCGATGGCATGTGCCCGGTTTCCTCGAGCAAGGGCATGTAGACCATCGAGGCGGTGTCGCATTGCGCGCCGGGATAACGATTCCAGTACCAGGTGCCGCCGAAATCGCCGCCCTTCTCGACGATGCGGACGTCGGTGACATCCCCGCTTCGACCAGCCGCGCGCCGGTGACGAGGCCTGCGATACCGCCGCCGACGAAGGCGAAGGTGACGTGATCGAACAGCGCCTCGCGGTTGATCGGCTCGGCGTAGGGATCGCGCTTGTAATGCGAGAGCTGGCCCTCGAGCCGCAGATATTGCGCGTTGCCGTCCGCGCGCAGCCGCTTGTCGCGCTCGGCGAGGTATTTCGCCAGCAGCGCCTGCTTGTTGATCGTTCCGTTCATGCTCGTCTGATCGGACATCGCAACTCCCCTGCCCGCGTGTCTCGCAGCTCGTCCTGCATAAGCTAGCTGAGATCGATTGTCAGCCGCGCCACACCCGGAAAAATCAACGAACAGCGGCAATTTACGCGCTGTTTTCGCCGGCGGAAATCTTGTTCGACGGCGAGCGCGAGACGGCACCGGTTCAACGCCCGAGGAATATACGGACCCAGGTTTATGACAGACTGAAATTTCGCGGCTGCTCGACCGGCACGTCGGCGGGCTCTCGCCGCGGTGATTCGGCTCAAGATGGAAAGCAGCGACGACCTGACCTTCGACGACCGCGACAGCGCGCCCTTCATGCCCAAATGCGTCGTGGTCGATCCCGATTTCGACTGGCAGGCGGAGGCGCAGCGGCAGAACGTCCATTGGGACGAGACCATCGTCTACGAGACCCACGTCAAGGGCTTTACCAAGAAGCATCCCGGCGTGCCCGAGAATCTGCGCGGCACCTATGCCGGCTTCGGCTCGCCGGCCGTCATCGACTATCTGAAGGCGCTCGGCATCACCTCGGTCGAGCTGCTGCCGGTCCACTCCTTCATCAACGACAGCAACCTGCTGGACAAGAAGCTGACCAACTACTGGGGCTACAACACCATCGGCTTCTTCGCGCCGGACCCGCGTTACGCCGCCGACGTCGCCAACAGCCTTCGCGAGTTCAAGGAGATGACGGCGAAGCTGCACGGTGCCGGCCTCGAATTGATCCTCGACGTCGTCTACAACCACACCGCCGAAGGCAACGAGCACGGCCCGACGCTGTCCTACAAGGGCATCGACAACGCCAGCTATTATCGCCTGCTGCCGGACCAGAAGCGCTACTACATCAACGACACCGGCACCGGCAACACCGTCAACCTGTCGCATCCGCGCGTGATCCAGATGGTGATGGATTCCTTGCGCTACTGGGCGCGGGCACATGCACATCGACGGCTTCCGCTTCGATCTCGGCACCATCCTGGCGCGCGAGGCCTCACGGCTTCGACCGAGCAGAGCGGCTTCCTGAAGGCGATGGACCAGGACCCGCTGCTCTCGACGCGTCAAGCTGATCGCCGAGCCCTGGGATACCGGACCCGGCGGCTACCAGGTCGGCAACTTTCCGCCCGGCTGGGCGGAATGGAACGACAAGTTTCGCGACACCGCGCGGGACTATTGGCGCGCAGAGGCGCCGCCGTCCGCGCTGGCGACCCGGTTGCTCGGGTCCGGCGACATCTTCAACCGCGACGGCCGGCGCAGCTGGGCCAGCGTCAATTTCATCACCGCGCATGACGGCTTCACCCTGAACGACTGGGCGAGCTACAACGACAAGCACAATGAGGCGAACGGCGAAGGCAACCGCGACGGCAGCTCGAGCAACCGCTCGTGGAATTGCGGCGTCGAAGGGCCGACCGACGACAAGGACGTGCTGGGCTTACGCGAGCGGCAGAAGCGCAACATGCTGGCGACATTGCTGCTGTCGCAGGGCACGCCGATGCTGCTCGGCGGCGACGAATTCGGCCGCACCCAGCAGGGCAACAACAACGCCTATTGCCAGGACAACGACATTTCCTGGTTCGACTGGAGCATGGGCGAGCCCGCGCAAAAGCTGCTCGCGTTCACCAAACGCGTGATCCAGCTGCAGGCGCGACTATCCGATCCTGCGCCGCAGCCGCTTCCTGACCGGCGCGCACGACGCGCAGCTCGACATCAGCGACGTGGTCTGGCTCAGCGCCGCCGGACACGAGATGACGGCGGACGATTGGAACAGCGGCTGGATCAGGTGCTTCGGCGCCATGCTCGACGGCCGCGCGCGCAAGACGGCGGTGGCGCGGCACGGCGATGACGAGAGCGTACTGATCATCATGAACAGCGCCGACAGCGAGGTCGACTTCAAGCTGCCGCACACCAGCGCCGGGCCGCAATGGACCTTGCTGCTCGACACCAATATCGCCGACGGCGCGAGCGCCACGCCATTCGCGTTCGACAGCATCTACAAGGTCGCCGCGCGGTCGTTTGCGCTGCTGACGTCGGCGGACGCGGTGTAGCTCCGCCTCAAATGCAGAGGCTGAGCACCTTGATGTGGCAGTCGCTGGATTTCGGCTTGCTGGCGGGTGCGGGTTCGCGGCGCACCGCGACCAGCGGCTCGCTGTCCCTGCCTCGCCTCAGTGGCTTCGGCTCATAGTCGCCGGCGATCACCATCGCCCAATAGGTGCGCTTGCCGCTGGCGTCCTTTGCGCTCGCGATGCCGACCCTGGAGGCATTATGCAGCAGCAGGTTCTTGCGATGCTCGGAGGAATCGATCCACTGTCCCAGCGTCTTCTCGAAACCCTCATAGCCATAGGCGATGTTCTCGGCGGCGCGGCCGGCGCGCGCCGGCGCAACGCGCCTCGAAAACGCGCCGAGCACCTCATGGCTCAGCGTGTCCTTGGCGGCCATCGCGCGCGCCTGCTCCATCGCGATGCGATCGAGCGTGGCATCGCGCACGACCTTGACCTCGCCGTGCTTGAGCCGATAGCTCGAGATCAGCTCGGCCGGCGCCTCGGCGGCAAGCGCAGGCGCGATCGACAGCAGGCCCAGGATGGCTGCGCCGATCAGACGAAAAGTCATCGTCCCCCGAAAATCCATGGCTCCCGAAACCAGTGTCCGGTCGTTTCTCCATTCAAATGTGGAGGCTTCAAGGCGCTAGAACAGACCGACCGGAACTTCGCCCTGGATCACCGCATCCGACCCGATCGGCAGGTCGACGCGATAGCCGTCGAAGCCCGCCACCCAGGCGGAAGCGGGCCGCACATCGGACACGCCCTCGAAAAACAGCGGCCGGAGAAACCACGTCGCAAGCTGCGGGATGAAATGGGTGTAGACCAATAGCTTGACCTTCGCGTCGTTGGCGACCTCGGCCGCATCGCGCGGGCTGGCGTGGTAGTTTTCGATATCGGTCATGATCTTCGCGATGACGGGATTGCCGGCTTGCGTGGCGGCATCGGCGTAAATCTGCCGCATGCGTTGCGATTGCGCTTCATGCACCAGCACGTCGGCATCCCTGGCGCCGGCCGCGACGTTCGGCCACTTGCTGGTGTCGCCGCTGATGAAGATCGATCGGCCCTTGTAGTCGAACCTGTAGCCGACGGCCGGGCGCACCGGCTCGTGATTGACCTCGAAAGCCGTGATCACGAGGTCGCCGTCGGCGAGAATTTGCTCCGACCGATCGCGCGTGTCGGACATGCCGACATGGAACGGCGCAGCCTTGAGCGGCGCGGCAGCGAGCGGCACGAGTTCATTGCCGTGATGCGCGGAGCGATAGACGTCATCCTGCGCATAGGCAGTGTTGAATCCCGCGACGACCTGCTCGACGCCGGGACCGCCATAGACCGGCAGCGGCGTCTTGCGGCCGGCGATCCAGGTCTGCAGGCGAAATTCGCCGAGGTCGCCGATATGGTCGGAGTGGAAATGCGTCAGCAGCACGCCGGCGATGCGCTCGCCGGGAAAGCCCATCAGCGCCAGCGTTTTCCAGGATTCCGGCCCGGTGTCGACGACAAAGGCCCGCTCGCCCGCGATCACGATGGCGCAGGCCTTGGCGCGATGCGGATCCGGCAATGGCGAGCTGGTGCCGCACAGGATCAGGCGCAGCGCCTTGCCATCGAACAGGTTCGGGTCGATCGGCTCGGCAAGGCGCGCCTGCACGGTGCGCGCAAGAATAAAGGCGCTCACCGCCGGTAAGCGGCTGACAAGGCCGGCCGCCACGGCAACCACGATGATCGCGCCAAGGCCGATCGCAGCTCGCCGAAATCCGGCCGGGCGCGGTTCGGCATCGCGAAAGACGCGCCGGCCCAGCAACAGCAGCGCCGCTATCACGGCCTCCACGAGCATTGGCGGCCCCATCGCGGGATCGAAACCGGCGACCGCAACCGTGATCAGGCGGCCCGCCAGCGTGAATGACGATCAGCAGCAGCGGCGCCAGCAGCAAGCGCGCGTCGCCGCGCAGCGCGCCTGCGATCGACAGCAGTCCACCCACGGCAAAGAAGGCAAAGAAGTCGCCGCGGAGCGTCGCCTGTCCGAGCAGACCGAGCGGCGCCACGCCGAGCCGCGCGGCCGACAGCGCGGGATCGCGCAGGAAGCCGGCGGCCAGCACCACAAACAAGAGGCCAGCGAGAACGATCGCGGCGCGGAGCGCATTTCGCAGGATGATGTGCACGTCTCACTCCCCTCGCCATTGACCCCGGCATCGAAAGCGCGACCCGACCGTGGGCCAACCCGTCAGTTGACCGTCAATCAATCTTATGACACATATAGTGTCAATAAATTTGCCGGCCGTCCCGGGAGACAGTCGATGAAGCGCTCGCGCCTGATCGCAGGCGGTGTCCTGATCGCGGCCATTGGCCTTGCGGGCTGGACGGCGTTCGAACGCTACTGGTACTACCTGCCCGGTCTCGTGGCGGCGATCACCGATCCGGTCGGCTCCAACGCAGCCCGTGGTCTGGGCCGCCGGACCCGCGGCCGCCGAGCAGCCCCCCGGCAGCCGCCCTCCCAATGTCGTGGTGATCCTGGCCGACGATCTCGGATGGAACGATCTCACCTTCCGCGGCGGCGGCGTGGCAGGCGGCGCGGTGCCGACGCCGCGCATCAATTCGATCGGCGAGGACGGCGTCAGCTTTACCCAGGCCTATGCGGGGGATGCGACCTGCGCGCCCTCGCGCGCCGCAATCATGACGGGGCGTTACGCCACGCGGTTCGGTTTCGAGTTCACGCCGACGGCGAAGCAGTTCAGCAAGCTGATCGCAAAAATGTCGTCGGACAAGGCGTTGCCGGCGCTCTATTTCAGCGAGCGCGAAAAGGACTATCCGCCCTGGGACGAACAGAAGGTCCCGACCTCCGAGGTCATGATCGGACAGGTCATGAAAGATCGGGGTTACCGCACGCTGATGCTCGGCAAATGGCATCTCGGGGGCACCAAGGACACGGCTCCGGAAGCGCGCGGCTTCGATGAGGCGCTGGCGTTCTACGCCGGCGGCTCGATGTATCTTCCGGAGAGCGATCCTGATGTCGTCAATTCGAAACAGGATTTCGACCCGATCGACAAGTTCATCTGGGCCAACCTGCCGTTCGCGATCCGCTACAACGGCAGCAAGCGCTTCGCGCCCTCGGCCTACATGACCGACTATCTCGGCGAGCAGGCGGTCGCGGCGATCGAGGCCAACAAGAACCGGCCGTTCTTCCTCTATCTGGCGTTCAACGCCCCGCATACGCCGTTGCAGGCGCTGAAAAGCGACTACGACGCGCTTGGCGGCATTAGCGATCACCGGCTCCGCGTCTACGCCGCGATGATCCGCGCGCTCGAACGCAATGTCGCCCGTGTGCTGGATGCGCTGAAGGCGCGCGGCCTCGACGACAACACGCTTGTGATCTTCACCAGCGACAATGGCGGCGCCCACTACATCGGATTGCCCGATATCAACAAGCCGTTTCGCGGCTGGAAGGCGACCTTCTTCGAAGGCGGCATCCATGTGCCCTTCATGATGCGATGGCCACTGAGGCTCGGCAAAGGGCAGATGTTCGACAAGCCGGTCGGGCATGTCGACATCTTCACGACCGCGGCGGCGGCCGCGGGCGGCGCCATTCCGAAGGACCGGACGATGGATGGCGTGAATCTGGTCGAAGCAGTGACGAAGTCATCGGGGTCGCCGCCGCACAAGTCGCTGTATTGGCGCGACGGCGACTACAAGGTCCTGCTGTCGGGCGACTTCAAGCTGCAGGTCGCGGCGCGTCCCGACAAGGTGTGGCTGTTCAACTTGCGGGACGATCCGACCGAGCGGAAGAACCTCGCCGACACGATGCCCGACAAGGTAAAGGACATGCGCCAGGCGCTCGCCGCGGTCGACGCGGAGCAAGAGAAGCCGCACTTCCCGGCGCTGGTGGAAGCGCCGGTGATGATCGACAAGCCCCTGAGTTTTCCCTACGCGCCCGGCGACGAATACATCTACTGGGCAAATTGAAGGGAGATCGCGAGGTGAAGTTGGCTCGACGGCGCATCCTCGGATCGGTGATTGCGGTCATCGCAATCGCCGGCGCGGCACTACGCCTTGCACGCGCGTATCGACTCGGCCAGTCCCGCTCTGCCCGAAGCCTGTATCGCGGCATCCGACGAGCCCGAGACTCCCGGCGCGGGAATGGTGTTCATTGCCGAAAACCGGTTCATGATGGGATCGGAAGATTACCGGTTGGAGGAAGCCCCTCGCCGCCAATCGGCCGCGGGCGGATTCTGGATCAACTCGCATGACGTGACCAATGCGCAATTCGCGCGCTTCGTCCGCGAGACCGGCTACCTCACCGTCGCCGAGCGGCCGCGGACGTTAGCCGGCGATCCGCGCCCGGGGTCCTTCGTCTTTGTCGCGCCGGCCGATGTCGCTGATCTCGACGATCCCACCCAATGGTGGAGGTTCGTGCCCGGCGCCGACTGGCGTCATCCCGAGGGACCGCACAGCACGAATCGCGCATCGCATGAATCATCCGGTCGTGCAGGTGGCTTATGAGGATGCGCAAGCCTATGCGCGCTGGGCCGGACATTCGCTGCCAACGGAGACGCAGTGGGAGTTCGCCGCGCGCGGCGGCCTCGATAGTGCGCGCTTCAATTGGGGACAGCAGGACGACAGCGACGAGGCGCCGCAATCCAATCACTGGCGCGGAATCTTCCCGACGCTGAACCTCGGCAGCAAGGGATACAAGGGAACGTCCCCGGTCGGCTGTTTTCCGCCCAACGGCTACGGCCTTTACGACATGGCCGGCAATGTCTGGCAATGGACGCTGGATCGCGTGGGGTGGCCGCGCCTCCTCCGGCAGCGTTGCGACGCCAGTCGATCTCCGCAGCCAGTTTCGCGTCATCAAGGGCGGATCGTATCTCTGCGCGGCCAATTTCTGCATGCGCTATCGGCCCGCGGCGCGGCAGCCGGGCGATGCCTCGATCGGCACGTCGCATATCGGCTTCCGCACCGTGCTCGCGCTGCCGGGCCGCACGCCGCCGTCGCCGCAACGCGCAAGCCTGCTACCAGCAGCGGGATGTTGCCAGATGAAAGTGCTGCGGACGCCCGACGAGCGCTTTGCGGACCTGCCGGATTTTCCTTATCCGCCGCATTATGCCGAGGTCACAGCCGAGGGCGGCACGCGGCTGCGGCTGCATTATCTCGACCAGGGTCTGCGCGACGGCGCGCCGGTGCTGCTGCTGCATGGCGAGCCGAGCTGGTGCTACCTCTACCGCAAGATGATTCCGCCGCTGGTCGGCAACGGCCATCGCGTGCTGGCCCCCGACCTGATCGGCTTCGGCCGTTCCGACAAGCCGGCGCTGCGCTCCGACTACACCTTCGAGCGGCATGTGGACTGGATGAGCGAATGGCTGCTGGGGCGCGACCTCAAAGGCGTGACGCTGTTCTGCCAGGATTGGGGCGGGCTGATCGGCTTGCGGCTGGTCGCGCGCTTTCCGGAACGCTTCGCCGGCGTGATCGCCGCCAACACCGGCCTGCCGGCGGGAGGCGGCAGGATTCCGCTGCCGTTCAGGATCTGGCTGGCGTTCAGCCAGTATGTGCCGCGCCTGCCGATCGGCTGGTTGATCAGCAAGGGCACCGTGCGCGGCCTGTCGTATCAGGAGAAGCGGGCCTATGACGCGCCGTTTCCGGACGAGAGTTACAAGGCCGGCGCGCGGCAATTTCCGGCGCTGGTGCCGATCACCGACGCGCACGCCTCGGTGGCGGAGTGCAAGGGGGCCTGGAAGGTGCTGGAGTGGTGGGACGAGCCGTTCCTGACCGCCTTCAGCGACCGCGATCCGATCACGCGCGGCGGCGATCGCATCCTTCAGGCGCGCATCCCGGGCGCGAAAGGGCAGTCCCATGTCACCATTCGCAACGCCGGCCACTTCCTGCAGGAGGACGAGCCCGAACAGCTCGCAAGCCTGATCGACGCGATGATCAGGCAGGCGCGTGAAGCTGCCTGATCGCCCCAGGTTCGTAGCCCGGGTGAGCGCAGCGACACCCGGGAAAGGCCCCGCATATCGCTTCGCTCATGCGGACTACGATGGTCGCTTTGCAGAGCCAGCGTACAGACGAGCCTGAACGCACTTAGTTGCAGACTTCCATGTTCATCGTGCCGGACATGCCCATATAAACCCGTTGCTCGATGTGGCATCCCGGCGTCACGGGCCGGCAGCCCTGCGGGCCGCAGAACATCTGTCCGGACGCCACAGCCTTCGGCTTCTTTGCCGGCTTCTTGTCCTCGGCATATGCGCTGGTGACGGCGAGAACGAGTGCGCCGGCCAAAATCCATTTTGTCATTTGCTGTTCCTCCCTGGTTTTACCAATTCGAATTTCAATTTGACTGATGGGTCTCAATTCTCGCCATCCGCCCGCGCTGCGTCGCGCAGGCCCTCGTCTGACAGCATCGACTGGATTGCCCCTTTGAGCACGCGTTTCGCCTTGGCGATGCCAAGACCCTGATCGTCGCGCAGCCGGCTCCAGGTCTCGAAGCTGAGCAGCATGTCGAGCGCATCGACGAGGTCGGCATTGCGCGCGATCTCCTTCGGCAGCAGTCCGAGCAGGATCTGCCGCAGCATCTGCACGAATTGCGCGTGCGAGGCCTTCAGATAGGGCGAGCGATGACGGTGCACCTGCCCGGCCAGCAGGAACGGTTTCATCTTCTCGAAGCCGACGGCGCGCCGGTCGACCAGCTCGATCACCCGTCCGGCCCAATCGGCCGCCTGGAACGGCTGCAGCACGATCGACCCCATCGTCGCCGCGATGCTGTCGGTCATTTCGCGATAGAGCGTGTCCATGTCCTTGAAGTGACGGAACACCGAACGCCGGCCGACCTTGGCGATGTCGGCGATCTGATCGGCGCTCGGCTCCAGATTGCCCTGGGCCACCAGTTCGAGCATGGCGTTGACGATGCGCGCC
This sequence comes from uncultured Alphaproteobacteria bacterium, assembly GCA_963696845.1. Classification (GTDB taxonomy): domain Bacteria; phylum Pseudomonadota; class Alphaproteobacteria; order Rhizobiales; family Xanthobacteraceae; genus Bradyrhizobium. Next base: position 14,683 of record CAVOLR010000019.1, read on the forward strand.
TGGCTCTTCTGCGAGCGATGCTTGCGGCCGTCGGCGTCGTCGGCCGTCTTCGCCGCCGTCAGCCTGAACGGAGATCCCTTGCCAAGATCGTTCATGCGCCCTCAAAGGCATCGCCAATGCCGCCTGCGGCATCATCGCTCTTGATCTAAAGATATGGCACTACTAATGTCAATAAAATTCGACTGTTCCGCCGGAGCAACCTGCGTGTGCGGTTGGGAGGCATGATGGGCCTGCGCGCAACTGTTCGAACCATGGCGGTCGCCGGGCTGACCAGCGGAGCGTTCCGCGACCTCAGGCGGTCGGCCTTCGCGGCGCGCCGCAAGCTGTCGGGCAGGCAGCCCACGGTGCATTATTTTCACCAGGCCGACGATCCCTACAGCCACCTTGCCGCCCAGCTCCTGCACCCCCTGCTTCAGCGCTACTACATCCTGATCGAACCCTGGCTGGTGCCGCCGCCCGACGATTCGGCGGCGCCGGAGCGGCATCGGCTCGATGCCTATGCCTTGCGGGACGCGGAGCGGCTGGCGCGGCGCTACCGGCTGCAATTCCCTGCGGGAGCGAAGCGTCCGTCTCCCGAGCTTCGGGATGCCGCGTACGCGGCGTTTGCCGCAGCGCTGCACTCGCAGGATTTTCCCGCATGGGCGCCGGTGGCCGGCAAAGCACTCTGGCGCGGCGACATCGAGCAATTGCGAGCGATCGCGGCCGAGGCGCCGCCCGAATGCAGCGTCGACGCAGCCTTGCGCAAGGGCGAGGCCGAGCGGCGCCGCCTTCGCCACTATCTCGGCGCCATGTTCTATTTCGAGGGCGAATGGTATTGGGGCGTCGACCGCCTGCATCATCTCGAGACGCGGCTTCGCGAGCTCGGTTTGGACAACAGCCCGCACTCCCCGCCGCTCGCACCCTATCAACGCGAGTTGCTGAGCGATCCCGGCCGGATCGACGCCGGGACCGGCGAGCGGCCGGTGATCGAGGCGTGGTTCTCGTTTCGCAGTCCCTACACCTATATCGGCGTGCCGCGCATCGCGGCACTTGCCCGGCACTATGGCGCGGAGCTGCGGCCGCGATGCATTCTTCCGATGGTGATGCGCGGCCTGCCGGTGCCGGCCATGAAGACCCTCTACATCGCACTCGACACCAAACGCGAGGCGGATCTCCTCGGCTTGCCCTTTGGCAGGATCGCCGATCCCGTCGGCAAGGGCGCGGAACGGGCGCTGGCGGTGTTTTTTCGCGCGCAGGCGCTCGGACGAGGCATGGAGTTCGCGCAGGCGGCGATGGCCGGCTCGTTCGCGCAAGGCATCGACCTTGCCGACGACAGCGGGCTGTTCGCCATCACCCGCAGCGTTGGACTACCGGACGACGAGGTCCGCGCGGCGCTGGCGGACGAAAGCTGGCGCGCGCGCGCCGAAGCAGAACCGCGTGGCTCTGTTCGATGCGGGGTTGTGGGGCGCACCGACATTTCGCGTCAATGGCGGCGCCGCGCATTGGGGACAGGACCGCATCTGGGCGCTGGAAGAAGATGTGATGGCGGCCCTCAAGATTACGTCAGCTCCTCAGTTGGTGCGCTAGGTGACCGTTATTCAGGGCGGTTGCGGTTCTGCGCGAACCGCTCGACCAGGTCGGACCAAAAGGGAATATACTTTGTCGGCCTTGGCGATGGCTGGCCAAACGAGCCCGTGAATTCTCTCTCGAAATAGTCCTTCAGATTCGCACCGTAATAGATTGCATCGGTGTAGAAGATGGAAAAAACGGGGTTGCCGGACTCGTGCGGCTGCTCGGGCAAATATCGATGACCGATCAGCGGTATCAATTTAGGCGCGCGCGAAACCACTTCACGCAGAACTTGTTCGCGAGCGCGGGCGGTGGGAGGCAGCCTCCCCCATTCCGGCCACCATAGGGTGCCCCTTTCGACGGATTCGAGAAGCCCGTTGAAGGGCCGGTCCAGCGCTCGCCTGATCGCGCGATCGTCAGTCCAGTCGTGGCCATCCACCGGCCGCTTCCGCGTCAACAAAGCAACCAAGTCAGGCGGGAAGACCAGGCCAAATCGACGCTGCACCCGATCAAGCTCAGCTTGTGCGTAGCCCTTGGCCCATCGAACCGACGTCATGGTCGAAGATTAGCAGCGGGTTTGACGCAGAAACCAGATCAAACTCATGCCCTGCCTTACCGCGAATTAAGCTCCCGGCAAGCAAATCTTAATTCGCGCGACAGCGTGCCGTAAGGAACCGCGCGTTATCTCTGCATCAAGTGGCGGGCAATTCAGATGTGGAGAGAGAAACGATGACGCAATTCAATGATCCCAAGCGCGGGATTCTGTCGCTGCGGCGCTTGACGCTGCTCGGCTCGGCCGCGGTGGTCGGCGCAGCTTTGGTGCTCGGTGGCCCCCTGGAATATGGACATTTCGCTTCGCAGGCCAATGCGGCGACGGCGCAGGCCCAGCAGGGCCCGGCGGGCTTTGCCGATCTGATCGCCAAGGTGAAGCCGGCAGTGATCTCGGTGCGCGTGAAGGTCGACCAGGGCGCGACGGATGACGACGGCCCAAACACCAGCGGCCAGGAGATGCAGCCATTCATGCAGGGCTCGCCGTTCGAGCGCTTCTTCGGCGAGAACGGCCCGCGCGGAATGGAACGCCACAGGGTGCAACCGCACCAGATGATCACCGGCGTCGGCTCCGGCTTCTTCATTTCGGCCGACGGCTATGCCGTGACCAATAATCACGTGGTCGATCACGCCAGTTCGGTCGAGGTCACGACCGACGACGGCAAGACCTATACGGCGAAAGTGATCGGCACCGATCCAAAGACCGACCTCGCGCTGATCAAGGTCGACGGCAAGACCGATTTCGCCTTTGCCAATTTCGCCACCGACAAGGCGCGCGTCGGCGACTGGGTGGTCGCGGTCGGCAATCCCTACGGCCTCGGCGGCACCGTGACCGCCGGCATCATCTCGGCGGAGGGCCGCAACATCGGCTCCGGTCCGTATGACGACTACATCCAGATCGACGCGCCCATCAACAAGGGCAATTCGGGCGGACCGACCTTCGACAACAACGGCAACGTGGTCGGCGTCAACACCGCGATCTATTCGCCCTCGGGCGGTTCGGTCGGCATCGGCTTCGACATCCCCGCCTCGACCGCGAAGATGGTCGTCGCCCAGCTCAAGGACAAAGGCGCGGTGACGCGCAGCTATATCGGCGTGCAGGTGCAGCCGGTCAGCGCCGATATCGCCGAAAGCCTCGGGCTGAAGAACGCCTCGGGCGCGCTGGTCGACGAGGCCAGGGCCGATACGCCGGCAGCGAAAGCGGGCATCGAGGCCGGCGACGTCATCACCGCCGTCAACGGCAACGCGGTGAAGGACTCGCGCACACTGGCGCGCGAGATCTCGGCGATGGCGCCCGGCAGTACGGCCAAGCTCGACATTCTGCGCAAGGGCCAGCAGAAGAGCGTCACCGTGACGCTCGCGGCGATGCCTGGCGATCAGAGGCAGGCCAGCGCCGAGGAGCGCGACAACGGATCGATGCGCAACACGCCGCACCTCGGCGTGTCGGTCGCGCCGGCGAGCGACGTGGCCGGCGCCGGCGGCAAGGGTGTCGTGGTGACCGCGGTCGATCCGGAAGGACCCGCGGCCGAGCACGGCGTGCAGTCCGGCGACGTCATCCTCGACGTCGGCGGCAAGAGCGTCGGCAATGCCGGCGAGCTGCGCAGCGCTCTGTCGGAGGCGAAATCCGCCGGCAAGCACAGCGTGCTGATGCGGATCAAGAGCGCCGACAACACCCGCTATCTCGCGATGCCGATCGGCTGATCCGGCCCAAGTTCTTCAAAAAGCAGAAAGCCCCGCCTTGGCGGGGCTTTCGTCGTTCCCCTGCGTTGACGCCAAAACTCCGGAACGGCTAAGCTGTGGCCTCCCGAGTTCCGCGTTTCGGCAATCTCCAGTTTCAGGTTTCCTTTCACCATGCTCGTTGCGATTCCCAACCTTCTCACGCCGAAACAGGTTGCGTACGCGCGGCAAAAGCTCGACGCGGCGAACTGGACCGACGGTGCGGCCACGGCTGGTCCTCTGGCGAAAAAAGTGAAGCGGAACCGGCAGATCGACCAGAGCGACCCCGTTGGACGCGAAATCGGGCAGATGATTCTGATAGCGCTGCGCAGCAACGAGACCTTCGTGAATGCCGCGCAGCCGCTGAAGGTCTTGCCGCCAAAGTTCAACCGGTACGAAGGCGGGGAGCACTACGGGGCGCATATCGATAACGCCGTTATGGATATCCCCGACTCCGGGGGGTTGCGCCTGCGCGCGGACCTCTCGATGACTGTGTTCTTCTCTGAACCCGAAGAATACGACGGGGGCGAGTTACGTGTGCTGGACACGTATGGCCACAAGGCCATTAAATTCCCGGCGGGACATGCCATCCTCTACACCGCCACGAGCCTGCACGAGGTGACGCCGGTCACGCGGGGGATCCGCACGTCCTCTTTTTTCTGGATACAGAGCCTGATCCGCGATGACGGGCGGCGGTCGATGCTCTACGACCTGGGCCAGGTCATCGTTTCGCTGGCGGCAACACATCCCGACCATCCGTCCGTCTCGGGGTTTCTGGGCCACTATCACAAGCTGCTGCAGCATTGGACGGAACTGTGAACGGCTGACGCAATCTCGACGTCGCAAAAAGAAAGCCCCGCTCTCGCGGGGCTTTCCTCGTTTGACGCCGAATTTTTTGGATCAGTAGCGCGCGACCACCGGGCCGCCGAAGTGATAGTTCACCTTGACGTTGACCATGTCCGCATCCTGGCGGATGTCCTCGCCGCGGGTGTTGATGCCGACCGGCGCGACGACGCTGGTGAGGGCGTAGTTGTTGGTGCCCATGAACAGGTGGTTGTACTCGATGGCAGCCGACCAGTTCGGCGCAAAGCCGTATTCGACGCCGGCGCCGACCGCGCCGCCCCAGCGGGTGTCGGTGGCGCGGTCGAGGACCACGCCGGTTCCGGTGATGACGCCTTCATAGCGGTTGTCGGTGACGGCGGCGCCGCCCTTCACATAGAACAGCGCGTTGTTCCAGGCGTAGCCGACCTGGCCGGTGAACAGGCCGAAGGCATCGATGCGGGTGCGGTTGGTCAGGCCGCGAAACACCAGGCTGGCGTTGGAACCGGAGAAGTCGGCCCAGTTGCCCTGCGCTTCCAGACCGAACACCCAGTTGCCGGCCTGCCAGCGATAGCCGACCTGGCCGCCGACCGTGCCGCCCGTGGAGTCGTGGCAGCCTTCGCCCAGAGCCGGGAAGGCAACGCCCAAAACTGCGGTGTTGCTCCAGCAATTGTGGCTCGAGCCCCAGCCGCCGTTAACGCCGACATAGAAGCCGCCCCAATTGTAGATCGGGGCAATCATCGGAGGCGGCGCCTTCGAGTAATAGCGCGGCGCCATGTCGGCGGCGGAGGCCGCAACCGTGGTGCTTGCCAGGATGGATGCAACGAGAACCAGCTTTTTCATGTGACTACTCCCCATGTTCGAAACGAAATCGCTCGCGGCGACCGTCGCATCCACAACGAACCAAACCGTTAAAACGGCGTGGCGCAAAAGTCACAGTCACAGGGAATCGGAATCGGCACACGGCGGCGACCGACGGGCCGCGCCGGCCCAGCCTTGCGCGCGCATGGTTAAGAAAGAGTTAAGGGAACCGGGGGCGCTTCTCTCCGTTGTGAGAAAATAGGGAGACGGACGATGCGCAAAGCGATTGCAGAACTCGATGACGAACAGCGTGCAGCTCTGCTCCAGGTCGCCGATCTCGGCACCGCGGTCTGCGCCTCGGCGCTGATCGTCAGCGTCTTGAGGTTCATCGGCGGGCTGATCTAGCCCGCACGTCATAAATCCCAAGGGACGGTGCGTGCGACCTCCCGTCCGCTTTCGAACCTCGGTCGCACGGGTCCGCGACTGCTTGCCGTTCCGCCTCAGACCGCGTCCGTCCAGCTTTCCGAGAACGCCAGCGCCGATGTCGAGAAGGGCCGCCCCTCGCGCTCGCGCCGCCAGGATTGCCCCTTGGCCTCAATGCCGTTGCGAACAAGCCGCGTGCCGAGCGCCGGTATCAACACAGTGCATACGCCGTAGCGCCGGTTGGGGAGCTGGTTCGGCTGCGAGTGGATGAGCAGCGGCTCGCCGATATCGAACCAGGTGAGCGAGATGTCTTCGCCGTGCGACTTGACGTACTCGGTCCAGAAGTAGCGCGGGTCTCCCGCCTTGGAGAACGTCGCGTCCGCACAGGGGATCGTGGTGTCGGAAAGTTCGGCATTGAGCATGCCTTGTACGGTGGTCTGCAGCCAGCGCGCCATCGCGATGTTGTCGGAATAGATGCGCCAGCGCCCTTCCGTCAGTTCGCTCTTCAGGTAGAGGACGTGGCCGGGCCCAGCTGGCGAAAAGATAATCCGCCAATAGCTCGCATCCGTCGAGTTCGGATCACCATCCTTCGAGCTCAAGCGGATGAACGGGTTCTCGCCCGTAAGGATCGTTTTGTTGGGATCGGCGATGCTCATGTAACTGGTCTCCGTTTGGTTTCTGTCGCAACCACTGCCCTTGCAGTCGGCCTCGTGAGTACACGCCCTCCGCCGGAGCATTTACTTTTTCTTCGCGGCCTTCTTTGCCTTGCGCGTCGTGCCCTTGCCTTCGCTCTCCAGCGCCTTGCGCACTTTCGCGAACTCCTCCAGCGAAGCCTTGTCGACGCGGGGAAAGCGCAGGTTCAGGCTCTCCAGCGTGGAGACGATCACCGAGCCGATCACGACACGGGCGAACCATTTGTGATCGGCCGGCACCACGAACCACGGCGCCTCCTTCGTCGCGGTGTGCCGGATCATGTCCTGATAGGCCGCCTGATAGCGCGGCCACAGCTTGCGCTCGGCGACATCGGCCATCGAGAACTTCCAGTTCTTGGCGGGCTCGTCGAGGCGGTCGAGGAAGCGCTCGCGCTGCTCCTCCTTCGAGACGTTGAGGAAGAACTTGAGAATAACCGTGCCTTGCCGCGACAGATAGCGTTCGATCGCGGAAATGTCGGCGAAGCGCTCCTGCCAGATGTTCTTCGTCACCAGCTTCGGCGGGATCTTCTCCTTGAGAAGCAGCTCACGATGCACGCGCACGATCAGGCATTCCTCGTAGTAGGAGCGGTTGAAGATGCCGATGCGGCCGCGCTCGGGAAGCGCGATCATGGCGCGCCACATGAAATCGTGATCGAGCTCGAGCGTGGACGGCTGCTTGAACGAGGCGACCTCGCAGCCCTGCGGATTGACGCCGTCGAAAATGTGCTTGATCGTGCTGTCCTTGCCGGCGGCATCCATGGCCTGGAAGATCAGCAGCAGCGACCAGCGGTCCTGCGCATAGAGCTTCTCCTGGAAGTCGCTGAGCCGCTTGCGGTTGGCGTCGAGGATCTTCTCGCCCTTGTCCTTGTCGATGCCGCCCTTCTCGGCGGTCTTGTGCGATCGCAGGTGAAAGCGGGTCGAGCCGTCGACCCGGAACGGCGAGATGAAGCGATCGAGCTCGGAGGCGAGCGATTGTGCGGGTTTCTTGCTCATGGAAAGTTTCCCGGTCTCAAGCGATTTCTCTCGCGTCGGCGCGCCGGAACAGCATCAGCCGCAGCGGCGCGAGCCGGCGCAGCAATCCGTGGGCGATCAACGGCGCAGGCGCGGTGAAGGGCAGCGCCAGCTCGCTGATCGGGACAACCCTGCACCGCCCGCGCCAGTTCCGCGCCGAGCGGAATAGACAAGGCCACCGCGCGGCCGTTGCAGCCGGTCCAGGCATAGGCGTCGGGACCGAGGCGATGGATGCGCGGCAGGAAGTCGGTGGTCATGCCGACATAGCCGTTCCAGACATAGTCGAATTTGACGTCGCCGATCTGCGGCCAGAGCCGCTGCAGCCGCGCGGCGACGACGGGCTTCAATCGCGCCGCGCCGTCGTAGGCGTTGATCAGCGCGCCGCCGGTGACGAGGCGGTTGCGCGCGTCGTAGCGGGCGAAATAGAGCTCGCCATGGGTGTCCGACATCGCCTGCCGGCCGGGGATGATGCTCTTGCGCGCCGCCTCGGACAGCGGCTCGGTCGCCATCTGCCAGGAGAAGATCGGGATCACTTCGTGCGCCACCGCGGGAAGCAGCGATTTCGAGAACTCGCCGGTATAGGCATTGGTCGCGACGATCAGCGCGCGGCCGGAGATTTCGCCGCTCTGCGGTCTTGACGATCCAGCGATTGCCGCGCCGTTCGAAATTTTGTGCCGGCGAGCGCGCAAAGATGCGGCCGCCGCGGTCGAGCACCGCGCGCGCCATGCCGCGCGCCAGCGCCAGCGGATTGACGTGGCCGCCCGAGCGATTCCAGAAGCCGCCATACCAGGCCTCCGAGCCGAGCATGCTCCTTCATCTGCGCGCGCGACAGCAGTTCGACGGACGCGCCCCGCGCCGACCATTGCCGCACGCGGCGTTCGGCGATCTCAATGCGGCCGGGCGAATGCACCGGCTGGATCCAGCCGGTCTGCTCCTGCTCGGCCTGGATCTGGTAGCGACGCGCGAGATCGAACAGCGCATTCGCGCTGTCGCGCAGCATGGCGACGAAGCGCTCACCGGCCGCGCCGTGTTTGGCGACGATGTCGTCGGGGTCCGGCCGCGACAATGTCGGGATCACCTGGCCGTTGTTGCGGCCCGAGGCGCCCCAGCCCGGCTCGGCCGCCTCGACCACCGCGACATCGACGCCGGCTTCGCGCAGATGCAACGCCGCCGACAGCCCGGTGAAGCCCGCGCCGATGATCACGACATCGGCCTCCGCTGTGCCTTCAAGTTGCGGCAGCTCGGGACCTTGCGGCGTCACCGCGGCCCAGAGCGAGTCCGGCCAACGGATTTCTGCGGCGCTCATCGTGCAAAGTCCTTTACGACTTGCGCGCGAGCGCAAACCGTTCGGAGATGCTGCCCAGAATGCCCTTGGGCAGGAAGATGATGAACAGCACCAGCAGCAGGCCGTAGATCAGATTGTCCCAGCCGACCGCGCCGGTGCCGAAGAAGATGCGCAAGCGTTTCCGCCAGCAGGATGGTGATGATGGCGCCGACCGTCGGGCCGAGCGCGACATAGAGCCCGCCGACGATCGCGGCGAACACCATCTGCAGGGACACCGCGATGCCGCTCACCGTGTCCGGCGAGATGAACATCTGATACTGGGTGTAGAGCGCGCCCGCGAGCGCGGTCATCAGCGCGCTGATCAGGGTGATCTTCAATTTCTCGGCGGTGACGTTGACGCCGGCCGCGGCGGCGGCGTCCTCGTCCTCCGAGATCGCCTCCATGGCGTGGCGGCCCATGCCGCGGTCGATCCAGTGCCAGATCACGATGCCCGAGCAGCCAGACGAACAGCGCGATCATGTACCAGGTGATCTTGTCGTCGAATTGCAGCGCGAACCAGCTCGGCTTGCGGTTCGGGGTGTAGCCGAGCGAGCCGCCGGTCCAGTCGCGCGTGGCGGTGATGACCTGCAGCACGATGCCGGACAGCGCCAGGGTCACCAGCACGAAATAGTGTCCGGTGATGCGAAAGCGGAAACAGGGATAGGCGACGACCAGCGCGAGCGCGCCGGCGCAGATCATGCTCAAGGGAATGCCGATCCACGGCGTGAGGCCGAGGTGATTCCACAGCAGCGCGGTGACATAGGCGCCGACGCCCATGAAGCCGCCATGGCCGAGCGAGACCAGGCCGAAGCGGCCCATGATCGACCACGAGGTGTAGGCGAACGACCAGATCAGGATCAGCACCATGATGTGCAAATGATAGGGATCGCGATGCACGAAGGGCAGCGCGACCGCGATCAAGAGCCCGACGATCCAGCCGACATATCGCGCCGTCATCGGCGCCTCGCGAGCAGACCGGCGGGCCGGATGAACATCATGACGATGAAGAAGACGAAGGCCAGCACGTAGCCCCATTCGAGATCGGAGAACAGGCCGCCGAGCGTGATGATCTCGGCGAACAGGAACGAGGCGACGAAGCCGCCGATGAAATTGCCGAGCCCGCCGAGCACGCAGATCAGGAAGGTGATCGGCCCGAACGACAGGCCGACAAAGGGATGCACGTCATATTGCAGCACCAGGAGGCAGGCGGCGAGGCCGGCGAGCCCGCCGCCGATCGCGGAGGTGATGAGATAGATGCGCCGCGCATCGACGCCCATCAGCGGCATGATCTGGCGGTCCTGCGCGATGGCGCGGATCGCGGTGCCGGTGAAGGTGCGCGTCATGAACAGATAGACCGCGACCATGCCGAACAGCGCCGCGCCGAATGACAGCAGCCGCGCGTAGGAAAAATTCATGTCGCCGAGCGAGAGCACCGGCAGGCGGATGCCGAGATTGCGGAAGTTGATGCCGAAGGCGACGGTGGCGAAGCTCTGCAGCACGAACAGCACGCCGCCGGTGGCGAGCAGCTGGTTGATCGGCGGCGCGGTCGAGCAGCGGCGCGATCACGAAGTAATGCAGGGCGGCGCCCAGCAGCGCGACCAGCAGGATGGTGAGCGGCGCCGCGACGAAATAGGACAGGCCGTAATACTGCACCAGGAAGTACATCGCGTACATGCCGATCATGACGAGCTCGGCGTAGCAGATCCAGGTGACGTCGATGACGCCGAAGATCAGGTTGAGCCCGAGCGCGAGCAGCGCCAGCACGCCGCCGAGCAGGATGCCGTTGATCACGGCCTCCAGCAGGTAGATGTCGAAGATGTCGAGGAAGCCCTGCATCGCGTGCTAGTCGCCTTCGGCTTGCACCTCTCCCGCTTGCGGGGGAGGTCGCAGCGCATCGACAGATGCGCTGCGGGTGGGGGCTCTCTCCACAGATGCGAGTCGCGGCGGCACCCCCACCCCAGCGCGACCTCTCCCGCAAGCGGGAGAGGGAGCGCACCATCGCGAGTGTGATCCGATCATCATCTCATCACACTCCCAGATACGCCTGCTTGATCGTGTCGGTCGACAGCATCTCCGCCGCCGTTCCCGAGGCGCGGATGGTGCCGGCCTCCAGCAGATAGGCGCGGTCGACCACTTTCAGCACCTGCTGCACGTTCTGCTCGACGATCAGCACGGTGAGGCCGCTGCGCGCGGATGCGCTTCACCAGCTCGAACACCTGCTGCACCACGACCGGCGCCAGTCCCGCCGACGGCTCGTCCAAGAGCAGCAGTTTCGGATCGGACATCAGCGCGCGGCCGATCGCGCACATCTGCTGCTCGCCGCCCGACATGGTGCCGGCCATCTGATTGCGGCGCTCCTTCATGCGCGGAAACAGCTCGAACACGAAATCCAGCCGCTCGGCAAATTTGCCGCGCGCGTCCTTCATGAAGGCGCCCATCTTCAGATTGTCGTCGACGGTGAGCCGCGGAAACAGCCGCCGGTTTTCCGGAACATGAGCGATGCCGAGGCTGACGATGCGATGCGGTGGCGTTGCCAGCACGTCGGTGCCTTGCATGCTGATCGACCCCTTGGTCGGGCGGATCAGGCCGGAGATCACCCGCATCAGCGTGGTCTTGCCGGCGCCGTTCGGGCCGATCACGCCGACCGCCTCGCCCGGCTTGACGTCGAGATTGACGCCGAACAGCGCCTGGAACGTGCCGTAGCCGGCGTCGACGCGACCTGAGCTCAAGCATGGCTCACGCCCCCGTCCGGCGCAGCGCGGCCGCCGCGGCGGCCGCGGCCTGGGTCGCATCCGCATCGGTGCCGAGATAGACCTCGATCACCTTCGGATCGCTCACCACTTCGGACGGCAGACCTTCGCTGATCTTGACGCCGTGATCGAGCACCATGACGCGATCGACCACGCGCATCAGCACGCCCATGATGTGCTCGACCCAGATGATGGTGATGCCGAGCTCGTCGCGGATGTTGCGCAGCATGTCGGCGGCCTGATCCATCTCGGTCTCGTCGAGACCGCCGAGACTTTCGTCGGCCAGCAAGAGCTGCGGCCCGGTGGCGAGCGCCTTCGCAAGCTCGAGCTTCTTCAAGCCGGCCGCGCCGAGGCCGTCGACACCGGCGTGGCGATCGATCGGCAGGCCGACCATCGCGAGCGCGCGCTCGGCGGACTCTTCCGCTTTCGCCCGGCTGTGACGGTTCTGGCCGAAATAGCCGGCGAGCACGACATTCTCGAACAGCGTGAGGCGATGGAACGGCCGCGGGATCTGGAAGGTGCGGCCGATGCCGCGATTGATGATCCGGTGCGGCGGCAGGCCTGCGAGCTCGTGGCCGTCGAACGTCATCGAGCCCGCACGTCGGCGGAAACGTGCCGGAGAGCATGTTGAAGATCGTGCTCTTGCCCGATCCGTTCGGGCCGATCAGGCCGAGGATCTCGCCCTTCTCGACCTTGAACGACACGTTGTTGACGGCTCGAAAGCCGCCAAACCGCTTGACCAGACCCTCAACAACCAGCACGGCGATCCCCTCGGTCCCTCGCGGGGACCACCTTACTTGTAGCTGTAGGTCATGCCCGCAGGCAACGGCAGCACGGCCTCGCGCTGCGCCTGGCTCTTCGGCCACACCACATACGATTTGTCGTCGACATACTGGATGCACGACCGGGAACGAGCGCTGGTTCTGGCCGGCCATCGGCGTGCCCTCGCCGAAGAACTTGACGCCGAAGCCGAGCATGGTGCCGCCTTCCGGCAGATCGACGTCGAGCGCGGCCTTGCGCAGCGCGTCGGGATCGATGCCGCCATATTGCTTGATGGCGCGCGGCAGCACGTTGTTCATGAACACATAGGTGTTGGACGCGGCGATACCGACATGGGCAGGACGGATGGTCTGACCCGGCTTGATCTTGTCGAACTCCTCACCGACCATCTTGATCACGGGCAGCAGGCTCGGATCGATGCCATCCGGCTTGGCAGCCAGATCGAGATCGGATCGGTGTCGAAGATATAGTTGACGTCGGCGCCCATCCCTTCCTTCAGCTTGTCATAGACGCCATAACCCGCGCCATGGCCGACCAGCGCCCCGAACTTCAGCCCCTGCTCGCGCGCCTGCCGCAGCGAACAGCGTGATGTCGGGATTGTAGCCGGTGTGGAAGATCACGTCGGGCCGCGCGCGCTTCAGCTTGGTGACCAGCGCGGAGAGATCGGGCGCGGTCGCCGAATAGCCTTCCTTCAGCACGATCTGGAAGCCGGCCTTCTGCGCACCGGCCACGTTGCCCTTGGAGACGTCGACGCCGTAGGCGCCGTCCTCGTGGATGATGGCGACGCGCAGATCCTGCGGGTCCTTGCCGAACTTCTCCTTCGAATAATTGGCGATGAAATCCATCGTCATCAGGCCGAACTGGTCGCCGCTCGCCTGCGGGCGGAACACGTATTTGTAGTTCTTGTCCGCGAACACGGCCGACGAGATGCAGGTCGTCATCCACATGAACTTCTTGAGCTGCTCGACGCGGGCGGCCACCGGCACGCATTGCGCCGAGGAGAAGAAGCCGAGCACCATGTCGACCTTCTCCTGCTCGAGCAGGCGCACGGATTCGTTGATGGCGACGTCGGGCTTGCTCTGCGCGTCGGCATAGATCGCCTCGACCTTGTAGCCCTCGACGCCGGTCTTGACGTAGTGGTCGAGCATGATCTTGGCGCCGAGATATTCGAGTTCGGAGCCGCCGCCCGCGAGCGGGCCGGTGAGGTCGAAAACCACGCCGATCTTGATCTTTTTCTCCTGCGCCTGGGCGGACACGCCCATCGTCAGCGCGGCCACGGCGGCGAAGAGCCCCGTCACCAGGCGTGCAGTTTTCTGCCCCAGCATTCTCTCCCTCCCGAGATTGTGTATTGCTTCTGTTCTTGTTGGTTGACGCCTATCACATTGGGCGCGGCCGACCGATGTCAAGCGCAATGGATATGCAGCCGTCCGGCGCTGGCGTCGCCAAGGCGGCGTCCGAGGTTGCAACTCAAGACTGCTATCGCGCTCGGCCTGTCGCCGAAATTGCCGGCCCGCGTCGTTCGTCGTTTGCCAAAATAGTGCTCCGCCCCATGTCCGGCACCCCCAAGAAAAACGCCCTGCCGTGAGGCAGGGCGTCCGAGGCTCTTGCGATCGATTGCTTTGCCTGGTCGATCGCCGATTGGAGTTCAGGTCAGGGTTGCTCCGGCTCATTGCCGTTGTTGAAGGTGAGCAGCGGCTCCCAGGTCCGACAGAAATGGTCGTTCCTGAAGCTTTCGAACGGCTGCGGCCCTTGCGGCGTGAGCGACTGGACCTTCTGATTGCCCCTGCCCTGGCCCTGATCACCTTGGGTATTGAATTGCGGCCAGTGCGGCAACCGGTCGCTCGGCGTCCTGAGGCTGACAAGGACGGCAAGATCACGATCGCCACCCCTGCTGTTCGGATCGCCGGTCTTCACGAAATTGGCCCAGTAGGTCTTCATATCGGTCGCCAGCGCCGCTTGCGCGGAGGTGAACGCCGCGCCGAAGTTGAAGATGTACTGGAGTTCGGCTGCGTGCTGAGAAGCCGTCGTGAAGCCTGAGCCATTCGCCCCCGGACCTGGGACGCCGGGCTGGCCCAAGGCCGGGGCATTTGGATCGTCGAACTCGTAAGCAAAGACCTTAGTTCGTCTGGACAGGTCGCGGTTCGAATCAAACCCGTTACAGGCGAACACGAAGTCGGTGAAGATCTGCGAGAGCGCCTCATCGACGTTGCCGCCGCCAAAGTTGTTCTTGAGGTTGGGGATCGTTGAGACCGTCTGCGGTACGAAGTCGTGGAAATTACCGATCGGATATTGGGTTTTCGCCGTCGTCGCGGCGGCGAGAACGGCCTGGGTGAAGGGCGAGGCCAGGGTCTGTGTGGACGGTGTGGCCGTCACGAGGGTGGCGAGAAAGAACTGGATCTCCTGCAAGTAGGAACAGATCGCCGGCGTGCCGGTGAACTGCGGTGTCGCACACAGAATGTTCGGGACCTGAAGGTCGAAGCTCGCCGGACCGCCGGCGGCGAAGATCGTCGAAGCGGTGCCTTGGGGAGCGGTGACCTGACTGGGGAAGAAGCTCGGCTCGAACAGCCGGCCCTCATTGGCGTTGGTACCCTGGAGCACCGGGACCTGGTTGAACCGGCCGGTCGAGAAGGCCGTATGCAGGTCAAGCGGCAGGATTTTCGTGTTGAAATTGGGCGCAATGCCGAAGCCGCCGAAGACGGCTTCATTCGCGAAGAGTTGTGCGACGGTCAATCCCTGGAGACAGGCGAGGCTCACGGTACCGCCGCAGAATGAGTTGGCATCTTTCTGGGCGAAATTGTCGCTGAGGGTCCGGTACGTGGCGAGCGATGGCAGGTCATGATACATGTACGCGCCGCTCTCGATGATCGCACCGCCGAACAGTTCCCGGTTAGTGAGGCCCTTGAAGGTGTTCGTGGAGGCAAGATGCGACGAGACGCTGAGACCGCCGGCTGATTCCCCGCCGATCGTCACCGTCCGCGGATCACCGCCGAAAGCCTCGATGTTTTGCTGGACCCAGGCCATCGCGAATTGCTGGTCCATCAGACCGTAGTTGCCGGCGTCGCCGACGTTCTGGAAGGCGTTCGCCTGGGGCGCCGCCAGCACGCTGGCCGCGAGGAAGCCGAGGCTCCCGAGGCGGTAGTTGATCGTGACGACGATGATGTTGTTCTCGGCCACCATCACCGACGGGTCGTAGTAAAGACCCGGCACCGTTGACGAGCGCGCCGCCGTGAATCCATATGAAAACCGGCAGCTTGGACCTCCCGGTTACGTTGGAAGGCGTGTAGACATTGAGGAACAGGCAATCCTCGGAATCGGTTGGCTGTCCCTGCGGGCAAGTGTGGCCGAAGGTTCCTGCGACGATCGATCCCTGGCCAGGATTGGGCGCCTGGGGCGGTTTCCAGCGCAATGCGCCTACCGGCGGCTGGGCGTAGCGGATGCCCAGGAAGGCGTTGACCGCCGGATCTCCCGGTTGTAGCTGGACGTTCTTCAGGCCCTGATAGGTGCCGGTCGTCGTGGTGACAAGGGCCGTCAGATCGACCGCATTCGCCGCTGGCGCGGTAGCCACGATGCAAGCGACGCTCATCGCGCCGATTACGCCAAGCCGGAAATACCTTAACTGCTCTCTCATAGGTCTCCCCCTTTTTTGGCGCTGGTCATCCATTGCCGGCAGTCTTGCCGGCAACGCGAGGATGACGGCGATCAAATCTACACGCAAGCAAAAAAGCGGACGTTCGCCAGCGCCTTCGAAAAATGGATGCCGCACAAGCTCGGATGCTTTGAGTCTCAGCACGAAGTTAGCAAATACTTCTCGATAAACGGGCTGTGACAAAATTTTGACATCGCCGGGCCGCCCGTCGCGCACGAAATTAGCTGACGAACTGCCGCTTGATGAAGGCGACGATAAAGGGCGGCATTGCGGGCGATATGTCGGCCTGCGCGCGAACCAGATGGATCGCCGACAACTCCGGTTGCCTCTGCCGCGCCAGATTGGCCTCGATCCGCGCGCGCAAGGCTTCCGCAGGCATCGCGACATTGAGGATGCGGATCAGCGCGATCGCCGATCCCGCGGTGACGCAGTCCCAGTGCGCCGCCGCCTCGTAGTCGGCCGGCGTCAGCCCGGTCTCCTCCTCGAGCTCGCGCGTCACGCTGCCGGCGATATCGACGCGGTCGCCGACGATGTCGTCGGGATCGGGCGTGCCGGCCGGAAAATAGACGCGCCCCGCGGTCGAGGTGTGCGCGCCCATCTCGCCCATGACGAAGGCGCCGTCGGCGCAGCGCAGCGCGCCCATGCCAAAACTGTTGAACACGGAGGGATCGACGAAGCCCCAGTCGCGCCAGGCGAGAAAGCTCGC
Organism: uncultured Alphaproteobacteria bacterium; assembly: GCA_963696845.1. Classification (GTDB taxonomy): domain Bacteria; phylum Pseudomonadota; class Alphaproteobacteria; order Rhizobiales; family Xanthobacteraceae; genus Bradyrhizobium. Next base: position 31,448 of record CAVOLR010000019.1, read on the forward strand.
GAAATCGGTCGCGAAATAGCTCGCGCTGAAGCTATCCTCGATCCAGGCGGGACGGCGCGCGAGCAGCACCTGCCCGTTCCAGATGTTCGGCTTCTCGCGCTTCTTCGATGCGAAATGCGCGTCGATGTCGGCGCGCCGCCTCGCCGCAAACGGCCAGTCCCAGGGCTCGTATGTCAGATCAAGCGTCGTGACGCGATGTATGACCGGCTCAGTCATCACCTAACGTTACTTCGCATTCATCCCCGTCGTCTTCTTGGCCTGCTCGACGAACTTGTTGGTGTAGGTCTTGCTGACGTCGATGTTGGCCTTGGCGACCTCGGGCGAGCCGACGCTGAACACCGCGAGCACGGCGTCCGCGCCCTTGGGATCCATCTTGCCGGTTTCCGAATACATCGGAATGGTGTTCTTCAGCGCGGCGAGATAGAGGTCCTTTTCCTTGCCGACCATTTCCGGCGGCATCTTGGCCATGATCTCCTCCGGCGAGTGCGAATGAATCCAGCCGATCGTCGAGACGATCGCGTTGGTCAGCGCCTGCGTCTCCTTTTCGTGGGAGGCGACCCAGGCCGCGGTGGCATAAAGCGAGCCGCCCGGATATTCGCCGCCGAAGATCGCGAGCGTGTCCTTTTGCGTGCGCGTATCGGCGAGGATTTTCAGGTCCGGATGGTTCTTGGCCAGCACGGTGACGGCGGGCTCGGCCATCACAGCCGCGTCGATCTGGCCCTGCTCCATCGCCGCAACGGCGGTCGCGTTCAGGCCGACGCCGATCACGGCTGCGCTGGCCGGATCCTGTCCGTTCTTCTTCAACAGGAACTTCAGGAAGAAGTCGGTCGAGGAGCCCGGTGCGGTGACGCCGACCTTCTTGCCGGCGAGATCCTTGATGGAGTTGATCTCCTTGGTATGCGCGGGCGCGACCACCAGCACCAGCCCGGGATAGCGGTCATAGACCACGAAGGCCTGCAGCTCCTGCTTCTTGGCGGCGAGATTGACGCAATGGTCGAAATAGCCGGACACCACGTCGGCGCTGCCGCCGAGCATGGCTTTGAGCGCATCCGAGCCGCCCTTGAGGTCGACCAGTTCGACCGCGACGCCGGCCTTCTCGTATTCGCCAAGCTGTTTCGCCAATATGGTCGGCAGGTAGCACAGGCAGCCGCCGCCACCGACGGCGATGGTGACCTTGCTTTGGGCCGCGGCGGGGCCGCAGATCAGGGCCAGCGCCAACAGCGCGCCCGAGAGCCGGTTCAGGATGGTCTGCATGATGTCCTCCCTTTGTTGGACGGCACGATAATGCGGCGCAGCGCGCTTGAGAAGGCGACTTTGGTGCGAGGTGCTGCGGCGCGAAAAACCTCTGGCGCCCGCTTATTCCGCCCGCGCCGGGTGAAGTTTTTCGTCGCACCCGCCAACAGTCTGATGGCCAGCCGCAGATTGACCGCCTAGCATGCCAGGCACAAGAAACCACCAACGGGGAGGCTACCCATGAATCGTATCGCAACCACGCTCGCAATCGCGACCGCGTTCGCCGCCGGCTGTGCCGTCACGCATGTGCTGCGGCCGGCTTACGCCGCCGACATGATCAGCGCGCAGGTGATCCACACCGCCGATCTCGAAGGCGACGCGCTGTCTGCGCCGAACGCGTCGGGCATGCGCAACAAGCCGCTGGTATCGCTGGACGGCATCACGATCGCGATCCAGGACGGCAACACGCCGAAGCATTTTCACGCCAACGCCAATGAGATGCAGTACATCCTCGACGGCACGGGGACGATCTGGCTCGGCGACAAGGAAGTGCAGGTCAAGCCCGGCGATCTCGTGATCATTCCGAAGGGCACGCCGCACGGCGGCACCAAGGTCACCGGCCGCACCATCAAGGCGATCGCGATCAAGTCGCCGCCGCAGGCGCCGGACGACACCAAGCTGTTGAACTGACGGTCTCTGCATCGTCATTGCGAGGAGCCGGTCAGCGTACGTCGCCAGCGAGCGAGCGAAGCAATCCATCCATCCGCGGTGCACTACGGATTGCTTCGCGCTGAGCCTGTCATCGGGCCGGCGCAACTGCGCCGACCCGTTGGCTCCTCGCAATGACGCTGTCTACCGTCCCTCCGCCGCAGCCGGCCGCCACACCAACAGCCGCCGCTCGACCAGTGTCACCGCGACGTCGATCAGGATGACGAAGATCGCCAGCACGAACATGCCGGCGAACACGCCGGCGACGTCGAAGGTGCCTTCGGCCTGAAGGATCATGTAGCCGAGGCCCGCCGCCGATCCCAGATATTCGCCGACCACGGCGCCGACCACGGCGAAGCCGACCGAGGTGTGCAGCGAGGAAAACATCCAGGACAGCGCCGACGGCCAATAGACATGCCGCGTCAGCTGCCGCTCGCTCATGCCGAGCATGCGGCCGTTGTCGAGCACGGTGGCGCTCACCTCCTTGACGCCCTGGTAGACGTTGAAGAACACGATGAAGAACACCAGGCTCACGCCGAGCGCGACCTTGGACCAGATGCCGAGCCCGAGCCACAGCGTGAAGATCGGTCCCAGCACGACGCGCGGCAGCGCATTGGCCATCTTGACATAGGGATCGAACACGGCGGCGACGCGCGGCTGGCGCGCGAACCAGAAGCCGATCAGACGCCGCCGAGCGAGCCGATGACGAAGGCGAGGATGGACTCCCACAGCGTGACCAGGAGATGTTTCCAGATCACGCCGGTCGAGAACCAGTCGATGACTTGAGTGAAGACATCGACAGGCGTGGAGAAGAAGAACGGCGGCAGCAGCATCTTGCCGAACACCGGCACGGTGGAAAACAACTGCCACAGCGCCACCGCGACGACGGCGACGAGGAGCTGGAGGGCGAGGAGGGTTAGGCGAGACATGACGATACTCGCTCGCTCTGATGATCGGCCGCGACGGTTGCCACGAGCTGGCTCTGCTCCCCTCCCCCTTGCGGGGTCGAGGCGAGCGAAGCTCGCTCCGGGGGTGGGGGTAGCCCAACCACAGCTGTACCCTTGGCACCCCCCTCCCCAACCCTCCCCCGCAAGGGGGGAGGGAGTCAGACCGCACTCGCTGCACCATCCCTCGTCACCACTTCACTTGCCACCCCTCTACTGCTTGCTGAACGTCCCGATCAGGCTGGTCGCAGCCTTGGCATGGCCGTCGAGCGCCTTGATGACCTCATCGCGGGTCATGCCTTCCTTGAGCGCCGTCGGCTCGAGATCGGTCGCCATCAGCGTCAGGATGTAGTGATGCGGCGGTCCGGGCGGCGTGCACGGCCCGAAATAGTTCGCGAGCTTCATCGTGCTCTGGCCGCCGACATATTTGTCGCTGGCCTTGGACACCTCGCCCTCGGCAAAGCCGGTCACCGAGGCCGGAATGCCGTAGGCGACCCAGTGGACTGACGCCGCCGGGCGGACGGCCGTCGATGTCGAGCATCAGCAGCGCGTAGCTCTTGGTGCCCTCGGGCGGATTGGCCCAGGCGAGCGGCGGCGAGATATTCTCTCCGACGCAATTCGGGTTGGACTTGTTGTTGCCGGCAAATTTGGTCGGCAACCGCTCGCCGTCCTTGTACGCCGTCGAGGACAGCGTGAACACGCCCTCCGCCCTTGCTCCCTGCGAGCCGCACAGCGCGGCAAGCAGCACGGCACCTGCCAAAATCGATCCACGTAACACCATGACGATTTCCTTTTCTTGGTTACCCCATTGTTTGCGGCTTTCGGGAACCGGCATCAGCCGGCCGCCGACTGCGCATATCCCTTCAACACCTGATCCTTCAGAACACTCCAGATCTCGCGATGAAGCTCGTGAAATTCCTTCTGCATCCGCACTTCCGAGATGTCGCGCGGGCGCGCGATCGGCACGCGCCAGTCGCCGATGATGCGCGCGCGACGGCCCCGCCGACATGATGACGACGCGGTCGGCCAGCGCGATCGCTTCTTCCAGGTCGTGGGTGACGAACAGCACGGCCTTGCGATTGCGGCTCCAGAGGTCGAGCAGCAGGTTGCCCATGATCTGCCTGGTCTGGGCATCGAGCGGCCCGAACGGCTCGTCCATCAGGAGTATCTTGGGATCGCGGATCAGCACCTGCGCGAGGCCGACGCGCTTGCGCTGGCCGCCCGAGAGCATGTGCGGATAGCGGTTGGCGAAACCGCCGAGGCCGACCGATGCCAGCCAGGCTTGCGCGCGCTCGAGCGCTTCGTCACGCGGCGTGACCTGCGACTTCGAGACCGATCGCGACATTGTCGATGGCCGTCTTCCAGGGAAACAGCGCATCGGCCTGGAAGAGATAGCCGGCATCGCCGTTGAGGTCCGCAAGCGGACGGCCGAAAATCCGCACCGCGCCGGAGGCCGGCCGCAACAGGCCGGCGGCGACGTTGAGCAGCGTGGACTTGCCGCAGCCGGTCGGGCCGACAATGGCGACGAACTCGCCATCGGCGACCGCGAGCTGCGCCTTTTCGACGGCGGTATAGACACGCCCGTCGCCGAGGCCGAATGCGACGGTCGCATCCTCAAGCGCGATCGCGTTGGGCGTTGCCGCGTCCACTCCAGTCCCTCCCCTGTTACGGGATGGCTTAGCCGCTTGCGCGGACAAGTTCAACGCGATCACTTGCGACGGCCCTGAAACTGCGCTCCACTTCACCCTCCCCTGGAGGGGGAGGCATAGGCCGCCTTTGGCGGCCGTTCTTAGCGCTAAGAACGCCGATGCTTCGCATCGGCTATGCGCGAATGAAATGAGCGGCGGGGTGGGGTGACCTTCTCTCGCACCGCGCACCCCACCCCGCCTCGCATTTCGCTTCGCTCATGCGAGTCGACCCTCCCCCTCCAGGGGAGGGTGAGAAAGAAATCGCGACGAGAGGATTCGCACACCATATGCCGCCTGCCCCGCTGATCGCCTACACCAATGTCGGCAAGACCTTTGCCGGCCGCGGCGCGGAGCGCGTGGCGGCGGTGGACGATGTCTCGCTCGACGTTGCCGAAGGCGAGTTCCTCGCCATTGTCGGCGGCTCCGGCTCCGGCAAGACCACGCTGCTGCGGCTCGCCAACCGGCTGATCGAGGCCGACAGCGGCACGATCAAGGTCGAGGGCGAAGACGTGCGCGCCCTCGATCCCGTGCAACTGCGCCGCCGCATCGGCTACGTGTTCCAGAGCGGCGCGCTGTTTCCGCATATCTCGGTCGCCGGCAATATCGGCATCACGCCGAAGCTGCTGGGTTGGCCCACGGCCGAGATCGCCGCGCGGGTCGACGAGCTGCTCGACCTGGTCCAGCTCGACCGCGCGCAACATCGCGACCGCCTGCCGCAGGAATTGTCGGGCGGCCAGCGCCAGCGCGTCGGCGTGGCGCGCGCGCTTGCGGCCAAACCCCGCATCGTGCTGATGGACGAGCCGTTCGGCGCGCTCGATCCGTTGACCCGCGACGCGCTCGGCGACGATTATCGCGCGCTGCACGACAAGCTCGGACTCACGACGGTCATGATCACCCACGACATGACCGAGGCGCTGCTGCTGGCCGACCGCGTCGCGGTGATGCGCACCGGCAAGCTGCTGGCGCTGGGAACGCCGGCGGAGCTGTCCAGGAGCAGCGACGCTTACGTCACCGAGCTGTTGCGCACGCCGCGCCGGCAGGCCGAACGGCTGAACGCGCTGCTGCCGGGGGATGGCGCGGCATGAGCCTCTTGTCCGATCCGCGCTGGGGCGAAGCGCTGACCCATCTCTCCGACTATCTCGGCAATCATGTGCGCGTCAGCGTCACCGCGCTCGCGCTCGGGCTTGTGGTCAGCCTGCCGCTGGCGATCGCCGCGCGCAAGGCGCCGTTTTTGCGCGGCGTGTTGCTTGGGATCGCGAGCATCGTGCAGACCGTGCCGGGACTGGCGCTGCTCGCGCTGTTCTATCCGCTGCTGCTGGCGCTGGCCGCGGTCACGCTCGCCTGGTTCGGCTTCGGCTTCTCCGCGCTTCGGCTTCCTGCCCGCGGTGCTGGCGCTGGCGCTCTATTCCATGCTGCCGGTGCTGCGCAACACCATCACGGGATTGAACGGCGTCGCCCCCGAATTGCTGGAGGCCGCCCAAGGCGTCGGCATGACGCCGCGGCAGTCGCTGTTCACAGTCGAGCTGCCGCTGGCGCTGCCCGTGATCATGGCCGGCATCCGCACCTCGGCCGTGTGGGTGATCGGCACCGCGACACTGTCGACGCCGATCGGCCAGACCAGCCTCGGCAATTACATCTTTGCAGGGCTGCAGACCCAGAACTGGGTGTTCGTGCTGTTCGGCTGCATCGCCGCCGCAGTGCTCGCGCTGGCGGTCGACCAGTTGCTGGCATTGATCGAGAACGGATTGCGCAACCGCAGCCGCCTTCGCACCTTGCTCGGCGGCCTCGGCATCGCGGCGTTGATTGCGGCAACGCTGGTGCCGACGCTGGCGCGCGGACCGTCGAGCTATATCGTCGGCGCCAAGACGTTTACCGAACAATATGTGCTGTCGGCGCTGATCGCGGAGCGGCTGCGCGCGGCCGGCCTGTCCGCGAGCTCGCGCGAAGGGCTCGGCTCCAGCGTGATCTTCGACGCGCTCGCTGCCAACGATATCGACGTCTACATCGATTATTCCGGCACGCTGTGGCTGAATCAATTGCATCGCAGCGACACGCCATCGCGCGAACAACTGCTCGGTGAATTGAAGACGATCCTCGCAAAACAGAACATCACGCTGTTCGGCGAGCTCGGCTTCGCGAATGCCTACGCGCTGGTGATGCCGCGGAAGCGCGCCGAAACTCTCGGCATCCGCTCGATCGCCGATCTGGCCTCGCATGCATCGACCATGTCGATTGCGGGCGACTATGAATTCTTCTCGCGGCCGGAATGGGCCAACCTGCGAAAGACCTACGGGCTCGCCTTTCGCGGACAACGCACCATGCAACCGGACTTCATGTATGCCGCGGTCGCCTCCGGCGAGGTCGACGCGATCGCGGGCTACACCAGCGACGGGCTTATTGCAAAGTACGACCTGCTCGTGCTCGACGATCCCAAACATGCGATCCCGCCCTATGATGCGATCGTGCTGCTGTCACCAAAGCGCGCGAACGATCAGGCATTGCAAGCAGCGTTGAAACCGCTGCTCGGCCGGATCGATATCGCGGACATGCGCGCGGCAAACCTGCGCGCCAGCGGCAATGATGCGACATCCTCGCCGGGTGCGGTGGCGCAATGGCTTTGGAACAAGATCGGGAAACCGCAATGAGTGTGTTCGAAAAGACACCGGGCTGGCTCGACTGGTACGCCAATCCTTCAAAACCGCACTTCAAGTTGCCCGCGGGCGCGGTCGACGCGCATTGCCATGTGTTCGGCCCCGGCGCCGAATTTCCCTTCGCGGGTGAGCGCAAATACACGCCCTGCGACGCCTCGAACGAGCAGCTTTATGCGCTGCGCGACCATCTCGGCTTTTCCCGCAATGTGGTGGTGCAGGCGACCTGCCACGGCGCCGACAACCGCGCCATGATCGACGCGCTCGTGCATTCAAACGGCGGCGCACGCGGCGTCGCCACGGTGAGGCGCGACGTCAGCGACGCTGAACTTGCATCCATGCACCAGCAAGGCGTGCGCGGCGTGCGCTTCAATTTCGTCAAGCGGTTGGTCGACTTCACCCCGCGTGACGAGTTGGTAGAGATTACCGAGCGAATCCACAAGCTTGGCTGGCATGTGGTGATCCATTTCGAGGCGCCGGATTTGCCCGACTTGCGGGATTTCTTCTCGGGCCTTCCGACCATCGTGGTGGTCGACCATATGGGCAGGCCCGACGTCAGCAAGCCGGTCGACGGACCCGAGTTCGAGCGCTTCGTGCGCTTCATGCGCGAGCATCCGAATGTGTGGTCGAAGGTAACCTGTCCAGAGCGCTTGTCTGTTTCGGGACCGCCGGCGCTGAACGGCGAACGCAACGCCTATCGCGACGTGGTGCCGTTCGCGCGGCGCATCGTCGAGACCTTTCCCGATCGCGTGCTGTGGGGCACCGACTGGCCGCATCCAAACCTGAAAGGCCACATGCCGGATGACGGCCTCTTGGTCGACTTCATCCCGCATATTGCCGCGACAAACGAACTGCAGCGCAAGCTGCTGGTCGACAATCCGCTCCGGCTCTATTGGCCGGAGGAAAGGCGATGAGTCGACTTGGTTTACCCGTCATTGCGAGCGAAGCGAAGCAATCCACCCGTCCGCTTGTGGCGCCATGGATTGATTCGTCGCTTCGCTCCTCGCAATGACGAGGATCAAAATCACGCAAACGCGGTCGCGAGAAAGGCGGCGAGGATGCCGCCGATGACGAGATACTTCACCGCGTAGTAGACGCGCTTGTTCCAGGCCTTCATGCGCTTGCCGAGAAGACGCACGTGATAGACGTAACCGAAGACGCGGTTGAGCCAGCCGACGCGCTCGCCCTCCTCGTTCTGGGTCGCGCTCTCGTTGATGATGTTGCGCGAGACCCAGCGATTCATCGATGTCATCGCCTTCGAGGTCAGCGGACGCTCGACGTCGCAGAACAGGATGATGCGTTCGTCGCTGGTGGTGTTCTCGGCATAGTGCAGATAGGTCTCGTCGAACAGCAGGTCCTCGCCGTCGCGCCATGAGTACGGCTGACCGTCGACGAAGATGCGGCACTCGCCCGCCGATTTCGGCACCACGAGGCCGAGATGATAGCGCAGCGAGCCGGCATAGGGATCGCGGTGCTGCACCAGCTTGCCGCCCGGCGGCAAATTGGCGAACATCGCGCCCTTCACGTTCGGGATCGAGTTCACCAGCGCCACCGTCTTCGGGCAGTTGGCCACCGCCGACGGCAGCGCCTCCTCGTACCATTTCAGGTAAAAGCGCTTCCAGCCGGTGCGGAAGAAGGAATTGAAGCCCCAGTCGTTGTATTTGTCGGCGGCCTTGATCTGGCCCTGCGCGAACAGATGCTCAGCTTCCTCGCGGATGGTCTCCCAATTGTCGCGCAACACGTTGAGCTCGGGCACCATGCCGACCTCGAGGATCGGCCGGTTCGGCACGCCCGAGAAGATGTACATCAGCACATTGTAGGGCGCCATGAGGGTGGAGTGATCGGAGACCTGACGCCAGAATCCGAGCCGCACCTTGCCGCGCAAATGCACTGTTAGCGCCGAGCCGATGAAGGCCCAGAGCAGGAGGAACTGCGGTGAGAGGAGTCGCATCACCATGGCGGAAAACCCCGATAAACCCTGATCGCCGTTTAGCAGGTTTGCGCCGCAACACTCAAGGCGGGAACTTGGTTACAGCCCGTGGATCATGCCGGCGTCGATCAGAAGGCGATTGAGCCGGCGTGCCTCCGCGCCGTCCTTGCAGGCATAGAAAATTCCCTTACAGCGCAACATGATCGCCTTCTGCTCGGCAAAGGACGGATCCAGCGGTATGCCGGCGGCCTCCTGGATCACCAGCGGCAGATAGGCCGCGTCGATCGTGTCCATCACCGCCGGGCTCTTCACCGGCTCGAAATTGACGGCGTCGATGGCGTAATAGGTCGCGTAGTAGCGCGGATCGTAGGCATCGAGCTTCTTGCCGACGCCGGCCTCGTCGAGACCGGGATCGAGCAGCTGCGAGGAGAACTCCGGCTGGTGATCGCCGTAGCGCACGATCAGGAACGGCTCGCCGGCAAAGCGCTTCTTCAAGCTTGCGATGAAGGCGCCGTAGTCGTTCGCGCTCATCGCCTGCCGCCGCAGATATTCGTCGACCGAAGGCGCGTTGCCGGGCGCGCGCCAGTCGGCCATCAGGTCGGGGCGGAATTTGGTCTCCCAGGGAAAGTGATTGGCGCCGAGATAGACGAACATGAAGAGCGGCTTTTGCGAGGCGGGGCGCTCCGACATCAGCTTCAACGCGGAGTCGTAGAAGAAGCTGTCGGGCTCGACGTCCTTGGCGCCGAGATCCTGCGCGTCGTAGAAATGCTCGATGCCGGTCGTGGTCTGGAAACTGCGCTCGCTCATGAAGGCGCCGAGCGCGGGATAGAGCGACATCGTCTCGTAGCCGCAACGGCGCAGCGACAGCGGCAGTCCGCGCGCGACGCGGCCGGCGGCGATGCGCGTGATGAAATAGGCGAAGCGGCCGAACGAGCGCGACGACAATCCGGCCAGCACGTTATATTCGGTGTACCAGCTCGGGCCGCCATTGCTCTCGGCGAGGAACTTGCGCTCCTTGCCGTCGAAGGATTTGAAATGGCTGCCGTAGCCCGCGGGCACCTTGGCATTGCCGGTCTCGCGGATGTCGAAGCTCGACTCATCATGGATCATGATGATGTTGGGCCGGCGCGCCGCGGGATGGCAGGAATCGAGCAAGGGGATATTGAGCCGGCCGCTCGCGACCGCGTCCTTTTCCATGAAGCCGTAATTCATGAAGTCGGAGACCGCGGTGACGCCGGAGCGCGAAAATTTCGAGAGGTAGCCGTCGTCGTAATAGGCGCGCCAGGCTTCATCCGGATAGGCCAGCGAATAGCCGGTCAGCGCGGCAAGGCAGGCAAGCGCACTCGCGAGCGCCGGCAGGCGGCGGATGCGAAAGGGATCGAGCCACCACAGCGCATACATCAGCGGAAGCGTGACGAGGCCGGCCGATATCACCGACCAGCGCAGGTTCGGGAAGATCGTGAACAGGAACGCGGTCGAGTCGCGGTCGATCACCATGAGGTCGACGAAGTTGACCGTCATCTGCGCGACGTCGTGCTTGAGCCGCGACAGCAGCACCAGCACCACGACCATGGTCAGCGACAGCGCGCCCGACAGCGCGGGCCGGCGCAGCAGCGCGATCCAGAACGAGTTGAGGATGCCCCAGCTCAGGATGAAGCAGAGCCGCGAGCCGAAATCGGTCTCGGTCTGCAGCATCAGGATCGCGCGGCGAGCTGTGGCGCTGCGACGGCAAACAGCCTGACAATGCCGAACGAGCCGAGGCCGGTTGTTGCAACCGCGGTGTTGGGGCCTGGATTCGGCGCCGGCGCCATGAGAGGGAACGCTACTCGACCGGCGCTGAAAACCCTTTGCTGGCAAGGACCAGGAGGCGGACGCCGCAGCCGGAGCGCGGCATGTCAAAAAACTGTAATGGAACGGTCATGAACGGGCAATGGACGGGCCGTTCAGACCTTCGCTTAATCTTACCGTGTGTGGAATTAGAGTTCGTCATGGCCGGGCTCGTCCCGGCCATCCACGTCTTTCTCGCAACTCGGCCAGAGACGTGGATGCCCGGCACAAGGCCGGGCATGACGAAAATTGAGGCACCGCCGGGTCAGTCCTTCGCAATCCCCTCGATGAACAAATCCAGCACCGCTTCCGCCATCCGGTCGATCTTGCCCTCCGCCACCCCCCAGCGCGGGAAATGGCCGTCGATCTTCATCCGGGCAAAGCCATAGACCAGGGCGCGGCCGGCGATCTTCACCGCCTCGAGGTCGGCGGCGCGCAAGCTCCCGGCAGCCGATGCCTCGCCCAGCAACTGCTCGGTCAGGGCGATCAGCTCGGCATTGTCGCGCTGACAGCGCCGCGGACGCGTCATGGTCGAAATAGCGGCCGGAGGAGATGATCTCGAAATGCGCGGGGTTCTTCATCGCCCAGCGCAAATAAGCCAGGCCCAAGGCGCGAAACCGCAGAAGCGGATCGCGCGCCGGCGCGTCCTGGAGCGCGGCCTCGATCTCGGCACGGAAGCGCCGCTGCGCTTCTTCCGCGACCGCCGTCATCAGCGCGGCGCGGCTGTCGAAATGCCGGAACGGCGCCCCCGGCGAGACGCCGGCCCGGCGCGCCGCCTCGCGGACGCTGACCGCCTCCGGCCCGCCCTCCTCGGCGAGCTTCAGGGCGGCATCGATCAGGACGCGGCGGAGGTCGCCGTGGTGGTAGGGCTTTGGCGCCGCCGGGCGGCGTTTCGGGGTCGCGGATTTGGCCATCGGCCATACCTAGCATCACCGGCTTGTGAATGTAAGCGACGATTACTCCGTTGACCGGCGAGGCGCCGCCGGATGTAACTGACGATTACATCGGGAGGAAGATGCATCATGAGCATGCAACGGCAAACCTGGTTCGAAGGCTGGCGGCTGTTCGGCCTGCTGACACTCACACTCATTGCGCTGTGCGCAGGCATCGCCGGCCTGCACGCGTTCGACGCCGATGGCATCCGCATGGTGATCCGCTTCACCGCCCGCACCTCGCTGCTGTTCTTCTGCCTCGCCTTCTCCGCCGCGGCGATCGCGCATCTCAGACCGAACGCCTGGACGCGCTGGCAGCGCCGCAACCGCCGCTATCTCGGCGTCACCTTTGCCGCGTCGCATGCGTTGCACGCCATCGCGATTGCCGCCTTCGCCGCCGTCGATCCGATCGGCTTCGCCAAGGCGACCAGCCTCGCCTCCTACATCTTCGGCGGCATCGGCTACACCTTCATCGTCGCGATGACCGCGACATCGTTCGACCGCAGCGCAGCATGGCTCGGCCCGCGCGCCTGGCGCGCGCTGCATCTGGTCGGCGGCTACTATCTGCTGCTGCAGTTCACGGTGTCGTTCGGCAAGCGGATTCCCGAGATGCCGCTCTACGCGCTGTTCCTGATCCCGCTCGCGCTGGTGTTCGCCTTGAGGATGATCGCGATGGCCTCGCGCGACGACGCCGCGAACGGCCGAAGCAGGCTAGACCGGCTCCGCGCGCCCGCAGCGATGCGTAGCGGAACCTTTGCCGGCTTGCCGCATCTAACGTAAGGAGGACATCAGGCATCGAGAGCAACCACCTCTCATGGTTTTGGCTTTGACCCTTTTAGCCGTGATCGGCGCCGTTGCGCTGACTGAACGCAGCGTCGAGCAGCTTCCGTTTGCCGTCGCGGCGCTGCTTCTCAATGCCGCGCTCCTGCTGATCCTCGTCGGGGATGTCGAGCGCGCGATCCTGCTGTCCGGCCTGCTGGCGCTGGCCGATTGCCGGCGCATCGATGGTGAAATTCGATCACAGCGCGCTGAAGCTCACGGTCGCCGATTTGCCGCTGGCATTTGCAGGCACGATGCCGTTCCTCATCTCGCAGTACCCGCGCATGATGTTGGGCGTTCTGCTGGGAAGTCTCTCGCTCATTGCAACTTCGCTCGCGGTTCTGCTCTATGCGGCCGGGCCTCCGGTGTCTCCGGACGTTCGAGCTATCGTGCTCAGCCTCGCACTGATCGGCTTCGCGACCGTTGCTGCGAAGGGCGCATCGTTGCGACCGAGCCTGACCGAGCGGCGGTGCTTCTATTCGACCTTCATCGCCTCGCTGATCGACCCCATGTCCTGGCAGCAGTTCGGCGGCCTCGCCATCAGCGACATCGCAGATGAGCCATTGCCGCTGATGCGGGCGATGCCGGCGCGCGCGACGATGTTCCCCGACATCATCGTGATCCAGCATGAATCGATCTTCGACCCGCGCATCTTCGGCCTGCCGGTCGAGCCATCGGTTGACGCCTTCCTGTCGCCGCCCGAAGGCCGGCACGGCCAACTCAACGTCGACATCTTTGGCGGCGGCTCGTGGCAATCCGAATTCAGCCTGCTGACGGGCTTGTCGAGTGCAAGCTTCGGGTCGAGTGCCTATTACCTCTTCAAGAAAGGTGCGGGGCGCTTCCACACCAGCCTGCCCTTTTCCCTTTCTTCGCTGGGTTACCAGACGACGCTGATCTCGAGCTGCCGCCGCAGCTTTCTGCATTACGATGAGTTCTATCGTTCGATCGGCATCGACGAACGCATTTTCACCGACGACCTTCCGCCGCCCTTCGATATCGGGCGTTTCGAGGCGACAAACTCGGATGCATTGTTTCTCGAGGCGGCGATCGATGCCCACGCAAAGAGCATCGCTCACGACCCGAGGCCTCGATTTCTCTATGTGCTGACCAACTACAATCACGGTCCGCACGATCGAAGGCTGGCGGAACAGGTGCGAGGCGCGCGCCTTTGCGCTGGCGAGCTGCCCCGATGCCGGTTACGCCGAATATTATGCGCGGCTGGCCGAGACCGCCGCCATTTGGCAAAGGCTGAGGTCGGAACTGGCGCAGTCTCCGGACGACCCACGCTGATCGTTCACTACGGCGATCATCAACCCGTGCTGACGCGACGGATCGATCGGCAGCTCGCCGGGCGACGCGCGACGCGCGTTCCGCACCTTCTATGCGATCGAGGGTCTGAACATCTCGCCCGAGCTGCTCGGCCCCGGACGCGGCGCCGATCTCGATATCGCCTTCCTTGGAACGGTCGCCTTGCAAGCGGCGGGCCTGCCGCTCGATCCCCTGTTTTCCACCCGCGCCAGCCTGTTCGATGAATGCGGCGCGAGCTACTTCGCATCGGACTCGATGCGCAAACGCCGTTTCCATCGCACGTTGGTGGATTTGGGTCTGGTTGATCTCGGCCCACGCGCGCAACCCGCGCGTATCGGGAAGCCGGATATCGCGGACATCACGAGAACGCGCCCTACTCACTGAGATCGAAGGAGCCGGCAACGCCCAGGCATGTGCGGCTAGTGGAGCGGATTTGACGTTCGCTACCCCGTGGACCGCGGGTGCGCAAAGCGAACGTCAAATCCAAAGCGCCACTAGATTCAATAATTTGCTAGTGGTCCTTTGATTCCAACATTCGCAAAGTGTCTGCTGCGAAGGGATGCGAATGTTGGAATCGGACCACTAGCGGCGTTGCCATGATTTGCCGAACGCGATTGCCTCCCTCACAATGCGCTCGGCATTCGCAAGCGACGCCAGATCGCAGAGCACAGGGAGTTCAGTCATGGCGGGCATTCTGGAGGGCAAGGTTGCATTGGTGACCGGCGGCGGGTCCGGCATCGGGCGGGCGACCGCGGTCATCATGGCGCGCGAAGGCGCCCGCGTCGCGGTGTCCGACCTCTCGAAGGACGGCATCGAGGCAACGGTCGGCCTGATCAATGCCGGCGGCGGCCAGGGAATTGCGATCGCGGGCGACGTCACCAGCGAGACCGATGTCGCGAACATGGTGGCGCGCACGGTGTCGGCCTATGGCCGTCTCGACTGCGCCTACAACAATGCCGGCATTTCCAGCCGTGCCGACAGTCCGGCCGGCACGCGGCTCCATGAGGTGACGAAGTCGGCCGTCGACAAGATGCTTGCGGTCAACCTGATGGGCGTGTTCCTGTGCCTGAAGCACGAGATCGCGCAGATGCTGAAGCAGGGCGGCGGCGGCGCGATCGTGAACACGTCCTCGATCGCCGGCCTGGTCGGGCTGCCGACGTCGAGCCACTACGTCGCCGCCAAGCATGGCGTCGTCGGCCTGACCAAGACCGCCGCGATCGAATATGCGCAGGACGGCATCAGGGTGAACTGCGTCAATCCCGGCTACATCAAGACGCCGATGACCGACGACATCATGAAGTCCCGTTACGAGGAGATCATGGCCAAGGTGCCGATGCATCGCCTCGGCAGCGCGGAGGAAATCGCCGAAGCGGTGGTCTGGATGTGCTCGGACAGGGCGTCGTTCATGACCGGCGCCTCGCATGTGGTCGACGGCGGATTTTCCGCGGCTTAATCGCCGACCAGATGAAACTTGCGCCCCAGCTGGTGATGCACTGACATGACGGCGCGGTCGACGTCGCTGATCAGGCTGTCGCCGAGCACGACGTTGGGGATTTCCCAGTTGCGGCCGCTGCGAACATGCGGCAGCGGCGCAAGCGCGACGACGCGCGCGGTCTCGCAGCCGGGCTGGCCGCGCAGCGCCTCATCCGCGATCGCGGTCAATTCCGACTGGCTCTTCGATATTTTCCTGGTTGTCGTCGACATCACGGCTGCCGTGACACCGCAATGCGACGCGGACGTGACGTCACGCTGGCGGCATCAGGCCGACGCGCTTGGCGATGATCCTGTCGACCATGCGCTTGGGCAGCCATTGCGTGATCAGGTGCCGCATCGGATCCGGCGCGATCATGTAACGCGTCTTCGGCTTCGGCAGGGTCAGCGCGTTGTAGACGCATTCGGCGATTGTCTCGGGCGGCAGCCCGATGGAATCGAGATGCGCCATATAGGCCGTGACCTTCTGCATCGACGCCAGGTAGGGCGAGTTGCTGTATTTGGACGCATCGAGGTCGCCCTGGCCCTTGGTCCAGATCGGCGTCTTCACCGGTCCCGGCGCCACGATGATGACGTCGATGCCGAACAGCATCAGCTCGCGGCGCAGGCTTTCGGACAGTCCCTCGACCGCGTGCTTGGAGGCGCAATAGGGCGCCGTCAGCGGGTTGCCGTTCTTGCCGGCGACCGACGAGATCATCACGACCCGCCCTTTCGGGCCTTTCAGCGATGGATCGACGCCGAGCAGCGGTCCGAACGCTTGCGTCGATATGATCGGACCGGTCACGTTGACGTCCATCTGGCGGCGGAATTGGTCGACCGACAGCTCGAGCACGGGACCGGTGACCGCGATGCCGGCATTGTTGACGAGACCAAACAGCGTCTCGCCATTGAGCGCGGCGCGGACGTCGCGGGCGGCGGCAAGAACCGCGGCCTCGTCGGTGACGTCGAACAGCAGCGGCGTGAAATTGGCGCCGAACTCGCTCTTCAAGCCGGTCGGCGTCGGCCTGCTTGCGAACGCTGCCGAACACGCGATAGCCCTTGTCCAGCAGGAATTTGGCGCAGGCATGCCCGATGCCGGTGGAGGCGCCCGTGATGACGACTGATTGCATGATCCCGCCCTCGTGAGTGTTCCGGTTCCATTTAAGCCAAGCGGCGGGAAGCGCAATGCCGGGGACGGCGGCGTGCGCGCGAATCAGCCCACTCGGAATTCGCTGGATTTCCGATTATGTAACCGGAATATCATCCGGACAGGAACCGATGGCCAGCAAGTCCCAGCGCAAGGCGACCCGGACGCACCGTCGCCGTGCGGCGGCGCGAGGGCTGGTTCGGGTCGAGGTTCAGGCACCCAAGCGGGATGCAGGCCTGCATCCGGGCGTTGGCCGCGACGCTGCGTGGCGGGACCGGGGAAGCCGAGGCGCTTCGATCGACCCTCACCAAAGCCATCATAAATCCGGAGATGAAGACGGCCTTCGACATCTTTGGCTCGGACCTTCCCGACGACGTCTTCGCGGACGTTTTCGGCCAGCCGCGCGAGCGAGGCTGGCGCCGGGTTGAGCTGTGAAATTCCGGCGAAGTCGAACCGCAGTGTGGCGAACACTGCCGCAACCGGCGTGCTGCTGCTTGATCCGCTCTCCGGAGATTAAACCGAGGTTCTGCCGACCAATCCAAATGGGCGAATGGACTTTCGTCCGGGGACACGGATAAGCTGTGATGCTACATCGTGGCAGCTACCAAGGGATAACCATGCTCCCGTTCGATGAGGAACAGCAGCTCAACAAGAGCCCGCTCGATGAAGAGACGCTTCTGAGCGGACAATTCTGGGGCGAGCTTCGCGTCTTTCTGGCCGTGGCCAAGACCAAGTCGTTCAACCGCGCCGCGGAGATCACCAACACGAGCCAGCCGACGGTGAGCCGGCAAGTCAAGCGTCTCCAGGATGTGGTAGGCTCGCAGCTTTTCATCTCGACCCCGCGCGGCGTCAAGCTGACCCAAAAGGGCGAAGCACTCGCGCAGGCCCTGTCGCGGCTCGACTATACTCTCCATTCCCTGACCAGCGATTTGAAGGCGGAGAGCCGCGAAGCGGAAGGCATTGTGCGCGTCAGCATCACGGACGGACTGAACGCGCTGTTTGCCGCGCCGGCGCTCGTCGCGGTTTTCCGCGCAATATCCGAAAATTCAGCTACATCTGAAAAATCCGCTCAACCATGATCGAACCTGCGGGAAAATCAAACAGATATGATGATCGGATTTAGTTCCAAGCGAATCATCCGATATTCAATTCAGAAAGCTCGGGCAGCTTCATTTCATTCCGGTCGTCTCGAAGGACTATATCAGGAAGCACGGCCTGCCGACGCGCAGACAATCTGGAACAGCATCTCTTCATTCAGTCGGAGTACTATCTGGCAAGAACGGGCTTGTGGGACGGTTGGCAGCAGGCCGTGGCGCGCGGACGCATCGCGCATTACTGCGACAATTCGTTTGCATACGGCATGCTGGTGAAGGCAGGCCACGGAATTGGGATGCTTGGCAGCTACACGCTCGTGGAGCCCCGTCTCGTGCCCTTGGAAATCGACCTGAGGATTTCGGTTCCGCTCTATCTGATCGCGCTCACCGAACGCCTGCAGCGCTCGCCCGGTCCGTCTCGTATTCGACTGGCTCGGTGAGATCTTCGGGCCGAACAATCCGTGGTTCAGCGACGAATTTCAAATTGAACAATCCACCGAGCGAATACGATGTCGGCTTCCGGAAGATGTTCAATCTTGAAGAGGATGACGGGAACGACAGCGCTCGCTGATGCGCTCGGCGATTTTTAGATAGGTCTTGCCGACGTCCTCGAACAGTTCGGCCAGTTCCGGACCCACAGCCAAGTCCTCCTCGAACAGCAGCTTTTCGAACATGACGCGGTGGATGCTGACCACCTGCTTCAGATGGGATCGAAAAAAGTCCACGAGGATGCCTGCTTCGAATGGTCTGGTCCGATGGCGTGGTTGAACGATTATCCGGCTGCAGTCACGCCGCGGCGGTCTCGAACTCGGATGGCGCGTCCCAAGAGCCCTCGGTCCGGAACAGAACGGCCGAGTCCGTGTGCTACCGAAATCGCGTTGGCCGGCGGAGTGAGCTCCTTGACGAGTTCGATGTACGGCTCCTCGTGGCCCTCGAAATAGATCGGCTTCTTGCCTTCGACGTTCTTGAATCCGAGAATCATCCTCCACAGCCGCGCATATTTCGGCTGCGCGTGGGTGATGACCTTGTCGTAGCCCTTGCGCGCGACGTGATCGAACACAAAGTACGCGAATCGTCTTCAGCACGTGGATGTTGCGGTACGCTCGCGGAAGGCGGTTCGCTCGATCTTGGCGAAATCCTTGAACCATCGGATGCGCAGGGTGCCGACCGGCTCGTCGCCGGCATACACGATCATGTGCGTGGCCTGGTAGTCGTTGCCGTCGAAGTCTGCCGCGCCGTGACGCCGTGCTCTTCCATGAAGCAGATGGCGCGGATGGCGTAGGCGTGCAGCATCTGCTCGTACGTCGTGACGACCTCGCAGCGGATTTGATTGTGGTCCGGGGTGATGGTTCTCATCTTATGTTCCACAATTTGCCTCCTCGCTACGTCAGGTAGTAACGAGTAGAGCGGACCGGCCGAGCCTGCGGAAGGCAGTAAAATGTGCTGCTGTTCAACGCCAGCGTTGAACTGACGGGCCGCATTTTCTCCATGGGACTGGGCCGCCGGGCCGAGCGCCGGTACATTAGTGCCGAAAAACCGCCGACAACTCGCAGCAGACCCCAGGAAAACACGGGGAAAGGTGCGCCGCACTATCTACAAACGAGCAGAACGGCTCAACGCCGAAACGTATCTAAGATTGTGCGAATGTCAGAAAACTCCCCCAGAGGTCGTACATTCTTACCGATGAAAAAATCGACACACTCTCTCTCAAGACCGTTCGTTCAACGCCGCTCGAACCCCACTGAAGAAAAGGAGCCCCAACGCCGCGGACGGCGAGGTCGGCGAATCCATTCGCGCCCACCGGCTGATCGCGGGCATGTCCCAGACCGATCTCGCGAACAAGCTGGGCGTCTCGTTTCAGCAGGTGCAGAAATATGAAAAGGGCGTGAACCGGGTCGGCGCCGGGCGGCTGCCGCAGATCGCCAAGATCTTCAACGTCCCGATCAGCGCGCTCTTCAACGACCATGCGGAGACGTCACCCGGCAGGGGGAAGACAAGTACCGCGCCGGTCAAGCTCATTACCGATCCGAACGTGCTCAAATTGCTGACTGCCTATGCCGATATCACGGACCGGACGATACGCCGCTGCCTCGCCGAGCTGGTCGAACGGATCGCCACGACCGCGAAGAAGAAATCCCGGAGATAGGCAAGCGACGCGCAACCAGGGCGCAACGCGAGCGATCGAAAGACAAGATTGATGCGCAGCCAATTTTCCCTCGCGCCTCTGGCGCGGGGCAACTTTGTGCCGCGCCGGAACCGCAATGACGGACTCCTCCACCAAGATCGCCATCTTCGTCGACGGCGCCAATCTCAACGCAACCGCCAAGGCGCTCGGCTTCGACATCGACTACAAGCGCCTGCTCCGGGAGTTCGGCGATCGCGGCGACGTGATCCGCGCCTTCTACTACATCGCGCTCAGTGAAACCCAGGAATACTCGTCGATCCGGCCGCTGATCGACTGGCTCGACTACAACGGCTACACGGTCGTCACCAAGGCCGCCAAGGAGTTCACCGACGCGAGCGGCCGCCGCAGGGTGAAGGGCAGCATGGACATCGAGCTCGCCGTCGATGCCATGGAGCTCGCCCGGCATGTCGACCAGATGATCCTGTTTTCCGGCGACGGCGATTTCCGCTCGCTGGTGGAGGCCGTGCAGCGCCGCGGCGTCCGCGTCACCGTGATCTCCACCATCGCCATCCAGCCGCCGATGATTGCCGACGAGCTGCGCCGCCAGACCGACGTGTTCACCGACCTCGTGGAATTGCGGCCGCAGGATTGGCCGCGATCCCGTCGGACCATACCTCGCCGCGGCCGTCGCGGCATGGATGATCTCTGCGACCCGCGCGCAATCGACTGCAGGGCAATAGCGCCCCTACTCCGCGTGGCCGTCGATGATCGGGCCGAACAGCTCCCACTTCTCGCCGGAGAACTTCATCATCTGCACCTGCTCGATCGGATAGAAATCCGTCGGCGTGGTCTTGATGTGGATGCCCGGAATGTAGGTGTCGATCTCGAAGTCCATGTTGGCGACCACCTTCATCACGTTCTCACGCGTGAGATTGTCGCCGCAGCGCTTGAGCACCTCGACCAGCGCGGTCGAGGTGTTCCAGGCGGTCAACGGCCCGCTCTCCGACTTGTCGGCCTCCGGATAATACTTCTCCATGAAGGCGCGGAAGCGCTTCATGCCGGGCGTGGAATCCCACTGCGGATCGGTGACGTCCATCTGGTAGCCGGCGCTGAGGATGCCCTTGGAATGATCGAGGCCCGCGGGCCTCAGCACCGCGCCGACCGAGGCCGAGACGTTGGTCATGATCTGGATCGGATGCCAGCCGAGCTCGGCGACCTTCTTGATCGCCTGCGCCGCGAATTTCGGGGTGGCGACGTTGATGAAGATGTCGGGGTTGGCGGTCTTGATCGCCACCACCTGGGAGTCGACCGTCGGCATCGAGATTTCGTAGGACACCTCGCTCACGACCATCTTGTCGTATTTGTCGCGCAGCACGTCCTTCAGGCCGAGCACGTAGTCCTTGCCGAAATCGTCGTTCTGGAAGAGCACGCCGAGCTTCGCGGTCGGATGATGCTGCAGGATGTAGGTGGCATAGACCCGGCCCTCGGCGCGGTAGTTCGGCTGCCAGCCGATGGTCCAGGGGAAATGCTCGGGATCGCCCCAGCGCGAGGCGCCGGTGGCGACGAACAGCTGCGGCACCTTCATGTTGTTCATGTATTTCTGGATCGCCGCGTTCGGCGCGGTGCCGAGCGAGGCGAAGATCAGGAACACCTCGTCGCTTTCGACCAGCTTGCGCGCCTGCTCCACCGTCTTGGGCGGCGAGTAGGCGTCGTCATAGGTGATGAAGTTGATCTTGCGGCCGTTGACCCCGCCATTGTCGTTGATCATGCGGAAATAGGCGCTCATCGTCTTGCCGATGATGCCGTAGGCCGACGCCGGGCCCGAATAGGGCATGATGTTGCCGATCTTGATCTCGGTGTCGGTGACGCCGGTGTCGTATTTCTTCTGCGCCAGGGCGGGCGCGGCCTGCGAGCGCCAGCACGGTTGCCGAAAGCGCGAGCTTTGCGGCGAGTTGGGTGAAACGGCTCCGGACGAACGGCGTGGCGCGGCGCTGCATGGGCTTCTCCCCTCGGGCTAAGGCGTGAGATTGATCTCGGCAGTTTCCTCTGGTGTTTTTCTTGGAATTGTCGCGACGATAGCAGCCGGGCGCGGTCACTGGAAGCAGCGACGGACAACGATACGCGGCGATTTGTCGCGTTCCCCGCTGGCCGGTTTTCCGCGCTGCGGATATTGCAACTGCGGGAGGAACCATGCGGCGATATCTCAGGCCCACGATCGTCATCGCCGTGATGGGCCTCGCCTTCGGCGCGATCTATCGCTACCTGTTCGATCCTCCGGACGAAGCCGAGCTCGCCAACTATCTGCGCAGCAGCCTGCATGGCGCAGGCGTCACACTCGCCGCCTGGGCGGTCCAGCTTTATTTCACCTCCCGCAGCAGCGCCTGGGTCAGGCGATGGCCGCTGGTGGTCGAGCTGGTCATCCGCTCGGTGGTGATGGCGGTCGCCGTTGCGACCGTCACGGTCGTGGGCGAAGCCGTCATCTACCCCTACGGCGTCGACCGCCACTGGCTGGTCAGCGAGCTTCCCTTCATTCTCGCCCTCACCTTCGCCTTCTCGATCCTGATCAGCGCGATCTACGAGCTGATCCGGCTGGTCGGCGGCCGCGTCCTGGTCAATTTCATCCTCGGGCGCTATCGGCGGCCGGTGCGCGAGCAGCGCGTGCTGCTGTTCCTCGACCTCGCCGGCTCGACCACGCTGGCCGAGCAGATGGGGGAATTGCGGGTGCAGGATCTGCTCACCCGCTTCTTCTTCGACATCGATGAAGCGATCGTCACCCATGGCGGCGAGGTGCACGCCTATGTCGGCGACGAGGTCATCGTGACATGGCCGGTCGGCGCGAGGCCGCAGGCGGAGCTATGTCGACTGCTTTCTTTGCGATCGAGGACCGCATCGCCGCGCTGGCCGATCGCTACAAGCGCGAGTTCGGCCTGGTGCCGGAATTCCGCGCCGGCATCCATGCCGGACCGGTCGTCATCAGCGAATGCGGGGATTCGCACCGGGAGGTCGCCTATTTCGGCGACACGATGAATGTGGCCGCGCGACTGCAGGCGCATTGCAAGGAGGCGGGCCGGCGTTTGCTGGTGTCCGGCGAACTCGTGAGCCTGCTGCCGGATGCAACCGATTTCCTTGTCGAGCCGCTGGGGCCGACCGAGCTGCGCGGCCGCGCCGCGCCGGTCGAGGTGTTTGCTGTCGCGCGGCGGCGTAGGACACGGAGGAAATGGTCCGCTACACTCTGTCTGGGGAAATGCGCGTCGGCGCT
Organism: uncultured Alphaproteobacteria bacterium; assembly: GCA_963696845.1. Lineage (GTDB taxonomy): Bacteria > Pseudomonadota > Alphaproteobacteria > Rhizobiales > Xanthobacteraceae > Bradyrhizobium. Next base: position 54,580 of record CAVOLR010000019.1, read on the forward strand.
TTGAAGGAGCGGATCATGATCACCCGGCGAACTCTGACGCTTGCGCTGACCGGGCTGCCTTTGCTGGCGAGATCCGGTTTCGCTCAATCGCAATCCTGGCCGACCCGGTCGATCCGGGTCGTGGTGCCCTTCCCGGCCGGCGGCTCGACCGACGTCGGAGCGCGCCTCATCGCCGAGCAGCTGTCGCGGGTGTTCCACCAGCAGGTCTATGTCGAGAACAAGTCCGGCGCCAACGGCACCGTCGGCATCGAGGACGCCGCCAAGAGCAAACCGGACGGCTACACCATCCTCGTTTCCACCGACTCGGTGGCGAGCAATCCGCACGTCTATCACAGCAACATCGATCCCTCGAAGGACCTGCTGCCGATCATCCAGATCTCGCGCCAGCCGATCGTGCTGGCCGTGCATCCCTCGCTCGGCGTCAGTTCGGTCGCCGAACTGATTGCGCTGGCGAAGAAGCAGCCGGGCCTGCCCTATGCCACCGGCAGCGGAGCGGGTTCGGGGCAGCACATCGCCGTGCAATGGTTCGCAGAGATCGCCGGCATCAAGCTCGAGCACGTGCCCTATCGCGGCGGCGGACAGGCGATCAACGACCTGATCGGCGGTCATGTGAAGATCGGCTCGCTCGGATCGACGCCGCTGATGCCGCATTACAAGGCCGGCACCTTGCGGCTCCTCGCGCAAACCACGAAGGCACGCGCGCCGAGCCTGCCCGAAGTGCCGACCTATGAGGAGGCCGGCATCAAGGACCTGGTGCTCGACTCAATGGCTCGGGGTGTTCGCGCCGGCCGCCACGCCTGCGGCCATCGTCGAGCGTCTCAACGGCGAGATCGGCAAGGCGCTTGCCGATGCCGGGGTGCGCAAGAATCTGCAGGACTCCGCGCAGGAGCCGATCGGCGGAACGGCCGAGCAATTCGCGCAGCTCGTCCGCGAGGATTACGCCAAGCTCGGACGGCTGGTGAAGGATCTCAACATCAAGGCAGAGTAGCAGATGCCCTTTTCAACCTATCTTCCGGAGCGGATGGGAACGATCACGCTCTCGCCCGCCGGCCCGTTCGTCGCCGGCTCGCATGTCGAGCTGATGCTGGTCTACACCGCCGGCACCTTCGGCATCGACGACACCGGCATGGTGAAGATCTCGTGGCGGACCACCTCCGACATGAGCAAGCCGCAGTTCGACAAGCCGCAGGCGGCGAACTTCACCACGGTCGAAGCCAGCAATGGCGCCAAGCTGGAAGTGTGGTTCGACCGGCTCAACGTCCGGCCCTACGCCAACACGCTGCTGATCCGCGTCGGGCGCGGCTATCTGCGCGCCGGCGACACGCTGACGATACGTCTTGGCGATCGCAGGCAGGGCTCGCCGGGCTACCGCCTGCAGACCAATGTCGAAGCCAGCGTCGAGCTGAAGACCTCGGTCGATGCGTTCGCGACCTACGAATTCTGCGAGCTGCCGGTGCAGCCGGCCTTCGATCTCGTGCCGGGACCGGCGGCAAGCTGGAAGGCGATCCTGCCGTCGCTCGCGCTTGTCGGCGAGCCGTTTCGCCTCGCCGTCGTCGCCGAGGACAAATGGGGAAATCCCACCGCCGATGCCAGCGCAGAGTTTCGAGCTGGTCGCCTCGCAGCCGCTGCGCGGCCTGCCGGCGAAGCTCGAGATCAGGAACGGCGACGGTCCGCGCGTCATCGAGAATCTGATCGCCGATGCCGAAGGCGATATCGAGCTGCGCCTGATGGCTGACGGCAAGGAGGTCGCGCGCGCCAATCCGCTGCGCGTGGTGAAGCAGGCACGCGCTGCGCCGCTATTGGGGCGACCTGCACGGGCAGAGCGGCGAAACCATCGGGATGGGAACGGCCGAGGCCTATTTCCGCTACGCGCGCGACGCGGCCTTCATCGACATGGTCGGCCACCAGGGCAACGACTTCCAGATCACCGACGCGTTCTGGAACGAACTCAACCGGCTGACGGCCGCGTTCGACGCGCCCGGCCGGTTCGTCTGCCTGCCCGGCTACGAATGGTCGGGCAACACCGGCATGGGCGGCGATCGCAACATCTTCTATCGCCGCGAGGGCCGGCCGATCCGGCGCTCGTCGCACATCCTGGTGCAGGGGCAGACCTCGACGGATGCGATCTACACCGCCGACGAACTGTTCCGCGCGCTCGAAGGCGAGGACGCCATCGTCATCGCCCATGTCGGCGGCCGCTACGCCGACCTGAAATATGCCCATGACGGCCGGCTGGAGCGCGCCGTCGAGGTGCATTCGACCTGGGGCACGTTCGAATGGCTGCTGCACGATGCCTTCGAGAAGGGATTCCGCGTCGGCGTGGTCTGTCACAGCGACGACCACAAGGGCCGGCCCGGCGCGACCCGTCCGGGCGCGTCGAGCTTCGGCGCGATCGGCGGCCTCACCTGCTATTTCATGCCGGAGCTGACGCGCGATGCCTTGTTCGAGGCGCTGCGGCAGCGGCGGCACTACGGCACGACCGGCGCGCGGATTTTCATGGACCTGCACGCCACGTTCGATCAGCCGGTCACCGGCTTTTCCGACGATCCGCAGCTCGGGCCGGCGCAGCGAATTGCCGGTGCAGCGCGCGGCGATGGGCGACATCATCCGTCCGGGCCGCGTGCCGATGCGGCTGTCGGCGGAGGTGATCGGCACCGCGCCGGTCGAGCGGGTCGACGTCCTGCACGGGACCACGGTCGCGCAGACGGTGCGTCCCTATCGCGCCGCCGATCTCGGACGGCGCGTGCGCGTGCTGTGGCAGGGCGCGGAGTATCGCGGCCGCGGCCGCGAGACGCTGTGGCAGGGCAAGCTGACGGTGAGCGGAAATCGCATCGCGCGGTTCGCGGCCGTCAATTTCCTCAATCCGGAGCGGATCGTGCAGGAGACCGCAGCCGGCACGGCGCTGTCCTGGACCTCGGTCACGACGGGCAATCTCGCGGGCATCGATCTCTGGCTCGAGCGGGCCGATCAGGGCACGCTCGAGATCGAGACCAATATCGTGTCGGGCAAGGTCGATCTTGCGGCGCTCGCGGACGAGACCCGCACGCTTCGACGGCGGCGGCCTCGGGCGGCAGCTCAGCGTCTATCGCCTCCCCGAAGCCGACTGGAGCCGCAAGGTGACGATCGATCACAGCGTGAGCTTTGCCGGCGGCGCCGATCTTCCGGTTTATCTTCGCGTGACCCAGGCCGACGGCCATCAGGCCTGGTCGAGTCCGATCTACCTGATCGCCTGAGAAAGAAACCGGATGAGCACTTGAGTCTTCCGGCTTGAAGAAATTGGGATTTCCGCGCGCGAGATTCCACGCGAAGCGCTTCAGATCAAGAATGTGGTTTAAGTCTCATTTCTTCGCGGAAAGCCGCGGCGAAGAATTTGAATGAAGACGCAATGCTTCGCGAGACGAAAAAGGCGAGACCGCATGTTGCGATCTCGCCTTTGGTTGTAGCGATCAGGCTTTAATTTTCGGTGTCGCGCGAACGCCTGACCCTCATCGTGAGGAGCGGCGAAGCCGCGTCTCGAAGGATGAGGCCGACGGTCTGCGGCCTCATGCGCTTCGAGACGGCTCGCTCACGCGTCGGCTCCTCAGCCGATGAGGGATGAGCGACAGCTCTAGTTCTTCGTCTTGTCGACCAGCGCGCCCTTCTTGATCCACGGCATCATGTCGCGGAGCTTCTCGCCGACCTGCTCGATCGGATGGGTGGCGAGCTTGGCGCGGGTCGCCTTGAACGAGGTCTGGTTGACCTTGTTCTCCAGCATCCAGTCGCGGGCGAACTTGCCGGACTGGATGTCGGCGAGAACCCGCTTCATCTCGGCCTTGGTCTCGGCCGTGACGATGCGCGGGCCGGAGACGTATTCGCCATATTCGGCGGTGTTGGAGATCGAGTAGTTCATGTTGGCGATGCCGCCCTCATAGATCAGGTCGACGATCAGCTTCACCTCGTGCAGGCACTCGAAATAGGCCATCTCCGGCGCGTAGCCGGCTTCGACCAGCGTCTCGTAGCCGCCCTTGATCAGCTCGACCAGGCCGCCGCACAGCACCACCTGCTCGCCGAACAGGTCGGTCTCGCACTCTTCCTTGAACGAGGTCTCGATGATGCCGGCGCGGCCGCCGCCGATCGCCGAGGCGTAGCTGAGACCGAGGTCATGGGCGTTGCCGGAGGAGTCCTTGGCGATCGCGATCAGGCAGGGCACGCCGCCGCCGCGCTGATATTCCGAGCGCACGGTGTGGCCGGGACCTTTCGGCGCGATCATCAGCACGTCGAGATCGGGACGCGGGTCGAGCAGGTTGAAGTGGACGTTGAGGCCGTGGGCGAACACCAGCGCCGCGCCCTTCTTCATGTTGTCGTGGAGGTGCTCGCGATAGATGTCGCCCTGCAGCTCGTCCGGGGTCAGCATCATCACGAGGTCGGCCCATTTGGCGGCGTCCGCCACCTCCAGCACCTTGAAGCCCGCGGCTTCCGCCTTCTTGGCCGAGGCCGAGCCCTTGCGCAGCGCAATGGAGACTTCCTTGACGCCGGAATCCTTCAGGTTCAGCGCATGGGCGTGGCCCTGGCTGCCATAGCCGACGATGGCGACCTTCTTGCCCTTGATCAGGTTCAGGTCGGCGTCGCGATCGTAATAAACACGCATGGGTCGTTTCCTCGTGGTGGCCAAATCGGCCGGTTGGTCAGGCGCTTAGGTGGATCGGACCGCCGGTCGCCCGCAAGAATTTCCGGCGTTGTCTAGAACATTTTCGTGATGGCTGGAAACCCTCTTCTCGCATGGTCCGCGCCGCTCTCATGCTTCCAGGAGGACCGGAATGAGGGAGGCGAGCAGCAGGATCGCCATGACGATGTTGAAGGCGCGCACCGCCGTGGGCGAGGTCAGCACCGGCCGCAGCGCGCTGCCGAACAGCGTCCAGGCGACCGTCGCCGGTACTCCGACCACGAGGACGATGAGGGTCTGGATGACGATATTCCATGGAAAGGCGGCGATGGCTGCGTAGGCGGTAATGCTGCCGATCACCATCACCCATCCCTTGACGTTGATCCACTGGAACACCGCCGCACCCCAGAATGTCATCGGACCGCGCGCGTTGTCCTGGTCCGATTTGGCCGGCCCGGACATCGCGATCATTGCGGCCAGATAGACCAGGTAGGCGGCACCGGCATATTTCAGGATCGTCTGAAGCATCGGATAGGCGATGAAGATCGTTCCAAGTCCGGCGCCGACGGCCGCAATCATGAAGCCCATGCCGATGACGATGCCCGTGATATGCGGAAGCGTGCGGCGAAAGCCGTAGGTCAGGCCCGACGACAGCAGCATGACGTTGTTCGGTCCCGGCGTGAAATACATCACCGCGGCGAACACCACAAAGGCAAACAGAAGCTGCTGCGACATCGTCATGCCCCCGCGGCTTCCGGCAGTGCGCGCGCGCGCCTGGCCAGCAGCATGACGGCGATGCCGCCGATCACGGTCAGCATGCCGGCGAGCCGCAGCGGCCCGAACTTCTCGCCGAACACGATGCTGGAGGCGCCGGAGCCGACGAACGGCACCAGCAGCGCGAACGGCACCACCTGCGCCGCCGGATAGTCGCGCAGCAGCCGGCCCCAGAGCCAATAGGCGATACTGGTCGCGATGCCGCCGAGCGCGAGCATGCAGACGATACCGGTCGGCGAAGCGTGGCTGAGCTCGTGCCAGGTCGAGCGCAGGGCCGTTGCTGATGAGGGCGATCACCGCGAGCGGCACCGCGGCGGTGAGGCACAGCCAGGCGAACAGGTCGAACATCGGCGCGCCCTGCGCCCGCCGCAGCAGGAGATTGCCGATCGCAAAGCTGATCGGGCAGATCATGATGATGGCGAAAGCGACGACGCTGAAATCATAGCCGACGGTGCCGCAGATCATCAGCAGGCCGACGGTGGCAATGGCGATGCCAACGCCCTGCATCGGCGTCGGCACCTCGCGAAAGATCAGCGCGGCGAAGCCGATCGTGAACAGCGCCTGGCTCTGCACGATCACGCAGGACAAGCCAACCGGCACGCCATGGGCGATGGCGAAGGCCTGCGCCAGGAATTGACCGAGGAACAGCGAGAAGCTGATCGCGATCAACAGCGGCCAGGAGACATCAGGCTTGCGCACGAACAGGCACGGCACCGCCGCGATGGCAAACCGCAACGTCGTCATCAGCTCCGGCGAGAACTCGTCGAGCGCCAGCCGGCTCGCGACAAAGGCAAGCCCCCAGATGACCGCCACCAGGACGGCGATGCAGACGTCGGCGGGTTTCACGGTTACACGCAGCTCCCCGACGTCGTCATTGCGAGCCAACGGGTCCGGCCGTCTGGGCCGGCCCGATGACAAAGCTCAGCGAAGCAATCCAGACCGTCTCCGCGGAGACAGTCTGGATTGCTTCGTCGCTTCGCTCCTCGCAATGACGATAGAACCACGACGTCAGCCTTGCCCGCCGGGCTTCGGTTTCTGCAGCAGATACGTCCCGTGCATCGGCGCGTGATAGTCGACCGCGACCAGCTCGAAGCCGACCTCGGTCAGCATCCGTTCCATCACCCAGCCGAAGGTGGAATATTCGTCGCGCATGTGCGTGACGACGCTGTCGCGCTCGAAATCGTGGTTCTTGATGTGGAAGTCGGCCCATTGCTCGACGTCGCGCTCGCTGCCGTCGGGCATGCTGACGAACACGATGTCGCGCAGGTAGAAATTGGCGCCGGGTTTCAGCGCGCCGAAGATGCGCGACATTGCCACCGCCTTCCAGAAATCCGGCAGATGGTGCAGCGTGAACTCGCTGACGATCAAATCGTAGGAATTCGGCTGGTAGGCAAAGCTGAGCAGGCCCGCGGGCTGGGTGCGGATCCGCGCCCGGCGATCCCTGCGCATAGACCTCCGCGAGCGCCAGCATCGCCGGGGATATATCGACCGCATCGACCTCGGCGCCCATCAGCGCCGCTTCGGTGGCGAGCACGCCATTGCCGCAACCGATGTCGGCGACGCGCCAGCCCTTCTCGACGCCGAGCATTTTCAACGCGGCGCGGGCGCGGATGTCGCTGTCGTCATGCCGGTCATAGATCGCGGCGACCGCGGTATCGAGCCCGATCCGTCCCCGTTGGTTGTAGTACCAGTCGCGCGACAGCATGGTTCACATCCCCTCAGGTCCGCGGCCGATCGCGGCGACGCCGGTGCGGGAGACCTCGACCAGGCCGAGCGGGCGCATCAGGTCGATGAACTGGTTGATCTTGGCGGTATTGCCCGTGATCTCGAACACGAAGCTTTCCGTGGTCGCGTCGATCACCCGCGCGCGGAACGCATCCGCCAGCCGCAGCGCCTCGACCCGGTTGTCGCCGGTGCCGCGCACCTTCACCATCGCAAGCTCGCGCTCCATCGAGCGGCCGGTCAGCGTCATGTCGACCACGGAAAAGACCGGCACCATGCGGTCGAGCTGGTGCTTGATCTGCTCGATCACCATGGGCGTGCCCGTGGTGACGATGGTGATGCGCGAGAGATGTTTCTGGCTCTCGGTCTCGGAGACCGTGAGACTGTCGATGTTGTAGCCGCGGCCGGAGAACAGCCCGATCACGCGCGCGAGCACGCCGGGCTCGTTCGCCACCAGCACCGAGAGCGTGTGCGTCTCGTTGGGATCGTGGCGGTCCTCGAGGAAATAGGCCGATGCGGGCTGGTTCATTGTCGTCCCCTGCATTCCTTCGCTACGCCACCGCCCGTTGCGGCAGGCGCGCGCATCCGTCGCGACCCATTTCTGGAACAGATCGAAATCGATATTGCCGCCGGTCAGGACCAGACCGACGCGTTTCCCCGCGAGCTTCTTCTTGTCTTGCAGGGCAGCCGCGAGCGGCGCAGCGCCTGCGCCCTCGGCAAGGTTGTGCGTGTCGGTCCAGTAGGCACGGATCGCGGCGCCGATCTCGTCGTCCGTAACCTGCACGATGCGCGAGGCGCCCTTGACGATGATCGCGACTGCGTCCGCATCCGGAAAGCGCGTCGCCACGCCATCGGCACGCGTGTTGCTGGTCTCGGTCGTGACCACCTTGCCGGCCGCAAACGACAGCGCGTAGGACGGCGCTTCCGTCGACTGCACGCCGACGATCTCGGTTTTCAGGCCAAGCAGGTCGCGCACCATGATGCAGGCGGAGATGCCGGAGCCCTGCCCGATCGGCACATAGAGCACGTCGAGATCGGGCGCGGTCCGGAACAACTCGAGCGCGTAGGTCGCCACGCCCAGCACGAGATCGGGATGGAACGACGGCACCATGTGCAGGCCGGCGAACTGGGCGCGGCGCATGGCTTCTTCGCGCGCGGTCTGGAAATCCTCACCATGCTCGACCAGCTCGGCGCCGAACGCGCGCATGGCGCGGTTCTTCTCCACCGAATTGCCCTTGGGAACGTAGATCACCGCAGGCACGCCGTGACGGCGAGCGGCGAATGCGAGACTCTGGCCGTGATTGCCGGTGGTCGCGGAAATGATCCCCGGCACATTCGGCCGTTCGCGCTTGAGACGGTCGAGATAGATCAGGCCGCCGCGCACCTTGAAGGCGGCGGCCGGCGTGTGGTTCTCGTGCTTGACCACGACATGCGTGCCGAGCCGCTCGGCCAGCAGCGGCCAGGCATGCGCCGGCGTCGGCGGCACCGCCCGGCCAACGATTTGATGCGCGCGTTCGAGTTCGCTGAGGTCAAACATGGTCACACCAGCGCCTTGCCGCCGGCAAACGCCGAGGCGGTCGCCTCGTCGGTCGCCTGCTCCGGCAACAGCATCTCGTTATGCGCCTTGCCGGACGGGATCATCGGGAAGCAGTTCTCCAGCGCGGCGACCCGGCAGTCGAACAACACCGGCCGCTTGACCTTGATCATCTCCTTGAGCGCGCCGTCGAGATCGGCGGGCTTGATCGCCCGGATGCCGACGCAGCCATAGGCCTCCGCGAGCTTGACGAAGTCGGGCATCGCCTCGGTGTAGGAATGCGACAGCCGGTTGCCGTGCAGCAGCTGCTGCCACTGCCGCACCATGCCCATGTACTGGTTGTTGAGGATGAAGATCTTGATCGGCAGCTCGTGCTGCACGGCCGTCGACATTTCCTGCATCGTCATCTGCACCGAGGCGTCGCCGGCGATGTCGATGACGAGGCTGTCGGGATGGGCGACCTGCACGCCCAGCGCGGCCGGCAAGCCGTAGCCCATGGTGCCGAGCCCGCCTGATGTCATCCAGCGGTGCGGCTCCTCGAAGCCAAAGAACTGCGCAGCCCACATCTGGTGCTGGCCGACTTCGGTGGTGATGTAGGTGTCCTTGCCGCGCGTCGCCTCGAACAGTTTCTCGATCGCGTATTGCGGCAGGATGATGTCGTTGTTCTTCCGGTAGTACAGCGAGTTGCGCGCGCGCCATTTCGCGATCTCGGCCCACCACGCCTTGACGTCGGGCTTCTTCGCTTCCGCCTTGAACACGGTCAGCAAATCGCCGAGCACGTTGCCGCAATCGCCGATGATCGGCACGTCGACGCGGATGTTCTTGTTGATCGAGGACGGATCGATGTCGATGTGGATCTTCTTCGATCCGGGCGAGAACGCGTCGGTGCGGCCGGTGATGCGGTCGTCGAAACGCGCGCCGACGCACAGCATGACGTCGCAATCATGCATCGCCATGTTGGCTTCGTAGGTGCCGTGCATGCCGAGCATGCCGAGCCAGTTCTTGCCCGAGGCCGGATAGGCGCCCAGCCCCATCAGGGTCGAGGTGATGGGAAAGCCGGTGACCTCCACCAGCTCGCGCAGCAGTTTCGAGGCCTCGCGCCCGGAATTGATCACGCCGCCGCCGGAATAGATCACCGGACGCTTGGCGTTGGCGAGCAGCGCCACGGCTTTACGGATTTGCGCGGCATCGCCTTTCACCCGCGGTGCATAGGAGATGTGCACGTCCGACTTGCGCGGCGGATGATAGGTGCCGGTCGCAAACTGCACGTCTTTGGGCACGTCGACCACGACCGGGCCCGGCCGGCCGGTGGTCGCGACATAGAAGGCCTCATGCAGCACCTTGGCGAGATCGTTGACGTCGCGCACCAGCCAGTTGTGCTTGGTGCAGGGCCGCGTGATGCCGACGGTGTCGCATTCCTGGAACGCGTCGTTGCCGATCAGATGCGTAGGGACTTGCCCGGTGATGCAGACCAGCGGGATCGAATCCATCAGGGCATCGGTCAGCGGCGTCACCATGTTGGTGGCGCCGGGACCGGAGGTCACCAGCACGACGCCGGGCTTGCCGGTCGAGCGCGCATAGCCTTCGGCGGCGTGACCCGCGCCCTGCTCGTGCCGCACCAGGATGTGCTGGACCGCATCTTGCTGGAAGATCTCGTCATAGATCGGAAGCACCGCGCCGCCGGGATAGCCGAACAGGTGTTTCACGCCGTGATCGATGAGCGCGCGGACGATCATCGCGGCACCGGTCATCTGGTTCGGATCGTGGCTCTTGTCGCTCATGGTCTGCTTCCTGGATCGCTGCGGCCTCGCCGCCTGTTTCTCTGCTTCGGGAAATAAAAAAGGGCCCCAAGAGGCCCCATGCGCACCGCCCGATTTTGGATGGCAATCAGCCACCCCCGGCGATGCGCCTGGGTACGACGGCGATAAGGAGTTTGGTAATAATATTACGCATCTGACCGCTCGGACTTCCCAAAGGTTGCGCATACATAGCCGCCACCGCCCAAATGTCAAGCTGCGGAGGCTATTCAGCTGTCTATTCATACCTTAGCGAGGTTCATTCCGTTCGGCGAGTGCGAAAATGCTGCACCGGCACAAAAGCGCGTCATTGCTTCCCCTCATGGTGAGGAGCGCGTAAGCGCGTCTCGAACTATGAGGCCAGCCCCGCGGCCCACCCTTCCAGACGCCGCGGAGTTTATCATCGGGCCGCGCTTTCGCGCGGACCCGTTGGCGGCTCCTCAGGGTGAGGTCCGGGCCTCCACCCACCCCCTCGCCGCCTCCGGCAGCACCCATTCGAACTCCGGCAGTTGATGCCGGAACCAGGTGAATTGCCGCTTGGCGTAGTGGCGGGTGTCGGCGCGGCCGATCTCGGCGGCCTCCTCCAGGGTGATCTCGCCCCTGAGATGCCGGATCAAAGCCGGCACGCCGTGCGCCTTCATGGCCGGCAGCAGCGGATCGAGATTGCGCGCGGCCAATGCCGCGACCTCATCCAGCGCGCCGGCCTTGAGCATCGCATCGAAGCGCGCATCGATGCGCGCATAGAGCTGCTCGCGCGCGGGGGCGAGAAACAACGCGACGAACGTTCCCTGCGGCAGGATCGGCGGCAGGCCCTCGCGATGCCAGTCGGTGAGCGAGCGGCCGGTCGCTTCGACGACTTCGAGCGCGCGTGCGATGCGGGTGCGGTCGCGCGGCTTCAACCGTTCGGCCGAGACGGGATCGCGCCGTCGCCAGTTCCGCATGCAATGCTTCGACGCCGTCGCGCTCCAGCCGCGCGCGCACGCTCTCCCTCACATCGGGCGGAATTGGCGGCACAGCCGACAGCCCCCGCGTGATGTGCCTTGAAATAGAGCCCGCTGCCGCCGACGAAGATCGGCACGCGGCCTTGGACGCGTGCTTCTGCCAGCGCCTTCGCCGCGTCAGCGACGAAGCTGCCGGCGGAGAAATTCACGGCCGCGTCGACGTGACCGTACAGCCGGTGCGGCACGATGGCCTCTTCCGCGGGCGTCGGCCGCGCCGTCAGCACGCGCAGGTCGCGATAGACCTGCATGGAATTGGTGTTGATCACCGTGCCGCCGCATCGTTGGGCAAGCGCGAGCGCGAGCGCCGACTTGCCGCTGGCGGTCGGCCCTGCGATAAGCACGGCCTTGCTGGTCTCTTTCGAAATCACCCGATGTCTCTCGTCGCCACGCTGATCTGCAATCCCAATAACCCCGCGCTCGAGTCCACCATCCTCGACGGCGCGCGTGCGGTGCTGCCTGTCGGCCGGGCCCGCGCACTGGCTGTGGGACGAGGTCGCAGCCGACATCCCCTTCGATATCCAGCCCAACGGCAAGGACGACATCCGCGCCATCTCCGACCGGCTGCGCGCGGCGCGCGGCGACCTGCCGATCGACATTGTCGTGCAGCCGATCGCGACGCGGCGCAAGAAGCTTTTTCTGGCCGACATGGATTCCACCATGATCGGCCAGGAATGCATCGACGAGCTTGCCGACTTCGTCGGGCTGAAGGCGCACGTGGCCAAAATCACCGAGCGCGCCATGCGCGGCGAGATCGCGTTCGAGCCGGCGCTGCGCGAGCGCGTCGCGCTGTTGAAGGGCCTGTCCGTCAGCGTGGTGGACGAAGTCCTGAAGACGCGCATCACGGCTACGGCGGGCGGGCGCGAGCTGGTCATGACCATGCGCGCGCATGGCGCCTATACCTGCCTGATCTCGGGCGGCTTCACGCTGTTCACCAACGCGGTCGCTGCGCGCATCGGCTTCCAGGAGAATCGCGCCAACGAGCTCATCGTGCGCGACGGCAAGTTCACCGGCGAGGTGAAGGAGCCGATCCTCGGCCGCGCGACGAAACTGGCGACCCTGATCGAGCTCACCGAAAGCTTCGATCTCGACGACATCGACACCATGGTCGCCGGCGACGGCGCCAACGATCTCGACATGATCCAGAATGCGGGGCTCGGCGTTGCCTATCGCGCCAAGCCCGCGGTCGCGGCAGCGGCCGCCGCGCGGATCGACCATGGCGATCTCACCGCGCTGTTATACGCGCAGGGATACAGGCGCGAGGAGTTCGTGGGGAGCTGAATGCCAACCGTACTACGATGGGGTCCGTACCGCGCGTACTTCTATTCAAATGAACGCGGCGAACCGCCGCATATTCATGTCAGGGCCGGCGACCACGAAGCCAAGTTCTGGCTTCACGACCTCTCAATTGCTGTCAATGCGGGATTCCCCGCCCACGAAATAGGAGCTATTATCCGTCACCTCAGATCGCAACGCGATCTGCTCGAAGGCAAATGGCATGAGTACTTTGGAAATTGATGTCGGTGACATCAGGCCGGTCACGGTCGCCTTCACGGCCGACGAACTGGTGGTGACGCTCGCCGACGGCCGCCGGATTGCGACGCCGCTCGCATGGTATCCACGGCTGCAAAATGCCGGCAAATCGGCGCGCGAGCATTACGAGTTGATGGCGATGGGCATTCATTGGCCGGAACTCGACGAAGACCTCGGCGTCGCAGGGATGCTGAAGGGGCGGCCGGCTGTTTAGTCGGCAACCGCCAGCCTAGCCGCCGCGGTGTCGTACCCTGCGAAAGCGAGGTACCCAGTACGCCGTGCGGTCTCGGCTCAATCACAACTGTCGCTGGATACTGGATCACCCGCTTTCGCGGGTGATGACAGCGAAATTCGGTTATTGAAACCTACTGCACGCCCAGCGCCACGAAGCGCAGTTCGCCGTCGGCGTTGGAGACCAGCAGCAGGACCGACTTCTTGCCGTCCTTCTTCAACTGATCGACACGCTTCTTGATGTCGGCAGCGCTGGCCACCGACTCCTGCGCCACCTCGACGATGACGTCGCCCGCGGACAGCCGCTTCTCGGCGGCGTCCGAACTGGCGTCGACGCCGGTGACCAGCACGCCCTTGACGCTGTCCTTGATCTTGTAGCGCGTGCGCAGATCCTTGCTCAGCGTCGCCAGATCGAGCCCGAGCGCCTTCTGCGTCACCGGCTTCTCGGCCGGCTCGTCCTTTTTCAGCGCGGCCTGCTGCGCCTTGTCGTTGTCCTCGAGCCGGCCGAGCGTGACCTTGCGGGTCTCCTCGGCGCCCTTGCGGATGACGACCACGTCGACGTCCTTGCCGACTGCGGTGTCGGCGACGATGCGCGACAGATCCTTCGGCTCCTTGATGTCCTTGCCGTCGAACTTCACCACCACGTCGCCGGTCTCGATCCCTGCTGCCTTGGCCGGACCGCTGGGATCGACCTTGCCGACCAGCGCGCCACGCGCCGGCTTGATGTTGAGGCTTTCGGCGATCTCGTCGGTCACGTTCTGGATGCTGACGCCGAGCCAGCCGCGACGCAGCTCGCCGAACTTCTGCAGCTGGTCGACCACGCCTGCGACCGTCTTCGACGGCACCGCGAAGCCGATGCCGATCGAGCCGCCGGAGGGCGAGATGATCAGCGTGTTGACGCCGATCACTTCGCCGTCGAGGTTGAACAGCGGGCCGCCGGAATTGCCGCGGTTGATGGCGGCGTCGGTCTGGATGTAGCTGTCATAGGGGCCGGACGAAATGTCGCGGTTCTTGGCCGAGACGATGCCGGCCGTCACCGTGCCGCCGAGGCTGAACGGGTTGCCGATCGCGACCACCCAGTCGCCGAGCCGCAGCTTGTCGGAGTCGCCGAACTTCACCGCGACCAGCGGCTTCGCCGGCTTGAACTTCAGCACCGCAAGATCGGTCTTCTTGTCGATGCCGACGATGTCGGCCTTGATCTTGGTGCCGTCATTCATGATGACGTTGACCTCGTCGGCATCCGCGATGACATGATTGTTGGTGACGACGATGCCTGATGTATCGATGATGAAGCCGCATCCGAGCGAGTTGGTCTTGTGCGGCTGAAGATCGCCGCCCTTTCCGCCGCCCCTGCGGTTCTTGAAGAAATCCTCGAAGAACTCCTCGAAGGGAGAACCCGGCGGCAGCTGCGGCACCGCGCCGCGGCCATCGCCGCCGCCCTTGGCTTCCACCGTCTGCGAGGTCGAGATGTTGACGACCGCGTCGATCACCTTCTCGGCGACATCGGCGATGCCCTCTGGCCCTCTCGCCAGCGCCGGCCCGGAGATGAGCGTCGTGGCCGCGCCGAGGCAGGCGGCCGCCACGAGCGGGCGCAGGCGTCGGCTCAGGGCTGTGGTGACAGCGGTCATGTCGGCATTTCTCCAGCGGTGTCGGAATGTCCCGCCACACTGCGCCCGAACGGGGCCGCGGCGCAAGCAGGCGGCTCACAATATCGCGGCCATCAATTGCTATCTAATACGGCAAAAAGCCGACGGGTAGCCCTCACGATCCCGTAGAAACCGCGCGCTCGTCAGATCGGGCGGCGGACCACCCAGATCAGGATCAGCCCGGCAACCGCCGAGCCGATGCCGACCGCGCGCAGCACGTTGTCCGGCGTGGCCAGCGCGCTTTTCATCGCCTTGCGCATCCAGGCCGGGCTCGCTGCGAACATCAGCCCTTCCAGCACGAACAGGATTCCCAGGCCGATGAGGAAGTCGGCGAACGCTATGGACCTCATCAGACTGGAACCTCCCCTTTGTCGTTATTGGCGGCGGGACTTTTTGTCCCTGCCGTTGGTCGTCTCAAGGCTTCGCCGCAAGCACGCCCGAGGGATTGCCGAAGAATCGGAAGAAATCGGAATCGGGTTTCAGCAGGAAGCGGGTGTCGCTGCTCTTCAAGCCGTTCTCATAGGCCGACATCGAGCGATAGAACGCGAAGAAATCCGCATCCTTGCCATAGGCTTCGGCAAACAACCGGTTGCGCTCGGCGTCGCCCTCGCCGCGAATCTGCTCGGCCTTGGAGTTTGCCTCGGCCACGATCACGGTTGCCTCGCGGTCGGCATTGGAGCGGATCTCCTGCGCCTTCTGCCCGCCTTGCGCGCGGAACTCGGCGGCCTCGCGCTGACGCTCGGTCTGCATGCGCTGGTAAACCGCCTGGCTGTTCTGCTCCGGCAGGTCGGCGCGGCGGATGCGCACGTCGACCACCGAGATGCCGTAGCCGTCGGCCTCGTGATCGAGCTGGTCGCGGATGCGGCCCATCAGCGCCTCGCGCTCGTCGCGCACGACCTGGATGAACGTGACCTCGCCGAGCACGCGACGCAGCGACGCGTTCAAGAGCGTGGTCAATTGCAGATTGGCGGCCTGGATCGAGCCGACGCTCTGGTAAAACCGCAACGCGTCC
The DNA here is from genome assembly GCA_963696845.1 of uncultured Alphaproteobacteria bacterium. GTDB lineage: Bacteria > Pseudomonadota > Alphaproteobacteria > Rhizobiales > Xanthobacteraceae > Bradyrhizobium. Next base: position 70,468 of record CAVOLR010000019.1, read on the forward strand.
TTGATGCGATAGCGCGCGAAGGCGTCGACCACGAGCCGCTTCTGATCGGAGGCGATCACTTCCTGCGACGGATTTTCGAGGTCGAGGATGCGCTTGTCGATCGAGATCACGGAATCGACGAACGGGGCCTTGAAATGCAGGCCTGGTTCGGTGATCGGAGGTTTCGGCTCGCCGAGCCGCACCACCAGCACCTGCTCGGTCTGCTGCACGGTGAAGACGGAGCCGTAGGCGACGATCACCGCCACGAACAGGATGATCAGCGTGACAATGCCTGTGACGGGAGACCTCATCGGGTGCCTCCGCCCTGTTGCTGCGGCTGACCGGTTGTCGCCGCCGCGGGCGGACGCCGCGGCGTCAGCTCATTGAGCGGCAAATAGGGCACGACGCCCTGCCCCGACGAGCCGCCGTCATAGACCAGCTTGTCGGCGCCGCCGAGGACCCGCTCCATGGTCTCCAGGTAAATGCGCTCGCGCGTCACGTCCTTGGCCTTGGCGTATTCCTCGTAGACTTTCAGGAAGCGCGCGCTCTGGCCGCGGGCTTCCGCGACCGCCTGTTGCTTGTAGCCTTCGGCCGCCTGGGTGATTTGCGCCGAACGGCCGCGCGCATCCGGCACCACGCGGTTGGAATAGGTCTGCGCCTCGTTCTGCAGCCGCTCGAGGTCGGCGCGCGCCGCCTGCACGTCGCGGAAGGAATCGATGACTTGTGCGGGAGGATCGACCTTCTGCATCTGCACCTGGGTGATCTCGATGCCGGAGCCGTAACTGTCGAGCGTCTTCTGCATCAGCTGCTGCACGCCCTGCTCGGTGGTGGTGCGCGCGCCGGTCAGGATCGGCTGGATGTTGGCCTTGCCGACGGCCTCGCGCATCGCGCTTTCGGCCACCGCCTTCACGGTGCCCTCGGGGTTCTGGATGTTGAAGAGGAAGTCGGCCGCGCCCTTCGGCTTGATGCGCCACAACACGGTGAAGTCGACGTCGACGATGTTCTCGTCGCCGGTCAGCATCAGGCTTTCCTCCGGCACGTCGCGCATGGTGCGGCCGCGTCGCGAGGGATCGTCGATCAGGGTCATGCCGATGGAGATGGTGGAGACGCGCAGCGCCTTCGGCAGCAGCACGCTCTCGATCGGATATGGCAGGTGATAGTTCAGGCCGGGCTGGGCGTCGCGGACATATTTGCCGAAGCGCAACACGATGCCGAGCTCTTCGGACTGCACGCGATAGAAGCCGGACATGCCCCAGATCGCGATCGCGCCGACCACGATCAGCGCGATGCCGAGGCCGGAAAAGTAGCCGCCGGGCAGCAGCTGCTGCAGCCGGTCCTGACCGCGCCGCAGGAGATCCTCGAGATCGGGCGGCCTTGGGCCAACCGGTTGCGGACCGGAGCCCCATGGTCCTTTCGGACCCGAACCCCACGGGCCCCCGCCCTGATTCTTCCACGCCATAAACGCTTCTCCTGAGGCGGCACCTCGGCCGAAAGCCGGGCTCCAGATGTGGCAGGCTTTATAAGGGAGGTGTCGGGCCCTTACAACGCAGGCACCATGGCCAAGACAGCTATGCCCGCGGCGGTTTTTGTCAATGTAAACATTGACGAATGCGGTTAATCCGGCCGCTTTCGACGGCGATATGTCACATAGGAGAAGGCCGCACTGTCGTCCGGACCGGCATCGTGCCTGACGCGCGCGACCTCCTCCCACGCATCCTTGTCGATGGCAGGGAAGCGCGTGTCGCCGTTGGGCGTGGCGTGCACCTCGGTGATTTCGAGGCGGTCGGCGATCGCAAGAAAGTGTGCGTAGACCTCCGCACCGCCGAGCACGGCGATCTCGCTGGCGCCGCGTTGCGACGCGTCCGCTTGCGCAAGCGCGAGCGCGGCCTCGAACGAGGTGGCCACTACGATACCCGGGCTATCGAAATCGGGATCGCGCGTGATGACGATGTTGGTGCGTCCCGGCAACGCGCGTTTCACCGAAATGAAGGTCTTGCGACCCATCACAATGGGCTTGTTCATCGTGATCGCCTTCAGGCGCTGCATGTCGCTCTTCTGGCGCCATGGAATCGCGTTGTCGGCGCCGATCACGCCATTGTCGGCGACCGCGGCGACCAGCACGATCTCCGTCATGACGAACCCTTTGCAAGGGTTGCCAGCGCCGGTCCCGTGAGGCGACACAGCGTCCACTCGTCCATCATCACGGCGCCCAGCGATTTATAGAAGGCGATCGACGGCGCGTTCCAGTCGAGCACCGCCCATTGCAGTTGGCCCCAGCCGTTGACGACGCATTCGTTTGCGAGATTCACCAGCAGCGCCTTGCCGATGCCGTTGCCGCGCAAGGCCGGGCGAACGAACAGGTCTTCGAGATAGATGCCGTGGCGGCCGGCGAAGGTGGAGAAGTTCGCGAACCACACCGCAAAACCGGCGACCTCGCCATTCCATTCGGCGATGTCGCAGAACAGCCGCGGGTTGTTGCCGAACAGCGCGTCCGCGATCTGGGCCTCGGTCGCGACCACCTCGTGCAGGAGCTTTTCGTATTCGGCAAGCTCGCGCACCAGCGCGAGCACCAGCCCCGCTTCGTCAGGTCGCGCGCGGCGAATTGTGAGTGACATCAGCCGCTCACACCGCGACTTCGGCCTTGATATGCGGATGCGGGTCGTAGCCTTCGAGTTTGAAGTCCTCGTAGCGGAAGCCGAAGATGTCCTTCACATCGGGATTGATCTTCATGGTCGGCAAGGAGCGGGTCGGGCGCGTCAGCTGCAGCCGCGCCTGCTCGAGGTGATTGGAATAGAGATGGGCGTCGCCGAGCGAGTGCACGAAGTCGCCCGGCTTCAGTCCCGTCACCTGCGCCACCATCATGGTCAGCAGCGCGTAGGAGGCGATGTTGAAGGGCACGCCGAGGAACACGTCGCCGGAGCGCTGGTAGAGCTGGCACGACAATTTGCCGTTCGCGACATAGAACTGGAACAGGCAGTGGCAGGGCGGCAGCGCCATCTTGTCGACTTCAGCCGGATTCCAGGCGCTGACGATCAGCCGCCGCGAGTCCGGGTTCTTTTTGATCATCTCGACGACGTTGGCGATCTGGTCGATCTCGCGCCCGTCAGGCGCGGGCCAGGATCGCCATTGCGAGCCGTAGACCGGGCCGAGATCGCCGTTCTCGTCGGCCCATTCGTCCCAGATGCTGACGCCGTTGTCCTGCAGATATCTGACGTTGGTGTCGCCCTTCAGGAACCAGAGCAGCTCGTGCACGATCGCCTTCAGCGGCAGCCGCTTGGTGGTCAGCATCGGAAAGCCCGCCGCCAGATTGAAGCGCATCTGATGGCCGAAGATCGACAGCGTGCCGGTGCCGGTGCGGTCGTGCTTCTCCGCGCCGTCGGCGAGGATGCGTTCAAGCAGGTCGTGGTACTGGTTCATGGCGTGCCTTTTGCGGGACCACGAATGGTGCGAGCCGACCGGCTTCGATAGCTCCGATTCGGTCCCGGCCGGACAATTATACAGCCAAAAGTGTGGGTTTTACCCATAAACAACAAGGGCGGAACTTTCGGTCCCGCCCCTGGCTTTCTCTGACGATTTCTGAGGCGGCTCAGCCCTCGGATTCCACGAACACCTCGTCGCGCTTCTTGCGCAAGTTCGGCAGCAACGCGAGCACCAGCAGGCTCGCGGCGGCGGCCATCAGCACCGCCGACAGCGGACGGGTGATGAACACGCTCCAGTCGCCGCGCGAGATCAACAGCGCCCGGCGCAGGTTCTCTTCCATCAGCGGACCCAGCACCATGCCGAGCAGCAGTGGCGCCGGCTCGAAATCGTGCTTGATCAGCCAGTAGCCGACCAGCCCGAATATGCCGGCAAGGACGACATCCATTGGCGCGTTGTTGATCGAGTAGATGCCGATCGCGCAGAACACCACGATCGAGGGAAACATCAGCCGGTAGGGCACGCGCAACAGGCGCACCCAGACGCCGACCAGCGGCAGGTTGATGATGATCAGCATCAGATTGCCGACCCACATCGAGGCGATCATGCCCCAGACCAGTTCAGGCTGCTTCTGCATCACCTGCGGACCCGGCACGATGCCGTGAATGGTCATGGCGCCGACCATCAGCGCCATCACGGCATTCGGCGGAATACCAAGCGTGAGCAGCGGAATGAACGAGGTCTGCGCCGCCGCGTTGTTGGCGCTTTCCGGCGCCGCCACGCCTTCGATCGCGCCGCGGCCGAACCGCGAGGGATCCTTGGCGATCTTCTTCTCGAACGTGTAGGCCGCGAACGAGGCGATGACCGCGCCGCCGCCGGGCAGGATGCCGAGGATCGAACCGAGCACGGTGCCGCGGGCGATCGCCGGCAGCGAATCCAGCATGTCCTTTTTGGTCGGCATCAGACCCGGTGATCTTCTGCTGCACCAGATTGCGGTCCATCTCCGCGCCGGCATCGAGATTGCGGATGATCTCGGCAAAGCCGAACACGCCCATCGCCACCGTCGCAAAGCCGAGACCGTCGGCGAGCTCGGGAACGTTGAAGGCCATGCGCGAGGCGCCGGTCTCGATGTCGGAGCCGACCATCGACAGCAGGATGCCGAGCGCGATCATCGCGATCGCCTTGAGCACAGCTGCCCTTGGCGAGCACCACCGCGAAGATCAGGCCGAGCACCATCAGCGAGAAATATTCGGCCGGGCCGAACGCCAGCGCGAGCTTGGTCAGGGGCGCCCCGAGCACGGCGATCAGCACGGTCGCCGCGCAGCCCGCGATGAAGGAGCCGATCGCAGCGATCGCCAGCGCGGGACCGGCGCGGCCCTGCTTGGCCATCTGGAAGCCGTCGAGCGTGGTGACGACCGAGGTCGCCTCTCCGGGGATGTTGACCAGGATCGATGTGGTCGAGCCGCCATATTGCGCACCGTAATAGATGCCGGCGAGCATGATCAGCGCGCCGACCGGCGGCAATCCGAACGTGATCGGCAACAGCATCGCCACCGTGGCAACCGTCCCGATACCCGGCAACACGCCGACCAAGGTGCCGACCAGCGCGCCGATCAGGCAGAAAATGATGTTCATCGGCAGCGGGATGGTGAACCCACCGAGCCACGCCGGCAATGTGTAATGCACGAACTGGAATACGACAGAGAAGCCGAGACCGAGATTTTGAAACAGCTCAAGCATTGCGACCTCACTGCACCAGGAAACGCGGGAACAGCGGCATCGGCAGTCCCAGGATATAAGGGAACAGGAACGCGCACCCGATCGTCAGGCAGACGCCGACGATGATGGCTTCGACCCAGCGCGATTCATCCGAGCCGAGCGCGGAAATCAAAAAGGTCGCCAGCCCCGAAACGATCAAGCCCAGGGGACGGATCGCCAGGGCAAAGAAGACAATGCCGGCCATGACGAACAGCGGGCCGCGATAGGAATATTGCGCGACCGCAGGCCCTTCGGTGATGATGCCTACCAGCGCCACGGCAGCGCCAAGGCCCAGCAGCAGGACCGCGAACATGCGCGGCGCGGTGCCGGCGCCGAAGGAGAATCCGTGCATGCCTTGCAGGTCGCTGCAGGCCCACAGCGCGAAGAGTGCGACGGCGCACAGCACGAGGCCGCCGACGAAATCCTGCGGGCATTTGATCCAACTCGGCATGATGGATTTGCCAGCGCTCTCGCTTGGCGTGTCGCTCATCGAACCCCCCTTTATTCGGGTCGTTATCGGGACCCCGGCTTTGCGCCATTGTACAGGGATCTGGCGCCCCGCTTCGAGCACCTTGCCTAACGACTTTCGTCAGATAAGGCCAGCAAAACCAATGATACCCCCGGCCAGGAACATCCAGAGCGGATTGAGGCGCGTTGCGAAAGCGAGAACCGCCGCCACGGCCGTGATCAGGGCCTGCAACCACGCTCCGGTCGGTCGTTTGCGCCAAAATCAGCGCGCTCGCGCCCATCAGCCCGATCGACAACGGGACCAGCGCGGCCTGGATGATGGCGGGCCAGCGCGCGGCGCGCTTGCGCGCCAGAAAGCCGCTCACATAATAGGCAAGGACGGCGGTCGGCACGCACATCGCGAAGGTCGCGGCAAACGCGCCCACGACGCCCGCGACGGTGTAGCCGATCAGGGTGACGATGAGCACGTTCGGACCGGGCGACAGTTGCGAGAGGGCGTAGATGTCGGCGAATTGCTTCGCGCTCATCCAGTGATGGACGTCGACCGCGATGCGCTGGATTTCGGGAATCGCCGCGTTGGCCCCGCCGACCGCGAACAGCGACATCAAGGCGAAGGTCGATACCAGCGTCCAGACCGGGTTGCCGCCTTGGCTCATGCCGCATCCTTTCGCTGCATGAACAGCGTGAGCGCAAGGCTGACCGGGATCGTGACGAGCAGAACAGCCGCCAACGGCCAGCGCGCGATGCCGATTGCGGCAAGCACGACCAGCAGCATGATGAACCCCGTGATGTCGCGGCGCTTGAACAACGGCATCATCATGCGAAGCACGGTGGCGATCAGCAGGCCGACCGCGGCGCAGGCCACGCCGGCAAGGATGCGCCGCAGCGCTTCGATGTCGCCGAAATGCGAATAGAGCGCCGCAAGCACGATCATGACCAGCATCGGCGGCAACAACAAGCCGGCAGAAGGCGGCAATTCCTCCGACGATCCCGCGCAGGCGCGCGCCGAACACCATCGAAAAATTGACGATGTTGGGCCCGGGCAGGAAATGGCACAGCGCAAAGGTTTCGTTGAACTCGTCCGCGGTCATCCAGCGATGGCGTTCGACGATGCCGCGGCGGGCGAAGGGGAGAACACCGCCATAACCGGCCAGCGACATCCGCGCGAACGCGAATAGAAGCGCGGGCACGCTGGGTAGAGGAGATTTGGGAAGTTCCGGCGCGGAAACCGCGGCCGGGGGAGAATCCGAAGGCATGCGCAAATCTAGAACGCGGGCTTCAGCCCGGCCAAGCCAATTTGCCGTGTTTTCAAGGCAATAGCCGCACGAAAATGGACAGCCGCGTCCGACTGTGCCACGATCTGCCACTGTCTTTCTCAACCTTTGCCCCCTATATTGAGGGTGCCGGTTCGCCGGCTATGGAAATAAATTGCCGTCGCAATAAACCATTCGGACCCGGGGGCGGTACCCGGCGCCTCCACCCAAGCCCACCTCATCGCGTGGGTTTCGGCGGGGGCGAAATAGGATCGACGAGGGCGTAAAGGGCGTGTTTTTTCCCGGTATGGTTCCGCCGTTATCGGGCTATGCAATAGTTGCAAACGACAACTATGCTCCGGTTGCTCAGGCTGCGTAACGCAGTTTGAAAGACCATCTTGAAGTCCTGACGGGTTAAGCTCCGTCAGGCGGGGTTCGGAGGCACCTGGCAACAGAAGCCTCCACTTATCTTTTGTCTCCTTTTGCCTCGCTTCGACCTCGCTGCCGCAATTTCACGCCAGCAGCCCTGCTGATTTCGGCCTGCCGGGAGAGTAGCATGGGGAACCGGCGAGTCGGGGGACCCGCGGCGCCGGCCGTTTTGAGGATGCGACAGGACCGACCATGGCGACCGACCATATCCGATACGATGTGCTGACGCGCGACGCGCTTCGCGGCGTGCTGAAGCGGGTCTTGAGCGATGCGGCGGCGCATGGGTTGCCGGGCGAGCATCATTTCTTCATCACGTTTCTGTCGACCGCCGAGGGCGTCAAGCTGTCGCCGCGGCTGCTCGCGCAATATCCCGACGAGATGACCGTCATCCTGCAGCATCAGTTCTGGGACCTGGTCGTGCACGACGATCGCTTCGAGGTCGGATTGTCGTTCGGCGGCATCCCGGAGCGGCTGACGGTGCCGTTCGCCGCCATCAAGAGCTTCTTCGATCCCTCCGTGCAATTCGGCCTGCAGTTCGAGACGACGGACGCCGCGACGGAGACGGTGGTCGATGCCGCCGAGACGCCGGCGAAGAACCTGCCGGCCTCCCCGGCTCCGTCGGCAGTCGCCGTGCCCACCTCTCAGCCTGCCCCCGAGAAGACGGAAGAGCCCGCGAAATCGAGCGAAGGCGCGGAAGTCGTGCGCCTCGACCGCTTCCGCAAGAAGTAATCCCCAACGCGAAATCCGCGTTTTGGGCGGCGCGTTGATTCGCGCCGCAGCGGCCCCCTGTGCCACCATCGCGGGACGACACCGGCGGGAAACACTGGCATATTGTATGATGCATTCCATTTCATCGCATTGCTCGCGCATTGATCGAGCGTTGCGCTGCAGGAATGCGCGCTGACGGAAAACGCATCCGCGCATAGCGGCACGTCCTTCGCATTCACAGATCGCATACCGGCAAAGACCAACCGCTGCAGCGGATGTTCGAGAAGTGCCCGTAAATCGGGGCTTTCTTGAATCGCGCGGGGGCGCGCTGCGGCGCTCGCGCACGGAGGCAAAATGACACACCCAAATTCTCATCCGGAAAGTTACGGAGTTCGGCGCGCATTTACGATTCCACGATATAATTATAGAGCATAACGCCTAAAGACTGAGGCTGCTCAACTACCGCCGTGATGCTCGACCGTGGTAGGAGCACGTATTATTTACGTTTTCGCAGAGCGGAACATACTTTTCTCTGCTATCAGAGAGCGATTGACGGGGAATTCCTGGAATGACGATCGAGCTTGTGACCGCGTATTCCGCGATGGCGGATACCGGTTTTGCGAACCATTCGCGCGCTCGCGAGATTGCGGAGTCCTGAGGCCATGGCGATGGGGGACATTGTCAATCTGAAGCGCTTCAGGAAGCGCAGCGAGCGCGAGCAGGCGGCGAAAGAGGCCGAGGCCAATCGCGCGCGGTTCGGCCGCAGCAAATCCGAACGCGCTGCTGACGCGATGCGCGCCCGGCGCGCCAATGAACTTCTCGACCAGCATCGCATCGACGGCGAGGACGCGTCATGAAATCTCCCGTCGTCAAACGATCGATCGTGGTCGCCGGCCACAAGACCAGCGTCAGCCTCGAAGAGGCGTTCTGGAACGGCATGAAGGAGATCTCGGGTCTCCGCAACATGACGCTGTCGGAGCTCGTGGGCGAGATCGACAGCAATCGCCAGCAGGGCAATCTTTCCTCCGCGATCCGCCTGTTCGTGCTCGATTACTTCAAGAGCCGCGCGAACGGCGACACGCAGGACGCCAAGCCGCACGCCTGAGGCCGCGCGCGGCGAACGCGCTTGCCGAGGCGAGCGCGCCTCCTTCTCCCGGTCAATACACCAGCGCCGTGCCCGGCGGCTGCTCCAGCGCGGTTGCGAGCGTGCGATATTCCTCGCAATCGGTGCCGCGGATCGCCGCGATCCGGCTCAGATGATATTGCGCCTGGTCGCGATTGCCCTGCTCGATCTGCCACAGGCCGTAATAGTTCCAGGTCAGCACATGATTCGGATCGGATTTCAGCGCGCGCTCGTACCAGACTTGAGAGGCCCGGTAATCGCCGAGCTTGCGGTAGGAATAGCCGATCAGATTGGCGACGTTGGCGAAATCGTCGTGACCGAGCGCCCGGAGCTGTTCGATCGCGCCCGCATAGTCATGTTGGTCGTAGATCGTGGCGTAGGCGTCACGATAGCCTTTGGCGAACGCCGGATCGTCGAACAGCGATTGCTTGTCGGGAGCCTTCTTGCCGCGATGGCTGGAGCGAACGCCGGGTTGAGATTTCGTTGGCGGCGGCGGCGCCGGCCGCATGTTGTCCACGCTCGGGTCGCCGCCACCCCCACCGCCTCCTGCGGCCCAGGCCGGCGGCACAACGGGATTTGCGAACCACGCGAGCAGGAAAATTGCGGAGAAAATTGCCGAGATCGGTTTGGTCATGCGCGCCTCCCGCGAGAACCAACGCTCCACCAGCCGCATGTCCTAACCCCGCGAACGTAGCCACATTCCCGAGGTTCGAAAATGTTCGTACCGACGACCCTCGCGCGAGAGCGGCGACGGGAACGCTTATAATCGTTCTAAGGTCCGCAGCATTACGACGCCCGCGCTTGACCTTGCGCCTCTCGATTGAAATCTAGAGGCCATGAGCGAAAGCAACGACAAACCGCAATTGCCGCTCGGGCTTGCCCGGCGCGGCTTCACCGGCGTGATCCAGCATCTCGCCGCGGACCAGGCCGGCTCCGCGCTGTCCGACACCGAGCTCGAAAGCCGGCTGATCGAGCTCGGCTTCGTCGAAGGCGCGAAGGTCGAGGTGCTGCACGAAGGCATCGTCGGCCGCGATCCGATCGCGGTTCGCGTCGAGAACGTCACCATCGCGGTGCGCCGGCGCGAAGCGATGGCCATCATCGTCGCCTGACGCGACGGAATCGAAGGCGCCATGGAAGCTCCTCTGATGCATCTTGCCCTGGTGGGCACGCCGAACAGCGGCAAGACCTCGCTGTTCAATGCGCTGACCGGCAGCCGGCAGAAGGTCGCGAACTATCCGGGCGTCACCGTCGAGCGCAAGGAAGGCGCCTTCGTCACGCCCATGGGCCGGCAGGTGTCGCTGATCGACCTGCCCGGCACCTATTCGCTGCGCGGCCGCAGCCCGGACGAGGAGATCACGCGCGACGTCGTGCTCGGACGCACATCCGGCGAGGCGCTGCCCGATCTGGTGCTGTGCGTCGCCGACTCCACCAATCTGCGCCTGACCATCCGCCTGCTGCTCGAGCTGAAGAGCACCGGCCGGCCGCTGGTGCTGGTGCTCAACATGTTCGACATCGCGACAAGGCGCGGCGTCACCGTCGACGTGCCGCGTCTTGCCGAGGCGCTCGGCGTGCCCGTGGTGACCTCGATCGCCGTGCGCAAGGGCGGCACCGCCGATCTGCTGCGGCTGACCGACGACCTGCTGGCGCAGGCACCGGCAAGCTCGCGCGAAAATCTCTGGCAGCCGCTCGGCGTGTCGGAACTGCGCGCGACGCAGCGCGAGGCCGATCGCATCATCGCGGCGACCGTCAGCCTGCCGGCGCGGCCGGACACCTGGACCGCGCGGATCGACAGCGTGGTGCTGCATCCCGTCGGCGGGCTCGCGATCCTGCTGCTGATCCTGTTCGTGATGTTCCAGGCCGTGTTCGCCTGGGCGCAGCCGCTGATGCAACTGTTGTCGGCGGGCTTCGATGCGCTCGGTCAATTTGTGCACGACGCGATTCCTGCGGGCCTCGTGCAGAGCTTCCTGCAGAACGGCGTGATCAGCGGCGTCGGCAGCGTCATCGTGTTCCTGCCGCAGATCATCATCATCTTCCTGTTCATCCTGCTGCTGGAAGATTTCGGCTACATGGCGCGCGCCGCGTTCCTGATGGACCGCATCATGGGCGGCGCCGGCCTGCACGGCCGCGCCTTCATCCCGCTGCTGTCGAGCTTCGCCTGCGCCATCCCCGGCATCATGGCGACGCGCGTGATCGACAACCGCCGCGATCGCCTCACCACCATCCTGATCGCGCCGCTGATGACCTGCTCGGCGCGCATCCCCGTCTACACGCTGATCATCTCGGCCTTCATCCCGGCAAAGCTGATCTGGGGCTGGATCAACCTGCAGGGGCTGGTGATGTTCGGCCTCTATGCCGCCGGCATCGCCAGCGCGCTCGGCATGTCCTTCCTGATCAAGTTCTTCATGTGGCGCGACTCCCAGCCCGCGCCCTTCATGCTGGAATTGCCCGACTACAAGATGCCGCGCCTGCGCAGCGTCGCGATCGGCGTCTACACCCGCGCACTGATGTTCCTGCAGCGCGCCGGCACCACCATCTTCGGGATGATGGTGCTGATCTGGTTTTTGGCATCGTTCCCGCAGCCGCCCGCGGGCGCGACCGATCCCGCGATCGATTACAGCCTGGCGGCGATGATCGGAAAAGCGGTCGAGCCGCTGCTGTTGCCGGTCGGCTTCAACTGGCAGATCGCGGTCGCGCTGATTCCCGGCATGGCGGCGCGCGAGGTCGCGGTCGCAGCCCTCGGCACGGTCTATGCGATCGAGGGCGGCAAGGAGGCCGCCGCCCAGATCGGGCAGGCGCTGGCCAGCAAGTGGACGCTCGCCACCGCGCTGTCGCTGCTCGCCTGGTACATCTTCGCGCCGCAATGCGCCTCGACGCTGGCGGTGATCCGGCGCGAGACCGGAAGCTGGAAGTGGATGGCGGTCACTTTCGTCTACATGCTGACGCTCGCCTATCTCGCGAGCCTCGCCACCTACAATATCGCGGTCGCCGCAGGTCTCGGTTGACCGCCGCGACTCGCGAGACGATTACCGGAAATAATGCTGCACGACGTGCAGGTCGGCCGCATCAGCCATGCCGCCATTCAGGCTCGCGTCTATGACCCGGCGGCAAGCCTCCACCGTCGCATCGTCGCGAAGGTCGTTCGCCGCTTCGAGCACGAGCCAGGCCATGTCGACCGGAGATCGATCCATCGCTTCGCTTGTGTCCTTGCGCAGCAGGGAAGAGTCCATGATCAAATCTCCAGGCTGTTGCAGGTCGGCGGTCTCAATGGACCGCCAGCTGGGCTTCGCGGCTAACGGTGGAATCGCCGCTCTTGCGCGAGCGGTAGAACGACAGCACGCTTCGCGAGGTCGCGACATTGAGGCGGCCGAACTCGCGTTCCAGATCGCTCAACTCTCGCGCGGTGATGCGGTGATCCTTGGCGCCGAGAAACAGCAGCGCCATGGTGGTGTTCCAGTTGAAGTCGAGCGCTTTGGCCAGCATCAGCATCATCTCGCGATTGCGATCGACCAGCGCGCGCTCGATCACGTCGATCGGCAGCGCGCATAGCAGCGACATTCCGATCGTGACCTCTTCGAGCCTGTGCGCCAGCGCGTAGCCCGCGATGCTGTCCTCGTTCAGATTGCCCTCGCGGAATTGCGCCGTCACCAGGCGCTTGGCCACGAAATGGCTGCGCGAGACCGGGCCGAACATGGATTGCAGCGAGCCGGTCACGTCGACCACGGAGGAGCGCGATCTGCTCGCACATTTCCGGCCGCTCGCCCTCCAGCCGCTTGCGCACGTCGTCGGAGGCCTTGGCGATCAGCTGCTGGAACAGATGCCGCGGGATGTCCTTGCGCAGGCCGAGCTGCTCGGCGAGGATCGAATCGCCCTCGGCCCGCGTGACCATGTGCAGCAGCGAGGTGCCCGAAAAGCGCGCGCCGGCATTGCCGGCGACCGCGTTCACCACCGCCTGGTCGCCGCGCGTCACCAGCACGTCGGTGACGGCTTCGCCGATCGACTTGCGTCTGGAAATCGCCAGCAGATGCGCCTGCCCCTTGATGCTGGCGTTGGCGATCAATGTCTCGTCATCGAGGCGGCTGGAGGATTCAAGCACCGGTCCCGCGACCGCGATCGCAGTCGTCGAAGGCCAGCTTGCGGATGACATTGACCGGCGCGCCGTCGAAATGCGCAAGGCGCTCCGACAGCTGTGCGCGCACCTCGACTTCGATCTCGTCTGCGAGCCGTCCGATCACCTTGCCGAAGGTCAGGACTCTCCTCGTCGCTGTAGCGTCCCTGGATCAGGAGATCGGTCGCATGCCACAGCGCGCGCGCCCGGCTTTGCTCCGTGCCGCGCAAAATTGCATCGTCGAGATCCTCGAGATACGACTTCGACAAACTCATCTCTTCAAACCCCGCCCTGCTCCGGTCGCGCTCCAGCGCGTACGCGGCATCGAACCATAGCCGGCGAGTGCGAGGGTTCCGTAAAACCAGCTGCTAAGGATTGCCGATAAAAAATCGTCATCGCGGCTGCGATCTGTTAACCATGCAGGATTGGCTCACGGATTTTGCGCCGGTGGCGTCAGCACCATCGGCGGTTTCGGCTTTGGCTTTGGCGGCGCGGGACCGGGCGCCGGCCTCACCTCGATCGGTGGCGGCAGCGGCGCGGCCTGCTGGCTCACGGCAGGCGGCCGGGCAGTCGGCGGAGATGCAAGATCTGGGCGCAGGCGGCCGCGGCGGCGCGATCGCGGCCTTCGGCGGCAGACGGCGCGGATCACGGCCGGGTAACGGCACATCGACCCGCGGCGGGCTCGGCGGCACGATTTCGGGCGCGACCGGCAACGGCAATGCTGCCGTCGCCGGCGGCGGCAGCGGCGGTTCGACCGGCGGCGGCTCGCCGCGCTCGATCGCATCCAGCCTGCGCGTTTCGCGATCGATCTTGCGCACCGCAAGCCAGGACGACAGCGCGGTCACGTCGACCGTGCGGTTCATCGTATCGGGCGGTCCCGCCGCGAACAGCTGAATCTCCGGATGGCTTGTCGCCGAGCCGATCACGGTCGATGCGAGGCTTGCGCGAATGTCGGCCTGGTCGGCGGGGATGTCGTAGCCGCCGGACACGATGGCGCGCGCGCCTTGCGTCTCCAGCGTCGTGCCATCGACGCGAAGCCGGCCGTCACGGATGATGACGGGAAATTCGGCGGAGGCGACGGGGAAGCCCGCAGCCGACAGCGCGGAATCGACGACCTGCCGCAGCCTGGTCTCGTCGGGCACCTGGTTCAGATCGCTGGCGCGGATCGCGACATCGAGTGCGCGCGGATCGAGGCCGGCGATGGCGGCGGATTCGAGCTTGACGGTGCCATTGCCCGACAGCGCGCCGGTCAGCGCTTCCACGCTGCGGCCCTGGCTCATCAGCGTCATCTGCGCCGAGACGCGTCCCGTCGGCATCTTCAGGCCGCGATAGTGCAACGTCGCGCCGTCGACACCTGCGAGTTCGACGCGGGCATTGAGCGCGATGCCGTTGGCGATTCGACCGCGCGTCGAGACTACCGCTCACGTCGCCGCCGCCGATCTTGCCCTTGAGCGCCTCGAGCTGCAGCGACTGTCCGTCGCTCTTTCACGGTGCCGCCGAGCGGCCGCAACTCGATGCCGCCGGGAAGCGTTGCGCTCAACGCCTCGAAGCCGACATGCCCGCGCCATCCCTTGAAGAGACCCGTCGCCGAGCGGCTCGGCCGCCTCATGGCCGCGGCGCCGATCGCAAGCGCGATGGCCGGCGCAAGCGCGAGCGCATCGACGCCGAGTTCGCCGTCGATCTCGCGCGGCTCGTCCAGGCTCACGCGCGAGATGGCCGCGCAGCCGCGAACCCGCCGCGACGCTGTCGATGTCGTCGAGGTTGAGCTTGTTGCCGGCCAGCGAGACGTTGGCGAACAGCCGCACATTCTGCGCGGCGCTGTCCGACGGCTTGAGCGAGAACAGCGGCGCCAGATTGATGCTGCGGATTTTCAGGTTGAGGTTTGCCTTTTGCGACGACGGTTCGGCGGTGCCTTGCGCCTCGGCATCGATGTTGGCGCCCCACATTTTCGCGGCTACGCGCAGCGGCTGGCGAAAGACGCCGCTCGCCGATCCCTCGAATTGCAGGCTGCCGTCGGCGGCCACCGCATGATCGAGCCCGAGCAGCGCGAGCAAGGCATCGCCGCGTTCCGCCGAGAATTTCGCGCGAAGGGTCACTTCGCTGCGGCTGAGCGCATCGAGATCGATCGCGCGGATCGATGACGCCAGCGGCGAGGTGGCTCGCGGAGACATGTCCCTTGAGCTGCGGCGCGTCGAGATCGAGTTCCGCCGATGCCGCGATACGATCGCCCGCGGCCTTGCCGGTCCCAAGCTCGAGCACCAGATTGGCGCGCACCGGCCCCGGCGCGGTATTCGCCGCCGTGAGCCGCGCCGCAATCTGTGGCGCGATCGGCGTGATCATCCCGGCAAGCTGGACCATCGAGGCCGAGGTCGCGGCGAGCGTGAGCTTGCCGGTCGCGTGGACGCGGTCGAAATTGCCGCGGCCTTCCAGCATGACATTGTCGGGCGAGCCGATCTTGACGCGGTCGAGGACGATGTCCTTTGGCGTGTAGGCGAGATGCGCGGTCAGCGGCTTCAGCTCCTGGCCGGCCGACAGCGCGCGGCCGATGTCGAGCGATACGGACGCTTCCTCCGGCCATTCCGTCTGCAGCGAGCGGACGAATCCGCCGGCCGCATCGAGATCGAGATTGTCCGCCTTCAGCGCCGCCTCGAGGCGCGAGCCGCCGCCGGACGGCAGCGTCGCCAGCGCGACGCGGCCCTCGACCGCGCCACCGTTGATCTCCGCCTTCAGCGCGTCGATGGCTGATGCGGTCGGCGGCGACGCTGACGTCGCCATGCAGCCGCAGCGGCTTCTGATTGCGATAGGCGACGTCGCCGCGGCCCTGCAGCCAGGCGAACAGCACATCCGGATCGGAGGAATCGATGTCGAGCACGCCGGAGAAATTGCCGGTTGCGCCGACCGGCGCGCGCGCGGCGTTGAAGGCGACCCGGGTCGAGCCGGGCGCGCGCAAATCGAGCCGGTCGATCGCCCACAACACAGCGTCGCCATGCAGGCCGCCAGACAGGTTCTGCAGGGGACGGCCGCCCAGCATGATCTGCTCGGCGCCGAAATCGATCTGGGAGGCCATCGGCAGACGCGGCAGCGCGGCGAGCGCGGCGCGGAAAGCCGGCAACACGCGCACCGGCGCGGCGGCGTCCTTGTCGTCGTCGCGGGCCATGAATTTGTCGGCATCGAGTTGGCGCGCCGACAGCGCCGCATGCAGCAGCGGCGAGGTGCCGAAGCGGGCGTCGCCGGTGCCGACGAATTTCAGCGCGCGATCCTCATTGCCGTAGCTGAGCTCGATCTGATCGAGCTGCGCGGCGGAATAATTGGCCTTGACCTTGGCCGTGATCTTCCACGGCGTCGTCGCGCTCTCGCTGCCTTTCTTCGCCGGCGGAGAGGCCAGCGTCGCCATGCCCTCGAAGCGCGGCACGCGCGACTGGAACGAGAGCACGCCTTCGAGATCGGCCGCGAGCGGACGATCGCCGGGATCGATCGAGAGATGCACGCGGTTGCCGCTGCCGTCGCCGCCCTGCCCGGATGACACACGAAACGGATAGCGCATGCCATCAATCGTGAAATTGCCGCCGCCGCGCACCGAACCCGCCAGCGAGCGCACGTCGCCGGAAAAGGCGATGTCGCTCAGCTCCAGAGTGGCGCGGCTTGCCGCGTCATGCAGCGCGACGCGGCCGGTGAGATTGAGCCGATCGATCGCGAGCGAGGCGAAGTCGAATGTGCCGTTCGAGGCCGGCCAGTCGATCTTTCCTTCGCGATCCAGGCCGAGATCGAGCGCGATGCCGTTGATGGTGAGCTCGTTGGCGCGCCATTCGCCGCGCATCAGGTCGCCGAGCGAAAACTCGACGTCGAGCTTGTCGGCGCGCACCTTGCCGAGATCGTTGGGGCCGCCGACCACCACCGAGCGCAAACGCAAGCGACGGCGTCGGCAACAGCCGCGCGTCGAGCCCGCCGCCGACCCGCACCGGCGCGCCGATGATCTTGGAGGCCTCGGCCTCGAACTGCGGCCGGAACTTGTTCCAGTCGATGAAGAACGGCCCGACCAGCGCAGCGATCAGCGCAAGGATGAAGGCAATCGCCAATCCGAGCAGTGTCGTCTGCACGGGGTCTCCCCTGGGCTCCGGCGGAGGCGGCCCATCCTCACCGCCGGGACTGCCCAATATATAGAGACAAGTGTGGCGATGTCACAGCAAGCTAGCGTGACACTTTCGGCTGGCTACCAGCTCGCCGGCAGGCGCTTCAGGCCGCGCAGCACGAAGGTCGGCCGCCATTCCGGGTTTTCCGCGTCATCCAGCCGCAGCTCGGGCAGTCCGTCGCAGCAGGGTCGAAATCGCGACTTCGGCCTCGATCCGGGCGAGCTGGGCGCCGAGGCAGAAATGGATGCCGCCGCCGAACGACAGCGGCTTGACGTTCGGCCGGGTGATATCGAGCCGCTCCGGATGGTCGGGATAGACCGCGGGATCGTGGTTGGCCGAGCCGAGCAGGCAGAGCACGCTCTCGCCCTTCGGAATGCGCTTGCCGCCGAGGTCCTCGATGTCCTCCAGCGCCACGCGGCCGGTCATCTGCACCGAGGAGTCGTAGCGCAGGAATTCCTCGATGGCGTTGCCGATCAGCTCCGGCTTCGCCTTGAGCAGCGCGAGCTGGTCCGGATTGCGGTGAAGCGCCAGCAGGCCGTTGCCGATCAGATTGACCGTGGTCTCGTGACCGGCGCCGAACAGCAGGATGATGTTGGCGGTCAGCTCCTCGTTGGTCAGCTTGTCGCCGGCCTCTTCGGCCTGCACCAGCTGCGTGGTCAGATCGTCGGCCGGGATTCTTGCGGCGCAACTCGAACAGATTGCTCGAAATACATCTCGCGACATCGCGCTGGCGGCATTGGCCTGCTGGATTTCCTCCGGCGTCAGCGGCACCGGATCGAGAATGCGGCCGCCGTCGCGCGAGCCGTTGTAGAACATCTCGCGATGTTCCTCGGGAATACCGAGCATGTCGCAGATGATGGTCACCGGCAGGCGGAAGGCAAAGTCCTCGATCAGGTCCATCTTGCCCTGCGGGATGATGCGATCCAGCGTCTGGTCGACGATCGCTTGAATGCGCGGGCCGCATGTCCTCGACCCGGCGCGCGGTGAAGGCCTTCACCACCAGGCCGCGCAGACGGGTGTGGTCCGGCGGATCCTGCTGCAGCATCCAGTGGCTCATGCTGCGGAAGACCGGCTCGTCCATGATCTTGGGGCCGTAGCGGCGAATGGTGCGCTCGACATAGTCCTTGCCGAAGCGCTTGTCGCGCAGCACGAACGTGACGTCGGCATGGCGGCTCGCAACGAACGCGCCGTGCGCGTTGACGTGCATCGGATCGGTGGGCGCAGCCGCACGTAATGCGGATAGGGATTTCTGATGAAATCCGGCGACAGCGGATTGAACAGCGGCTCGGACGTCGCAGTCTGCACATGCTCGTTCATGGTGACCTCGCTTGCTTCCGTCCCTTGATCTGCAACTCGATACACTCTTGTATCGAGTTGCATTCTGCCCTAAATTGCGCCGATGTCAAGGGTAAGAACCAGGCCGACCCGGGACGATACCCGCGACAAACTGTTCGAGGCCGCCGCGCGCGTGTTCGAGGAGCAGGGCATCGGCGGCGCCAGCATCGAGGCGATCGCGCTCGCGGCCGGCTTCACCCGCGGCGCGTTCTATTCGAACTTCGCCAGCAAGGACGAGTTGATCATCGCCATGCTCGAGGATCATGTCGAGCAATCGATCCGAGCGCATGCTCGAACTTCTCGCCAGGCACAAAAACCTCGCGGATTTCATCGATGCGCTGAAGACCATGGACCGCAGCCAGCAGGATCCGCTCGGCCGCTCTCCCCTGCTCCACATGGAAATGATCCTGTTCGTGGCGCGCGCCGAGAAGCGCCGGCCCGAACTCGCAAAGCGCCTGCGCGCCCGGCGCAAGCTGATCGCGGATATCGTCGCGACCACGGCGAAGGACAGCGGCCGGAACGGTGTCCTGAGCCCGGCATGGGCGGGCGCGATCGTTCTGGCAATGGAAGACGGCTTCCGCCTGCATCGCCTGATCGATCCGGAGACCACGCCGGCCGACAGCTTCCTGCGCGCAATCGGCGATTTGCAAAGAGCGATCGGCATCTCGTCATCCTGATTTTCCGGCGACGGCGCGGACCTTGCCGGGCGAGGCGCGCCAGATCGCGAACGCCGACAGGAAGCTCACGGCGATCCCGATCGCAAACGCAATGCGTGTAGGTGCCGGTCGACATCGTGCAGCGCGCCGGTGACCCACGGCCCGGCCGCGCCGCCGGCCAGCGCCGCCAGCATGATGCTGCCGAAAATGCTGCCGTAATGCGCGCCCTGAAAAATCTCCAGCACCACCGCGCCCATGATCGAGGTCAGGCCGTAGCCGAGCGCGCCTTGCGTGAACACCATCAGATAGACCAGCCACAGGCTCGGCTGATATTTCAGCGCGATCAGCGCCGCGAAGCAGATCGCAAAGCCGAGCGACGCGATCGCCCAGATCGCCTCGCGGCCGATGCGGTCGGAGGCGTGGCCGAGCACGATCTGGCCGGGAATGCCGAGCAGGCTGACGACGCCGAGCGCCCAGACGCCGACATTCGGCGAGAAGCCGATGTCGAGCAGGAATTTGGTCTGGTGCACCTGCACCGCGTACCAGATGTACAGCCCGCAGAAATAGCCGAGGCAGATCCACCAGAACCGCGCGGTGCGCAGCGCGCGCGCCAGGGTCCAGTCGGTCGCGGCCCAGACGGGATCGACGATGTTGGAGACGGGCTTTGGCGGCGGACGCATGCGGCGCGGCGTCGCCATCCGGCAGCAGGCCGATGTCCTCGGGGCGCTTGCGCAGCAGCAGATTGATCGGCGCGAGCACGATCAGCACCATCAGCCCCATCGTGGTGCAGGCGGTGCGCCAGCCGCTCTGCTCGATCGCATATTGCACCCAGGGCAGCAGCGTCACCGAGCCGATGCCGACGCCGGCAAAGGCGATGCCGATCGCAAGCCCGCGGCGGCGGACGAACCAGTTCGGCAGGAACAGCGACTGGCCGGAATAGCCGAGACAGACGCTGCCGGCGCCGACCATGACGCCGATGGTGAGGTAGAGATGCCAGGGCTCGCGCGTCAGCGGCGCGAGCAACAGCCCGCCGCCCATCAGCACGACGCCGAGCTCCATCACCGCGCGCGGACCGGCGCGATCCATCAATCGTCCGATCAGCGGGCTGACGATGGCGGACGCGACGAAGCCGAAGGAGAATGCGCCCGCGGTGACGCCGCGATCCCAGCCGAACTCGGAGAGGATCGGCGGAAAGAACAGCGAGAAGGCGGTGCGCGCGTTGACGCCGATCGCCATGGTGACGAAGACCACGGCGACGATGACCCAGCCGTAGAAGAACGGGAGCTGATTTGCCCTTCATGGCCGGCGCGTCCAGTGCTCGGTGTTGACGGCGCCGACCGGCGCCTCGCCCTTGATGATGGCGGCGACCTGCCGCACCGTCTCCAGCGCCTGATGCTCGATCGCCTGCGGCGTCAGCCCGCCGATATGCGGCGTGGCGATGACGTTGGGCAGCTTGGCCAGCTCCGGCGTCGGCATCTGGTCCGGCGCGCGGCCGACATCCATCGCCGCACCCGCAATGCGGTTCTCGCGCAAGGCTGCGGCAAGCGCCGCCTCGTCGACGAGATTGCCGCGCGACAGATTGATGAAGACGGCGTGGCTTTGCATCCTCGCCAGCGCCGCGGCATCGATCAGGTTTTCGGTCTGCTCATTGGCGATCGCAAGGCAGACGACATAGTCGGCCTGCGCCATGCAGTTCGTCGAGCGAGACGTGTTGGATGGTGAGATCGTTCGGAATCGCAAAGGGATCGGCGACCAGCACCTCCATGCCGAGCGCCTTCGCCAGCGGCGCGAGATAGCGGCCGATGCTGCCATAGCCGATGATGCCGATGCGGCTGCCGGCGAGCTGCCGCCCCATGACGACCTCGGGCGTGCGGCCGGCGTGATAGTCCGCGGTCGCGCGCGACACGCCGCGCGAGAGATCGACCATGAAGCCGAGCGCGAGCTCGGCGACCGCCGGCACGAAACCGGGCGAGGCCCGCGTCACCAGCACGCCGACGGCGGACGCCGCCGCGACATCGATGTTGCGGATATCGACCGCGCAGCGGACGATCGCGCGCAGCTTCGGCAGCTGCGGAAAGATCTCGCCCCTGCCCTCGGTGACGCGGTCGGCGACGATGATGTCGACATCGTCGCGCGGCCGCGACCAGGCCGGCGGCATCGAGCGCCTCGGCGCCCTCGTGCAGCTTGACCTCGGCGACGGCTTGCAAGCCCTTCAAGGCGCGCTCGCCGTAATATTGCCGCCGGAAGTCGGGCGTCGGGGTCAGCAGGATTTTCATGAGGGCTCAATATCCAAAGGCGCGCGGCAACCAGGTGCTGATCTCAGGCACGAAGGCGACCACCAGCAGGCACAGGAACAACAGCCCAAGATAGCCCAGGATCGGCTTCACCGTCTGCTCGATCGGCACATTGCCGATCAGGCAGGCGCCATAAAGCCCGAGGCCCAGCGGCGGCGCGAACAATCCGATGCCCATGGCGATGACCAGCACCACGCCGAAATGCAGGGGATCGATGCCGAGCTTGACAGCAACCGGCAGCAGCAGCGGCCCGAAGATGATCAGCGCCGCCGCGCCCTCCAGCACCGAGCCCATCACGATCAGCACCGCGATCGACAGCAGCATGAACAGCCAGACGCCGTTGGTCTTGGACAGCGCCAGCATCATGTCGCCGACCATATGCGGCACCTGCTGCAGGGTGAGGATGAAGGCGAGCGATTGCGCGGCGGCGACGATGAACAGCACCAGCCCCGAGCGGGTCGCGGCGTGGACGAAACTCTGCGCGGCGGATTTCCAGCCCAGCTCGCGGAAGATCACCGCGCCGATCACGATGGCATAGAGCGCGGCGAAGGCGGAGATTTCGGTCGCGGTGGCAAAGCCGCTCTTGAAGCCGAAGAAGATCATGAAGATCAGCCCGAAGGACGCGATCGCGCCGGTCCACAGGCCCGAGATCTCCGTGCGCGGCTCGCGTCGCGTCCACCACCGCCTTGCGGCCGAAGATGATGGAGACTGCGATCAGCGCCAGCGCCATCAGTCCGGCCGGCAACATGCCGGCGACGAACAGGCCGCCGATCGAGAGATTGGCGACGAAGCCGAGGATGATCAGGTTGATGCAGGGCGGAATGGTTTCCGCCATCACGGCGGAGGCCGCGAGCAGCGCCACCGCGCTGCCCGGATTCTGCCGGGTGCGCCGCGCGGCCGGGATCAGCACCGAGCCGACCGCGGCGACGTCGGCCATCTTGGAGCCGGAGATGCCGGAGAACAGCACCATCGCGGTGACCATCACGACGTTGAGCCCGCCGCGCATGTGCCCGACCGCGCGCTGCAGCAGCTCGATCAGCCGCACCGACATGCCGTTGGCTTCCATGAGGTAGCCGACCAGGATGAAGAAGGGGATCGCGAGCAGCACGAAATTGTCGATGCCGCGCGCCATCTGCTGGGCGAAGATCACGCCGGGCAGCGTGCCCTCGACCCAGATGAAGGTCAGCGCGGCCAGCGCCAGCGCAAAGCCGATCGGCAGGCCGCCGAACAGCGTGACGAAGAAGCCGACCAGCATCAGCGTGCCCGATGACGGCACCGTGTCCGGCGCGAGAGCGTCCCAGGCGAGATAGAGGCCGACGATCAGCGCCGTGGCAATTACCCCGGAGGTCATGTCGCGCAACGGCGCGCGCGCGGAACAGGTCGAGCGCGAAGATGGTCATGAACGCCGCGCCGACGCCCATGGGATAGAAGGTCAGTTCCAGCGGCAGGCCCGAGCCGGTGGTCTGGCCCACGGTCAGCGTCGCCCATCTTCATGCGCGTTGAAGGCGACATAGCCCGCGATCACGCACCATCAGCACGACCGCGACGGACTCGACCACGGCGCGGATCTTCGCCGGCAGCCGGTCGATGAAGAAGGCGACGCCGGGATTGTCGCCGCGGGCGAGCGCGCTCGCCGCGCCAAAGAAGCTCGAGCCGACCATCAGCCCGCGCGCGACGTCGTCGGACCATTCGACCGGCGCGTTGAGCAGAAAGCGCAGCAGCACCGACACGCAGACGACCAGCAGATCGGCCGCGAGCAGGGCTGCTGCGACGGCGTCGCTGATCGCGAGCAGTGCAGCGATGATCCAGTGGCGGCCGCTGGAATGGCACGGCGCCCGAAGTGACGTCCATACTTACGCCTGGGTCGCGCGGATCGCGTCCACGACCGCCTTGGCCTCGGGATGCGCCTTGATGAAATTGTCGGTCTGCGGCAACACCCGCTTGCGGAACGCTTCGCGGTCGACCTCGACCACGGTGACGCCCTTCTCCACGATCGCAGCCAGCGCCTCCTTCTCCACGGACAGCCCGTGCGCGCGGCTGTCGGCCGCGGCCTTCTTCGCGGCATCGAGGAAGCCTTCGCGCAGCTTCGGGATCCATGCGCTGGAAGGTGGCCTCGCTGAAATAGATCGAAAGCGGCGAGAAGATGTGCTGGGTCAGCGCGTAGTTCTTCGCGGTCTCGTAGAACTTGCTGGCGAGGATGGTCGGCGGATCGTGCTCGAGCCCGTCGAGCACGCCGGCCTGCAGCGCGGTGTAGATTTCGCCGAACGCCAGCGGCGTCGCCGCCGCGCCCATCAGCCGCAGGCATTCGGTGATGATCGGGTTCGGCAGCGTCCTGATCTTCAGGCCGGCGAGATCCTCCGGCGTCTTCACCGGCTTCTTCGACAGCACGCTGCGCGCGCCGAAATTATAGGCACCAGGCGATGATGCGGATGTTGGCGCCCTTGAGCAGCGCATCCTCGATCGGCTTCGCCGCGCCGCCGTCGAACGCCTTGGTCTGCTGCTGGTAGCTGGTGAAGAGATAGCCGAGGTCGAAGGTGCCGACCAGCGGCACGAGATTGGCCGAGATCGACGAGCCCGACACCATCATGTCGATGACGCCGAGCTTGACCGAATTGATGACGTCGATCTCCTGGCCGAGCTGGTTGTCGGGAAAGAAGGTGACGTCGATCTGCTCGCCGAGGCCGTTGCCTTTGATGTGCTTGACGAGGTTGTCGTAGTAGACGCGGCCGTTGGCGTATTTGGGATCGTCGGGCAGCGAGGAGGAGCATTTCAGCTTCAACGTCGCGGCCTCGGCGCGGCCGACGATCGCGGGCGATGCGACGAGCAGGCTTGCGGCGGCCGTCGATGACTGGATGAAGCGGCGGCGGCTGAGCGGCGCTGTCGTCATGAGCTTTCTCCCCGAAGTGTTTTGCCGGCGCGATCGATGCCGCGCGTTGGGGAGACTGTAGGGGGAAAGCGACGGGAGCGGGCAAGGTGCGCGCCTCGGACCGTCCATTCCCGATATTGGATCGATCGATGCCGGTTGCGCATCGATTTGCAACTCGCTGTCGTCCCGCGAGCGAGGACCCATAACCCGCAGGAGCGCAGCGACTCAGCATCGCAACACATGCCGGGTATCGGTCCGGATCTGCTCGCGGCTCGCTTGTCGACGAATGACGAGACATGCGTCCGCATTCCCGCGGCGCGATTTGCGTCCGAGTGATGCAATCGTCGGTGTCGCCCCTCGAAAACAGAGGGCGCAGGGAATGCCGGGTGCACGCCGCACCCACTGCCTTGCGTGCAAAACGAAAAAGACGCACGCAGGCCAACACAGGTACGCCGAAATCACTCCGGCACTCCCTGCGCAATGGCTTTACGGCTGCTCCGTGCTCTCCCCGGTGTACCGGGCTTTTTAGCCACCGTCGCTCGCGCGAAGTCGCATTGCGCAAGCTTGACCCCAGCGTCGGGGGACAGGACCACACGGCTTGACCGTACGCATCGTGCCGCACGTCTTGCGGCCCAACGCGTCCATCGCAACCCGCCTCACGTCTGGTGACGAATGGCCATCACGTCCCCCGTGTCGAGGCGGGCTGGCTTCTTTAAATCATAACTTCTGTCTTTCGGAAAGACAAATATTTTTGCGCGGCGCGCTTGACTCGTCGGGCAAAACAGGCGGCGGGTTTTCGTTTGCAGGTGTCCGCCGCGCCAGATCGGCCAGTGCAAGGCCTCTCGCGGCGCAGCATTCTCGCAATGTCCCGCTCCGACAGCCTCACCGGCAACAAGGAACTGGCATTTCGCCGGATCATCCGCGAAACTCGGCTTGTCCGAGCGATCGGAGCGCCATCGGTGTCACGACTGCGACTTGTCTGTTCACGGGTCACGAAAACGTTCGGTGCGCGGCGCACCGAGCGCTTTCGGCCGCGTCAGCGGCAGATCGCCTCTCGTTGGTCTGATCCTGAGCCTGGCGATCTGCAGCGGGGCCGCCCAAGCAGAGGCGCCCGCGCCGGCAGCGTCAAAGCTTCAGTTGCTGACCAGCTTCTTCGAAAACGAGGTCGCCGCGAGACGAATTTCGGGCGCAGTCCTTCTGATCCAGCAGCATGGCCGCCCGGTTTACCTGAAGACCTTCGGACTGCGCAGCGTCAGGACGAACCGTCCGATGACCACGGATACGATGTTTGCGCTGCGCTCGATGACCAAGCCGATCACCAGCGTTGCCGCCATGATGCTGGTCGATGCCGGACAAGTTTCCCTCGACGATCCCGTCGCCAAATACATTCCCTCATTTGCCGAAGCGAAGGTGGCGATCGAGGCCCGCAATGCGCCGGGCGGGCTGCCCTACGAGCTGGTTGCTCCCGCGCGTCAACCGACGATCAGGGATCTGCTCCTGCAAACGTCGGGCATCGCCGGGGAATATGTCGGCGGTTGGGTCGGAAAGCTCTATGAAGAGGGACATCTGTTCGACGGACGCGTCAACCAACGCCGATCTCGCCGAGCGTCTCTCCAGACTGCCGCTGACGCGTCAACCGGGCACGTTCTGGCGCTACGGATACTCCAGCGAGGTGCTTGGCCGCGTAATCGAAGTCGCATCGGGGAAGACGCTCTTACAATTTCATGAAGCAGAATATTTTCGATCCGCTCGGAATGACGCATACCAAATTCGTGCTGGATGCGAAGGAACGCGCATTGATGGCGGAGCCAATGCCCGATGACACCAACCTGGTCGAGCAGGAACGCAGTCTCCGATCGCATCCTGAATGGCAATCAGGAGGCGGAGGACTTGTCTCGACAATCACCGATTACGCCCGTCTTGCGCAGATGTTGTTGAACGGCGGCACGCTCGGAGGAAAGCGTCATCTCAGTCCGGCTGCGTTCCAGGATTTGGCGACCGACCATATCGGGCCGGGCTCCGGCGTGGACCATGACTGGCTCTACTTTCCGGGCGACGGTTTCGGTTATGGATACGGGCTGGCCGTACGCACCGGTCCCGGCGAAAAGAACCAGCCCGGTTCTATCGGCGAGCTGAAGTGGGACAGTTTGAGCGGCACCTATGTCGGGATCGATCGAAGGCTCGACATGTTTTACCTGCTCATGGAGCAGGTCGACAACAATCGCGGCCCGATCAGGGTCGCGCTTAGAAAATTGATCTACGACGCCTTCACGCCCGACAATGTTGGCCGCACAGCCGATGCGCCTTGAGGCGACATCGTCCGCCTGCGCCGAGAACTGGCGAATAGCTCGCAGGGAAACGGCCATCGCGTCCCGGCAGGCAAGCGTGTTTCGCTTGCCGGTCGTGTCGCGGCGGCAACAGTCGCGC
Organism: uncultured Alphaproteobacteria bacterium; assembly: GCA_963696845.1. Lineage (GTDB taxonomy): Bacteria > Pseudomonadota > Alphaproteobacteria > Rhizobiales > Xanthobacteraceae > Bradyrhizobium. Next base: position 97,416 of record CAVOLR010000019.1, read on the forward strand.
GCGTCATATTGGCGTAAGCTCGGCCGAATTCTCGTATCCGGGACGGGAGGAAGAGATGGGGACCTCCAAGCACCTCCTTTTGGGGACGGCGGCGTTTCTGGCGACGATCGGCGGCGCGCAGGCCGCGGACCTGCCGGTCAAGGCCAAGGCGATCGAGTACGTCCGGATCTGTTCGCAATACGGCGCCGGCTTCTTCTACATCCCCGGCACCGACACCTGCATCAAGCTGGGCGGCTATCTCCGCGCCGACGTCACCTTCAATGCCGCCGGCGCCCATGGCCAGCCGGCGTGGAACGGCGACGCCGGGGAGCAGAACCGCTATCATAACTATTTCGTCGACCGTTCGCGCATGATGCTGAACATCGATACAAGGACCGCCACCGACTATGGCCTGGTCCGCACCTACGGCGCGGCCAAGTTCCAGTTCACCACCCAGGGCGCCGGCACGGTCAACCCGAACTCGTTCAGCACCTCGCTGCCGGTCGCCGGCACCACCGGGCTGCTGAACCAGCCGGGTGAAGGCTATGTCGCCGTCACGGATCTCTTCCTGCAGTTCGCGGGATTCACCTTCGGCAAGTCATCGTCCGCCTATGCAAACCCCTGGCAGGGCACGCCCGGCAACATCACGGCGTTCCTGCTGGGCGGTCACCAGCAAGACAACACCGGATCCAACAACATCCAGTACACCGCGAGCTTCGGCAACGGCGTGATCGGCACCATCGGCCTCGACGACCCCGTCGTTTGGGACCGTACCGCCGTCTACAATCTGTCGCTGCCGCTGAATGCGACGCTCAACACCAGCAACGCCTATGCCGGCGTGCACGCGCCCGAAATCGTCGGCAACATCCGTGTCGACCAGGCCTGGGGTCTGTTCCAGATTTCGGCCGCCGGGCATGAAGTCAGCGGCGCCTACAACATCCTGAACCCGACCGGCACGGCCGCGGTGCCCGCCGGGTCGCTGGGCCCGCCCGGGGGCGCTCCGAACACGCTGTCGGAAATCTCCGGTCATCCCGACACCAGATGGGGCGGCGCCGTGATGGCCTCGCTGAATATCAAGAACCTGCCGACCGGGACCGGCGACGACATCAAGAGTGGATGCGAGCTACGCCAAGGGCGCGACCAAGTACATCATCGGGACCGATGCCGCCTCGCCGAGCTTCGCCATGTACGGCGGCTCGTCGCGCGCCTATCAAAGCGTCGGCTTCGGCGCCACCACCGACGCGGTCTATCTGCCGACGGCGTTCGGCGGCGACGGCTCGCTGCATCTCACCGAGTCCTGGGGCATGCGCGGCGCCTTCAACCACAACTGGGATGCGCACTGGGCGACCAGCGTGTTCGGCACCTATTCGGCCGTGCGTTACGACGCCACCGCCAAGATGTTGATCTGCGCGAACTACACCACGCCGGCCAAGGCGGTCAGCGCGGACTATGTCTGCAACCCCGACTACAACGTCTCACAGCTCGGCTTCAACGTGCGCTGGACGCCGGTCAAGGGTCTGACATTCACGGCCGAAACGCAGTGGCTGCATCTCGACCAGAAATTCGCGGGCACCGCGACCCTGGCGGCGACGGCGCCAAAGCCGACGACGGTGTACGAGTTCAGGGATCAGGATTCGATCCTGCTGCAGCTGCGGGCGCAACGGAATTTCTGAGAGCGGCACCGTGCGGTGCAGCGCGGTCACGCACGCTCACGCTTGCCAGCGCTCGCGATTCAACCTAAACGACATGCCGTTTGCGACATGCAGCACGCTGCATGGTTCGCGGCACATGCAACGAATCACAACCGGGAGGACATGCCTTGGCCATATCGACGCTTCGAACGACATTGCAACGCACGGCAGCCGCCTCTATCTGGGCCGCGCTCATATTGCTCGCGCCGGCCAGCCGCGACGCGGCGCAGGCCGCGCCGCTCAATCCGGCGACTCTCGGTCAGACGCAGGACAATCATGTCATTCAGGTTCGCGGCGGCTTCGTGGGCGGCGGCGGCCGCGTCTCGGTCGCCCCGCGCGCGACCGTCGTTCGCACCGGACCTGTCGTGCGCGGCGGGACTGTGCGTGGCGGGACCGTGGTGCGCAGTGGCGCGGTCGTGACCGGCCCGCGCGGCAACGTCGCCGCGGTGGGCCGCACGGCGGTGGTGACGCCGGGCCGATGGTCGCGTCCCGGCTGGTACCGCTGGCCGCGCGGCGGCGCGATGGCAGCAGGTGCGGCGATCGGCTATCTGGCAGCCGCGAGCGCGCTGGCGTACGGACCGCCGCCGGAGCCGGGCATGTGCTGGTACTACACCAACCTCTCGCACACCCGCGGCTTCTGGGACTATTGCCCGTAGCGGCGGCAGCGCACGCGCATCTTGCGCCGCACACGCTCATCTATTGCATCGCGCTGTGTTGCCGGAGTCACAGTCGAATCGATGCAAGTCGGATATGGGATGAGGTGTATGGCCGCAAACAAGGTAACGGCGGTACACAGGCTTGGTCGTCTCCCGACGCAAGGTCACCTTCAAAGCCGCCTCTCGCGAGGCGGCTTTTCTTTTCTCGACCGATGCGCGCTTACCAGTGGCGCGCGTGGCGCCAGCAGTGATGTCCGCGGTGATGCCAGTACGGCCCGCCATAATAGGCGTAGGCCGGCCTGAACACGCGGCGATAGCGATAGGCGTAAGCCGGCGCGTAGGCATAGGCCGGTGCGTAGGCATACGACACATACGGACCGCCGTAATAACCGCCATAATAGGCCGGCGCGTAGCCGCCGTAATAGCCGTAGCCCGGACCCCAGCCATAGGCCGACGAGGCGATGCCGCCGATCACGGCGCCGGCGAGCAGGCCGCCGGCAATGCCCGGTCCCCAACCCCAGCCGCCATGCCCCAGCGCGCTTGCGCCGGCGTCGTGGTGCCGACCGTACCGACGGCGAGCGCCGCCACGGTGGCGAGAACGAGTGCTGTCTTCTTCATGATCACCCTCTTTACTGATACTGACAAGACGCTGGCTAACGGGAAAACTCGGCAATGGTTGCTAAGCGCCGAATTCGACCAACGACGGATGCGTGCATGACGTAGGAACCTCGAAGATGGCCTGCGATTGAATCGTCAGGCCAGTTTCCCACACACCGCTGGCCTGCACGGCCTCGTCGCACCTTTGACGCCCCCAAAGCGCGGGGCCGTGCTTGCGGGAGGTTCACATGACCGAGTTGGACGAACGGACGATACGCGAGCGCGCCCGCCGACTCTGGGAGCAGGCGGGTAAACCCGAAGGCATGGACCAGCATCTTTGGTGCGAGGCCAAACGTCAGCTTCGCGAAGAGCTGGTGCGCCATGAACTGAAGACGCCCGACACGCTGTGACGGTGCTTGCACGATCCCCAAATGCTGTAATCTGCCCGCCGACGATGGTCTCGGGGGACACGATGGCGCGAAAGCGAAAAATCCTGGCCGCTGTTCCGCTCGCTCGCATCGTGGCGGCCGGCCGACCTGCCCGGCGATCTGATCGCAGGCCTGACGCTGGCCGCGATCGCGATCCCCGAGCAGATGGCGACCTCGCGGCTCGGCGGCTTCGAGCCGCAGATCGGCTTCTTCGCCTTCATCGCCGGCAGCGTCGGTTTCGCCATGCTCGGCGGCAACCGCTTCCTGTCCTGCGGCGCCGACTCCACCATCACGCCGATCTTTGCCGGCGGGCTCGCCGCACTCGCCGCGACCGGCTCGGCCGATTATCAGGCGCTGGCGATCGCGCTGGCGCTGATCGTCGGCGTCATGCTGGTGGCGAGCGGCCTGTTCAGGCTCGGCGGCATCGCGAACCTGTTGTCGGTGCCGGTCACCGTCGGATTCCTGCTCGGCATTTCCGTGCACATCATGGTGTCGCAATTGCCCGGCGTGCTCGGCCTGCCCTCGCCTGCGGGCTCGACGCTCGACCGCATCGGCGCGATCGCGGGCGAACTCGGGCAGTCCAACCCCGTCACCATCCTGATCGGCTTCGGCGTGCTCGCCGCGGTGTTCGTCTCCGAGATGATCAGCGCAAAAATTCCGGGCGCGCTGATCGGCCTGGTGGCCGCAACGCTCGCGGTGATCGGGGCCGGGCTCGAAAGCAAGGGCGTCAAGGTGGTCGGCACGGTGCCGGCGACCTTGCCGATGCCGACCTTGCCCGAGCTTGCGCCGGACCGATGGCTGCGGCTGGTGCCGCTCGCCTTCGTGATCGCGATCGTGGTGATGGTGCAGACCGCGGCGACCACGCGCTCGTTCCTGTCCGATCCGAAAAAGCCCGCCGACGTCGACCGCGACTTCCTCGGCGCCGGCGCGGGCAGCGTGCTCGCGGGAATTTTCGGCGCGTTTCCGGTCAATGCCAGCCCGCCGCGCACCGGCATCGTCGCCGAGACCGGCGGCCATTCGCAACTCGCCGGCCTCGCCGCGGCGGCGATCGTGCTGGCGCTGCTCGCCTTCGGCACCGGGCTGTTGCAGCACGTGCCCGATGCCGCGCTCGGCGGCATCCTGCTGTTCGTCGCGCTGCGCATCATCCGCGTCAAGCAGATCGCGCTGATCTATCGCCAGTCGATCTGGGAATTCGCGCTGATCCTTGCGACCGCGGCCTGCATCATCGCGCTGCCGATCCAGCAGGGCGCGGCGCTCGGCATCATCCTGTCGCTCGTTCACGGCATCTGGAGCACGACGCGCGCGAAGCTGACGACCTTCGAGCGCGTGCCCGGCACCACGATCTGGTGGCCGGCCTCGCCGCCGCATCTCGAGATGAAGGGCGAACGGCTGCCCGGCATCGCCGTGGTCGGCCAGCAGGCGCCGCTGTCGTTCCTCAATGCGCCGACGTTTCGCAGCGAGGTCATGAAGGTCGTCAACGACGAGAAGCCGAAGCTGCTGGTGCTGGAAGCCAGCGGCATGGTCGAGATCGACTTCACCGCGGCGCAGGTGCTGATCGAGCTGTTCCGGCGAATGCCGCGACCAGGGCGTCACGGTGGCGCTGGCGCGGCTGGAGTCGGTGCGCGCGCAGGAGGCGTTCGAGCGGTTCGGGATTTACGAGGTGCTGCCGCGGGATCACGTGTTTCACAGCGTCGACGAGGCGGTGCGGAAGCTGGGGAAACCAGGCTAGTCGATGACGTCGTCGATGATGGACATCACGCCGGACGGAATCGTGAGGCCGAGTGCCTTGGCTGTCTTCAGGTTCAGGACCAATTCGAATTTGGTGGATTGCCCGACCGGCAGATCAGCTGCCTTCTCACCTTTGAGCACCCGCCCTACGTAAATGCCGACTGGCGATATGCATCGAACTCGGCTCGCCCCATAGCTCATCAGGCCGCCAGCCGCGACGAACTCGCGCGCTTGATAGATCGCGGGTATGCGCTGTTGTGCCACCAGTTCGACCAGCTGTTCTATCCGGCTGTTGAACAGCTCGCCGGTTCCGACGACGAGAGCACCCGCCCGCAACTCGGCCAATCTCTCGAACGCGGCGCCAAACTCGCTCTCCGTGCTGACATGCAACGCATGGATTTGCAATCCAACTGCGCTCGCCGCTTCCTGCATGTCCTTCACTTGTCCGCTCGCTCGCGGATCGGCAGGATTTACAAGAAACCCGATCGTCGTGACCGCGGGCAGCAGATCGTGCAGTAATCCCAGCCGCTTCGCTACCAACTCCGAACCCAATTGAGACACGCCCGTGATGTCCCGGCCCGGGCGGCTCAAGCTTGCCACCAAACCGAGCCTGACCGGATCGCCCGCCGTATCAAAAATGATCGGGATTGTGGTCTTTGAAGCTTCGGCCGCCATGGCTGCAGGAGTCGACAACGCGGCAATGACATTCACCTCGCGGTGGATGAGATCGGTCACCATCGCGGGCAGATTGGCGTATTGGCCCTCGGCCCACCGATATTCGATCAGGACGTTCTGGCCCTCGACATAGCCTGCTTCCTTCAGGCCCTGCAGAAAGCCTGCCACCAGATGCCGATACGGCCCCGGCGATCCGCTGTTCAAAAAGCCGATGACCGGCTTGGCCGGCTGCTGCGCACGCACGCAGAGCGGCCGAACGAGTGCGGCTCCCGAAATAAATGAAAGAAATTGTCGCCGCCGCATCCCAATGCCCCGCCAGACCGGACGTTGAGAGCGAGTTGATCATAATGCGTGGAACTCGGCTAGCGATCCGTTTCGGATCAGCTTGCGGCTTCGATCAGGCGAGGATCCGCGGCGCGGCGGTCGCCGCATCGCCGGTGTTCGGCGTGCCGGTCGGCTCGATCAGCAGGATGTGCACTTCGCCGCGCGCCACTGGCCGGTGCTCGACTCCCTTTGGCACGACAAAGACCTCGCCGGGATTGAGCGTGACCGTGCGGTCGCGCAGCTCGATGTCGAGCGTGCCCTCGAGCACGAGAAAGAAATCGTCGGTGTCGTCATGCTTGTGCCAGTGGAACGGCCCTTCCAGCTTCGCCACCATGATGTCATTGCCGTTGTAGGTCGCGACCGTGCGCGGCGAGAAACGGTCGGTGAAGGTCGCGAGCTTGTCGGCGAGATTGGCGGCTGCTTTCACGTTACCTCTCCAGCTCGGGATGATCGCGCAGCACCATGTCGCGAATCGCGGGCGCGTGGATGGCGCGGAACAGGATTTTGGCGGTCCTGGTGTTGTTGGCGACGAGACAGAGGTCGACGATCTCGCGCACGGCGGCGTCGCGCATCAATTCGTCCGACATCTTCATGGCGATTTCCATCGCCGTCTTGGCGGCGCGCTCGTAGCGGTCGCTTTCGATCTTCTGTTTCTTCTGCGCCGACCGCTTGCCGTTGGCGGCGAGGCTGAGCGGCCCGTTCGGCGCTGTCGGCGGCGGAGCGGCAGATGTTGCGGACGCGCTCGGCGGCCTCGATGTCGCCGAGCGGACCGTCGACCGGCTCGTCCCAGACCTCGCCCGGCCTTCGCTTGCCAAAACGCCACATTACGCCGCGCCCCGACACCTGTACCGGCGCCTATGGTCATTTGGAGCGGGCGCGAATGCAAGCGGCATGATTATGGCAGGTACGGCGGATCAGCTGGTGCGCTTGGCCCCGATGGTCTCGAACTGGGCCTTTTGCTCGTCGCTGAGCGAGCCCAGGAAATCGTCCAGCGCAGGCGCAACCTGCTTGATGGCGTCCAGCATGGCGTCGATCCGGGTCTCGGCGGTCGCAAGCCGGTCCGGGGGGTTCAAGGTTCTCGTCGGGCTGGCAGTCGAAATTCAGCGTGTTGCTGGCGAGTACGCTCATGTGCTGGAGCACGGCGAGATCCTCGCGCTGCTCGTCGTTGAGATGCAGCCGCGCCTCGATCTCCTTCGCAGGCCAAGGCAGGGCGTCCGGCGGCGTGCAGCTTTGCGCGAAAGGAACTTTGGGAGAAAATTGCGCGCGCTGCTTGCCGGCCTCCGCAAGCTGCGCCTTCTGGTCGTCGTCCAGCGTCTCCCAGAATTTCTCGAAGGGATTGCGCACGCGCGCGATCGCCGCCTTCATCGCTTCCAGCCGCGCCTGCATCGCCTTCAACCGCGCCGGCGCCGTCGCGGCGGCCTCGCGTCGGGCAGGTCGCGCTGACGGCCTGGGCCGCCTCGCTGGAGGCGTTGGCGAGTTCATCCAGCGCGGCGCGCTGCTCCTCGCTCGATCGCATCGCTGCCCTGATCTGCTCGACGGGCAGCCGCGCAAACTCGCTGAAATCGTCGCCGCAAATCTGCGCCAGCGATGGCACCCTGCCCGGCCTGCGATGGCGCACCGGCGTCATGTAGCGGGCGAGTTCGTCCTCGTCATAGGGCGTGAAAATGGCGGCATAGATGTCGCGATAGCCGTAGCCCCAAAAGCCCATGCCGTCGCCCCAGAGCGTGTAGTCGATCGACGTCGTAATACGCGAACGGCCAGAACAGCGGGCCGACCCAGCCATATGCAGCCGTCGCCATGCGCCCACCACCCCTTGGCGCCGCGTTGAGCGTGCCAGCCCGCCAGCGCGGCACCAGCGGCGATCTGCACGCGCGCCACCGGCCGCGCGATCCAGTCGGGACCGCGGGTCATGTCGACGGGTGGCATTGAACGGGCCGCCTGGTCGGTCGGCATTCGGCCATTGGCCATGCGGATACGCGCGGCGTGACGGCCATGCATGTGGCGGAGCGCGATGATCGAGGCGACGGATCGCACCACGCCGATCGGGCCGCCGCCGATGCCGATGCGCAAGCCCCTCGCCTCGACCGCGCCCGGCAGCGCGGTCGCCAATAGAAGCGATAGTCCCAGAACGGCAATCGCCACGCGTGACATGGCGCCCTCCTGTGCCGCGGAGTGCTCCGCAAGATGAGGAACGCCGGATGGAACCGAAAGTTCCGGGTTTTATTGGGGCGGCAGTCCCTCATCCTGAGGAGCCGAGCACAGCGAGGCGTCTCGAAGGATGAGGCCGATATCAGGCCTCATGGTTCGAGACGCGTCGCAAGAGCGACGCTCCTCACCATGAGGGTTGCCTTTACGCCGCCGGCACGATCTTGCCGGGATTGAAGATATTCTGCGGGTCGAGCGCGCGCTTCAGGGCGCGCATCGCATCGAGCGCCTCGGATCCGAGCTCGGCTTTCAGATATTTCTGCTTGCCCTGGCCGACGCCATGCTCGCCGGTGCAGGTGCCGCCCATCGATTGCGCGCGCTCGACCAGGCGATGCATGAAGTCCTCGCCGCGCGCCATCTCCTCCTTGTCGTCGACGTCGCAGAGCAGCGAGCAGTGGAAATTGCCGTCGCCGACATGGCCGACGATCGGCGACAGCAGGTTGAGCCGCTTCAGATCGTCCTCGGTCTCGGTGACGCAATCGGCGAGCCGCGAGATCGGCACGCAGACGTCGGTCGCGACCACGCCGGCGCCGGGGCGCAGCGCCTTCACCGACCAGTAGGCGTCATGCCGCGCCTGCCAGAGCTTGGTGCGATCCTCCGGCCGCGTGGTCCAGGTGAAATCGCCGCCGCCGCATTCCTTGGCGATCTCGCCGAAGTTCTTCGACTGTTCGGCGACGTCGGCCTCGGTGCCGTGGAATTCCAGCAGCAGCAGCGGCGTCTCCGGCAGCGACAGTTTCGAGTAATTGTTGCAGCAGCGCACCTGCTCGGCATTGAGCAGCTCGATGCGCGCCACGGGAATGCCGGTCTGGATCGCCATGATGGTGGCCTGGCAGGCGCCGCGCACCGTCTCAAACGAGCACGACGCCGCCGCGATCGTCTCGGGAATGCCGCGCAGCTTGATGGTGAGCTCGCTGATGATGCCGAGCGTGCCCTCGGCGCCGACGAAGAGATGGGTCAGGTCGTAGCCGGCGGAGGATTTCTTCGCGCGCGTGCCGGTCGTGATGATCTCGCCGTCGCCGCGCACGACCTTCAGCGCCAGCACGTTGTCGCGCATGGTGCCGTAGCGCACCGCATTGGTGCCGGACGCGCGGGTCGAGGCCATGCCGCCGAGCGAGGCGTCGGCGCCGGGATCGATCGGGAAGAACACGCCCTGGTCGCGCAGATGCTCGTTCAGCGCCTTGCGGGTGACGCCGGGCTCGATCACGCAGTCGAGGTCGTCGGCATGCACTTCCAGCACGCGGTTCATGTCGCGCAGATCGATGCAGATGCCGCCGGCGGGCGCATTGACATGGCCCTCCAGCGAGGTGCCGGTGCCGAAGGCGATCACGGGCACGCCGTGATTGTGCGCAAATCCGCACCGCGTCCTGGATGTCAGCCGTCTCCTGCGCCATCACCACCGCGTCCGGCGGCTGATTGGGCAGCCAGGTGGTGGTATGGCCATGCTGCTCGCGCACGGCCTGCGAGGTGATCAGCCGGTTGCCGAACCGCGCGGCGAGCTTTTCCAGCGTGCTTGCCAGCGCCTGCGGCTCCGGTCGTTTCAGATTATGATTGGTGAGCGCAGCCACGGCGTATCCTCCGGATTTTTGGCGACCGTGGCAAAGGATATATAAGGGGTCAAGAGAGCCGTTCTGACCGAAGGAAGAAGCAATGACGACCGCGACTGCGCTGAAGGACATTCCGCCGGCACCGTTCCTGTCCTCGGTGATGCAGATCGAGCCGCAATGGATCGACTACAACGGCCATCTCAACATGGCCTATTACAATGTGATGATGGACCGCGCCATCGACGAGCTGTGGCTGCAGCTCGGCATCGGTCCGACCTATATGAAGGAGCGCCACGGCTCGACCTTCACGGTGGAATGCCATGTGCGCTATTTGCGCGAGATCCATCTCGGCGATCCCGTGCAGGTCGCGGTGTGGCTGCTCGGCGCCGACGAGAAGCGGCTGCACACGTTCGAGGAGCTGCGTCACGCCAAGGACGGCTGGACATCCGCGACCTCGGAGAACATGACCATGCATATCGACATGACGACGCGGAAGACCGCGGCGTTTCCGCCGGACATCCGCGCGCGGATTGCCGACTGTGCTGGCGAGCCACGCTGGAATCGCGCGGCCCGAGGGCATCGGCCGAAAGGTGGCGATGCCGGCGAAGTGACCCGGTAAGAGCTCGTCATGCCGGCTTGTCCGGGCATCCACGTCTTCATGCGCTCAAGACGTAGATGCCGGCTCAAGCCCGGCATGAGGGAGCGCTACACCCTCGTCCGTCCGCGGGCCACGCCGACCAGCGCGGAGACCAGGAACAGCACGACGGCGATGAAGAAGATGATCTTGGCGATTTCGATGGAGGCGCCCGCGACGCCGCCAAAGCCGAGCACGCCGGCGATCAATGCAACGATCAGGAAAGTGACAACCCAGCCTAACATGACGAAACCTCTGTTTGCGTTTGCGCGCCGACTTCGGCGCCGCTTGCAAAAATCAATCCAGGCGGGAACTGAAGGTTCCGGGGTTGGAAACCGCTAAAATTTGCCGTGAGCGCGGAACCAAAATCGGGCCATGCGACCGAAAACTCAGCCGCCAGGACCGTCAGGATAAGTCTGTAAAACCGGCCGCCGCGGCCCCATATGATCTGCAATCCCTGCTAAGAAAGCTCCCGTTCACGGCCCCACGGTGCCATCGTGGGGCAAGACCTGATTCGATGACCGAGCCGAGCAAACTGCCGTTTTCCAGCGCCCCCGATCACCAGCCGGCTGCCGGCGGCATCGCCGCGCGCGCGCGTGCGGCGGCGACCGGTGGCGCGCGCTATCTCGACGGCCTCAATCCCGAGCAGCGCGAGGCGGTGGAGACGCTGGACGGTCCCGTGCTGGTGCTGGCCGGCGCCGGCACCGGCAAGACCCGCGTGCTGACCACGCGCGTCGCCCACATCATCAGCCTCGGCCGCGCGCGCCCGAACGAAATCCTGTCGGTGACCTTCACCAACAAGGCCGCGCGCGAGATGAAGCTGCGGCTCGGCCAGATGCTGGGCCAGGCGGTCGAGGGCATGCCGTGGCTCGGCACCTTCCACTCCATCGGCGGGCGCATCCTGCGCTTCCATGCCGAGATGGCGCAGCTGAAATCCAATTTCACCGTGCTCGATGTCGACGACCAGGTGCGCTTGCTCAAGCAGTTGCTGCAGGCCGAGGACATCGACGACAAGCGCTGGCCGGCGCGCATGCTGGCCGGCCTGATCGACGGCTGGAAGAACCGCGGGCTGACGCCGTCGCAGGTGCCGGCAGGCGAAGCCGCCGTGTTCGCCAACGGCAAGGGCGGCAAGCTCTATGCGAGCTATCAGGAGCGGCTGAAGGTGCTCAACGCCGCCGATTTCGGCGATCTCCTGCTGGAGAACATCCGCATCTTCCGCGAGCACCCGGATGTGCTGCGGCAATACCAGCAGCGCTTCAGGTTCATCCTGGTCGACGAATATCAGGACACCAACGTCGCGCAGTATCTCTGGCTGCGGCTGCTGTCGCAGGCGCCGTCATTCGTCTGCCGCGGCTCGACGCTGCCGTCCCCTCTCCCCTTGCGGGAGAGGGTCGACGCGAAGCGGTGCGGGTGAGGGGCGATTCTTCGCAGATCGCAGCTCCCGGCGACGCGCCAGCGCTCACGCGGCACCCTCTCCCACAAGGGGAGAGGGTAAGGAGCTGCAAGCGGCGCTAGCGAGCAGCCGCCGCCCCCTCAAAAACATCTGCTGCGTCGGCGACGACGACCAGTCGATCTATGGCTGGCGCGGCGCGGAGGTCGACAACATCCTGCGCTTCGAGCACGACTTCCCCGGCGCCAAGGTGATCCGCCTCGAGCGCAACTACCGCTCGACCGGCCACATCCTCGTCCGCCGCCTCCTATCTGATCGCGCATAATGAAGGCCGGCTCGGCAAGACCTTGCGCACCGAGGACGTCGACGGCGAGAAGGTCACGGTGACCGGCGCCTGGGACTCGGAAGAAGAAGCCCGCGCGATCGGCGAGGAGATCGAGGACATCCAGCGCAAGGGCGAGAAGCTCAACGACATCGCCATTCTGGTGCGCGCCTCCTACCAGATGCGCGAGTTCGAAGACCGCTTCGTCACGCTCGGCCTGCCCTATCGCGTGATCGGCGGTCCCAGATTCTATGAGCGCGCGGAAATCCGCGACGCGCTGGCGTATCTGCGCGTGATCAATTCGCCGGCCGACGACCTCGCCTTCGAGCGCATCGTCAATGTGCCCAAGCGCGGGCTCGGCGACGCCACCGTGCAGCTGCTGCACGACCACGCCCGCAAGCGCCGCATTCCCTTGTTCGAGGCCGCGCGCGCGGTGGTCGAGACCGACGAGTTGAAGCCGAAGGCGCGCGGGTCATTGCGCGGTGTGGTGGCGCAGTTCGACCGCTGGCGCGCGCAGAAGGACGTCACCGCGCATACGGAACTGGCCGAGATCGTGCTCGACGAGAGCGGCTACACCGAGATGTGGCAGAAGGACCGCTCGGCCGACGCCGCCGGCCGGCTCGACAATCTGAAGGAGCTGGTGCGCTCGATGGAGGAGTTCGAGAACCTGCAGGGCTTCCTCGAGCATATCGCGCTGGTGATGGACCGCGACGGCAATGCCGACGACGACGCGGTGTCGCTGATGACCCTGCATTCCGCCAAGGGGCTGGAATTCGACAACGTGTTCCTGCCGGGCTGGGAGGAAGGGCTGTTTCCGAGCCAGCGCACCCTCGACGAACAGGGCCGCGCGGGCCTCGAAGAAGAGCGCCGCCTCGCCCATGTCGGGCTGACGCGGGCGCGCCGGCGCGCCAAACTCTATTTCGCCACCAACCGCCGCATCCACGGCACCTGGTCGACCACGATCCCCTCGCGCTTCCTCGACGAACTGCCGGTCGCGAGCGTCGAGATCACGGAATCCAAGGGCGGCACCGCCTGGGGCGGCAGCGGCGGCTACGGCCCGTCGCGCTTCGACAATGTGGAGTCTTTCGGATCGAGCTACACAACGCCGGGCTGGCAGCGCGCGCAGGCCCGCCGCGGCGGGGGCGGCGGGGGCCGCAATGGCGCAGGAAAAGGACAAGGACAGGCGCGCGGCGGTTTCGACGAGGAGCAGTCGCCTTTCTCAGGCTCGCACGCGATGCCTCGGCGCGGCGATTTCGGCTTCGCCCGCAACAAGAAGCGCGCGCCGATGACGATCGAGGGCGAGCTGGTGGCGAAATCCACCGGCACGGTGTCCGAGTTCAATCTCGACGACCGCGTGTTCCACCAGAAATTCGGCTACGGCCATGTCGTGAAGATCGACGGCAACAAGCTCACCATCGCCTTCGACAAGGCCGGCGAGAAGAAGGTGGTCGACAGTTTTGTGGAGCGGGCGTGAGCGCGGCATTATGACGCCGCCGGCCACCAGGCCCGACCATCCGTCCAGTGCGAGCGGAGGAATATGCCGATCTCGGCAAACTGCTCGTGAAGGCCTATGCCGCGCTGCCCGGCATGCCACAGCCCGACGAGCAGCCGGACTATTACGCCATGCTGGCGAATGTCGCGGGCTCGCGCCGCCAAACCGGCGCTGACTGTCTTTGTCGCGACCGGCGATGCCGGCACGCTCTGCGGCAGCGTCGATTTCATCGACGACATGACGCAATATGGTTCGGGCGGCACAGCATCGACGGTGACGGACGCGGTCGGTATCCGGCTGCTCGCCGTCGATGACGCCTTCCGCGGCAGGGGCATCGGCAAGGCGCTGACGCAGTTCTGCATCGCGCGTGCGCGGCAGCTCGGCAAGGCGCGAGTCGTGCTGCACACCACGCGGGCGATGCAGACGGCATGGGCGATGTATGAAGGCCTCGGCTTCGTCCGCTTTCCCGAACTCGATTTTCGCCAAGGCACCCTCGACGTTTTCGGTTTCCGGCTCGATCTCGACGGCGCCGTGGACACAGCCGGGTCTGCCCTTGGTAGGACTTGACCGCGGCGCACCGCATCGTATGAGATGCGGCCATGGTTCGGGGCCGGACGATCCTTTTGCTGCTCGCGCTCGCGTCGCCGTCACTGGCGTACGCGGACAACATCATGACATTCTCGGAAGCGACCGCGATGCTCGCGAAAAGCTGCGGCGCCGAGATCAGGGCCAATTGCCGCGGGGTCAATCTCAATTCGAAACCGCTCAAGGAATGCCTGTCCCGCAACCAGGACGTGATGTCGCCGGACTGCAAGGCGAACTATCTGGTGCCGTTCGACCAGATCCAGAAGCGGATCAACGCGCGCGCTGCTGGTCGCGCAGTCCTGCCGGCTGGAAATCATCAAGCTGTGCCACGGCTCGACCAAGGAGACCAGCAAGTCGGTGCCGTGCCTGCTGACCGCCAAGGGCGTCAGCCGCAACTGCACCCAGGCCACCGTCGACGCGGGGTACCGCTGATGCGCCCTGCCCGCCTTGGCCTGCTGTTGACCTGTCTTCTCGCCTTGGCCACGCCGGCCTCACGCGGCCAGACGCCGGCGCAGGCCGCGCCGGCCCGCGACGACATCGTCAACGCGCTGAACAAGTTCGACACCGCGCCCGAGCTCGATATCCCGGCGCTGAAGCAGGCCATTTCCGACCGCTCGAAAGTCCGGTCGAAGAAGGAGCCCGAGGCCAACAAGCGGCCGCCGATCGTTCCCGACATCATGAACCTGCCGGCGACCTTCAACGTCGCGATCGCCTTCGACGTCGACACGCCGATCATCCTGCCGGAATCCTACGAGACGGTCGGCCGCATCGCGGATGCGATGGTGAATGCGCCGATGCTGCAATACACGTTCCTGATCGTCGGCCACACCGAGTCCAACGGCAATCGCCCGGCCAACGTGATCCTGAGCCAGCGCCGCGCCGACGCGATCCGCGACGTGCTGGCCAACACCTTCAAGATTTCCTCCAAGCGGCTGATGTCGCTCGGCGTCGGCGAGGAGCAGTTCATCGACCAGGCGCGTCCCACCTCGGCGGTCAACCAGCAGATCCAGATCATCACGATCGGCAAGGTGCCGGAGACCGAAGCGCCCGCGACGCGGCCGCGCCAGCTGCTGCCAAGAAGGGCGCGAAGAAGAAGAAATAGTTGCTGCCGTGCTGACCAACAGCCGCGATATCATTCGTCGCCTGGAACGGGAGGGATGGACCCTTGTTCGGGTTACGGGCTCTCACCACGTCTTCAAAAACACTGCTTCCGACCAAACATTGGTTGTGCCACATCCCAAGAAGGACTTGGGAAAGGGTCTTGTCCGTGCCATTTATAAGGGCGCTGGCTGGAAGCCAGACTGAGGTTAGCGATGGCCCACTACGTCGCCATTATCGAGGATGCTGGACCGGACCACGCCATCGGCGTGTGGTTTCCGGACCTGCCGGGCTGCACCTCCGGCGGTGACGATATCGATGAGGCGATGCGGAATGCGCCGGAAGCGCTCGAGCTCTATGCCGAGAGCCATGGCAAGCCGTTGCCGCGACCGCGAACGCTGACGGAGCTGAGGGCGATCCGGAGATCGCGGACGACCTCGAAAACCACATGGTAGCGCTGATCGAGCTGCCCGAACGCGCTCACGCAGCCGAGTAAACTCGCCCTGCCGGCCGATTGCGGAAGTATCTCTCGCTTCCTATCTCAGAACACCCGCCATTTTCCTGCCTCAAAGCGGTCCAAAGTGCCGCGTCCCGCCTTCGGCTCAATCAAAATCCCGCATGTCCCCCATCATCTCCGTCGCCAACCTGTCGAAGACCTATGGCACCGGCTTCAAGGCGCTGACGAACATCAATCTCGACATCAACAAGGGCGAGATCTTCGCCCTGCTCGGGCCGAACGGCGCCGGCAAGACCACGCTGATCGGCATCATCTGCGGCATCGTCAACGCCAGCGAAGGCCGAATCACGGTCGCCGGCCATGACATCGCGCACGACTATCGCGCCGCGCGCTCGCTGATCGGGCTGGTGCCGCAGGAGCTGCACACCGACGCCTTCACGACGGTGTGGGGCACGGTGAGCTTCAGCCGCGGCCTGTTCAACAAGCCGAAGAACCCCGCGCATATCGAGAAGGTGCTGAAGGACCTCTCGCTGTGGGACAAGAAGGACAGCAAGATCGTCACGCTGTCCGGCGGCATGAAGCGCCGCGTGATGATCGCGAAAGCGCTGTCGCACGAGCCGCAAATCCTGTTCCTCGACGAGCCGACCGCGGGCGTCGACGTCGAGCTGCGCAAGGGCATGTGGGAGGTGGTGCGCAGCCTGCAGGCCTCCGGCGTCACCATCATCCTGACCACGCATTACATCGAGGAAGCCGAGGAGATGGCCGACCGCGTCGGCGTCATCAACAAGGGCGAGATCATCCTGGTCGAGGACAAGGCCAAGCTGATGGCGAAGCTCGGCCGCAAGCGGCTGACCCTGCATCTGCAGGGCAAGCTCGATGCAGTGCCGGAGGCGCTCGCGGCCTATCACGCTCAAGCTCGGCGACGGCGGCCGCGAGCTGATCTACGACTACGACACCAAGGGCGAGCGCACCGGCATCACCTCGCTGCTCGGCGACCTCCGCAACGCCGGCATCCGCTTTGCCGATCTGGAGACCACGCAGTCCTCGCTGGAAGACATCTTCGTCAGTTTGGTGAGGGCGCCATGAATTTCCGCGCCGTCCGCGCCATCTTCAAATTCGAGATGGGCGCGCACCTGGCGCACCATCGGGCAGAGCATCGTCTCGCCCGTGGTGTCGACCTCGCTCTATTTCGTGGTGTTCGGCGCCGCCATCGGCTCGCGCATCAGCCAGGTCGACGGCGTCAGCTACGGCACCTTCATCGTGCCGGGGCTGATCATGCTGTCGGTGCTGACCCAGAGCATCATGAACGCCTCGTTCGGCATCTACTTCCCGAAATTCATCGGCACCATCTATGAAATCCTGTCGGCGCCGATCTCCTATATCGAGATCGTGCTCGGCTATGTCGGCGCCGCCGCGACCAAGTCGATCATGCTCGGCCTGATCATCCTGGCCACCGCCGGCTTGTTCGTGCCGCTGCACATCGCCCATCCGGTCTGGATGGTCCTGTTCCTGGTGCTGACCGCGGTGACCTTCAGCCTGTTCGGCTTCATCATCGGCATCTGGGCCGACGGCTTCGAGAAGCTGCAGATGATCCCGATGCTGATCGTGACGCCGCTGACCTTCCTCGGCGGCAGCTTCTATTCGGTCAACATGCTGCCCTCCGCCCTGGCGCACCATCGCCCTGTTCAACCCGGTGGTCTATCTGATCTCGTGCTTCCGCTGGAGCTTCTACGAGATCGCCGACGTCCCGGTCGGCATCAGCGTCGGCATGACCGTGGCGTTCCTGGCCATTTGCCTTGCCATCGTCTGGTGGATCTTCAAGACCGGGTACCGGCTGAAGGTGTGACCGAACTGTCATCCAGGTGCGCATCGAGCAGCGACTCGAATTCGGCCGCCGCCATGCGGCATCAACATGAACGGCGCCCGCCCCTCGCGAAAATGTCACCGGGGCCATCAAACCTCCGCCTTGTTCGCCAGACCAATGTTTGATGCGCGCTTTAACGATGTCCGCATGCGGTCCAGCTGGAACAAAAGGCCGATCCCGGACATAGTGGATGCCGGGGACGGAGAGTTCGCGGCGTCAAAATAATAGGCCCGGAGGCCGAAAGTCCGATGCGTAACTTCCTCGTCGCCATTGCCGGCTTGATGCTGTGCTCCCCTGCGCTGGCCAACGTCGCCATCACCGTCAACAAGGACACCCAGACCATGACGGTGGCCGTCGACGGCGTGACCAAATATCGCTGGCCGGTGTCGACCGGCATCCCCTCGCGCGAGACGCCGAACGGCAGCTTCAAGGCCTTCCGCATGGAAGCGGATCACTTCTCCAAGGAATTCGACGACGCGCCGATGCCGCACTCGATCTTCTTCACCAAGATCGGGCATGCGATCCACGGCACCATGTCGGAAGGCCGGCTCGGCACGCCCGCCTCGCATGGCTGCGTGCGGCTGTCGCGCGCCAACGCCACCACGCTCTATGCGCTGGTGCAGGAACAGGGCGTGCTCAACACCACGGTGACGCTGACCGGCTCCGCCGCGGTCGCGCTGGCGCGCAACCCGCGCCCGGCCACGCAGGTGGCCCGCCGCGATCCCAACGCGCAGCCCTACGGCCAGCAGCAAGCCCAGCCCGATGAGCAGCAGCAATATGCGTCGGCCGGCCAGCCCGTCGACATCACGCCGCAAGGTCAGCAGCAGTATGGCCAGCGCCCCTATGCGCAGGAGCGGCCCGATGACGGCTACATCTATCCGGCCGACGGCAGCGCGACCGACCAGCGCTATCCGGCGCCGACCCGCCGGCTGTTCGGCGCGCAGGCCTATCAGCCACAGCAATATCCGCAGCAGCAGTATCAGGGTTACGACAACCCCTCTTATGCGCAGCCGCAGCCGGGCGCCTACTACCAGCCGCGGCAGCAATATTATCAGCCGCGCGGTTATTATCAGGATTGAGCTGCTATTTAAGCACGGCGTCCGTGAAGGCGCTCGACCGGCCCGAGAATGGTCCGGCCGGTGGAATTCGAAACAGCCTAACGTACGGTTCCAGAAAGATGCGGCTTGTAAGTCTCGAGCCTCTCGAACGAAGCTTGCCTTTCGTGCTGAGCGAGCCAGATCACGACGAAAAAAAGTGTTCCGGCCAGGGCGATGAGGCCGACGAATCGTCTCTTCATTGGGACCTCGAACTGCCGGTTCTCGAGCCGCGGCAGACAAGCGAACAACCGAAAATACGAGGTTTAGTTCGATTTATGGCTTGCTGAAAAAGCTAAAGCGGATGCTTTCCTTGTTCGGATACCACTCAAAGTCGCCATAGGTCTCCTGTTCGACCCGCCACACCTTATCGAGAGCGGCCGAATCAGCGACGGTCAGCTTGAACCCATTGCGCACGAAGGCACCCGACCACTCCGAAAACGTCCAGAACGTCCGCAACCCCGCAAACATCTGATAGTGCGCGATCACCTCCTCAGTCATATCGGTCGTCGTTCCCTGATACAGGACTCCCAAGCGACAAACCCGAAACATTTCCGTGATCGCTTGATTGATCTTGTCCTCAGGAAGATAGGGCAAGCACGTCACATAAAGCAGATCGAAAGATCGGTCCTGAAACGGCATGTGGAGCACATCGCCGAACAAGTTGCGTTCTCGCAGATCCTCCGGCGTTTTTGAATGTATGAACGCGTTGTTTTCTATACCCCATGCCTCCACGCCGAGTGCGTCGAAGTGCTTGAGGGTGAGACCATTTGCGCTACCGCAGTCCAGCAATTTGTAGGGCGGCTTCGCATTCCAGGCGGCATCGATCAGATCGACAAGATATTTTCCGTTGAAGGCGCCTTCGAAATCGTCGTGATAGTCGCGGCTGTTCGAATACTCTTCGAAATAGCTGTCGGCCACCGCCGCGCTCCCATCGGTCGAGACGTCCATGCCGATCTGGTCAGCAAATTTTTTCTTCCGAATCTCGGTAATGCTTCGCTTCTTGCTGTCTTCCATTGCCCGCATTCCTCCGCCCTTTTCAATTGTTTTTCGGGTCGTTGAAAATGTCAACTTTGGACGGGATTTGCCGCCATTCCGGTGGCGATCCTCAGTCACTGCAACACGGTCGACGAATAGGCGCTACGGCTTCCCGAACCCCATCCGCCGCCACACCGCGCCGAGGATGTTGGAATAGTCGTCGGTCCAGACCCGCTGGCCCTCGGTCGGCTGCCGTTCGTCCCAATTGTCTGACGATGCGAGGCTGCCGACGTCGGCCTCCTCGCGCGCCGACACCACCACGTCGGTCGAGAAAATGTATTCGTCGTCGCGGCCGGAATCCTCGTCATAGACCCAGCTCTTGAGATCGTTGGCCTCCGCAATGCCGACCACCACGCTTTCGAGCTCCAGATGCCGGTTGGAGACGTGCATCACCACCGCGCCCTGCGGCGCCAGCTTGGCCTTGTAGATCGCCATCGCCTCCTTTGTCGCAAGATGGATCGGGATCGCGTCCGACGAATAGGCGTCGACGATGATGAGATCGTAGACGCCGTCCGGCTCGCGCGCGAAGGTCAGCCGCGCGTCGCCGATCACGGGCTTGAAGTCGGGCATGCAGTTCTTGATGTAGGAGAAATATTTCGGGTCGCTCGCGGTATCGACCATGGTCTGGTCGATCTCGAAGAACTTCCAGCTCTCGCCCGGCTCGGCGGCGCAGGTCAGCGTGCCCGAGCCGACGCCGATCACGGCAACACGCAGCGGCGCGCCCTTGCGCTCGCGGATCGCGCCGATGGCCTGACCGATGCCGCCGTCCTTGTGATAGTAGGTGATCGGCTCGGGCCGGCCGGTGACCGGCGTGCCGTCGGCGTTCTGGAATTTCTGCGCGCCGTGAATCGTCGTGCCGTGCATCAGCACGTGATACTGGCCGTGCGGCGTCACCACGATCTTGTGCACGCCGAAGAAGCTGCGCACGGTCTCGACGCGGCCCTCGTCGGCGGGATAGACGCGGATCAGCACCAGCGCGACCACGATCGTGGCGAAGATCTTCCAGCGGTCGGCGTTGAGAACGAGCGCCGCGAAGCCGGCGAGCATGCCGACCCCGGCGACGTCCCAGACCCTGTCATCCTCGAGCGCGGCCGCGACTTTGCCGGCCGAGAACGTCGGCGCGATCAGCCCGATCGCGACCACGGCAATCAGCAACCAGTACCAGCGGGCGAGGCGCGGCCAGCGCTCTTCGGTCTCCGGCCGGCACAGCGCCGCCAGCGCCACCAGGATCGGATATTCCGCGATCCAGGAGAACAGCAAGGGAGCAATCGAGCCCGGCAAAGAGACCGCCGACCATGCCGCCGAACGACAGCGCGACATAGAAGCCGGTGAGATATTTCGCCGGCGGACGCGTGCGCGCGAGCTCGCCATGGCAGCTCATCGCGATCACGAAGAAGCAGAGCTGATGCCCGCCCAAGCGTCAGCAGCAAATTCTGCTCGCCGCCGACCGCGAGCAGCACCACCACGCCGATGATCGCCAGCGGCTGCAACAGCAGCACCAGCCAATGCGGGATCAGCGGCCGCGACTGGAACACCAGCACCCAGGTCAGCAGATAGAGCGACAGCGGCAGCACCCAGAGCAGCGGCGCGGCGGCGACGTCGGTCGAGATATGCGCGGTCACCGCGACCAGCAGGCCCGACGGCACCGCGGCCAGGAAAATCCAGCGCGCGCGCTGCAGCCAGGTCGGCGCGGGCGCGTCGGTCTCCTCGACCTCCAGATCGGCGGCGGCGAGCCCGGGCGAGCGCAGCAGCAGCGCGCCGCAGCTTGCGATCAGCACGATCAGCAGGCCATAGCCGCCGGTCCAGATCAGGTTCTGGGTGCGCAGGGTGAACATCGGCTCCAGCAGCACCGGATAGGACAGCAGCGCGAGGAAGCTGCCGATGTTGGAGGACGCATAGAGAAAGTACGGATCGGGCCCGGCCGGATGGCCCGTGCGCACGAACCAGGCCTGCAGCATCGGATTGTTGGCGGCGAGCGCGAAGAACGGCAGGCCGATCGAGACCGCAAACAGCGCCAGCAGCCAGAACGCGTAGCCCGAGGACGGCGGCTCGCCGAATCCGCCCGCGATCGACAGCGGCAGCGTCAGCAGCGCGATCACCAGCAGCACCAGATGCACCGCGACCGGAATGGCGCGGTTCCTGATCTGCATCAGCAGATGCGCATAGGCGTAGCCGGCGAGCAGCAGCGACTGGAAGAACACCATCGCCACCGACCACACCGCGGGCGAGCCGCCGAGCCGCGGCAGCACCATCTTGGTGAACAGCGGCTGCACCGAGAACAGCAGCAGCGCGCTGACGAAGATCGCCGCGGTGTAGACCGCCAGCACCAGCCGGTTCCGCGCGGCGGTCGGCTGATCGGCCGCGGAAGCGGCCGTGGCGACGGACGGGGCGGATACGGTCATGAAAGCTCCGGCAAACCCCGGCGGGCGCCGGAACGGCAGCAAAAGAGCATACGGCACCGCCGCGGGCAATGCGCTGACGAATCGCAAAACCTCTGTGCGGCTGCTGCCCGGCTTCGCTAAGAAGCAACGGATCGATCAAACCTGGTTGAAGGGAAGATGAACGAGACCGACGTCGTCATCATCGGCGCGGGCCATAACGGCCTCACCTGCGCGGCCTATCTCGCGGCGGCCGGGCTGCGCGTGACCGTGGTCGAGCGGCGCAAGGTGGTCGGCGGCGCCGCGGTGACCGAGGAATTTCATCCCGGGCTTCCGCAATTCGGTGGCGGCCTACACGGTCAGCCTGCTCAATCCCAAGGTGATCGCCGATCTGCGGCTGGCCGACCACGGCCTGCGCATCGTCGAGCGCCGCGCGCAGAACTTCCTGCCCTCGCCGGACGGCAGCCATCTCCTCACCGGCGAGGGCCGCACGCTGGCTTCGGTCGCGAAGCTCAGCGCGCATGACGCGGAGGCGATCCAGGATTTTTCGCGCGAGCTGGAAGCGATCGCCGACGTGCTGCGCAGCTTCGTGCTGCGCGCGCCGCCGAATCTCGTCGAAGGGTTTGGCGCCGGCGCGATCCGCGAAGGTTTCAACGCGCTCGGCACCGCCAACATCCTGCGCGGCCTGTCGCTGGAGCAGCCAGCGCGACCTGCTCGACCTGTTCACGCGCTCGGCCGGCGAGATGCTGGACGAGCGCTTCGAGCACGATCTGGTCAAGGCGCTGTTCGGCTTCGACGCCATCGTCGGCAATTATGCCAGTCCTTACGCCGCCGGCTCCGCCTATGTGATGCTGCACCACGCCTTCGGCGAGGTGAACGGCAAGAAGGGCGTGTGGGGCCACGCCATCGGCGGCATGGGCGCGATCGACGCAGGCGATGGCGCGCGCGGCGCGCGCCGCCGGCGCGGAGATCGTGTACCGAGGCCGGCGTGCGCGAGGTGATCGTGGAGAAGGATCGCGCGGTCGGCGTCGATCCTCGACAATGGCGAGACCATCCGCGCGACATATGTCGCTTCCAGCGTCAATCCGAAGCTGCTCTACACGCGGCTGATCCCGGCGCAAGCGCTGCCGCAAGACTTCCTCGCGCGCATCCGGCGCTGGCGCAACGGCTCCGGCACCTTCCGCATGAACGTGGCGCTGAGCGCCCTGCCCTCGTTCACGGCGCTGCCCGGCGACGGCGATCATCTCACCGCCGGCATCATCCTCGCGCCTTCGCCTCGGCTACATGGACCGCGCCTGGCAGGACGCGCGCGATCACGGCTGGAGCCGCGAGCCGATCGTCGAAGTGCTGATCCCCTCGACGCTCGACGATTCACTGGCGCCAAAGGGCGCGCATGTCGCGAGCCTGTTCTGCCAGCATGTCGCGCCCGAATTGCCGGACGGCAAATCCTGGGACGATCATCGCGACGAGGTCGCCGACCTCATGATCGCGACCGTCGACAGATACGCGCCCGGCTTTGCCGCGAGCGTGGTCGGCCGGCAGGTGCTCTCGCCGCTCGATCTCGAGCGCGAGTTCGGGCTGCTCGGCGGCGATATCTTCCACGGCGCGCTGACCTTGAACCAGCTGTTCTCGGCGCGGCCGATGCTGGGACATGCCGATTATCGCGGACCGCTGAGGGGTCTCTATCACTGCGGCTCCGGCGCCCATCCCGGCGGCGGCGTCACCGGCGCGCCCGGCCACAATGCGGCGCGCGTGATCCTGGGGGATCACCGCGCGCTGTTTACAAGAGGTGGATAAGCGTGTGGACAAGCTGTGGATGGAGGTGAAACTGGCCCGCGTGACGAGATCGTCGTCACGCGGAGCCTGTTGACGGAAACCCGTGGCGCCGCCCTGAGAAAGCGTTCGCCGCGCCACCGTTACTTCAGCGAGCTGTTGATCGTGGTGAACTGGGTATTCAGGGTGGTGCCGAGGCCATTGACCGACCGCGATGATCGCGAGCGCAATGCCCGCCGCGATCAGGCCGTATTCGATCGCGGTTGCCCCGGCTTCATCGCACAAGAAACCGCTTGATGTGATGCTTCAACTTCGCCTCCAGGTGACATGCACCGAGTTCTCTCGGCGCCCGTAGAACTACGGGACACGATCTAAAGTTGAGTAAATCGGGAACCCGCAATTTCGCCGGAAAATCGCGCGCGATTACTGTTCAAATTTGAGTGGAAAGCCGGTGGATAGGCGGTGGAAAAGTCTGTGGATGGCGGTGTGGGCAGTCGGTGGTGTCTCAGTTTGAAATCTGTCGCACGAAGCGCTAGCTGAACTCCTCAGTTTGACGCAGATGCTTGACGATACAGCATGACGCATCCGAATCCGAGGCATACCTATAGCGTGGCAATGCAGGTATCGATTGCAGCTGTCGATCCCACAGCGATCGACCAGTGCCGTCACAGATGTTTCGTCGAAGCCGACCGGTGCCAGGCGATAGGCCACCAACTAACATGCATGTCGCGTATCGATAAGCTGCCGCTGAGGCTATCCAAATGCTCGTCGCGAGATCCAGCTGCGCCAGCTGCACCGGTAGTCGCAGTCTGAACTCACGGCGCGACGAAATGCAGGATCACCGCGCCGGCGACGCAGATGCCGATGGCGAGGATGGCGCCGTCTGCCTGTTCGGAACAACGCCAAAGGTGGCGATCGCCAGCGCCGCCAACAGCGCGAGCTTGAGAACGGCCGTCATCATCGTGACCTACTCGAGTATTTCGTTGATGCGCGCGATGATCTCGGCGACCGCATTGTCGGCGCGCCAGAACGGCAGCAGGTCGTCGGTCGTCATGTGTTTGCCGTCGACGCGCAGCGCCTCGGCGGCGCGCATCGCGGCATAGGGCAGCTCCTCATAGAGGCTGCGCAGCTCGGCGACCTCGTCGGGCGAGAGCGAATAGCGGCTCTTCGGAAACGGCGATGGAAAGGGCAGCAACTGCGGCTTGGCCATTGCGACGTCCTCCGGCTTGCCGGCGAGCATAGCACACCAGGCGCCGGTCATTTACCAGCCGTTAACCATGATTCCCGCATGCTGACGCCCGTTTAGCAGACCTTAACCATTGCTCAGCGCGGGGATGAAGCATGCGCCATTTTTCACTCGGTCTTGTCGCGGCCACGCTTTTGTCCAGCGCAGCCGTCGCTGCGGACCTGCCGGTCAAGGCCGTTGCGCCCCTGCCGCCGCCGCCGAGCTGGAGCGGCTTCTACGTCGGCCTGAACGGCGGCTATTCCGTCGGCAGCGCCGCATACATCCAGGCCGGCGGCTTCACCTCGACCGCGTTCGGCTCCAACTTTCCGCTCTACAGCTCCGGCCGCAATTCACTGAAGGGCGCGCTTGCGGGCGGCCAGGCCGGATACAACTGGCAGGTCTCGAATCGGTGGCTGTTCGGCTTGGAAGCGGATTGGCAGTGGGCCGACGAGCGGGGCGATAACCGGAACTGCAGCCCGTTCTCGACCGCTGCCGTTCTTCGGCGCCGGTGGCGACGGCTTTGGCTATTGCCTCGCAAGCCAGCAAAGAATCAGCGACCTCGGCACGGCGCGTCTGCGCGCCGGCGCCATCGTGCGCGACAGCGTCTGGTACCTGACCGGCGGCGCGGCCTGGGGCACGGTGAAGGACCAGTACGCGCTGACCAGCACCGCCAACCCGACGATCTTTCCGCCGCCGACCTTCAACGGTCTCGGCCCGATTGCAGGCGCCGGCTCGTTCTCGAACCACCGGTGGGGCTGGACGGTCGGCGTCGGCGTGGAAACCATGCTGTGGGGCAATTGGTCGGCCAAGCTCGAATATCTTCATGTCGATCTCGGCGGCGTGAACGACGTGACTGCGCTCACGCCCAATGCCGCCTTCGGACCCGCCCTGACGGGGGGCTTCACCGGCAACACGACGACGCAGGCGCACATCACCGACGATCTCGTTCGCGTCGGCCTCAACTACCGCTTCAACGGCGGCCCGCTGGTCGCGCGATACTGAGCGGATCGACTCAATTCAACGACGCGAAGCCCCGGCATCGTCCGGGGCTTCGGCGTTTTGAAGCGCTGTATCAGCCGGGGCATGCGCTTGCCGTTCCGCGCAGGATCGCGTCTACGAAGCGACAACAACCTCCTGCCGGATCTGAACCCTTGCCCCTGACGCCTGCCACCCATCGCGCCAGCTTCACCCTCCCCGACGAGCAAGCCGCGAAGACGAGCCGTCGACGTCCTCACCGAGATTGTCTTCGAGGGCGAGGCGGCGGTCGCCGCCTTCGAGCGGCCGGACGGGCGCTGGGATGTCACCGTGCATTTCGCCGATGCGCCGGACCAGGCGCTGGTGCGCCAGCTCGTGACCGACGCCGCCGGCGCGGATGTCGCCGCGACGCTCGCCTTCGACACCGTCGAGGCAAAGGACTGGGTCAAGGCCAGCCTCGAGGACCTCGTGCCGGTGCCGGCCGGACGCTTCGTCGTGCATGGCGCGCACGACCGCGCGCGCATCGCGCCGAACAAGCTCGGCATCGAGATCGAGGCGGCGCTCGCCTTCGGCACCGGCCATCACGGCACCACGCGCGGCTGCCTGTTGCTGCTCGATCACGTCCTCAAATTCCGCAAGCCACGCCGCGTGCTCGATCTCGGCACCGGCACCGGCGTGCTGGCGATTGCGGCCGCCAAGGCGCTGCATCGCGCGGTGCTGGCGAGCGACATCGATGCGCCCTCGGTGAGGGTCGCGCGCGACAATGCGCGGCTGAACGGCGTCGGCAATCTGGTGCAGGCGATCCGCGCCACCGGCTTTGCGGCGCCGGAGTTCGCGCAGGCACGGTCCGTTCGACCTGGTGCTGGCGAACATCCTCGCCAATCCGCTGCGGCAGCTGGCGGGGCCGATGTCGGCGCATCTCGCGCCGAAGGCTTTTGTGATCCTGTCGGGACTGTTGAACCATCAGGCGGCGAGCGTGGTGGCCGCCTATCGCGCGCGCGGGCTGGTGCCGCTGCGGCATCTCAAGATCGAAGGCTGGAGCAGCCTGTTGCTGCGAGGCTGGATTAGGCCTTCGGCTTGGCGCGGTGCGTCACCCGCTTTTCGTCGCGCTTGACCCGCGCCTCGACAAAGCGGTCGAGGATCGCGACCACGAGGCCGCGCTGCTTCTTGACGATCGGCGCGATGGGTCCGCGGCGCGGCGGCGAAATCTTCTCAAAGGTAAAGGCAGGCATCGAGACTCCCCTCGTCGTTGAGCTGGAGCACTCCTGACATTTCCCCCGTCTCCGGATGATTTTGACGCGACGCCAACGCAACCGGAACTTTTCGAAGCATGTTCTGTGCCAAAACAGCTAACATTGCGGAGCTTCTCCCCGCAATCCTAATGTAGGTGCTATGTTCGAAGCTCACTTCCAGACTTTCGAGGAACCCGAGCACGGCGTCGCGCTGACGGCGCGGCTGTCGGCGCTTCGCGACGAGCTGACGCGGCGCAAGCTGACCGGCTTCGTCGTGCCGCGCGCCGATCAGCAGCAAAACGAATATGTTGCGCCCTCCGAGGAGCGGCTGGCCTGGCTGACCGGCTTTACCGGCTCGGCGGGGCTCGCGGCCGTGCTGACCAGCGAGGCGGCGCTGTTCGTCGACGGCCGCTACACCCTGCAGGCGGCCAAGCAGGTCGACGGCAAGGCCTGGAGCGTCGAATCGCTGGTCGAGCCGCCGCCGGAGACCTGGCTGGCCAAGCATCTCAAGGCCGGCGACCGCCTCGGATTTGATCCGTGGCTGCACACGACAGCGGCAGCCGAGCGGATGGCGGCGGCCTGCGCCAAGGCCGGCGCCGAGCTGGTCGCGGTCGAGAGCAACCCGATCGATTCGGTCTGGACCGAGCGGCCCCCGCCCCCGCTGGCGCCGGTCGCCGTGCACGGCGCGCGCTTTGCGGGCGAGGCCGAGGCCGAGAAGCTCGACCGCATCCGCGAGGAGATCGGCAAAGCTCGGCGCGGACGCGCTGGTGCTGTCCGACAGCCACGCGGTGGCCTGGACCTTCAACATCCGCGGCGCCGATGTCGCGCATACGCCGCTGCCGCTGTCCTACGCGCTGGTGCCGAAGGACGGCCGGCCGACGGTGTTCATCGATCACCGCAAGCTGTCGAACGCGACCCGCGATCATCTCGAACAGTCCGCCGATGTGCGCGAGCCGGATCAACTGACGCCGCAGCTGACCGCGCTGGCCAAATCCGGCGCGTCGATCGCGCTCGACAGCGCCACCGCGGCGGATGCGCTGTCGCGGCTGATCACCGCTGCCGGCGGCAAGCCGGTGCGCGGCAACGATCCGGTCGCGCTGCTCAAGGCGGTGAAGAACACGACGGAGATCGCAGGGCACCCGCACCGCGCATCAGCGCGACGCGGTGGCGCTGGCGCGCTTCCTCGCCTGGATCGATCGCGAAGCGCCCAAGGGCGCGCTGACCGAGATCGACACGGTCGAGGCGCTGGAGACATTCCGCCGCGAGACCGGCGCGCTGAAGGATGTCTCGTTCCCCACCATCGCCGGCACCGGGCCGAACGGCGCCATCGTGCATTACCGCGTCACCCGCAAGAGCAACCGGCGCATCGCGCCAGGCGATCTGCTGCTGATCGATTCCGGCGCGCAATATGAGGACGGCACCACCGACGTGACGCGCACCATCGCGATCGGCACGCCGACGGCGGAGATGCGCGACCGCTTCACCCGCGTGCTGCGCGGGCACATGGCGATCGCGCGCGCGGTGTTTCCCGACGGCGCCACCGGCGCGCAGCTCGACACGCTGGCGCGGCAGTATCTGTGGCAGGCCGGCGTCGATTTCGAGCACGGCACCGGCCACGGCGTCGGCAGCTATCTCTCGGTGCATGAAGGCCCGGCGCGGATCTCCAAGCTCGGCACCACGCCGCTGAAGCGCGGCATGATCCTCTCCAACGAGCCCGGCTACTACAAGACCGACGGCTTCGGCATCCGCATCGAGAATCTGGAGCTGGTGATCGCGGCCGAAGTTCCCGGCGCCGAGAAGCCGATGAACGCGTTCGAGACGCTGACGCTTGCGCCGATCGATCGCCGGCTGATCGAGACGAGCATGCTGAGCCCTGCGGAAATCGAGTGGCTCAATGCGTATCACGCGCGGGTCAATCGCGAGGTGCGCGCGCATCTCGATGAGCGGACAAGCGTGGCTGGATGCGGCGACGGCGGCGGTGTGAATCGTCGTCATTGCGAGCCAACGGGTCCGGCCCGCTTGCGCCGGCCCGATGATCAACTCCGCGAAGCAATCCAGACTGCTTCCGCGGATGCAGTCTGGATTGCTCGTCGCTTCGCTCCCGCAATGACGAAACTTATCCCCCCACCAGCTTCAGCCACTCGTCCTCGGTCAGCACGGTGACGCCGTGCTTCTTGCGCTTCCGCCAGCTTCGAGCCGGCGCCGGGACCGGCGACCACATAGTCCGTCTTCTTCGACACCGAGCCCGCGGCCTTGGCGCCGAGACGCTCGGCCATCGCCTTGGCCTCGTCGCGCGTCATCTTCTCCAGCGAGCCCGTGAACACCACGGTCTTGCCGGCGACGGCCGAATTGCTCTTCGGCTTCTCGGCGTCGAGGATCTCGTCGAGCTCCTTCACCAGCCGGTCGACGATGCCGCGATTGTGGCTCTCGCCGAAATAGGCCGCGACGCTCTGGATCACGGTGTCGCCGATCTGGTCCAGCGCATCCATCTCGGCGATCGCCTCCTCGTCGCCCTTGGCGACCTTGAGGCCGGCGTCATGGAACGCCTGCCAGGAGCCGTAGCCGCGCGCCAGCGCCAGCGCCGTGGTCTCGCCGACATGGCGCATGCCGAGCGCATAGATGAAACGCTCCAGCGAGATCTTGCGCCGCGCCTCGATCGAGGCGAACAGATTGCGCACCGAGGTCTCGCCGTAGCCTTCGATCTCCTCCAGCTTCAATTTGCTGTTGCGCTTCGGCAGCGTGAAGATGTCGGCGGGCTCCTTCACCCAGCCCTCGTCGAAGAAATATTGCAGCTGCTTCTCGCCGAGCCCGTCGATGTCGAAGGCGCGGCGCGACACGAACAGCCTCAGATGCTCGATCTTCTGGAACGGACAGGCGAACTCGCCGGTGCAGCGGGCGCGCGAGCCCTCCTCGCCGGTCGCGGTCTCCTCGCGCACCACGTCGGTGTGCAGCGGGCACGGGCACTTCTTCGGGAAATGAAATTCCTTCGCGCCCTTCGGCCGCTTGTCGATGACGACGTCGACCACCTGCGGGATCACGTCGCCGGCGCGCTGGATCACCACGGTGTCGCCGATCCTGATGTCGCGGCCCTCGCGCAACTGCTCGCCGTCGCCGCCGATGCCCCTGATGTAATCCTCGTTGTGCAGCGTGACGTTCTGCACGATGACGCCGCCGACGCCGACCGGCTCGAGCTTGCCGACCGGCGTGAACGAGCCGGTGCGCCCGACCTGGATCTCGATGTCGCGCAGCACGGTCATGGCGCGCTCGGCCGGGAATTTGTGCGCGATCGCCCAGCGCGGCGTGCGCGAGACGAAGCCGAGCCGCTCCTGCCAGTCGATGCGGTCGACCTTGTAGACGACGCCGTCGATGTCGTAGTCGAGCTCGGCGCGCTGCTCCTCGATCTTGCGATGGAAGGCGATCAGCTGCTCGACCGAGTGACAGAGCTTGGTCAGCGGATTGGTCTTGAAGCCGCAGCGCTCGAACCAACCGATCATGCCGGTCTGCGTGTCCTCCGGCATCGCGCTCATCTCGCCCCAGGCATAGGCGAAGAAGCCGAGCGGGCGCGAGGCGGTGATCGAGGGATCCTTCTGGCGCAGCGAGCCCGCGGCCGAATTGCGCGGATTGGCGAAGATGGTGTCGCCGGCCGCCTTCTGCCGCTCGTTCAGCGCGAGGAACGCCTTCTTGGTCATGTAGACCTCGCCGCGCACCTCGCAGACATCGGGGACGTTGCGGCCCTTCAGCTTTTGCGGCACGTCTTCCAGCGTCCGGATGTTGGCGGTGACGTCCTCGCCCTCGGCGCCGTCGCCGCGGGTCGCGGCGGTGACGAGCTCGCCGCCCTCATAGCGCAGCGACATCGAGAGGCCGTCGATCTTCGGCTCGGCGGAGAAATCGATCTTGTCGTCGGGCAGCTTCAGGAAGCGCTCGATGCGGCCGACGAAGTCGGTGACGTCCTCCTCGGCGAAGGCGTTGTCGAGCGACAGCATCGGCAGCGCGTGGCGGACCTTCTTGAAGCGCCCGCTCGGCGCGGCGCCGACCTTCTGCGACGGCGACTCCGCGCTGACCAAGTTCGGGAAAGCGCTTCTCGATGGCGTTGAAGCGCGCCCGCAGCGCGTCGTATTCGGCGTCGGTGACGCTGGGCGCGTCGTCCTGATAGTAGCGCCTGTCGTGGCCTTCGAGCTCCAGCGCCAGCCGCATGTGCTCGGTCTTCGCCTGCGCCTTGGTGAGGTCGGCGACGTCGGGGAGCTTTCGGGCTTTCGCGGCTTTGGCCATGACGTTGAATACGACGAAGGGCGCTATTGGAAAAGAGCGGCGCCGTGGGGTTCACCTCCCCCGCTTGCGGGGGAGCATAGGCCGCCTTTGGCGGCCGTCCATTCTAAACGCCGAAGCGGTGCTTCGGCTATGCGGCGAAGCCGGTCGGGTGGGGGAAATTCTTTTCCGCGGCAAAGCCCCCACCCCGGCCCTCCCCCGCAAGCGGGGGAGGGTGAAGAAAGAGACTAACTCGCCGCCTTCAGCAGCCGTTCCGCGGCCGCCCGCGCCTCGGCGGTGATCTCGGCGCCGGCCAGCATGCGCGCGATCTCCTCGCGGCGGTGGTCGGCGGCGAGCGCATTGACGCGGGTGGCGACGCGCTTGCCCTTGTCCAGCGCATCCTTGGAAATCAGCAGATGCTGCCCGGCGCGCGCGGCGACCTGCGGCGCATGGGTCACCGCCATCACCTGCACCTTCGACGGCAAGCCGCGCCAGCCGCGTGCCGATGGCGTCCGCGACCGCGCCGCCGACGCCGGTGTCGATCTCGTCGAACACCAGCGTCGGCGCCGAGCCGCGATCGGCCAGCACCACCTTCAGCGCCAGCAGGAAGCGCGACAGCTCGCCGCCGGAGGCGACCTTCATCAGCGGCCCCGGCCGCGTGCCGGGATTGGTCTGCACCCAGAACTCGACGCGGTCGAAGCCCTGCGGCCCGGGCGAAGCCGCGATCGCTCTCGATCTGGGTGGTGAAGGTCGCGCGCTCGAGTTTCAGCGGCGCGAGCTCGGCATTGACCGCCTTGTCGAGTTTTCGCGCGGCTTTTTCGCGCGCAGCCGACAGCTTTTTCGCCGCCGCCGCGTAGCGCTCGTCGGCCTCCGCAGCGGCGGCCTCCAGCTTCTTCAATTGCTCGGCGCCGGCATCGATCAGCGCGACATCGGCGGCATATTGCGCGGCGAGCTGCGCGAGCCTGTCGACCGGCGTCGAATATTTGCGCGAGGCGGCGCGCAGCGCGAACAGCCGCTCCTCGATCCGCTCCAGCTCGGCCGGATCGAAATCGGCGGCACGCAGCGCGGCGGTGAGATGCTGGTCGGCCTCCTCCAGCGCGTTGATCGCGATATCGATCGCCTTCACCGCGGGCTCGACCAGCGCGGGCGAATTGGCGGCGCGGCGCTCCAGCCGCCGCACGGCGGCCGAAAGCGCCGCGACCGGCGAATGATCGCCCGCGACCGCATCCTGCGCCTCGCGCAGGTCGGCCGCGATCTTCTCGCCCTGCATCATCACGGTGCGCCGCTCGGCGAGCGCGGTCTCCTCGCCGTCCTTCGGCGCGAGCATTTTCAATTCGTCGGAGGCATGGCGCAGATAATCGGCCTCGCGCGCGGCGCGCTCCATGCCGGCGCGATGCTCGTCCAGCGCCGCGTTGGCCGCGCGCCGCGCATCCCACAGCACTTCGAGCAAGCCGACGTCCTTCTCCAGCCCGCCGAACGCGTCGAGCAGGCGGCGATGCGTGGAGGCATCGACCAGCGCGCGCTCGTCATGCTGGCCGTGGATCTCGACCAGCGCCGAGCCGACGGCCTTCAGCGTCTGCACCGAGATGGCCTGATCGTTGATGAAGGCGCGGGTGCGGCCGTCGGCGAGCTGCACGCGGCGCAGGATCATCTCGCCGGTGTCTTCGAGGCCGTTGTCGGAGAGGATCGCGGTCGCCGGATGCCCCTTGGGCACGTCGAACACGGCGGTGACCTGGCCCTGCTCCGCGCCGTGGCGCACCAGGGTGGCATCGCCGCGGCCGCCGAGCGCCAGCGCGAAGGCATCGAGCAGGATCGATTTGCCGGCGCCGGTTTCGCCGGTCAGCACCGCAAGGCCGCGGGAAAATTCGATATCGAGACGTTCGATCAGGACGATGTCACGGATCGACAGACGCGCCAGCATGGAACATAAATTCCTAGTTCCGAGCGAGACCGACCTTCTTGAAGGCCCGGCTGATCCAGGACCCCTGATCCTCGTTCGGTTCAACACCGCCGGATTTTACTAGCTTATAGGCGTCCTTGTACCAGGGGCTGTCGGGAAAATTATGCCCGAGCACGGCGGCCGCCGTCTGCGCCTCGGCGACGATACCGATCGCCATATAGGCTTCGGTCAGGCGCTCCAGCGCCTCCTCGACATGGCGCGTGGTCTGATACTGGGTCACCACGGTCTTGAAACGGTTGATCGCGCCGATGTAGTTCCGCTTCTCGAGATCGTAGCGCCCGACATCCATTTCCTTGCCGGCGAGCTGGTCGCGCGCGCCCTCGAGCTTGGCCTTGGCGCTGACGGCGTATTCCGAGGTCGGATATTTGCGGATCACTTCCTGCAGCGCGTTGATGGCCTTCTCGGTGCGGGCCTGGTCGCGGGAGATGTCCGGGATCTGGTCGTAATGCGAGGCCGCGATCAGGTACTGCGCGTAGGCCGCGTCGGGGCTGCCCGGATGCAGGGTCACGTAGCGGGTCGCCGCACCAATGCAGCTGTCGTAGTCGCCCTGGTTGTAATAGGCGTAGGCCGACATCAGCAGCGACTTGCGCGCCCAGTCCGAATAGGGATGCTGGCGGTCGACTTCCTCGAATTTCTTGCCCGGCCGCCTTGTTATCCTTGCGCTGGTTCATCAGGTACAAGCCCTCATTGTAGAGCTTGTCCGCCGGCTCATCGACGAAGGTGTCGTCCTTCTTGGTGAACTTGTCCCAGAGCGCGCCGGTGCCGCAGCCGCTCAAGGGAATGGCGAGCGCGATCAGCGCCGCCGCCAGACGAAGCCGCCGTGCGTCAGCCATGATCCTGCGTCCTGCGCGCGCTATACGCTGTACCGACATGATCTCAAGAACCTGACGCCTCTCGTTGCAGTTGATGCGGTACCTGCCCGTCACGCCGCCTCGCGCGGCCGTCGACGCTGACATTCCCGTGCCCGTGGCGCCTGCCATGCAACCAAGGCCTGTGTATCCGAAAAAACCCCATTAACCAATCGCATAGGCAGGCATTCCGCCCGGATTAAGGCGGTGCCAGCGGCACCGTAACCGATCGTGGTTAAGCCTCTAAATCGAGCTACGGACGGCCAAAAACCGGTTTCCGTTCAATCGTTCAGGCTTGGAAGGCGACCGGAACCGGTCAGGACAGATCGGGGCCGTAGGCCGGCGCGATCATGCCGCCAACCACACGGCTGCCGGTCTCCAGAGCGGTGCGGCTGCGGCGCACGGTCTCACCTTCGACGATCCGCCAGGCGGTGCGGTCGGCCATCAGCGCGGTCAGCACGGCGTGGTTGACCTTGTGGCCGCCGCGCACGGAGCGGAAGGCGCCGAGCAGCGGCAGACCCGCAAGCGCGAGATCGCCGATCACGTCGAGCACCTTGTGGCGGGCGCATTCATCGGCAAAGCGCAGGCCTTCCGGATTGAGCAGCCGCTCCTCGTCGAACACCACCGAGTTCTCGAAGGAGGCGCCGAGCGCAAAGCCGGCGCTCCAGAGCCGCGCCACGTCGTTCATGCAGCCGAAGGTGCGGGCGCGCGCGACCTCGCGGCGGAAGCCTTCCGCGCTGAGCTCGAGCGAGAATTTCTGGTGGCCGATCACCGGATTGGCGAAGTCGATCTCGACCTCGGCGCGGAAACCGCCTGCATAGGGGCGCAGCTCGCCAAAGCTGTCGCCGAGCGCGACCTGCACCGGCTTCAGCACCTGGATGAAACGGCGCGGCGCGGATTGGGTGACGATACCGGCCTGCTCGATCGCGGTGACGAAGGGCGCGGCGCTGCCGTCCATGATCGGCACTTCGGGTCCGTCGACCTCGATGGTGGCGTTGTCGACGCCCATGCCCCGCAGCGCGGCAAGCACGTGCTCGGCGGTGGAGACCAGCGGGCCTTCGGCATCGCCCAGCACGGTCGCGAACTCGGTGGCGATCACGGCTTCCGCAGTGGCGCGGACCTCGCGGTCGCCGCCCTCGATGCCGCTGCGCACAAAAATAAAACCCGCATCGACAGATGCAGGTCCGATGGTCAGATTGACGGGAAGTCCGGAGTGAACACCGACGCCCGTCACTGTGGCTTGCGAGCGAAGCGTCGTTTGCCGGCTAAATTTCATTCGAAGACCCGCCCACTACGACTCACACGGAGCAAGACCGACACGATACGGCGCCAACTCACACACGATGCATCCCCAAGTCGCGGCAACCATAATCACTGCCCTAAACAGCGCCAACTCACGCTTTTTTACCGATTGTTACCCCATCTGTGCCGCATTCGCGCCAAGGCTTAACCAAATTCGGCCCTGTGGAAAGTGTGAATTCCGCGCCCCTATCAGACCACCAAGAGCATAATTAAGGATTTAAAATCAGTTGGTTGACAGGGTTGTGACAATCCGCTGCAGGCCAAAAAGCAAAGGTCCCGGCGATTGCTCGCCGGGACCTTATCCACCGCCAGAATTGTAACAAAGTTCAGTTGGCCTGCCGGCGCAGGAAGGCCGGAATATCGAGATGGTCGTCGCCCTGTGGCGGCGCAGCAACAGGCGCCGGACGGCCATGGCTGTCCAGTCCCTGCGGCGCGGGCCGGCGCGCATACTCCGATACCGGCTCATTCGCCGCGATCTGCTCGGCCACCGAGCGCTTGGCGGGCTTGCGTTCCGGCAGCGGCGGCATCGACGGACCCGACGCGCGGGCCGCGATCGGCGGCTCGCTCTCCTCGTCGCGGCGGCCGAGGCCGACATTGGCGAGGCGCTGCAGCAGCGACAGGCGGGCCTTCTGCGGATGCTCCTCTTCCGCCGCCTCGCCGCGGGCCTGGCGAATCTCGGCCTGCGCGGGCATCGGCAGGTCCTCGAATTTCGGCATCCGCTGCGTGCGGTTGGTCGGCCGTTCGGCCGGCTGCGGAATGAAGGTCTCGGGCATCATCGGCCTCTTCGGGCTCGGCGCGCTTGACCTCGGGATCGGGGAACAGCGAGGGCTTCTGCGCGATCGGGCGCACGGTGACGTCGCCGTAGGTGGTTTGGGCGGGTGCCGCCGTCGCCGCTTCGGGCGCAACCGCCGCGGCGATTGCCGCAAGCGCGGCGCGCTCGACATTGCTTGTCGTGCGCTGCGGCGCCTGAGCGGGCGCCGTTTCGAGCTTGGTGGCGCGTTCGGCGAGCCGTGCATTGTCGGCACGCAGGCGCGCGGTCAGATCGGCGAGCCGGTTCTCCGGCTGGGCGGAGCGCGCATGTGTCGTCGTCGCCAGCGGCGCCGTCGCGGTGCGCACCATCCCGTTGGTCTCGATGCCGGTCGCCACCACGGAGACGCGGATCACGCCGTCGAGCGCCTCGTCGAAGGTGGCGCCGACGATGATGTTGGCGTCCTGGTCGACTTCCTCGCGGATACGCGTTGCGGCTTCGTCGACCTCGAACAGCGTGAGGTCCCTGCCGCCGGTGATCGAGATCAGGAGGCCACGCGCGCCCTTCATCGATGCAGTCGTCGATCAAGGGGTTGGCGATCGCGGCTTCAGCGGCGGTCAGCGCGCGCTTCTCGCCGGTGGCCTCGCCGGTGCCCATCATCGCCTTGCCCATCTCACGCATCACGGCGCGGACGTCGGCGAAGTCGAGATTGATCAGGCCTTCCTTCACCATCAGGTCGGTGATGCAGGCGACGCCGGAATACAGCACCTGGTCGGCCATCGCGAAGGCGTCGGCGAAGGTGGTCTTTTCGTTGGCGACCCGGAACAGGTTCTGGTTCGGGATGATCAGCAGCGTGTCGACCACCTTGTGCAGCTCGGCGATGCCGGCTTCCGCGGTGCGCATGCGGCGCTGGCCTTCGAAGTGGAACGGCTTGGTGACGACGCCGACGGTGAGGATGCCCTGCTCGCGCGCGGTCTTGGCGATGACGGGCGCTGCACCGGTGCCGGTGCCGCCGCCCATGCCGGCGGTGACGAACACCATGTTGGCGCCGGTGAGATGATCGCGGATCTCGTCGATCACCTCCTGCGCGGCGGCGGCGCCGACGTCGGGCTGCGAGCCCGCGCCGAGGCCTTGCGTGACCTGCGTGCCCATCTGGATGATGCGCGGCGCCTTCGACATGGTCAGCGCCTGGGCGTCGGTGTTGGCGACGACGAAATCGACGCCCTGCAATCCGGCGGTGATCATGTTGTTGACGGCATTGCCGCCCGCGCCGCCGACGCCGAAGACGGTGATGCGCGGCTTCAGCTCGCTGATGTCGGGGGGAGAAATATTGACTGCCATGGTTGCCTCTCGTCGATTACGCGCGGTTGGGTTCGCCCCGCCCATCCGGCGCGGGAGTTGGTGAAATTCTCAAAGTGCGGAAAGTCGGTCATCAGAAGCCCTCGCGAAGCCATCGTCCGACCTTTCCGAAATAACCGTCAGTCCCTGTCCTGACGTGCCGCGTATGCCGCGGTTCGACATGCTCGAGGTGAGCGTATTGGGGGTAGACCAGGAGCCCGGCGGGCACCGCGAACGACGCGGTCTTGGCTTCCGCGGGCAGCCGGCCGAAGCCGAGCGGGCGGCCGATGCGCACGGGCCGGCCGAGGATCTGGGTGGCGAGTTCGACCATGCCGGTGAGCTGGGAGGCGCCGCCGCTCAAGACGACCCGTCCCTTCGGCTCGGCCGCGAAGGGCGAATCCTTCAAGCGATCCCGGACCATCTCGAAAATCTCCTCAGCGCGGTGCCGGACGATGTTCGCGATCGTGGCGCGGGACACGATCTGCGGAACGTCCTGGTCGTTGTCGCCGGCGGTCGGAACCGACATCAACTCACGCGCGTCTGACCCGCCCGTCAGCACGGTGCCATATAACGTCTTGATTCGCTCGGCATCCGCAATGCACGCCGAGAGGCCCCGCGCAAGGTCCATGGTGATGTGATGGCCGCCGACGGCAAAGCCGGAGGCATGCACGAAGCGGCCGCCGGAATAGGTCGCAATGGTCGTCGAACCTGCCCCCATCTCGACCACGGCGGCGCCGATGTCGGCCTCGTCGTCGGTCAGGACGGCCAGGCCGGCCGCATAGGGGCTCGCCACCAGGGCCTCGACATTGAGATGGCAGCGCTCGACCACCAGCATCAGATTGCGCGCCACCGTGGCATCGACGTTGACGACGTTGAGGTCGACGCCGAACTCGCGCGCGACCATGCCGCGGGGATCGCGGATGCCCTTGACGCCGTCGATGCGGTAGCCGACCGGCAACGTATGCAGCACGCTGCGGCCCTCGCCGGTGGCGTGACGCATGCCGGTGGAGGTGACCCGGCTGACATCGGCCGAGGTGACCGAACCGCCGCGCAGGTCGGCGGCGGCCTCGATCAGTTGTCCCTGCACCCGGCCGCCGGACACCGACAGCAGCACCAACTCGACGCGAACCTTGGCCATGCGCTCGGCGAGCGCGACGGCCTGCCGCACGGCCTGCTCGCATTCGGCGAGATCGACCACGGCGCCGGCCTTGACGCCGCGCGACTGGATCTGGCTGTAGCCGATCAGCTCGGCGGCATGGCTGCGGCCGCGCAAGGCATCGTTGGGCGGGCACGGCTTCAGCCGCGCGATCATGCAGGCGATCTTGCTGGTGCCGATATCGAGCGAGGCCGCCAGCGCGGAGCGCTTGTGCGGCATCGGTTTCGCCTTCGGCGTATGGAAGCGGTTGGTCCCGGTCATGCGGCCTCACCGGGCTTTTTCTTCTGCTTCTTGAACAGATCTTCGCGCGCCTTTGCCGCGTCGTCGGACAGTTGCACCGTCAGCCGGTCCGGCAGGCGCATATCGATGGCGACGATGTCGCGCGAGAACAGACGTTCTTCCTTGTCGAGCTTGCTCAGCGCGGCCAGCGCGTTGCCGACGTCGTTCTCGGGCAGGCGGATGTCGAGGCCGTCCTTGGTGCGCAGATTCCAGCGCCGCTCGCCGACGAAGATCACGGCCTTGGTGACCGAATTGACCTGCGGATAGCGCGCCAGCAGCGCCAGGAAATCGCGCGCGCGGGTTTCCGCGCCCTTGCCGACCACGAGCGGCAGACGCGAGGAAGCGGCGCGAGACATAGGGCTCGAGCACCGCGCCGTCCTCGGCGATGACGGAGAGCTTGCCGTTGGACTGCCACAGCGCAAAGGCCGAGCGCTCGACGATGTCGATCTGCAGCTGGTTCGGATAGAATTTCAGGACGGTGGCGTCCGCGATCCACGGATTGGCCTTGAGCCGGTCGCGCACGGCGGCGGCATCGAGGAACAGCAGCGACGAGCGGCCATTGACGCCGCCGATCGCGAGCACCTCGTCCTGGCTCAGCTGCTTGCGGCCGTTGATCGCGACCGTGGTGATCCGGAAACCGACGGAGTTGGCGAGCGCGTTGCGGGTGTCGCTCAGCGCCGTGGTGAACGTCGTCGAGATGGCCGCCCTTGACGACGCCGAAGCCGGCGCTGGCAGCGATCAGCAGCAAGGTCGCAAAAAGCCCGGCGCGGCGCGGCACGTAGCGCTCGACGAACAGCGCAAGACGCGACGGGCGCTCGCGGTCGATCGCGAGCTTTGCGCGCGCACGGCCGAAGCCGAGGGACTCGCGCAGCAGCACGACCGCGCCAATGGCGGCCGCCTTCAGGTCAGCTTGGGGCCTCTCGATATCAGCGAGGCGTCCTGCACCATCCATTGCACGAGCTCGTCAATCGTTGTGGCTCGCGAACGAACTCTCGGATGCCGGTTGGGTGATTGAAGCGAAAAGGCCCCATTCCCCGAAGGGGCGATCGTCGAAGCGGAAATCCGCAACAGCTCACGCCCCGGCAGCCAAGCGCACATGCGCCGCCAGCGTTAACCTTCGGACTTCCTGGTAAACAAAAGGTAAAATCAGGGTGGACAGGGCGGAATTTGATCCGTCCTGTGAGGCATTTGCACCAGATCTTCAAGGATTTTACCGGTCCGGGCGGGCCGGTTGCCGCCCCGCCCGTTTATTTACGGATGCGCCGCTCCGCCAGCACGATCTGGTCCCTCAGAAAATCGGCGAAGTCGATGCCCTGGGCCTTGAGCGCCTTGGGGTAAAGCGAGGCCTTGGTCAGGCCCGGCAAGGTGTTGGTTTCCAGATAAACCGGGCCCTTGTCCGAGATGATGAAATCGGTGCGCGAATAGCCGGAACAGGACAGCGCCTTGTGCGCGCGCAGCGCGTTGTCCTTGAGCGCGGCCGTCACCTCGGGCGAGAAGCGGCCCGGACAAATCTCCTGGGTCGACTTCAGGAGATATTTGGCGGTGTAGTCGAAAGTGCCCTCGCCCGGCACGATCTCGATCGGCGGCAGCGCGATGACCTCGCCGTTCGACTGCTCGAGCACGGCGCAGGTCCCTTCCACGCCGGCAATCCGCGGCTCGATCAGATAGTGCTCGGTCTTCGCGGCATTGCGGACCGCGACCAGATCCTGCTTGGCGTTGACGAAGATCAGCGCCGTAGCTCGAGCCGTCAAAGATGGGCTTGGCGATCAGCCGGCCATACTCGGCGAACGCCGCGTCGATCTCTTCGAGCGGAATGTTTCCCGGCACCTTGACGCCGGCGATGGCGGCAAAGCGCTTGGCCGAGACCTTGTCGAAGGCGAGATGCGAGGAGGTCGAATCCGAGCCGGTGTAGGGAACGCCGCGCAGCTCGCAGGCCGCCTGCAGCTCGCCATTCTCGGCGCGGCCGCCATGCAGGCCGAGCACCAGCACGCGGCCGTCGGCGCTGGCGATCCAGCGCCTGCTCGATGCTGGCGCCGACCTTGCGGCCGCCGGGCACGAAGTCGACCTCGAAGGGCCGCGCATGCCCGGTCAGGGTTTTCGCATCGGTCTCATGCACGCTGTCGTCGGGGGCCCAGAACCAGAGATCGGCCTCCGGCAGCGCCTCGGCCAGCGCCTGCGCGCTTGCGACCGACACCAGCCGCTCCTTGTTGGTCCCGCCGAAAGAGAATGGTGACTTCGCATTATGTCGCTTCTCGACGTCCGCCAATCCGCTTGATTTCCCAATGTAGCTCAATTCCCGAATTTTGTTTGACGCGTTCGCGCACGGTCTCGCCCAGCGTCTCGATGTCGTGGGCGGAGGCGTTGCCGGTGTTGATCAGGAAATTGCAGTGCATGTCCGAGACCTGCGCGCCGCCGAGGCGCAGGCCGCGGCAGCCGGCGGCGTCGATCAGCTTCCAGGCGCTGTTGCCGGGCGGATTCTGGAAGGTCGAGCCGCCCGTCTTCTCGCGGATCGGCTGCGCGGTCTCGCGATGGGTCTGCACCTCGTTCATGCGCGCGCGGATCGCCTCCGGCGCGGCCGGCGTGCCGCGAAAGCGCGCCGAGGTGAAGATGATCGGAGGGATCGACGCCACAATTGCGGTAGACGAATTTCATGTCGGCGTTGGAGAAGGTGTGGACGTTGCCCTTGCGGTCGATGCCGGTCGCCTCGAGCAGCACGTCCTTCGTCTCCGCGCCATTGGCGCCGGCATTCATGCGCAGCGCGCCGCCGATGGTGCCGGGAATGCCGAAATAGAATTCGAGGCCGGCGAGGTTGGCCGCCGCCGCGGTTTCCGCCACGCGCTTGTCGAGCGCAGCCGCACCCGCCGTGACGATGTCGCCGTCGACGCTGGTCTCGCCGAAGGCGCGCGGGCTGAGGCGGATCACGACGCCCGCCATGCCGCCGTCGCGCACGATCAGGTTCGAGCCGACGCCGACGACATAGACGGGAAGTATCGTCCGGAAGATGCTTCAGGAAATAAGCGAGATCGTTTTCATCCGCCGGCGTGAACAGCACCTGCGCCGGACCGCCGACGCGAAACCAGGTCAATTCCGCCAGCGACTGGTTGGCGAGCAGCCGCCCGCGCAGCTCCGGCATCGCGGCTTTCAGTTCCGGCGTGATGTCGGGAAAGGTCATGGCTGCCGGAACAGTCGGCCCTCTCCCCCTTGTGGGGGAGAGCTGGAGAGGGGGGTACCACGAGCACCGGCGTTTGTTGCTCACCCCCCTCCCTGACCCTCCCCCACAAGGGGGGAGGGAACGGAGAGAGCGAGCTCGGCCGCGTGACGATGCTACGAAAGCTCGACACGCGCGTCACCCCAGCGCCTTCAATTCGCCGGGCAGCGCGTAGGCCCATTGCGTGATGCTGCCGGCGCCGAGACAGACGACGAGATCGCCCTTGCGCGCGAGACCTTTGACGATGCCGGCGAGATCGGAGGACTTTTGCAGCGGGATCACCTCGCGATGGCCATGCGCGCGCAAGCCGGTGACGAAGTGATCGCGGTCGATGCCTGTATCGGCGCCTCGCCGGCCGGATAGACGTCGGCGACCACGACCGCGTCGGCATCGTCAAAGCAGGTGCAGAACTCCTCGAACAGCGATTGCAGGCGGGTATAGCGATGCGGCTGCACCACCGCGATGATCTTGCCGTTGGAGGATTCGCGCGCAGCCTTCAGCACCGCGGCGATCTCGACCGGATGATGGCCGTAATCGTCGATCACGGTGACGCCGTTCACCTCGCCGGTGCGGGTGAAGCGCCGCTTGACGCCGCCGAAGCCCGCCAGCGCCTTGCGGATCGCATCGTCGGAGACGCCAAGCTCATGCGCGACCGCGATCGCGGCGGTCGCGTTCGACGCATTGTGCCGTCCCGGCATCGGCAGCGTGATGTCGCTTGATCTCATGCGTCGGCGCCGGTCTTGCGGTCGCGGATCGCGACCGAGAATTTCGAGCCGCCGCCCATCGGCGTGAGATCGACGAGCCGCGCATCGGCCTCCGGATTGACGCCATAGGTGATGATGCGGCGATCCTCGATCTTGCCGACGAGGGTCTGCACCACGGGATGATCGGTGCACATCACGGCAAAGCCGTAGAACGGCACGTTCTCGACGAAATCGCGGAACGCCTCCTGGATCGCCTCGAACGTCTTGAAGTGATCGAGATGCTCGGGGTCGATATTGGTGACGATGACGAC
Organism: uncultured Alphaproteobacteria bacterium; assembly: GCA_963696845.1. Taxonomy (GTDB): domain Bacteria; phylum Pseudomonadota; class Alphaproteobacteria; order Rhizobiales; family Xanthobacteraceae; genus Bradyrhizobium. Next base: position 140,899 of record CAVOLR010000019.1, read on the forward strand.
GTCGGCCGGCAGCTTCAGGAAGGTGCCGTCGCTCTCGTCGGCCTCGACCACCATCCAGTCGCCGGCGCCGAGCCGCGCATTGGAGCCATAGGCGTTGATGATGCCGCCATTGATCACGGTCGGATCGAGGCCGCCGGCATCGAGCAGGGTCGCGACCATCGTGGTCGTGGTGGTCTTGCCATGGGTGCCGGCAATCGCGACGCAGCTTTTCAGCCGCATCAGCTCGGCCAGCATCTCGGCGCGGCGCACCACGGGAATGCGCTGCGCGCGCGCCGCCACCAGTTCCGGATTGTCGCGCTTGATCGCGGTCGAGACCACGACCACGTCGGCGCCGTCGACGTTCTCCGCCTTGTGGCCGACCGAGACCTTGACGCCTTTCTCGCGCAGGCGCGCGACATTGCCGCCGTCGGAGGCGTCCGAGCCCTGCACGGTATAACCGAGATTGACCAGCACCTCGGCGATGCCGCTCATGCCGATGCCGCCGATCCCGACGAAGTGGATGGGTCCGATCTCGCGCGGCAGTCTCATGCAGGCGATTCCTCGTCATGTGCGGCGTACTGGATGCCCCGCTGTTCGTGACAGGCGCTGGACAAGACGCTCGGCATGACGAGTTTCTGGCCTAAATTCCCGCCACTTTCACCACCAGATCGGCGAGCCGCTCGGCGGCATCGAGCCGGCCGGCGCCGCGCGCGGCGGACGCCATCGCGGCAAGGCGCGCGGCTCGGCGGCGAGCGCGGAGATTTCCGCGGCGAGACGATCCGGCGTGAACTCGCTCTGCGCGATCCGCAGCGCGCCGCCGGCCTGCGACAGCACGCCGGCATTGGCGAACTGGTCCTGGTCGATCGCGCCCGGCAGCGGCACCAGGATCGAGGGACGGCCGATCGCGGCGAGCTCGGCCACGGTGCCGGCGCCGGAGCGCGAGATCACCAGATGGTTCGCGGCGAGCCGCGCCGGCAAATCGGTGAAGAACGGCGCGAGCTCGGCACCTGATCTTGAGGCGGTCATAGACCGCGCGCACCCGCGCCATGTCCTCGTCGCGCACCTGCTGCGTCAGGACCAGGCGGCTCCACAGCGACGGCTCCAGCTTTTCGATCGCCGGCGGCACGATGTCGCTCATGATCCGCGCGCCCTGGCTGCCGCCGACGACCAGCAGGCGGAACGGCCCGGTCGCCTCCGGCGGCGTGTAGCTTGTCGCGGCGGCGGCAAGCACGGCGGGACGCATCGGCGTGCCGACGGTGGTGGTCTTGGCCGACAGCGCCGGATCGCGGTCGAGCACGCCGGGCAGCGAGGTCGCAATCGCGCGGACGTGACGCGAGAGAAAGCGGTTGGCGCGGCCGAGCACCGCATTGGCGTCGTGGATGATGCCGGGCACGCCGGCGAAGCGCGCGGCGATCAGCGGCGGCAGGGTCGGATAACCGCCGAAGCCGATCACGGCGACGGGCTTCTCGCGGCGGATCAGGTTGAATGCGCTGAGCGTGCCCGTGGCCAGCGTGAAGGTCGCGTAGGCAAGCTGCAGCGGATTGCGGCCGCGCGCGGTCTCGCTCGCCACCACGTCGATCATGTCGCGCGTGAACAGTCCGCTGTAGCGCAGCGCGCGGTCGTCGGTGACGAGGCGGACGCGATAGCCGCGCTTGATCAGCTCGACGCCGAGCGCTTCGGCGGGAAACAGATGGCCGCCGGTGCCGCCGGCGGCCAGGAGAATGAGGGGCCTTTCATGGGCTGTCTTACAAGGAAACTCGTCATTGCGAGCGAAGCGAAGCAATCCAGATATCGCGGACGCTGGATTGCTTCGTCGCTGCGCTCCTCGCAATGACGAAGAATCTACGCGTAGCTGTTGGCCGCGCTCATGCCGCTCGCAAGCTCGACCTCGGTGCTGCGGCCGCAGCCGCGTCAGCGCCAGCAGCATGCCGACGCCATAGGCGAGCGAGACGATCGAGGAGCCGCCATAGGAGATGAAGGGCAAGGTCATGCCCTTGGCGGGGATCAGCTGCAGATTGACCGACATGTTGATGGCGGCCTGCACGCCGAACATGATGGCGAGGCCCGAGGCCGCGAAGCGCGCGAACATGTCCTCGGTGCGATAGGCGCGCATCAGCGCGCGGATCACGATGAAGGCGAACAGCGCGAGCAGCACCAGGCACAGGATGATGCCGAACTCCTCGGCGGCGACCGCGAACACGAAGTCGGTGTGGCTGTCCGGCAGGCTGCGCTTGGCGATGCCCTCGCCCGGTCCGAGGCCGAACCAGCCGCCGTTGTAGAAGGCTTCCATCGCGGTATCGACCTGGAAGGTGTCGCCCGAGGCCGGGTTCATGAAGCGCTTGATGCGGCCTGCGACGTGCGGCACGAACATGTAGGCGCCGAACAGGCCGGCGGCGGCGGCGCCCGCGAGCCCCGCGACCCAGATCATCCGCATGCCCGCGATGAAGAACAGCGTGCCCCACACCATCAGGATCAGCATGGTCTGGCCGAAGTCGGGCTCCATCACCAGCAGCGACACCAGCATCAACAGCAGCACCAGCGCCATCGAGGTCGCCGGCATTTCCGGCCGCCGCGCCGATTCCGCAAACAGCCAGGCCGCGACCACGACGAAGGCGGGCTTGGCGGATTCGGAGGCCTGGATGTTGAGGCCGAGCAAGGTGATCCAGCGCCGCGAGCCCTTGACCTCGGGGCCGAGCAGCAGCGTCGCCACGATCAGCACCACCGAGACCGCGAACACGATCAGCGCCGTGCGGCGGATCTGCCGCGGCGACATGAAGGAGACCGCCAGCAGCACGACGATCGACGGCAGCAGGAACATCACGTGATGGCTGAAGAAGTGGAAGGGATCGAGCCCGATGCGGACCGCGACCGGCGGGCTCGCCGCCAGCGACAGCACGACGCCGCTCAGCATCAGCGCGAGGATCGCCCCCAGCATCGGGCGATCGACGGTCCACCACCAGTCGGACAGCGGGTTGCGTTCTTCGCGGGAGAGCATGGGCGGTCCCAATGGGCAGAGGTCTGTCCCATTGGTCGCCCATGGTGGTTTCCAAGGGGTTAATGGGACGAGATGTTTGAACGATTGGCTGGTCTCGTGCCCCGGATGCTGCGCAGCGCGACTTCGCGATGCGCTCCTGATCCGGGGCCCATTCTCGGCGAAATGGGTCCCGGATCAGCTTGCGGCATTTCACGCCGCAACGCATCCGGGACACGTGCCGAGCGGCGTCGCGAGCAAAGAGCTCGGCATGCCGCGTACCGCGCGTTCGTGCGATACGGCAGCCGATGCCCGCGAGACTGCAGACTCACACCACCGGCTTGACGCCCGGCAGCGCGTTGACGAGGTCGCGGAACTTGGCGCCGCGGATCTCGAAATTGCGGTACTGGTCGAACGAGGCGCAGGCCGGCGACAGCAGCACCACCGGATCGTGCAGGCCGGACGCCTCGGCGTCGCGCGCGGCGCTCGCGACCGCGACCTCGAGCGTCCCGGACATCTCGTGCGGCACGCGCTCGCCGAGCGTGCCGGCAAATTCGGCCGCCGCCTCGCCGATCAGATAGGCCTTGCGGATGCGCGGGAAATATTCCGACAGGCCGGTGATGCCGCCGGCCTTCGGCTTGCCGCCGGCGATCCAGAAGATGTCGGCAAAGGACGACAGCGCATGCGCGGCGGCGTCCGCATTGGTGCCCTTGGAGTCGTTGACGAACAGCACGTTGCCGCGCCGGCCCACCTGCTCCATGCGGTGCGCAAGGCCGGGAAAGCTGCGCAGGCCGTTCTGCAAAACGTCCTTGCCGACGCCGAGCGCCAGCGCGCAGGCCGAGGCGCAGGCCGCATTCTGCGCATTGTGCAGGCCGCGCAGCGAGCCGATGCCGCCGATCCGCGCGATCTCTTCGCGCGCGCCGCCGGAAGCGCGCACGATCGTCTCGCGCTCGACATAGATGCCGTCGGCCAGCGGATTCTTCACGGAGATGCGCACCACGCGCTTGCCCGCGCGATCGATGCGGTCGGCGGCGTTGCGGCACCAGATGTCGTCGACGCCGATGATCGCGTACCTGCGCCTGCACGCCCGCGACCAGCCGCTCCTTCACCGCGGCGTAATGCTCGAGCGTGCCGTGGCGGTCGATATGGTCCTCGCTGATATTGATGAGGATGCCGACGGTCGGATCGAGCGAGGGCGTGAGATCGATCTGGTAGGACGACATCTCGATCACATGCACGCGGCCCATGCGCGGCGGCTCCAGCGACAGGATCGCGGTGCCGATATTGCCGCCCATCTGGGTGTCGTAGCCCGCGACCTTCATCAGATGCGCGATCAGCGCGGTCGTGGTCGACTTGCCGTTGGTGCCGGTGATCGCGACGAACGGCGCATCCGGCGCAAAGCGCCGCCGCTCGCGGCAGAACAGCTCGATGTCGCCGATCACCTCGACGCCGGCCTCGCGCGCCATCAGCACGCTCCAGTGCGGCGCCGGATGGGTCAGCGGCGCGCCGGGGGTGAGGATCAGCGCGGCGAAATTTTGCCAGGAGACCTTGCGCAGATCGGCGGTGACGAAGCCGGCCTGCGCGGCCTTGGCGACATTGTCGGCGCTGTCGTCGCCGGCGATCACCTCGGCGCCGCCGGCCTTCAGCGCGTGACAGCTCGCAAGGCCCGAGCCGCCGAGGCCGAACACCGCGACCGTCTTGCCCGCAAAGGAGGTGACGGGGATCATGATGTCTGCGTCAGCGCAGCTTCAGCGTGGAGAGGCCGGCGAGCGCCAGCATCACCGAGATGATCCAGAAGCGGATCACGATCTGCGGCTCGGTCCAGCCCAGCTGCTCGAAATGATGATGGATCGGCGCCATCCGGAAGATGCGCTTGCCCGTCAGCTTGAAGGAGGCGACCTGCACGATCACCGACACCGCCTCCAGCACGAACAGGCCGCCGATCACGGCGAGCACGATCTCGTGCTTCACCGCGACCGCGATCGAGCCGAGCATGCCGCCGAGCGCGAGCGAGCCGGTGTCGCCCATGAAGATCGAAGCGGGAGGCGCATTGAACCAGAGAAAGCCGAGGCCGGCGCCGAGCACCGCGCCCGCCAGCACCGCAAGCTCGCCGGTGCCCGCGACATAGTTGATCTGCAGATAGTCGGCGAACACCGCGTTGCCGGCGAGATAGGCGATCAGGCCGAAGCTTGCGGAGGCGATCATGACGGGCACGATGGCGAGGCCGTCGAGGCCGTCGGTCAGGTTGACCGCGTTGCCGGCGCCGACGATGACGAAGGCGCCGAAGATCACGAACCACCAGCCGAAATTGATGATGACGTCCTTCAGGAAGGGAATCGCCAGCGAGGTGGAGGCGGCGTCGCGGCCGAGCTTGGTCAGCGCGTAGCAGGCGACCAGCGCGATGATCGCCTTCCAGCAGCAGGCGGATGCGGCCGGCAAAACCGCCGGAGGTCTGCTTGGTGACTTTCAAATAATCGTCATAGAAGCCGACGAAGCCGAAGCCGAGCGTCACCGCCAGCACGATCCAGACATAGGGATTGAGCGGATTGGCCCAGAGCAGCGTCGAGACCACGAGGCCGGACAGGATCATCAGCCCGCCCATGGTCGGCGTGCCGTGCTTGGCGACGATGTGCGATTGCGGGCCGTCGCTGCGGATCGGCTGGCCCTTGCCCTGGCGCAGCCGCAGATGATCGATGATCCAGGGCCCGAACAGGAACACGAACAGCGCAGCGGTCGCCACCGCGCCGCCGGTGCGGAAGGTGATGTAGCGGAAAACGTTGAGGGCCGCGCGAAGCCAGCCGAGGCTGGGCGGAAACGCGCTGGAAAGCTCGATCAACCAGTAGAACATACAATATCCGCCCTAGGTCGCGGCTTCATCCAGCGCCGGCTTGCCGGGAAAGCGCTTTTCGAGCGCATTCACAATGACTTTCATCTTCGAGCCCAGCGATCCCTTGATCATGATCGCATCGCCCGCGCGCACCGCCGCCAACCACCTGCGATTCCAGGCCGGCCGAGCTGTCCGCATAGCCGCCCCGTTTACCCGCCGACAGCGCATCCCACAAGTTACGCATCAGCGGACCGCAACAATAAACCAGATCGATGCCGTTGGCCTTCACCGCTTCCGCGAGGCCGCCATGCAGGGACGGACCGGTCGGGCCGAGCTCGAGCATGTCGCCGAGCACCGCGATGCGCCGCCCGCGCGGGCCGATCGCGGCCTGGCCGAGCACGTTGATGGCGGCGGCCATCGAGGCCGGGTTGGCGTTGTAGCTCTCGTCGATCAGGGTCGCATCGCCGCTGCCGAGATCGAGCACGCGCCGCACGCCGCGGCCGGCGGCTGCCTCGACCTGCGACATCGCAAGCGCCGCCAGCGCCAGATCGGCGCCGGCGAGCGAGGCCGCCGTCAGCACCGCAAGCGAGTTCATCGCAATGTGACGGCCGGGCATGCCGACCTTGTAGCTCACGTCATGGCCGAGGATGTTGGCATGCACGGCGGACGAGGTCGCATGCAGCGACAGGTCGAGCAGCCGGCGTCGCCTTGCGCATCGCTGCCGAAGGAGACGATGCGCGCGACGCCCTGCTTCTCCGCGCTCGCCTTCAGCCGCGCGAATTGCGAATTGTCGCGGTTGAGCACCGCGGCGCCGCCGGGCTCGACGCCGGCGAAGATCTCGGCCTTGGCGTCGGCGATCGCCTCGATGCCGGCGAAGAATTCCAGATGCACCGGCTCGACCGTGGTGATGATGGAGATATGCGGCCGCACCATCTTGACCAGCGGCTCGATCTCGCCCGCATGGTTCATGCCGATCTCGAACACGGCAAAGCGCACTGATGCCGGGCAGCGCGCCAGCGACAGCGGCACGCCCCAATGATTGTTGAAGGACGCGGCCGAGGCATGGGTCTCGCCCTGCGGCGACAGCACGCGGCGCAGCGCTTCCTTGGTCGAGGTCTTGCCGACCGAGCCGGTGACCGCGATCACCTGCCCCTTCAGCCGCGCGCGCGAGGCGCGGGCGAGATCGCGCAAGGCGTCGAGCACGTCGTCGACGATCAAGCAGCCGCGCATCGGCCGCGAACTTGTCGCGCTGGGCGCGCTCGACCACGGCCAGCGCCGCGCCGGCCTTCAGCGCCGCGGCGACGAAATCATGACCGTCATGCACGTCGCCCTTGATGGCGAAGTAGGCCTCGCCCGGCTGGATGGTGCGGCTGTCGATGGAAAGCCCGATGACGCCGTCCGGCAGCGCGCCGTTGGTCGCGGCGCGCATCGCGTCCGCCATCGCTTGCGATGTCCAGAGCAAGATCGCGATCATGCGACCCTCGGCGCAAGTGCAGCCGCCACCGCCTCGTGATCGCTGAAAGGCAAGATCTTGTCGCCGACGATCTGGCCGGTCTCGTGGCCCTTGCCGGCGATCAGCAGCGCATCGCCCGGCTGCAGCTCCTCGATCGCGGCGCGGATCGCCTGCGCGCGATCGCCGATCTCGCTGCGCGCCCTTGGCGGCATCGAGGATCGCGGCGCGGATCGCCTCCGGCTTCTCGCTGCGCGGATTGTCGTCGGTGACGATCACGCTGTCGGCGTTCTCGCTGGCAATCGCGCCCATCAGCGGGCGCTTGCCGGCGTCGCGGTCGCCGCCCGCGCCGAACACGACGACGAGCTTGCGCTTCGCGTAAGGCCGCAACGCCTGCAGCGCCTTCGCCAGCGCGTCGGGCTTGTGCGCATAGTCGACGAAGATCGGCGCGCCGTTGCGCTCGCCGACGCGTTCGAGCCGCCCCTTGGCGCCTTCGAGATGTTCGAGGCTGGCGAACACCGCATCCGCGTCGCTGCCGGTCGCAATCGCAAGACCTGCGGACACCAGCGCGTTCTCGATCTGGAAGCCGCCGACCAGCGGCAGCCGCACCGATATTTTCTTGCCGCGATGTTCGAGCGTGAGCTTCTGCGCAAAGCCGTCGATGCCGGCCTCGACCAGGCGAATGCCCTCGCCTCGCTCCATCGCCGTGAGCGCCGACCGTCAACAGCCGCAAGCCGCGCTTGCGCGCGGCATCGATCACCTCGCCCGAGCAATCATGATCGGCGGAGATGACGGCCGCGCCGCCGGGCGGAACGAGATCGCGGAACAGCCGCAGCTTGGCATTGAGGTAATGCGCGACATCAGGATGATAATCCATGTGGTCGCGCGACAGATTGGTGAAGCCGCCGGCCGCAACGCGCACGCCGTCGAGACGATACTGGTCGAGCCCGTGCGAGGAGGCTTCAAAGGCGAGATGCGTGACGCCGTCGCGCGCGATCTCGTCGAGCTGCCGATGCAGCGCGATCGGATCGGGCGTGGTCAGCGAGCCATAGACGGTGCGCTTCGGCGATACCAGCCCGATGGTGCCGATGCTGGCCGAGGCATGGCCGAGCCGCTGCCAGATCTGGCGCGTGAAGGCGGCGACCGAGGTCTTGCCGCTGGTGCCGGTGACGGCGGCGATGGTCGCGGGCTGCCTCGGATAAAACTTCGCCGCGGCCAGCGCCAGCGCGCGGCGCGGATTGGCCGTGGTCACTGATGGCACCGACAGGCCTTGCGGCGGATGATCGCCGGCAACTGCCACGGCGCCGGCCGCGATCGCCGCATCGATGAAGCGCGCGCCGTCGGTCTTGCTGCCGACAAGCGCGAAGAACAGGTCGCCCGGCTTGACCGCGCGGCTGTCCATGGCGAGGCCCGAGACATCGATCGCCCCGGCCTGCTTGTCGATTTCGATCTCGTCGCTGAAGAGGTCGCGAAGCTTCATCATCTTCCGGTCGGACGGACGTGCAGAAAACCCTGCGAAGCCGCTGCGGAGACTCAACAATGAAGAGCGGCAACGCAGGATTACTGCGTTGTCCTTGATCCCGCAAGAATAAGGCGGTCGGACGGCGGCAGGTCGAATCGCGGCTCGATGTCGAGCAGCGGCCCGATGCGGGTGATGACATTGCCGGCCGTCGGCACCGCGTTCCAGCCCGAGGTGATGAAGCCGTAGGTTTCCTTCAGCGGCTGCGGCTCGTCCAGCATGATCAGGAGCTGGTAACGCGGCTTGTCGGCCGGGATGATGGCGGTAAAGGCGGTGAGCACGCGCTTCTTGGCGTAGCGGCCGTTGACGACCTTCTCCGCCGTGCCGGTCTTGCCGCCGACATAATAGCCGTCGACATTGGCCTTGCGCGCGGTGCCGATCTCGGCGTTGAGCCGCATCAGGAACCGCATCTTTTCCGATGTCTCCGGCTTGATCACCCGTTTTGCGATTGCCTTCGCCTCGTCCTCGGTGCGCTTCAGGAAGGTCGGCGGAATCAGCAGCCCGCCATTCGCCAGCGCGCTGACGCCCATCACCGCCTGCAGCGGCGCCACCGCCATGCCGTGACCGAAGGCGATGGTGATGGTGTTGAGCTCGCTCCAGCGTTTCGGCACCAGCGGCGCCGCGCTCTCCGGCAGTTCGGTGCGCAGCCGGTCGAGCTGGCCCATCTTGCGCAGGAAGGCCTTGTGCGCCTCGACGCCCTGCGCCAGCGCGATGCGCGCCGCGCCGACGTTGGAGGAGAAGGTGAAGACCTCCCTCATGTTGAGGAAGCGGCCTTTCGGCTCGTCGTCGTGAATGGTGAACTTGCCGTAGTGCAGCGGCCCGCGCGCGTCCCACAGCGAGTTGAGATCGTATTTGCCGCTGTCGAGCGCCATCGCCAGCGTGAAGGCCTTGAAGGTCGAGCCCATCTCGTAGACGCCGGTGGTCAGGCGGTTGATGCGATCGGGATCGTGCGCTTCCTTCGGATTGTTGGGATCGAAATCCGGCACCGAGACCATCGCGATGACCTCGCCGGTGTTGACGTTGGTGACGAGGCCGGAGGCGGCCTTGGCGTGAAACTTCTCCTTGGCCTTGAGCAGTTCGTCGCGCAGCGCGTGCTCGACGCGCAGATCGACCGACAGTTCGATCGGCCGCTGCAGGCGATCGGTGGCGAAGCCGGCGCGATGCAGGTCGGCGAGCCCGTTGCTGTCGAGCCACTTCTCCATGCCGGCGATGCCCTGGTTGTCGATGTTGACGAGGCCGATCAGGTGCGCGACCTCGTTGCCGGTCGGATAGACGCGCTTGTTCTCACGCAGGAAGCCGATGCCGGGAATGCCGAGGCGATGGATGTCCTGCTGCTGCTTCGGCGAGATTTCGCGCTTCAGCCAGACGAAGCCCTTGCGCGACATCAGGCGGTCGCGCACCTCGCCGACGTCGAGATCGGGCAGCGTGCCCGTGAGCAGCTCGATCGCCTCGTCCTTGTCGATGATGCGGCGCGGCTCGCCGAACAGGCTCGGCGCCTTGACGTCGGTCGCGAGAATTTCGCCGTTGCGGTCGACGATGTCGGGCCGCGCGGTCGCGATCGCATCCTGCGCCGCGGCGCGGCGCGCGCTGTGGCTGTCGGCGCCGATCGCAAACATCACCAGGCGTCCGCCGATGATCGCGTAGACGGCGACAAAGGCGACGATCGCAAGCCCGACGCGGGCGCGCGCCTTGGCGTTGCGGTCGACATTGCGCCCGTAGAGCAGGCTGCGCACGAAGCGCTGCCGCCAGGATTCGGCCGGCCTGTTGGTGAGCGCAGTGCCGGTCATTGCTTGCCCCCCGGCTGCGGCACCGAACCGGTGATGCTGGGCGCATCCGCCACGGCCTCGATGGTGTCGATCATCGAGCCGATCGGATCGGGACTGCCAGGCTTGGCGAAACTCGGCGGCCGCTCCGGCAGGTTCTTCAGGGAGTCGTACTGGTTGGCGTTGAGCGGCTTCAGCGCCAGATGCCGCTCGGTCAGCCCCTGCAGCCGCTGCGGCGAATCGAGCTTGGCCCATTCCGAACGCAGCACCGCGATCGCATCGCGCTGCTCGCGGATTTCGGCATGCAGCTTCAGCACGCGCTCGGTGCGCACGGTCGAATCCATCTTGATGCGGTAGACATAGGCCGCCGCGAACACCAGAACGCCGATCACGAGGAGATGGATGATCCGCATGGTCAGCCTCCCCGCATCATTTCGGAGAGTTTTGGCCATGACGGCGCGGCCGCGCTCGCATGCGCCGGCGCATCGGTGCGTTCGGCGGCGCGCAGCTTGGCCGAGCGCGCGCGTGGATTGGCGGTCATTTCGTCGTCGCTCGGCGTCACCGGCTTTCGCGTCAGCAGGCGAAAGCTCGGCACAGCCTGCTTCACTTCCGGCAGATGCCGCGAGCCGCCACCGGTCTTGGCTCGCGCTCGGCGAAGAAATTCTTGACGATGCGGTCTTCCAGCGAGTGGAACGACACCACCGCAAGCCGCCCGCCGGGCTTCGAGCACGCGCTCGGCCGCTTCGAGCGCCGTCTGCAATTCATCGAGCTCTTCATTGACGAAGATGCGCAGTCCCTGAAACGTTCGCGTCGCCGGATGGATGTCGCCGGGTTTTGCGCGCACGACGCGGGCGACGATGTCGGCGAGCGCGCGCGTGGTGGTGATCGGCGCTTCCTTGCGCGCGGCGACGATGGCGCGCGCGACGCCGCGCGAATGACGCTCCTCGCCGAAGAGATAGATGATGTCGGCGAGCTCGGCCTCGGACGCTTTCGCAACCACGTCGGCCGCGGTCGGACCGGCCTGTCCCATCCGCATGTCGAGCGGACCGTCGAGACGGAAGGAGAAGCCGCGCCCGGCCTCGTCGAGCTGCATCGAGGAGACGCCGACATCCATCACGACGCCGTCGACGGCGGCTGCGCCCTCGGCCGCACAGATCTCAGCCAGATTGGAGAAGCGGTCCTCGACCAGGGTCAGGCGTCCCTCGGAGCGATCGACCAGATCGAACCCGCCGGCAATCGCCGTGCGGTCGCGATCGATGCCGATCACCCGGGTACCGGCGACGCCAAGGATGGCGCGGCTGTAACCGCCGGCCCCGAAGGTCGCATCGACATAGGTTCCGCCCGCACGGGGGCTGAGCATCTCGACCGCCTCGCGGCCGAGCACGGGAACATGGCGCGGGCCAGCCGGGCTCATGCGCAGGCCCCCGCGGGCTGGCGAAGCAGGAGGAAACTTGACGCGAACGAACCCATTGCGCCTCAAATCCCGGTCTTTTGCCTCTCGGACGAGCCTGCGCGAGCGCCGATCCCACGCGCGCCCCGGGACAAACCCCGGTCTGCGCGTGCAATTTGCTGGGCTGCCATCGGGCTTTCGAGCGTGAAAAAGGTGGCGGGCCGCCCCCAAAGCTGGTTCGGCACTTCACCACTCAGTAACGGCCAGCAGCGTTAAGAAAGCGTTGATGGCATTGTCACCATTCCGCCGCCCCGGCGGAAGCCGCCGTCGGTGCGATCCAGGCGGCGAGTGATGCGCCCGGCACACACCCCGGCAAAATTGTGGCAAACGGCCGCCATGTAATTGCGCGCCCGCGATCATGAAGGGATAGTGATCGCTCAATTTCGTATTGTTGCTTGCCAGTCGGTTTTGAAGTGTCCCATGTCGCTTGACCTCCGAACGAGTTGATTCGAAGCGCCACCGCGCGCTCCCGGCGCCCCGGGACAACGCGAACATGAAGACATTCACCCCGGATTCCTCGATCGCCTCCGACGTGATCCCGTCGCCGAATTGCGGCGAGCGGAACAAGGGCCGCGCGCCCGACATGATCCTGCTGCACTACACCGGCATGCCCGACGTCGAGGGCGCGATCGCCCGGCTCTGCACCGTCCGGCACCGAGGTGTCCGCCCACTACATCGTGCTGGAGGACGGCCGCATCGTGCAATGCGTGCCCGAGGCCAAGCGCGCCTGGCACGCCGGCGTCTCCTCCTGGGCCGGCGAGGAGGACGTCAACACCTGCTCGATCGGCGATCGAGATCGTCAATCGCGGCCATGAGTGGGGCTATCCGGATTTCCCGCTGCGCCAGATCGCGGCCGTGATCGCGCTGTGCCGCGGCATCATGCTCCGCCGCAACGTGCCGTCACATCGCGTGCTGGCGCATTCCGACGTCGCGCCGGCGCGCAAGAAGGATCCGGGCGAGAAATTCCCGTGGCATTCGCTGGCCAATTCCGGCGTCGGGCACTGGGTGCATCCGGCGCCGATCGTGCGCGGCGACACGCTCAAGCTCGGCATCATCAGCGAGGAAGTCCGCGACCTGCAGCAGGCGCTCGCCCGATACGGCTACGGCGTGCCGCTCACCGGCAAATATGACGGACCGACCATGGAAGTGGTCACCGCCTTCCAGCGCCACTTCCGCCCCGCGCGCGTCGACGGCATCGCCGATCACTCGACGCTCGCCACGCTGCACGCGCTGCTGTCGAGCCTGCCGGCAGACGCCGTGGCGACGCCGAAGGCGAGCGCGTAACGAAGCCAGACTGAGCCACAAGGAAGTGCGCTCCCTCCCCCTGCAAGGGGGAGGGTTGGGGTGGGGGTCATCTTTCTTGCCGATAACTTGATCCCCTCCCGCTTTGATCTTCGATCAAAGCGACCTCCCCTTTTCAAGGGGAGGTGAAAGCCCGTGCTCCAGCTCCGCCATCCGCCGCGCGTAGAGCCGCCGCAGCGGCTCGAGCTTCGTCGCCGCGGTTGCAGCGAGATAGGCCGCGCGCGCGGCGTCGACGGCGGCCGAGCCGGCGCAACAGATCGGCGCGCACCGCCGGCAACAGATCGTAGCCGTCGAGGCCGCCGCGCGCCGCCAGCGCATCGATCAGGTCGAGCGCGCGTGCCGGACCATCCACCATCGACATCACGGCGGCATGATTGAGCTCGATCACCGGCGACGGCGCAATGCGCAGCAGCACTTCATAGAGCCCGGCGATCTGCTTCCAGTCGGTGTCGGCGTAATTCGGCGCACGCGCATGAAGGGCGGCGATCGCAGCCTGCACCGCGTAGGATTGCGGCGGACCAGGCTGGCGCAACGCCTCTTCGACCAGCGCAAGCCCTTCACCGATCTGGTGCCAGTCCCAGAGCGAGCGATCCTGCTCCTCCAGCAGCACGATGTCGCCGGCCGCGGTCGCGCGCCCGGCGCGGCGCGCGTCATGCAACAGCATCAGCGCGAGCAATCCCTTGATCTCGCCGCGGCCCGGCATCAGCGTGTCGAGCAGCCGCCCCAGCCTGATCGCTTCGCGCGCGAGGTCGGGCCGCATCAGGTCGTCGCCCGAGGTCGCGGCATAGCCTTCGGTGAAGACGAGGTAGATCACGGCGAGCACGCCGTTGAGCCGCGGCGCCAGCGCCTCGCGCTCCGGCACCTCATAGGCAATGCCGGCAAGCCGGATCTTCTGCTTGGCGCGGACGAGCCGCTGCGCCATCGCGTCCTCGCCTGTCAGAAAGGCGCGCGCAACTTGCGGCGTGGTCAGCCCGCACACGGTGCGCAGGGTGAGCGCGACCTGCACCTCCGCGGCAAAGGACGGATGGCAGCAGGTGAAGATCAGCCGCAGCATGTCGTCGTCGAACACGGAGGTATCGACGACGTCGTTCGCGTCTGGACGCGTTGAGCTCGATCTGATGCGCGAGCTGCTGTTCCTTGCCGCGAAACGCGATCTGTCTTCGCACGCGATCGATCGCCTTGTTGCGGGCGACATTGACCAGCCACGCCCGCGGATTGGCGGGCGGCGCCTCGTTCGGCCAGCGCTCGAGCGCCACCGCGAACGCTTCCTGCAGCACGTCCTCGGCGAGATCGAAATCGCCGACGAGGCGGATCAGCGTGGCCAACGCGCGCCCCGCCTCGTCGCGAAAGATTTTCTCGATCTCGCCGGGTGTCATTGCGCGCAGCGATCGCCGTCACCAGCGGATCATCACCGGCCGGACCTCGCCTGAACCATCTCCGGCTCATAGATCATGATCGGCCGGACCTCGATCGCACCGTCCTTGGCGCCGGGAATCCGCGCGGCAATGCCGAGCGCGGCGTCGAGATCCTTGGCCTCGACCAGATAATAGCCGCCGAGTTGCTCGCGCGTTTCCGCGAACGGACCATCCGTGGTCAGCGTCTTGCCGTCGCGGACACGCACGGTGGTCGCGGTCGTTGACGGCTGCAAGCCGTCGCCCGCCTTGAAATGGCCGCTCTGGATGATGGAGCGGGTAAATTCGCCGTATTCCGCCGTCATTTTCTGGCGCGCGGCAGGGTCCATTTTCGCCATTTCGGCTTCGCTCCGATAGATCATCAGCAGATACTGCATGTGTCTCACTCCTCATTGTTCGGCTGGATCGCCGTCACATCCAGTCGAACGGCCAGCGGTCCAAACGACATGTTCAGGATAATTTATTTTGGACGGCAAAGCCTGTCGTTATCGGGGTTGACGCGGGCACTTTGAGCCCCCATGGCTATGGCGTCAGTCGGCCGGACGGCCGCTCCCGCAAGCGCCGAAAGGCGGCGGGAGAGGAAAGTCCGGGCTCCATCGACATGCGGTGCCGGATAACACCCGGCGGGGGCGACCCCAGGGAAAGTGCCACAGAGAACGAACCGCTTCCCCCACCCTACCCTCCCCCGCTTGCGGGGGAGGGATAAAGGGAGGGGGCAGCAAGGGTGAAAAGGTGCGGTAAGAGCGCACCGCGTTTCCGGCAACGGAGACGGCATGGCAAACCCCACCGGGAGCAAGACCGAATAGGGACGGCAACGCGGGCTGTTCGCGAAAGCGATAACGCCGCGGGAGCGATGTCAGGCTCGCCGTCCGGGTAGGTTGCTCGAGGCAATGTGCGAACATTGTCCCAGAGGAATGGCCGTCACGTATCGTCGTGCGCAAGTGCGGCGGTGCCCTACAGAACCCGGCTTACAGGCCGGCTGATATGTTCAAATGAGGGGTTCGGCGCAACACGCCGGACCCCTCGCCATTTTCCGTTGGATTTTCGATGTTGGTATCTGCATTCCGTACCGACAATCCATTACGACACCGGTACAAGGCCGCTGTACGGGGAAGGCGATCTGCATGTCCAAGGCATTTCGGCAGGGATGGGGCGATTGGCAGCAATATCGCCCGCCGGACTGCCTGGAAGTCGATCTCCATTTCGGCAAGCGGGACCCGCAGACGAAATCGTACCAACAGGCGATGGATGAAGTCACCGCATTGGTGGAACGAACGCTTCGCGAGGCGCAACGCGAAGGCCGGCCTTACGTGATGTTCATCCATGGCCGATCGACATCCCGGCGGGGCAAGATGACGGCGCGCTCGCGCGTGCGCGGCTTCATGCGGTCACCAAAGGCGACGCCACTGATCCAGCGAAGCGAGTGCATTCAGCACCCGACGATCTTCGTGGCAAAGGTGCGGCTGAGCACAGGTTAGGCGACGATCTTCTCCAACACCGCCATCAACTGCTTCGGGCGCGGTGACATTCGGCGAGTGGCTGGCGTCCATCTCGAAATAGCGCCAGGCGGGATCGTTCTTCAGGCGCTCGGCAAATTGCGCGAACGGGTCGCTGCCGGCCTGCTTGCGGCTGCAATAGATGTAGCTGCGCGGCAATCTCGTCTCGCCGTGCTGCAGCTTGAGCTTGCTCTCGAAGCATTTGATCGGCATGTGCGCCCGGCGCGGCGCCTGCCAGTCGAGATCGGCCTGCGACATGTCCGGCGGCGACGGATTTGGCGGAATGCGCCAGCCGTCGCCGGCCTTCGCGGCGTCGCGACATCGGCTGTCGCCCGGCCTCGTTGAGATCGAACAGCGACTGTCCGTCGCGCGGCACGAAGGCGTCGAGATAGATCACCTGATTGATGCAATCGCGCGCGCGGTCGGCGACGCCGGTCGCGACCATGCCGCCATAGGAATGTCCGAGCAGCACGATGTCGTGCAGGTCCTCGTATTTGATGACGTTGAGGATGTCCTGGATATGGGTTTCCAGATCGACATCGGGATTGGCGAGATGCGCGCGCTCGCCAAGGCCGGTATAGGTCGGCGTCAGCAGGCGATGACCGGCCGCCTGCATCAGGGGATGCATCTTCTTCCAGCTCCAGCCGCCGCCCCAGGCGCCGTGGCAGAGCAGAAATGTCTTTTGTTTCGAGCTCATCGAATTTCCTTCCCCGAACATCATTCCATCACCTCATCGGCGCGCGCGAGGATCGTCGCCGGCACGACGATATCGAGCGCCTTGGCGCTTTTGAGATTGACGATCATCTCGAACTTGGTCGGCTGCTGCACCGGCATGTCGGCCGGCTTCTCGCCCTTCAGGATCCGATCGACATATTCCGCGGACTGGCGAAACAGAGTCGGAATATCCGTGCCGTAGGCGATCAAGCCGCCCTCCTGCGGCGATGGAACGAAGCGCGCCGACAATCGGAATTTTGCGAGCCGTCGCCAGTTCGACGATCCGCTTGCGATGCGCGTTGGTGAGGGGCTCGGGCGGAAGGATCAATGCACCGTTCGGTTCGCGGCCAAGCTCGGCGATGGCGCTCTCGATGTCGGCAAGGCCGGCGACCGGCTTGTCCAGGAACTCCAGCGAGAAATCCGGGCCGCGGCCTGCGCCGATTCGCAGCGTGACCATCGCTCCCGGATTTCCCGGATTGTAGATGAACGCGATCCGCTTCACCGCGGGCGCGGTCTCCTGGAGCAGACCGACCCATTTGGCCCCGAGCGTCGGCTCGAGGTTCGAAAACCCCGTGAGGTTGCCGCCGGGATGCGCGAGGCTCGCGACGAACCCCTGGGCGACCGGCTCGCTCACGGCGATGAAGACGATCGGCGTGGCGCCGGCGACCTTCTCGATCGCGCGCAAGCCGGTGCTGCTGTTGACGGCGATCACGTCGGGCGCGAGCTGCTGCAACTGGCTGGTGACGAGACGCGTCCAGTCGGGATCGAACACGCCCCAGAGGAAATCGATCGCGATGGTCTTGCCCAGGACCCAGCCCAGGCTTCTCGAGACCTTCGCGGAACGCGCGGGCGCGGGCCTGCCCCTCCGGATCCTTCTCGGCATAGAGCATCAGCACGGCGACCCGCCGCAGGCGGGATGGCTGCTGCGCGCGCAGGGCGGGCAAGCCCGGCGCCAGCGCGGATATGCTAAGCAAGCCAAAGACGAATCGGCGCCGTCTCATGATCCTCCCCTCGACCGTCGATCCGTATTCTACCCGGTGAACTCGCCTTGTCCTGCCCAATGTCACGAATTTCTTTCACCGCCGGCCGGGAATAGCGATGAGCGCGATCGGCTACATCCTGCTGTTCGTCGGCGCGCTCGCGGGCGGCTTCGTGTCGGGCCTGGCCGGCTTCGGCACCGCGCTGATGGCGCTCGGCATCTGGCTCTACGTGCTGCCGCCTTCGGCCGCGGTGCCGCTGGTCTTGATCTGCTCGGTGGTGGCGCAGACCGCGACCTTGCCGTCGATGTGGAAGAGTTTCGATCTCACGCTGGTCTGGCCGTTCCTGATCGGCGGGCTGCTCGGCGTGCCGATCGGCACGATGCTGGTCGCGCATGCCGATCCCACCGTCTTCAAACTGACCGTCGGCATTCTGCTGCTGGTGTTTCCGACCGCGCTGTATTTCAGCGCGCCGATGGCGTTCGAGTTCGGCGGCAAGATCGCCGACGGGATCATCGGATTCATCGGCGGCATTCTCGGCGGCCTTGCCGGCCTGTCCGGCCCGCCGCCGATCCTGTGGGCGAGCATCCGCGGCTGGGGCAAGGACGAGCGGCGCGGCGTGTTCCAGACCTTCAACTGGACGGTGCTGTTCGTCGCGCTCTGTTTGCAGACCGCGAGCGGTCTCGTTGCGCGCGACGTGATCTGGCTTGCGGTGCTCGCCTTCCCGGCGACGGTGCTCGGCAGCTGGATCGGCGCACGACTCTATCATGCGCTGAGCGACCGCAATTTCCGCGACATCGTGCTGGGTATGCTGGTCCTTTCGGGCGCGATCCTGGTCTGGAATAGCCTGCATTAGTTCAAGCTCCGCATGGCCGCCATGCGGACCTCCCGCGTGCTGTACCCGCGTCGGCAAAGCGGCTAGTTGTCGCGCCCCATGTCCACGCTTTCCAGCCAGCATCAGCAAACCACGGTGTCGCGCGAGCGACTCGGCCTGCTGCT
This sequence comes from uncultured Alphaproteobacteria bacterium, assembly GCA_963696845.1. Lineage (GTDB taxonomy): Bacteria > Pseudomonadota > Alphaproteobacteria > Rhizobiales > Xanthobacteraceae > Bradyrhizobium. The sequence goes on from CAVOLR010000019.1 coordinate 159,758, forward strand.
CGGCTTTGTCGGCATGGCGATTTTCGGCGGCACGCTGCCGGCGACGCGGATCGCGGTCTCCGCGATCGATCCGGTGGCGCTGACGGCGATGCGCACCGCGATCGCCGGCATCTGCTCGCTTGTGCTCGTGATCGTGCTGCGCCGAAAATTTCCGCCGCGGCATCTGTGGCTGCAGCTCGCGGTCGCCTCGATCTGCGTGGTGATCCTGTTTCCGTTCCTGATGGCGCTGGCGGTGCAGACCGTCGACGCCTCGCATGGCGGCGTGGTGATGGGCGCGCTGCCGATCGCCACCGCCTTCGTCGCGGTGCTGATCACCCATGAGCGGCCGAAGCCGCTGTTCTGGATCGCTTCGCTGGCGGGTGCTGCGATCGTGGTCGCCTTCGCGCTGCGCCAGGGCGGCGGCACGCTTTCCGCGGGCGACCTGCTGCTGTTCGCGGCGGTCGCGGCGTCCGCGACCGGCTACGCCTTTTCCGGCAAGCTCACCGCCAGCATGCCGGGCTGGGAGGTCATCAGCTGGGCGCTGGTGATCGCGCTGCCGCTCTCGCTGCCGGTTGCCGTGTTCACCCTGCCCGCCGATCTCGGCCACATCGCGCTGAAACCGTGGCTGGCGCTGCTCTATGTCGCGCTGTTTCCGCAATGGATCGGCTTCTTCGCCTGGAACGCGGGGCTCGCCATGGGCGGGATCGCGCGGGTGTCGCAGATGCAATTGCTGCAGCCTTTCATCACTTTCGCGCTCGCCGCGATCTTCATCGGCGAAACCATCACGCCGCAAATCGTGCTGTTCGCCGCCGCCGTCGTGGTCACGGTCGCGATCTCGACGCGGACGCGGAGCCGGCCGGCGCCGGCGATCGAAGGCTGACGCGCTGCGCGAGCGTCTGGCCGGCGGCGACGCCGACGCCGAGCACGTAGATCCAGCCCTCGGTGAAATCGAACAGATGCGAGTTGATCAGCGAGGACAGCATGTTTTGCACGACCACGAGCAGCCCGATCCAGGCGATGAGGCCTTCGCCGCGAAACAGCCAGCAAGTGAGCCAGCCACATCGCCCATAGCAGCGCGACGCCGACGAGGCCCCACTGCACCGCGACGTTCAGCGTCTGGTTATGCGGATCGCTGACCACCATGGCGTGAGCGCCTTTCTCGCCGATCGCAGCCTGCTCGAATAGCGCGCGCGTCGCGCCGGTGCCGTGTCCGATCACAGGCGCCTCCTCGAGGAAACGCAGCGACTTGCCCCAGTAGATCAGCCGCGAGCCGATCCCGGTTTCGTTGTTCTGGTTTTCCGTGTAGCCGTAATCGGTGAAGAACTTGCCGACGGTCTCCTGCAGCTGGTGCGAGGCGGACCAGGCGGCAACGGCAAGCAGCGCGAAGCCGCATAACAGCCCCAGTGCCACCCGCCATCGCAGATGCAGCAGCGCGAACACCGCAAGCATGATCGGCATCGTCACCAGCGCCGTACGCGAGGTGATGACGAACAACAGATTGATGACCAGCCACAGCCCGAGCGCGGCAAGCCACAGCGCCTTGCGGGTCCGTCCCTCCTGCCATGCCGTCACCGCGGGATAGGCCAGCGCCACCGCGCACAGCGAAAACTCCTGGCCCTGGTCGATATAGTTGCGGACGAAGATGCCGCTGGTCGGGATGAACGTTCCGCGCGAGAAATACAGCTTGGCCGATAGCAGCGGATCGAGCGCGACGAGGCAGGACACCAGCGACAGCACCGTGCAGGAGATCAGGAAGGCGGTGAACACCAACATGCCGCGCTGCGAGCGCGCGAAGTGATAGATCAGCAGCGGCAGCACCAGCAATTTGCCGACCTGGCTCAGCTGATGCATGCGGTCCGTGCCACGGCCCCTCCGACCACAGCATGCCGAGCAGCACCAGCACGACGAAGGCGAGCGGCAGCGCGCTGGCGGGCCGCCTGAGCGAGGCGAGGAAATCGCGCCGACTCGATCGTGAAGGCGAATGCGATCGCCCACAGCACCACGGCGATCGATACGCCGGTCGTGGTCCACGGCAGCAGGACCGCGATCAGCACCGTCAACAGATCGACGTTGAGGATGCGCGCGGCCGGATCGTGCCGCGCCGACACAGATTCTCGAAAGCAGGGAGGCATCAGCCTCCTTTCGAACGGATTCGGTCATCGCAGGCTTTGAACGCTGGTCATGACGGCGACAATAGCAGGTCGCAAATGGCTCAAACAACAAACGCTTCCCTAATGCGCATCGCCGTCGGCCGGCCCGAGGTTCGGCTTGTCGAGCAGCAGGACCATCAGGATGAGCGCCAGGTAGAACACGGTGATGATGAAAAACACGTCGCCGTAACTCATCACCAGGGCCTGGCGGTGCACGATCTGCGACAGCTGCTTCATCGCCATCAGCGCGGCATCGCCCATGCCCTGCATGCGCTGGGTGAAATTGTTCAGGGTCTCGACCGCCATGGTGTTGGCCCAGGTGACGCGGTCCTGCAGGCGGACGATGTGCAGGTCGGTGCGTTCGTTCAGGACCTCGTTGATCAGGGCAAGCCCGATCGCGCCGCCGAGATTGCGCATCAGGTTGAACAGGCCGGAGGCGTTCTTCACCCGGTCCGGCGCCAGCGTGCCGAGCGCGATGTTGTTGGTCGGCACCATCACGCACATCATCCCGATGCCGCGCAGGATCTGCGGAATGAACAATTCGTAGAAATCGTAGTCGCGCGTGATCCAGGTCATCTGGTAGGTCCCGAGCGCGAAGGTGAAGAGGCCGAACACGATGATGTGGCGCAGGTCGAAGCGCTGCATCAGGCGGCCGATGATCGGCGCCATCAGGAACTGGGTGACGCCGGAGACGAACATGGTCTCGCCGATCATCATCGCGCTGTAGCCGCGCACCTCGGCGAGATAGCGCGGATAGACATAGGTCAGGCCGTAGAGGCCGATGCCGGAGCAGAGCTGCAGCAGGCAGCCGACCGCGAAATTGCGGTCGGTGAAGGTGCGCAGATCGACGATCGGCACCTTCGCGGTGAAGACACGCCAGAAAAAACCGATCGCCGACAGGAAGGAGACCGCGGCGCAGATCGCGACCGAAGGATCCTGCAGCCACTCATATTGCGGGCCTTCCTCCAGCACATATTCGAGCGCGCCGAGGAAACCCGCCATGAAGATCAGGCCCCACCAGTCGAAGCGCTGCAGCAGCGCGAAATTCGGCTGGTCGAAATCGACCAGCGCCAGCACGCCGAGGGTGATGATGATGCCGGGAATGACGTTGATGAAGAACAGCCAGTGCCACGACATCAGGTCGGTGATCAGGCCGCCGACGGTCGGTCCGATGGTCGGCGCCAGCGTCGCAACCAGCCCGATGATCGGACCGACGATGTAGAATTTCGAGCGCGGGAACATGATGTAGGCGGCCGCGAACACGGTCGGGATCATGCCGCCGCCGAGAAAACCCTGGATCGCCCGCCACAGGATCATCTCCTCGCTCGAGGAGGCAAAGCCGCAGAGCAGGCTCGCGAAGGTGAAGCCGGCGGCCGAGACGGCGAACAGGTATCGCGTGCCGAGCGCGCGCGACAGGAAGCCGGACAGCGGAATCGCGATCACTTCGGCGATCAGATAGGCGGTCTGCACCCACGACACTTCGGTCGAGCTCGCCGACAGGCCGGCCTGGATGTCGGACAGCGAGGCCGAGACGATCTGGATGTCCAGGATCGACATGAACATCCCGAACACCATGATGGTGAACGCGACCACGTGCTTCGGCTCGATGCGGTCGGCATCGATCGGAGCGGCGCGAATGTCAGCGGGATTGGCTGTGGTGGCGTCGGCCATGGCTGTTCAGCTCATCGCATCGCGCAAGCGCGCGACCTACTGCGGCTGCACCATCCCGGATGCGTCGAGATCGGTGTCGTTGTCGGCGTCTTCGGCGCCCTTGTTGGTGTCGACGGTGGTGTAGACCGACATGCCGGCGCGGAGCAGGTTCTGCCGCGCGACGTCCTTCGGCACGCGGATGCGCACCGGCACCCGCTGCACGATCTTGGTGAAATTGCCGGTCGCGTTGTCGGGCGGCAGCAGCGTGAACACCGAGCCCGCCGCGGGCGAGATGCTGTCGACCGTGCCCTTGAACTTGCGGAAGCCGTAGGCGTCGACCTTGATGGTGACGGGCTGGCCGGCACGGATGCGCTTGAGCTGCGTCTCCTTGTAGTTCGCGTCGATATAGACGTCGTCGAGCGGCACGACATTGCCGAGCCGCTGGCCGACCGCGACGAAGTCGCCGGTGTTGACCAGGCGGTTGGAGAACAGGCCGTCGACCGGCGTGCGCACCGAGGCGAAATCGAGATCGCGCTCGGCCTTGGCGAGCGAGGTCTTCAGCTCGGCCAGTTGCGCCTGGGCTTCGGCCTGCTGCGCGCGGGTGACGTCGACATTGCTCCTGGCGGTGTCGGCGGCCGCCTGCGCCGCCTTGACGCCGGCAAGGCCCTGGTCGCGCGCGGCTTCCGACTGCTCGAAGGTGGCGATGCGAGGCAAAACCCTTGGTGCTCAGCGACTGCTGGCGATCGTAGTCGAGGCTGGCGCGCTTCAGACCGGCTTCGGCGGACGCGAGGTTGGCCTGCGCCTGCTCGACCGCGGCCACCTGCGGCTGCGATCTGACGGCCGATACGATCGATGGTCGCCTGCTGGGTCGATATCCGGGTGCGCGCGGCGTCGACCGCGATCTTGTAGTCGCCGTCGTCGATCCGGAAGATCACGTCGCCGGCATGCACCAGCGCATTGTCGCGCGGCAGGATCGCGGCGATGTGGCCCGCGACGCGCGCGCCCAGCATGGTGTTGTTGGCGCGGACATAGGCGTCGTCGGTCGAGACATAGAAGCGGCCGACCAGCGTGTAGTAGACGGCGTAAGCGGCGCCCGCGAGCGCGAGCAGCGCGAGGAAGCCGATGAAGATGAAACGCTTGCGGCCGGGCTTTGCCGCGGCAGCAGCCTGGGGCGCGACGGCAGCCGGCGGCGCTGACGGGCGCGGGTTTCTCGACCGCGGGCGCCTCGCCGGGACGACGCCGGGATTCTTCCGCAACGTGGGAACGCAGTTGATCGGCCAGCGCCGCCGCTGCCTCGGCCGAACCCTCGCCGTCGGCCTGGTCAGGCTCGGAACGGACGATACGCGCGGCCTGGTCTCTCGACGACATCACGGTCTCCCCACTCAAATTGACGCGACACGCGAGGCGCCGGTCCCGGCCCCATCCCGTATCGATTGCCCCTTATTACCATTGACCGAACGGTTCGGTCAAGGTATAACCCATCACATAAATTAGACTGCCGACCCTCTCCGGTCCCTTTCCGGTTCCGAATTCTTTCGCGAGACCCTAAACCAATGGTTGCGCCCGATTCCACCTCTCTGCGGATTGTCGGCGAGGAAGATACCTCGAAGCGCCGGCAGATCCTGGATGGCGCCCGTAAGGTCTTCATGGATCTGGGTTTTGACGGCGCCAGCATGGGCGAGATCGCCCGCTCGGCCGGGGTCTCCAAGGGCACGCTCTACGTCTATTTCGCCGACAAGAACCGCCTGTTCGAGGCCATCGTCGAGGAGACGGCGCTGGAGCAGGGCGAGATCGCCTTCGACTTCGGCCCGGCGGGCGACGCCGCGACCACGCTGGCGCGAGTTCGGCGCGGCCTATATCGGCATGATCCTCCGCCCCGACGGCGGATCGGCGATCCGCACCGTGATGGCGATCGCCGAGCGCATGCCGGAGGTCGGCCGCCGCTATTACGAGCGCGTGCTGCAGAAGACCATCAATCGTCTCGCCGGCCATCTCGGGGTTCATGAGAAAGCGGGCGAGCTCGCGATCGACGATCGCGAGCTGGCGGCGTCGCAGTTCTTGCTGATGTGCCAGGCCTCGCTGTTCCTGCCCTTCATCTTCCAGGCCGCTCCGCCGCCCTCGCCTGAGCGCGTCAGCCGAGGTGATCGCGAGCGCAGTGCGGATGTTTCTGGCGGCGTATGGGAAGAAGTAGTTTCGTCATTGCGAGCGACCGTCTACGCTCGCTGCGCGAGCTACGCCGTGTCGGAGTCGCGAAGCGCTCGTTGCGCGTAGGCGGAGCGAAGCAATCCATACCTCAGCTTGTTGGACCGTGGATTGCCTCGTCGCTCCGCTCCTCGCAATGCCGATAAAGCGTGACTTCGCATTCCCGCGGCGCTGACGCGTCCGGGTGATGCATCATTCTCACGTCCCTCTCGAGAAAGAGGGCGCAGGGAATGCCGGGTGCACGCCGCACCCACTGCCTTGCGTGCAAACGAAAAAGACGCACGCAGGCCAACACAGGTACGCCGAAATCACTCCGGCACTCCCTGCGCAATGGTTTTACGGCTGCTCCGTGCTCTCCCTGGTGTACCGGGCTTTTTAGCCACCATCGCCTGTCGATCATCTCGACAAACTTGATTCCAGCGTCGGGGAACCAGGACCACACGGCTTGACCGTACGCATCGTGCCGCACGTCTTGCGGCCCGACGCGTCCATCGCAACCCGCCTCACGTCTGGTGACGAATGGCCATCACGTCCCCCGTGTCGAGGCGGGCTGACTTCTTTAAATCATAATTTCTCGTATTTCGGAAAGAAGAATATTTTTGCGCGACGCGCTTGACTCGTCGGGCAAAACAGGCGGCGGGTTTTCGGTTACCAACTGCGTGCGGACTGTCCGCGTGCGCCTTTGCCCACCCTAAGATCCTTCCTCCGCTTCCCGCACCACGCGCCGCGCGAAAATCAGTTTCGCCGGCAGCGTCTCCAGCAATTCGGCATCGGCCACAGCCTGATGCGCGACGTCGAGACTGCGGCAGATCAGGACCGCTTCCTGCTCGGTGCCGACGATGAAGCGGCGATCGCGCTCGGTGATGCGATAGGCGGCCATGTGAGTGTGTCCTGTTCCAGCGCGGCAGGCAACCTGACGCGACGCACGTTGTTCCTATCGAGTGTGGCGGCGTTGCGCCCGCCAAGGTGAACACGGCGAACGCGGTGAGCGGAGTCTTAACGCGATCGCACAGCGCGCCGAAGTTGCCAAAGCAACGAACGCGAACCGTGAAACGCTTGCCCGCCACTTGCTGCGTTGGCGCCACGACTTCTCCACAGAGCCGCAGCGGTTGTGTGGCGGAACGGTCCGGTCACGCCAATCCTAGTGGCGTTGCGTTCCGCTTCGCGCACCGTTGTAATCGCCGGCCATGGGCTCGCGGTCGCGGCATTCCATCTTCAAGGGCCGGCTGATCGGCGCGACGATCCGCGCCGCGAGCGCGCGCGAGGCGGCGAAAGCGGCGATCCGCGCCGCCGATCGCGCCGAGGCCGAAGCCTGGTCGATCCGCATGGAAGGTTATGGCGGGCCGGCGCAGCCCTCGCCCAGCATCGGACAATGCCTCAACGGCGGACTGGGCTGGCTCGAAGTCGAATGCAATCGCTGCAAGACGCGCGCGAGCCTGCCGCTCGATGCGATCCGCCGCCCGCGCGACACGCCGCTGTGGAAGCTGGAAGCGTCGTTGAAGTGCCGCTCCTGCCGCAAGGGCCGTCATGCGCCGCCGGTGCACATGATCAAGCTGACCGAGAAGCGCGAGATCACGCCTTATCTTTGGGTGCATCCGGATGAGGAGAGGTAGCGTCGCGTGGACGCATTGCGTCGTTAGTTCGTCATGCGCGGCCTCGACGTGCACGGCACGCGTTCCTTCAGCGCGCAGCCGTGACGGCTTCGGACATGCCGTCTTCGTTCAGCGAAGCCGTTCGAACGGCTGATGCCCGGCCATGACGAAGAATTGGCACTAGCGAAAGAGATTGGACGAAATCAGCGCGACCCGGCCGCCGACTTTCCGTCGCCTTTTTGCTCCCCGGCTTGCTCGCGGGCGAGCCGCGCGGCTCTCAGCCGCTCCTTGTTGGCATAGAACTTCTTTTGCGCGGCGTCGTGCTCGCGCATGGCCTGCTCGGCGTCGGCGCGCCGCTGGGCGTCGCGTGCCTTGCGTTCTTCAGGGGTGAGCGGCTTGTTGGGACGAACCGAGAAGTCTTCTGTCATGTGCTGATAACGCGTGCGGCGCAAAAAAGTTCCAAACGAGTTCCGGGCTGGAACTCCTTGGTTTTGCATGATTTTGCGGGAAACCGAGGCCCACTTTGCGCGAGCGCGGGCCTCCGGGTCATGCCCGCGCGGTCTTCTCCTTCCGCATCCGCAATCCCAGGCGGAAGAGATGGCCGAACCAGATCAGCAGCGCCGTCGACAGCACGAACAGCGTGATGGCGTGAAGTCTCGCCGCGCGTCAGCGGGCTGAACTCGAACACCGGCGGAATGAATGCCCACCACACGATGACGACGGAAGAGGCGCTGGTGAATGCGGCGGCCGGCACGCCCGCGAGCAGCGCGGTGAGGAGGATGGCGGGAAGGAAGGTCGCGAAATAGAGCGACATGCCGAGTTCGGCCAGCACCACGCGCATCGCGATGGCCGCGGCCAGTGCCGCCACCGCAACCAACAACGCTCGCCAGCGACCACGGCCTCAACCGCAGCCAATACTCGGGTTTTGCCACTTTTTCCCTCAGCGACTTCACCGGGGTTGAACTAATAGCGTATTGACCGGCCCGGGCAAGCCCCAATGGAACCAAATCAGTCGGCCTCGCGCTTCTCGTCGGCATTCATCACCACGGAATACCGATGCCGCAGCGCGGCAATCCAAAACGGCGGGCGAACCGGGCCCTGGACGCCGCCAATTTCACCCTCGCCGACGTCCGCGACGGGCTTGGGCCCTATCTCGCCATTTACCTTCTGACCGAACAGCACTGGGACGAGGCGCGGATCGGCATGGTGATGGCGGTCGCGAGCCTTTGCCGGCATCGCGGCGCAGACTCCGGCCGGCGCGCTGGTCGATGCGACCAGGGCAAAGCGGCTGGTGATGGCGGCCGCCGCGATCCTCGTGACCGCGGCCTCGCTGGCGCTGCCGCTATTGCCGGGATTCTGGCCGGTCGCCATCAGCGCAAGGCCTCGCGCATGCGGCCGGCGCGATCTTCCCGCCGGCGCTGGCGGCGGTGTCGCTCGGCATCGCCGGCCACCGCGCGTTTACGCGGCGGATCGGCCGCAACGAGACCTTCAACCATGCCGGCAACGCCACCGCCGCGCTGATCGCCGGCGGAGCTGCGTATCTGTTCGGACCGACCGTCGTGTTCTACCTGCTCGCGGCGATGTCGCTTGCGAGCGTCGTGAGCGTGCTCGCGATCCCCGAATCCACCATCGACCACGACCTCGCGCGCGGCCTGCACGATGCGGAAGCCGGTGACGACCGCGCGCGCAGCCGTCCGGCTTCACGGTGCTGCTGACCTGCCGGCCGCTGCTGGTGTTCGCGCTGTGCGCGATGCTGTTTCATCTGTCGAACGCGGCGATGCTGCCGCTGGTCGGCCAGAAGCTCGCGCTGCAGGACAAGAATCTCGGCACCAGCCTGATGTCGGCCTGCATCGTGGCGGCGCAAGGCGTGATGGTGCCGGTGGCGATGCTGACCGGCGCCAAGGCAGACAGCTGGGGCCACAAGCGCTTCTTCCTCGCCGCGCTCGCGATCCTGCCGCTGCGCGGCGCGCTCTACACGTTCTCGGACAATCCGGCGTGGCTGGTCGGCGTGCAGCTGCTCGACGGCATCGGCGCCGGCATCTATGGCGCGATCTTTCCGGTGATCGTCGCCGACCTCATGCGCAACACCGGCCGCTTCAACGTCGCGCAGGGCGCGGTCGCCACCGCGCAAGGCATCGGCGCTGCGCTCTCGACCGCGTTTGCCGGCATCGTCGTGGTGAAGGCGGGTTACAGCGCCGCGTTTCTCGCGCTCGGCGCGGTTGCGGCGATGGGCTTTATCGTGTTTGGTCTCGCCTTCCCCGCGCGCGCCCCCGAGCCGCGCCGCTCCCGCCAACAGCCGCACGACCCGATCGCGGCCGAATGACATCCTCGATGGCACGCTGCCGACCGACCATGTGCTGGCCTGGGCCATCATCATCCTTGCCACGCTGGGCGTGATCGCGCGTCCGTTTCATTGGCCCGAGGCGATCTGGGCCGTGGCGGGCGCGGTGCTGCTGGTCGCGCTGCGGCTGTTGCCGGTCGAGCGATGCGCTCGCCGGCATGCGCAAGGGCGTCGACGTCTATCTGTTCCTGACCGGCATGATGCTGATCGCCGAGCTGGCGCGGCGCGAAGGTTTTTTCGACTGGCTCGCCGCGCTCGCGGTCGAGCATGCGCGCGGCTCGCCGCAGCGGCTGTTCCTGCTGGTCTACGGCGTCGGCACGCTGGTCACCGCGTTTCTGTCCAACGACGCCACCGCGATCGTGCTGACGCCCGCGGTCTATGCCGCCACGCGCGCCGCGGGCGCGACGCCGCTGCCCTATCTGTTCGTCTGCGCCTTCATCGCCAACGCCGCGAGCTTCGTGCTGCCGATCTCCAATCCCGCCAATCTCGTGGTCTATGGCGCGCACATGCCGCATCTTCTCGACTGGCTGCGGCAATTCGCGTTGCCGTCGGTCGCGTCGATCGTCGTCACCTACATCGTGCTGCGCGTGGCGCTGCGCCGCGCGCTCGACGAGGAGCATCTCGCGCGCGAGGTGCCGCGGCCGGCTTTGAGCTTCGGCGGCAAGCTGACGGCATGGGGCATCGTTGCGATCGGCGTCGTGCTGGTCACGGCCTCGGCGCTGGACGTGCCGCTGGGATTGCCGACATTCCTGTGCGGCGTCGATCACCGCAGCTGCGGTGCTGGCGCTGGCGCGGCAATCGCCTTTGCCGCTCGTTGAAGGACATCGCCTGGGGCGTGCTGCCGCTGGTCGCCGGCCTGTTCGTGATGGTGGAAGCGCTGGTGAAGACCGGCGTGATCGCAGAGTTGAGCGCGCTGCTGCATCAGGCGGTCGCGCAGTCGCCGGCCAAGGCGATGTGGCTGGTCGGCATCGCCACCGCGATCGCGGACAATGTCGCGAACAATCTCCCGGTGGGATTGCTCGCAGGCTCGGTCGCAGCGAGCGATCACCTGCCGCAGCAGGTCACCGCCGCGATCCTGATCGGCGTCGATCTCGGGCCGAATTTGTCCGTGACCGGCTCGCTCGCGACCATTCTCTGGCTGGTCGCGCTGCGCCGCGAGGAGATCCATGTCAGCGCGTGGCAATTCCTGAAACTGGGATGGATCGTGATGATCCCGGCGCTGCTGCTGGCGCTGGCGGCGCTGATGATTTGATTTCGACTGCGCTCCCTCCCCCTGAAGGGGGCTGGTGCGGGTCATCCACGATCGTTGCTTGATCCCCTGCCGCTAAGCGTCGATGCGAAGCAAGCGACCGCGCCTTTTCAAGGAGAGGTGACGACCGAGTATCAATCGTCCTCGAACTCGTCTTCCTCGTTGACCTTCGCGGTCGCGCTCTTGTGCTTGTGCGCGCTGGCCGCCGAGCGAGCCGGTGACATAGGGATCGCGCGACGAGGCATAGGGATTGCGGCCTCCCGCGCGCGCGGCGATCTGCTCGCCGGAGACGGCGGCGGGCTCGCAGATGACGCGGCGGCTGGCGCGGCGCATCAGGTCGACGTGGATGTGATCGTAGTGATACTGGTTCGAGCCCGGCGCCAGCACGGTGTTGAACTGCTGGCAGGCCGCGCCCTGCACGTCGCGCAGGAATCCCTGCTCTTCCGGCAAACCGTGCCAGCCGTCCTTCACGCTGATGCGGCGGCCGTCGGACAGCGTGAAGGCGGCGATGTCGAGCGCGTTGCCGAAGGCGTGCTCGGAGATGTGCGCGTTCGGATTGCCGTTCATGCCGCGGCAGGAATAGGCCGAGATCTGCTTGATCTCGACCACGCGCGCGCCGAACCAGCGCTGCGCCGCCGGCTGCACGGAGTTCGATATCCAGCGGTCGAGCACCGAGACGATGGGACAGGCGAGAGTCGCGGTCGGCTTCAGCGTCACCGAGCCGAACGCGCTGACCGGATTGCCCTGCACCGGTCCGGGGCCGAGCCGCTGCGGCGCGCCCGGCGGAACATCCGTGCGCGGCGAGTAAGGCGCGCTGTCGCGCTGCGGTAGGACGATTGCGGATAGGAATTCTGCGGATAGGCCGATGGCGCGGGATAGGGCGCGCGCGTGATCGCGCTGCGCGACGGCGCGCCTTCCGACGGCAGCTCGATCTCGTCGTCCTGCCGCTCGACGACACCGGGCGCCGCCAGCGAGATCGGACCCGACGGCGCACCGTAATTGGGCTGGCGCACCGCGTCTCCGGATAGGAGTTGCGCGGATAGTTCGGCTGCGGTGGGGGCGGCGGATATGACGATTGCGCCGGCGGATAGGAGTTCCGGCGGATAGGCCGGTGGCGGCGGCTGCTGGATCGGCCAGCGCGGCTGGTTGCCGATCGGCGCCGGCGGCCGCAGATCGTCATCGGCAAAGCCGTACATCGACGAGCTCTCGCCGAGTGCGGCGACCTTCAGCGGATATTCGGCGCCGCACATGCCGGGACCGGCGATCGGCTCGACGCGCACGACCTCCGCGCTCTCCTTCACCGCGCCGGATTTCATGCATGCGATTTCGGCCTCGGCACGCCACGGTTCGCGCTCGGCGGATTGGAAAAATCCGCGGCCGCAACCCGCCAACGAGACGAGGACGACGGAGCCGACGAGATACAAACGAACTCCACGCGCCATCCGCGCACGTTCGGCGAATTACCTTAAAGACTCTTCAACATGTTGATTTCACGAGTTTTTAACCACGTGAAGCTTCCGCGGTGCACGGACAGCGAGTCTTACTTTTTCGCCCCGGAACCGTTTGGTAAATGTCGGCGTTAGATGCGGGCAGTGACGTGAACAGGGAGCCGTCCCATGACCGTCAGCAGGCTGAGTGTCGTGACCGCGTATGTCGCGTTTGCCTTCGTCGGCGCCATCGTGCTTGGCGTCTTCGGCTGACACTTACGTCTCGATCCTCCGAGAAAGTCCCGCCCGGCGGTCTCACCACCGCCGGGCATTTTCATGTCGGCATTCATGCGACTTCGGCGACGCCGGCAGATTGCGCGAGGTCACCACTGCGTCCGACGTCGGCACGCGCGTCCAGTCGTTGCCGGAGCAGAAGAAGCGGCCGATCGCGCAGGCCTCGACGCGCAAGGTGTCGGGCTGCTTGAAGGTCATCTTCGCGTAATAGGTGTTGCCGCTGGCGCGGCTGTAGATGTCGCCGGCCCATTGCGTGCCGGTCTTCGCCTTCATGTTGCTGAGCACGGTCTCGCCGTGCGTGTTGGTGGTTTCGTTGAGGAGATAGCCGCACAGCGCCGCGCCGCATTTCTCGATTCGCACCAGGCCCTTCTTGCCCTCGGTCTGCCAGTCGCCGACCGGCGAATCATCCTCATGCGCGACGACTTTCGCCGGCTTCGGCGCCGGCGTGTCCTTTGGCGGCGACCAATCCTTCGCCCAATCCGGCGTATCGACCGGCTTGTCGGTGACGGTGGCTTCCACCGTCGCCTTTTCCTTCGGCTTGCCGACGACGATCTCGGCCTTCGGCGCGGCTTGCGCGTTCGCCGCCGCAAGCTCGATGGTGGACGGCGCTTGCGCCTGCACCACCGGAGCCGGCTTCACCGGCGCCTGGACGGGGACTGGACCGGCGCGGGCTGTACGATCGGCGCGGGCGCCACCGGGCTGGTGCGACCTGCGCGCGGACCGGCGCAGGCGGAGGAGCCGGCGCCGGCGGCGCGACCGGAGCCGGCACGGATGGCGGCGCCACCGCGGCAGGCGCTGCAGGCGCGGCCGCGGCCGGAGCCGCAACCGGCGGACAGGCGGGCGTCACGGCAACCGGCTTTGCCGGCGCGGGCGTTGCCGGCGCGACCGCGTCATCATCGTCGCGATGCGAGCGGCGCGTCCGCGAATCGGACCAGGAGACGCAGGACAGCGAACGGCAATGCCGGCCCGGCCTCGACGTGAATGAAATGTCCGCCGATCGAGAATGAATATCCGCTTGCATGCGCGGTCGAACTGAGCAGCATCAGCAAAATGGCAACTGAAATTCGCTTCATGGGATCCTCCCCGCGTGTCCCGATGAAGGTCGCTCTTATTAGCTGTCCTGACTGTGATTTGAGTCACGCGAACGTGAGGGCGACGTGACGTGACGCTCGCTGAACAGAGAGTATATCCGCGTGCATGCGCGGTCGAGCTCGATCAGCATCAGCAAAAGGGCAACTGAAATTCGCTTCATGGGATCCTCCCCGCGTGTCCCTTGAAGGTCGCTCTTATTGGCTGTCCTGACTGTGATTTGAGTTCACGCGAACGTGAGGGCGTGCACGTCGTGACGTCAGTCACAGAGACTCGGAGCGCTAGGCGCGTACGGTCCCCGGCAACTCAAACAAGCCTGCCGATGGAGACACCGATGAAAACGCTTTATCTCGCCGCCGCCTTGTTGATGGCCACGACCTCCGCCCATGCCGGCAGCGGCATGTCCTTCGTGATCGACGGACAGAAGATCCACATCGACGCGCCGAAGAACTGCTCGTCGCTGGATTGCATCAAGATCACCGGCGCCAAGGGCGCGAATTTCAACTTGAAGGGCTTTGGTTCGAAGAAGAACGACGATGACGATGTGGCGACTGCAGCGCCGGCGGCGCCCGCGCCCGTTGCGCCCGTTGCCGCTGCTCCTGTTGCGCCGGCACCTGCGCCGGTTGCGAGCACCGCACCTGTCGCGCCGTCCGCTCCCGCAGCCCCAGCGCCCGCACCGCAGCCGGAACGGCTGACACCGCGCCATTGCCGCCGGCTCCGCCCGCCCCCGCCCCTGTTGTCGCGGCGCCCGCACCCGCTCCTGTCGCCGCAGCACCTGTCGCCGCGCCGGTGCAGGTCGCGAACTCGCCGCTCGGCGTGTGGCAGACCGAAGAGAACAAGGGCAACGTGCGCATCGAGGCATGCGGCGCCAATCTGTGCGGCTACGGCGTCAACACCGGCGAGCGCATCCTGATCAACATGAAGTCCGAAGGGTCGAAGTGGACCGGCCGCATCCACGACCCCGACAGCGGCAAGGATTACGACTCCACCATCGCGATGAAGGGATCGAACATTCTCAAGGTTCAAGGCTGCGCCTTCGGCGGCATGTTCTGCGGCGGCCAGACCTGGAAGCGCATCAGCTGAGATTCCATTGACAGGCGTCTCCTCCCCAGACTTGGCGCCTCACGGTTTTCCGTGAGGCGTTTTTTCGTTCACCGGCGGTCACACAGCACGGCTTGCGCACGACGGCATTAATGCGTCAGATTGCAAGCCCGTTCATACCTCATTCAGCGACGCGCGGCTGAAATTGCGCGATCCTGCGCTCTCCTCTGGGACGTCCTCATCGTGACATCGTACCGGCTCGCACTGGCGCTTCCGCTGCTCCTTGTCCTCGTGTCGAGCGCATGGGCGCAGGCGCACGCAGACGCCGGCGCCGCAGGCCACGCGCCGCGCCGCCGATCAGCAGGCGGCAATCGACGAGCCGATCGGCAATGTCGCGACCCTGACCGGCACTGCCACCGTCACCCGCAACAACGCCGCGACGCCGCTCAAGCTGAAGGACGACATCTATCTCAACGACGTTGTCGCGACCGCCGCGACCTCTTCGCTCGGCATCACCTTCAACGACGCCACCACCTTCACGCTGAAGGCCAACGCGCAGGTCACGATCGACAACTACGTCTATGAGGACGGCGGCAAGAGCAATTCAGGCATTTTCGACATCGCCAAGGGCACGGTCGCCTTTGCCGCCGCGGCCGTCGCCAAGACCGGCAACATGCAGATCACGACGCCGACGGCCGCACTCGGCATTCGCGGCACCACCGGCCTCGTCGAAGTGCCGGAAGGCGGCGCTGCCGCCCCGAGCGCCAGCAACATCAAGCTCTATCCCGATGCCGACGGCCGGGTCGGACAGATCGAGGTCAACGACCGGCAGGGACGGCGGCTCGGCGCGCTGACGCAAGGCGCGAGCGGCTTTGCGATCCGCGGCGGACCCGGAGGTGGTGCTGGCGGCGCGCGCTTTGCCGCCGTGCCGCTTGCGATCTCGCCGCAACAGGCCGCGCGCGACCAGGGTTTCGTGCGCCAGCTGCATGCGACGCAGACCGTCGGCCGCCAGATCGTAAGTCAGCAGCGTGAGTTCCGCCGCGCCAATCCGCAGTATCGCAATCCGGCGCGGCCCGGTCAGCAGCCCGGACAGAACCGTCCCGGCCGGCAGCAACCGGGCACGACGCCGAACCGTCCGGGTCAACCCGGCACGCCGAACAATCGTCGGCAACAGGGCGCGCCGAACCGGCAGGGCCAGCAGACTCCGGGCAATCCGCAGCAGCCGGCCGGCGTCAATCGGCAAGGTCAGCAACAACCGCCGGGCGCGCCGCAACAGGCTCCCGCGCGGCCCGGGCAACCCGGTGCCGCGCCATCAGGCACGGCGCAGCCCAACGCGCTGCCGCGCACTCCGGGGACTCCGCCGGCACCCGGCACACCCGGCGTGTCGGACCGCGCACCGGTGCAGCGCCAGGCACACCGCCCGGCGTGACGCGGCCCGGCGCACAACGGCCGCAAACTGCCCGCGCCGCCGAAAGGCAAACCGCCGCCGCTCGGCAAGAAGAAGCGTTAGCGCGATTGTCGATGAGTGATGCCTGCGCGCCGCTGGCGCGCCGGCACGAAGCCGCCACTCAGGCGACTTTCTGGCGTGCGCTCGCGGGCACCATGACACGCGAAGCCGCAACGCCGGCAACCTCGATCTTCGACATGCCGTCGTCCGGCTGCGGGCGGCCGAGCAGATAGCCTTGCGCCTCGTCGCAGCCCTCGCGGCGAAGCAGATCGAGCTGATCGGCGGTCTCGACGCCCTCGGCCAGGATCGGGACATCGAGGCTCTTGCCCAGCGCCAGCACGGCGCGAACGATCGCCTTCGACTGCGGGTTGGTCTCCACTTCTTTCATGAACAGCCGATCGAGCTTGATCTTGTCGAACGGAAACGAGCGCAGCGTATCGAGCGACGAATAGCCTGTCCCGAAATCGTCGAGCGCGATGGTCACACCAAGCGCTCTGATCTGCCGCAACACGTGGAGCGCGTGCGCCTTGTCGGCGACGATCGCGGTCTCCGTGATTTCGAGTTCGAGCCGCGTCGGCGACAGGCCGGTATCGATCAGGATTTCGTGGATCATCCGCGGCAAATCCTTTTGCGCGAGCTGAATCGCCGAGAGGTTGACGGCGATCTTGTGCGGCTCTTTCCACGAGACCGCGCGCCGGCAGGCTTCGCGGAGCACCCACTCGCCGATCTCGATGATCGAACCGTTCTCTTCGGCGAGAGGAATGAACTCCATCGGAGGCACCATGCCGCGTTCCGGATGTCGCCAGCGCAACAGCGCTTCATACCCACAGGCCGCGGCGGTCGGGATCGAGACTTGCACCTGAAAATGCAGTTCGAACTGTTTAAGGTCGATTGCACGGCGAAGCTCGCGCGCGAGAAGCTGCCGTTCGCGGGCGGCCGCGTCGAGATTGCTTTCGTAGAAGCAGACAGCCTTGGTCGGATCGGCCTTGGCGCGATACATGGCCAAATCCGCGTTGCCGATCAAAATCTCCGACGTCTTGCCGTCGCTGGGGAAGACCGCCACGCCGATGCTGGCTCCTGCTTGCGTCACGAAATCATCGATCTGAAGAGGCTCGAACAACGCCACTTCCAGCCGGTTCACGAAATCAAGCAGGTCGTTCTGCCGGTCAAAGACCTTCAATGCCGAGAATTCGTCGCCACCGATGCGGGCGATGAACTCGCCAGGCCATAGACACTGCTTCAATCGCGCGGCGATTATTTCAAGCGCCTGGTCGCCCGCGCGATGACCCCGGAAATCGTTTATTTCCTTGAAACGATTGAGGTCGATGCCGATCACGGCGAGACGGTGTCCGTCGCGTTCGGCCGTCACCAGATCGCTATCAAGGCGATCGGCGAAGCTCGCGCGATTCGGCAGACCGGTCAGCACATCGCTCATCGCCATCTCGCGCAGCCGCAATGTGTTTTCGTTCCGCGACCGCGAGTCGATCATGTGGCATGCGACACCGGTGGCAACGATGAACAAGGAGACACCGGCGATGGCAACTGCCATCGACTGAAAGATGACCGCATTTGTCACGCCTGATGCAAGCGGCGTGACGCTGACCGCGGCCATGCCCGTGAAGTGCAGCGAAACGATCGCGACCACAAGCGCAAGTGGCGGCGCAAACCAGGAGAATCCCTGGGCCCCCCGCACGCCGAGATAAAGCGCCCCTGAAGCCAGAAGGACCGACAACGCCACTGAAGCCGTGACGTAGCCACCGCTCCATTCGACAATGCCGCTGATGTGGTAAGCCGCCATCCCGCTATAGTGCATGGCGGAAACGGTGAGCCCCACCAGCGCGCCGCCCAGAACCGTCGTCCAGGCCCTTGTACTGTTGGCGATGAGACCGAAGGCAAGGCCGAAGCCGGCAATTGCGACGCCGAGCGAGCCGATCGTCAATATCGGATCGAAGTCGACGGAAGTCTTCGGATCGTAGGCGAGGATGGCGACGAAATGCGTGCACCATACCGATGCGCCCGCGGCGGCCGCCGTCTGGCAAATCCAGCCGGTTCGCTGCATGCCCTCGGTGCCAATCGCCCGGTCGAGCAGTCGCATGGTGACGAAGCAGCCGATGACACAGACCAGGGCCGCAAGCATCACCAACCACAAATTGTGATCTTCGATCAGGCAGGATATTACGCGCATTTCCGCACCGCTTTACTCAAATGTTATTCCGAAATGAATCAAACACTCATTCTGCAATAATGGGTTTATCCGCGACATTGATGGCGGCGCAGGCTCGTTGCCGCGCACATAAGCCAGCGGAAACCATCCACCTTGGTTAAACATTGGTTCCCGGATCAATGCTCGCTCGCAATCTGGTGGCGTAACCGCGCACATGATGCACGCGTTCCGCGAAGCTCGCATGCCGGTGCTGCCGCGGCGTTCGCTCTGGCCTTCGTCGTGATGCCGATTGCAGAAGCTTCCTGTCGTGAAGCCCGGGACCCGGACAAATTTCATCGCGCGGAATGAAGGCCACCCTTGCGCAACCGCCGACCGAATCGGGAGCGCAATCCGCTCACGCCGCGCCGCCGAGCCAGTTGCGCACGCGCTCGGCGAAGCTGGCGCGCTGATGCCGCGGCGGCATTGCTCGCCGTCGCCGGCTTGCAGGACTTCCTCGGCATCGAGCGGCGACAACACGATCTCCTGCTCCGCCGCGGGCGCGGGTGGCGCAGGCTCGGCCAGCGGAAGCTGCGGCTCGGTGACGGCGGCCTCGCGGCGCTTCGCCTTTTCCTTCCATTGCCGCGCCATCATGTTGACCGCGATCGGCCCGACATTCTCGAGGAACACGCGCTCATAGCCGCGCGACAGCCGCGCCACCGCGGCGTCCAGCGGCAGCCATTCGACCGCGCGGATATCGTGCATCAACTCGCGCACCTGCGATAGGCCCGCTTCCATCCGCCAGTAATGCACCACCCTGGAGCGGCCGCCGGCGTCATGGACCAGCGTGCCCAGAAATTCGTGCACGGTCACATCGTGCCCGGTCTCCTCCAGCACCTCGCGCCTTGCAGCCGTGCGCGGCGTCTCGCCGGCGTCGAGCCTGCCCTTGGGCAGCACCCATTCGTCGCGCTTGCGCAGGCGCACCAAGGCGATGCGCGGCGGCTGCTCCCGCCGCAGCACGATACCGCCCGCCGCCAGCACCGATGCTCTTGCCATCTCGAAATTCCTGCGCGCTCGAATTTAAATCGTTGTTCGCACGCACGCGCGTCAAGGTGAAATCGCGATCCTGCTCAAACGTTCCTCAGCAAAGGCTGGCCCGCAAGAATACGGCCGCCTTCTTTCACATTGTCGCAGAACTCGAAATGCGCGGGCGCGAGCAGGATGATGGTCGAGCCGTGCTCGAACCAGCCGAGTTCGTCGCCCTTGCGCACATCGACGTCGCAAGGAAACTCGGTGGGCCCGCGCGTGCCGCGCGTTGAGCAGGAGATCGAGGAAATGCAGGCGGATGCTGGCGACCAGAATGGCCGCGACCGGCACCAGCGTGAACGCCTCGCCGCTTCTCAGCCGGGTGCGGATCACCGCGCGCTCGTTCTTGCAGAACAGCCGCTCGATCCGCTTCAGCGCGATCGGGTTGACGTTCCAGGTGTCGCCATGGATCAGGGTGACGCGCTCGATATGGCAGTCCTGCGGCGCATGGAAGCGGTGATACATGCTCGACGTCAGCCGAAGCGTGACGAACTTGCCGTTGCGGTGCTGCTCGACCAGCGCGGGATCGTTGACGAGATCGAGCAGGGAATAAGGCGCACCCTTGATCTGGTAGAGCTCGCCGTCGCGGATGGTGCCATGGGCGCCGACGATGGCGTCCGACGGGCTCGCGACGACATTCGGGTCCGGATCGAACGGCCGCAAGCCCGGCTTCAGCTCCCGGGTGAAGCAGTCGTGCAGGCTCTTGAAGTGGGTCTTCTTCGCCTCCGACAGATCGAGGTCGGAGAACAGCTTCCAGCAGCCGATCGAGAGGTCCCGGACAAGCGGGTTCTCGATCTTGCTGAACGCGCCCATGAACCGGGTCAGGGCCGCGCGCGGGAATGCGGTTGGTCAGCAGGAAGTTGAGGTCTTCCTGCTGGGTGAAACTGGCGATCAGGCTTTTGACTGTCATGAATCTGTCAGGAGGACTGGTTAGCGCTGTGGTCATGGATTCGTCTCTTCCGATTCTCTCGCTGGCCGCCGGCGCGGTGGCGGCGACCGCAGCAGTGGCTCCGAAGCTCAAGGCCAGGATCGAGCTGTCGCGGGCAAAGCACCGGTCGCTGACCGGACATTCGAAGATGTCGCGCCGGGTGGCGCGGCTGATCCCGTTCTACGAGTTCGACATCGACGACTTCTTCCGCTCCGACGGCGCGCCGACGATGTCGCGACCAAACGCCAGGACGGCTTCTTTGCGCTGGCAGCAACCTACAAGCAGCGCTTCGCCAAGGGCCGGGAGATGACGGCGGAGGCGGCCGAGCACATCTCCGACCTGCAATTCACCCGCGCCTATCGCGTGCCGTTCCAGTACAGCCGCCTGGTGCGCGAGAACCTCGGCGTCGGCGCCTTCATGGCAATCGTCGTCCGGCGTCACCGTGACCGACATCGACGGCAACGTCTTCTACGACCTCACCGGCTCCTACGGCGTCAACATCTTCGGCAACGACTTCTACAAGGAGTGCATCGAGATCTCCGAGAAGCGCGCGCACGCGCTCGGGCCGGTGCTCGGCGCCTATCATCCCGTGGTCGCCGACAACGTGCGGCGCCTCTGCGAGATTTCCGGCCTCGACGAAGTGTCCTTCCACATGTCCGGCACCGAGGCCGTCATGCAGGCGGTGCGGCTCGCGCGTTACCACACCGGGCGCACCCATCTGGTGCGCTTTGCCGGCGCCTATCACGGCTGGTGGGGCGACGTGCAGCCCGGCGTCGGCAATCCCGTGTCGCCGCACGAGACCTATACGCTCGCCGAAATGTCGGAGCGGACGCTGCATGTGCTGCGCACGCGGCGCGACATCGCCTGCGTGCTGGTCAATCCGTTGCAGGCGCTGCATCCGAACGGCAATGCGCCCGGCGATTCCGCGCTGGTGGATTCCTCGCGCGCCGCGCATTTCGACCGCGCGGCTTACGGCGAATGGCTGAAGCAGCTGCGCGAGGTCTGCTCCGAGCGCGGCATCGTGCTGATCTTCGACGAGGTGTTCGTCGGCTTCCGCCTCGCGCCCGGCGGCGCGCAGGAATATTTCGGCGTCAAAGCCGACATGGTCACCTACGGCAAGAGCCTCGCCGGCGGACTTGCCGATCGGCGTGGTCTGCGGCAAGCGCGAATTGATGCGCCGCTTCCGCGACGACCGTCCCGCCGACATCTGCTTTGCGCGCGGCACCTTCAACGCGCATCCCTATGTCATGACGGCGATGGACGAGTTCCTGAGCCGGCTCGCCAGCCCGAATTTCCGCGCGGTCTATAACGGCCTCGACGAGATCTGGAACGGCCGCGCGCGCGAGCTCAACGAGATGCTCGCCGCCGCCGACCTGCCGGTCCGCGTCGACAATCTGTCCTCGATCTGGACGGTCAGCTACACCGCGCCGTCGCGCTACAACTGGATGCTGCAATATTATCTGCGCGCCGAGGGCATCGCGCTGAGCTGGGTCGGCACGGGACGGCTGATCTTCAGCCTGAACTACAACGATGCCGATTTCGCCGAGGTCGCGAAGCGTTTCGTCGCGGCAGCGGCGAAGATGAAGGCCGACGGCTGGTGGTGGCATCGCCGGCCTCACCAACAAGGCGATCCGCCGCCAGATCCTGAAAGAGATGCTGGCGAGCAAGTTCGGGCGGTAAGTTCGTCACTTCGCGCATGGAC
Organism: uncultured Alphaproteobacteria bacterium; assembly: GCA_963696845.1. Taxonomy (GTDB): domain Bacteria; phylum Pseudomonadota; class Alphaproteobacteria; order Rhizobiales; family Xanthobacteraceae; genus Bradyrhizobium. The sequence goes on from CAVOLR010000019.1 coordinate 182,075, forward strand.
GCGCATAGCCGGACGAAGCGTCAGCTCCGCTCGACAATGGATGGCCGCACGTCTCGCATATGACGAGGCCCCCGAGACGTGGATCGCCTCGGCACAAGCGCCGGGCATGACGACTCCTCGCGATGACGATTGCGCAAGCGATCAGGCGAGCTTCTCTTGCAGCTCGTTGTGCTCGATGATGTCCAGGCCCGGATCGATCAGCTCGCCGCGCAGCAGCGCCAGCGGCGCGCTCTTGTAGAGCTTGAAGTCGTTGAAGGGGTCGGTGAGGATCTTGGTCATCCAGACGAGGCCGGTCTCGACATTGTAGATGAAGAACAGGTGCACGGTGCGGAACAGCAGACCGCCGACGCCGACCACGAGCCAGATCTTGGCGACCTGCCGCATGAAGTCGGCGGGCGTCGCCCACGGCGTGAACAGGCCGAACAAGGTCGGATCGACATAGAGCACCAGCGGCGACGCCGCCCAGATCGTCATCAGCACCACCTTGCGGCGCAGATTGTAGCCGATCTTGATCTCTTCCTTGTGCTCGTGGGTCGCATGGTTGAGATGATCGTAGTCGCGCGGCTCGAAGAAGAAGTGACCGGCCTGGCGCGAGGTCATCGAGACCAGCCAGCCGATCAGCGCCGACATCAGGGGATCGAAGAACATCATGATGTAGCCGATCATGAAGCTCACGGCGCTGACGAAGTGCAGGCTCTGGTTGATCCGGCTGTGATGATAGAAGCGATGGTCGTCCCAGCGCTGGATACGCAACTGCTCGCGGAAATTCTCGATCATGGTCTTCCCCAGGAAGAAGAGTGAGTCGACGCGTTGTACAGGATTTCAATGTCCCGTGTGTGACATCATCAAGATGTCATCGAACTGTCATATATGACAGCACGCTCGCTCACGCGGCGGCTGCGATCTCGACCTTGCGGAAGCGCACCAGCGAGAAGTGGCCGAGCGGCGGAATCAAGCGGCGCTCGGCGAGCTCGATGTTGTCGGCGCCGGCAAGCCATTTGGTGTAGCGCGACCAGGCGAACTCCGCGGTGCGGAAGCCGAGCCGCGTCACGATCGGCTGCAGGCGTCTGCTCGATGACGCGGCGCATGCCGTCATCGGCGCTGACGCGGGTGAGGATGATCAGCTCGCCGCCCGGGCGCAGCACGCGCGCGAATTCGTCGAGCGCTGCTTCCGGATTCGGCACCGCGGTCACGACATATTGCGCCATCACCACGTCGAAGGAATTGTCGGGAAATTCGAGCTTCTCGGCGTCCATCACCGCAAGCCCCTCGACATTCCCGAGCTTCAGCTCGGCGGCGCGGCGCCTGGCCTTGTTCAGCATCGCTTCCGAAATGTCGGTGCCGAAGATGCGCAGATGCGGGGCATAGAGCGGCAGCGAGATGCCGGTGCCGATGCCGACCTCGAGCACGCGGCCGCCGAGCTTGTTGGTGGCCTCAATCGCGGCATCGCGGCCCTTGGAGAACACGTTTCCGAACACGAGATCGTAGATCGGCGCCCAGCGGTCATAGGCCTGCTCGACCGACTCGCGATCGAAATCCAACTCACCCGCACCGTCCAGCTTCATGATTTGTGCCATCGTCTCTTTCGCTCTCGTTGAATGAATGGATCAGCCGCGCACGCCCGCAAGCACCGGCGTGGAGCGCGGCGCTACGGGCCGGCTGCAGCACGGCCAGATGACCGATGAACTGCCGCGCGCAATTCTCCCAGGAACGCTCCAGCGCAAAGCTGCGGCACGTCTCGCGCGACATGGTGAGCGCGCGCAACGCGGCGACGTCGCAGCTCGCGGTCGAGCGCGCCGATCGGGTGATCGGCGATGACGTCGATCGGGCCCGTCACCGGAAACGCCGCGACCGGCGTGCCGCAGGCCAGCGCCTCGAGCTGCACCACGCCAAACGTGTCGGTCAGGCTCGGGAAGACGAACACGTCGGCTGCGGCGATCGAGCGAGGTCAGTTCCTCGCCCTTCTTCTCGCCGAGGAATTTCGCGGCCGGGAAAGCGCCGCTCCAGCTCCGCCTTCTGCGGCCCCTCGCCGACGATGACCTTGGTGCCGGGCAGGTCGAGCGACAGGAACGCTTCGAGGTTCTTCTCCACCGCGACGCGGCCGACCGTCATGAAGATCGGCCGCGGGAAAGTCGAGCGTCGCCGGATTGTCGGGATGAAACAGTTTTGTGTCGACGCCGCGGGTCCAGGCGCCGAGTCTTGGTGAAGCCGCGCTCCGTCGAGCTCCTGCCGCAGCGAGGGCGTGGCGACCATGGTCACCGCGGCGGCATTGTGGAAGTGCCGCATCACCGCGTAGCCCCAGCTCTCGGGGATGCCTGATCGAACCGAGACATATTCCGGAAAGCGCGTGGTGTAGGAGGTGGTGAAGGCCAGCCCATGGCGGCGGCAATAGGCGCGCACCCACCAGCCGATCGGACCTTCGGTCGCGATATGGATGGCCTCGGGCGCGGCGGCCTCGATCCGCCGGGCGATCTCGGCGCCATTCGGCAGCGCCACCCGCAGGCCCGGATAGGTCGGCACCTGCATGGACGGGAAGCCATCGGGGGTCAAAAACGCGACGTCGGCGCCGAGGGAAGCGGCCGCGCGGGCCAGCGAGGTGAGCGTGCGCACCACGCCGTTGACCTGCGGATGCCAGGCATCGGTCGCGATCAAAATCCGCATTTGGGATGTCCGAGCGTTCGAATGATTCTCGGCTACCCAAAATCGGGCATGGATGTATCAGGCGTGTGACATCATGAATTTGTTGCAGAATCTTTCTTGGGACGGCTGCCGCTCAACGGAGCTCACGAAACCGTCATGAAACAATTCCTTACCCCGATGAAACCGTTTTGGGCCTTTGAAGCAAACGTCCCGAAACCTTTCATCGTTAAGAAATGCCCCGGTGGATCGACGAATTGGCTGGGACAACAGCCAATCGAAAAGGCGCTCATACAGGGGACGACAGATGTTCAAGCTTCGCACCGCTATGGCTTTGAGCGCGCTCGCGCTCGGCACCTTCGCTTTCTCCGGCTCGGCACAGGCCGCACCGCCCACCCAGCTCTTCCCGTTCTTCGTCGTGCCGCAGACGCAATATGCGCCGCCGCCGGCCGTCGCCGCGCCCTCCGAGGATGAGAGCGGCACCTTCGAACTTCCCGCCCGGCTGCGCCGCCAGGTCGTGAGCTACGCGACCCGCGAAGCGCCCGGCACCATCATCATCGACACGCCGAACACCTATCTCTATCTCGTGCTCGGCAACGGCCAGGCGATGCGTTACGGCATCGGCGTCGGCCGCGACGGCTTCACCTGGTCCGGCATCCAGTCGATCACCAAGAAGGCCGAGTGGCCGGATTGGACCCCGCCGCCGGAGATGATCCAGCGCCAGCCTTATCTGCCGCGCCAGATGGCCGGCGGCCCCGGCAACCCGCTCGGCGCCCGCGCCATGTATCTCGGCGGCACCGTGTATCGCATCCACGGCACCAACGCGCCGGGGACGATCGGCACGCATGTCTCGTCCGGCTGCATCCGCCTCACCAATGAGGACGTCAGCGACCTCTACTCGCGCGTCAAGGTCGGCACCAAGGTGGTCGTGCTGCCGATGAACGAGCGCCGCGCCGATCTGGCGACCGCGATTCGCTGACATTAACTTCTCGCAAGAAACGCGAATGGCTCCGGCATCATCCGGAGCCATTTCGTTTTAAGGTTCCGGTACCTAGTATCGATCCCACCCTGCCCTGTAGACTCCTGAGATCATGAGTCCGGGGGGACGATGAAATTACCGGAACTGCCGGTGAAGTTGCCGGAACTGCCGGTGCGGCCGCGAACGATCCTGCTCGGGGTCGTCGTGGTCGCCGTCTCGTTTTTCGTCAGCCTGAAAGCGATGGACTGGCTGTCGCCGCGCGCGAAGCTGGCTGCGCCGCAGCTTGCGCAATTGCCGCCGCTGCCACCGGCGCCGCGCAGTTCGGTGGTGATCGCCCCGATCTCGATTTCGCTGACCGCCATTCGCGAGGCCGCCGAGCGCGCCGCGCCGAAAAACTTCGCCGGCAAGGCCGACAATCCGGTGTCGCAACTGCTGCAGGATGCCGACATCGGCTGGACCGCCACGCGCGGACCGATCCTTGCGACCGGCACACAGGACGTGCTGTCGCTGACGACGCCGATCACCGGCAAGCTCAACGTCACGGGCTCGCTGACCTCGAAGGCGACCGGCGCGGTCGGCGACGCCATCGGCGGGCTGCTCGGCGCCGACGCCGCCAAGCGCATCGGCAGCGTCAACATCAAGGCGATCAACGCCAGCGCCGAAATCCGCGGCAATGTCGTCATCACGATGCGGCCGAGGCTGGCGCAGACCTGGCACGTCGAGCCGAATTTCGGCGCGCAGGTCATCCTCGGCGACACCTCTCTCGTGCTGGCGGGCGCGCGGGTCAACGTGCCCGACCCAGGTCAAGCCTGTGATCGACAAGACCGTCGGCGAGCAGCTCAATGCGGTCAGCGAGCGCATCCGCAACGACAAGTCGCTGGAGCGCACCGCGCGGGAGCAATGGGCCAAGGCCTGCCGCTCGATGCCGCTGCAGGGCACCGGCACGACCGCGTCGCTGCCGCCGCTCTGGCTCGAGCTCAAGCCGATCCGCGCCGTCGCCGCGCAGCCGACCGTCAACGCGACCGCGGTGATCGTCGCCGTCGGCATCGAGGCCGAGAGCCGGATCACGCCGACCGAGACCAAGCCGAACTGTCCGTTCCCCGACAAGATCTCGATCGTGCCGCCGACCGCGGCGGGCATCGGCATCGGCGTGCCGATCGACCTGCCCTTCACCGAGCTCGACAAGATCCTCGAGGCGCAGCTTGCCGGACGTACGTTTCCCGGAGGACGGCTCCGGCTCGGTCGACGTCACCGTCAAGAAGGCCACTGTTTCAGCGGCCGGCGACCGGTTGCTGATCTCGCTGTTGGTGCACGCCAAGGAGAAGAAGAGCTGGTTCGGCTTCGGCGGCCGACGCCACCGTTCACATCTGGGGCCGGCCGGTGCTCGACCAGAAGAACCAGACCGTGCGGCTGAACGACATGGAGCTCGCGGTCGAATCGGAAGCGGCCTTCGGACTGCTGGGCGCCGCGGCGCGCGCGGCCGTGCCGCATCTGCAGCGGGCGCTGATGGAGAAGGCGACGATCGACCTGAAACCGTTCGCGGCCAATGCGCAGAAGAAGATCGCCGAGGCGATCGCCGAGTTCCAGAAGAACGACAGCGGCGTCCGGGTCGATGCCAATATCAACAATGTCGGGCTGTCCGAGGTCGCCTTCGATTCGAAGACGCTGCGGGTGATCGTGGAAGCGCAGGGCGCGATGAACGTCGCCGTGAGCAAGCTGCCGGACCTGTAGCTCTTCATCCCTCCCCCGCGTAGCTTGCGCGCAGCGGTAGAGGGATAGAGAGCAGCACCCGATACCGCCTGCGTTTTCAGTCATCCCGCGACGTTTTCCACGAAGGCCTCCGGCCTTTGCGGCCCGCTGCGAATGCGGCTAGAACCGGCCCGCAAACGGGAAGCCCTCAACAAGAAGCCAGGGAGAAGAAACCATGAAATCACTCGCAACGGCGGTCGCGGCCGGCCTCGCGCTCGCCGCGTTCACGGGCACCGCCTCCGCCCAGATTTCCGACGACGTGGTCAAGCTCGGCGTGCTCACGGACATGTCGAGCCTCTATGCCGACGCCACCGGCAAGGGCTCGCTGACCGCGGTCGAGATGGCGGTCGCCGACTACGGCGGCAAGGTCAAGGGCAAGCCGATCGAGGTGATCTCCGCCGACCACCAGAACAAGCCCGACGTCGGCGTCTCCATCGCGCGCAACTGGTACGACAACGAGAAGGTCGACGCGATCTTCGACGTGCCGACCTCCTCGGTCGCGCTGCCGATTTCGGCGCTGACGAAGGAGAAGAACAAGATCAACATCAATTCCGGCGGCGGCTCGTCCGACATCACCGGCGCCGGCCTGCTCGCCGAACACGGTGCACTACACCTACGACACCTATGCGCTCTCCAACGTCGCCGGCAAGGCGATGGTCAAGCGCGGCGAGGACACCTGGTTCTTCGTCACCGCCGACTACGCCTTCGGCATGGCGCTGGAGCGCGACGCCGCCAACGTCGTCAAGGAGAACGGCGGCAAGGTGCTCGGCGACGTCCGCGCGTCCGCTGAACTCGTCGGACTTCTCCTCCTTCCTGCTGCAGGCGCAGGCCTCCAAGGCCAAGGTGATCGGCGCTCGCCAATGCCGGCGGCGACACCCAGAACGCGCTGAAGCAGGCGGCCGAGTTCGGCATCACCCAGGGCGGCCAGAAGATGATCGCGCTGCTGATGGAGATCACCGACACGCATTCGCTCGGCATCAAGGCGACCCAGGGCCTGATCGTCACCGACGGCTTCTACTGGGACATGAACGACGAGACCCGCGCCTTCTCGAAGACGCTTCATGGACAAGGTCGGCCGCATGCCGACCATGATCCAGGCCGGGCTCTATTCGGCGACCATGCATTATCTGAAGGCGATCGAGGCCATCGGCACCGACGAGGCGCCGAAGGTGATGGCGCAGATGCGCGCCACGCCGATCAACGACTTCTTCGCCAAGGGCGGCAAGATCCGCATCGACGGCCGCATGGTGCACGACATGTATCTGTTCGAGGTCAAGAAGCCCGAGCAGTCGAAGGGCGAATGGGACCTCTACAAGCTGATCGCCACCGTGCCCGGCGACGAGGCGTTCCGTCCGCTCGACAAGGGCGGCTGCCCGCTGGTGAAGACGAATTGACCGTCATCGCGTCATGCCCGGACTTGCGAAGCGATCCAGAGTCCGGCAAAAGACTGGATTGCTTCGTCGCTTCGCTCCTCGCAATGACGAAGAACAAAAAACGCGCCCGGCACAACCGGGCGCGTTTTGCTTGCCGCGGGCACTGCCGCGCGAACCGGTTACGACCCTTCGAACTTGAAGGACACGTTGAGCTTGGCGCGGTAGGCCTCGATCTTGCCCTTGGCGTCGAGCTGCAGGTCGAGCTTGACGACTTCCGCGACGCGAAGATCGCGCAATGACTTCGAGGCCCGCGTGACCGCGACGGCCGCGGCCTTTTCCCAGGATTCCTTGCTCGTACCGACCAGTTCGATGACCTTGTAGACGCTGTCCGCCATGATGTCCTCCCATTCGGTTTTGAAGCAGGCAGGATGCTCCCGCCGGTTGCGAGCCTAGCATGGAAGGCCGGGGAGCGATGCGTGCGCCGCAGCAAGGATTGGCGCAAGCAAATGGCCGGACAGCTCGTCGCTATCCGGCCATTGCGTATCTCAGTCAGGTTATACCGTTACTCGTATTTGAACTCCGGCATCGCCTTCAGCTCGTCCGCGGTCCCGTTGATCATGGCGTGATCCGGATACCAGGGATTGGCCTTCGCCGGTTGCGGCGCGGTCGAGCCCGTGGTCGTCGCGCGGCTGCGCGCCGCCCGCGTTCGGGGCGCCGGCCACGCCGGTATAGGCGACCGGCTCGGTCGAGAACTTGATCTTGTCAAAGGGCACCGCGACCAGCCGCGCGCCCATGCCGAGGAAGCCGCCGACGCTGATCACGGCCGCCTTGATGCTTCCGCTCTTGTCCATCAGGAGATCGTTGATCGAGCCGACGTTCTCGTTCTTCTCGTTGTAGACGTTGAGTCCAACCACCTTCGAGGCGCGCCAGTCGCCCTGGAAGGAGGTGTTGCTGCTCTGCAGTCGTTGCCGCCGGGCTGGCGGCCGGCTTCGTCGCGGTGTCTTCGGCCGCGAACGCGGCGCTGGCGAGCAGGAGGGAACCGGCGATGCCGGCCGTGACGTATTTCGCAAACATGGATGTCGCTCCCTGATCAGAATTGATGAGGGAGCAACTTTGGCGCAAACCGCGAGTTCCGGTTCCAGCGCAGCTATTTCGCTGTTGCAAAGCGGCAGAAGTCCCGGTTCCGGGAACCCGTAGCGACGCCTGCGATGGAGGATCAGGCCGCGAGCGCTTCCTGCTCCACATCCCGCTCGTCGAAGATCGCGACCGCCTCGAAGCGGTAATCGCAGGACCAGCAATGCCAGAGATAGGCGGTGCGCCCTGTGCCGGGCTCGATCCATTCCGGCATCGCGATCGGCTTGCCGCACTGGGCGCAGGGATTTCGCTTGGGCAAATACGACTCGGTACGAGCCATGGCACTCTCCCTTATGCTTCTTGCTTGATGTTTAGTGGCGTGAATGAGTTAGGAATGCTGCCGCAACGCTCTCGACTGACAGGACACACGCGCTTTGAGTCTTTTACACGACAATCGCGTGTCGCGCTACGCGACAAATTGCCGGCAATGATTTTTCGATTCAATTTTTCGGCTTTGCGTCGACCGCGGGCTCGCGCGTGTGCACCGCACCCGGCTTACGCAGATGGATGGTCGCGATGTCGTCGGAATAGATTTTCTGCCAGCCGTCGACGTGATCGAGCAGTTTGGTCGCCGCACTCTGCGTGCGCATCAAGGTCGCTTCGATCTTGTACTCATCGAGCAGGCGGAACAGGTTCTCCGGCTCCATCAGGCCGGAGGCGGCATTGTGATCGACGAAGAATTTCTCGCCATAGAGCTCGGTGCGGCCGTCGATGAAGGGCGCAACGCCGTTTGCGATCAGGAAGCCGCCGAAATCATAGTCGTTGAAGACGCGGCTGACATTGAGCTTCTTCAGCTCGGCGACGGCCGCGACCGGCGAGCCCCGCATATGCGGCGCAAACGGATGCACGCTGGCCTAGGCAATCGTGCCTGCGATCAGCGTGACGGCGATGCCGGCGAGGATCGGCGCGCGGATCGCTTGCGTATGTGACGGCTCGGCTGCCGCCGATCTGCCTCGCCAAGGGCGCGGCGAGAACGATCGGCGCGACCAGCGCCAGGATTTCCGCGGCGCGGCCCTGTGACAGCGCCATGTGCAACAGGCCGAGCAGCAGCACGATGCGCATCGGCGGCAAGGTGACGCCGCGATACAGCACGAGGCCGAAGCCAAGCAGCAGGCAGATTTCGAACGGACCGACGCTGCCGAAATCGGCGGGCTTCCATTCCAGGATCAGCGGCAGCGCGCCTGCCGAGCTCGAGGATCTTTCGCGAGGCCAGGAGCGAGTCCCAGCCATAGGGCGTGCAGCAGGCGGCGGCGAGTGCGGCGACGCCGAACGCGGCCCAGCGCAGCAGCAGCGTCTTGCGCGCCGATGCGTCCGCGCTGATGACGCAATCGAGCGCGATCGGCGCAACGATCATGATCCCGAACACGAAGCCGCCATGCAGATTGGCCCACAGCGCGATCAGCGGCAAAAGCCAGAACGACGGCGCCTCGCGCTTGTCGGCGGCTGATATCAGCCCGCCGACCCAGGCCACCATGACAGGCAGCGCCAGCACATGCGGCCGCGCCAGCAGATGCGGCACGGTCAGCGCCAGTGCGGCGGCGATGAACACCAGCGTGGTGCTGTCGGCCAGACGGCGGCTGAGGAATTTCGCCAGCAGCGCAAAGGTCGCCGCGATCGCGCTCGAAGCCAGCACGACCGGCCCGCTCCAGCCGAACAGCGCGTAGGTTTTCGCGAACATCACCTGCGCCAGCCATTGCGTGGAGATCCAGGGTTGGCCGCGCATGGTGAAGGAATAGACGTCGGTCGTCGGCACCGCGTGGTGGTCGATGATCCACTGCCCGACCGTGATCTGCCACAGCGTATCGGGATCGATCAGCAGGCGGTTGCCGGCGAGCAGGAAACAGCGCGTAGGTGCCGACGCCGACCCATAGCGGCAGCAGCGCGCGCGCAGGCGGCGCGGCGGCCTCGGTATGGGTCACGGTGATGGTCATGGCAGGGGTCCGTTTCGGCCCGATCGAACCACACGGCGCATAATTATGCGTAAACCCGAAGCTTCAGATGTGCCCGGATATGCCCGGATTTGGCCACATCCGCCCACCATTACCTTCTCGTAAAGGATAAGTGCGCTGATAGCGCGGGACCGGGGCTCGCCTGTGAAGCGATCGCTGTTGTCGGCTTGCGCCATGTTGGCGGTGCTCGCGCTTGCAGGGCAAGCGCCGGCGCAGGATCGCGCGCGCTACGAGAAGATGATCGCAAAGCACGCCAAGGCCAACCTGGTGCCGGAAGCGCTGGTGCATCGGCTGATCGTGCGCGAGAGCAAATATAACCCCGAGCTGATCGGCCACGGCGGCACCATCGGGCTGATGCAGATCAAGCTCGCGACCGCCAAAGGCGTCGGCTACAGCGGCGACGCCGACGGCCTGCGCGATCCCGAAACCAATCTCACTTACGGCGTCAAATATCTCGCCGGCGCCTATCGCGCCGCGGGTGGCGATTACGACCGCGCCATCCGCTACTTTGCCGGCGGCTATTATTATGTCGCCAAGCAGCAGCGGCTGGAGCGTTTGAAACAGGGCAAGCCCGACTTCAACGCTGCACCGCCAAAGATCGCAAAGGTCGAGGAGAAGCCGGCGGCGCCGATCCGAGGAAGCCGCGCCTGCGGACGATGCCGCAACGTCCGCAGATACCGGCAAACCGGAAGACGTCGCCGCCAAACCGGCGGAAGCGCCGCTGAAACTCGCGCCCGCCGCCGCCAAGCCCGCGCACGCCGCCACAAGCCCAAAGCCGCGAAGAAGAAGCTTGCCGACGCCAAGCAGGGCCAGGTTCCCCGGCCGCCGGCCGCCATACCCAGCGGTGCAAACGGCGCCAAGCCGCGTTGACACGCGGGCTCATCGGCCTACATTAGGACCGTTCCGAGGGGAGCTCCTGCTGGAGCTGAGAAACCGCGAGTCCATGCGGTGACCCTTTGAACCTGATCCGGGTCATGCCGGCGAAGGGACAGGGATGTATCAGGCCAAGAGTCCACGCGGGGAATCCCCCGTTTCCATCATCGGCGCAGGCATCGCCGGCAGCTGGCATGCGCTGTTGTTCGCGTTAGCCGGACACGCCGTCACCGTGCATGAGCGCAGTGACGCCGCGATGACGGAATCCACAAGTCATTTCGCCGGCGGCATGCTGGCGCCCTGGTGCGAGGCGGAAAGTCTCCGAGCCGGTGATCGGCCGGCTCGGCCTGCGCTCGCTCGATCTGTGGCGGCAGCATTTTCCGGACACGCCGTTCAACGGCTCGCTGGTGGTGGCGCATGCGCGCGACCGCGCCGATTTCGAGCGCTTCGCGAAGCTGACGACCAATCATCGCCGGCTCGATGCGCGCGCGCTTGCGCGAGCTCGAGCCGGCGCTGGAAGGCTTTCGCGACGCGCTGTTCTATCCCGACGAGGGCCATGTCGAGCCGCGCCGCGTGCTCCCCGAATTGCATGCGCGCATCGCGCAGGCCGGCGGCAGGATCGAGTTCAACAGCGATGTGAATGCCGACGATCTCGACGGCATCGTGATCGATTGCCGCGGGCTTGCCGCGCGCGACGCCGAGAGCGAGCTGCGCGGCGTCAAGGGCGAGATGATCGTGGTCGAGACGTCAGAGGTCGAACTGTCGCGCCCGGTGCGGCTGATCCATCCGCGCTTTCCGCTTTATGTGATCCCGCGCGGCGACGGCCGCTTCATGCTGGGCGCGACCTCGATCGAAAGCGAGGACACCGGCGTCGTCCGTGCGCTCGGCGCTGGAGCTGCTCGGCGCGGCCTATGCCGTGCATCCGGCCTTTGCCGAGGCGCGCATCGTCGAGTTCGGCTCGGGCCTGCGCCCGGCCTATCCCGACAATTTGCCGCGGATCTCCATCGAACAGCAACGCATCGCGGTGAACGGGCTTTACCGCCACGGCTTCCTGCTGGCGCCGGCGCTGGCGGAGCTGACGCTCGGCTATGTCGCGCGCGGCGTGATCGACAATGAGGTGATGCGATGCGCGTGACCGTCAATGGCGAGCAGCGCGAGATTTCGTCGGCGAGCGTCGACGCGCTGCTCGGCGAGCTCGACTATGAGGGCACGCATTTCGCGATCGCGCTGAATTACGACGTGGTGCCGAAGGGCCGCTGGGCCGAGACGCAACTGCAAGGCCGGCGACGAGATCGAGATCATCACGCCGCGGCAGGGAGGGTGAGGATGAGAGGCACGCAGCGCGCCACACACTCGCTGTCGTCCCCGCGAACGCGGGGACCCATAACCACAGGCGCTCGTGTGGCGGAAGACGTCTCCCAGTGTGCCCAAAGAGAAATCACGCGGTATGGGTCCCGGCGTTCGCCGGGACGACGAGGATTGAAGCAATGCTGAACTTCTACTCCAAATCCTTCTCCTCCCGCCTGCTGATCGGCAGCGCGCTGTATCCCTCGCCCGCGATCATGCAGAGCGCGATCCGCGCTTCCGGCGCGCAGATCGTCACGGTGTCGCTGCGGCGCGAGGCCGCCGGCGGCAAGACCGGCGACGCGTTCTGGAAGCTGATCCGCGAGCTCGACGTCACCGTGCTGCCGAACACCGCCGGCTGCCGCAGCGTGCGCGAGGCCGTGACGACGGCGAAGCTGGCGCGCGAATTGTTCGGCACCACCTGGATCAAGCTGGAAGTGATCGCCGACAACGACACGCTGCAGCCCGACGTGGTCGGCCTGGTCGAAGCCGCCACCATCCTGATGAAGGACGGTTTCGAGGTGTTCCCCTATTGCACCGAGGATCTGTCGGTCGCGACGCGGCTGGTCGATGCCGGCTGCAAGGTGGTGATGCCCTGGGCCGCGCCGATCGGCAGCGCAAAGGGCATCATCAATCGCGACGCGCTGAAACTGCTGCGCGACCGCCTGCCCGATATCACGCTGGTGGTCGACGCCGGCATCGGCGCGCCGTCGCATGCGGCCGAAGCGCTCGAGCTCGGCTATGACGCCGTGCTGCTCAACACCGCGATCGCGAAGGCCGCCGATCCCGTCGCGATGGCGAACGCCTTCAGGCTCGGCGTCGAGGCCGGCCGCGCCGCTTACGAAGCCGGCCTGATGCAGGCCCGCGATTTCGCTTCTCCGTCAACGCCTGTCGTAGGGACCCCGTTCTGGCATGCCGTATCCTGATCGCTTCTATCCCGTCGTCGACAGCGTCGCCTGGGTCGCGCGGCTCGCGCTGCTCGGCGTCGGCACCATTCAGCTGCGCGCCAAGAATCTGAACGACGCCGACGCGCTGCAGATCGTGACCGACGCGCTCGAGGTGATCAAGGGCACGCGGACCAAGCTCGTGGTCAACGACTACTGGCGCGCGGCGATCGAGGCCAAGGCGCAGCATCTGCATCTCGGCCAGGAAGACCTCGCTGCGACGCCGACCTCAAGGCGATCCGCGCCGCCGGGCTGACGCTCGGCGTCTCCACCCATGACGACGAAGAGCTGGCGATCGGACTCGCCGCCAAGCCCGACTATGTCGCGCTCGGGCCGATCTACCCGACCACGCTGAAATCGATGCGCTTCGCGCCGCAGGGCATTCCGAAGATCAGCGAATGGAAGAAGCGCGTCGGCAACATTCCGCTGGTCGCGATCGGCGGCATCAAGTTCGAGCAGGCCGCCGCCATCTTCGCCGCCGGCGCCGATTCCATCGCGGTGGTTTCCGACGTCACCCAGAACGCCGACCCCGATGCACGGGTCAAACAATGGCTTGGCCAGACTGCGAAAGCCGCGTGAAATGAAAACCAATTCCCACCATCGTCATTGCGAGCGAAGCGAAGCAATCCAAAGTCTTTCCACAGAAGCAGTCTGGATTGCTTCGTCGCTTCGCTCCTCGCAATGACGACAACCAAAATCTGAACGGAGGATAACATGAACATTCGCTCCAATCCCGACACGACCCTTCCCGCCGTCACCACAGGACCGCTGCCCTCCTCGCGCAAGATCTTTGCGAACCCGGATGCCGCGCCGGACCTGAAGGTGCCGCTGCGCGAGATCATGCTCAGCGAAAACGCGGGCGAGCCGAACCTGCCGGTCTACGACACCTCGGGTCCCTACACCGATCCGACCGTGACCATCGACGTCAATTCCGGCCTGCCGCGCAATCGCCTCGCCTGGGTGAAGGAGCGCGGCGGCGTCGAGGAATATGAGGGACGCAACATCAAGCCGGAAGACAACGGCAATGTCGGCGCCGCGCATGCGGCGAAGGCCTTCACCGCGCATCACAAGCCGCTGCGCGGGCTCGACGGCCACAAGATCACGCAGCTCGAATTCGCCCGCGCCGGCATCATCACCAAGGAGATGATCTATGTCGCCGAGCGCGAGAATCTCGGCCGCAAGCAACAGCTCGAGCGCGCCGAGGCCGCGCTCGCCGACGGCGAAAGCTTTGGCGCGGAGGTCCCCGCCTTCATCACGCCGGAGTTCGTGCGCTCCGAGATCGCGCGCGGACGCGCGATCATTCCCTGCAACATCAACCACGCCGAACTGGAGCCGATGATCATCGGCCGCAACTTCCTGACCAAGATCAACGCCAATATCGGCAACTCCGCGGTGACGTCGTCGGTCGAGGAGGAAGTCGACAAGATGGTGTGGGCGATCCGCTGGGGCGCCGACACCGTGATGGACCTCTCGACGGGCCGCAACATCCACACCACGCGGGAATGGATTTTGCGCAACTCGCCGGTGCCGATCGGCACCGTGCCGATCTACCAGGCGCTGGAGAAGTGCGACGGCGATCCCGTCAAGCTGACCTGGGAGCTCTACAAGGACACGCTGATCGAGCAGTGCGAGCAGGGCGTCGACTATTTCACCATCCACGCCGGCGTGCGGCTGCCCTACATCCACCTCACCGCCAACCGCGTCACCGGCATCGTGTCGCGCGGCGGCTCGATCATGGCGAAGTGGTGCCTGGCGCATCACAAGGAGAGCTTCCTCTACACGCATTTCGACGAGATCTGCGACCTCATGCGCAAGTATGACGTGTCGTTCTCGCTCGGCGACGGCTTGCGTCCGGGCTCGATCGCGGACGCCAACGACCGCGCGCAGTTCGCCGAGCTGGAGACGCTGGGCGAGCTGACGAAGATCGCGTGGGACAGGGGTTGCCAGGTCATGATCGAAGGCCCCGGCCATGTGCCGATGCACAAGATCAAGATCAACATGGACAAGCAGCTCAAGGAGTGCGGCGAGGCGCCGTTCTATACGTTGGGCCCGCTGACCACCGACATCGCGCCGGGCTATGACCACATCACCTCAGGGATCGGTGCGGCGATGATCGGCTGGTTCGGCTGCGCCATGCTCTGCTATGTCACGCCGAAGGAGCATCTCGGCCTGCCCGACCGCAACGACGTCAAGGTGGGCGTCATCACCTACAAGATCGCGGCGCACGCCTCCGATCTCGCCAAGGGCCATCCGGCGGCGCAGCTCCGCGACGACGCGCTGTCGCGCGCGCGCTTCGACTTCCGCTGGGAGGACCAGTTCAACCTCGGCCTCGATCCCGATACCGCGAAGAACTTCCACGACGAGACCTTGCCGAAGGAAGCGCACAAGGTCGCGCATTTCTGCTCGATGTGCGGCCCGAAATTCTGCTCGATGAAGATCACGCAGGACGTGCGCGATTACGCGGCGACGTTGAACGATCCGGCGGCGGTCGGGATGAGCATCAGCGGCACCATCGAAGACGGCATGGCGCAGATGAGCGCCAAGTTCAAGGAGATGGGCGAGAACCTGTATCTCGACGCGGACAAGGTGAAGGAGAGCAACAGGGTGTTGTGAAGTATTCCCGATGCCTCCAACACCGAAATGGGCGGCGCTTCGCCAATTGGCTAGGAAGCGCCGCCGCGACAGCATTGATGGCTACGATAGACTAAGCGATTTTCATGGCGGATATTACGAATGCTGCTTCGTGTCGCCTTGGTCCAAATCAGCGTACAATGTTGACGCTGAGGTTATGCTGCTCGGACAAGATTGGTCGTCATCCGACAGTCTGGGTCGACCAATTGATGACAGAATGAGAAGAACAAGGAAGTTGGGACATACCTCGGATTTGGCCACGAACAAAAATCTACGTGCTTTCCTAAATCAAAATCTTAGTCTTCAATTTAGCGACACGTTTGCAACGAACGTTTTTCCTTTCATCAAAAAGGGGCCAATGAACGCGCGGATACGGCTCGCAGATATGTTGTATTGCGTGAAAGAATATGCCCTCCCACAATTGGAAGTCGTGTCACCCATGATGGCTATTTGTCTCGGCCGCAGTACCTTCGAAGCAATTCGGCAATTTCTTCGCGCGGAACGTTGGCCGTTTGCGGTTGCGCACAGGCCGGAGCATTGCATCAAGTATGGTGGTGCCGAGATCTCACGGCGTTCCGCATCCAGGAGCTTTCGGCGTACGAAATGCCGGTGGCATGGACAGGGTTCATGAACGCTGGCTAATTTTGGGAAAACGCCTGAAAGAGCTTCGTGATTCAGGTAAGGCCTGAGTTGGCGCCGTGCTCCGGGACGGCAATGTCGTTATCAGCCTTCGCATACCAACGGTGCCCCATGCCCATCAAACACTTCCCTCCTCCGCCCGGCGTCAAGTCGCCGCCGCTGTCCTTTGCCGCGCGGACCGGCGACCTGCTCTACATCTCCGGCATTCCCGGCTTCGACGAGAAGCGCGAGCTGCCCGATACCTTCGAGGCGCAGTTCAGGAACGTCGTCACCAACATCAAGCGCGTGCTGGACGAGGCCGGCGGCACCTTCCGCGACCTGGTCAAGGTCAACGTGCTGCTGACGCGCGCCTCCGACGTCGCCGCGATGAACGCGCTCTATGCCGGCGCCTTCGGGCCGGCGCCCTATCCCGCCCGCACCACCTGCGTGGTGGTGGCGCTGCCCGACCCGAAGATGCTGATCGAGATCGAGGCGGTGGCGTCGCTGGCGCGCTGAACGCGTTACCCGACCTTGCACCAAATCCGGACCGAAGATATGCGAAACGCCCTTGCCGCAATCGTCGTTGCGTTGCTTTCTCTCGATATCACCGGCGCCATCGGCGCAGAATCGGCCGGCCGGTCTGCCCACCGGCTACCGCCAGCTGTTCGCCGACTATCTTGCCGCGCACAATCGCTATGTGGTGCGCGACGCCAAGATCACGCCTCCCTATGCAGAGATCGCGCGGTCTCTTCAGGAGCGGAACGTACACCGTCACCTGCATTGCCGTGTTTCGCGACAATCCGTTGGGGATCGTCGTCCGCGACAATTGGGTGCTGCGTTTCGAGGACGGGCAAGTCAAGGAAATCGGCCTGGGAACGGAGCCGTGCTCACCCCTTTCGCCATTTCCCGAACTGCTGACGGCAATTGCGAAATTCCCGGCATCGTTAGCGGCATAATCGCGCGCGCGTGATCGAAGGCGGCTGAACCTTCCCTCCCCCTTCGCTGACTCATATCCGGGACCATCGCCCCGCCTCCCGTTTTTGCGGAGCAGCATCACCTTTTCCTTTGGAGCCATTCCATGCGCCGTCTGCCCCTTGGGATTGCCGCCCTCGCCCTGTCCGCGGTCGCCGCCAGCGCGCCCGCCAAGGCCGATCCGTTTCACCTGATCCGCTGGTCGGACACCGGCTTCTGCCAGATCTGGGATGAGGGCCTTCCGACCCAGCCGTGGCCGGCCAATTACACCGTGGTCAGCACGACGCTGCCGACCTTCTTCGACGCGCTCAACGTCAAGAACGGCCTGCTCTGGACCCGCGAATGCTCGCTGTAAGGATGACCGCGCTGAGACAAGTCCGCAGCGCGGGCGCCGCGGATAGCTGCACGCCAACAGGGAATTTCATGCGTCGACGACTCTTTGCGCGGCTGCCGTTATCGCTGCGTCCGCCTTTGCCGTTGTGACGCCAGGCCGCCTTCCATCGATCAAGTGGAGCGGCACCGGCATCTGCCAGGTCTGGGAAGGGTTCCGACGAGCGTCCCTTCCGACTACCGGGTCGTCGCAAGCCGGTCCGAGTTGAGCCACGCGCGGATGAGGGACTGACGAAGCGCGGCGTCTGCAAGCTGCTAGAGCGCCTTGTCCGGCGCGATCTCCGCGCAAACGCTTGCGTTTGTCGAGGCGCAAGCTTTCCGGATCAGCGCTCTTGCCTTCGACGCAGGCCGATGGGCGAGGCTCATCGGCCTTTTCTCTTTTGAGGTGTCGCCGCATGCTCACGCTCTATTCCTATCCGCCGCTGTTCGGCGTCGCCGACAACAATGGCTACGGCCTCAAGGTCTACGCCTTCCTCAAGCTCGCGCGTGTACCGTTCACCCACGAGCACATCTTCGACGCCTCGAAGGCGCCGCGCGGGCAGTTGCCCTACATCGTCGACGATGGCGATGTTGTCGGCGACAGCGGCACGATCCTCGACTATCTCATCGGCAAATACCGCCTCACTATCGACGCCGCGCTGACACAGGCAGAGCGCACGCAGGACCTGTTGACGACGCGCATGCTCGACGACCTCTATTGGGTGATGTCCTATTCGCGCTGGAAGGACGAGCGCACCTGGCCGGCCTTCCGCGACGCGCTGAAGCGCGAGCATCCGCAGCTCTCCGACGAAGGGCTGATGAAGGCCAAGGAGTTCAACGCCCAGCGCTACTACTACGCAGGCATCGGCCGCTTCGATCCGGACGCGGCGATGGCGCGCGGGCTCGCCGACCTCGCCGCGATCGCGGATCGCTGATCCCGGCGCGCGGCTACGTGCATGGCGACAAGCCAACCGGCATCGACGCCGGCCTCTACGGTTTTGTCGCCAACATCTATTTCTACGACATCGACACGCCGCTGAAGCAGTTCGTGGTCGCGCACGACAATATCGTGCGGCACTGCCGCGCGATTCATGAAGTGGTGAGCCGATGAGAACCAAAACGAAGGCCGCGATATGGGCCGTCGTCCTGATGGCCGCGCTGCCGGCGCCGGCGTCCGCGCAAGCCCCGACGCCCAAGGATGCCACGGTGATCTCGCCGATCTTCGGCCAGCTCGTCAGATTCCAGATGCCGCTCAGTTTCGTCGTCGTGTACGAGAACACCAAGGGCACGCAATATACCCGCGAGGCCGTGCCGAAGGGCGAGACAGTCGAACGCTGGACGCAGATGATCACGGTGACCGGCTACAAGGGGCTCGCCGCAAATGCAAACGTCACGCCGGAAAAATTCGCAGGCGGGATCGCCGGCGGGTTCAAGCGGCTCTGCCCGGACAGCTTTGCCGCAAAAGGGTTGGGTGCGACGAAGTTCAGCGGCGCAGACGCCTACGTCGCCGTTGCCGGCTGCGGAACGGTCCAGGGTCGCAGCGAGACCGTGCTGATTGTGGTCGTGAAAGGCGTCGCCGACTACTACACCTTCCAATGGGCCGAACGCGGCGCGGCCGGGCCGGCCCCGGCGGTCGAGGATATCAGATGGACGGATCGGCTGCGGGCGCTGCAGCCGATCGCACTCTGCGGGATCGTGCCGGGTGAGACCGCGCCCTATCCGAGCTGCATCAGCAAGAAGCCTTAGGGGAGAAGTCCTGGGGCTCGCTTTGCCCGTCCGGCGCGCTAAACTCCGACCTAAGAACAATAAGGGAGAACACCATGCCGCTGCTCGCCAATCACATCGCCGTCGTCACCGGAGCCGGCTCCGGCATCGGCCGCGCCATCGCGGCCGGCTACGCCAAAGAAGGCGCCCGCGTGGTGCTGCTCGACATCGACGAGAAGACGGCGGCCGAGGCCGCCAGGGAAATCCGCGACGGCGGCGGCAAGGCCGAGAGTTTCAAGCTCGACGTCACCAAACGCGACGACTGCATCGCGTGGCGCAAACAACATCGCCGACAAGGTCGGGCAGGTCTCGATCCTCGTCAACAACGCCGGCATCGCCCGCCGCAACGGCATGCTGGGCGCGGCCGAGGCCGTGATCGACGACTGGGAGAGCATCATCGCGATCAACCTCACCGGCGTGTTCAACGTCACGCATGCGTTCCTGCCGCCGTTGCGCGCGAGCAAGGGCCGCATCGTCAATATCGGCTCGATCCAGTCCTTTGTGCACCTGCGCACGCCGAGCTCACCGGCCTACACCGCTTCCAAGCATGGCGTGCTCGGCTTCACCAAGGCGCTCGCCGCCGAGCTCGGCAAGGACGGCGTGCGCGTCAATGCGATCGGCCCCGGCTTCATCGAGACGCCCTTGAACGAGAAGGTGCGCGCCACCAATCCCGACCTCGTCAGGATACTTCATGGACCACACGCCGCTCGGCCGCGCCGGCAAACCGGAGGATATCGTCGGCCCCGCGATCTTCCTCGCCTGTCGCGCTCCGGACCTCGTGATGACGGGTCGGCCTATCGTCGAGCGGCGGCACCATCTCGGTGATGGATTGCCGGGTCACCCGGCGGCTTATCGCACCACCGGATGTTATCAGGATGTCCAACGCCCCGCATTACGATATCGACGTCGGCGCGTTCTGGGCCGATCCCTATCCCGATCTCGCGCGGATGCGCAAGGAAGCGCCGATCGCCTTCGTGCCGCAGCTCGGCTCGACCGTGCTCACGCGCCGCGACGACATTTTCAGCCAGGAGAAGCGCATCGACGTGTTCTCCTCGCACCAGCCGGCAGGCCTGATGAATCGCCTGATGGGCCACAACATGATGCGCAAGGACGGCGATGCGCATATGAGCGAACGCGCGCAGATGTTCCCCGCGGTGTCGCCGCGCGCGGTGAAGGAGACCTGGCGGGCGCAATTCCAGGCGCATGCCGACCGCATCCTCGAGGCGCTCGCGCCGCGAGGCGGCGCCGACCTGGTCAAGGCCTTCGCGCTGCCGCTGTCGGCGGAGTGTCTCAAGGACATCACCGGGCTGACCAACATGCGCTTTGAGGACATGGACGCATGGTCGCAGGCGATGATCGACGGCATCGCCAACTACACCGGCGACCAGGAGGTCGAGGCGCGCTGCCATGCCGCGACCGCAGGCATCGATGCCGCGATCGACGACATGCTTCCGGTCGTGTCGAAACATCCCAACGCCTCGATCCTGAGCGTGCTGCTCGCCGCCGGCCAGCCGATGGAGAGCATCCGCGCCAACGTCAAGCTTGCGATCTCGGGCGGGCAGAACGAGCCGCGCGACGCCATCTCGGGCGCGGTGTGGGCGCTGCTGACGCATCCCGATCAGCTCGCGCTGGTGGCGGCGGGCAAGGCAAAATGGATCGACGTGTTCGAGGAATACGCGCGCTGGATCGCGCCGATCGGCATGTCGCCGCGGCGCGTGGCGAAGCCGTGGAGTTTTCGCGGCGTCGACTTCGCGCCGGAGGACCGCGTGTTCTTCATGTTCGGCTCGGCCAATCGCGACGAAGCCTGCTTCGCCGATCCCGATCGCTTCGACATCACGCGCGACACATCGAAGAGCATCGCCTTCGGCGCCGGCCCGCATTATTGCGCCGGCGCATTCGCCTCGCGCGCGATGGTCGCCGATGTGGCGCTACCCTCGCTGTTCGCGCGATTGAAGGGGTTGCGGCTCGATCCGTCCGAGCCGGCCAGGATCGGCGGCTGGGCGTTTCGCGGCTTGCTCAATCTCAGGGTCAAGTGGGACGCGTGAGGCGCTACCTTCACACGCAGACCTGCTGCGTAGCCGTCAGGACTTCGCTTGATCGTCCGGGGACATCTGCATGCGTCGGAAGAACCAGCGCATGCCGAGATACCAGAGAAAGCCGACGACCGCGCCGCTGATCGAGAACATGACGATGTTGACGCGGTCGAACGATCCACTCGACCAGATCATCCAGGCGGCCCAGAGCACGGCGAAAACGATAGCACCGATCTTGAGCGGCGTTGAGCGATCGAGGGTCATGGCAATCTCCCGGGACTGATCACTGGACACGATGAACGCACAAGCCGTAACCGACCGTGATCTGCGTCACGTGAACGGAGTTACCCGAACCGCACCCGCGAACGTTCGCGCGCCTTCTCGGCCTCGATCTCGCGATCGCGCGGGGCCGCGCTGGTATGCAGCGAAGCGAGCAGCCGACGCGCCGTATCCGAGACTTCGTCGACCGCGCGATTGAAGGCGGCCTCATTGGCCTGCGACGGCCGGCC
>CAVOLR010000020.1:0-274023 GCA_963696845.1 uncultured Alphaproteobacteria bacterium
AAGCATAGGGGCCGTCCGTTAAGATTTCGTTTAGTATTCGGGGCGCACCGGCTTGCGCCGTTGGAACCTCATTGCACGCCCGGCAGCAGCAGTTCCGCCCGCAAACCCCCGATCGGCGCGCTGCCGAGCGTCAGGCTGCCGCCGTAAAGCGCGGCCAGATCGACCACGATCGACAGCCCCAGTCCGGAACCCGGTTTGGACTCGTCGAGGCGCTGGCCGCGGCGCGAGACCTGGGCGAGCTCGGCTTCCGACAAGCCCCGCCCGTCGTCGTCGACGATGATGCGGAACATCGGCGGCGCGCCAGGCTTGACCGGCTGCTCCACCAGCACCTCGATGAAGACGCGGGAGGCCGCCCATTTGCAGGCATTGTCGACGAGGTTGCCGGCCATCTCCTCCAGATCCTGCCGCTCGCCGCGAAACCGCGCGCGCGGATCGGCCTTGACCTCGATGAGGATGCCGCGGTCGCGATGGATTTTTTCCATGGTCCGCTGCAGCGCTTCGATGGCGGGCGCGACTTCCGTCACCGTGCCGACGATGGTGACGCGCGCGGCGATGCGCGCGCGCTCCAGATGATGCGCCACCTGGTCGCGCATCACGTCGGCCTGCTCCAGCACCTTGTCGGCGAACGGATCGGCGCGGTGCGCGGTCGCCTCGTTGACGATCACCGACAGCGGCGTCTTGATGGCGTGGGCGAGATTGCCGACATGGGTGCGCGCGCGCTCGACGATTTCCCTGTTGGCGTCGATCAGCGCGTTGGTTTCGCGCGCGAGCGGCGCGATCTCGACCGGAAACTCGCCCTCCAGCCGTTCGGCGCGGCCCGAACGGATGGCGGCGATCGATTGCGAAATGCGGTTGAGCGGCGCGAGGCCGAAACGCACCTGAAATACGATGGTGAGCAGCAGCACGATGCCGAGCGCGGTAAAGGTGCCGCCGAGATAGTAGTCGAAGCTGCGCGTCTCGTCGAAAATCTCGGTGGCGTCGCCGGCGACGCCGACCAGGAATTTGCCGTCCGAGCCGAGATCGACCGGACGTTCGACCATGCGCAGGCTCTGGCCTTCCGGGCCGTCGACATAGGCGACGCGGATGCCGGCCGCGGTCAGATCGAGGCCGCGCTCGTCGAGCTTCGGCAGCTTGCGGTCCCACAGCGAGCGCGAGGCGCGCACATCGGGCTTCTCGGTATCGGTGCGCGTGATCTGCCAGTACCAGCCCGACAGCGGCAGCTCGAACAGCGGCTCGCCCAGCGACTGGAACTGGCGGTCCGGCGGCTCGTCAGGCGTCGCGACCTCGGCGATCAGCGTGCGCAGATAGAGATTGAGCCGGCGGTCGAAGGCGCGCTCGGTCGCATTGCGATAGACCGAGGACAGCGCGAATCCGGTGACGGTGAGGATCACCACCACCCAGGCGGTTGCGGAAAAGAACAGCCGGGTGGCGAGTGAGTTGCGGCGCATGCGCGCTAGTTTAAGCTCCGGCAGGCGGCGGCGTCAGCAAATATCCCAGCCCGCGCACGGTCTGGATGATGTCGACCTCGAGCTTCTTGCGGATGCGGCCGACAAACACCTCGATGGTGTTGGAGTCGCGGTCGAAGTCCTGATCGTAGAGATGCTCGACCAGCTCGGTGCGCGACACCACGCGGCCGGAGTGATGCATCAGATACTGCAGCAGGCGGTACTCGTGCGAGGTCATCTTGACCGGATTGCCCGACACGGTGACGCGGTTGGTGCGGGTATCCAGCGCCACCGGACCGCAGGTCAGTTCGGACTGGGCGTGGCCGGCCGAGCGGCGCAGCAGCGCGCGGATCCGCGCCAGCACTTCTTCGAGGTGAAACGGTTTTGCGACATAGTCGTCGGCGCCGGCATCGAAGCCTTGCACCTTGTCGCTCCAGCGATCGCGCGCGGTGAGGATCAGGACCGGCATGGCGCGCTTGTTGCGCCGCCAGGCTTCCAGCACCGAGATGCCGTCCATCTTCGGCAGGCCGATGTCGAGCACGACGGCGTCATAGGGTTCGCTGTCGCCGAGAAAATGCCCCTCCTCGCCATCGAATGCGCGATCGACCACGTATCCGGCATCGCTCAATGCGGTGGTGAGCTGACGATTGAGATCCGGATCGTCCTCAACGACGAGCAGGCGCACGCTTGCCTCCAAAGGTGAACAGTATGTGCGCTCAAGATGAGCGTTTCCGGCGTGAACCGTTCATGAACAGCACAGGTATTGCAACCTTACTTTTTCGTCACGAACAATTTCGACGAACGGTTTCGCCGGTATCTTGACGCTTTGACACCGCAGGGTGCCCCAAGGTTCACCTCTTCTCCCGACTCGAGCCCCTCATTCGCTCGCACTGCCTTATGTGCGGAAGAACACAAACCAGACCACCGCGAGGATCAGGATCGCGAGCCCGGTCGATGCCGACAAGAGTGCGAGCACCGAAGGGCCCGGCTCGGCCTGCCGCGCCTCGGTGGGGGTTTCGACGATCCGGCCGTGTTCTGTCGTCGCCATGGTGACCTCGTTCATTCCAAATCCGCGAGCCTTCGCGGCCTCAGCTATGGAATGAAACGCCCGATCGGGGCCGATGTTCCGGTTCTGCCCCCGCCTAAACGGGGTCAAAAACGCCAAACCAGATACAGTTAACGCCGTTCGCAGAATCCCCGCCCCGGTTGCTTGAATCGGGACCCCTCGATGTTATCCTCTGGGCTTTCGTCCCTTGTTGCGTACCGGAGTTTGCCATGGCCCCCCGCGCCAATTGGAAGGGTTTTCTGCGGCTGTCGCTCGTGACCTGCCCGGTCGCGCTGTATCCGGCCACCTCGGACACCGAGAAGGTCTCGTTCAACCAGATCAACCGCAAGACCGGCCATCGCATCAAATACATGAAGGTCGACGCCGACACCGGCGAGGAGGTCGGCAACGAGGACATCGTCAAGGGCTACAAGGTCGACACCGACACCTACATCGAGGTCAGCAAGGAAGAGCTCGACGAGGTCGCGCTGGAGTCGACGCACACGATCGAGATCGACGAGTTCGTGCCGAAGACCGAGATCGACAACCGCTATCTGATCCGTCCCTATTATCTCGTGCCCGACGGCAAGGTCGGCCACGACGCCTTCGCGGTGATCCGCGAAACCATCCGCACCATGAACAAGGTCGCGATCGGCCGCGTGGTGCTGACCAATCGCGAGCACATCATTTCGCTGGAGCCGCTCGGCAAGGGCCTGATGGGGACGCTGTTGCGCTACCCCTACGAGGTGCGCAGCGAGAAGGACTATTTCGACGACGTCCAGGACGTGAAGGTCACCAAGGACATGCTCGACCTCGCCAGGCACATCGTCGAGCAGAAGTCGGGCTCGTTCGAGCCGGAGGAATTCGAGGACCATTACGAGACGGCGCTGATCGACCTGATCAACAAGAAGCGCAACGGCATCAAGATCGCGCCGAAGGCCGCGCCCAAGTCGAGCGGCAACGTCATCAACCTGATGGACGCGCTGAAGAAGAGCCTCGCCAGCGAGAAGCAGGCCCCGCCCGCGGCAAAGGCCAAGGGCAAGAAGGCCAAGCGCGCCGAGGGCCAGCGCGAGATGCTGCTGCCGATATCGGGCAGCGGCAAGCGCGCCGCCAAGGAAACCGCAAAGGAAAAGGACGAGCCCAAAAAGGTCGCGAAGCCCGCGCGCACGGCCGCGCGCTCGCGCAAGGCGGGCTAGTGGAAGCGGATTATTTCAGCGACGAATTGACCGACGTGAACTTGCCGCTCACGCGTCGTGCCGATGCCGTTGACGGCAACCAGGATCACGATCGAGAGGCCAGCCGCGATCAGGCAATATTCGATCGCGGTCGCGCCGGACTGATCGGCCAAGAACTTCGAAATCAGCTTTCGCATTCCAAACTCCAGGCCCGCTTCTGTCCGCGCCGCAACTGTCTGGCGCAATCTAGGGTTGGACTGGTTAACGGCCCGTGCAAAGACGGGCTCAACGATCCGTTAATCTGATCGCCGCGCGACGCGGCAATTTGGCTCCGGCAACGGCGGCCGCGCGCATATCAGGACTTCCCCGGCGGGCCGCCAAGCGCGCTTTACCGGCCGCGGAATTCCTGTTCCAACTAGGGGAAGGCCGAGTTGGACAAATCGGCCATCCCTGGGGAGAGAAACGGCCATGAAGCTCGGCACGGCAATCGCGGAAATCATGAAGCGCGAGGGGATCGAGATCCTCTGCGGCTACCCGGTCAACCATCTGATCGAGCATGCCGCCAACGCCAACATCCGCCCCATCATGGTGCGCCAGGAGCGCATCGGGATACACATGGCGGACGCGATCTCCCGCGTCACCTCGGGAGAAACCATCGGCGCCTTCTGCATGCAGCACGGTCCCGGCGCGGAAAACGCCATGGGCGGCGTGGCGCAGTGCTACGGCGAGTCCGTCCCCGTGCTGGTGCTGCCGCAAGGCTACCCGCGGCGGATCGCCAACATCGACCCGAATTTCAATTCCAGCCAGGCGATGAAGCCGTACGCCAAGTCCTCCGAGCCGATCAATATCGCAGCCGAAGTCTGCAACATCTTCCGCCGCGCCTTCACCAGATTGAAGAACGGCCGCGGCGGCCCTGTCATCGTCGAGATCCCCACCGACATGTGGAATGAGGAAGTCGCCGAGCCGCTGAACTACACGCCGGTGCTGCGCACCCGCTATGGCGCCGATCCCGCCCACATCAAGGAAGCCGCCAAGCTCCTCGTCAACGCCAAGCGTCCGGTGCTCTATGCCGGCCAGGGCGTGCACTACGCCAAGGCCTGGCCGCAGCTGAAGCGGCTGGCCGAGCGGCTCGCCATCCCCGTCACCACCAGCCTCGGCGGCAAGTCGTCCTTCCCCGAGACGCATCCGCTGTCGCTCGGCTCGGGCGGTCTCGCGGTGCCGCGCGCGGTGCCGAAATTCCTGGGCGAGGCCGACGTCATCTTCGGCATCGGCTGCTCCTTCACCGAGACCAATTTCGGCATCAAGATGCCCGCGGGCAAGACCATCATCCATTCGACGCTCGATCCCAATCATCTCAACAAGGACGTCGAGGCGAAGATCGGCCTCGTCGGCGATGCCGGCCTCGTGCTCGATGCGCTGCTGGAGGAGATCGGCAAGACCGTCACCTCCGATCGCGACGCTAGCGCGGTCGCAGCCGAGATCGCCGCCTCGCACAAGGAGTGGCTGGCGAAATGGATGCCGAAACTCACCTCGAACGACGCGCCGCTCAATCCCTATCGCGTGCTCTGGGATCTGCAGCACACCGTCGACATCGACAACACCATCATCACCCATGATGCCGGCAGCCCCAGAGACCAGCTCTCGCCGTTCTGGAAGCCGACAAAGCCCCTCACCTATATCGGCTGGGGCAAGACCACCCAGCTCGGCTACGGCCTCGGGCTCGCGATGGGCGCCAAGCTGGCGCGGCCCGACAAGCTCTGCATCAACGTCTGGGGCGATGCCGCGATCGGCTTCACCGGCATGGATTTCGAGACCGCGGTGCGCGAGCGGATTCCGATCATGTCGATCCTGCTCAACAATTTCTCGATGGCGATCGAGCTCAAGGTGATGCCGATCTCGACCGAGAAATATCGCTCGACCGACATCTCCGGCGACTATGCCGCGATGGCGCGCGCCTTCGGCGGCTATGGCGAGCGGGTGACCAAACCGGAGGACATCGTGCCGGCGATCAAGCGCGGCATCCAGAAGACCCAGGAAGGCATCCCCGTGCTGCTGGAGTTCATCACCAGCAAGGAAACCGAGGTGTCCCGTCCCGGGACCTGAGCGGCGTTAACGTCTCTGCAAAAAAGCTGCCCCCGGCGCTGGCTTACCCCGGCCCGGGATGAAATAATCATGCGCGAATAAAGGCCTGACCGCTTTTGAGCCCGGCGAGCTGCCGGGCCTATGGATTTCAGAGGGAATGACCGCGCTTCCCCAGGACGCCGTGGCCGATCTCCAGCAACGGATTGCCGAGCTCGAGCGGCAACTGGAAACGGCTGTCGAGGAGCGGGATGCGGCGATCGAGCGGCAGACCGCGAGCGCGCTGGTCAATTTCCGTCTCAAGAACGAGTTGCGCGCCGCCACCGACCGCCAGAAGGCCAGCGCCGAAATCCTCAACGCCATCGCCAACACTCATGGCGACGCCGAGCATGCGCTGCAACGGATCGCGGAGACCACCCAGCACTTCTTCAATGCGGCCAGCGTCACCATCCGCATCGCCGAGGGCGACGAATGGGTTCAAACCGTCCGGGTCGGCGCCAGCGCGCATCTAACCGGCGCGCAACCGGCTTCAAACCTGATCGACGTCGGGCGCAAACCTGCCCGCGCACGTCTACCGAGGAGAACCGGCAGATCCACATTCCCGATCTCGACAACATCGATCCGTCGATGGCGAATTGGCCCGCGGCGGCCGCGCGCGCCGCCGGGATCCGCACCGATCTGCGGCACGCCGCTGCGGCGCGACGGCAAGGCGATCGGCGCGCTGATCGTGTACCGCGACCGGCTTGCGCCGTTCACCGACGATGACCTGGCGCTTCAGCAAAGTTTCGCCGACCAGGCCGTGATCGCGATCGAGAACGCGCGGCTGTTCAACGAGACCGAGAAGGCGCTGGCGCGGCAGACCGCGACCTCCGACATCCTGCGCGTGATCAGCGGCTCGCCGACCGACGTACAGCCCGTGTTCGATGCCATCGTGCAGACCGCCGTGCGGCTGCTCGGCTGCGAGACATCCTTCATCCAGCGTTGCGACGGCAGCCACTTCTGGACCGTGGCCCGGTGCACGCGGGAAGGCCTGGTTCCGGTCTTCCAGTCCCGGCATGCGCCGATCGACGCGAGCGCCAATTTCCCTTCCCGCGCCATCGTGGCGAAGCAGACGCTCTATCTGCCGGACTGGTCCGAAATCGAGCTGCCGGAATTCGAGCGCCGCATCCAGCGGGAGCTCGGCTACAATTCGGCGATTTACCTGCCGCTGTTACGCGAAGGCGAGTGCATCGGCATACTCGGGATCGCCGGATCGCGGCCGCGCATGTTCAGCGCGGCCGACATCGCGCTCGCCGAAACCTTCGCGCGACCAGGCCGTGATCGCGATCGAGAACGCGCGGCTGTTCAACGAGACCCAGGAGGCGCTGGAGCGGCAGACCGCGACCGCCGACATCCTCAAGGTGATCGCGAGCTCGCCGTCGGACGTGCAGCCGGTGTTCGACGCGATCGCGAGCAGCGCCAACCGGCTGATCGGCGGATTCTCGACCGCGGTCTATCGCATCATCGACGACATCGTTCACCTGCGCGGCGTTCACGCCGACCAATCCGGAATCCGATGCCGCGCTGCAGGCCGCCTTCCCGATACCATCGGAGCGAGGTGCCCGCTGTTGCCCTGATAGAGGACGGCGAGACCGCACAGATCGCCGACTCCGAGACAGCCGATCGCGCAGACCCAGCGACTTGGCCGCGCCCGCGGCTGGCGCAGCGTCACGTTCACGCCGCTGATGAACGCAGGGCGTGTTCATCGGCTTCATCGGCCTGCACGCGGCGCGAGACCGGCGTGCTCGGCGATCATCACGTCCAGCTGCTGCGGACCTTCGCCGACCAGGCCGTGATCGCGATCGAGAACACGCGGCTGTTCAACGAAACCCAGGAGGCGCTGGAGCGCCAGACCGCGACCGCCGACATCCTGAAGGTGATCGCGAGTTCGCCGTCCGACACCACACCGGTGTTCGAAGCGATCGCCGGCAGCGCGAAACGGCTGCTCGGCGGGTTCTCCGCTGCGGTGTTCCGCCTCATCGACGAAAACGTCCATCTCGCCGCGTTCACGCCGACGAACCCGGCCGCCGACGAAGCGCTCAAACTCGATTTCCCCCAGCCGGTCGAAAATTTCGAGGCCTTCCGGCTGGCGCAGCATGGCAAGCCGTTGCCCATACCGGACACCGAAGAGGTGCCGCACCAGCCGCTCCGGGACATTGCGCGGTTGCATGGTTTCCGCAGCATGCTGTGGGTGCCGATAACGAACGGCGGCACGACGATCGGGATCATCTCCGTCACTCGCGCCGAGCCGGGCGCGTTTGCGCCCCACCACATTCAGCTGCTCCAGACCTTCGCCGACCAGGCCGTGATCGCGATCGAGAACACGCGGCTGTTCAACGAAACGCAGGAGGCGCTGGAGCGCCAGACCGCGACCGCCGACATCCTCAAGGTGATCGCGAGCTCTCCGTCCGACGTGCAGCCGGTGTTCGATGCCATCGCCGCCAGCGCCAACAGACTGATTGGCGGCTTTTCGGCCACCGTGATGCTCTTTGTCGGCGACGCGCTAAATTTGGTAGCGTTCACGCCGACGAATCCGACGGCCGACGAGGCGTTGCGGACGTCATTCCCCAGACCTCTTGCCGAGTTTCCGCCCTTTGAGTTGGTGCGGGACGGCAAGACTGTGCAGTTCCCCGACACTGAATCGGCAGGCGTGCCGCCCGTAAACAGGGAATTGGCGCTATTGCGCGGTTATCGCAGCATGGTGTTCACACCATTGATGAACAAGGGGGCGCCGATCGGCATCCTCAGCGTCACGCGCAAGGAGACGGGCGCGTTCGCCGCACAGCACGTCCAGTTGCTGCAAACCTTCGCCGACCAGGCCGTGATCGCCATCGAGAACGCGCGGCTGTTCAACGAGACCAAGGAGGCGCTGGAGCGGCAGACCGCGACCGCCGACATCCTCAAGGTGATCGCAAGCTCGCCGTCCGACGTGCAGCCGGTGTTCGAGGCGATCGTGAACAGCGCAGCAAAGCTGTTCGAGCCTTGCGCCGCGACGATCACAACGCTGAAGGACGACAAACTGCACTGGAATGCGGCGGCAGGTTCAATCCAGGACTTTGATGTCGAGCGTACTCGCACGGTTTACCCAATTCCGTTCGACCTGGAACGCGCACCTTCGGCACGCGCGATCCTCGAACGTCGTATCATCGAGATTCCCGATGTCGAGAGCCCGGATACGCCGGAATTCACGCGAAAGGCCGCGGCCGCGGGCCGCTTCCGATCCATCACCTTCGTGCCGCTGGTCGATCAGGAGCAAGGCATCGGCACGATCATCTTTACTCACCCGCAAGCCGGACACAGGTTCTCGGACAGGCAGCTGGCGCTGATGCAGACGTTCGCCGATCAGGCCGTGATCGCCATCCAGAACACGCGGCTGTTCAACGAGACGCAGGAAGCGCTGGAGCGGCAGACCGCGACCGCCGACATCCTGAAGGTGATCGCGAGCTCGCCGTCCGACGTGCAGCCGGTGTTCGACGCGATCGCCGAGCAGCGCCAAGCGGCTGATCGGCGGCTTCTCGGCCACGGTGTTTCGCTTTGTCGACGGCATCGTCAATTTGGCCGCCTACACGCCGATTAGCCCGGCCGCGGATAAAGTTCTGACGGCGCTCGTTCCCGCGCCCAACCGCCAATTTGCCATTTTTCGAATTGGCGAAAGGCGGCGAGGTCGTCCAGGATGGCGGACAGCGAAAACAATCCTGACACGGGCTGAGGGATGTAGCGCGGGCGCGCGGTTTTCGCAGCATCGTTGTTCTCGCCGTTGATGAGCAAGGGAACGCCGATTGGGCTCATCATGGTCACGCGGAAGGAGCCGGGTTCCTTTGCAGCACATCATGTGCAATTGCTGAAGACCTTCGCCGACCAGGCCGTGATCGCCATCGAGAACACGCGGCTGTTCAACGAGGTGCAGGAGCGCACGCGTCGATCTGACGGAGGCGCTGGAGCAGCAGACCGCGACCTCGGAGGTTCTTGGCGTCATCTCCAGCTCCGCCGGCGATCTCGCGCCGGTGTTCGACGCGATGCTGGGCAAGGCGATGCAGCTCTGCAGCGCCAATTTCGGCGTGCTCAACACCTTCGACGGCACGGCGTTCCACACCGCCGCGACCTACGGGCTGCCGCCGGCCTACGATGAATACCGGCGCAGGCAGCCGCTGGAATACGGCCCGGGCACGGCGCCGGCGCGCCTGCTGAATGGCGAGCCGTTCGTCCAGCTCACCGACCTCCTCGAGTCCGAAGCCTATCGGCAGCGGCGAGCCCAACCGCCGTGCGCTGGTCGACATCGGCGGCGCGCGTTGCCTGCTTGCCGTTCCGCTGCTCAAGGACGAGCGCGTGGTCGGCAATGTCATGATCTTCCGGCAGGAGAACCGGCCGTTCTCCGAGAAGCAGATCGCGCTGCTCCAGCAGTTCGCCGCGCAGGCCGTGATCGCCATCGAGAACACGCGGCTGCTTCGCGAGTTGCGCGAAAGCACCGAGGATTTGAGCGAGTCGCTGCAACAGCAGACCGCGACGTCGGAAGTGCTGCAGATCATCAGCTCGTCGCCGGGCGACCTGACGCCCGTATTCGACAAGATGCTGGAGAACGCGACGCGGGTTTGCGGCGCCGAGTTCGGATCGATGCTTCTGGTCGAAGACGATGGGCTCCGGCAAGCCGCGCTCTACAATGCTCCCGCCGCGCTCGCAGCGGTGCGCGCAAACAGGGTCTCGCAGTATGATCCGCAAAGCGTGACCTGCCATCGCCATCAGCACGAGGCAAGTGGTCCAGATCGAGGACGTACGCGCCAGCGCAGCCTACCTGAAGCGCGCGCAAGCGACGGTCGAGATTGCGGAACTTGGCGGCGCGCGCACGATCGTCGTGGTGCCGATGCTGCGGGACGACGAAGCGATCGGCGTCGATCACCGTCTATCGCCAGGAGGTGCGTCCGTTCTCCGACAAGCAGATCGAGCTGCTGACCAACTTCGCCAGACAGGCGGTGATCGCGATCGAGAACGCGCGGCTGCTGCGCGAACTGCGCCAGCGCACCGACGATCTGAGCGAATCGCTGCAGCAGCAGACCGCGACGTCCGAAGTGCTGCAGATCATCAGCTCGCTCGCCGGGCGACCTGACAGCCCGTATTCGACAAGATGCTGGAGAACGCGACGCGGGTTTGCGGCGCCGGATTCGGATCGATGCTCCTGGTCGAAGGACGAGTTGGTACGCCAGGCGGCACTCTACAATGCACCCGCGGCCTTGGCCGAAGTTCGCGTCAATAAAGCCTTTCGCCCGCATCCGCAGAGCGCGCTCGCAGCCGCCATCCGCACCAAGCAGGTGTATCAGGTCGCGGATATGCGAACTCAACCCGGCATATCTCGAACGTGCTCAGCCACGGTGGAGTTTGTCGAGCTCGGCGGGCGTCCGCACGGCCGCCGTGGCGTGCCGATGGTACGGGACGACGAGACGATCGGCGTGATCACCATCTATCGGCAGGAGGTGCAGCCGTTCGACGACAAGCAGATCGAGCTGGTCAGGAATTTCGCCAACCAGGCGGTGATCGCCATCGAGAACGCGCGCCTGCTCGCGCGAGCTGCGCCAGCGCACGCGACGATCTCACCGAAGTCGCTGCAATTCCAGACCGCAAGCGTCGGACGTCCTGAAGGTCATCAGCCGCTCGCCCGACGCCCTGCAGCCGGTGCTCGACGTCATCGTCGAAACATCACGGGAACTGTGCGGCTGCGGATGCCTCCACGATCTTCCTGCTGCGCGACGACCAGATTCCATGTGGCCGCGATTTCGGGATCCCTGCCCACCCATCTGGACCACCTGAAAGCCAACCCGCAGTCGGTTCGGTCAACCCGGCTCGGTCCTTCAGCGCGTGTCTACCGATCAGAAACGCACGATACATCTTCCGAATGTTCATGGACGATCCCGAACTGCGCGACGGGTTCGACCGGACTCGGCGGTGCGCGCGCGCTGTCTGACTGTGCCGCTCTATCAGCGAGGGCGAGGTCATCGGCGCGATCACGCTGCGTCAGTCCGCATACTCCGGCCGTTCACGCCTCGCCAGATCCAGGCCATCGAGACCTTCGCCGACCAGGCTGTCATCGCGATCTCGAACGTCAACCTGTTCGACGAGGTGCAGCAGCGCACGCGCGAGCTTTCCAAATCGCTGGACGATCTGCGCACCGCGCAGGACCGTCTGGTCCAGACCGAGAAGCTGGCCTCGCTCGGCCAGCTCACCGCCGGCATCGCCCACGAGATCAAGAACCCGCTCAACTTCGTCAACAATTTCGCGGCGCTGTCGGCCGAATTGACCGACGAGCTGAAGGATGTCGCTGAAGCCCGCCATGTTCGACGAAACCATCCGCGCCGAGGTCGACGAGATAACCGGCCTGCTGAAGGACAACCTCTCCAAGGTCGTGCAGCACGGCAAGCGCGCCGACTCCATCGTCAAGAACATGCTGCTGCATTCGCGCGAGGGCAGCGGCGAGCACCGCCCGGCCGACGTCAACGCGCTGGTCGACGAGAGCCTCAACCTCGCCTATCACGGCGCCCGCGCCGAAAAGCCGCAGTTCAACGTCACGCTGCAGCGCGACTTCGATCCGCAGGCCGGTCAGGTCGAGGTGTTTCCGCAGGAAATCACCCGCGTGCTGCTCAACCTGATCTCCAACGGCTTCTATGCGGTGACCAAGCGCAAGGCCGACAATGGCGGCGCCGATTTCGAGCCGCTGGTGACGGCGACCACGCGCGGCGGCGACGACCATGTCGAAATCCGCATCCGCGACAACGGCACCGGCATTCCGCCCGAGGTGAAGGAGAAGATGTTCAATCCCTTCTTCACCACCAAGCCGGCCGGCGAAGGCACCGGACTTGGGCTGTCGATGAGCCACGACATCATCGTCAAACAGCATGGCGGCACCATCGAGGTCGAGACCGAGCCCGGCGCGTTCACCGAGTTTCGCCTGGTGCTGCCGCGGACCAGCCGGGCGAACGGCAACCGATGACGGGCACGATGCCAACGCGAAGCCGATCAGCAGCGCACCATCGACGCGCTCCGGCGCGAGCTCGAGGCGCGCACGGCGGAGCTTGCCGAGGCGCGCGCGGAGCGGGCAGCGACCGCCGAGATCCTCGAGGTCATCAATTCCTCGCCCGCCGACCTTGCGCCAGTGTTCGAGGCGATCCTGCGAAACGCACATGCGCTATGCGGCGTCGCGCACGGCAGCCTGCAGATTCTCGAGTGACGGACTACATTCGCGCCGTTGCCATCCACGGGATCGCGGAATCCCTGGCGGAAATCCTGCGGCAGCCGCGGCCTGTCGCCGAGGCCCCGACGCGTCCAGGCGCCTGTTGCAGGGGCAGCGCTATTTTCAAGTGAACGACGTGAGGGAATCGGAAAGTCCGCTTCTTCGAACGGACGGCGGAGCTTCAGGGCGCGCGAACCCTTCTGTCCGTGCCCTTGCGCCGCGAGGGGAAACTCCTCGGGATGATTGTCTGCGCCCGTCGCGAGGTGAAGCCGTTCACGGAGCGGGAAATCAGCCTGCTCGAAAGCTTCGCCACCCAGGCGGTGCTTGCGATCGAAAATGCACGGCTGTTCAATGAGGTGCAGGCCAAGACCCACGATCTCGAAGAGGCGCTGCGATACCAGACCGGCAGCGCCAACATCCTCAACGTGATCGCCTCCTCGCCGACCGACGTGCAGCCGGTGCTGAAGGCGATCGTCGAAAGCGCCTGCGAGCTGTGCGAGGCCTATGATGCCGTTGCCCTTCTGAGGGAGGGCGAACGATCTGTTGTTCAGCGCGCATCACGGCCCGATCCCCATGAGCTTTTCGAAATGGCCGATCAACCGCAGATGGACCGCCGGCCGCGCCTTCGTCGACCGGAAGGCGGTGCATGTCCACGATCTGCTCGCCGAGCAGGCATGAATTTCCCGATGGCCTGGAACTCGCCAAATCGCATGGGCCATCGCAGCATCGTCAGCGTGCCGCTGTTGCGCGAGGGTGAGAGCATCGGCGCATCTGACCCTGCGCCGCACCGAGGTACATCCGTTCAGCGACAAGCAGATCGCGTTGCTGCAAACCTTCGCCGACCAGGCCGTGATCGCGCTCGGCAATGTCCGCCTGTTCGAGGAAGTGCAGGCCCGCACCCGCGACTTGCAGGAGTCGCTGCAGCAGCAGACCGCGACCGCCGACGTGCTCAAGGTCATCAGCCGCTCGGCGTTCGACCTGCAGACGGTGCTGGATACGCTGGTCGAATCGCGCGGCGCGTCTGTGCGAGGCGGATATGTCTGTGATCACGCGCCAAAGAGGCGACGACGTATTATCGCGCCGGCTCCTGGGGGTTTGCTCCCGAATTCATGGAGTACGTCAAGGACCATCCCGATCAAGCCGGAACGCGCGACCATTACCGGGCGCACCTTGCTCGAAGGCAAGGTGACCCACGTCCACGATACGTCATGCCGACCCCGACTATTCCTTCCCGGAGGCCCAGAGGCTGAGCGGCGATCCCCGCACAATTCTCGGCGTACCGCTGTTGCGCGAAGGCAAGCCGGTCGGCGCGCTTGCGCTGTCGCGCAAGAACGTGCGGCCTTTCACCGACAAGCAGATCGAGCTGGTCACGACCTTCGCCGACCAGGCCGTGATCGCGATCGAGAATGTCCGCCTGTTCGACGAGGTGCAGGCCCGCACCCGCGACCTGCAGGAATCGCTGCAGCAGCAGACCGCGACTGCCGAGGTGCTCAAGGTCATCAGCCGCTCGGCGTTCGACCTGCAAACCGGTGCTCGATACATGCTGGCGAATCGCCGTCAGCATCTGCGATGCCAAGTTCGGCAATCTGTTCGCTCGTCGACGGCGATCGCGCCCGCTGCGGAGGCAGGCGTGGGCACGCCGCCGAAGCTCGCCGAGTTCTTTACGCAATCAGCATGGTTCGACCCGACGCCTGGCAGCCACGTGGCATCGCGTCATGCGGACGAAGGAGGTCAGCCACATCCGCCGACGACCTCGCCGAACCCGTGATCGGCGCAGCGGCACGGCTTGGCGGCGCGCGATCGCACCGTCTCGGCGTTCCGATGGTCAAGGACGACACGCCTGATCGGCGCCATCTTCATGCTACCGCACCGAAGTGCGGCCCTTCACCGACAAGCAGATCGACCTCGTCAAGACCTTCGCCGACCAGGCCGTGATCGCCATCGAGAATGTGCGCCTGTTCGACGAAGTGCAGGCACCGCACCCGACGAACTGTCGGCCATCGCTCGACGATCTGCGCACCGCGCAGGACCGCCTGGTCCAGACCGAGAAACTGGCCTCGCTCGGCCAGCTCACCGCCGGCATCGCGCACGAAATCAAGAACCCGCTCAATTTCGTCAACAATTTCGCTGCGCTTTCGGTTGAACTCACCGACGAGCTCAACGATGTGCTGAAGCAGGCTTCGCTCGCCGACAAGCTCCGCACCGAAGTCGATGAATTGACTGGCCTTTTGAAGGACAATCTCGCCAAGGTTGTGCAGCACGGCAAGCGTGCCGATTCCATCGTGAAGAATATGCTGTTGCATTCGCGCGAAGGATCGGGCGAGCACCGGCCCGCCGACATCAACGCGCTGGTGGACGAAAGCCTCAATCTCGCCTATCACGGCGCGCGCGCCGAAAAACCGCAATTCAATGTGACGCTGCAGCGAAATTTCGATCCCGAGGCCGGCATGGTCGACGTGTTTCCGCAGGAAATCACCCGGGTTTTCCTGAACTTGCTGTCGAACGGCTTCTACGCCGTGACCAAGCGCAAGGCCGACAACGGGGCGGGCTTCGAGCCTGTCGTCAGCGCCATGACAAAAGGTCGCATCGACGGCGTCGAGATCCGGATTCGCGACAACGGCACCGGAATTCCGCCCGAAGTGAAGGAAAAGATGTTCAATCCGTTCTTCACGACCAAGCCCGCGGGCGAAGGCACCGGCCTCGGGCTGTCGATGAGTTACGACATCATTGTGAAACAACACGGTGGCACGATTGACGTCGATACCGTGCCGGGGGAATTTACAGAGTTCACGATTGTTTTGCCGAGAACCAATGTTTCAAAGAAGAATTGAGGTTGGACGTGAGCGTTCTTGTTCTTGTGGTGGATGACGAGCCCGACGTCGAGGCGTTGTTCCGCCAGCAATTCCGCCGCGACCTGCGCTCGCAGCGTTTCATGATGGATTTTGCCAATTCGGCGGCCGATGCGCTCAAGCGCATCGGTTCGACCATCGAGCAGTCGCTGATCCTGATCCTCTCGGACATCAACATGCCCGGCATGACCGGGCTGGAAATGCTGCCCAAGGTCAAGGAGATGCGGCCCGAGGTGCCCGTGATCATGATCACGGCCTATGGCGATCCCGACACCAGGCGCAAGGCGATGGAGAACGGCGCCTCGGGGCTGTTGACCAAGCCGATCGACTTCACGCTGCTGCGCGAGGAGATCGATACGCGGCTGGCGCAGGCGAACTGAACTCGTAGCCGCTCGCCCTACTCCGCCATCTCGATCCGCTGCGTCGACGGGCCGGCGAGCGGCCGCTCTTCCATCAGGATGATGCAGAGCGAGGCAGCCGCCATCAGCGCGGCGGCGGCGCCGAACACGTAGCGGAACGCGGTGATCATGTCGGCGACGGGGATCGAGCTGACGGGCCCGCGATGCTCGCCGGCGAGCGAGATGTCCGCGCCGAGCGCCATCAGCAGGATCGCGGTGAAGGCGGCCACCGTGAACGAGGCCATCAGCGCGCGGAAGAAATTCATCGCACCGGTGATGGTGCCGATCTGCGCGCGTGCGACCGCGTTCTGCATCGACACCACGCTGGTCGGAAACGCCGTGCCGAGCCCGAGCGCGAAGATCGACAGCAGCACCAGCATGCCCCACAGCGGCAGCGTGGTCAGCGCGAGCGCGGTCGCGCTCACCGCGGCAACAAAGGTGCCGACGATGGCGACGCGCTTGTAGTGCCGGTGCTTCGCCATGGTGCGGCCGGCAATCGCCGCACCGCAGGTCGAGATCGCCGCGAGCGGAATCAGCGCAGAGGCCGGCTTCGCTGGCGCTGAGGCGATACACCACCTCGTAATAGAGCGGCAGGTTCACCGTCAGGCCGGTCATCGCGCCGAGCGCGCAGCCGCCGGCGGGAATGGCGAACGGCACCACGGTGCCGCCGAGCAGCGACAGCGGCAGGAACGGCTCGTCGGTGCGGCGCGCATGCCAGATGAAGCCGAGCGCGAGCGCGATCGAGGCGCCGAGCATCGCGATGATGGTCGGCGACAGCCAGAGGAAGCGGTTGCCGCCCCAGGTCAGCACCAGCATGAACACGACGGCGGACGCCATCAGCAGCACGCCGCCGAGCCAGTCGACCTCGCGGCGGCGGTGATAGACCGGGATCTTGCCCATCTTCGGCAGCAGCAGCGCCAGCGCGGCGAGCGCCAGCGGCAGGTTGATCCAGAAGATCATCGACCAGTGCAGATGCTCGGCGAACACGCCGCCCAGCACCGGTCCGCCGATGCCGGCCGCGACCCACACGCCGCTGAAATAGGCCTGGTACTGGCCGCGCTCGCGCGGGCTGACCACGTCGGAGATCACGGTCTGCACGACCGGCATGATGCCGCCGCCGCCGAGCCCCTGCAGGCCGCGCGCGAGGATCAGCACCGGCATGTTCGGCGCCAGCGCGCAGAGCACGGAGCCCGCGATGAACAGGCTCAACGCCGCGATCACCATGGCGCGGCGGCCATAGATGTCGCTCAGCGTGCCGAACACCGGCGCGACCGCGGTCGATGCCAGCAGATAGGCGGTGATGACCCAGGACAGACTGGTGACGTCATGGAACTGGCGGCCGATGGTCGGCAGCGCGGTCGCGACAATGGTCTGGTCGAGCGCGGCCAGGAACATCGTCACCATCAGGCTCATCAGGATGGTGCGGGTCTCGGCCGGCGTCAGCGGCGCGCGCGGCGCAAGCGACGGCGCATCGTCGACCGCGAGCACCTCGGTCGGAAGTTCCGCGAGTTCGGCCTCGATCTCTTCGGCCAAAGTCTGGGGATCGGCAGGAAAACGGCTCTGCCGCTCGTACTTGTTCATGAAGGAATTTCGTTCCGGGCGCCGCCTGGCGGCGCAGATTCGCTGGGGTTGCGGCTCTATTTAGAGAGCAAACCTGCTGCGAGGCAGCACCTCGCGCGCATGGGTGCATCCCGCAGCGCAACCATCGCGGACACGTGATGTGCCGGCCGGATTAGCCCTTCGGCCGCCGCTTCAGCCGCGCGCGTTTTGGCAACAGCACTGGCCAGCGCACGATGTGATGCTCGAGATCGGCATCGGGAACCGTCTCGCGCTAGACCGTAGCGACGGAAACCGCAGCACTTATCGTGTCCGGCGGCACATCGCGCGCCCGTTTCGGCAACAGCACCGGCCAGCGCACGATGTGATGCTCGAGATCGGCGTCGGGAATCTCGTCCTCGCTGCCCTCGACCCGTCCGCGCACGGAAACGCCGGCCTCATGCACCGTGTCGGGATCGCCCGAGATCAGCGGATGCCACCAATAGAGGTCGCGGCCCTCGGCCACCAGGCGATAGCCGCAGCTCGGCGGCAGCCAGTTGATGGTGCGGACATTCTCGGGCGTCAGCCGCACGCAATCGGACACCTTGTCGGAGCGGTTCGGATAGTCCTTGCAGGCACATAGGCCGGCATCCAGAAGCCTGCAGGCAACATGGGTGAAGAAGATTTCGCCGGTATCTTCATCCTCCAGCTTTTCCAGGCAGCAGCGCGCGCAGCCGTCGCACAGGCTCTCCCATTCGGCGTCGGACATTTCCTCCAACGTCTTGGTTTTCCAGAAAAATCCGTCCTGGTCCGAGGTCGGCTTGGGCGGCGCGGTCATCTGTCCCGGTGTTCCATCGGCTGGCTCAGGCGGCCCTTCTAGGTGCTCGGGCGGCACAGGCGCAAGACTAACGCCGAAAGCCAGCGCCTTTGGGTCCAAAAACCCGTTCATCCTGCTCATTAAAAGCCTGATGCGGACCATTGGTTTATGGCCCCTGCTCGGCTACAACAAAAGCGAATCCACTGGTGCTGATAAATCAAGCCGCGCCTTGGGTTTGCCGCAACATTCCAGCAAGACGTCGAACACGCCCGCGCAGGGCGCTCGACCGTCTTGAAAGCTCGCGAAGAGTCCAGTGCCGCGCCAGATCATACCGCCGCATCTGAAGCAGAAATTCCGGAATTTCTTTCTGGATCTGGATGCGCGCATCGACTCCACCCTGTTCTCGTCGGGCAAGGGCGCGCGCGAGCTCTATGAGCGCTACTCGACCTTCATGGACCGCTTCTATGTCGGCCGCTGGAAGCGCTGGGTCTTCATCGAGCCGCTGTCGGAAGCCGCCACCATCGGGCTCGGCGGGCTGATCCTGCTGCTCGCGCTCGCGGTCCCCGCCTTCCGCGAGACCGCCGACGAGGACTGGCTGAAGAAGTCCGACCTCGCGGTCACCTTCCTCGACCGCTACGGCAATCCGATCGGCAGCCGCGGCATCAAGCACAACGACTCGATCCCGCTGGAAGACTTTCCGGACAATCTGATCAAGGCGACGCTCGCCACCGAAGACCGCCGCTTCTACGACCATTTCGGCATCGACATCGCCGGCACCGCGCGCGCGCTGGTCACCAACGCCCAGGCCGGCGGCGTGCGCCAGGGCGGTTCGTCGATCACCCAGCAGCTCGCCAAGAACCTGTTCCTCTCCAACGAGCGCACCATCGAGCGCAAGGTCAACGAAGCCTTCCTCGCGATCTGGCTCGAGACGCGGCTGACCAAGAACGAGATCCTCAAACTCTATCTCGACCGCGCCTATATGGGCGGCGGCACCTTCGGCGTCGACGGCGCCGCGCATTTCTACTTCAACAAGTCGGTGCGCGACGTGACGCTGGCGGAAGCCGCGATGCTCGCCGGCCTGTTCAAGGCGCCGACCAAGTTCGCGCCGCACATCAACCTGCCGGCCGCGCGCGCCCGCGCCAACGTCGTGCTCGACAACCTCGTCGACGCCGGCTTCATGACCGAGGGCCAGGTGTTCGGCGCCCGGCGCAATCCCGCCTTCGCGGTCGACCGCCGCGACGAGAGCTCGCCGAACTACTATCTCGACTATGCCTTCGACGAGATGCGCAAGCTGGTCGACACCTTCCCGAAATCCTACACCGAGCGCGTGTTCGTGGTGCGCACCACGATCGACATGAACGTGCAGCACGCCGCCGACGACGGCGATCGAAACCCAGCTGCGCCAGTTCGGCCGCGATTATCACGCCACGCAAGCCGCGACCGTGGTCTCCGATCTCGACGGCGGCATCCGCGCCATGGTCGGCGGCCGCGACTATGGCGCGAGCCAGTTCAACCGCGCCGTCGACGCCTATCGCCAGCCCGGCTCCTCGTTCAAGCCGTATGTCTACACCACGGCGCTGCTTGAACGGCTTCAAGCCGACCTCGATCGTGGTCGACGGCCCGGTCTGTATCGGCAACTGGTGTCCGCAGAACTATGGCCACTCCTATTCCGGCTCGGTGACGCTGACGCAGGCGATCACGCGCTCGATCAACGTCGTTCCCGTGAAACTCTCGATCGCGCTCGGCGGCAAGCTCGGCCCCAAGGAAGGCCGCCGCAAGATCGTCGAGGTGGCGCGCCGCTTCGGCATCAAGGCGCCGCTGCCGGACACGCCGTCGCTGCCGATCGGCGCCGACGAAGTCACCGTGATCGAGCACGCGGTGGCCTATGCGACCTTCCCCAACAAGGGCAAGGCGGTGACGCCTCATGCGGTGCTTGAAGTGCGCACCGGCGCCGGCGACCTGGTCTGGCGCTGGGACCGCGACGGGCCGAAGCCGCGGCAGGCGATCCCGGCATCCGTCGCCGCCGACATGGCGGGCATGATGAGCCACGTGGTGAGCGAAGGCACCGCGCGCCGCGCCGCGCTCGACGGCATTCCGACCGCCGGCAAGACCGGCACCACCAACT
Source organism: uncultured Alphaproteobacteria bacterium (assembly GCA_963696845.1). Classification (GTDB taxonomy): domain Bacteria; phylum Pseudomonadota; class Alphaproteobacteria; order Rhizobiales; family Xanthobacteraceae; genus Bradyrhizobium. Next base: position 20,725 of record CAVOLR010000020.1, read on the forward strand.
CCTATCGCGACGCCTGGTTCGTCGGCTACACCGGCAACTTCACCTGCGCGGTGTGGTTCGGCAATGACGACTACTCGCCGACCAACCGCATGACCGGCGGCTCGCTGCCGGCGCAGACCTGGCACGACATCATGGTCGGTGGCGCATCAGGGCATCGAGGTCAAGGAACTCACCGGCGTCGGCATGGGCGTGAAGCTGCCGCAGCCGGCCGTGCCGCAGACGATGGCGGCCACCGGCGCTGCCGCGCCGAAGATCCTCGAGATCAAGCCGGGACCGCCGCCGGTGCTGACCAAGCGCGGCGCCGACATCCTGGTGCAGGTCGAGAAGGCGCTCGACGACGCGGCGAAGGCGGCCGACAAGACCGCGGGCGATCCGCCGAAGCCGGCGCGGCCGGTGTCGTCGACGGCCCTGCCCTCCCCGACAGCTTCGCGTCGGCGACGACGGGCGAAGCGCGCCACGCCGGCGCGCAAGAACTAATCGTGCGGCTGCTCTTCATCACCTTGCTGGCGTTGGTGCTGGCCGCAGGCGTCGGCGTCGGCCTGACCTGGACGACGACGACGCGCGGCACCGAGCTCGGCACGCTCACGATCGGCGCCTGGACCGCGCGGCCGCGCACCGGCACCTCCGACATCGATCCCTATTCGCGCGCCACCATCACCCGCAACGGCGAGCTGCCGATCGGCACCGGCGACGGCGTCGCGTTCACCGCCTCGGCCGACGACAAGAAGAAGGCGCTCGACGGCCGCTGCGACGTGGTCGTCAGCGGCGTGACGCCGCCGGCGCGGTTCTGGACGCTGACGCTCTACGACAAGCAGGGGCATCTCGTCGCCAACACGCTGGAGCGCTACGGCTTCACCAGCCAGGAGATCGTGCGCGGCGCCGACGGCGGATTCGAAATCCGCATCGCCTCGCGCTCGCGCGCCGGCAACTGGCTGCCCACCGGCGGCATCGAGCGCTACGCGCTGATGCTGCGCCTCTACGACACGCCGGTCGGCGTCGCGACGCGCACCAAGCGCGACGCGCCGATGCCGGCGATTGCAACGGTGGGGTGCCCATGATCCGCCTGCTGTTCACCATCATCGCGGGCGTGCTGCTCGGCGGCGTGGTGCATCTCGTCAGCGTGCTGGCGCTGCCGCGGATCGCGACGCAGGACGCCTATTCGCGCCTGACGCCGATCACCAAGCTCAACGCCGTCACCGTGCTGCCGCCGGCCGATCCCTCCAACACGCTGATGCCCTATCTCGATCCGGCGTTTGCGACCGCGGTCTGCCGCTACGATCTGTCGGGCGGCCCGATCAAGCTGACGGTGCCGGTGAGCCAGGCCTACACGTCGGTGTCGTTCTACACCCGCAACGAGCTCGCCTATTACGCCATCAACGACCGCTCGGCCGGCAGGAAGGTGATCGAGCTCGACCTGATGACCGAGGCGCAGCACGACGATCTGCCCGAGGACGAGGAAGTGACGTCGGCCGACCGGCTGATCATCAACTCGCCGTCCGTGACCGGCCTGATCGTGCTGAAGGCGCTGGCGCCCGAGCCCGGCCTGATGCCGCAGGCGCAGGCCTCGCTCGAAATGCGTGCAGGTCGAGCTGCCAGGCCCAGGTCGAGCAGTGCCGCCGCACGGGCAAAACACCTGCTGTTTTACAGAAACGTGTCAAGCCCTCCGCGCAAAAATAAATCTCTTTCCGAAAACCAGAAATATGACCTATATCCGCAGCCATCCCGCGCCGACTACGGAGGGCGTTTCGCGAACGCCACGAGACGTGGTGCGGGGAGCGATGGACGCAAAGGGTACGCAGACGATGCGTATCCGGCGCGTACGGTCAAGCCGCGTGGTCCTGTCCCCCCGACGCTGGGGTCAAGTTTGCCGAGATGCGATTCGGCCTTGCGGCCGAAACGCAGGATCGCGCGACAGAGGCTAGCAAGCCCGGTACTCTGGGGAGAGCGCGGAGTAAGCCGTAAAGCCATTGCGCAGGGAGTGCCGTGCGATTTCGGCCCTGCCTGACGACCTGTGGGCGTTTTTCTTTTCAGCCCACGAGGATTGCGGGTGCGGTCGAGCGCCCGGTACTCCCTGCGCCCTCTGACTTCAGAGGGACACCGAATTAGCAAGACCCGGACGCGAAATCGCGCCGCGGGAATGCGGAGTCATGTTTACCACTGTCGTCACCGCGAGCGAAGCGTAGCGCGACCCGGGACCCATAACCACAGGATGCTCGTTGTGACAGGATTCGGCGCCACAGCGCTTCGCAACGACTCCGGCGCTATGGGTCTGATCGCGGTCTGCGCGCTCGCGAGGACGACAGCGGAGTAGCTGTTTGACAGATTGAATCAGAAAACGCTGCCGCGTCGACCTCATCCCCGCGTCGTCAGCGGGCGCGCGATGACCGGCGCGGTCACGACCGGCGGATTGGCGGTCTGCGCCGCGAGCTCGTTGATCAGGCGATCGGCGTCGGCGGCGATGTTGTCGGGCGCCTGCAGCACCAGCCGCTCCAGCGCCCAGCGATAGGACGACACGCGCCGCTCCAGGCATTGCTGCACCCACTGCACGATCAGCGAGTTCTCCTGCATGCGCGCGACCGCGTCGGCGCGCTCGCGCGGCGACAATTCGGTGATGTATTTCAGGCTGGCGTCGCGCTTCTTGTCGAGGTCGATGACCTTGATCGCGCTGGCGTAGAACGGCTCGAAGCGGGTGATGTCGCCGCGCACGTCGTCGATCAGCTGCGAATAACGCGAGGCGTGCGAGCGGTGCGGCTCGTCGATCAGCATCCGCCCATAGGCGGTGCGGTCGAAGACCGGCGTCTGCCGCCAGGGCGAGGCCATCGGCAGATAATCGCCGAACACGCTCTTCCATGCGGGCCGCGAATGCGGCGGCTCGATCAGGGGAAAAGCGAGATCGCGAAGCTGGCGTTCGTTGTCGGTGAGCTGGAATTGCGACGGACGGAGCCCGACGCTCGATGTTGCCTCGAGCCCGAGCCAGCGATGCATGTCGTCGCTGCGGAAATCCTCGCGGGTGCGGCCGAAATCGCCGCCGCTGCATGCGCCGAGCGTCAACGCGAGCGAGATCAACAGGGCCGGCGACAAATACCGGATCGGCGGAAACGTCTCCGGCATGACGCGATGCCTCTGGTTGTCAGCGGCGACGGCGACGGCCGCCCGAGGCGGCGCCCTCTTCCGGCCCGCCGCCGTCGCTGGCTTCGTCGCCCTCGCGTTCGATGCGGACGACAGGAAGGATCAGGACGGTGCCCGTCGAGCCCTCCGGCGCGCCGATCATGCTCGAGCCCAGCCGCCGCGAAGCCGCATCCGCCGGAAATTCGATGATGGTCCCCATGCCCATTCTCTCTGGTTGTCGCCGCTTAGAATGTGGCGACACTTCAATTAAGATCAGTACGTGGTTAACGGGGTCTTAATGCGCGGCGGAACGACCGTGCTAATACGGCACGCGTTGCCGCTGCTCGCCGTCACATCTTCACAAATCGTTTTCCTTAACGCGGCGTTAAAGCCTGCCGACATAGGTTTTACGCGGACAATTCCGACGTTCGCGTAACCTGACATGACCGCATCACCGCTATTTCCGGGCTTCGACGGGCTGATGACGCTCTCCCGCCGCGAGGGCGTCGACATCAGGCCGACGCTGCTGCGCGTGCTGACCGATCTCTATGTGCAGGCGGCGACGCATTCATCCGACGAGCAGCGCCAGTTCGTCGAGCTGACGTCGCGCCTGATCGATCAGGTCGACGACGCCACCCGCGCGGCCGTGCGCGCGCGGCTTGCGATCTATCCCGACGCGCCGCTCGAGATCCTCACCAAGCTCGGCGTGAGGCCCGCGCAAGCCGATGCGCCGATGCCGATGGCGAAGGAAATCCCCTCGCCGCCGCTGGCGCCTCCGCCGCCGAAGCCGTTGACCGAAGCCGAGATGCGGATGGCTTCCAGTCTGTCGATGCAGCCGACCGATGCCGCGCAAATCTGCGAGATGTTCGCGCGCGCCAACTCCAGCGAGCGCGCGGCGATCCTGCACAATCTCGCCGAAAGCCCGCTCAAGGCCTCGCCGCGGGTTCCGCAATGCGCGCGCGGCGCGTTCGATCGCAGCGCTGGAGATGGCGGCGTTCGTCACCGACGCCGAGAATTTCACCCGCGAGCTCGTCGGAGACGCTGATCCTGCCGCACAGGATCGCAACGGAGATCGTGAACGACGCCGGCGGCGAGCCGCTCGCCTGCGCGATGCGCGCGCTCGATATGCCGGGTCCGACCTTCCAGCGCGTGCTGCTGTTCCTCAAGCCCGAGATCGGCAGCTCCGTGCACCATGTCTACCGGCTGGCGCGGCTCTATGAGCGGCTGAGCGAGCGCGCCGCGCTGGTCATGCTGGCGGCCTGGCGCGGCTCGACCATGGAGGCCGCCCGCGCCAAATATCGTCCGACACTCTACGACGACGAGCGGCAGCGCGCGCGCAGCGCGCCGGCCGAGAGGCGGCCTGCGGTGCAGCCGGGCTCCGCGCCGTGGTGCGCACCGGCACGGATGGCTCGAGCCGCTAGTTATTTCGCTGCTGGCGCCAGATCGAGGAAGTGCCGGCCGGCCCTGTCTTCGGTCTCGACGATCCAGACGTCGGGATCGAAGCGGATCTCCTTTGCAAGCCGCTCTTCCACCGACTGCTCCGGGACCGGGTTGCGGCGTGGTCGGCACGAAGAAGCGCTCGATCGGCCGGCTGTCGTCATAGACGGTCTGCGGCGCCGGCACATAGAGCGTGGCGTTGCCGTCCAGCGTTGCGACCTTGACGAACACCGCGCCCGCCTCCTCCGCGCCGCGCCGGCGCACCGCGCCGAACACGCCCGCGGTCTGGCAGCGGCGCAAATAGGCCGCCACCCATATGGCTGATTTCAATCGCATGGAGAGGACTATAGGCCAGCGTGTTGGCGAACGCCAGTCGCGGTGACCTAGTCGATCGGGTGACCGGTGACGACCGTCAGCTCGCTTCACCAGACGATCCGACATCTGGCCGGTCACCACCATGTGCCGTTCGCGCTCGAACTTCGGATCGCGGCCTGCGTGTCCGCGCCGATCGTGCCGGTCGCCCGCAACTGGCCGTAGCCGTTCTCGCTGAGCGCGCGCTGCACCGCCGCCACGCGGCGCGAGCCGGTGATCTGGACCGGTGGCGGGATCGGCGCCGGCGGCCGCACGACATTCGCCGACGGCGGCGCAGATGTCATCGGCGTCGATGACAGCGGCGAGCTCGCCGTCGCCTTGATGATATTGGCGAGGGGATCGTTGGCCCGCGGCTCGATCAGCCGGGGTTCGGCGAGGCGAGGTTCGGCAAGCCTCGGCTCGGAGGCGGCGGCATCGGCCTCGACGGGGCGCGGGCGCGGCAACGGACTCGGATGCGCCGAGATGGACCGATGTGCCGAACATCGGCGACGGATGCTGGCCGGTCTGCAGGAACAGCGCGTTGGCGACGATGGCGCTGACGCCTGCAAAGGCCAGCAGGCCCGCCACCATGTCCTTCGGGCTGTGCAGCAGCATGCGCATCGCAAGTCCGCGCTCGGTTTCGACCGCGGCGGCGCTGACCGCGCCGGCGGCGCGGCATCTCGTCATCGTCTCTGGTCTTTCTAGGCACTTTTCTTCACCTGAACTGTCTGTTCCTGCGCTGCGGATCTCGTGGCAGGCGCAAGCGTCGCAATGTTGCTGACCGGCTGCGTCGCTTCCGGCTTGCTGCAAGCGAGCGGCAGCGCAACGGTGACGGTGGTGCCCTCGCCGATCTTGCTGTGCACGCGCATGTCGCCGCCATGCAGGCCGACCAGGCTTTTGACGATCGACAGGCCGAGCCCCGTGCCCTCATGGCGGCGCTGATAGGTCTTGCCGGCCTGGAAGAAGGGATCGCCGATCCGCTTGAGATCGTCGGGCGCAATGCCCACGCCGTTGTCGCTGACGCGCAGCACGAAGCGCGGTCCTTCGATGCCGGCGGCAACCGTCACCTTGCCGCCGCGCTCGGTGAACTTGACGGCGTTGGAGACGAGATTGATCACGATCTGCTTGAATGCGCGCGGATCGCCGGTGATGACGGGCAGATCGAGCGGCGCGTCGGTGGCAAGCTCGATGCCGTTCTCGCGCGCCTTCAGCGCCAGCAGATTGCAGCAATTGATCAGCGCCGCGCGCGGCGCGAACGGCTCCGGCGCGATCTCGAAATTGCCGGACTCCATCTTCGACATGTCGAGGATGCCGTTGACGACCGACAGCAGATGCTGGCCGGAATCGTTGATCAGCTGCGCGTATTCCTTGCGCCGCGCCGCATCCAGCATCAGCGCATCTTCCTGCACGATCATCTCGGAGAAGCCGATGATCGCGTTGAGCGGCGTGCGCAGCTCATGGCTCATGGTGGCGAGGAAGCGCGTCTTGGCGGCGTCGGCGGCTTCCGCGGCGCTGCGCGCGAGATCGAGCGCCTGCTCCTGCATCTTGCGGTCGGTGACGTCGCGCATCACGGCGACGACCTCGGCCTCGGCGGCCGGCGCCTGCTCGAGCGGCCGGCAGCGCATCTCGACCCAGATGAAATCGACCTGTCCGCTGCCGGCGCCCGTGCGCGGCACGTCGCGGCGCAGCCGGAACTCGACGCTGCGCGCTTCGCCGTCGCGCGCCACGTCCGACAGCGCGGTGAGATAGGCCGGCCGGTCGGCGACATGGACGCGGTCGAACAGGCCGTGGCCGGTGAGGCGCGTGACCGGCGTGCCCAGCATCGCTTCGGCGGCCGGCGAGATGAACTGCACCGCGCCGTTGCGGCGATGGCGCGAGATCACGTCGCTCATGTTGCGCGCGAGCAGGCGGTAGCGGTCTTCCTCCGACGTCAGCAGCGAGACCGTGGTGCGCGCCAGCGCCTCGGTGCTGAAGGCGAGGCCCGCGGCATAAAGGGTCGCCGACGCCACGCCGAACGCCATCAGCATGCCGCGCGAGGCTGCGCTGGCTTCGGCCGGGGCAGCATGCCGAGATGACCGCAGAGGATCAGGATCGCGGCGCAGGTCAGCGCCAGCGCGGAGGCAAAGGCGACCACGCGGCGCGACGCCGACAACGCCGCTTCGAGGGGAACCAGCACCAGCCAGATCGCGGCGAAGGATTCGATGCCGCCGGTCGAGATCGCGACCGCCATCACGAGGCCCGCGAGCGCCAGCGACGACAGCACATGCGCGCCCTCATAGCGGCCGGTGCGCGACAGGAACCAGGAGACCAGGATCGGCGCGATCAGCCAGGCGAAGGCGGCGACCTCGAGCGTATCGGGCGCGCCGCGGAAGGCCAGATAGACCGGAAATACCGCAAAGGCCGCGAGGCTGCCGAGCAGCCGCGGCGCCATGAAGGCGCGATGGCGCGCACGGGTCAGCGCGTCGTAGCACGCCGACGGATGCAGCAGCGCATCGAGACAATCGCGGATGGTACTCAACACAGTCACGGCTATTCGCGCTTCGGCTTGTCCGTCGGAAACGACGCGCCGGAACGCCCCCTTGTCGTCAGTCACCGTGTCAGAGCGACATTAAACGAACGCTAAGGCGATCGCGAGCTGCGGCAAAACGCCTGATTTTCGCGAGGTTTTTCCGCTATTCGCGGCAATGCATTCGGCGCGGATGGTGAATGACGGGTTTCGAAGCGCACGCCCTTATGGTTTCGAAATGGTGGACGCCCCGCGCAAGCTCTGCGCGAGCGCATCAATCGAAAATTTACGAGAGAATCGGATCGATCGATTCTTTCGGCGAATTTTCAGCGAATTAAGCTCAAGGCAATCACTTCCGATTTATCGAGGACTGTTGGTCGGATCTTACGACGACGGGAACTGTTCCGATGTTCTTCCTGCTGCGCTTGGCATTCTGGCTCGGGCTCGTGCTCGTGCTGCTGCCGCGCGACAAGACGCCCGACTCGGAGAAGCTGCCGCAGATCAGCGTGTCGGACGCGGTGCAGGCCGCGACCGCGGCCGTGTCCGACATGAGCCAGTTCTGCAAGCGCCAGCCGGCGGCCTGCGAGGTCGGCGGCCAGGCCGCGACCGTGATCGGCGTGCGGGCGCAGGACGGCGCGCGCAAGGTCTACAATTCGATCACCGACAAGAAGCCGGCCGAGGCCGCAAAGGACAGCCGCAAGGACAAGCCAAAGACAAGAAGGCGCCTGACCATACCGGCTCGATCGGCGTCGCCGATGCCGCCGACCCGCCGCGGCCGAGATGGCCCCGCGCGATACGCTGTCGGGCGACGATCTCGCCGTGGAATGGCGCGGCGGCGCGCCGTAGCGCCTCGTCAATCCGAATGCCAGTTCCGGAACTCGCTTTCGGCCGCTTCCGACCTTATATAAGGAGCTGGACGGAACGCGGGCCATCATGACTGATATCGACGAGATCAGGGACAATTTTGCGCTGCTGGAGGAGTGGGACGACCGCTACCGCTATGTCATCGAGCTCGGCCGCACGCTCGAGCCGATGCCGGAAGCCGAGCATTCCGCCGCCAACAAGGTGCAGGGCTGCGTCAGCCAGGTCTGGCTGTCGAAGACGCTCGACCGCGGCGGCAAGGAGCCGATGCTGAAATATCTCGGCGACAGCGACGCGCATATCGTGCGCGGGCTGATCGCGATCCTGCTCACGCTCTATTCCGGCCGCACGCCGAAGGAAATCCTGTCGACCGACGCGACCGACGTGTTCGACGAATTCGGCTTCCGCGATCATCTGACGCCGCAGCGCTCCAACGGCCTGCGCGCGATGGTCGAACGCATCCGCTCCGATGCGCGCGCCGCGCTGGCGACGGCGAGCTGAGCTACTTCCGCTTCCGCCGCTGCTGGCCGAGGCCCATCTGCTTCGCAAGCTGCGAGCGCGCCACCGCATAGTTCGGCGCGACCATCGGATAGTCGGCCGGCAGGCCCCATTTGTCGCGGTATTGCTCCGGCGTCATGTTGTACTGCGTGCGCAGATGGCGCTTCAGCGACTTGAAGCGTTTGCCGTCCTCCAGACAGACCAGATAATCCGGATTGATCGACTTCTTCAGCGACACCGCGGGCTTTGCCGGCTCGGCCGGCGCCTCGCTGCGTCCGCTGGAGACGCGCAGCAGGGCCGAGTGAACCTGGCTGATCAGGTTCGGGATTTCGGAGGCCGGCGTCGGATTGTTGGAGAGATAGGCCGAGACGATATTCGCGGTCAGATCGATGTAGCCCTTGGCGGCGCCGTCCGTCATGACGTCAAACCTCTCAACAATATATCGGGGCGCACCAATACGCTGGCGCAACAGCGCATAAACTACGGATTACTGCCAATATTACAAGAACAATGATGTATTGCCGGCCCGGGCCGAGAGTTCACGGCCGCCGGTCGATATGGGCGGTCAATTCGTCGAGCGAGGCAAAGCGCATCAGCCCTTCCGGCATCTGCGCCTCGATCGAGCCGTCGGAATAAAGCGAATAGGCCATGCCGTCGACCACGCCCGACTTGAGCACGGTCACGCCCGGCTGCGCCTCGCTCGGCGGCGATGGCGGCGGCGCGTTGCGCTCGGGCGCGCCTGCATTTGCTTCAGGCGTGCCAAGCGGCGCGCGCGGGCTGCGGCGCTGCGGCGGAATGTCGCCATTGCGGCCGCGATCGACCTTCGGCCAGGCATCTTCGAAGTTCGCCGGCGGCGGTTCGCCCGGCGCGCGCTCGCGATCCTTCCGCACGCTCGACTCGAACAGCAAATTCCGCTTCGGCCTTGCCGGCGGCGCAGCCTCGGTCGCTGCGACCTCGGGCGGCGGCGCGTCGCGCGGCGGAATGTCGTCCTGCATGGCCAGCGGCGCGACGGGCGGCGCGGCAGCAGTCGGGACTCTCGACCGGTTCGGGCGGCTCGGTCGCGGACGGCAGCACCGGACGCGGGCGCGTCTCGGGCCCGACGCGGGTGTCCATCAGCCGGCGCGCGATCACCTTGAGCTCGGCCACGACAGCCGACAGTGCAAGCAGGATCATGCCGGTGCAGACGCCGAGCACGCCGATCAGGATCAGCGTGTTGCCGAAACCGAACTCCCGGATCGGGATGCCGTACAGGATCACCAGCAGGCCGGCCAGCACCGAGCCAATCCCGGCAACCATCATGGCAATCATCATCGACGTCATTCCCCCTGGCGGACCGGTTCAGCCATCTGCTTGGGGTCGCGCGACCCCGGAACCGGAACCACCCACATCATCGCGTTGCCGGCCACCCTGCCAGCGCACGCTCGTTTCACTCAGCCCGCCGCCACGATACCGTCATAATACGGCGATGGCCAACGGCAATCGGCACCTCGCGCCAGCCAGCGGATCAAATCCGCAATTCATTCGGGGTTCATTGCGCCTGTGATTTAACCAGATCGGCGGAATGTTGCAGCGCATCAGGCCAATTACGCCCAAATTGCCAATTACTTGCCCGATCCGATTGCGCTATAGGGATGCCGGGGAACAAGGCCCATAAGCGCCAGCTGGGCCGAGAGGGACGCCGGGTTACCGATTGCCATGACTTCCATTACGACTTCGGCCATCGACACGCCTGTACGGCGCTCGGTGGAACGGACGTGCGACGAGCTTGCGCTCGTCGTGCTGGGCGCCGTCGCTGTCATCGCCGCCTTCACCTTCCATGACTACGGCCTCGGCTGGGACGACTACACCCACGCCGAATATGCCGACCTGCTTGCTGCGCATGTACGGGTCCGGCTTCAAGGACACCGGCGCGCTGTCGTTCGCCAACCTCTACATGTATGGCGGCGGCTTCGACATGGCGGCGGCGCTGCTGCACAAGGTCATTCCGCTCGAACTGTTCGAGACGCGCAGGCTGGTCGGCGCCATCGTCGGCGTGATCGGTCTTGCCGTGACATGGCGGCTCGGCCGCCGCGTCGGCGGGCCGCTCGCCGGCCTCGTCGCGTTGCTGCTGCTCGCGCTGTGCCCGACCTTCTACGGCCACATGTTCATGAACCCGAAGGATGCGCCATTCGCGGTCGCGATGGTGATCCTGATGATGGGCCTGGTGCGGCTCGCCGAAGAATATCCGAAGCCCTCGCCGCGCACGGTGCTGATCGTCGGCCTCGGCGCCGGCCTGTCGATCGGCTCGCGCATCCTCGGCGGGCTCGCGCTGGTCTATGCGCTGATCGGTTTCATTCCGCTGCTGATCCAGGAGGTCCGCAGCGAAGGCGCGCGCGAAGCGCTGCACCGCTTCGTCCATGTCGTCGTCGTGCTGCTGCCGGGACTTGCGCTCGGCTATCTCATCATGGGGCTGATCTGGCCGTGGTCGATCATGGAGGTCGGCAATCCCTTCCACGCCCTGACCTACTTCTCGCACTTCTTCGAAAAGCCGTGGAAGGAGATGTTCGACGGCGCGCTGGTGTCGGTGCCCGACATGCCCTGGTCCTATCTGCCGACGCTGTTCGCGCTGCAGATGCCGGAAGTGCTGCTGGCGCTGTCGATCGCCGGCGTCATCGGAACCTTCGTGGTGCTGCCGCGCAGCGACGTCACCGCGCGGCGCAAGACCATCCTGTTGATGCTGACGCTCGCCGCCACGCTGCCGATCGTGATCGCCATGGTGAAGCGGCCCGCGCTCTATAACGGCATCCGGCACTTCATCTTCGTGATCCCGCCGATGACGATCATCGGCGGCGTCGCCTTCGAGTGGGTGATGCGCTGGCTGAGGGACAATCGCCGGAGCTGGCAGCCCGCGGTGCTCGCCGTGTTGATCTTCGGCCTGCTGCTGCCGCTCGGCGAGATGATCCGGCTGCATCCCTATCAGTACACGCATTTCAACCATATCGCCGGCACCGTGCGCGCCGCCGACGATCGCTTCATGCTGGATTACTGGGGGCTCGCCTTCAAGCAGGCCTCCGACGAGCTGCGCGAGCAGCTCGACGAGAAGGAGGAAATGCCGCCGAAGGGCCGCAAGTGGAAGGTCGCGGTCTGCGGACCGCAGCGCCCGGCGCAGGTCGCGCTCGGTCCCGACTTCACCATCGGCTGGGACAGCCATGCCGCCGACTTCGCCATGACGCTCGGCGAGTTCTACTGCAAGGGCCTGACCGCGCCGGTCATGGTCGAGATCAAGCGCGACGACGTGGTGTTCGCGCGGGTCTACGACATCCGCGGCCGCAGCATCTCCAGCCTGCTGTCGATCCCGGCGCCGTAGACTTTACGCATGAATTGAAATTTTACGGTTTGCGCCTATTATCTTCGCCAACGACCTCTGCACTACCGAATCAAAACGCCGCCCAATTCCGGGCGGCGTTTTTGCTTTGGGGCATCGGCGAAATCCTTAGTGCGGCAATTCCGCGAGCGCGGCGAGGATGCGCGCCCAGGAGCGGATGCCCTTGTGATAGCTCTTGCAGGTCGTACTTCTCGTTCGGCGAATGGATGTTGTCGTCGTCGAGGCCGAAGCCGACCAGCAGCGAGTCGAGGCCGAGCGTCTTCTTGAAATCGGCGACGACCGGGATCGAGGCGCCGGAGCCGAACAGCACGGTCTCCTTGCCCCACTCTTCCGTCAGCGCCTTCCTCGCGGCGCCCAGCGCCTTCATGTCCCAGGGCAGCGCGATCGCGGGCGCCGACGAGTGGTCGCCGAACTCGACCTTGCAGTCGCCGGGGATCCGCGCGGTGACGTAATCGCGGAAGGCCTTGCGGATCTTCGCGGGGTCCTGGCCCTCGACCAGGCGGAACGAAATCTTGGCGGAGGCTTCCGCCGGGATCACGGTCTTCGAGCCTTCGCCGATATAGCCGCCGACGATGCCGTTGATGTCGCAGGTCGGACGCGACGAAACCTGCTCGATCAACAGCCGGTCCTTCTCGCCGGCCGGAATCGAAAGCCCGATCGGCTTCAGGAAGGTTTCGGGCGACAGGTTCAGCTTCTTCCATTGCGCCAGAATGTCCGGCGGCAAATCCTTCACGCCGTCATAGAAGCCGGGAATGGTGATGTGGCCGTTCTCGTCGAACAGGCCGCCGAGGATGTAGGTCAGCACGCGGATCGGATTGCGCGCGCCGCCGCCGAACACGCCGGAATGCAGGTCGCGGCTGGCGGCCTTGATCTTGACCTCGTCATAGACGAGGCCGCGCAGCGAGGTGGTGATCGCGGGCGTGGCCGGGTCCCACATGCTGGTGTCGCAGACCAGCGCGTAGTCGGCCGCGAGCTCCTTCTTGTTGGCTTCGAGGAACGGCACGAAATTCTTCGAGCCGATCTCCTCCTCGCCCTCGATCAGCATGGTGATGTTGAGCGGCAGCGCGCCCGTCACGTTCTTCCAGGCGCGGCAGGCCTCGACGAAGGTCATGAGCTGGCCCTTGTCGTCCTCGGCGCCGCGCGCGACGATGATCTTGCGCCCGTCGGCGTGGTCGGTCACCACGGGCTCGAACGGCGGCCGGTGCCAGAGATTGAGCGGATCGACCGGCTGCACGTCATAGTGACCGTAGAACAGCACGCGCGCACCGGCGTGGCCGTTGCTCTTGGCGACGATCGCGGGATGACCGGCGGTCGGCCGCACGTCGGTGGCAAAGCCGAGCGAAGCGATGTCTTTCGCCAGATGATCGGCGGCCGCCTTGCAATCGCCGGCGAAGGCGGGATCGGCCGAGATCGATTTGATGCGAAGCAGGGCAAACAGCCGCTCGAGGCTGTTGTCGAAATCGGCGTCGATGCGATCGAGGACGGATTGCAGTTGGGCGTTGGCCATTGTTATTCCCTGACTCCGGATTGTTGTTGGCTATCTCAAGCGTTCATCGCCGCCGCAACAGGCCGCCGAGCGCGCCGCGCACCAGCGAACGGCCGACCGAGCCGCCGAGCGATCCGGCAACGGATTTGCCGAGGCTGGCGGCGACGCCGCCCACCACCTTGTCGGTCACCGAGCGCGTGATGTTGCGCGTGATGAGCTGGCCGGTCGAGAGCCGGCCGCGCCTGGCATTGGTGCCGAAGATCGTGCCGACGATGGCGCCGAGATGGCCGAGGATGCCGATGTCGCCACCGCCGCCCGCGTCGTCGGGATGCGCGGCGTTTCCGGCGACGCGCTTCTGCAAAATCTCGTAAGCCGATTCCGCGTCGATCGCGGTGTCGTATTTGCCCTTCACCGGGCTCGCATCCATGATCGCCTTGCGTTCCTCCGGCGTGATCGGCCCGATCCGCGCCGATGGCGGCCGGATCAGCGCGCGCTCGACCATCGCCGGCGTGCCGTTGCCTTCGAGGAACGACACCAGCGCCTCGCCCTTGCCGAGCTCCATGATCGCCTTGGCGGTGTCGAGCTTCGGATTGGGCCGAAACGTCTGGGCGGCCGCCTGCACCGCCTTCTGGTCGCGCGGCGTGAAGGCGCGCAGCGCGTGCTGCACGCGGTTGCCGAGCTGGCCGAGCACGCGATCGGGCACGTCGACCGGATTCTGGGTCACGAAGTAGACGCCGACGCCCTTGGAGCGGATCAGCCGCACCACCTGCTCGATCTTGTCCATCAGCGCCTTCGGCGCGTCGTTGAACAACAGATGCGCCTCGTCGAAGAAGAACACCAGCTTCGGCTTCGGCGGGTCGCCGACCTCGGGCAGCTCCTCGAACAGCTCCGACAGCATCCAGAGCAGGAAGGTGGCGTAGAGCCGCGGGCTCTGCATCAGCTTGTCGGCGACCAGGATGTTGACCATGCCGCGCCCGTCGCGGTCGGTGCGCATGAAATCCTTCAGCGCCAGCGCCGGCTCGCCGAAGAATTTGGCGCCGCCCTGGTTCTCCAGCACCAGCAGCTGGCGCTGGATGGTGCCGACGGTCGCCTTGGTGACGTTGCCGAACCCCGCCGCGGCCTTGCGGATCGGCGCCAGCGGATCGTCGTCGCCATCTTTCCCGCCGGCCGGCACGATCGCATCGAGCAGCGCCCGCAAATCCTTCATGTCGATCAGGGTGAGCCCGTTCTCGTCGGCGACGCGGAAGGCGACGTTGAGCACGCCTTCCTGCACATCGTTGAGATCGAGCATCCGCGCCAGCAACAGCGGCCCCATTTCCGTGACGGTGGCGCGCACGGGATGGCCCTGCTCGCCGAAAACGTCCCAGAACACCGTCGAAAACTGGTCCGGCTGGAATTTGAGGCCGATCTCGTCGGCGCGCTTGACGATGAAGTCCTTGGCCTCGCCGATCTCGGAGATGCCGGACAGGTCGCCCTTGATGTCGGCGGCGAACACGGGCACGCCGGCCCGCGCAAATCCCTCCGCCATCACCTGCAGCGAGACGGTCTTGCCCGTTCCGGTCGCGCCGGTGACGAGGCCGTGGCGATTGGCGAGCGCCAGCGTCAGCCAGGCCGGTTGCTCGCCCTTGCCGACGAAGATCTTCTCATCGGTGTCGGCCACATTGTTGTCGGGTATAGCCATCGCGCGTCGGTCTCTTCGCCTCAATCGGGGCTTCGATGGTGATCATACTGCATCTCGCAAGACGATTGAAACCGTCAACGGCGGCTCCGAACGTGCGTTTTGCGCCTGCTCACGCGCAAGATTTCCGCATGATCGTCCGTCGAAAGTCGGAATCGCCGTTGGCAACCGCGACAATTCGCGCGGGATTCCATGTCCGCTCTTGCATTGCTGCAACACTTGCGGCGCGAATGAAGATGAATCGCGCCGGGAATGTGGTTGGTCGCTTGTATTTCGTATTTGCGAAGCCCAAGATGAATTTCTGAGCAGGGAGACCCGGTCAGCAACCGGTCGAGGCGGGGCAACATGAACGAATTGGTTGATGAGCTGGCCGCCAAGGCCGGCATAGACGATGCCGTTGCCGAAAAAACCATAGGCATCATGCTGGACTATCTCCGAAGCGAGGGACCTCCCGAAACCGTACAGGTGCTGATCGACGGCATCCCGGGTGCGGAGGCCGCAATCGCGGCCGCGCGCGACGGCAGCGGCCTCTCGCGGCTGATGGGCGGCGGCCTGATGGCGGTCGGCACGCGGCTGATGGGTCTCGGGCTCACCATCACGGACATTCAGAAGATCGCGCGTGAACTTTTCGCCTTCGGCCGCGACAAAATCGGAGCGGATCGGATGCGCGCGATCATCGCAGGGACGCCGGGGCTTAGCCAGTTTGCCTGAAGCACCTTCTTTGAATTGAGTGACATGACATATCCGATCTCCGATATTGAAGGCATGAGTGCCTTCGCCGCCTCCAAGCTCAAATCGCTGGGTATCCGCACCACCGATGCGCTGCTGGAGGCCGCCCGCAACGTGAGGGGCCGCAAGGCGCTCTCGTCCAGGACCGGCATCAGCGAGCAGCAACTCCTCGAATGGGCCAATGTGTCCGACTACATGCGCATTCCCGGCATGGGCAAGGCCAAGGTCAACCTGATGCGCGCGGCCGGCGTGACCACGGTGCGCGAGCTTGCGCATCGCAACCCGGCGCGGCTGGCCCAGAACATGAAGGAAGTGAACACCAGGCGAAAGCTGGTCCGTGTCCTGCCTTCCGAGAAGTCGGTCGAGCAGCTGATCGCGCAGGCCCGCAAGCTGCAGCCCAAGATTACCTATTAGTCGGATTTGCAGCCGCGTTCCGCGCGGCTGCCTGCGGGTCCCGCGGCCGTCTTGACTCCCCTGCCCCGACCGCGCAAAGCCACGGCATGATGGCAGCCACCTCCAGACCGGTCCCGTCCGCAACGGCGGTCCATCCGCTGCTGCAAAAGCTGCTGTCCGGTCCGATTCCGGCCGTGATGGGCGTGCTCAATGTGACGCCGGATTCCTTTTCCGACGGCGGAGAATTCCTCGAGCCCGAGCACGCGCTGGCGCAGGCAAAGCGCCTGGTCGCGGAGGGCGCCGACATCATCGATATCGGCGCGGAGTCCACCCGCCCCTATGGCGGCGCCCGGCCGGTCGGCGCGGACGAGGAAATGGCGCGGCTGCGGCCGGTCCTTGCCGACATCATCAAGCTCGGCGTTCCCGTCTCCATCGACAGCATGAAATCGGACGTCGCCGCCTTTGCGCTGGATGCAGGCGCCGTCGATCGCCAACGACGTCTGGGGCCTGCAGCGCGACAGCCGGATGGCGTCGCTGGTGGCGCGGCGCGGCGTGCCCGTCATCATCATGCACAACCGCGACCGTGCCGATCCCGCCATCGACATCATGAAGGATATCGCCGGCTTCTTCGCGCGCTCGCTCGACATCGCGGCGAAGGCCGGCATTCCCGACGGCCACATCGTGCTCGATCCCGGCATCGGCTTCGGCAAGACGCCCGAGCAGAGCATGATCGCACTCGCCCGTCTCGATCAGCTCACGCGCTTCGGCCTGCCGCTTCTGGTCGGCGCCTCGCGCAAGCGCTTCATCGCGTCCGTGTCGCCGTCGGAGCCGCAGCAGCGGCTGGGCGGCTCGATCGCGGCGCATCTGATCGCGGCGAAAGGCGGCGCGCGGATCATCCGCACCCATGATGTCGCAGAGACGGTACAGGCGTTGAAGGTCGCCGCGGCGATCGAGGATCAGGGATGACCGACACGATTTTCATCAAGGGCGTCGTGGTCCATGCCCGTCACGGCGTGATGGAGCACGAGACCAGGGTCGGGCAGCGCTTCGTGATCGATCTCGAGCTCTACACCGACCTGTCGGAATCCTCGCGCACCGACCGTCTCGCCGACACCGTGTCCTATTCCAACGTGGTGGCGACCGCGACCTCGGCCTTCAAGGGCACCAACTACAAGCTGCTGGAGCGCGCGGCCGGCGCGGTGGCCGACGCCATCCTCGCGGCCTTTCCCCGCATCCGCGCGGTCAAGGTCACCGTGCACAAGCCGCACGCGCCGATCGCCGAAATCTTCGAAGACGTCGGCGTGGTGCTGACGCGCAGCCGGCATGGCTAACGCCATCATCGCGCTCGGCGGCAATGTCGGCGACGTCCGCGCGACATTCAAAAAGGCGATCGCGCATATCTGCGGCATGGCGCAGGCCGCGCTGCTGGCGCGCTCGTCCGACTACGCCACGCCGCCCTGGGGCGAGGAAAACCAGCCCCGCTTCATCAACGCCTGCATCGAGATCGAGACCAGCCTCGATCCGCATGCGCTGCTGTTCACCCTGCACAAGATCGAACAGAAATTCGGCCGCGACCGCGCGAAGGAGCAGCGCTGGGGCCCGCGCACGCTCGACCTCGACCTGATCGCCTATGACGACGTCAAGCTCGACAAGCCGGAACTGACGCTGCCCCACCCTCGCCTGTTCGAGCGCGCCTTCGTGCTGGTGCCGCTCGCCGAGATCGCGCCCGAGCGCGTGATCGCGGGGCGGCGCGTCAAGGACGCGCTGGCACAGCTTTCGATCGACGGTATCGAGCGGCTGCCGGACCTCGATTAAGCGTTTGGCTTGGCCGTCCGCCCATGGCAATTTCCGGCCACATAACAAGAGTCTTGGGATGACGACGACCCCCGATTTGCCCCTCGCCGCGGATTTTGCGCAGGCCACGCAGGACGACTGGCGCAAGCTGGTCGACGGCGTGCTGAAGGGCGCGCCGTTCGAACGGCTGGTGAGCAAGACCTATGACGATCTCAAGATCGCGCCGATCTATGCGCGCGCGAAAGGCGCCACGCCGATTGCCGGCCGCGCGGCGGCGATGCCGTGGCAGATCATGCAGCGGGTCGATCATCCCGATCCGGCGCAAGGCCAATGCGCAGGCCCTGCACGATCTCGAAAATGGCGCGACTGGCCTCGACGCTGGAGTTTGCCGGCGGCCAACGGCGCGCACGGTTTCGGCGCTCGATCCGTCGCCGGAGGCGATCGAAAAGACTGTTCGACGGCGTCATCCTCGATGCCGGAATTGCGCTGGACCTGCAGATCGGCCCGCAATCGCGGAATGGCCGCGATCCATGTCGCCGAACTCATCGAAGCGCAAGGGGTTTTCGCCCGCCAAGGCTTGCGACATCCGCTTCGGCCTCGATCCGCTCGACGCCTGGCCGTGTGGGGATCGAGTCCATACGCTGGTCCGAGATCGATGCCGTGCGCGTCACGAGCGCGGTGCGAGGTCTTGCTGGCGCGGGTTTCAAGAGCCCGATCGTCGCTCGCCGACGGCCGCGTCGTGCATGATGCCGGCGGTTCCGAGGCGCAGGAGCTGGCCTTTGCGCTGGCGGCCGCGCGTCGCCTATCTGCGCGTGATGGAAGCAATCCGGCATCGACGCTCGATGCGGCGCAGGGCATGATCTACGTTCGCGGCTCACCGCCGATGCCGATCAGTTCCTGACGCTGGCCAAATTCCGCGCGCTGCGGCTGTTGTGGGCGCGCATCGAGCAGGCCTGCGGGCTTGCGCCGAAGCCGCTGTTCATCGCCGCCGACACATCGTGGCGCATGCTGACCCAGCGCGATCCCTATGTGAACATGCTGCGCGCGACCATGGCGACCTTCTCCGCCGGGCTCGCCGGCGCCAACGCCATCACCGTGCTGCCGCATACGCTGGCGCGCGGCCTGCCCGATGCTTTCGCGCGTCGCGTCGCGCGCAACACGCAGCTCATACTGCTGGAGGAATCCAATCTCGCCAAGGTCAGCGATCCCGCGGCAGGCTCCGGCGGCATCGAGGCCTGACGCGGGAGCTCTGCGAAACGGCCTGGACGCTGTTCCAGGAGATCGAGAAGGCCGGCGGGCTGTTCGCCGCGCTTCAGCAGAACCTGATCCAGCGCAAGGTCGCCGCCACCCGCGCGGCGCGCGAGGTCAATGTCGCAAAACGCCGGACGTGCTGACCGGCGCCAGCGAGTTCCCGAACCTGCACGAAGACGACATCGCCGTGCTCGATGTCGAAGCCGATTGTGCTTCCGCGCCTACGGCGACGGCCAAATCAAATTCGATCCGCTCCCGCCGATGCGGCTCGCCGCGCCCTTTGAGCGTTGCGCGACCGATCCGATGCGATCGCTGAAGACAGACCGGCAAGCGCCCGCGCGTCTTCCTCGCCAATCTCGGCACCGCCGCCGACTTCACCGCGCGCGCGACCTTCGCCAAGAGTTTCTTCGAGACCGGCGGCATCGAGGCCATCGACACCGAAGGCTTTTCCGACGCCGGCGCACTCGCCGCCGCCTGGAAGGCGTCCGGGCGCAGCGCTCGTGTGCCTTTGTTCCCAAGACAAGGTCTATGCGCAGCAGGCGGAAGCCGCCGCCAAGGCCCTGCAAACATCAGGCGCAAGACATATCTATCTGGCAGGCCGGCCCGGCGAGCAGGAAGCCGCGCTGCGCGGTGCCGGCGTGACCGACTTCATCTTTGCAGGCGGCGACGCGCTCGCCACCCTGCGAAAGGCCTATGAGCTGATGGAGCAAGCATGACCGCGGAGACCAAGCCCGTGCTGACCGGAGGCTGCCAATGCGGCGCCATCCGTTTTGCGCTGAAGGCCGCGCCGGTCCGGGTCAGCATCTGCCATTGCCGGATGTGCCAGAAGGCGGCAGGCGCGCCGTTCGCCTCCTTCGCCGATATCGACAAGGGCGATTTTACCTGGACCCGCGGCAAGCCCGCCGCGTTCAAATCCTCCTCGATCGCCGAGCGCGATTTCTGCCGCGACTGCGGCACGCCCTTGAGCTTCCGCCGCATCGACGGGCCCCGGATCGAGATCCTGACCGGGACCTTCGACCGGCCCGACCGGGTGATCCCGACGCGGCAATATGGCACCGAATCCCGGCTCGGCTGGGTGGTCGGGATCGCGAACCTGCCGAGCCAGACCACGATGCAGAATTACGGCCCGGACAAGATGGCCACCATCGTCAGCCACCAGCATCCGGATCATGATTGAAGGTGGCGTTGCCGGGTCTCGAATATGATATGGTCGACACCATGAGCCGCATTCCTGATTTCGCCAATGTCGCCTTCGAGCCGGTCGCGGTCGCAGCGCCTGCCGGCAAGGCGGAGCCGTGGCTGACGCCCGAAGGCATTCCGGTCAAGCCGGCCTATGGCGAGGCCGATCTTCGAAGGCCTCGATTTCCTCGAGACCTTGCCCGGCATCGCGCCCTATCTGCGCGGCCCCTACCCGACCATGTATGTCAACCAGCCCTGGACCATCAGGCAATATGCCGGCTTCTCCACGGCGGAGGACTCCAACGCCTTCTATCGCCGCAATCTCGCCGCCGGACAGAAGGGCCTGTCGGTCGCCTTCGATCTCGCCACCCATCGCGGCTACGATTCCGATCATCCGCGCGTCTCCGGCGACGTCGGCATGGCCGGCGTCGCCATCGACTCGATCTACGACATGCGCACGCTGTTCGCGGGCATCCCGCTCGACCGGATGAGCGTGTCGATGACCATGAACGGCGCGGTGCTGCCGATCCTCGCGCTGTTCGTCGTCGCCGCCGAGGAACAGGGCGTGCCGCCGGAGAAACTGTCGGGCACCATTCAGAACGACATTCTGAAAGAGTTCATGGTGCGCAACACCTATATCTATCCGCCGACGTCCTCGATGCGGATCATCTCCGACATCTTCGCCTACACCTCGCAGCGGATGCCGAAGTACAACTCGATCTCGATCTCCGGCTATCACATGCAGGAAGCCGGCGCGACGCAGGACCTCGAGCTTGCCTACACGCTCGCCGACGGCGTCGAATATCTGCGCGCCGGACTCGCCGCCGGCCTCGACGTCGATCGTTTTGCTCCCCGCCTCTCTTTCTTCTGGGCGATCGGCATGAACTTCTTCATGGAAGTCGCCAAGATGCGCGCCGCGCGGCTGCTCTGGGCGAAGCTGTTGAAGCCGTTCAATCCGAAGGACCCGCGCTCGCTGTCGCTGCGCACGCATTGCCAGACCTCGGGCTGGTCGCTGACCGCGCAGGACGTCTTCAACAACGTGATGCGCACCACGATCGAGGCGATGGCGGCAACCCAGGGCCATACCCAGTCGCTGCACACCAATGCGCTCGACGAGGCGCTGGCGCTGCCGACCGATTTCTCCGCCCGCATCGCGCGCAACACGCAGCTGTTCCTGCAGCAGGAGAGCGGCACCAACCGCATCATCGATCCCTGGGGCGGCTCCTATTATGTCGAGCGGCTGACCCGCGATCTCGCGGCGAAAGCCTGGGGCCATATCCAGGAGGTCGAGGAACTCGGCGGCATGGCCAAGGCGATCGAGGCCGGCGTGCCGAAGCTGCGCATCGAGGAAGCCTCCGCCAAGACGCAGGCGCGCATCGACGCCGGCCGGCAGGCCGTGATCGGCGTCAACAAATACAAGCCGACGGACGAGCGGCCGATCGACATCCTCAAGGTCGAGAATTCGACGGTGCGGCGGCTGCAGATCGACAAGCTGAAGCGGCTGCGCGGCGAGCGCAGCCAGAAGGACGTCGATGCGGCACTGGCCGCGCTGACCCGCTCGGCCGGCGAAGGCAACGGCAATCTGCTGGCGCTCGCGATCGACGCGGCGCGCGCGAAAGCCACCGTCGGCGAAATTTCGGACGCGATGGAGAAGGTGTTCGGGCGTCACCGCGCCGAGATCAAGTCCATCACCGGCGTCTACAAGCGGGAGGCGTCCGCGATGTCGAACAAGGTCGAGAAGGTGCAGGCGCTGATCGACGCCTTCGAGGAGGCGGAAGGCCGGCGCCCGCGCATCCTCGTCGCCAAGATCGGCCAGGACGGCCACGACCGCGGCCAGAAGGTGATCGCATCCGCCTTCGCCGATGTCGGCTTCGACGTCGATATCGGACCGCTGTTTGCGACCGCCGACGAGGCCGCGCGGCAGGCGGTCGAGAACGACGTGCATATTCTCGGCGTGTCCTCGCTCGCCGCCGCGCATCTCACCGCGGTGCCGGAATTGAAGGCCGCGCTGAAGAAGCAGGGCCGCGAGGACATCATGATCATCGTCGGCGGCGTGGTGCCGCCGCAGGATTACGACGCGCTCTACAAGGCCGGCGCGGAGGCGATCTATCCGCCGGGCACCGTGATCTCGGATGCGGCCGAAGAGCTGATCCACAAGCTCAACGCCCGGCTCGGCCATAGCGAGGCGGCGGAGTAGCTCCGCACGCTTTACGCAGCGCAATCGCGGTGGATCGCCAAGGCCGGCGCCCTCGCCTGCGACCGCGCAGGCGTTGTAAACCAAGCCATGACCCCGCCGAAGCGCAGTTCCCCCGACATCAAATCCCTCGCGAAAGACCTCCGCGCCGGCAACCGCGCCGCGCTGGCGCGCGCCATCACGCTGGTCGAAAGCCGGCGCGGCGATCATCAGGCCTCGGCGCGCGACCTCGTGCAGGCGCTGTTGCCCGCGACCGGCAACGCGATCCGCGTCGGCATCACCGGCTCGCCCGGCGTCGGCAAGTCCACCACCATCGATGCGCTCGGCATGTTCCTGATCGAGCACGGCCACAAGGTCGCGGTGCTCGCGGTCGATCCGTCCTCGGCGCGCACCGGCGGCTCGATCCTCGGCGACAAGACGCGGATGGCGCGGCTTGCCGCCTCCGACCACGCCTATATCCGCCCCTCGCCGTCATCGGGCACGCTCGGCGGCGTCGCGGCCAAGACGCGCGAGGCGATGCTGTTGTGCGAGGCGGCCGGCTTCGACGTGATCCTGGTCGAGACCGTCGGCATCGGCCAGTCCGAGACCGCGGTGTGCGACATGACGGATTTCTTCCTGGCGTTGATGCTGCCCGGCGCCGGCGACGAGTTGCAGGGCATCAAGAAGGGCCTGGTCGAGCTCGCCGACATGATCGCGATCAACAAGGCCGACGGCGACAATCTCAAGCGCGCGCAGCATGCCGCCGCCGACTACAAGAGCGCGCTGCATATTCTCACACCCCGCTCCGAGCACTGGCATCCGCCCGTCGTCACCTATTCGGCGCTGACCGGCAACGGCATTGCCGAACTCTGGCAGAAGATCCTCGATCATCGCACCGCCATGAATGCCTCGGGCGATTTCGCCGCGCGGCGGCGCGACCAGCAGATCAAATGGATGTGGTCGATGCTGGAGCAACGCATGCTGGCGCGGCTGCGCGCGGACGCGTCGGTCCGCGCCAAGGTGAAGAAAATCGAGGCCGAGGTCGCGGCCGGCCGGCTGACGCCCTCGCTTGCCGCCGAAGATATCGTCGAGCTGCTGCGATGAGCGACAAGCCTCGCATCCTCGTCACCGGCTTCGGCGCGTTTCCGGGCGCGCCCTACAATCCGACCATGCCGCTGGTCGAGCGGCTGATGCGGCTGCGCCGGCCCGCCTTCGACGATGTCGAGCTGTCCAGCCACATCTTCCACGTCACCTACGCCACCGTCGATCGCGAATTGCCGGGATTGCTGAGGAAGCATCGGCCGCATGCGCTGTTGATGTTCGGCCTTGCCGCGCGCACCCCGTATCTGCGTATCGAAACTCGCGCGCGCAACGCGATCACCACGATCTGGCCCGACGCCGACGGCACGCGCATCCGCAAGGGATCGATCGCGCCCGGCGTCGGATGCCCGGATGTTCGGCCCGCATACCGCAAAACTGCTGCGCGCGGCGCTGGCGAGCGGCATCGACGCGCGCGCTCTCGCGCGATGCCGGCAGCTATCTCTGCAACTATCTGAGCTGGCGCGCGATCGAGGCGACGCAGCGCGAGGACGGTCCTCGCCTTGCCGCCTTCATCCACGTTCCCCTGCTCGCACGCGATGGCACGGCGCGCATTCCCGGCGGCATCACGCTGGAGGCGTTGGTCGATGCCGGCGAAGGCATGCTCGGTGAAATGATCAAGCTGACGCGCAGCGCATTGCACGAAGCCGTCTTGTCCTGACGGCCTGTTAACCCTACCCCCAACAATCGCGACGGTCCGTCCTCGCATTCACCATGCGGGCCGCGTTTTCGCGTTACCTATCGTGCGCCCATTCTGGAATTGCGATCCATGGACCTCAACCGCCGTCATCTTCTCGGAGCTTCCGCGGCAGGCGCCGCCGGTGCGCTGGCGATGGCGCCCGATGCTGCGCGCGCAGCACCGCTCACCTCCACACTCGGCCGCGACGCCACGCAATATGGCGTGCGTCCCAATGCACCCGAAGATCAGACGCGCGTCTTGCAGCGCGCGATCGACGAAGCGACGCGCGCACAAGCGCCGCTGGCGCTGCCGCCCGGCCATCTATCGCACCGGCACGCTGCGGCTTTCGCGCGGCACACAGCTCGTCGGCGTGCGCGGCGCGACCAAACTCGTCTTCAACGGCGGCGCGACGATGCTGCTCGCCGAAGGCGCCGACAGCCTGGGCCTTTCCGGCATCACGCTCGACGGCGGCGAACATTCCCCTGCCCGATCGCCGCGGCCTGATCCACTGCCTCGCCGGCCGCGACGTGCGTATCAATGATTGCGAGATATCCGGCAGCGGCGGCAACGGCATCTGGCTCGAGCAGGTCTCGGGCGATATCTCCGGCAACATCATCACCAGGACCGCGACGACCGCGATCGTGTCGTTCGACGCGCTCGGCCTGATCGTCGCGCGCAACACCATCACCGGCACCAACGACAACGGCATCGAGATCCTGCGCACCGCGATCGGCGACGACGGCACGCTGGTCGCCGACAACCGCATCGAGGACATCAAGGCCGGCCCCGGCGGCTCCGGGCAATATGGCAACGCCATCAACGCTTTTCGTGCGAACAATGTCATTGTGCGCGGCAATCGCATCAGGAATTGCGACTATTCCGCGGTGCGCGGCAATTCTGCCTCCAACATCCAGATCGTGAACAACAGCGTCACCGACGTTCGCGAGGTGGCGCTGTATTCGGAATTCTCGTTCGAGGCCGCCGTCATCGCGGGCAATACCGTCGACGGCGCAGCCCTCGGCGTCTCCGTCTGCAACTTCAACGAAGGCGGCCGCATCGCCGTTGTCCAGGGCAATATCATCCGCAACCTGTTGCCGAAGCGTCCGATCGGAACCGCGCCCGACGATGACGCCGGCATCGGCATCTATGTCGAGGCCGACACGCTCCGTCACCGGCAACGTGATCGAGAACGCGCCCGCCTTCGGCATCGTCGCCGGCTGGGGCAAATATCTGCGCGACGTCGCCATCACAGGCAATGTGATCCGCAAGGCCTTTGCCGGGATCGGCGTGTCGGTCGTCGCGGGCGCCGGCACGGCGCTGGTCAACAACAACATGATCTCGGAGACGCCGCGCGGCGCGGTGGTCGGGCTCGACCACGCCCGCGCCATCACCACCGATCTGTCGGCCGAAGGCGCGCAGCGTTTCGCGCAGGTCGTGATCGGCGGCAACGCAGTGCGGCGCTGATCCGCCTCTACAGCGCGTTGCGCAGCAGCGGATAGCGCGCCTCGATCGCGGTGATGTCGAACGCTGCGTCGGGAATGTCGAGCGCCTGCTCCAGCGCCAGCATGTCGATGACCGGTTCGGACGGCGTCGCGTCGACTGGCGCGAGTTCCGCCTGTTCGACGGCATGTTCCTCTTCGAGCTTCGAACGGCTCGGGCGCGATCGGCACGGGATCAGGCTCGGCGGCCTGGAGCGGTGCTGGGACGGTCAATTCCGACAAGGCCAACTGTGCGGCGGCAATGCCCTGCGCCAGCGCCGGGAGAGCCCATTCGACAGCCGGTGCGCTCCGCGCCTGATCAGGCATCGAGAGGCCGCGCCAGGTTTCGACGGCCAACTTGGCTTCCCTGATATTCTCCAGAAAGGCGACCTCGGTGTAGAAACGGCGCCAGCGGCCGCTCTCGAACATTTCGGTGAGATAGTTCAGCCGTTGCTCGGCCAGCGCGCACCAGCGCGCGATGACCTCGCGGCGCGGCGCCTCGTCAGTGCGATGTGTCATGAGAGAGCCCGCAAGAAAAAGAACGGACGCAGACGCGCACTCACGAATCAACTTGGGATGTGACCGCAATATGTTGTGGAAAAGGTGATTCTTGTCCAGCGCCGCGGCGGAATCCCGGAATCGCACGGGGATTCGCTGGCCGAAAAGAAAAGACCCGACCGGGGGGACAACCGGTCGGGTCGAGCCATACGGGCGCTTGGGGTGGATGGGCGCTCGCGCCTGATACAGCTATGGGGAGGGAAAACCGCTCCCACACTGTATTGGTCGCCGCGGGGCCGTCGTGACGTTCAAGCGCGGCGGCCGATTTTTTTAACCCTTCGAGAACGACTGTTTCGCGCGCAAGCTTATTGCGCGGCCGGCCTGGCGGTCTCGATCGCCGCGGCAACCGGCGGCGTCAGCGACCGATCCAGCCCGGTTTGCACGGGTTTTTCGTCCGCTTTCGCGCCATCCGACGCCGCGACCGGCGTGCCTGGCACAATGGATGCCTCGACTGCGGAAAGGGCGTCGGCCTCGCCGGCGCCGAACAGATCATCACGACCCGGTGAGCCGAGATCGCGCGCGGTGCGCGTCAAAATGGCGCGCAGATCGTCCGGCTTCAGCGCACCGATTGCGCTCCAGCATCAGCGCGGCAATGCCGGAAACATAGGCGGCTGCGAACGAGGTGCCCGACGTGATCTGGTACTTCTGGTCCGGCGCGGGCAGGAAGATCTCGGCGCCGGGGGCTGATAGCGCGATGTAGCTGCCGCGGTTGGACGCCTCGAACAGCTTGTCCCTGGCGTCGGTGGCGGACACCGCGATCACATTCGGATTGGCGGCAGGATAGAGCGGCGGCGATTTCGCGCCCGCATTGCCGCTTGCCGCGATCATCACGATGCCCCGGCTGGCCACGGCATTGACGGCGCGCTCGATCAGCGAGTCCTTCGGACCCGCAAAGCTCATATTGATGATCTGCGCGTGCTGGCTCACCGCAAGGTCGAGGCTCTTCAAGATCACGAAAGTGCTGCTCTCCACCCCGACCGATCCCTGGCCGAAGGCGCGGATCGCGATCAGATGCGCTGACGGAGCCGCGCCCATCAGCCGGGCGTGCGAGGCGATCACGCCGGCAATGCCGGTGCCGTGCACATGCGGCCCCTCGCCGGTGCCGAGCGCATCGAAACTGTCGGCCACGGAATTCGCCAGTTCGGGATGGCGCGTATCGATACCGGAGTCGATGACGGCGACCAGAACATTGGCGCCGCGCGCGAGCGTATGCGCCTCGGGCAAGCGCAGCTTGGCGAGCGCGTATTGCGCCGGATCGCCTTCGGCCTGCCCGGCCTTCTCCTCCTGCAAGAGGTAGCGCCAGTCCCGCTGCACCGAGACCACGCCGTTCGCGGTGGCAAAATCCTGGCTGGCGGCCTCATAGGAACGGCCGTCGGTGATCTGGAACAAGCCGATGGTCGCGCCGATCAACGGGAAGGCCTGCAAGGAAAGCCTTCGCAATCCATGACGACGCGCCAGCGCTTCGGCCTGCTCGTCGGTGTAGGTGCCCGCGAGCTCGGCGACGATGCGATTGTTGAAGCTCCGCAGATTGAGCGCGTTCTGGAAGGTGTTGTTGCCGCCACCCCCCTTGCCCTTGCCTTTGCCGGACGAAGCGCCGCCACCGCCGGTCGTGGCGACCGGCGCGTTCAGGCATTCGCCGTCGCTGTCGCGGAAGGCGGCGCCGCAGGACGGATAGAGGTTCGGCGAATAATGCAGGTATGGCATCTTCGTCGCCGGATTGACGTGGGCGGCCGCCGCGATGTTGGGTGTCGGCGCCCGTACGACGTTGACGCCGGCGATACCGACGTGCGGATTGATCTGGGGTGCACGCGGCCCGATGTTGAGGTTGGGCGGGCGGACGAAATTCTGGGCATGGGCGAGCGAGCCCGCAACGAGCAGCGCGGTCAGCGCCAGCGCCGCGCGAGAAGTCCGTGACCGCCAGCTCGCAGCACCCTGCATCATGGCACCTCGGTATGAAATGAAACGCGCGCGCTTACTGCGCCGGCACGGCAAGGCTGACGATCTTCTCGCCCTGCAGCTTCGCCATCAGGCTCGCGACCTCGTCCTTGCTCATCGGCTTGGAGCCGAATTGCAGGCGGAACATGCCTTCCCGCGCGCTGTCGACGATCGAGGCCTGATAGGTGTCGAGCAGCGCGGTGATGTCGGCAACCTTCGCCTCGGGAGTAAAGCGCACCAGCGCGCGCGGCGCCATTGCCACGCCCGGATCGTGATCGCCGGTGGAGAGCGAGGCGGTCTGGAAAGTGCCGGACTGGTTCTTCACCAGCACCGCGCCGATCACGCCGGCCTGCAGCACCAGCGCGATCGCGCCAAGCGTCGCCGACCAGGCGAGCGTACGCGGCGACAGGCTCGCGAAGAAGCCGGCAAAGCGCGCCGACAGTCCGGCGAGATAAGGAGGGGTGGCGCGCCGGCTCGGCATCGATCGCGGCGAACAATTTCTGCATGGCGCGCGCCGACGGCGCTCCCAGCGTCTCGTTGAGGCTGATGGTCTCGGCATATTCCTCGCGGATCACGGCGAACTGCCTGGCGAGATCGGGATCGCGGGCGAGTGCTTCCTCGACCCGGCGCGCATCGCGCGCATTCAACGTACCCGCGGCATGCCAGGGCAGCAGAAGCTCGATATCGCCCGGCTCTTGCTCCAGGACTTGTTTGCTCAATGCCATCATGGCCAGCCTCGTTCCACGCCGGCTGCCTTGAGCAACTCGGCCAATTTCTTGCGCGCATAAAACAGGCGCGTCTTCACTGTGTTCTCCGGAATGCCGACGATCTCCGCCACCTCTTCCACGGACTTCTCGTGGTAGTAGACAAGATCGACGATCTCCCGATGTTCCGCCGACAGTGCCGTCAGGCACTTACGCAAGACCTCACTGGTATCCTTCTTCGTGGCCGCCACTTCCGGATCGTCGGACGAATCCTCGATCGCGTTGGCGGCCTCGTCGTCGAGCTCTGCGTCTTTCCTCTTCCGCAGCGCCGACAAAGCCTTGAACCGGGTGATCGCCAGGAGCCAGGTTGAAACGGCGGACCGGCCTTCGAACTTGCCGGCTTGCCGCCACACATCGAGAAACACCTCGCTGATGAGGTCTTCCGCGATCTGCTCGTCCCGCACGAGCCGAAGCCCGAAGCGGAACACCCTGACGTGGTGCCGTCCGTACAGCACCTGCATGGCGAGCCGGTCGCCTTGAGCGATCCTGGCAAGCAGGACTTCGTCCGTAGCCGCAGCTGCGCTCAATGGCCGTCTCGCAAGGTTGGTCGGGAGGGATTGGCGGTGGGTTCGATACCCAAAGCCAAGATTCTTCAGCTTAGCGCTATGACTTGGACGCGTGTGTGATCTACCCCACACAATTTATTTTTTGCGGAGAGCACCACGAACGAGCCGGGTGGGACCATGAAATAGGTATCATAGTATAGAAAAACTCATTCTGGCACCGTCGGCATCGCTCGCCGACCATAGCAAGGGTTCCAAGGCCAAGACAGCACCGGCGACAACGTTTGGCTGTGAGCTGCCAACTCGTCTCCGCTAGGGCGATTTCCCGTTGCCGATCAAAGGCACAGCCATGCCAAACCAGCATGGATTCAGTCCCGAAAAGATACCAAACCTAAAGGCTTTCCCACTTAGATTTTTGCCGCCGAGTTCCATCCATGGTCAGGCAATGGGCAGTAGCGCGACACCATCCGTCAATCCGATTGCAGCTGAACTCGAGGCCGCCCGTCCGCAGGCGGACGCGTAACGATTTGATGCGCCGGGTCAGGCAGCGTCGCCAGATCCAATTCATGATCGCCGCGAGCTACATGGTCGATGGACTGGTCCTGCTGATCTATGCCCATGCCGGCACGGTCCCGGTCACCATCGGCCCGGCCTTTGCGGTCGCGGGCCTCGCCTCGGTCCTGTTCTACCTCGTGCTGTCGGAGAGCGGCCTCATCGAGCGCTTCAAGGACCATTATTTCGTCGTCCCGCAACTGTTCATCAGCACGGCGATCATGCTGGCGTTCACTTACGTCGCGCCGCAGGTCGGCGTGATGTTCCTGTGCACGCTGTTCACCGTCTTCAATTTCGGCTCGCTGCGCTCGACGCCGTGGCAGACCGCGCTGGCCTGGACTGTGATGACCGCCGGCCTCGCCTGGCTGTTTCTCCTGACCGACAAGCCGATCGGCCTGCCGCATGACGGCCCGCTCGAGCGCTTCGCCACCATGCTGGTGTTCGCGCTGGCGATCGGCCGTTGCATGTTCCTCGGCATCTTTTCGAGCTCGCTGCGCGCCTCGCTGTACCAGAGCGGACAGAAGCTGAAGGAAGCCTATCGCCGCATCGAGGAGCTTGCCGAGCTCGACGAACTCACCGGCGCCTTCAACCGGCGCTGCATCATGCGCGTGCTGGGGGAGGAAATTTCCCGCAGCAGCCGCCATGGCCAGCCCTGCTCGATCGCCCTGATCGATCTCGACTGGTTCAAGCGCATCAACGACGCCTACGGCCATCCGACCGGCGACGAGGTGCTGCGCACCTTCGCCATCACCATGTTCGCCAACATCCGCACCATCGACCGTTTCGGCCGCTATGGCGGCGAGGAATTCCTGCTGGTCCTGCCCAACACGCCGACTGAAGCCGCCGCGCGGCTGCTCGACCGCTTGCGCGCGATCGTCGCCGATCTCGACTGGAGCGCATTCTCGGCCGGCATGCAGGTGACGTTCTCCGCCGGCGTTGCCACGCTGCGCACCGACGAGCATTCCGACAATTTCCTCGCGCGCGCCGACAAGGCGCTTTACGCATCCAAGGCACAGGGACGCAACCGCATCACCAGCGCCTGACCAGCGCACGACTATTCCGGCGGCGAAGAAAGCGCCGCTGTGCAACTCTCCAGGACAGAGACCATGAGTTCGAGACCCGCCTTCCCTACCGACAACCTGCTCGACGAGCTGCAGAACACGCTGGCGCACGGCACCGTGGCCAAGCGCGTCGAGGCGCTGCGCAAGGTCACCGATCTCTTCGTCAACGGCGCGGTGGATTACTCCGACGAGCAGGTCGGTCTGTTCGACGACGTCTTCCAGTGCCTGATCGCGCATCTCGAAATCTCCGCGCGCGCGCTGCTGTCCAGCCGCCTTGCCCCGATCGATACCGCGCCGCCGCGGACCATCCGCACGCTCGCCTTCGACGATGCGATCGAGGTCGCCGGCCCCGTGCTGTCGCAATCGGCCCGGCTCGACGACGACGCGCTGATCGAGCTTGCGCGCAGCAAGAGCCAGGCGCACCTGCTCGCGATCTCCTCGCGCAAGTCGCTGAGCGACGCGGTCACCGACGTGCTGGTGCTGCGCGGCAATGACGAGGTGATCCAGAGCACCGTCAACAATCCCGGCGCCGAAATCTCCGAGCGCGGCTTTACGCGGCTGGTCAACCGCGCCGAGGGCGACGACAATCTGGCGACCTGCCTCGGCCTGCGGCCGAGCATGCCGCGGCATCTCTATCTGAAGCTGCTGGCACGCGCCTCGGCCACGGTGCGCGAGCGGCTCGAGGCCGCCCATCCGGCGCAGGCGGCACAAGTCCCGACCGCCGTGCGCGAAGCGACGCAGGCCGCGCGTTCGGCGCCGTCGGCGATGTCGAAGCAGACCGCGATCGCGCATGCGCTGGTCAAGTCGCTGTACGAGGACGGCCGGCTGGACGAGCATCAGCTGACGATATTCGCCGAGGCCGGCAAGTTCGACGAGACCAATGCCGCGGTCGCCGCCCTCGCCAATGTGCCGGTGACGATCGCCGAGACCATGATGGTGGAGGCCCCGTCCGAGGGCGTGATGATCCTCGCCAAGGTCGCCGGCATGTCGTGGTCCACGGTCCGCGCGATCATCGACATGCGCGACAACCTGTTCGGGGGAGAGCCGACCGACCTGCAGGTCTGCCGCGACACCTATGAGCGGCTGCGGCCGTCGACCGCGCAGCAGGTGCTGCGCTTCCATCGCATGCAGCAGGCCGCGCCCGCGGCGTGAAGCTCTGTCGTCATCGCGAGCGACGCGAAGCGATCCAGTCTCACTAGGCCGCGGCGATTGCGATTGACTTCGGGTGTCGACTTCGCGCACGGCATCATCCGCTGAGCATGTCCCGGGTCGCGCTACGAGTCGCTCGCTCGCCGGAATGACAGCGAAAGACAACATCGCATTCCCGCGGCGCGATTTCGCGTCCGGGTTTTGCAATTCGTTGTCCCTCTCGAAAGAAGAGGGCGCAGGGAATGCCGGGTGCACGAACGCACCCACTGCCTCGCGTGCAAATGGAAAGAGACGCACGCAGGCCAACACAGGTACGCCGAAATCACTCCGGCACTCCCTGCGCAATGGCTTTACGGCTTACTCCGTGCTCTCCCCGGTGTATCGGGCTTTCTAGTCACCGTCGCTGCGCAAATCGCTCCGCACAACTTGACCCCAGCGTCGAGGGGACAGGACCACACGGCTTGACCGTACGCGTCGTGCCGCACGTCTTGCGGCCCAACGCGTCCATCGCAACCCGCCTCACGTCTGGTGACGAATGGCCATCACGTCCCCCGTGTCGAGGCGGGCTGGCTTCTTTAAATCATAAATTCTGTCTTTCGGAAAGATGAATATTTTTGCGGCAAGGGCTGGACATTGCGCCCGACTTCTGAATAGACGAAGTGTTTTGCCCGTCGTGTCGCGGCGGCAACACCTTGGTATATCGCTGGCGCGGCGATATTCTTCGGACGGGCATCCAAGGGAGACGTCATTGCCCAGGACCGTCACTTTCCAAGCCGCACTAGCGCTGATGCTTTGGTGTGTCGCAGGCGCGCTGACGGCTGATGCACGGGCGCCACCCTGGAGACGGTGGAGTTCGACAGCGCCTCGAAACGCCTGCCTTCGGGCACGCTCATTTCGGGCGAGCGCATCCAGGGTGATCTGGCGAGGCCCGATGGCGCAGGCCCTTTTCCGGCCGTCGTCGGGCTGCACGGCTGCGCCGGGATGCATGAGGCGACCAAGCAAAGGCTGGCCGATGAACTCGTCGCCTGGGGCTATGTCGTCCTGCTCGTCGACAGCTACGCGACGCGTCGTGGCGTAGATCAGGCCTGCACGCAAGCCGCCTTTGCCACCTTCATCAGGCGCAGGCCGGATCCTCACGGGGCCCTCGCCTTCCTGGCGCGCCAGAGCTTCGTCGATCCACAACGCGTGGCCGTGGTCGGCTTCTCGGCGGGCGGCCGGGTTGCCCTCTCCGTTGCGGAAAATTCGTTCGACGAGCTCGTGCCTGAAGGCAATCTGCGATTCCGCGCGGCGGCTGCGTTTTACCCTCCCTGCGAGCAGGCCGTGCGACGTCCGCTCATTCCGACGCTGATCTTCATCGGGGCGCTCGACGATTGGACGCCGGCCAAAGACTGCTCCGGAAGAACCGACAACTGGGGCAATGACGGGCCGCCGGTCGAGCTGGTCGTCTATCCCGGCGCCTACCACGGTTTCTATTACACGTACCTGCAGCCCGGCAGGACGATGTTCGATCACTGGCTGGAGTACAACGGCGCGGCGGCGGACGATGCCGATCAGCGCCTGCACCGGTTTCTCGATCGCCATCTCAAATGAGGGCGTGCCGATAGCGGCGACGGAGACATGGCCCCTTCCGCCTGTCTCGCAAGACCGGTGTAGTCTAATGCCGCAGCGCGCCGGATTGCAGAAGCGCGCACAGACTGTAGAGGGCGCATCATGACTATTCCCCGCCGCAGGTTTTTGCATCTGGCTGCAGGCGCGGCTGCATTCCCGGCCATGCCGCGCATCGCGCGGGCGGACACCTATCCGTCACGGCCGGTGCGCATCGTCGTCGGCTTTCGCCGCCGGCGGGGCCACCGACATCCAGGCGCGCCTGATGGGGCAATGGCTGTCGGACCGCCTCGGCCAGCAGTTCATCGTCGAGAACCGCGCCGGCGCCAGCGGCAATATCGGAACCGAGACGGTCGCCAAGTCGCCTGGAGATGGCTACACGCTGCTGCAGATCGTGACGCCCAATGCGATCAATGCCGCGCTTTACTCCAATCTCAATTTCGACTTCATCCGCGACATCGCGCCGGTGATCTGCGCCGCGAAGCTGGCCTACGTCGTCGTGGTGAATCCGACAGGTCCCCGTCAAGACGATCCCGGAGTTCATCGCCTATGCCAAGGCCAACCCGGGCAAGATGAACTACGGATCGGCCGGCCCCGGCACGCCGCAAAACATTGCTTGCGAACTCTTCAAGATGATGGCCGGCGTGGATCTGGTCCACGTGCCCTATCGGGGCGGCGCGCCTGCGACCACCGATCTGCTCGCCGGCCATCTGCAGGTGATTTTCAGCCCGGTGTCGGAGTCGATCCAGTTCATCAAGGCCGGCAAGCTGCGACCGCTGGGGGTCACGACCACGACGCGGCTCGACGTGTTGCCGGACATTCCGCCGATTGCAGACTTCGTGCCCGGCTATGAGGCCAGCGGTTTTGCCGGCATCGGCGTGCCCAAGGCGACCCCGGCCGACATCATCGAGTTGCTCAACAAGGAGCTCAATGCCGGCCTCAAGGATGCCAAGATCAGAGAACGGATCGAAGAGCTGGGCGGCACGGTGGCCGGGGGCTCGCCCGCGGAGTTCGCGACGATCATCTCGGATGCCACCCGGAAGTGGGCGAAGGTGATCGAGTTCGCGGGCATCAAGGTCGAATAGCGCTGCCTGCGCGCAGGCGTTGAGGGCGACCAGGGCTGGCCGCTTTATCTTCAGCGGTTTGCCGAGCGAATTGCTCGCGAGTCCTGAAGCATGGGGGCTCAAATTGCGGAGGTTCATTGGACGCCTATTGTGCATCATTGCTGTGCGCTGCCTCCAATGCTCAGTGCTTGCGGTTATCGTAAAGGAGCGGAAGCGCGCGGAGTCTCGCCGGCGGACAAAAATGGAAGTCATTACCAGCATCGATCGCGACATGAAGCGGAGGCGACACCTCGTCGTCTCCATGTCTATGATGGAGAGGGATCGTTTCAACGTCGTGAAAGGTGGCAGCGTGGACCATCCACGAGGATCGGCGGCAGATTTCGTTGATCGACTAGTTCACCTTTCGAAAGACGCTGAATTGGAAAGCTTGAGGGGTTTGCCAAGGGGTCTCATGATCGTGGCGCTGCGTGCTGAGACAATCGAATGATGGGCCGAGCATCCGAGCGAGGCTGGCCGCGTCGTGCCGTACGACAGGCAGGCCACTGCATCTTTCTGGCCCATCAGGCGCAAACGTGGCAATGATTGCATGTCCGCCTGTGACGAGCGCGCGTTTAAGTCGCTCGACATAGGCTTGGCGTTGAGCTCTTCCTCAGTCAAAAAATGCAGCGCCGCACGATCGTGCCAAACGTCATAAGTCCGTGTCGGCGTCCAAATCGTCGCATCTGCCACCAGCCATATGACATGGCTGCCGGATTGAGCCAGTCGGTTTTTGGCCGCGTCCAGGGCAGCCGCGGAAAGATCGAGGACAGTCAGATCGTGGAAGCCTGCCTGTAGTAGACCGTCAACAAGGTTAGAGGCTCCGCCACCCACGTCGATCACGGATGCGGCCGGTCCTACGTGTTGCTTGATGAGCCCAAGCGATGGTTCAGGCGCCGCCTGAAACCAACTGACCTGGTTTGGTGCCTTCTCCATGTAGACGGTGTTCCAACGTTCTCGACGTTCCAGCGCTTCAGCCATGACGGCTCCTCTTCGAAGTCCACGCTTACGGGTTCAAGACCACGAAGGTCTGCACCGAGTAACCAACGTCTTCGAGCATCCGCTGCCTAGCGCGGCGCGGGTGGTGTTTGCGCCAGTGCTGTGCGATGTCGACGCGCCGCGTGATCCACACCTTGGGATTGCCCGCGAGCCAATCGAGAACCTTCGCCAGCCCGTAAGCGCGGCCGGGATGGCCAATGATGCGGTTGTGCAGCCCGAAGGAGAGCATCCGCGGCGGATCCTCGTCGAGCACGCATTGCACGGCGTTCCTGATGTAGTCGAAATAATCGTCGCCCGTGGTGATGCCCTGCCGGCTGAAGCGCACGTCGTTGTGCACCAGCGAGTAAGGCACCACCAGCTGGTCGCGCGCGCCGACCTTCACCCAGTAGGGAAGCTCGTCGTCGTAGGCGTCGCTGTCGTAGGAATATCCGGCGTCGAGCAGCATCACGCGCGTCGACAGTGACGGCGCATAGCGCGTGTACCAGCCTTCGGGGCGTTTCCCGATGCATCTGGTGATGATCTCGGTGGCGAGCCTGATGTGCTCGCGTTCGGTCTCGGGCGCGAGATTGACATGCATCTCCCAGCGCAAGCCGTGGCCGGCGACATCCCAGTCCGCCTCGCGCATGGCGGCGCACGCTTCAGGATTGCGCTCGAGCGCGCGGGCGATGGCGAACACGGTGCAGGGCAGCTTTCGCCGGGTGAAGATCCGATGCAGGCGCCAGAAACCGGCGCGGCTGCCGTACATGAACATGCTTTCGGCCGCGAGATCGCGGCCTTTGACGGCGGCGGTCGCGCCTTCCGTTAGCGCAGCCTCGGAGGCGGGGTCGCCGTCCGGCACGGCATACTCGCCGCCCTCTTCGTAGTTGATCACGAAATTGACGGCGACATGCGCGCCGTTCGGCCAGCGCGGATCCGGCGGCCTTCGGCCGTAGCCCGCGAAATCCCGTAAACGTCCCGCCTCCGCGTCACTCATGTCGGCTCTCCCTGATCACATGAATTTGGGCAGCACTTTCGTCCACAGCGCCTCGGTCGACAAGAAATTTCCCGGCAATCCGACGCAGTCCTGCCGCTCCCGCGAGCCGCTCCGCGCGAGGCGCAGCCCGAGGCCGGGCTTGGCAGCGCTGCGTCGGTCCTCCTACAATCGAGGCCATCATGCGCACCCGCCCGTCATCGCGACTGCTGGTCCTCGATCGCCAACATCGCCTCCTGCTGTTCAAATTCGAGCACAGGAAGGGACCGCTCGCAGGGCAGAATTTCTGGGCGACACCGGGCGGCGGGCTGCATCGCGGGGAAGATCATGCCCAGGCGGCGCATGTACTGTCCGCACGCTTCGGGAGGACCATGTGATGCGATGCAAAGTTGCGGTGTTGGCGGCGGTGCTCATGGCCGCGTCGGTCATGCCCTGCATTGCGGTGGAGACGACACCGCCCTCCTCCGCAACTCAGGCATTCGATCCTGCCGTCGAGCAGGGCATCCGCCGAAGCTGCACTGGCGAGTGCTTCAAGGCGCTCGATCTGTGCCTGCGCGACAACCAGGCATCCCCGAGCCCGTGTCCGACGGCCGCGATCACCTGCTTCATCGGTTGCCGCAGCTGCATCCCGACCTATCGGACGTGCCGCACCGCGGCTGCGCCGGGGACTCACGAAGACTGCCTGCGCCAGGAGAGCTCTTGCGTCGCGGAGAAACGAAAGAGCCAGGAGGGACGAACCGACCTGATACGATTTTCGGGCGGCGACGGCAGCAGCGTCGAATCCGCGGTGGTGATCGACGGCGCCCGCAACGAGGAAGAAGGGATCGTCGCGGAGTCCTACTGGATCTCGCGCAACCGGGCCGGTTGGCGAAAGGGCGACCAGGCGCTGATCAATGCGAACGGGCGGCAGTTCGATCGCATCAGCTACACCTCGCCGGAGGGCAAACAGGCGGTGATCTTCTTCGACATCACCTCGTTCTTCGGCAAGATGTAAGTCGGCTCGCGCCTAGTACTTCAACACCCGCGCCCCCATCAGCGCGCCGACCGCCGTCACCAGCGCGGTCGCCAGCGTGTACCAGGTCGCGACGAACAGCGGCGAGTCGTCGGTGCAGTGCGAGGCATAGAGCGTCGCCGCCAGTCCCGCCGACACCATGCCGGCAATCGCGCCCGCGACCGCGGGGCGCGACGGCGCGCCGTGGCGCAGGCCGATCAGCGCGCCGATCAAGCAGCGGCAGCGACATCGCCGGGATCGCCGACAGGCAGACTTTCGAGTTGCTGCCGACCAGCCGCGTCATCATCGGCATCCGCTGCGGCATCATCATCTCGCCGGAGATGCCCGCGACCAGCAGGCCCGCCGGGATCGCCAGCAGCCAGACCCAGCCGCGCAGCTCGGCCTCGGGCCGCGCGAGATGCAGGCTGACGATGATCGCGGCGGCCGCGAGCGCCAGCGTCACCGCGAATTTCAGATCGAAGAACGGATTATGCATCGCCGTCATCACGTCCGGCCGCACGCCGAGCTCGGCGAAGAAGATCAACAGCGACACCGGAAAGGCCGCGAGCAGCGCCAGCGCCAGCACGAAGCCGACGGGGCGCGGCGCGATGGGCATTGTCGGCGGCAAGGGAGCGAATGAGCTGATCGGTATCCATACTCATTGCTCCTTCAGTTTCGCGGTGAGACTCGAAAGTCCCCGATGCAGCGCCACCCGCACCGCGCCCTCGCTCATCGCAAGCTTCGCCGCGGTCTCCTTGATCGAGGCGCTTTCGACCGCGATCGATTGCAGCACCTCGCGCTGCCGCGCCGGCAGCGAATTGAGCTGCTTTCGCGACCTCGGTGGGCGACGCGGTCTCGGCTTGCGGCGCATCGGCCAGCGTCTCGGCGAAGTCGTCGATGTTGACGAACACGCGCCGGCCGCGCCGGCGCAGCGCGTCGATCAGCTTGTTGCGGGCGATCGCGAACAGCCAGGGCGCGAACGGCGCGTTGGCGTCCCAGGTATGCCGCTTCAGATGCACCGCCAGCAAAATGTCCTGCACGATATCCTCGGACTGATCGATCGGTTGGCCCGCGCGCGCGAGCCCGCGGCGCGCCGCGGCCCGCAGGACCGGCGTGATCGCCTTGAGCAGCCGGTGATACGCCGCGCTGTCTCCGGAAATGGCCGCCCGCATCAGGGGCGTCCATTCGTCTTCACGTTCGCGCACGCACGCTCCCGTCAATGTAATTCGCCCGATGTATCAGTTTGTTACGCGGGGATTCTCCAATCACGAAACCGTGATCAGCCTCCAGCTGCCAAGCGAAAACCGGCCGGCGAGACAGGTTTCGGGTGGCTCTTGCTGCCGCCTTTCCCTCAGTTGTCACCATAGCTTCGAGAGAACAAAGGAAAGAGCATGCGCACAAGGACCTACGGCACGGTGAGTCCCGAACAGCGGATGGCGATGAGCGGGCTGGAATTCGTCAAGGGTCTGGCCAGCGGAGAGCTGCCCCTCAACACGATCGCCCAGACCCTGGGCTATGACGTGGTGGAGGCCGAAAGCGGCCGCGTCGCCATCACGCTCGATCCGACCGGCGCGCATCTCAATCCAGCCGGCACGGTGCATGGCGGCCTGACGGCGACCCTGCTCGACAGCTGCATGGGCCTTGCCATCCAGACCATGCTCGACAAAGGCATCGGCAGCACGACGCTCGAGTTCAAGATTTCGCTGGTCCGCGCCATCACGCTGGAGACCGGCCGGATCCGGGCCGAAGGCAATGTCCTCAACTGCGGCCGCCGGGTCGGCACGGCCGAAGGCCGCGTCACCGACGCCAAGGGCCGATTGCTCGCGCACGGCACGACGACCTGCCTGATTTTCGAGGGCTGACTGGTACCCCGTCGCGGCGACCGGTCCGCGGAGCGTTGCCCCAAAAAATTGCGTGCGACGGAAGCTGCCCTGCTTTTGCCGTGGACGGCGCGAAGATTCCCACATTTCGCCCCGCTGCGGTCACGCCAGAGGGTCTCTTTTAAGTCGGGACGTTGGTATTGGGCATGATCTTCTCGGAAAACCGCTTCACACCCCGCATCAAGTGCGGGGCAGGCTTTTTCCGGATCATGCCCGGAAATGGGGAGATTGCCGGATGAAGGGCAACGGGCGTTTGGCGTGGATGATCGGGGCAATGCTGGTGCTGGGCTTTGCGACGCCGTCGCAGGCGAGCGGTGAGCGCGGGGAATATCCTCGCCGCGCCCGCGACAGTCGACAATGTCTACCGGCAGGAATTGCGGGTGCAGATGGCGGCGACCGATGCCCGCGCCGGCACCGCCAAGCCGACGGTCGAGGCCGGCGCGCCGGCGCAGCGCCGCAGACCGGCGAATCCCAGCCCGCGGACGGCCAGGTGGTCGCGAGCGACCAGCTCAACGACACCGATCGCGCGCTGCGTGAGGCAGCGCCGCCCTCGCCGCCGGTCGCTGTCGCCTCCAACGACGCGCCGGCGCAGCGCACCTTCGCGATGGCCGGCAACGATCATTCGCTCTGGGACGAGACCTCGCTGATCGGCAAGGTGTTCATCGCCTTCGGCACGCTGCTGACGATTGGCTCCGCCGCGCGCATGTTCATGGCGTAGCGCCCGAGCAGGCCGAGCGACAGCGAGGCCGTCGCGAACGGCGCAATCAAAGACGCTACTTGAAGCCCATCCCGGCAGCGGGCATTGTCCGCTGAGAACAGTTTTGCGGGGTGGGTCATGGCGGTCTTCGAGCACATCATCGTCGAGAGCAAGGGCGCGGTCGGCATCGTCAGGCTGAACCGGCCGAAAATGCTGAATGCGCTGTCGTTCGGCGTGTTCCGCGAGATCGCGGCCGCCATCGACGATCTCGAGGCGGACGAGGCGATCGGCTGCATCGTCGTGACCGGCAGCGAGAAGGCGTTCGCGGCCGGCGCCGACATCAAGGAGATGCAGCCGAAGGGTTTCATCGACATGTTCAACAGCGACTTTGCGGCTGTTGGCGGCGACCGCGTCGCCCGATGCCGCAAGCCGACGATCGCGGCGGTCTCCGGCTACGCGCTCGGCGGCGGCTGCGAGCTTGCCATGATGTGCGA
Organism: uncultured Alphaproteobacteria bacterium; assembly: GCA_963696845.1. Taxonomy (GTDB): domain Bacteria; phylum Pseudomonadota; class Alphaproteobacteria; order Rhizobiales; family Xanthobacteraceae; genus Bradyrhizobium. The sequence goes on from CAVOLR010000020.1 coordinate 62,046, forward strand.
CATCATCATCGCCGCCGACACCGCGAAATTCGGCCAGCCCGAGATCACGCTCGGCACCATCCCCGGCATCGGCGGCACGCAGCGCCTGACGCGCGCGGTCGGCAAGTCCAAGGCGATGGATCTGTGCCTGACGGGGCGGATGATGGACGCGGCGGAAGCCGAGCGCAGCGGCCTCGTCAGCCGCGTGGTGCCGGCCGACAAGTTGATGGACGAGGTGATGGCGGCGGCGGAGAAGATCGCGTCGATGTCGCGGCCTGCGGCTGTCGATGGCGAAGGAGGCGATCAACCGCGCCTTCGAGACGCCGCTCGCCGAAGGTCTCAATGTCGAGCGCAATCTGTTTCATTCGACCTTCGCGCTGGAAGATCGCGCCGAGGGCATGGCGGCGTTCATCGAGAAGCGCAAGCCGGTGAACAGGAACAGGTGACGCCGCTGTCGTCCCGGACATGCGAGGCGAAGCCGAGCGCCGATCCGGGATCCATAACCTCAGGCGCTATGTTCGCGAAGGCTGGAGTGCCAGCGTGGCGCAGGACTCCGCCGTGGTTACGGGTCCCGCGTTCGCGGGACGACAGCGAGCTGTGACCGCTACGCCCCCAACGCCCCACTCACCAGCGCGCGATACATCCGCTCCTCGAAACGTCTTCGGCCGATCGAGCCCAAGCCGCGCCAGGCATTCCTGCGCGGCCGCATCGGGCGCGTCGCGTCAGTCCTTTCCACAGCAACGCAGCCAGCCGCAGCGGCGCGGCTTGCGCCTCCTGCAGGATTTGCAGCGCCGGGATCAGCCGCTGCTCGACCTCGGTGAAATCGCTGCCGAACGGAAACAACGGCAACAGCCCCGCCTCGCGCGCCGGTTTAAGCGCGGCCGCGATCCGCTCCGGCGTGTTGTCGCGAGCCTCGCGCGGAATCTCGTAAGCCTTCGCGAGCTTGCCGGCGTCCCTGGCGGCACGCGCCAGTTCGTCCTGGAACCGCGAGTCCGATATCGACAGCATCGCCGCGATCACGTCGGCATCGGATTTGCCCCTGACGTCGGCGATGCCGTATTCGGTGATGAAGACGTCGCGCAGATGCCGCGGGATGGTCTCGTGGCCGTAGGTCCAGCGGATGTTCGACTGCGTCCTCTTGCCGGGCCGCGTCGATTCCAGCGCCAGGATCGAGCGCGCGCCATCGAGCGCGAAGGCCTGCGCCACGAAATTGTACTGGCCGCCGACGCCGCTCACGACCTGGCCGTCCTCGAGCCCGTCGGAGACGGCTGCGCCCAGCAGCGTCACCATCATGGTGCTGTTGACGAAGCGGGCATCGACGCGCGCGGCGCGCTTGCTTTGCTTCGTCACCAAAGATTTCGTTGGTGAACGACACCGGCATCATGCAGATGCGCGCGCGATCCTCCTCCTTCATCTCGCGCAGCGCCGGTAGAACGATTTCGGCCCGAGGAAGAACGCGCCGTGCAGGATGATGCCGTCGACGGCGCGCGTGAGAATGCCGGCGTCGATCAGCCCGATGAACGCCTCGGTCACCATCTCGCTGACGCCGTAAAGCCCCTTGTCGAACGGCGCGGTCTCGCGCGGCGGCGCATTCGGCGACAGACGCTGCATGATGCCCTTGAATTGCGCGTTGTCGTGATGACGCACGACCAGGCTTTGCGCCAGCGCGTCGCCGACCTGCCCGATGCCGATCTGCAAGCTGCCGCCGTCGCGCACCAGGATCGCGGCATGCAGGCCGATGGCGTATTTGGCATCGGAGATCGGCTCGGCCGGCGGCGCGAACAGCGGGAAATCGGTCGCGGGACTGTCGAGCACGGCGGAGAATTCGTCGCCGGAGAGATCGCCCGGACCCGGACATGAACGGCAGCTCGGAATTGACCTGCGCCACCAGCTTGAACGCGGCGCGGCCCTCGTTGCGCGCGCGCAACACATCGAGTGTGGTGTCGGTGTTGCAGGAGAGCGAGTAGCGCGGCACGCCGCCGACCACGCGCCTGGCCACGAGCTGCGTGACGACGTTGAGGCCCTGCGCCAGCAGATACGACGCCGCGTGGGTGTAATTGGCGGAGATGTAATTCTGCTGCGCCACCGGCACGTGCATCCAGCGCCCGGCGAGAAAGAAAAACTCGATGACGCGGATGTTCGGCGGCAGCTTGCCGTGCCGTAGCGGCTCGGCATAGGCGAGATCCGGATAACCGCCGAACAGGCGGTCGATCACCGGGCGTGATGAAGCGCGCTTCCAGCAGATTGGAAGGTTTCGGCTTCTCCAGGGTCAGCGCCGAAAAGAAGGTGAGGTCGATGGAGCGGTCGGCGGCGGCGCGGGCATAGAGCGCATTGACGATGTGGTTGGCCTTGCCGAGCCCGAGCGGCAGGCCGACCACGAGCTTCCTGCCGACATCGCGGATGATCTCGTCGGCAATCGCGTCCGCGTCGCTGAACATCTTTGGCATGAGGAATGGCCCGGCAGGATCGAACGCGTTCCCGAATCGGAACGCAGCCCATCGTAGCCGAAATGACATGTGACGAACACGCAACAGGCGCGAAGCGAGTTTGAACGCACGCTGTTTAGTTGTGGCGGCCGGATATGCGAAGCAGCTAAATGAGAGTTGTGCGCATCGGCGGGGGCTGAGGCCGAGGCTGGTTTGACGTTTGAACGTGCCGCTCGAATCGCGGAATGACGAGGGGCGTCGTCGCCGTGTGAAGAGGGTGCTGCGAGTTCGGCGTCACCAGCCTCGGCCGCGCCTTATCTATTCGTCCGTCGCGTGTGCGCCGCCCTTCCCGCTCGCGCCAACCCCCGATAAACTACCTCCCAATCAAAACAGATGAGGGAGGAAACCATGCTGACGCGACGCGGTATCCTGCTGGCCTCCGCTGCCGCGGGAGTTGCCATGAAGACCAAGGGCGCATTCGCCAAGGCCGCGCAGCCGTCGACGGCGGTGAATTTCGACGTGCCGGCCGGCGCCTGCGATTGCCACACCCACATCCACGCCGACCCCGAGAAATTCCCGTTCTTCGCAGGCCGCGTCTACACGCCGGAGCCGGCCTCGCCCGAGGAGATGAGCGCGCTGCACAAGGCGCTGCATCTCGAGCGCGTGGTGATCGTGACGCCGAGCGTCTACGGCCCCGACAATTCGGCGACGCTGTTCGGCATGAAGGCGCGCGGGGCGACCGCGCGCGGCGTCGCCGTGATCGACGACAAGACCAGCGAGGCCGATCTCGACGCGATGGGACAGGCCGGCTTCCGCGGCATCCGCCTCAATCTTGCGACCGGCGGCGTCAACGATCCCAATGTCGGAAAGACGCGGTTCTCGGCCGCGGTCGACCGCATGACGCCTCGCAAATGGCATGTGCAGCTCTACACCACCTTGCCGATGATCTCGGCGATCAAGCCGCTGGTGCTGGCCTCCCCGGTGCCGGCGGTGTTCGACCATTTCGGCGGCGCGCAGGCCGAACTCGGCGTCGACCAGCCGGGCTTCTCCGACCTCGTCGACCTCGTCAAATCGGGCAAGGCCTATGTGAAGATTTCCGGCGCCTATCGTTCATCGAAACAGGCGCCCGATTATGCCGACGTCGTGCCGCTGGCCAAGGCGCTGATCGCGGCCAACCCCGAGCGCATCGTCTGGGGCACCGACTGGCCGCATCCGAACTCGGTCACGCCGCCCGGCAAGCAGATCACGCGACGTGACGCCGCTGTTCCAGATCGACGACGGCCGGCTGTTGAATCAGCTTGCCGGTGTGGGCGCCGGACGCGGCGACGCGCAAGACGATCCTGGTCGACAATCCGGCGAGGCTGTACGGCTTTTGATGAAGCGCTTGCTTCGCCGGCCGGGTCAATCGCGTCCGGCCATGTCGCGCAACTCGGGCGGAACCGCGGGCGCGCACTGATCGCGCTTCGCGGCGACGATAACGGCTTTTTGTGCCGGCGCCGATACCGCCGCATATGCTGGAGGCCAGTGCTGCGCGGCTACCGCGACGTCGAGCAGAGCGAGAACGAGAGCGGCAACCACGAGACCCGGATTGATCCAGGCACAGGCAGCGTCGAGCCGTGCTATCCATCGGTGCATGCCTATCTCCGTGCTGAATGACCGGGAGATCGTTCGGTAAAGCAAGGATGGTCCCGACGGTCGACGTTCACAATGCGCAAGTTGCGTAACGTGCCTTCGTCGAAGGCGAAGGCAGCCGACCAAGGCTATCTGCCGGTCGTCGCCGCCTCCCGCGCGCCTTGCGGATAGGTGCGCAGCCAGTTGCCGGCCTTGCGCAGGCCGCCGAACGGAAACAGGTGGAAGCCCGAGATCGCAGCGGTCGCCTCGCGCGGCGCGGCTTCCAGCCCGCGCATGACATCGTCGGGTCCGGTATCGATCAGCAGCCGGCCGAAGCGGCCGATCTGGTTGCGCAGCGCCCGCATCGAATTGCCGATGCCGCAGCGGAGCGCGAATTTGGTCAGGGTTGCCGGCGTCGCAGGTCCGGCCAGACCGATGATGACGGGCAGCTCGATGCCGTGCGCATCAAGCGCGCCCAGCCAATTCAGGATCGGCGCGCTCTCGAAGCAGAACTGCGTGACGATGTCGACGTGAATGCCGGTCTCTCGGGAAAACTCCTGCCAACCCTGCAGCAGCTTGAACGTCGCTGCATCGTCGAGGAACGGATGGCCCTCGGGATGACCGGCGACGCTGAGAGATTTGATGCCGTGTTTCTGCAAAAGGCCGGTCGCTGCCACGTCGCGGCTGGCCTTGAACGGCCCTCGCGCGGCCGCGACATCGCCCGCGATCAGCAGCACGCGCCTCACATCGGCCTCACCGGAGAGGCGCGCCAGGAAATCGTCCAGCACCTCGCGCGAGGCGATTTCGCGCGCGGCGATGTGCGGCACCGGATTATAGCCGGCGCGCCGCAGCGCCACCGCCGTCTCGACATTGCCGCGAAAATTGTCGCCGGGCAGAAAGGTGATGGTGACGTCGCAGCCCGACGGCGAAATTGTCTCGCGCAGCGCGTCGAGCTGGAGCCCGTGCGAGGACACCTCCACCGAGGCCGACGGCAACAGCTCGACGAGATCGCACTGGCCTGTCATCGGCTCAGGCCGGCGCGCGGCGGCGCGAGATCACATAGGTCTCGTCGTTGAACCAGAGCCCGCCATGCTTCTTCAGCACGCGGTCGGTGGCCTCGAGATAGCGGCCGTCGCGCACCACTTCGGACAGGCGGTGGTCCTCGATCTGCGCCACGTAAATCGCGGCGTTCCAGGCCGCGAACAAGGTCGAGGTGCCGATCGGGCCGGACACCTCGTCCGGCAGCGTGTGCATCTGATAGCGGAAGATCGAGCGCGCATCGGACGAGGCGTTGAAATTGTAGTGCCGCGCGGCGGCGCCGAGCTCATGCTTGACCTGGCGCAGCAGCGCGTAGCGGTCGGTCTTGAACGGATCCTCGCCGGGCCAGACCTGGTCGATGATCTCCATGCCGGGATCCTGGCCGTGCGAATGGATGCCGATCAGCCGCCCGCCCGGCCGCAGCGAGCGCACCAGCGGCGTCACCACTTTCGAGGCCTTGAACTCGACGCCGATGCGCGCGCGATAGGGCTGCGAGGCGATGACGAGATCGTAGTCGGCCATCACCCGGCCCGGCCGCGGCATGATCGGATCGAGCAGGAAGGCATGATCCTCGCGCCGCATGGTCAGCACGATCGGGCGCTGGTAGACGGGGTTGCCGGTCTTCGCGCTGATGCCGGCGCGCCAGTTCTCGGCCAGAAAACCTTCGAGCTCGCCGATCTGCTCGGCGAAGCCGTGCGCGGTGTTGCCGGACAGCGCGACGTCCTTCCAGATCAGGCCCTGCGCCGAGGTCACCGAGCGCGGCGTCAGCCACGGCGCCTCGGCATAATAGAGATTGGTCACGACCAGCACGGTCGCGGGATGCTCGAACAGCCGGTCGGCCATCTTCTCCAGCATCATGCGCACGTCTTCGTAGGAGATTTCCTTGGCGACGACGTAGAGCGGCATGGTCGGAAAGCGCGCATGCAGCGAGCGCATCACCCGCGACAGCACGGTGCCGTCGCCGACACCGGCATCGAACAGCCGCAGCGCCGGCGGCGACGGCTGCAGGTTCGACAGCTCCAGCGAGACGCGGTTGGCGATCTCGGTCTTCTCGCTGCAGGTCGAGACGAACAGCAGATATTTCTGGCGATTGTCGAAGAAGCGGAAACCGGCCGGCACGATTTCGGCGCGAACCGCGGCGCCGTTGGCGGTCTTCGCGCCGACGGCCGCGCCGTTGCCGTTGGCCGGCGCCGGCCGGTGCTCGCTCAGATAGGCGCGGACCTTGTCGAGCGTGCCGGTCGTGATCTTGGCGCCGTCGCGCAGGCGCGACACCAGCTTGCCGTCATTGACGACGAGGCGGCCGAAGGTGGACTCGGCGGTCTGCGTGGCGCGGCAGAATTCCCTGATCTCGCCGAGGATCTCCTCGGAGGTGCCGCAGGCGTCCTGCCCTGATGTTCTTCGATCCGCATGGTGTCTCCCCGCGGTTTCCTTCCCCAGATGGGCAATCAAGGAACGGCCGTTGGGAGACGTCAACCACAAACCGAGTGGGCAGGATTTATGGGCAAATGCCCATTAACGCCGGGATCCTGGCCGTGCGAGTGGATGCCGATGAGCCGCCCACGCGGCCGCAGCGACCGCATCAGCGGCGCGACTACTTTCAACGCCTGGTGAAATCAACGCGATGTCGAGCGATATGGCGGCGAGGCATGACGAGATCGCAGTCGGCCGTGGCGCGGCCCGGCCGGGGCTGGGTCGGATCGAGCAGGAAGGAATGATCCGCGCGCCGCAGGGCAGCTCGAGCGGCCGTGCATGGACGGGATTGCCGGTCTGGCGGGATGCCGGCGCGCCAGTACTCGGCCAGCAACGCCTTCGAGCTCGTCGATGCTGCCCGGCAAAGCCGTGCGCGGCGATGTCCGAATGCGACGCTTCCAGATCGAGACCCTGAGCCGACGTCACCGACGCGGCGTCTGGGCCGTGTGTGACCGGATCAGAAAGTCGTCCTCGACGATAAGGACCACCGGCCGCCTCGCTGCATATGCAGGAACTCATGGCGGGCCGTCCTTCTAATTGCCGGAACAAACGATCTACGGCACCAATGTTCCTGCTTTAGCAAAATATTGTCCGGTACCGGACATTTATTTTTAGAACCGGGCCCCCGAGGTTTGTCCCTCCCTAAGCAACAGGCATTGCACAACAATCAGAACATTGTCGCCCGGCTCCGGCCCTCGGATTTCGCGCTACGAGCGGTACCGTGATCGACAGTCTGCCTGGTTTGTCCCTATATAGAGGTCTTCCCGCGAGGACGCACCATCGGAGCGGCTTCCACCCAATCCCCTGCGAGAAACGGCCCGACCGACCGGGCGGGATTTCGCAGTGGACATCAAAAAATCGGGCCGTCCGTTGGACAACAAGCTGCTTGCGGCGCTGCCGCGCCATCACTTCGATTTGCTGGCTCCCAATCTGACTGCTATTTCTTTGCAGCAAGGAGAAACCCTGGCCGAGCCGGGCGATGAGTTCGATCACGTCTACTTCCCCCAAAGCGGGATTCTCTCGATGCTTGCCGTGCTTCAGGACGGCAAAGCCATCGAGACGGCGACGGTAGGGCGCGAGGGCGTGGTCGGCGCGATGGCGGGATTAGGGCTCTGCAAGTCCCTTGTTCGCGTTGTCGTCCAGCTTCCGATTACGGTGAGCAGTATTCCTGCGTCCAATTAGAAAAGCCGCGGCCAAAAGCGAGGCCATGCGGAATATGTGCATCCAGTATAATGAAGTCCTGCTGTCGCAGGCGCGGGTCACCGCGGCCTGCAATGCGCTGCATGTCGTCGAGGCGCGATTCTGCCGCTGGCTGCTGCAATCCGCCGATCGCGCCGAAAGCGACAACGTGGCGCTGACCCATGAATTTCTTGCCGAGATGCTGGGAGTCCGCCGTACCTCGGTCACGGAAGTCGCAAGCAAGATACAAGCCGCAGGGGCCATCAACTACACCCGCGGCCAAATTACGATCCTGAAGCGATCCGCTTTGGAGAAAATGTCCTGCGAGTGCTATCAGACGCTCGTGGACCAGTCGGCTATTCTGATCTAGGCAGGTCTTCTTGCGGCTCTGAGCCGCGCGGCAGCTATCCGTTTGGTGCCAATCGGCGACATTGCCCGCTTCATTCAAGATGGAAACGGGCCAGCCAACTGACGCGGCCTTACTTCTTGTCCTTTACGACACGATCAATTTCATATTCAGCGATTTTGATTGCCGACGCTCGGCTTACCCGCGTCACACCGGATTTGTTCTTGCCGTCGCCGAATTTCACTTCCCATCGCCAACTGCCATCGGTCAGTCGAACAACGGAGTATTCTACTCCCTTATGTTCCATAGGATCATCTGTTCAGCACAAGAGCGACGATCCGGGCATAGGCAATAAGGTCGGCGCAGTAAGTTCACTTGTGCACTTAATGAAAATTAACTTTCCTTAAGACACGAGGGGTCACTGGGAATGCATCGTGGCCTTGGACCCACTCGGAAACGGGAGTTCGTGGACCAGTCGGCGATCCTTATCCAGGCGGGTTTCGATCGTCCGCTTGCGCGGCGGTCCGGTCACGAGGCGTCCGTCGGGTCGTCGCGCCATCGCATCATCGGGGGCCGTTATGGCTTGCTTTGAATTCTGCGATCTTTTGACCGCGGTGCCATAGCTCCACGTCACGTCCGTCCACGTACTGTTTGGCGCGCTCCCCGGCTTCCTCATCGTCCGAGCAATAAAACTCGAAACGCTTCTGGATGTGGCCATCGAGACCGATGATGTAGGCACGATAGTCTCGCATCGCCGTCCCCTCGGCAAAGCACTACTTGGGCGGTTGAAATCCAGGAGAACTCAGCCATTCGCTCATGTGCGAGGCGGTTTCGGTCTGCCGCGCCTTGCGCAGCAACTCTTCGCGCTCTGCCCCGGGCGGGAGAATTTTGGCCTGGTCTCCAGCTGCCGGGCCTTCCGCGCGCGCCGGCCATTCCGGCGGATGCGTGCCGAGCCGCACGGCGGGCCGATCCCAATGAGCCGGCGTTTTGGACAGGATGGCCGAATGCTTCACCGAATGCAGCGGCCCAAAGGCTGACGGCAAATCTTCCATGAAGGGCTCGACGGCGTCGCTCTTCAGATCCGGCGTCTTCAGCCCATCGGCGACGCGGCCGAGATTCCACAGCCAGCGCCCGGTCTGCGCCAGCGACACCCGCACATGCCAGCTGCCGCCCTCGCGCGCCTGGCGCGCCTTCGCCATCATGGCGCCGAACGCCATCAGATAGCCGGTGGCGTGATCGAGCATCTGCGCCGGCAATTCCTTCGGCCCGTCGATGCCGGCGGCCTGTCCTTCGGCATGATTGAATCCGGTCGAGGTCTGCACCAGCGAGTCGAAGCCGCGCCGCTCCGCCCACGGACCGGCATGGCCGTAGGCGCACAGCGAGACATAGACGATGCCCGGATTGATCTTCGCCGCTTCTTCCGGCGAGAAGCCGAGCGAGGCGAGCGCCGTCGGGCGATAGCCTTGCGAGAAGATGTCGGCCTGCGCGCAGCAGCTCGCGCATCTTCGCCCTGCCCTCCTCGCTCTTCAGCTCGACGAAGGCTGCGAGCTTGCCGCGGCCGGTGTCGATGGTGAGCCATTGAAACGCCGGCAGCTCGGGACCGGCGATCAGCATCACGTCGGCGCCGTGCGCGGCGAGCGTGCGTCCGGCGACGGGGGCCGCGATCACCCGCGACAGGTCGAGCACGCGCACGCCCGACAGCGGACGGTCGCCCTTCGGCCACGGCTTTGGCGCGGCCTCGCCGATCTTCTCGATGGTCAGCACCGGAAGCGCGGCGAGCGCCTTCGCCTGCGGCGTCGCCGACCATTCCTCATGCGAGCGCATCAGCGACACCACCGCGCCGCCGGCATAGGCCGCGGTCTCGAAGGCCTCGCCGTCCCATTGATTGAGCGCGGCCTGGATTTTCTCGCGCTCCTGCTCGCAGCCGAGCACGTTGCAGACCGCGGCGCGATGATGCTTGAAATTGGTGTGCAGCCGCACGAAGCGTTTGTCGCGCGTGGTGTAGATGCCGGCGGTCGGATCCCAGGTCGGCGGCGGCGGCTTGCCGTCGACGCGCAGATAGCGCTCGGAGCGGCATTCGGCCGTCGCATGCACCATGTCGACCGTGACGTTTTGCGATTGCCCGCTGCGCTGTTTCCAGATTTCGGCGGCGGCAAGCCCGCTGGCCGCGATCGAGGCTTGCGCCGCGGCATCGACGCGAAACGACGACGGCAGCACCGGCTCGGTGCCGGTCAGCGTGACGGAATTGAGCGCGGCGGGATCGCCGCCGGCGAGGGTCCAGAGATCGGCGAGGATGTCGCGAGGGGTTTGCATGGTCAATTCCGTCATTGCGAGGAGCGATAGCCCGGAGTCGAGCGAAGCGAGCACCCGGGTTGACTCCGCATATCGCTGCGCTTGCATCGCGGAGCTACATCGGGCCGGATTCGCGCGCGTTCGCTCGCAATGACGGTTGCTGTCAATGAAAATCCCGCGACTTCGGCAGGATGCGCACGTCGCGGGGATGGCGGATGCGCTGCGCGGGATTGTCGGGATGCTCGCGGCGGTCGTCGTTGAGCGGCTCGATCAGGGCGGCGCCCGGCGGCAGCGGATGCTTGCGCTCGAAGGCGTCGTCGGAGAGGCCGATCAGGTCCTGCGAGCGGTCGATCAGGCGCTGCGCCACCAGATGCGTGACCTCCTCGGGGCTGCTCTGCACATAGCCCTCGACCAGCACCAGCCGCGCGCCCATCACCTCTTTGCGGAATTGCTCCATCACCTTCGGCCACACCACGATGTTGGCGATCCCGGTCTCGTCCTCCAGCGTCATGAACACCACGCCCTTGGCGCTGCCCGGCCGCTGCCGCACCAGCACCACGCCGGCGCAGCGCAGCCGGCGCCTGTCGTTGGCGTGGCAGACCTCGCGGCAGGCGACGATGCGCTCGCGGGAAAACCTCGCGCGCAAAAATTCCATCGGATGGCCCTTCAGCGACAGGCGGATGGTCTGGTAGTCGGCGACGACATGTTCCGCGCGCGGCATGACGGGCAGCGGCCGCGCGCTGCTCGTCCGGCAGCTCGCGCGCGACCGCCGCCTCGAACAGCGGCAGCGGCACATCGTCGGGCAGCCGCCGCACCGCCCACAGCGCCGCGCGGCGGTCGAGCCCGAGCGAGCGGAACGCGTCGGCATCCGCGAGCAGGATCAGCGCGCGCTTGGGCAGCGCGGTGTCGCGGGCGAAGTCTTCCAGCGAGGTGAACTTGCGGCGTTTTCGCGCGGCGATGATGCGGTCGGCCCAGTCTTCTCCTCTCCCCCGTCATTCCGGGGCGAGCGCATGCGACGAGCCGGAATGCGATACTCCTCGGGAGATGGTTCTCGCATGCCGCACTCGCATCAACGCTCGCGCCAGAGCCGCGCCCCGGAATGACGACGGAGCATGGAGCATTCCGGAACAACGTCTGCTGTCGCTTCAACCTCTCCTCGTCCCGATCGATCCAGCCGAAGCCGTCGATCTGGCGAAAGCCGAGCCGCACCGCGCAATATTTTCCGCTTCCTCCTCCAGCGTGTTCTCGGCGAAACTGAAGGACACGTCGATCTCGCGCACCTCGACGCCGTTCTTGCGCGCGTCGCCGACGATCTGCGCCGGCGCGTAGAAGCCCATCGGCTGCGAGTTCAGCAGCGCCGCAGCGAACGCGTCGGGGTGATGGCACTTCACCCAGGACGAGATATAGACCAGCTGCGCGAAGGCGGCGGCATGGCTTTCGGGAAAGCCGTAGGAGCCGAACCCCTTGATCTGCTCGAAGCAGTTCTGGGCGAATTCCGGCTCATAGCCGCGCGCGATCATGCCGCCGACCATCTTCTCCTCGAACTTGCCGATGGTGCCGACATTGCGGAAGGTCGCCATCGCGCGGCGCAGGCCGTTGGCCTCCTCGGGCGTGAATTTCGCCGCCACGATCGCGATCCTCATCGCCTGTTCCTGGAACAGCGGCACGCCGAGGGTCTTGTCCAGCACCTTGTGCAGTTCGTCCGGCGGGCCGTGCTCGGGCGCCGGCGACGGATAGTTCTGCTTCTCGATGCCGTTCCGCCGCCGCAGATAGGGATGCACCATGTCGCCCTGGATCGGGCCGGGCCGGACGATCGCGACCTCGATGACGAGATCGTAGAACTCGCGCGGCTTCAGGCGCGGCAGCATGTTCATCTGCGCGCGGCTCTCGACCTGGAAGACGCCGAGCGATTCGCCCGCGGCACAGCATGTCGTAGACGTTCTCGATCGTCCTGCGGGACGGTCTGCGAGCTTCCAGCGCTTGCCCTTGTGCTGCGTCGATCAGGTCGAAGCCTTGCGGATGCAGGTCAGCATGCCCAGCGCCAGCACGTCGACCTTCATCATGCTGCAGCGCGTCGATGTCGTCCTTGTCCCATTCGATGAAGGTGCGGTCGTCCATCGCGGCATTGCCGATCGGCACATCTCGTCGAGCCGGTCCTGGGTCAGCACGAAGCCGCCGACATGCTGCGACAGATGGCGCGGAAAATCGATCAGCTCGCCCGGCGAGCGCCACGCGCGAGCGCGACCATGGGATTGCCGGGATCGAAGCCCGGCCTGCTTGACCTGGCCGTCGCTGAGGCCGTCGCCCCAGCTGCCCCAGACGGTGTCGGCCAGCCGCGCGGTGACGTCCTCGGTCAGGCCCAGCGCCTTGCCGACGTCGCGGATCGCGCTGCGCGGGCGATAGTGGATCACGGTGGCGGCGATGCCGGCGCGGTGGCGGCCATAGCGGCGGTAGACATACTGCATCACCTCCTCGCGCCGCTCATGCTCGAAATCGACGTCGATGTCGGGCGGCTCCCGCCGCTCCTCGGAGATGAAGCGCTCGAACAGCAGGTCGTCCTTGGTCGGATCGACCGAGGTGATGCCGAGCAGTAGCAGACGGCGGAATTCGCCGCCGAGCCGCGGCCCTGGCAGAGGATGCTCTGGCTGCGCGCGCAAGGCGACGATGTCGTGGACGGTCAGGAAATAGTGCGCGTAGTTCGAGCTCGGCGATCAGCGCGAGCTCCTTGTCCAGCGGTCGCGCGCAACCTGTCGCGGATCACGCCGTCGGAATAGCGCATCTGCACGCCGGCCCAGGTCAGGTCTCCAGATGCTGCTGCGCGGTCTTGCCCGGCGGCACCGGCTCGTCCGGATACTCGTATTTGAGCTGGTCGAGCGAGAAGGCGATGCGGCTCGGCAAAGCGCAGCGTCTCCGCGATCGCCTCGGGACAATCGCGGAACAGCCGCGCCATCTCGTCCGCGGGCTTCAGATGGCGCTCGGCATTGGCCTCGAGCCGCTGCCGGCCGCCTCGATGGTGGTCTTCTCGCGGATGCAGGTCAGCACGTCCTGCAGCGGCCGCCGCTCGGGATGGTGATAGAGCACGTCGTTGGTCGCGATCAGCGGCACGCCGTGCCGCCTGCGCGAGTCGCTGCAGCCGCGCCAGCCGCCGCCGGTCGTCGCCGCGATAGAGCAGGCTTGCGGCCAGCCAGACGCCGTCGGCGCAGGCTTGCCTCGAGCTGTTCGCAGGATTTTTGTCGCGGCCGCCGTCTCGAAGCGATGCGGCAAGGTCAGCACCAGCAAGCTGGCCTTCGGCATGGTCGAGGAGATCGGCGAATGTCAGATGGCACTCGCCCTTCTCGACATCGGCGCCCATCTTGCCGCGGGTCGAGCAGCTGGCACAGCCGGCCATAGGCGGCGCGGTCGCGCGGGATAGACGAGGATGTCGGGCGTGCCGTCGGTGAAGACGAGGCGCGCGCCGATCAGCAGCTTTGGCTTGTGCTTGACCTCGGGATTGTCCAGCTCCGCATAGGCGCGCACCACGCCGGCCAGCGTGTTGCGATCGGCGATGCCGATGCGCGGCAATGCCCGCAGCACGCTGCGCCTGCATGCACCAGATCTCTGCGGATGCGAGCCGCCGCGCAGGAAGGAGAAATTGGTGGTGATGCCGATTTCGGCGTAGCTCGCTCGCAGCTGACGGTCATGCGAACAGCCCGTGCACGAACCAGTTGGCGGCGACCGGCTCGCCCGTCTCGTCTTTCAGCTCGCTGCCGTAGAGACCGTCGCGGAAAAGCCAGAAGCGCAGGCCCGCCTCGTCCTCGACGCGGAAGTAGTCGCGCGTCAGCACCCTGCCGTCCTGCTTCCACCATTCCATGGCGATGCGCTCGGGCCCTTCCACCCGCGCCACCACATGATCGGCGCGCCGCCAGGTGAAGCGATGCGGCGGACCGTCGGGCACGGTCGGCAAAGGGCACCTCGATCGGCTCGGGCCGCGCGAACAGACGCAAGCGGGCGCAGCGGCGGCTCGCCTTCGGCGCGCGCCGGCCATGTCGCTTGCGTCGCCGCGGCAAGCGCCTGCTGCGCGGGCGCAGCCAATGCCGCGCGTTCGGGGATGTGCGTGTCCTGCGGCAGATGCACGACCACGCGGCGCGAGCCGATCCGCGCCGCGATGCGGTCGATCAGCGCCGCGACTTCGTCATTGTCATGGACGTGGCTGTCGAGATCGTGCTGCTGCTGCACCACGATCTCGGTACGGCTGCGCGGCAAGCCGGATCAGGTCGAAGCCGAAGCCGGGATCGAGGGGATCGGCGAGCGCATCGAGCCGCTCGCGAAACAGGCGATCGATCACCGCAGGTCGCGTCACCGGCTGGCCGGTGTCGACGACGAGCGTGCGCACCGCGCCGTCGGTGCGGAAGAAGCTCGCTTCCAGCCGCCGCGCGCCCTTGCCCTGCTTCTCCATCGAGGCGACCAGCGTCACCGCGAGCCGCGACAGGACGCCGAGATCACCGTGTCGGTCGCGACCGGCTCGGCAAAGCGCTGCTCGACGATGTAATCCGGCAGCGGCTTGCGCGGGCTGATGGGCGCGTCGCCCTGCCCCAGCGCCTGCTCGAGATGCGCCGTGAAGGCGGCGCCGAACCGCGCGGTGATCTCGTGGCGCGCGCGCGAGGCGACGTCGCCGATGGTCTTCAGGCCGGCGCGGCGCAGGCCGTTGACGATTGTCTCGTTCGCGCCGAGCGCCGCGATCGGCAGCGGGCTGACCGCTTCCGCCTCCTCGCCGTCGGCGACGATGCGGCCATGGACATGCCGCGTCAGGGTGCGCGCGCAGATCGCGGTCGCGGCGATCGCGGCGCTGACGGCAAAGCCCTGCACGGTCAGGGCATCGCACAGCAGGCGCAGCAGCGCGGCCTCGCCGCCGAACAGATGGGCGCAGCCGGTGATGTCGAGGAACAATCCGTGCGGCGCATCGCGCGCGACCAGCGGCGTGAAGCGGTCGCACCAGTCGGCGATGGCGTCGAGTGTCCTGGCGTCCGCCGCCTCGTCGGCGTCGTGGACCTTGCAGATGCGGGCAGATCGCGCGGGCGTTCGCAAGCGGCATGCCGATCGCAAGGTTTTGGCGCGCAGCGGCATCGTCGAGCGCGTAGATCTGCAGCGCGTTGTTCTCCTTGATGACGACGACGCTGGGAGTTCTCACCTTGCGCTCGGTGGTGTTCACCTCCCCCGCTTGCGGGGGAGGTGCATCGCATGGGATGCGATGCGGGTGGGGGAAATCTCTCCGCGCGAGCACCTGCGTCTCGTGAAACCCCCCTCCCCAACCCTCCCCCGCAAGCGGGGGAGGGAGTCGACCGTTCGTGTTGCGAGAGTTATCATCAACTTGCTCGCCGCATCTCTTTTATTTGACGCGTTTTCTTCACGCGAACCGGTACCCACTTCGCTTGAAAACGCTAGCACAACTCCCGCCTGATGCGGTCGATGGGCAGGCGCGGCAGCCACAGGCACGAGAATCCGCCGTCTCGCTGAAAAGGCACTCATCACATTTCCATTCCATGATCCATCGCCCGGTCGGGCCATGACGGTTGCGGACAAGTTTTGCGTCGAAGCGCGGCGCGCCCCACTCCGCTGACGGCGGCGAATGCGCCGCGCGCACGATCCATCGGCTTTCCGCGGTCGACGGCGCGGGCGTGGCCGCAAGCCGCAGCAACAGCGCGGTGACGCCGGAGGCCTGTGCCGCCAGGGTCAGCTTGCGGCTGGCGACGAGATCGAGCTGCCCGGCCTCGCCCCAGACCTCCAGCACGACCGCGCCGAGCGCATCGCAGGCCAGCGCATCGGCCGTCGTGCGCAGCGCGCTCTCGACATCGAAGGCGCGCACCGTCACCACGCAGCGCGGATCGAGGCCGAGCTCGGCCAAGCCCATGCATCGACAGGCTGCCTGCTTCGAGCTCGCAAAAATCCTGCCGCACCCACACCAGCGGCCGCCGCGCGCTCACCCGCGCGGTCAGCCCTGCGATGAAGCCGGTCGCGGACGCGCCGTGCCGGCCGCCTTCGGCAAACACCTCATGCAGCGCGCCGCGCGCGAGCCCGCCCTGCAGCGCCGCATCGGCCTCGCGATGGCCGAGCGCGATCCGGTTTGGCGCGACAGCGCCATGCGTCTCGATGCGCTCGATGCGCTCGCGCAAAGTCGCAAGTGCGCCCCTCATGCGCCGCGTCCTCTGAAGCTGATGTGGCCGTCCGTGTGAGAAATCCGGAGGCTGGCTATTGTTCATTATTTGTTCTAATATAAAGCTAACAGGGTCCGGAGAGTCAATCGGGATTGGCCTGTCTTTTTTCGCCAGCAATCCCAATGACATCTCTGGAACCCGGACGGCCCCGCCCGCATTGGCGAAACGAGGACACCATCATGGCCAGCAAAATCTCCGATCTCGAAGCTTTGCGCGAGGAAGCCGCCGACTGCCGCGCCTGCCCGCTCTGGAAGAACGCCACGCAAACCGTGTTCGGCGAAGGCCCGAAGCACGCGCCGATCATGCTGGTCGGCGAGCAGCCCGGCGACAAGGAAGACCTCGCCGGCAAGCCGTTCGTCGGACCCGCCGGACAGATGCTCGACCGCGCGCTCGAAGAAGCCGGCGTCGATCGCAACAAGGTCTACGTCACCAATGCGGTGAAGCATTTCAAATTCGTGCCGCGCGGAAAAATCCGCCTGCATCAGAAGCCGACCACGCCGGAGATCAAGGCCTGCCGGCAATGGTACGAGCGCGAGCTCGCGGCCATTCAGCCCGAGCTGGTGGTGGCGCTGGGCGCGACCGCCGCGCAAAGCGTGTTCGGCAAGATCACGCCGATCAACAAGAACCGCGGTCATCTGATCGACCTCGAAGAAGGGCGCAAGGCGCTGGTCACGGTGCATCCGTCCTATCTGCTGCGCGTGCCCGACGAGGAGTCCAAGGCGCGCGAATACGAGCGCTTCGTCGGGGATCTGAAAATCGCGGCGGCTTATTTGAGAAAATCCGCCCACGCCGCCTGAACTGACTCGTCATTCCGGGGCGCTGCGAAGCACCGAACCCGGAATCTCGACGGCCTGCAATGGTCGACGGTGCGCAACATCGCGATGGCCTGGGTGCTGACCTTGCCGATCGCGATGATGCTGTCGGGCTTCCTCTATTTCTGCTTCGCCTCGATCTTCTGATCGCCGGCAAGCATCACATCCAAAGGCCCGTGCGCAAGCACGGGCCTTTTTTGTTGCGCGCCGGCGGCCTATGCTTTGGCTCAACGAGACCAAAAACAGGGAACGCTCATGACCGGCGCACGACTGAAGCATTACGGCTGGGGCCGCGAAGGCGAAGGCATGACCGACGACGAGCGCAACTTCGTGCTCGGCCGCTATCACGCGAAATTCGGCACCACCACCTTCGACACGATCAACGTTCCCCGCTTGAGGACCTCGTCCTTGCGCGAGCCTCGCGTAAAACCGCCGGCTTCGCTCGCGCCATTCTGCACCACCGAGCGCTACGACCGCGCCGCCCACGCCTACGGCAAATCCTATCCGGACTACGTCAAGGCGATGCTCGGCGATTACGCCTGCGCGCCCGACGTCGTCGCCTATCCCCGCAACGAGGCGGAGATATCCGCCGTGATGGATTGGGCCGGTAGCGTCAGCGCTTCGCTGACGCCGTTCGGCGGCGGCTCCAGCGTCTGCGGCGGCGTCGAGCCGCACGCCGACGGCAAAAAATACAAGGCGGCGGTGACGCTCGACCTGCGCAACCTCAACAAGGTGGTCGAGGTCGACCAATCCTCGCGCGCGGCGCTGATCGAGGGCGGCACCTACGGGCCTGATCTGGAGAACCAGCTCAAGCCGCATGGCGTGACCTTGCGGCATTTCCCGCAGAGCTTCGAATTCTCGACGCTCGGCGGCTGGATCGCGACGCGATCGGGCGGGCATTTCGCCAGCCTCTATACCCACATCGACGACTTCGTCGAAAACCTGCGCGTGGTGACGCCGCGCGGCGTGGTCGAGACGCGGCGGCTGCCGGGATCGGGCGCGGGCCCCAGCCCCGACCGCATGTTCATCGGCTCGGAGGGAATTCTCGGCGTGATCTCGCGCGCCTGGATGCGCCTGCAGCCGCGGCCGAAATTCCGCAGCGGCGCGTCGGTGCGCTTCGCGACCTTCTTCGACGCGGCGCGCGCGGTGCGCGCCGTGGCGCAGGCCGGGCTCTACCCGTCGAACTGCCGCATCCTCGATGCGCACGAGGCCTACAACACGGGAGCAGCCGACGGCAGCGTCGCGATCATGGTGCTCGGCTTCGAGTCCGGCGACCATCCGACCGACGCCTGGATGGCGCGCGCGCTGGAATGCGTGCGCGACAACAAGGGCACGCCGGAAACCGCAAAAGGTGACGCGCATCTCGACGGTGCGGCCGGCATCTGGCGCAACGCCTTCATCCGCATGCCCTATGCGCGGGAATTCCTCAACCCCGCCGGCATCATCAACGACACCTTCGAGACCTCGATCACCTGGGACAGGTTCGAGAACTTCCACGACAAGGTGAAGTCGGCGACCGAGCGCGCCATCATGGACGCCACCGGCAAAAAGGGCGAGGTCACCTGCCGCTTCACCCATGTCTATCCGGACGGGCCGGCGCCCTACTTCACCTTCCACGGGCTCGGCCGCCACGGCGCGCTGCTCGAGCAATGGCAGGCGATCAAGAACGCGGCGAGCGACGCGCTGATCGAAGCCGGCGGCACCATCACCCATCATCATGCCGTCGGCCGCGACCACCGGCCCTGGTACGACCGCCAGCGCCCCGAGCTGTTCGCGACCGCGCTGCGCGCCGCCAAGCGCGAGCTCGATCCCGCAGGCATGCTCAACCCCGGCGTGCTGATCGACCCCTGAATACGCGGCCTTTTGCGCACCCGACCTTCGGCTAGGCGGCGCCTTGGGTGTGTTGACATTCCTCTCCGTCCTTCAAATACTTGACCCAACAATGAAATCGATCGCATGGCGATCGACCATCATGGGAGGAACGCCTTAATGCCGACGTCACGCCGAACCCTCTTGAAGAGCACCGCGGCCGCCGCCGCCGTGTTGTCGCTGGACTGGACGCGCGCGCAGGCGCAGGCCGAGGCCGTCCGTATCGGCGTCATGTACGACATGACAGGTCCGTTCGCGGCGGGCGGCTCGGTTGCCTCCTCCGTCGGCACGCAGATCGCGATCGATCTCGTCAACGAAAAGGGCGGCGTCGCCGGCAAATACAAGGTCGCCCCCGTCAACGTCGACTCCCAGAGCAAGCCGGATGTCGCCATCAACGAGGGCGAACGCCTGATCAGCCAGGAGAAGGTCGACATCGTGCTCGGCGTTTTTGCCAGCGCCCAGGCCGTGCCGCTCGCGGCCAGGGTCGAGCAGAACAAGAAGATCCTCTGGATCACGACGGCGGTTTCGACGGCGGTGTTCAAGGACAAGAACCTGCGCTACGTCTTCCGCGGACAGATTCACAGCGATCAGTACGGT
Organism: uncultured Alphaproteobacteria bacterium; assembly: GCA_963696845.1. Classification (GTDB taxonomy): domain Bacteria; phylum Pseudomonadota; class Alphaproteobacteria; order Rhizobiales; family Xanthobacteraceae; genus Bradyrhizobium. Next base: position 81,856 of record CAVOLR010000020.1, read on the forward strand.
CAGGCCTTTGCGGGCATCCTCGCCGAGCACGCCAAGGGCAAGCTCGGCCTCGAGCCAAAGGACGTCAAGATCGCGCTGATCCACGAGGACGGTCCTTATGGCGTCGGTGTGGCGGCCGCGGACCAGGCCTACGCAAAGGAGGCCGGGCTCAACGTCGTGCTGAAGGAAGGCTATTCGGCCTCCGCGCCCGACCTCTCGGTGCTCGTGACCAAGATCAAGCGCGCCGGCGTCGACGTGATCTCGCACGCCGGCTACAACCCCGACATCACGCTGTTCCTGCGCCAGGCGCGCGAGGGCGGGCTGAAATTCAAGATGCTGTTCGGCGCCGGCGCCGGCTACAGCCAGCTCGACAAGCTGCGCGCGAGCTTCGGCGCCGACATCGACAATTTCTGCAACATCGATCCGGTGCCCGCGCAACTGCTCGATCCGGCGAAGCTCGCGCCCGGCCTCGGCGATCTCATCAAGATCATGGTCGAGCGCTACAAGGCCAAGACCGGCGAGAAGGAAGTGCCGCCGCACTGCTCGATGGGCTTCAACCAGACCTGGGTGCTGCTCAACAACGTGCTGCCGGTCGCCAAGGACAAATATGGCGGCTTCGATCCGGAAGCCATGCGCAAGGCCGCGCTCGACGTCGACATCCCGCCGGGCGGCACCATCCAGGGCTATGGCGTGAAATTCTATCCGCCGGATACGCCGATGGCGGGCCAGAACGAACGCTCGACGCCGGTGGTGATGCAGAACGCGGGCGAGCGCATCACGGTGGTGTGGCCGACCAACATCCGCACCCAGGACCCGGTGCTGCCGCTGCCGAAATCGTCGGTGTACGGGGCGTAGCGCTCTCGTTGTTCACCTCTCCCCGCCCGTGGGGAGAGGTCGAAACCGCCCCGTGGCGGCGCACTTCTGACCCTTCACTCGATCACCTCATCGGCGGTGCCGAGCAGCGTCGGCGACAGCGCGATGCCAAGCGCCTTCGCCGTCTTGAGATTGACGATCAGTTCGAGCGTGGTCGGCTGTTCGACCGGGATATCGCCCGGTTTGGTGCCCCGGAGAATCTTGTCCACGAAATCGGCCGAGCGCCGGAACAGGTCGGGGACATTCGGTCCATAGGACATGAAGCCACCGCCTTCGAGATACTCTCGCGCGTAGAAGATCGTCGGCAGGCGCGCCGCCAGCGCCAGCGCGTTGATGCGCGCGGCATTGGCGCTGATCAGCGCGTCGGCGCACGCATAGAGCGCGTCGGCGCGACCCTTGAGCGCGTCGATCGCGGGCGCAAAATCCTCCGCGCGCCGGATTTCCAGGCCAGCTGGATCGAGGCCGAGGCCAATGGCCTCTGCCTTGACCTCGTTTAGTTCGGCTGAAGCCTGGGGAGACGCGGGATTGGCGATGATCGCGAGCCGGCGCAGGCCCGGCAGCGCCTCGCGCATCAATCCGAGCCGCTTGCTGCCGATATCCGGGCCCTGCAGCGACAGGCCGGTGACGTTGCCGCCCGGTCGCGACAGACTCGCGACCAGGCCGGCGCCGAGCGGATCGTTGGCCAGCGCGAAGACGATCGGAATGGTTTGCGTGGCCCGCTTTGCCGCCAGCACCGCGCTTCCTCCGGTCAGGATGACATCGACCTTCGATCGGACGAACTCGGCGGATATTTCGACAAACCGCTCGCTACGTCCCTCGGCCCAGCGATACTCGATCGCTACAGTGCGGCCGTTGATCCAGTTGAGTTCAGCCAGGCGCTGTTCGAACGCGGCGACGAAATGACTCCACGCTGTGGGAGTACTCACGCTCATGAAGCCGATGGTCGGGATTTTTGCTGTCTGCTGCGCGCGGGCCGCAAGTGGCAACGCCGCCGCTCCGCCAATAAGTGTGATGAACTGTCGTCGTCGCATATCCAGCTCCAACCGGCGGGGTGCGGCAGTGTATCGGTCCAAGCCGTACTTGAAAGACTTTGGAGCCGGTCTAAGGAAGTATATTTGGGAACCGCCCAATGTCGCTTCGGCTCAGAAGCGGACGTCGGCCCATGCGAGCGGCGCGTCCGCTTTGTCTCACAACACCACCCGTCTGCCCTCTTCCGCCGCCCAGTAGCCGGCGTAGTTCACCTTGATCGTCTCCTGCGCCAGCGCGAGATCGGCGAGCGGCGCGCGCCCGGTCGCGGCGCATTCCATGAAATCCTGGATTTCCTGCAAGTAGCCGCGCGTCCATTCCTCCTCGAGGCAGACGAACTGCCAGCCGGTTTTGCGGTCGACCTTCTCGGTGATGTAGACGCTCGCGAGCTTCTCCTCGTTCGTCTGGTAGCTCATCATGTGATTGTTCGGCGTGATGTTGGCGAACAGCGAGCCGCCGGAGGTGTAGGTCTCGATCAGATTGCGCACGCCGCCCATGATCATGTCGCCGGAGAACACGGTGGCCTTGGTGCCGTCGGAGAAGGTTATCGGTGAGCGTGCCCCAATCCTCGACGTCGACCGGCTTCGCCTTGATGAAGGCGCGCTCGTCCGGCTTCAGACAGGCAGCGACATTGCCGACGTCGCAGGTCACGCTCGCGGGGCGAATGGTTTCGCCCCGCGCGCGCGCCTCGACCTGCTTGAGGTAAAGCACCGCCGAGAGCGGATGGCAGCCCATGCGGATCAGCGAGCCGCCGCCGGTCATCGCCCACTCTGCGGCATGCGCCGCATGCGAGCCCGAGTGGCTTTCCTCGCCCTTCATGAACAGGATCTTGTCCTTTGTCGCGCGCAGCATCTCCGCGGTCTTGGCGATCGCCGGCGCGTAGATCCAGTCCTCCGCATACATGAAGAGCTTGCCGGTCGATTTGATCGCGGCGCAGGTCGCCTCCATCTCCGCGCAGACGCGCTCATACATCAGCGCTTTCGCGACGTGCTTGCCGATCGGCGCCTGATCGCCGTCGCGGCCGAAATAGCCGGCGAACGGCTTTTCGCAGATCACATGCTTGCCGGCGCGCATCGCCGCCACGATCATCGACGCGTGCAGATTGGGCGGCGTGCAGATGTCGACGACGTCGATCGAGGGGTCGGCGATCAGCTCATCGAAGCTGCGGTAGCTCGCCGGGATTTTGTGCTTGCGCGCGAAATCCGATGACATGATCGCCGCGCGCCGCCACCGCTGATACCTCGACATCGACGCCGTAGACTCTGGCGTAGGCATACATGTGCAGCTCGGCGACGAAGCCGCACCCGACCAGACCGACCCTGATTTTGGTTCTCATGCGCTGAGAAGTCTACGCCGCGAGCGTGATTCTCCACCAGCTTGATCCAGTAGGAAGTGCCGTAAAGGATCGCGTCGTCGTTGAAATTGTAGGCGGGGTGATGCAGGCCCGCGCTGTCGCCATTGCCGCAGAAGATGAACGCGCCCGGACGCGCCTCCAGCATGTAGGAGAAGTCTTCCGCGCCCATCAGCGGCGGCGTCTCGTGCACATGGCCGTCGCCGGCGACTTCGGTGGCGATCCGGATCGCGGTGTCGGTTTGGGCTGCATGATTGACGGTGACGGGATAGCCGTGCTCGTAGGTGAGCGCGATGCCGGCGCCGGTGATCTGCGCCATGCCGGCGCAGACTTCGCGCACGCGCTTCTCGATCAGTTCGCTCACCTCATCCGTCAGCGTCCGCACGGTGCCGGCCAGATGCGCGGTCTGCGGAATCACGTTGCGCGCGTCGCCGGCATGGAATTCGCAGATCGAGATCACGGCGGAGTCGAGCGGATCGACATTGCGCGACACGATCTGCTGCAACGCCTGGATCAGCTGGACGCCGACCATGACCGAGTCGATGCATTTGTGCGGACGCGCGGCGTGGCCGCCATGGCCTTCGATCCTGATGTCGATCGAGGCGGTCGACGCCATGATCGGGCCCGGCCGGATCGCAAACGAGCCGATCGGAATGCCCGGGCCGTTGTGCATGCCGTAGACCTGCTCGATCTTGAAGCGGTCCATCAGCCCGTCCTTGATCATCGCCTTGGCGCCGGCGCCGCCCTCTTCCGCGGGCTGGAAAATCACCACGGCATCGCCGGCGAAATTGCGCGTCTCGGCGAGATAGCGCGCCGCGCCGAGCAGCATCGCAGTGTGGCCGTCATGGCCGCAGGCATGCATCTTGCCGGGCGTCTTCGAGGCATAAGGCAGGTCGGTCGCCTCGAGGATCGGCAGTGCGTCCATGTCGGCGCGCAAGCCGATCACCTTGATGTCGCCATTGCCGGCCGGCTTCTTGCCCTTGATGACGCCGACCACGCCGGTCTTGCCCATCCCGGTCACGACTTCGTCGCAGCCGAATTCACGCAAGCGATCCGCCACGAATGCTGCAGTGCGGTGCACGTCGTACAGCAATTCCGGATGCTCATGAATGTCGCGTCGCCAGGCGGTGATGTCGGGGTGCAGGTCGGCGACGCGATTGACGATGGGCATGGGGCTCTCGTGATGGTTGAATTGCTGAGCTTCTCTAGCACCCAAACGCATGCGCTGCGACCCAACAGCCCAAAAAGCGGGCCTGTTCATACCCTCTGTAACCGACTAATAAAACGGCCCCAATTGCCGGGAATTTAGCTGATGCCGCGCACGCTTGAAGGTGATTTCGACTACATCGTCGTCGGCGCAGGTACCGCCGGATGCATTCTCGCCAACCGCCTGTCGGCCGATCCGAACAAGCGCGTGCTGATCCTGGAAGCCGGCGGCAAGGACAACTGGATCTGGTTTCACATCCCGGTCGGCTATCTCTTCGCCATCGGCAATCCGCGCTCGGACTGGATGTTCAAGACCGAGAGCGAGCCAGGCCTCAACGGCCGCGCGCTGGCCTACCCCAGAGGCAAGGTGATCGGCGGTTCTTCGGCGATCAACGCCATGATCTCGATGCGCGGTCAGGCCGCCGACTACAATTACTGGCGCCAGCTCGGACTGAAGGGCTGGGCCTATGACGACGTGCTGCCGGTGTTCCGGCGGCTGGAGGATCACTTCCTCGGCGACAGCGCGCATCATGGCGCCGGCGGCGGCTGGCGCATCGAGGCGCCGAGGCTGTCGTGGGAAATCCTCGATGCGGTCGGCGAGGCCGCGCAGGAAATGGGGGTGAAGAAAATTCCCGACTTCAATACCGGCGACAATGAAGGCGTCAGCTATTTCCATGTCAACCAGAAGCGCGGCCGGCGCTGGTCGTCGGCGCGCGGCTTCCTCAAGCCGGCGCTGAACCGGACCGAACCTGCGGCTCGAGACCCATGTGCATGTCGATCGCCTGATCATCGAGCGCGGCCGCGCCGCCGGCGTGCGCTTCGTCCAGAACGGCGAGATGATCGAGGCGCGCGCCAAGGGCGAAGTGATCCTCTCTGCCGGCGCGATCGGATCGATCCAGGTTCTGCATCGCTCCGGCATCGGACCCGGCGAGTGGCTGTCGCCGCTCGGCATCGACGTGGTGCTGGACCGTCCGGGCGTCGGGCGCAATCTGCAGGACCATCTGCAGCAGCGCGCGATCTACAAGGTTCAAGGCGTGAAGACGCTGAACGAGACGTATTATTCGCTTGTCGGCCGCGGGCTGATGGGGCTCGACTATGCGCTTGCGCCGCCGCGGGCCGCTGACGATGGCGCCGTCGCAACTCGGCATCTTCACCCGCTCCGACCCGCGCCGCTCGCGCGCCAACATCCAGTTCCATGTGCAGCCGCTGTCGCTCGACAAGTTCGGCGATCCCCTGCATCGCTTCTCCGCGATCACCGTGAGCGCCTGCAATCTGCAGCCGACCTCGCGCGGCACCGTGCGCATCCGCTCAGCGAAGCTCGACGAGGCGCCCTCGATCGCACCGAATTATCTGTCGACCGATGAAGACCGGCAGGTCGCGGCGGATGCGATCCGCACCACGCGGCGGCTGATGAAGCAGAAGGCGCTGGAGAAATATCACCCGGTCGAATTTTTGCCGGGCCCCTCCGTCGGCGACGACGACGCCTCGCTGGCGAAGGCCGCGGGCGACATCGGCACCACGATCTTTCATCCCGTCGGCACCGCCAAGATGGGCCGGCCTGACGACGCCAACGCCGTGGTCGACGAGCGGTTGCGCTTCTATGGCATCGCGGGCTTGCGCATCGCCGATGCCTCGGTGATGCCGACCATCACCTCCGGCAATACCAACACGCCGACCGCGATGATCGCCGAGAAAGGTGCATCGATGATTCTGGAGGATGCACGCGCGTGAGCCGCTTCTGGAGCCCGGTCGTCCACGGCCTCTCGCCCTACGTGCCCGGCGAGCAGCCGAAGCTCGACAATCTCATCAAGCTCAACACCAACGAGAATCCCTATCCCCCCTCGCCGCAGGTGCTGGCTGCGATCGCGGCGGCGACCGATCGGCTGCGCCTCTATCCCGATCCGGGCGCCGCCGCCCTGCGCGAGGCCATCGCGGCCTATTATGATGTCGAGCCGGAGCAAGTGTTCGCCGGCAACGGCTCGGATGAGGTGCTGGCCCACACTTTCCTGGGCCTGCTCAAGCACGATGCGCCGCTGCTGTTTCCCGACATCACCTACAGCTTCTTTCCGGTCTGGTGCCAGCTTTATGGAATTGGCTATGAGCAGGTGCCGCTCGACGCCGCGCATGCGGGTGCAGATCGCCGACTACCGGCGGCCGTGCAGCGCGATCATCCTGCCCAATCCGAACGCGCCGACCGGGATCGCGCTTCGCCGCGATGCGATCGAGCAGCTCGTGGCCGAGCATCCGGATCAGCTTGTCGTGATCGACGAGGCCTATGTCGATTTCGGCGGAGAGACCGCCGTACCGCTGATCAAGCGCCACGACAATCTGCTTGTTGTCCAGACCTTCTCCAAGTCACGGGCGCTGGCGGGCCTGCGCGTCGGCTTTGCCATCGGACAACGGCCGCTGATCGAGGCGCTGGAACGCGTGAAGGACAGTTTCAATTCCTATCCGCTCGGCATGCTTGCCCAGGCCGGTGCGGTCGCCGCCATCAAGGACGATGCCTGGTTTGCCGAGACGCGCGCGCGCATCATGGCGAGCCGCGACAACGCTGGCGCGCGGCCTCAGCCGGCCTCGGCTTCGAGGTTCTGCCGTCGGCGGCGAATTTCGTATTCGCTCGTCATCCCAGGCATAGCGGCGCCGATCTCGCCGCCCGGCTACGCCAGCACGGCGTCCTCGTCCGGCATTTCCAGAAACCGCGGATCGCGGATTTCCTGCGCATCACGATCGGAACGGACGAGCAGTGCGCACGCCTGATCGAGCTGGCGGCGAGCCTGATCTGACGCGGTCATCGCTCGCGCGGAGACCGAGTTGAACATCTCCATCGGCGCGGAACCAGCCGACTAAGTGATGATTTGGCCGGGCATTGCCCCATAGGAACTTTCTGTTCCATATCCGCGTTCGAGGCGGGGAACTTCAGGAGACGTTCAATGAGAAAAACGAATTGGCGCTATGCGCCGCACTGCTCCGCGCTTGCAGCGGGTGCATTTCTGTCGCTTGCAGCGGCTTCGCCCGCGTCGGCCCAGATCGACAAGCCGATCAAGATCGGGGTGATCGCCGAATCCCAGGCGGTGGCCGGTTCCTCGATCCCGCAGGCCGCGCAGCTCGCCGCCGACGAGATCAACAAGGCCGGCGGCGTCAACGGTCAAAAAATCGAGATCGTGACCTACGACAATCACTCCTCCGCCGCGGAATCCGTGCGCGCCTTCCAGCGCGCCGCCAATGAGGATCACGTCAACGCGGTGATCGCGAGCTACATCAGCGAGGTCGTGCTGGCGCTCGAGCCCTGGGCGGGCCGGCTCAAGACCGTGATGGTGACGCCCGGCGCCGCGTCCGACGTCATCACCCAGAACATCGCGAAAAACTACGACCAGATGAAGTACACCTTCCACGGTTACCTCACCTCGACCAGCATCGCCGACCTGGTCTGCGACGCGGCCAAGGATCTGCTGGTCACCGACCTTCACATGAAGTCGGTGGTCGTGATGAGCGAGGACGCCGCCTGGACGACGCCGCTCGACGCCGAATACCTCAAATGCCTGCCGAACATCGGGTTGAAGGTGCTCGATCATATCCGGCTGTCGCCCGATACCACCGACTTCACGCCGATCTTCAACAAGATCGAGGGCCAGAAACCCGACGCGATCCTCACCGGCATCTCTCACGTCGGCACGCAGCCGACGGTGCAGTGGAAGCAGCAGGAAGTGCCGATCCCGATGTTCGGGGTTTCCTCGCAGGCCACCAATTCCACCTTCTGGAACGACACCAACGGCGCCACCAACGGCGTGCTGTTCCAGGCGGTCTCCGGGCCCGACGTCGCGGTGACGCCGAAGACGCTTCCCTTCGTCAAGGCGTTCCAGGCCAAGTTCGGCAACGTCCCGTCCTATGCCGGCTACACCAGCTATGACGAGGTCTACTACATCGTCGACGCGATCAAGCGCGCCAACTCGACCGATCCGGACAAGCTGGTGACCGCACTCGAGGCGACCGATTGGGTCGGCACCATCGGCCGCATCCAGTTCAAGGGCAAGGACACGCCCAACCCGCACGCTCTGAAGGTCGGCGCCGGCACGATCACCGGACTTCTGCTGCAATGGCAGGACGGCAAGCAGGTCAACCTTTGGCCGAAGAACCTCGCCAACGGCAAGCTGAAGTTCCCGAGCTTCATCAAGGTCGGCTCGGCGCAGTGATGCAGGCCTGATGGACACAAGAAGCACTCCCCGTCCGCACCTGCGGGCGGGGAGTTGACTTCGGTGATCGCGCGCATCATCCGCGCATTGGCGAATTACACCGACCGTTTGCATTGGCCGGACTGAAACGATGTTGTTTTTGCAAATTCTGATCGATGGTTTTGCGATCGGATCGCTTTACGCGCTTGGCGCGATGGGCTTCGCCCTGATCTTCGGTGTCTCCGGCGTGCTCAACCTGTCGCACGGCGCGCTGATGGTGGCGGCCGTGGTCGCCGCCTGGGCGGCGGGCAACGACCTGCATGTCGGCCCCTATGCGGGTGCCGCCATCGGCGTGGCGGTCGGCCTGATCGCCTCGCTCGTGACCTATTTCGTGGTGGTGCGGCCGCTGCAGCGTTCGCAGAAAATCCGCGAGGACGAGAAGGAAATCTTCATCCTCACCGCGACGCTGTTGTGGGGCATCATGATCCAGGAGCTGATCGCCTATTTCTACACCAACAACGCCAAGACGGTGGAGCCGATCGTCGGCGGCGTCATCTCCATTGCCGGCGTCCGCACGCCGGCCAACGAGCTGTTCACGGCGGTCGTGTGCTGGATCGTCATCGGAGTGCTCTGGCTGCTGGTCAACCGCACCCGCGCCGGCAAGGCGGTGCTGGCCGCCTCGATGAATCCGCGCGGCGTGACCCTGCTCGGCATCGAGCTGCCGCAGATCTACATCGCGGTGTGGGCGATCTACGGCGTGCTGATCGGCGTCGCCGGCGTCCTGCTCGGCATGTTCCTCGGCGTGTCCTCCTACAGCGTCGGGCCGCTGACGGCGAGCGCGTTCTCGATCGTGGTGCTCGGCGGGCTCGGCAGCGTCTCCGGCGCGCTGATCGCGGCCTATGTGGTCGGCTATCTCGAGACCATCACCGCCTATATGATCTCGCCGGCCTATCGCACCATTCCGGCGCTGCTGCTGCTGGTCATCGTCATGTATGTCCGCCCGCGCGGATTGTTGGGGCGGCGCTAGATGACGATATCACCCACCATCCGCGTCCTGCTGGTTTGCCTCGTGGTCGTCGTCGCGGCCGCGTTCCTGCCGCTCGGCGTCTCCGGCTACATTCTCGGCCTGCTCACCATCGCCTATTATTTCGGCGTGTTCTCGATGGCGTGGGACCTGCTGTTCGGTTTCGCCGGCGAGGTCAATTTCGGGCCGACCTTCCTGATCGGCACCGGCGCCTATACCGCCGGCATTCTCGACAATCTCTACGGCCCGCCGATCTGGGTCTGCGTGATCGCCGGAACGCTCGCTGCCGTCGTGGCCGGGCTGATCCTGGCGCTGCCGGCGCTTGCGGCTGCGCGGTCCCTATTTCGGACTCACCACGCTGGTCGCGGTGTTGATGCTGCAGAACTTCATCGTCGTCGACGCCAGCCTGACCGGCGGCGAGATCGGCCTGACCGTTCCCGACGTGCTGACCATCAGCGACGTCGTGAACTACGAGATCGCGCTCTGGTTCATGGCGGTCAGCGGCGCGATCCTGTTCGCGCTGGCGCGCTCGCCGGTCGGGCTGATCCTGCAGGCCAGCGGCCAGGATGCGGTGCAGGCCGGCGCGCTCGGCTTCAACGTCACCAAGCACAAGCTGTTCGCCTTCATCGTCAGCGCGTTCTTCTCCGGCCTCGCCGGCGCGCTCCTGGTGTTCTACTTCGGCTCCGCCTCGATCGGCACGCTGGTCGACGTCACCGTCGGCGTGCAGGTCATCGTCGCGGCCGTGCTCGGCGGCCGCCGCACCATCCTCGGCGCCGCGCTTGGCGCCGTGTTCCTGATCGGGATGAGCGAGCTGTTGCGTCCACTCGGCGATCTCTCCAATTTCACCGTATTCGCGCTCGCGCTGATCGTCGTGCTGATCTTTCCCAACGGCTTTTTCGGCCTGCTCACGCGCAACAGAGAGAGTGCCTGAGCATGAGCGCGAACCTGTCTCTCGAGGTCAAAGGCCTGACCAAGCGCTTCGGCGGCCTCGTCGCGGTGAAGGATATGTCGCTGAGCATCCGCGCCGGCGAAATCCTCGGCCTGATCGGTCCGAACGGGTCGGGCAAATCCACCGTCATGAAGCTCATCATGGGCATCGAGCGGCCGGATGCCGGCTCGGTTCGCATCGCGGGTCAGGAGGTCGCAGGCCTGCCGTCCTACAAGATCGCGCGCATGGGCGTCGGGATGGTGTTCCAGCATTCCCGCCCGCTGCACCGGCAGACCGTGCTCGAAAACATCAAGCTCGCGCTGTTGCCGGACAAGCTGACGCAGCTGCTCGCCGATCCCCAGACCGATCAACGCGCCCGCGTTATCGCCGAGCGCGTCGGCCTGACCGCGGTTCTCGACCGCCGGCCGGCGACGCTGCCCTTCGCGGACCTCCGCAAGATCGAGATTGCCAAGGCGATCGCGCGCGACCCCGAGGTGCTGCTGATCGACGAGCCGTTTGCCGGGCTGACGCAGAAGGAGACCGCCGCATTCTCGCAACTGATCGTCGAGCTGCGCGATGACGGACACGCGATCCTGCTGGTCGATCACAACGTCAAGAGCGTGGCACGGCTGGTCGACCGGGTGCTCGCGATGTATGTCGGCGAGCACATCGCGGAAGGCTCGGCGGAAGCCGTCATGAGCAACGAGACCGTGCGCCGCGTCTATCTCGGCGCCGGCAGTATCGAGACCGCGGCGCGGCCGGAGTCCTCGTTCGGCGACAAGACGCCATTCCTCGAGGTCGAGAAGATCAACGTCCATTACGGCAAGGCGCAGGCGCTGGAGGATGTCTCCATCCACGTCCACACCGGCGAGTTCGTCTCGGTGGTCGGACTGAACGGCGCCGGCAAGACCACGCTGTTCAACGCCATCTCAGGCCTCGTGCCCTATTGCGGCGAGATCCGCCAGACCGGCCACTCGCTGCGCAGCCTGTCGGCGGCGCGCGTCGCCCGCAACGGCATCGTGCAGGCGCCGGAGGGCCGCGAGCTCTTCGTCGACATGAGCGTGCGCGAGAATCTCGATCTCGGCGGCCATCATCTGACGCCGGACGAGCGCGCGACGCAGATCGCCTGGCTCTACGAGCTGTTTCCGATCCTGCGCGCCCGCGAGAGCCAGGCCGCCGGCACCTTGTCGGGCGGCGAGCAGCAGATGCTGACGATCGCGCGTGCGTTGATGATGAAGCCGAAGCTTCTGATCCTGGACGAGCCCACGCTGGGGCTCGCGCCGATCATCCTCGAGCAGATTTCGCACATCCTGGAGAAGCTGCGCCAGACCACCTCGATCAGCGTGCTGCTCGGCGAGCAGAACGTGACCTTCGCGCTGCCGCATGCCGACCGCGTCTACGTGCTCGAGCACGCCCATATCGTCTGGGAGGGATCGCCGAACCGTTTTGCCGCGGAGGCCGGCAGCGGCTACCTTTAAAGATTGGCGTAACCGCCTCTGCTGCCTCGCTTTTTTGCCTCACGGAAGCATTGATCGAGTTTCGCGCCTCGCCCGACAAAGTCCCGGGAATAAAGCCGCGCCCTCCCCAATCAAGCCCCCGAATGCCCAATCACGGGCCCACGGAGAGAGCGATGAGCCATCACGATCACCATGACGACGAGCCCGGCGTCAGCCGGCGCAAGGTGCTGGAATGCATGACCTGGGCCGGCACCGGCGTGCTCTGGACCATTACGGGCGGCGTGCCGCGCTCGCTCGGCCTGGTCGACGCCGCCAACGCGGCCGAGCCCGCGGGACTCTCGTTCCTGCAGATCAGCGACAGCCATGTCGGCTTCGACAAGCCGGCCAATCCGAACGCCGCCGGCACGCTGGAAGAGGCGATCGGCAAGATCAATGCGATGCCGAAAAAGCCGTCCTTCATGATCCACACCGGCGACATCACCCATCTGTCGAAGGCCGCCGAGTTCGACAACGCCGAGAAGATCATCTCGCAGGCCAAGCTCGACGTGCACTATGTGCCGGGCGAGCACGATTTCCTCGATGAGGAGATCAAGTTCTACAAGGACCGCTACGGCAAGGGCACCACGGGTCCCGGCTACTACTCCTTCGATGCCGGCGGCGCGCACTTCGTCGGTCTCGTCAACGTGGTCGACCTCAAGGCCGGCGGGCTCGGCAATCTCGGCAATGAGCAGCTCGAATGGCTCGAGAAGGATCTCAAGGGCCGCTCGAAATCGACGCCCGTCGTTGTGTTCGCCCATATCCCGCTCTGGACGGTGTATCCGCAGTGGGGCTGGGGCACCGAGGACGGCGCCCGCGCGCTGGACTATCTGAAGGGCTTTGGCTCGGTCACCGTGCTCAACGGCCACATCCACCAGGTGATGCAGAAGGTCGAGGGCAACGTCACCTTCCACACCGCGCGCTCCACCGCCTTCCCGCAGCCCGCGCCCGGCACGGCGCCCTCGCCCGGACCGATGAAGGTCGAGGACGCCAAGCTGCGCAGCGTGCTCGGCATCGCCAGCGTCAACTTCAAGCAGGGCGATCAGCGCCTCGCGATCATCGACACGCCGCTGGCGGGCTGAAAAACAAGAAAAACAAGGACGACGGAAATGACGTTCGCTGCTTTACGCAGCCTCGGCCTCGCCGTGGCTGCAACCATCCTCCTCGGCATCGCGTCTGCGAGCGCCGAGGAGCTCAAGGTGACCATCGACAATTTCACCTTCTCTCCCGCCGAGCTGAAGGTGAAGGTCGGCGACACCGTGACCTGGACCAATCACGACGACATCCCGCACACCGTGGTGTCGGCCGGCAAATTCAGGTCCAAGGCCACGGATACCGACGGCACCTTCTCGTTCACCTTCACCAGCGCGGGCGACTACAAGTATTTTTGTTCGCTGCACCCGCATATGACCGGGATGATCAAGGTTGAGTAACGCTCAAATCCAAGGCATCACAGCGGTCACGGTGATGCCCGGCCGGCTTCCTCCCGCCGGCCGGGCTCACGCGCTGTCTGCACATATGGGGCAAGAGGCAAGGCCGGTGAGCACCTCCAACGAAGACCCTGACAAGGCGCGGCGCTTTCGCGAGGCCGCGCTGCCCTATCTCGACGACGTCTATACGCTGGCGCGCTATTTGTTGCGCAGTCCCACCGACGCCGACGATGCCGTGCAGGAATGCTATCTGCGCGCGCTGAAACATTTCCACACCTATCGCGGGCCGGCGATGAAGCCCTGGCTGTTCGCGATCCTGCGCAATGTCTGCCGCGCCGAATATGCGCGCCGCGCTTCGGCACCGGTCACCACGCTCGACGACACGCCTGATAGCGCCGAGCAGACGCCGATGTGGCACGAGGAGCAGCAGACGCCGGAGACCGCCGTGCTGAAGGAGCGCGATGCGACTACGGTCCGCAAGCTGGTCGACGCGCTCGCCGAACCCTTCAAGGAGACCTTCGTTTTGCGTGAAATCAACAATCTGTCTTATCGCGAGATTGCCGAGGCGGTGGGCGCCCCCGTCGGCACCGTGATGTCACGGCTCGCACGCGCCCGCGCCATGCTGCGATCGGCATGGCTGGCGGAACAGGAGTAGACCATGACTTGCGACGAAGCAGAGGTCCTGCTCAACGCGCTGATTGACGGCGAGCTCGACGCCGGACATGCGCGCGAGGTCGAGCAGCATGTCGCGACATGCACGCGCTGCACGGCGACACTGGCCGCCTACCGGCAGATGAGCGGCGCGGTCGCTTCCGGGGATTTGCGCTACACCGCGCCCGCCTCGTTGCGCGCGCGCATCGAGGCGTCGCTGCCGAAGGAGGTGCCGATCGAACGTGCAGCCGATGCCGACGCGGCGCAGCGTGCTGCGCGGCTTTGCGATGGGCTCGGCGGCATCCGCAATCGCCGCCACCGGGCTGTTCGCGGTCGTGCTCCGCAATGACGACCAGAGCCGCATCGAGGCCGAGATCGTCTCGGCGCATCTGCGCTCGCTGCAGGCCGGCCATCTGACCGACGTGATCTCGACCGACCAGCACACGGTGAAACCGTGGTTTGCCGGCAAGCTCGACGTCTCGCCGCCGGTGATCGACCTCACCGCGCAGGGTTTCACCCTGATCGGCGGCCGGCTCGATTATCTCGACGCGCGCGCCATCGGCGCCGTCGTCTACAAGCGCCGCGCCCATGTCATCAACCTGTTCGTGGCGCAGACCTCGAACATGCAGCACAGGCCTGCGAAGACCGAGACCATCCAGGGCTACAACATCCGCAGCTGGAGCGACCGCGGCCTGAACTACTGGGCGATCAGCGATCTCGGCGCCGACGAGCTGGCCGAGTTCGGGGAGAAGTTCGAGGCCGCGGCCGCGAATAACAAGGAGGGGTGAACGCAGACGACTCGTCATTGCGAGCGAAGTCGAGCGGCGTGATCCGCCGATCAGCTCGCGAAGCAATCCGGACGGCATCCGCCACGAAGCTTTCGGATTGCGTGTCGCCGCATATCGCTGCGCTCATGCGGGCTCCTCGCAATGACGAGAGCGTGACTAAGCCGACTTCCGCATCGCGTTGTCGACCAGCGTCTTGCCGAGCGACCAGATCGCGCCGGGCACCTGGTGGCTGCCGGCGATCACGCTGTCGAACGCGGTCTCGATCCACTTGCAGTCGTCTTCCGAGATGACCAGCGGCGGCAGCAGCTTCACGGTGTGGCTGCCGTGGCCGGCGACTTGCGTCAGGATCTTGTGATCCTTGAACAGCGGCACGGTGATGAGCTGGCAGAACAGCCCCTTGTTGGCGGTCTCCAGCATGGTCCACGACGCCTTCAGCCGCAGCGATTTCGGCGGGCCGAATTCGACGCCGATCATCAGCCCCTTGCCGCGCACTTCCTTCATCAGCTCGTAGCCCGGCACCATCCGCTTCAGCGCGAGCTGCAGCTCCGCGCCGCGCCTGGCGGCGGCCTCGACCAGCTTCTCGGCCTCCATCACCTCGAGCGTGGCGATGCCCGCCGCCATCGCCAGATCGTTCTTGCCGAAGGTCGAGCCGTGCACGACGGCGCGATCCATCTGGTTGAAGATCTTGTCGAAGATGCCCTTGCGCGTCAGCAGCGCGCCGATCGGCACATGGCCGCCCGACAGCGCCTTCGCCAGCAGCACCATGTCGGGCTCGACGTTCCAGTGCTCGATGGCGAGGAAGCGGCCGGTGCGGCCGATGCCGGTCTGGATTTCGTCGGCGATGAACAGCGTGCCGTATTTCTTGCAGAGCGCGGCCGCGCCCGGCAGGAATTCGTCGGAGGGAATGTTGACGCCCTTGCCCTGGATCGGCTCGACGATGAAGGCGGCGACCTCGCGCGACGACAGCGCCTTCTCCAGCGCTGCGAGATCGTTGAACGGGATCGCCGTGCATCCCGGCAGCAGCGGCTCGAAGCCGCCGCGGAAATTCGAATCGTCCGTCAGCGACAGCGCGCCATAGGACAGGCCGTGGAACGAGTGATGGCAGTGGACGATGCCGGGCCGCCCGGTGGCGCCGCGCGCGAACTTGATCGCGGCCTCGACCGCCTCCGCGCCGGAATTGGCGAAGAACGCCTTGTCGAGATACGGCATGTATTTGAGCAGGCGTTCCGCCAGGATGCCCGCAAGCGTCGAGACGTCGAGCTGCACCAGATTCGGCAAATCGGCGTCGAGCACGTTCTTCAGCGCCGCGCGCAGCGAAGGATGGTTCCGCCCAATCGCAAAAACGCCAAATCCGCTGAGTAGATCGAGATAGCGAACGCCCTCGCGATCATAGAGGTATGCGCCTTGGCCCTTATTGAAACCGACGTCATAGCCGATCGTTTTGAGAATGCGGACGAGCTGTTCGTTGAGATGACGCGCATGCATGGAACTGCGCTGCGCCTCGCGCTCCATAAACAACCCGGAAATGTCCAAATTCGAACTCGGCATCAGCTACTTACTTCGGTTGATGGTTGTTCCGTCAACTGGAAACGACCAATGCGTCGTTTTGCCCTCATTCGCAGCCCCAAAGCAAGCACAGGTTTGAACTCATGTTGCACCGCCACCGAAACGTTGTGATCACCGCCGTCGCCGCCTCCGTAGTCCTACTGGCGGTCCCTGCCCTTGCCGCCGATCCCACCGGCGACTGGCGGGTGGCCGATGGCGTCGCCAATATCCGTGTCGCGCAATGCGGCGGCAGCATGTGGGGCGTGGTGGCCTGGGAGAAGCAGCCGGGCGGACGCGACGGCAACAATCCCGATGTGTCAAAAAGAAGCAGGCCGACATTGGGCATGCCGATCCTGCTCGACATGAAGAAGAAGGCCGGTGCCGATAGCTGGGAAGGCCAAGTCTACAACGCCAAGGACGGCCAGACCTACTCGTCGTCGATCACGCCTGTCGATGCGGATCATCTCGAAATCCGCGGCTGCGTGCTCGGCTTCCTCTGCGGCGGCGAGACCTGGACGCGCGTCGCTCCGCCGATTCCGTCAAGCCCTGCCAACGCATGGCGAAGGGCACCAAATCCAACGCAAAGACGGCGGCCGCGCCGCAGACCACAGGCTCGATCGGCGCGGCGAAGAAGCCGGGCGATGCGGTCGGCGATATCTGCCTACTCGGAGACGTCGCGCGGCTTGCCCATTAGCGCCGGCTGGAACAGCAGCACCGCGCAGAGCGTCGTCACCAGCGACAGCGCCAGGAGCTTGCCCATGCTCGAGGTGCCGGGATGGCTCGACAGCCACAGGCTGCCGAACGCGGTCGCGGTCGTCAGCGCGCTGAAGAAGATCGCGCGCGTCAGGCTCGATTGCAGCAGGTTGGTCCGTCCCGAGCGCCACGCCACGATGTAGTAGATCTTGAAGGCGACGCCGATGCCGAGCAGCAGCGGCAGCGCGACGATGTTGGCGAAGTTGAGCGGCAGCTTGATCAGCACGCAGATTTCCATCGTCACCGCGCCCGCGACCAGAAGCGGGATCAGGGTCATCAGCACGTCGGTGATACGCCGCAACGTGATCCAGAGGATGATGCTGATCACAAGCAGCGCGTAGATGCCGGCATGGACGAAAGCGGAGACCACGGTGTCGCCGGATTTGAGGATCGACACCGGTCCGCCGATCGCGGTCGGCTCGGCGGCGAGCACGGCGCTGGCGAACCTGCGCAAATTGTCGTTGTCGTTGGGGTCGCCCTTGGGCAAGGCCTCGACCCGCATCAACCCGTCCTTGGTCTTCCAGGAGTTGACGATATCCGGCGGCAGATTCTCCAGCGTGACCGTCTTCGCCTGCAGGAAATTCTTGAGCTGGTTGAGCACGATTTTCAGAGGATCGACGAAGATCGCCTGCGCCTTGTTGCGGGTGGCCTCATCGGAATTGGCGAGCTTCTCCAGCGCGTCCGCGAGCCGGCGCGAGGCGACGGCGCCCGGTCCCTTGTCGTCGCCGGCGGTGTTGCGCAGCGCGTTCACCGAACTCTTGAGCGAATCGACGTTTTCCTGATCCGTCGGCGGATCGTCGACCGAGTCCGGATTGAGCGCGGGGCCGAGCACGCGCGCGCCTTGCGCGATCAATTTCAGCTTGGCCGGCTGGTCTTCGGGAACGAAGCTCTCCAGCCGCTGCACGCGCAGCACTTCCGGAAGTTTTGAAAGCTTCTCCTCGATCTTCTTTGCGTCCTCGTCCGAGCGCGTCATCACGTCGATGGCGTTGGCGCCGGTGTTGGGATCC
Source organism: uncultured Alphaproteobacteria bacterium (assembly GCA_963696845.1). Taxonomy (GTDB): domain Bacteria; phylum Pseudomonadota; class Alphaproteobacteria; order Rhizobiales; family Xanthobacteraceae; genus Bradyrhizobium. The sequence continues at coordinate 100,079 of CAVOLR010000020.1, forward strand.
TTGCGCAGGTCGAGGAAGGTCGCGATCGACTCCGCCTTGGGATTGCGCAGGTTCATCGGATTGAAGTCGAAGTGCAGGAAATAGAGCAGCGGCAGGCCGGCGAGCGCCACCGCAATGGTGCCGCCGACGATCCAGTAGCGATGGTCCTCCAGAAAACGGTCGACCGGTGCGAGGAAGGCATAGCCCACCGGCTCGCTCTCGCCGGGCGGATTGATCAGCTTCAGGATCGCCGGCAGCACCGTGATGCGAGGACAGGAACGCGATCAGCATGCCGGCGCCGGCGATCTCGCCGAGCTCGGAGATGCCCTTGTAGTCGGTCGGTATGAAGCACAGGAAGCCGGCGGCGGTCGACATCGCGGCGAGCGACAGCGGCACGGCGGCGCGGCGCGCGCCCTCTACCAACGCTTCGACCAGATTGTCGTTCTTGAAGCGCTCGGAGCGGTAGCGCACCGAGAACTGGATGCCGAAGTCGACGCCGAGGCCGACGAACAGCACGGCAAATGCGATCGACAGCAGGTTCAGCGATCCCACCAGCATCAATCCGACCGCGGTCGTGATCGAGAGCCCGATGAAGAGATTGGCGAACACCGCGAAGATGATCTTGGCCGAATGCAGCGCCATCCAGAGGATGACCAGCACCACCAGCACCGTGCCGATGCCGTTGGTGATCGCGCCGTCCTGGACGGTCGCATATTCCTCATTGGCGATCGGGACCGGCCCGGTCAGCCGCACCCGCGCCTGGTACTTGCCGGGCAAAGTCGAGATCGGCGGCGGCCTTGCGGATCGCGTCGGTCGCCTCCTTGCCCGGCTCGAGCGCGGCATAGTCGATCACCGGCTTGAACTCGATGAAGGCGCGCTTGTCGGAATCGGTCAGGCCCTTCTCGCTGGTCAGTTCGCGCCAGGAGAAGGTCGCGGTTCCCTTGTTGTTGATGTCCTCGACCGTCTTGGCGATCAGGTTGAAGGGCCGCGCGGTGTTGTCGAGCTTGACCTCGCCGCGCTTGACGCCGGCAAGCCCGGTCTCCAGCGCGCCGGTCAGTCCGCGGATCGAGGGATCGCCGGCCATGATCTCGATCAGCGGCGCGGCCTGCTCGAACTGGCCGGTGATCTCTGCGACCTCCTCTTTCGGCAGGAACAACAGCCCGTTCTTTTCGAAGAACTCGCCCGAGCCGAGCGGCTGCATCGAGACGAAGTTCTTCTTGTCGTCGCGGAGCTTGGCCTCGAGTGCCGCGGCGGCGGAACTGGTCAGTTCGGGAGTGGGCGCCTCCACCACGGCAAGGATGGTGCTGTCGCGATCGAACGCCTTGTCGAACTGGACGTCGCGCTGGCGCCAGTCCATCCGTTCCGAAATCAGGGTGTTGATGTCGGTGTTAATGGCGAAGTGGTTTGCGGTGTAGTAGCCCCCCGCGATCGCCAGCACGAGACCGACCAGGAGCGTCAGGGTGGCAAAGCGGGTGCACGTTCTGACGATCCAGACGACGAATACTTGTCAGCACTTCAATTCTTTCTAAATGTGATCGGCTTGCCGGAAACGCCCGCTCTCTAGCGGAGTTCCGTCAGGCAAGCTAACCTTGAAGTTGGGCCAATTCCGGCTTTGGGGACTCTGAGAGATCGCAGGGAAATGGGGTGGAACCGTTGGCGAGGCTGATATAGCCGCCGCAGCCGGCGGTAAAGTGACGAACGAGTGAGGGGTCAAGCAGCTTAATCCAGCTGATTTAATTTGGCTGTATCAAAATACCATCCGGGCGTTTACCCTTCGCCCGGTTGCTTGCGACCTACGCCTTTTCCAACTGATGTATTTTTGACACAAAGCCCTGCGCTTCCATCTCCTCACCCATGGGGATGAGCGACAGGGTGGTTGCGGATATGGAACAATCCGTAGCGGTGCGGACGAGAAAAGGGACGAGTGAGCGATTTTGCGTAACGGACAACCCATCGATGTGTATCTGGCGCAGCCGCGCGGCTTTTGCGCGGGCGTGGTGCGCGCGATCGAGATCGTCGAGCGGGCGCTCGAGAAGTACGGCCCGCCGGTCTATGTCCGCCATGAGATCGTGCATAACAAATACGTGGTCGAAAGCCTGAAGAACAAAGGCGCGATCTTCGTCGAGGATCTCTCGGAGGTTCCGCCGAAGGCGGTCACGGTGTTCTCCGCCCATGGCGTGGCGCGCAGCGTCGAGGAAGAGGCTGCCGCGCGCGGCCTGCCGGTGCTGAACGCCACCTGTCCGCTGGTCACGAAAGTTCACAATCAGGGCAAGCGCTATATGTCCAAGGGCCGCGCCCTGATCCTGGTCGGCCATGCCGGCCATCCCGAGGTCGAGGGAACCATGGGCCAGGTTCCCGGCCCTGTCCTGCTGGTCCAGAATGTCGACGAGGTCGCCGCACTGACCGCTGCCCGCCGAAACCCCGGTCGCCTATATCACCCAAACCACGCTCAGCGTGGACGACACCAAGGACATCATCGCGGCTCTTCACGCGCGTTTTACAGACATTCAGGGTCCGGATATCCGCGATATCTGCTATGCGACCCAGAACCGCCAATCGGCGGTCAGGGACCTGAGCAAGCTTGTGGACGTAATCCTGGTGGTGGGTGCCGCCAATAGTTCCAATTCCAACCGTCTGCGCGAAATCGGCACCGAAGCCGGTGTCGCGAGTTATCTCATCGCAGACGGCAGCGAGCTCAACCCGGAATGGCTCGACGGACGCCAGGACTGTCGGCATCACCGCCGGCGCTTCTGCGCCCGAAGTTCTGGTCGACGACGTCATCACGGCGCTCAGGCGCATCGGTCCGGTGTCGGTCTCGGTGCTTCCCGGACGGGAAGAGAACATCGAGTTCCGGCTGCCGGCAGAGCTTGCAGCGGGCTGATCCAACCAAAAAGAAAGTATGTAATGGCAATACCCTACTTCAAGGAACTGCGCATCGGCGGTTATATGATCAAGCAGAGACTGCTTGGCCGCAAGCGCTACCCGCTGGTTCTGATGCTGGAACCGTTGTTTCGCTGCAATCTCGCCTGCGTCGGCTGCGGCAAGATCGACTATCCCGACGCGATCCTCAATCGCCGCATGAGCGCGCAGGAGTGCTGGGACGCGGCCGATGAATGCGGCGCACCGATGGTGGCGATCCCCGGCGGCGAGCCGCTGATCCACAAGGAGATCGGCGAGATCGTGCGTGGTCTCGTGGCGCGCAAGAAGTTCGTCTCGCTCTGCACCAACGCGATGCTGCTGGAGAAGAAGCTCGACCTGTTCGAGCCGTCGCCCTATTTGTTCTTCTCGGTGCATCTCGATGGCCTGCGCGACCATCACGACAAGGCGGTGTCGCAGAAGGGCGTGTTCGATCGCGCGGTCTCCGCGATCAAGGCCGCCAGGGCGCGCGGCTTCACGGTCAACGTCAACGCCACCATCTTCGACGGTCATCCGGCGGAAGAGATCGCAAAATTCCTCGACTTCACCACCGAGCTCGGGGTCGGCGTCTCGATGTCGCCGGGCTATGCCTATGAGCGCGCGCCCGACCAGGAGCACTTCCTCAACCGCACCAAGACCAAGAAGCTGTTCCGCGACGTCTTCGCGATGGGCAAGGGCAAGAAGTGGAACTTCATGCATTCCGGCCTGTTCCTCGACTTCCTTGCCGGCAATGAGGAATATCACTGCACGCCGTGGGGCATGCCCGCACGCAACATCTTCGGCTGGCAAAAGCCCTGCTATCTGCTCGGCGAAGGCTACGCCAAGACCTTCAAGGAGCTGATGGAGACCACGGACTGGGATGCCTACGGCACCGGCAAGTACGAGAAGTGCGCCAACTGCATGGCGCATTGCGGCTACGAGCCGACCGCGGCGCTGGATGCGGTGGCGCATCCGTTGAAGGCGATGTGGGTGGCGCTGCGCGGCGTCAGGACCGAAGGCCCGATGGCGCCCGAGATCGATCTCTCAAAGCAGCGCCCGGCGCAGTACATTTTCGCCGAGCAGGTGCAGAAGAAGCTTTCAGACATTCGCCGCGACGAGGCCCTCGCCGCCCGGCAGAAAGCCTCGACAGCCGCGTAGCGAGCGCAGCGCGCGGTTGAAATCGATCCCCGTCGAGACCAGGGCCCGCAGGCTGCGCGGATTGCGCACCACGCTGCCCATGATCCGGACCAGGTCGAGGTCGCCGTTCGGCTTGATCGCCCTGCGCGCGACCACCGGCAGCGCACGATGGGCGGGATCGGAGATCACCCGCAGCGCCGCGAAGGGAATGCCGGCCTCGGCGGCGTAGGCTGCGGCGATATGGCTTTCCATGTCGACGGCGGCGGCTCCCGTCTCCGAGTGCAGCGCGGCCTTGCAGGTACTGGCAGCCACGACCTCTTCGACGCCGGCGAGCAGGCCCCTGACCACCCGGCGGCGGCCCAGCGCAATGCTCGCGATCTGGTCTTCGGTGAGCGAAAGACCGGCAAGCCATCGGGTATCGCCGGCCATGACTTCGGTCGCGACCACGATGTCGCCGGATTTCAGGGAGGGATCGAGCCCGCCGGCCACGCCGAACGAGATCACGCCACGGACCGAGGTCGGATCGAGGGTCGTGAGCAGCGCGCGCAACTGGTTGGGATCGCTGGATGAGCAAATCACGGCCATGCCGGGCCCAGCCGCGATGCGGGCCTCCTGCACAAGACCGGTCACAATCAAGATCGGCCGCGGGTCCACCCTACCCCCGGCCGCGCCGTCCCTCGCCCCCAACCTCACATCCCGACCCCTGCCACCCTGCTGTTGGTGTTTTTCAGATTTCGATACCGCGCCAGCGCCCAAAGTGGAAAGAACTTTGGATAGCCATGATAGCGTAGGTAAAACACCCGAGGAAACCCTGTTGCCGTATAGCGTTGCTCATCCCACAGCCCTTTTTCGGTCTGTGTGGCAATTAGGCACTCGACACCCCGTTTAACTGCGGGGTTTTCGACCTCACCTGCCGCCATCAACGCAAGCAAAGCCCATGCCGTTTGCGATGCGGTGGTGGGCGCGCGCTCCAACCCCTTGTAGTCGAGCCGATAGCTGATCGCGTCCTCGCCCCAGCCGCCGTCCTGATTCTGCACCGAGACCAGCCAGTCCACGGCCTTCCGGATCATCGGATCATTGCGGTCGACGCCTGCGACATTCAGCGCACACAACACCGACCAGGTTCCATAGATGAAATTCATGCCCCAGCGGCCGTACCAGGAGCCTTCAGGGTGCTGGGTGCGGCGCAGATATTCGATCGCCGCCGCCATCTGGCTGTTGCCGGCCGCGGTCTCGCCGAGCTGCGCCAGCATCGAGACGCAGCGCGCGGTGACGTCCTCGGTCGGGGGATCGAGCAGCGCGCCATGGTCGGAGAACGGAATGTTGTTGAGATAATATTCGAGATTGTCGACGTCGAAGGCGGCCCAGCCGCCGTCGCGGCTCTGCATGCCCTCGATCCATTCGACGCCGCGCGCGATCGCCTCGTCGTACGCTTTGGTGCCGGTGTCGCGCCGCATCCGGTCCATCGACATGACGACAACGGCGGTGTCGTCGAGATCGGGATAATGCGCGTTGTTGTACTGGAACGCCCAGCCGCCCGGCCGCACCTCGCGGACGCTTCACCGCCCAGTCGCCCTTGAGGTCGAGCACCTGCTTCGGCAAAAGCCAGTCCAGGCCCCGCTTCGCGGCCGCATTGGCGGTCTCGCCGCCGGCCTCCATCATGGCGTGGCAGGTCAGCGTGGTGTCCCACACCGGCGAGACGCAGGGCTGGCAATAGGCCTCGGTTTCGTGAATCACCAGCAGCTTGTCGATGCCGCGCCGCGTGATGGCGCGCGGCGGATAATCCTTCGGTTTGCCGAGCGCATCGTAGACCATCACGATATTGGCCATCGGCGGATAGATCGCGCCCATGCCGTCTTCGCCGTTGAGCCGCTCTTCGATGAAAGCGAGCGCTTTCTCGATGGCGCGGGCGCGCAGCTTCTTCGGAAACAACGGTTCGATCGTGCGCAACACGCGGTCGAGCGCGCTGAACAGCGTGAACCACGCCCAGCTCTGATGCGGCGCCTTCGCCGACGTGCCGATGCTTTTCGGATCCTGCAGGAACAACTCGTCGATGCCGACGCCCTTCGCATTGCGCGCGAGCGGCTTCAGGACCGCCAGGATCATCAGCGGAACGATGGTGGTGCGCGCCCAGTAGGAGATCTTGTTGAGGTGGAACGGCGACCACATCGGCAGCAGCATGATCTCGATCGGCAGCACCGGCACGCTGCGCCAGGTCGTGACGCCGTACATCGCAAGCATGAAGCGCGTGAAGACGTTGCTGTGGATCGCGCCGCCGCGGGAGCGGATCGCCTCGCGCGCCCGCGTCATATGCGGTGCGTCGATGGGGTGGCCGATCATCTTCAGCGCGAAATAGGCCTTCACGCTGGCGCTCATGTCGAACGGGCCGCCCTCGACCAGCGCCCAGCCGCCATGGCTGCCCTGCCGGCGCATGATGTAGTTTGCGATCTTGCCTTCCAGCGCGGTATCGACGGGCTCGCCGATATGATGACGCAGCAGCACATATTCCGACGGAATGGTGTCGTCGGCCTCGAGCTCGAACACCCAATGGCCGTCGGGTTGCTGCAAGCCGAGCAGCGCATCGGCTGCCGACGCAATGCTCTTTTCGAGCGCGCTGCTTGCGGTGGCGGTGGCCTGGTCAGTTGGTTGCATCTGCATCGACATTTAACTCAACGCATGGCGAGGACGAGATCGGCGGCGCGGTCTCCCGATCGCACCGATCCCTCGATGGTCGCAGGCAACCCCGTATCAGTCCAGTCGCCGGCGAGGAAAAGATTTTTGAACGAAGTGGCAGCCTTCGGCCGCAGCGCGTTCTGTTCCGGCGTCGCCTCAAATGTGGCGCGGCGCTCGCGCACGATCTGCCAGGGCGGCAGCTCGCCGGCAACGCCGCCGGCCTTGCAGACGTCGCGCCAGATGGCTTCCGCGAGTTCCTCGCGCGGCATGTCGATCAGGCGATCGCCCGCGCTGATGGTCACCGAGAGGCGCCCAGGGAACGCGAACAGCCATTCGACCAGGCCGCCGACCACGCCCAGGATCGGCGGCGCATCGCGCGGCGGGTCGAAGCGAAAATGCGCATTGACGATGGCGCGGAACTTCGTCGGCGTCGGCAATCCCGGCAGCAGCGTGGCGGCGCCGCGCGGCGGCACTGCCATCACGACCGCATCGTCGGAACCGAGCGCGATCTCGTCGCTGCCGAATTTCAATCCGGTGATGCGATCACCGCTCGTTGCAAGCTCGCGCAATTCGTGACTGAGCGAGACGCTCGCGCCTTTGTCCTGCAACAGCTTCACCGCGGGCTCGATCAGGATCGCGGACAAGCCATCGCGCGCAATCAGCGGCCGGCAGGCCTGACCGCCCGCCAGCAAAGTCTCGCGCACGATGGCGCCGGCAAGTCCGGCCGACCCGATCGGGGGATCGACATTGAGCGCGGCGAGCAGCAGCGGCTGCACCAGCCGCTGATACAGCGTGCCCTCGCAGCGGATGGTGTCGCCGACGGTCTTGCTCGTGGGCGCCCAGATCAGCGGCGCGAGGCCGAGATAATCGAGGATGCCGGTATCGGGCACGCGGCGGCTCTCGTCGAACACCCAAAGCGGCAATCTGGTATCGCCGAGGTCGAGCAGCCAGCGCTGGCCAGTCGCGAGATCGACAAACGGAAACTGCGCGGACTTCGGTCCGATCAGTCCGGCCTCGGTGCCGATCGATCTGGCATAAGCCAGCGCGTGACGGTTGCCCGACAACAAGCAGATGATTGCCGTTGTCGATGGTGAGATTGGTCGCGGCATCGAAATAGGAGCGGCAGCGGCCGCCGGCCTGTTGCGTCGCCTCGTGGACGTGAACCTTGTGGCCGGCATTGGCGAGCCGCACGGCTGCGGACAGGCCCGAAATTCCGGCGCCGACGATGTGAACGGTCTTTGACATCAGATGAAAGCGTAGCGAAGGACGATGGCGAGCTTTGTGACTTTACTCACGCGGACGGGATCGCGCGGCGGCGCAAATCCCCGTGCGATCAAACGTTGCAGGATCGAGCCGTAATATCTCGACATGATGCGGGGTGCGCGCACGACGCGGCGCGGATTGCGCGCCATGATCTCGTCGGACTTCGCAAAATGCGCGCGCGCCCGCTCGACCAGCGGCGCGCAGACCTTCGGCAGCCGCGGATCGCCGGCGACGGTCGAGCGGATCGGTTTCGGTGATCCCGGCCTCATGGAGCCATTCGCGCGGCAGATAGAGACGGCCGAGACCGGCGTCCTCGTCGATGTCGCGCAGGATGTTGGTGAGCTGCAGCGCGCGGCCGAGATGGTGCGCGAGCCCAATGCCGTCGCCTTCGGGCAGGCCGAACACGCGTACGGACAGGCGGCCGACCGCGCTCGCCACGCGATCGCAATAGAGATCGAGCGTTGCGAGGTCGGGCGCGCGGATATCCTGCGGCACGTCCATTTCCATGCCGTCGACGATGGCGAGGAAATCGGCGCGCTGCAGGTCGAAACGCTTGACCGAGCCGACGTAGTCCGCAAGCCGTGCCGGAGGCTGGCCGCGATAGAGCGCGTCGATGTCGTCGCGCCACTGCTGCAGCGCTGCGAGCCTTTCATCCCGCGGCCCGTCGGAATCGGCGATGTCGTCGACCTTGCGGCAGAAGCTGTAGATCTGGAACATCGCCTGCCGCTGCTCGGCGGGCAGGATGCGCATCGCGGCATAGAACGAGCTGCCGGACGCAGTCGTGCCGTGATCGGGGCTGGCGGCGGCCTGCAGCGTCATGCGCCGGCGACCGAGTTGGAGACGGGATGCTGGCCGGCCGCGCGCCGCGCGGTCTCGGCGGCGACGGCGGCGAGCGTGAAGGCAAGCAGCGCGCCCTTGCCGAGATGCACGCGCTCGCTGAGGGGATCGCGCACCTTCAACATGCGCACGATCCTGTCGGCGAAGGCCTGGATGACGGCGATCTCCAGCCCGAGCCGGAAATCCCTGACCTGCGCGGCAAGCGGCCTGCCCTCGTCAAGCAACTGCCCGGTCTTGCCGGCCAGCACGTGCAGGCATTGCAGCAGCGCGGGCGGCGCCTGCGCCAGTCCCAGCATCTCGACCGACGCGCCGGCGGCTGCCAGCGCATCGCGCGGCAGGTAGACGCGGTTGAGATCTTTGAAGTCCTTGCCGCAATCCTGCAGATGATTGTTGACCTGCAAGCCCGCGCAGATCGCATCCGAAGCCGCCCAGGTCGAGGTGCTCTCGCCATGAACGTCGAGCACGAAGCGTCCGACCGGCATCGCCGAATAGCGGCAATAATGGATCACCTCGTCCCAGTTCTCGTAGCGGAGCTTGGTCACGTCCATGCGGAATGCGGTGAGAAGATCGAGCGCGTGGCGCGGCGGCATCGACCGTTCGGCAAGCGCGGTCCGCAAGGTCACCGCTTCCTTCTCGCTGTCGCCCTTGCCCAGCAACTCGGCCTCGAGCAGATCGAGATAGCGCAGCTTCTCGGCTGCCTCGAGCGTGGCATGATCGGCGATGTCGTCGGCGGTGCGGACGAAATTATAGAAAGCGAGGATCAGCGCGCGGTGGCGCGGCTGGATCAGCCATGACGCAACCGGAAAATTCTCGTCCCGGTGTGTCTTGCCGGATCGCAATTCGCTCGCTGACGTCATCGGGGAACTGGAAACTCAAACGTGGTTCGGAGTTCCCCATATAGGCGAAGACGCCGCCAAAACCAATGTTTTAGCGGCGTCGAAGAGGCCTGCCCTCGCCTTGTGCTTACTGCCCGTGGCTCCTGAGCACCGCGTCGCAGGCGCGGCTGATCTTGGCGCGGTTCTGCTGGAAGCAGCGCCAACACCGCAAGATCGCCCTGGGCGATCACGCTCGCGGCAGAAACGCTGCGCGTCGCGCGAGCAGGCCCTTTGCTCTTCCGGCGTGCCGCGCATCCCCTGGGCGGAGGCCGCGGTGGACAGCGAAAGCGACGACAGGGTGATGGCGAGGAGAAGTTTACGCATCGTGTTCCTTCATTCTGACAACAGGGCTTTCAGCCCCGGTTATGCCGGAGGCCCGGCATGGATCATTTGGGATGGCGAGGCCCGCGAACCGCGCGGGCCGTGAGCAGAAACGCCGGTAAATGCGGCCAAATTTACGATGGCTCGCGATTGCGTGCGGCGGCGTTGCCACGGCGCATTGATTGGCACATATAAACACCTGATACTAGGCGCTAATTCGGCCGTTAGCGATTTTCGCCTTCGGCTGTTGCAAGGCTGCACAGGCCCGCTACAAGTTCCTTTGAACCTAACAGTTTAACGGCAACACTAAACCATCGATGTGGCGAGACGTACCTTGGTTGAGGACGTCATTTTGAACGGGAAACCCATATGAAATTGTTTGGCTTCAGTCTGTCTGGACAGGCGATCGCGGCTGCAGGCCTCGGTGCCGCGCTGATGCTCTCGGTGACGGCCGGTCATGCCCAGTCGAGCGGCCCGTTTGCCGGCTTCGACGGCGCATGGTCCGGCACCGGAACGGTCTCGCTGTCGGATGGCCAGACCGAGCACATCCGCTGCAAGGCCGAATACAAGGTCAATCCGAACGGCTTGAACCTCAAGCAGAAGCTGGACTGCGCGAGCGACAGCTACAAGTTCGACCTGGTGAGCGACGTCACCTCCAACGGCGATCGCATCTCCGGCAACTGGAGCGAAAAGAGCCGCAACATCTTCGGCAATCTGCAGGGCACCGCGGGCGGCGGCACCATCGAGGTGTTCGTCGAGGCCAACGGCTTTGCCGCCAATTTGACGCTGCATACCACCGGCACCAAGCAGACCGTGCAGATTTCGTCCAAGGGTGAAATCCGCGGCGTGAGCATCACGATGACGAAGGGCTGAGCCCGAAACGCTGAGTTGAAGTAAAGCTTCAAGCCCCGGGCTCTGCGCCGGGGCTTTTGCTTGTCGGCTCACGTCGCATCCAGCAGCTTGCGCACGATGGCGCCGAGCCGCTCGGCGGCCACCGGCTTCTGGATCAGGTCGACGCCCGGATCGAGCCGGCCTTGATGCACGATCGCGTTGCGCGAATAACCGGTCATGTAGAGCACCTTCAGCCGCGGCATCGCCGCAAGTGCGGCTTCCGCCAACTGCCGCCCGTTCATGCCGGGCATGACGACATCAGTCAGCAGCAGTTTCACGTCCGGATGCTCGCGCAAAAGGCGGAGCGCGGTGTCGCCGTCCGCCCGCCTGCAACGCCTCGTAGCCAAGCGAGTTCAGGGTCTCGGCGATATAGGCACGCACATCATCGTCGTCTTCCACCACGAGCACGCATTCATGACCGCCTGCGGGCGGCGCGCTCGCACTCAAATCATGGTCGGTCATCGCACCATAGTAGCGCCGCAGATAGAGCTTGATCGTCGTGCCTTCGCCCGTCTCGCTATAGATGCTGACGTGGCCACCCGATTGCTTGACGAAGCCATAGACCTGACTCAAACCGAGGCCCGTGCCCTGCCCGGCCGGCTTGGTGGTGAAGAACGGCTCGAAGGCGCGGGCCATGACGTCCCTGCTCATGCCCGAGCCGGTGTCGGAGACCGAGATCATCACATATTGTCCGGGCTGGATGTCGGTCTTGTCGCGGCAATAGTCTTCATCGAGGAAGCAATTGCTCGCCTCGATGGTGAGCTTGCCGCCGGTCGGCATGGCATCGCGCGCATTGACCGCGAGGTTGAGCAGCGCCGACTCCAGCTCCGCCGGGTCGACCTCGACCAGCCACAATCCGCCGCCACCGACCACTTCCAGTTCGACCTGCTCGCCGAGCGCCCGCCGCAGGAAATCGGACAGGCCCTGCATCAGCTGGTTGACGTTGACCGGCGCCGGGCTCAGCGGCTGCTGCCGTGAAAACGCCAGCAGGCGCTTGATCAGCGTGACGGCGCGCTGTCCGCCGTGAATGGCGTTCTCGATGCGCCGCCTGATGCCGGCATCGGCATCCCTGAGCTGACGCTGCAATCCCTCGAGATTGCCGAGGATGATGGTGAGCAGGTTGTTGAAGTCGTGGGCGACGCCGCCGGTCAACTGACCGATGGCATCCAGCCGCTGCGATTGCCGCAGCGCCTGCTCGGCCTTGGTGCGGGCGTCGACCTCGGCATGGAGCGTTTGCGTCCGCCGCAGGATGAAGAACAGCATGGCGAACATCAGGAGAGTAGCGGGCAGGCCGAAGATCAGATGATAGGCCATGTCCGACCATCCATTCCCGGCGCAGGGTGGCATCTTCGATGCCGGCGCTCAGGTAGAGCGAGGTGCCTTCGAGGCGACGGATGATGTAGCGGCGCTCGATCTGGTCGATCGGAGAGCGACGACCGGTAGGCGCCGCCCTCCGGATGCGCCGCGATCAAGCGGTGGAAATTCGTGTTCGCGATCGAGCCTGTCGGGCGCGCCCGGCGGGACTTTCGGATAGCGCGCCAGGAACGTGCCGTCGCTCCTGATCAGCGCGTATTGCAGACCCTGGGTATAGGCAAGCGTCGAATAGAACTGGAAGAAGTTGCTCGGCAGCACCGAGACTTCGAGGATGCCGGCGACCGATCCGTTGACGACCAGCGGCCGGCTCACCGTGAAGAACGGCTCGGCGCCGAAGAAGGAAGGATAGACCCGGCCGTAGTAGACGCTGCCGCCGCTTCGCAGCGGACCCGCGATGAAGTCGCGGTCGGCGAAACTTTCCGGCGGCGGCGGATGACTTGCCGAGGTCGCAAGCACATGTCCGTCGGCTGCGTAGACCGCGATTGCCTGCACGGCGGCCACCGCGTTCGCCAGATCGGCGAAACTGTCGTGGATCCGCTCCTCATGTGCGCGCAAGGCCTCCGCGTCCATTCCGGCAACCAGCTCGGCCGCGCGGCGCATGATGAGGCCGACCAGCTCGAAATCCTTGGCGGCTTCCTCCTGCTCGATATCGAGCGAGCGCGTCAGCCGCTCGTCGGCCAGCGTCGCGATGCTCCGGTACGACGACCATGACGCAAACAGGAAGAGAACCAGCGGAAAGATCAGTGCCGCCGCCATCGCCAACCGGATCAGCCGGATCGTCAGCGCGCGTGACTGCACACGCCCTCCTCGAACGAGTTGCTAGTGTCCAACATTCGCATCCCTTCTCAGCAGGCACTTTTGCGAATGTTGGAATCAAAGGACCACTAGCAAAATATTGATTCTAGTGGAGCTTGGATTTGACGTTCGCATGAGGAGCGCGCGGCCCGTAGGGTAGCGAACGTCAAATCCGCTCCACTAGTGATCTCGGCCAATTTGAAGCGGCACGTAAAGCAACAGCGTGCCAGGTCAAGCCGGGAACCGGCTGCTTGCGGCGTTCTATCTAGCCTTCGCGCATACCGCGCGCGGCCCAGGCGCTGGCGAAATAGTTGCGGGCCCCATCCGGCGCGCCGTCGAGATAGGCCAGCCGCAACGCGTTCTTGAACTTGTCCTTTTGCGCGGCATCGAGTCCCGAGACATAGACGGCAAAAGCACTCTCGCGGCCCTCGAACGGCGCCCAGAAATCCTCGAAGTTGGCGAAGCTCATGGAGATCGTGAGGACGGTCTCCTGCACATTTTGAAGACCGGCCGTCTTGAACTCGCCGGCGATGCCGCCCTGGCGCGTAATCGGCCGGGACATGGTCTGGCGGCGCGCCTCCACGGCCTTTGGATCGAGCGCGGCCGCCGTATCCCAGAACATCCGGCCGAACACGAGGCCACCGCGCAAATCCCACATGCAGGCCGCCACGGTTCCACCCGGCTTCGTCACACGCACCATCTCGCGCACGGCGCGTTGCGGCTCCGGGATGAACGCAAGCACCAGCATCGAGAGCGTGAGGTCGAATGTGCCGTCGGCGAACGGGATCGCGCAGGCGTCGGCGGTCTGGAAATTGATGCGGGAGTCCGCTCCTCTCGCCTTGGCGTAGGCGATGTAGGGAGGCGAAAAGTCGAATGCCTCGATCGACGTCAGGTCCGCCTTCTTTGCAAGCTCGACGGCGAGGTTGCCCGTGCCGCAACCGACATCGAGCGCCTTCCCCTTCGCATGAGGCGCAGCGAAGGCGATGAGAAGCGGGGCCAGCGACCGGCTGTGACGCCCCATCTGCAACTCATAGCCTTCACCGCTCGATGTCGGAAAGGTCGAGTTTCCCGGGTCGAGCGATGATGGCGTGGCACTCATCGGCGAAAACCCGCTACCCCAGCGCGTTGCCGCTTTTGCCGCCGTTCAGCTTCTCCCTGAGATTGATCAGCCACATCGCGGTCGGCCGCAGGATGAAGAGGTCGGCGACGAGCGCTGCCACCATCGAGAACGCGCTGAGCCAGCCGAACATCCGCAGCGACGGCAGGTCGGAGAATACGGTCACCACGAGACCGCAGGCCAGCACCAATGTGGTCAGGATCAGCGCAGGTCCCACCAGCACGGTGGCGCGTTCGACCGCGATGTCGGAGGTGACGCCCGGCTTGCTCTCCAACCGCAGGCGATTGAGGAAGTGGATGGTGGCGGAAAGTCCGAGGCCGAACGACACCGTCAGCGCGACCACGCTTGCGAACTGCAATCCCTCCTTGAGGAAGTAGAGCAGCGTGCCCGACATCACCACCGGGAAGATGCCGGGCAGGATGCAGGCAAACATCACCACCCACGAGCGGAACGCGAGTCCGATGAAGATCGCGACCAGCGCAAATTCCACAGTGAGCCCGCGATTGAGCTTCTCGATCATGCCGGACGAATTGCGCGCGGCGATCGCGGCAAGGCCGGTGACGGCGATCTCGTAGCCCGGATGCTTCTGGCGGATCGCGTCCAGCTGATGATCGAGCTTGTCCACCACCGGCAGCAGTTGACTGGAATCGAGGTCGGGCACGCGGCCCGCGATCACCACCGCGTCCTGGTTGGCGTCGATGAAACGCCTTATCAAATGCTCGGGGATGACACTGACATATTCCTTCAGCGTCGCGACGTCGTTGGTGCCGGCCTTCTCCGCGAGCCACCGGCGCAGGCTTTCGAGCGACCAGACGTTGCCGACGCCCGCTTCGTGCTCGACGGTGGCGTGCACGTCGGCGATGGTCTGCAGCGTCTCCGGCGAATACAGCGTCTCGCCCTTGGGGAAGGTGATCAGCACGTTGACCGGGTTGGCGCCGGTCAGCTTGGCGTCGAGGCGATTGCTGGCGGCGACCGCCTGGCGCTTGTCCGGAACCTGATCGGCGAGACGATAGCGCGGCTCCAGATGGGCGTAGATGATGCCGAGGCCGGCGACGAAGACGACCGCGATCAGGCTGAACAGGCCGGGCCGGCTCACCATGCGCACCGCGATCCAGTAGCAGAAGTTGCGCAGCGTCTGCACGCCGGCGTCCGCGCCCTGGAACTTGACCGCCATGACCTTTTCGTTGCGCACGAGCAGCACGCCGAACACCGGCACCAGCGACAGCACCGCGATCAGCGCGATGATGGTGGCGGCAAGACCCGCCTCGCCGAACTTGCGGATCAGCTCGGAGTTGGAGAATTGCAGCGCGATGAAGGAAATGCCGGCGGTGCCGTGGGTCAGCACGCAGGCCGGTCCCACCACCAGCACCGCGTTCTTGAAGGCGGTGAACTTGTCCTGACCGGCGATCAGCCGGTCGCGCGCGGCAAATGTCAGCTGCATCGAGTCCGAGAAACTGATCACCATGATGAGCGGCGTCATCACGTTCAGGAACATGTTGAGATTGAAATTGGCCCAGCCGAGCCCGCCAAGCGCCAGCATGATCGCGATCATCGGCGGGAACGCCGCCACGATCATGAAGGAGATTTTGCGGAAGAAGATGATGGCGATGATGCAGCCGGCGAGGATGCCGAGGATGTTGTAGGTCAGGCCGTCGCGCTCGACGGCGTTGCGGATTTCGAGCTGCATGACGGGCACGCCGGACAGCTGCACGCTCAGTCCGGTGGTGCCCAGATCGTCCTTCGGCAGCTTGCGGATGTCGCCGATGGTCTTGGTGAGCTTGTTGGAAGCCACCACCTCCGGCTCGAGCGACAATACGATCAGCGCCAGCGTGCCGTCTTCCGACAACAGCTTGCCGCGGATGATCTCGTTGGCTTTGACGGTCTCGATGAACTTGTCGTAGGCGGCGCCCTCCGGCAGCTCGGACGGGAACAGGGCGGCCGGCAATCTGCCCGGCGCCGGCGACTGCCGCGCGGAGAACAGCGAGACCAGGCCGCGGGTGCCGTCGACCAGCTGCAGGTCGGTGACGAAGTCGCGCAGCTTCTCCAGATTGTCGCGCGCCAGCAGGTTCTTGCCCTCGACCACGACCAGGACGTCGAATTCCTCCGCCGGGAATTTCTTCGTCACCTCTTCGTACTGGTGGAATTCCTTGGTGTTGGACCGGAACAGCTGACTGAGCGAGTCATCGATCTTGATCCGGTCGATGCCGAAGACAGCGCCGACCATCAAGATCGCGAGGATGATGCAGGACAGGATCGGCGCCTTCATCGGGATCAGGCCGAGCCTCTCCAGCCCGAACGCGATGCTCTTCGCCGGCGGCTCTTCCACCATCTCGACGTGGATTTCGTTGTCGCGGGTCTTTTCGAGCATGCGGCTTGTCCAATCCTCGGCTTATTCTGAATAGCTTAGGTCGTGAGGGCGCGAAAGCAGCCGCGCCGACTATCTTCGATCGGTGCTAACCCTTGAAAACATGAAGAAAATCGCAGGCGCCGGTTTAGCAGGTCCCGCTCCCCTCTCGCAAGCGCGGCGCTCCGCCGAAATCCTTCACGATTGCGCTGATTCCGGCTGTCTCCGATTTGTCACACCGGCGCGTCGTTCCGGTTCGGAAGGTGCGACGTTCCGTCGCTCTCGTCTTTCAGAGCGACGCCAGTCACCCGCCGCGTGAGACCCTCACGGATCAGCCACGCGATCTTGAGGGCGGCCTGGTCATAGCTCAGGCCCTCGCGGTGGATGTTGGAGACGCAGTTGCGGTCGGCGTCGGTGCGGCCGATCGCGGGAGCGAATGTCAGATAGGCCCCGAGACTGTCGGGCGCCGACAGGCCCGGCCGCTCGCCGATCAGCACGAGAACCATATCCGCCCTGACGATGGCGCCGATCTCGTCGCCCAGCGCGACGCGCGCGCTCGAAGCAACCACGACAGATCCGAGCGCAATCTGCGCGGCGGCGAGCCGCGGCAGGAGGTGCCGCATCAGTTCCGCGGCATGCGCGTGCACGGCCGATGGCGAAAGCCCGTCGCCGATCACGATCGCGAGCTTGCCGGCGCTTGCCTCCGCGCTCGCGAGTTGCGCGGCGGAAACCTCATCCAGCCGCCGTCCGAGATCGGGACGCCGCAGATAATCGCGGCGATTGCCGGCGCGGCTGTGAACTTCGCTCGCGGCGATGCCGAGACCGGCAAGCTGCGCGACCAGCGCCTTGCCATCGAAGGCGGCATGAACGGCGTCGCGCGCCCGCGCATGATCCAGCGTGAAGTCGAGCAGCGCCCGCGTCGGCAGGCTCGCGCCCGAGCGACCGAGCGCAACGCGCGCCGGCGTCAACGCGCGAAGATCGAGCGTTGGTCGAGACGCAGGCGGTTGAGTGTTATTCGGCAGGAACGGAGGCCTCGCGCAGCCGGACCGAATAGTTCGACGCGTTCTGCTGGCCGGACGAGGCCGCGCGCGCGAACATGATCAGATGATGGCCGATCAGCACCGATCCGATGAAGCCCTCGAGATCACCCCGGCGCAGCCGCGCAAACGCGAACTTCCAGAACACGCGTCTGTAGGGACCGAGCACGCCGACCTGCCAGAAGATGTTGCGCAGCATGATCAGGCCGCGCCTGATGTTCTTCCAGCTTTTCATCTCCGGGCTAACAGGCACTTTCAGCCGGTTCGCATAGGTGTACTCGCACTGATAGGTGTAGCGCGCGAACAGCTTTGCCGGCTCATAGGCCAGCTCCATGGCGCGCTTCCAGCTGCGCACGACGTCGTCATAGGGCAACAGGAAATCGACGTTGGAGTCGCGCGTGTCGTCGTCGAGCACCAGCCGCTTCTCGCGCGCGAGCCTGTCCCACAGCGGCGTCTTGGGCAGCGCCTGCAGCAGGTTGATGGTCAAGAGCGGAATCTTCGAGTCGTCGACGAACGACAGCAGCGCATCCGCCGTGCCCGGCTTGTCGGTGTCGAGCCCCATGATGATGCCGGACACCACCTCCATGCCGTAGGAGTTGATGGTCTTCACGCCTTCGAGGATCGGGACCATCATGTTGTGGTCCTTGTGCATCGCTTTCAGCGCGTCCGGATCCGGCGTCTCGATGCCGCAGAAGATGGTGACGAAGGCGGCCTCGCGCATCTTCTCCAGGATTTCGGGGCGCTTGGCGATGTTGAGTGTCGCCTCGCAGGCGAACCGCGTGGCGTAGAGCGTCCTCTTCTGCCATTCGATCAGATGCGGCAGCAGGTTGAGCGCGGCCTTGCGGTTGCCGATGAAATTGTCGTCGACGAAATAGACGGTGTCGGCGATGCCGAGTTCGCGCATCTTGTCGAGCTCGGCGATGATCTGCTGCGGCGTCTTCAGCCGCGGATTGCGGCCGTAGAGGCCGGGGATGTCGCAAAACTCGCACTCATAGGGACAGCCCGACGAATATTGCAGGCTGCCGAGCATGTAGCGCCTGATGTCGGCGAGCTCATAGGCGGGAATCGGGAAGTCGCTCATGTCGACGCGGTCCTTGGTCGTGAACACGACCTGGCGCTCGGGCCGCGTCACATCCTCGGCGAGACGACGAAGCAGCGCATCGGTGGCGTCGCCGAGCTCGCCGACATGCAGATAGTCGAACGAGGGATAATAGTCCGGACAGGCGCTGACCGACGGACCGCCGATCGCGACGGGGAGATCGAGCTCATGGGCGCGGCGGCAGATGTCGTTCATCTGCTGGCGCTGGATGTGCATGCCGCTGACGAACACGACTTCCGCCCACTCGAAGTCCTCTTTGGTCGCGGACGTGAGGTTCTCGTCGACGAAACGGACCTGCCATTGGGCGGGCAGATAGGCCGCGAGCACCAACAGCCCCTGCGGCGGCATGAAGGCTTTCTGGCCGTCGGTCAGGGGATATGCGTATTCGAACGTGCCGAACGACGACGTATATCGCGGAAAGACGCATAGAACGCGGCGAACCGCCTCGATGCCCTCAACTCTCATCGAACTTCCTCTGCGATATCCTGCAACTTCCAGGGCCCAATTTAAGCATGCGCCACAATGCTCTGCCAGAAATTGTTCCGCATTGTGGCAACACAGCTAACCCATAGGACGCCCAATTGGTTGCTTCGGTTCGATCTTGCCAGTGCCTTCGATCAACCGCGAGGCAAAATCGGGCAAAAGCCCCGCATTTCCGGCCAGACGGAAGGCGGAATCCGCCAATCCCATGCGCACCAGCCAGTCGTCGAATTCGGGCGCCCGCTTCAGGCCAAAGAGGTCGCGGACATAGAGCGCGTCGTGAAACGAGGTGGACTGGTAGTTCAGCATGACGTCGTCGGCGCCCGGCACCCCCATGATGAAGGTGACGCCGGCGGCCGCCAGAAGCGTCAGGAGATTGTCCATATCGTCCTGATCGGCCTCGGCGTGGTTGGTGTAGCAGACGTCGACGCCGAGCGGCAGGCCGAGCAGTTTGCCGCAGAAATGGTCCTCCAGGCCGGCGCGGATGATCTCCTTGCCGTCATAGAGATACTCGGGGCCGATGAAGCCGACCACGCTGTTGACCAGCAGCGGCTTGTAGGCCCGCGCCACGGCATAGGCGCGCGCCTCGCAGGTCTGCTGGTCGACGCCGCCATGCGCATTGGCCGACAGCGCGGAGCCCTGCCCGGTCTCGAAATACATCAGATGATCGCCGACGCTGCCGCGCTTGAGCGCACGACCCGCGTCGTGCGCTTCGCGCAGCAGCGCGAGATCGACGCCAAAGCTGCGGTTGGCGGCCTCGGTGCCCGCGATCGACTGGAACACCAGATCGACCGGCAGGCCCTCGCCGATCAGTTTCAAGGTCGTGGTGACATGCGTCAGCACGCAGCCTTGCGTGGGGATTTGAAGCCGAACGATGATGTCGTCGAGCAGCCGAAGCAGCCCGCCGATGATTGCGGGATCGTCGCTCGCCGGATTGATGCCGATGCAGGCATCGCCCGAGCCGAGCAGCAGCCCGTCGAGGATCGAGGCGGTGATGCCTTTGGCATCGTCGAAGGGATGGTTCGGCTGCAGCCGCGCGCTCATGCGGCCGCGCATGCCGATGGTGTTGCGGAACGCTGATGTCACCTCGCATTTTTTTGCGGCCAGGATCAGGTCCTGGTTGCGCATCAGCTTGGAGACGGCCGCTGCCATCTCGGCCGTGATAGCAGGCGCAAGCTGCTTCAGAACGTCGCAGGTGGCGGCATCCGACAACAGGAAATCCCGGAAGCTGCCGACCGTTTGCGAAGCGATCGGCGCAAAGGCGCTGATGTCATGGCCATCGATGATCAGGCGGGTGACCTCGTCGTCCTCGTAGGCGATGACGGTCTCCTGCAGAAACTGCGTGAGCGGGGTGTCCGCCAGCGCCATCCGTGCCGCGATCATCTCCTCGGCACTGTCGGCGGCGATCCCGGCCAGCCGATCGCCGGAGCGCGGCGGGCTAGCCTTGGCCAAGAGCTCGCGCAGGTCGGCGAAGACGTAAGAGGTGGCATCGATGGTGTGGCGATAGGCCATGGAGGAAGGAATCTACCACCT
This sequence comes from uncultured Alphaproteobacteria bacterium, assembly GCA_963696845.1. GTDB lineage: Bacteria > Pseudomonadota > Alphaproteobacteria > Rhizobiales > Xanthobacteraceae > Bradyrhizobium. The sequence continues at coordinate 120,729 of CAVOLR010000020.1, forward strand.
CGCCCGCTCGGAGCGATGACGCTTCACCTTCTATACCTAAATACCTCTCGCTGGCACGGTGCAGGACCTGGACCGGGCCATCCGCGGACGGGCGCAAAGGCCTGAGTGGACAGGGAAATCACGCGTACTTTGCGGGAGTTACGGGCTACCGCCATTAATCCTTTATCCATGAAAATTCTGCATGATTTTTAGACGGTTGACGCGTCCAGGGGCATTCAACGGGACGCGTTTACCGTTCGTTAGTCATTTCCGAAAAGGCTGGTTCTCAAATCATGGCATCCAGGCTCTCGCTGGCGGCAAGGCTGTACTCGATCTTCGCGCTGTTCGCGCTTTTGACCGCCGCCATCACCGTTCTGTCCGACTACAACTCGCGCCGGGGCGCGGAGCTGATCCACGCCATCGAGACGGCCAACATGGCCGCGCTCAATGTCGAGCGCGTCAACTCGCTGGTCTATGCGGTCGTGATGGAGTTGCGCGGCGTCTACATGTCGACCGATCCGGCGGTGGTGAAGAAATACGGCGAAGGGCTCTTGAAGTTCAACGACAGGATTCTCGGTGTCGTGAAGGGCTGGGAAGCGATCGTGCAGGCCGACGATGCCGAGCAGTTTGCCACCTTCAAGAAGCGCATCGAGCAGTTCGTCGAGTTCCGCAAGGAGCTGGTGCGGCGCGCCAACGAGATCAGCCCGGCCGCAGGCCGCGAATGGGGCGACAACGACGCCAACCGCTCGGTGCGCACGGCGCTGAACAAGGATCTGGAAGCGCTGTCGAAAGTCTATGGCGAGCGCGCCAAGCGCATCGCGGCGCAAAACGAGGTCGACCGTCAACTGTCGCTGGTGCTGACCTGCCTCGGCGGCATCGCGCTGCTGCTGGTGGTCGCCGGCATCGTCATCATCGCGCGCTCGATTGCGCGGCCGCTGTCGGTCATCACCGCGACCATCAAGCAGGTCGCCGAGGGTGCGGACAACGTCGAGGTGCCTCATACCAGCCGCACTGATGAGATCGGCGCGCTGGCACGCGCGATCCGGATCTTCCAGGAGGCGATGGAGCGCAACCGCAATCTCAACTCGCAGGTGACGGCGGATTCGGCGGCACGCGAGGAGCGCAGCCGGCATATCGAAGCCTCCGTCGAGGAATTCCGCGGGGCGATCGGCGCGGTGCTGAACTCGGTCCATCAGAATGCCTCCGCGATGCGGCAGACCGCCGAGAGCATCACCCGCGTCACCTCCGACGCGAGCGACCGCGCCACCGACGCGACCGGCGCGACCACGAAAGCCGCAGGCAACGTCTCGGCAGTGGCGGGCGCGGCGGAAGAGCTGTCGGCATCGGTTCAGGAGATCGGCCGTCAGGTCCGCCAGTCCGCCGGCGCGGTCGAGCAGACCGGCCTGCGCACCGAAAAATCGATCTCCGAGATCGAGAGCCTCGCCGCGGCGACCCAGCGCATCGACGGCGTGCTGCAGCTGATCCAGGCCATTGCCGAGCAGACCAACCTCCTGGCGCTGAATGCCACCATCGAGGCCGCGCGCGCGGGCGATGCCGGCCGCGGCTTTGCCGTGGTGGCGCATGAGGTGAAGGCGCTCGCCGGCCAGACCGCGAAAGCCACCGAGGAGATCGGCCAGAATGTCGGCCTGATCCAGTCCTCGACCAAAGGCGCGGTGGAGGCCGTGCGCGAGATCGGCACCGCCGTGCGCGAGATCAACGACATCACCTCGGCCATTGCCGGCGCCGTCGGCCAGCAGGACGCCGCGACCCGCGAGATTTCGGTCAACGCGCAGTCGGCCGCCCAGGGCAACGAGACGCTGGTCAACAACATCGTGTCGCTGCGCGACGCCATCGGCGAGACCAATACGGCGGCGGGCTCCGTGCTGTCGGCCTCCAACGAGCTCAACGCCATGGCGGAGACGCTGTCGCGCGAGGTGGAGAAGTTCTTCCACAATCTGCGCAGCGGAGCGGAGACGCGGAAGAGCGCGTAGAACGCGGCGTCATTGACATTCGCTTCGATGTGTACAAATAGCACACTCATGCGCAGCCGAGAAATCATCTCGGCACTTCAACGACCGATGGTATGGGTCGCAGGTGGCCCAAAAGATGGCAGCCATCGTCCAGTTGCAAGCATCCCCGTCAGAGAAGGTGACGCAGTAGACCGTTCCACATCCGGCGGTCACGAGTGGATGTCCCGATCGGGACACTTGAAGAGCATCGAGAAGCAGTCCGGCTCTGAGACTGAGATAAGCCATGCGAAGCTACATCGGTCTGATCCACAAGGACGCCGACAGCGACTTCGGCGTCTCCTTTCCGGACTTTCCCGGCGTCATCACCGCGGGCACAACGCTCGACGACGCTCGCGCGATGGCGCAGGAGGCGCTCGCGCTTCACATCGAAGGCATGGCGGAAGACGGCGAGGCGATCCCCGAGCCCTCGTCGCTGGAAGACGATATGCCGATCCGGCAATCGACGCGGCCATTCCGCCGGTAGCTCACGGCGGCATTGCTCGGGAGAATGCTCGGGCTCTATTTCCGATTTTGCTCCTCCAGATCCGGCGGCTCCGGAATCTGGATCATCTCCTGCAGGCGCTTGTTGAACTCGTCATCCGACATCGGCGCAGCCGGCAGGCGCGTCGAGTCCGCCGCCGACTGTCCGCTGTGGGTCAGCTGCGGGAACGGCCAGCACCAACATGAGCAGCAGCCATTGCGCGGCGAGGAACGGCGCCAGCGCCTTAAGAGCGCGCGGAAGGCGACCGGCTCCTTCAAGACGCCGCGCACCATCATCAAGGCATAGCCGAACGGCGGCAGCAGGAAGCTCGCCTGCAAGGTCAGGAGCACCAGCACCGCGACCCAGCGCGCGTCCGCGACCCGGATCAGGAGCGGCGGAATCACGATCGGCACGATCACGAAAATGATCTCGAAGGCATCGAGCACGAAGGCGCTGAGCCCGATCAAGGCGAGCACGACTAGCGACCGCGGTGATCTCGCCGCCCGGGATCGCGGCGACGATGCGGCCGACCAGATCGGCGGTGCCGAGCAGCCGCAGCATCATGGTGAAGGTGGTGGCGGCAAGCAGCAGCGCGAACAGCGCGCCGGTCAATGCGATGGCGTCGCCGAGCAGCTTGTTGAGCGCATCGAGATGCAGCCGCCCCGAGCCGAGGCCCGTGACCAAGCAGCGCGAAGGCGCCCATCGCGGCAGCCTCCACCGCGTAGAAATAGCCTGTCGTGACGCCGCCGAGCAGCAGGATCAGCAGCGCCAGCGCAACCGCCGCAAGCAGCGCCTCGCCCGCGCTCAGCGGCTCGCGCTTCGGCAATTCCGCCGCATTGCGTCCGGCGATCCACGACAACCCCAAACACAGCGCAAGGAAGATTGCGCCCGGCAGCAGCGCAGCGTGGAAAATATCCTGGGTGTTGATGACGCGGTCGGTGCGGCCCGTGGTCGGTCACCGCGATGGTGTGCGCCGACAGCATGGCGTCGCTGAGCAGGATCAGCACCAGCGACGGCGGCACCAGCACGCCGAGCGTGCTCGCCACCGCGACCAGCGCATGCCGGTTGGCTGCGGGAATGCCTTCGGCGGCAAGCCGCGGCGCCACCACGCGCGACAGGCCGAGCACGCTGGCGCCGACCGAGCCGTTCATCGGCCCGAGCAGCGCGCCGAGCAGCATGCCCGACACCAGCGGCGCGGCGGGCTTGCGCGGCAGAATGGCGTTGGAGGTCCGGTACAGCGCGTCCGCGACCGGGAGCCGGTCCAGCAGCAGCCCCATGGTCACGTAGAGCGGCAAAGCCTGCAGCAGGTCGTTCTCGAACAGGTTGATCAGCCGGGTCGACAGGGCGCCGAGGGTGGCGAATTCGATCGCGCCCGATGCGATGCCGATGATCGCACCCAGGGTCGCGACCGCAAGCAGCACCACCGCGGCCGGCAGCCCGGTCAGAATGATGCCGCCTCCGACCAGAGCCAATAGCGCGAGCCCGACCCACTCCATCAGCGCCGATCCCTGCGGAAGGTATCGACCAGCGCCTGGCCGATCACCGCCAGCGCCATCAGCCAGAGCGCGAGCTTGATCAGGAAATAGCCGGGATTGCCGGAATCCTGGAAAGCTTCACGGACACCCACGCTCGAGATCACGGACGTGCGGCTCGCGATCAGCACGAAGACGGCCCATGGCAGCAGCCCGAGCGCGGCGCCTGCCCGCGCCAGCCACGCGCGCGTCCGCTCCGAATAGCGCTGCGCCACCAGATCGGCGGCGAGATGCGTGTGCGCCCGCGTTGCGGCCGTCACGCTGACCGCCACGAACAGCGCAAAGGCGATCTGGCCGAGATCGTTCGCCTCGCGCGACCAGCCGCGCACGATGTCGCGCAGCGGCCATTGCAGGAACAGCGCCGCGATCAGCGGCAGCGCCAGCCATTTGACTGAGGCCACCAGCCAGCCGATCGCGCGATCGAGACTGCGCAAGAAGATCGTCACGTCCCCGTCCTGCCCTGGATTCCGGCGGGATTGTCGGGAGTTCGCGCGACTTCGGCAAGCCCTCGCGGCGCTTCCGCAGGACTATGCGGCCTATTTGACCGCGCCGCCGGTGATGCCGGCGATGAAGCGATCGAGAAAGAAGTTGTAGGCAATCGCCACCGGGATGCTGGCGATCAATGCCCCGGCCATGATCTCGCCCCAGTAGAAGATGTCGCCGCGGACGAGGTCGGTCGCCACGCCAAGCGTGATCGGCTTCTGGTCGGTCGAGGAAATGAAGGTCAACGCGTAGACGAATTCCTGCAAGGTCAAGGTGAAGGTGAAGATCACCACCGTCAGGATGCCCGGCAGCGACAGCGGGAGCGCCATCTTGATGAAGGCGCCGAACAGGCTGCAGCCGTCGACGATCGCGGCTTCCTCGATCTCGGGCGGCAGCGCCTTGAAGAACCCCATCAACAGCCAGGTGCAGAACGGGATCGTGAAGGTCGGGTAGACCAGCACCAGCGACCACATCGAATTCTGCAGCCCGAGATTGGCGACGACCCGCGCCAGCGGCAGGAACAGCAGCGTCGGCGGCACCAGATAGGTCAGGAAAATGCCGATCCCCAGGGTTTCGCCGTTGCGGCCGGTCATCCGCGCCAGGCTGTAGGCGGCCGGCAGCGCGGTGACCAGGGTGATCACGACGACGCAGACGCCGATGATCAGCGAGTTCAACAGCCAGGTCGTGAACAGGGTCTCATGGAACAGATAGCGGAAATGCTCGAGCGTCGGCGGATCGTTGAACCAGAACGGGATGTTGGTGACGTTGTAGAGATCGCTGTTGGTTTTGAACGAGGTGATCACCATCCAGTAGAATGGGAACGTGGAAAGAATGACGAAGAACGCGACCCCTGCATAGAACGCGACCTCCCCGGCAACCTTGGCGATGACGCGCTGCATGTCAGATCTCCCGTCGCTTGATGAAGCGCAGCATGAAGATCACCACGACAAACAGCACCGGCAGCATGAACAGCGAGATGGCGGCGCCATGGGACACGTCGCCGGACAGGATGCCGACCTGGAAACCCTCAAAGCCCAGCACCGAGGTTGCGCCCACCGGACCGCCCATGGTCAGCAGAAAGACGATGGAAAGATCGGTAAACGTAAACACGATGCCGAAGATCAGGCCGATGGTCACGATCGGCAGGATCATCGGCACGATGATCTGGTAGTTGCGGCGCCAGAAGCCGGCGCCGTCGACCGTGGCCGCGTCGATCACGTCCTGCGGGACCGCGGTGATGCCGGCGAGGAAGATCACGATCGCGAACGGGAAGAAACGCCAGGCGTTGACGACGATCACGCACAACATCGCCAGATGCGGGGTTGCCGAGCCAGTTCGGCGCCTCGGAACGTGTCGATGACACCGAGCGCGATCATGGTCCAGTTGATCACGCTGTAGAGCGAATCGAACATCCATTGCCAGGCGACGGTGGCGAGCGCGATCGGCACCGCCCACGGCAATATGATCAGCGCCCTGACGATCTTGCGCCCCGGGAACGGCCGCAACAGCAACAGCGCGCCGAACTTGCCGAGGACGAGGCCGAGGAATTGCGATCCGAACGTGAAGATAAAGGTGTTGCCCAGCGTCCGGAGAAAGTCCGGGTTCTCCACGATCTGCGCGAAGTTCGCCAGGCCGACGAAGCGCCACGAGGGATTGTAGATCGTGTAGGCGCTGACCGAGTAATATATCGAGAGCAACAACGGCACGCCAACCAGCAGCAGCACGTAAAGGATCGCCGGCGCGACGAAGACCGCGCCGAGCACGTCGCGCCGGTCCAGGATGAACCGAAAACGCGAGGCCGGCTTGGCAATGGGTTCGGCAATTGAGACCATGGATGAAAACTCGCTTTCAGTGACGGACTGGTCCGCTTGCCGTCCTTGTCGAAATGGCGCAGCGCGCTGTTGCGCACGGCGTAGGGATGCCACTCGCCGGGCCGGATGCTTTCCTCGGCGACATGCGCCGGCGGCAGTTTCGCGGTGATCACCTGGTTTGGATCGAAGCCTTCGATCGCGCCATAGACGATCCGCTCGGAGCCGAGATATTCGGAACGATCGACGCGGAACGAAAATTCGGTGAAAGCACCGTCGTCGATCATATCCTTGGGCAGGAAGTTTTCCGGTCGGAAGCCGAGATACCCGCCGTTGCGCGCGAGCAGGTTCATCGGCGGCGTGCCGACGAAGGTCGCGACGAAGCGGTCGGCCGGGTCGTCGTAGATCTCCGTCGGCGTTCCGACCTGACAGATCCGCCCATGATCGATGACGGCAATGCGGTCGCCCATGCCCATGGCCTCGACCTGATCGTGGGTCACATAGATGGTGGTGACGCCGACCCGCTGCTGGAACTGCTTGATCTCCAGGCGCGCCGAGGCGCGCAGTTTGGCGTCGAGGTTCGAGAGCGGCTCGTCGAGCAGCAGCGCGGTCGGCTCGCGCACCAGCGCGCGCGCCAGCGCGACACGCTGACGTTCGCCGCCGGAGAGCTGACGCGGCCGGCGGTCGAGCAGATGGCCGATGCCGAGCAGTTGCGACGCCCACTCGACTTTCTTTTCAACCTCGCGCGTTCGGAACGCGCTGCGTCCGCAGCGGAAAGGCGATGTTCTTGCGCACCGTGTAATGCGGATAGAGGCCGTAGCTCTGAAACATCATCGCGACGCCGCGGGCGCGCGGCGGAATATCGTTGACGACATCGCCGCCGATCAGGAGGTCGCCGCTGGTCTGCTTTTCGAGCCCGCAGATGATGCGCAGGAACGTCGTCTTGCCGCAGCCCGACGGCCCCAGCAGCACCATGAACTCTCCGTCCGGCACCGTCAGACTGATGCCGTTCACGGCGGGAACTTCACCAAATTTCTTGACGATATCCCTGGTCAATACCGCAGCCATCGAATCCCCCAGAATTCAACGCAACACACCCGCCCCGCCCGATCTCTCTCGGCGGCGCATCATTCGTCGTCTGTCGCATTTGGCCGGCGTCCCGTCGCGCCGGGCATGACCCGGACCGCGCGCGAGAACGCACGCGGTCCGGTCGCCGGCGATCAGGCCTTGCCGCCCACTTCTCGAATACGGCCTCGCACTGCTGCGTGGCCCACTTGACCGAATCTTCGGCGCTCATCGCACCCGTCGCCGTCTTCGCCATCATGTCGGGGATGATGAAGTTATTGTAGATTTCGTCAGTGGCGGGCGCAGGCCGGCCCCGGATAGCCGGGAATGGCGGACCACCGTCCGAATCCTGCAGGAGCGCCAGCTTGTCGCGCGGCGTCGACGTCGGATCGTCCGACAGGATCGGCATCGGCTTGGGCACGAGATTGGCAAAGCACGGCTTGTTGTAGCCTTCGCTCGCCTTGAAGGCCTCGGGCCAGTTGTCGGTGTAGTATTTGAGGAACTCGATCGCCGTCTCCTTGTTCTTGGCAAACTTCCAGATGCCGTAGAACTCCGAGGCGCCACCCATCATCTGGCGCACCGGACCTTTCGGCGGCTCCATGACGAAAATGTCGTCGGCTACTTGTCTTGTTGAGCGTCTGGGCCGTCCGATAGGCCGAGATCGGGTTGACGATGTACGAGCCCACCCCCGAAGCGATGTACTGGTTGTTGCTGGCGTCGTTCCACGAAAGGACGTCGGTCGTCATCGCTTCCTTGTAGAGCGCGGCGACGTACTTGACCGCCTCGATCGTCTCCTTGCTGTTGAGCACGACCTTCTTGCCGGCCTCGTCCTGGACCGCGCCGCCATAGCTCCACAACAGGCCGCGCCAGGTCGTGTTCGGATCGTTGCTGTGACCGAGCGAAATCCCCACCGGGTTGCCCTTCGCTTTCAGCTTGGCGCCGCCGATCCGCAGATTGTCCCACGTGTCGGGCTTCATCCCGATCTCGTCCCACAGGCTCTTGCGGTACATGCCCGGGAAATTGATGTAGTAATCGGGAAAGGCGGACCAGGTCCCGTCGTCCTGGTTGAAGCCGAGCTGCCGGCCGATGGTGCTGACCTTGCCGTATTTTTTCTCGACGGATTCGACGAGATCGCCCATATCGATCAGGAACTTGCGGTACAGATGCGCGCCGCCGGCGCCGTTCCACCCGAACAGATCATGCCCCGATCCGGCCGACGCCTCGGCGGCCGCGCGCGCGGCGACGTTCTGCACCGGGATGTGGTCGACCGTGACCGAAATCTTGTTCTTCTCGCCCCAGTCCTTGGCGAACTCGTCGAACCACTTGTCGTAAGCCGGGACGAAGTGGCTCCATTGCACGATCGACAGCGACTTGGTGTCGGCCAGCGCGCTGGACACAAAGGGCGCGGACAGCAGCGGCGCCGAGCCGGCGGCAAGAAGGGTGACACCCGTTTGTTTCAAGAAGCGGCGTCGTGAGACGCGCGAAAACCTGCGAACGCTCATGTTCGATTCCTCCTCCGTTGATTGCAGCGGATGAGGCAAAATCCAGATGAGGATTTGCCTCACCCATTGGATTTTCTTGATTGCCGCCACGATAACGCGCGATTCCGTGCAGCGCCTCTTGGTCTTTAGTTCGTAGTCTTTCGGCGGAGACTTTCGACCGGATCGGTCAGAAAGATGACCTATCGTATCACGATAGATCGCCGGACCGCGCAAAGAACGACACGGCCATCATCAGCGGGGGCAGCAGAAAGAAGATCAGCCCGCGCTCAGTCGTTGCGGAATAGCTGCCAGCTCGTGCTCGCCCTGCGCGGTCTCTTGGGCCGACGTCGTTTTACTTCCGCGTGACGCGAGGATGGCAGCCGCGATCAATATCCCCAAGCAGGATCGCGAGCGGTCGATACGTGATCCAGGAATGAATCTGGGTGTGATTGGACAGAAGTCTCGAACCATCACAAAGGGAATCAGGACGGGCGATGACAGGAGCGCGAACCGTTTCAGGTTCGGCCACCGCACCGGCAGCAGCAGCGTCGGCAGCAAAATCAGGAAGAGCATCGCCGACTGCGTCTGATGGAAGAGATGGCTCAGCACCTTCCCGGTCGGTGCAAGGAAGTGATGCCGCACAAAGCCGCGCTGCATCGCCGTTCAGGCGATAGACGATCACGTCGAAGATATCGCTCCACTTGACGCGCCGGCCGCACAGGCGATCGCCCATTTCGAGGCCCAAGTCAGGGAATATCCCGCGAACCACGCGACGACAATGGCAAATGCCTCAGGGGCCGCGCCGACCGGCGGCGAGCGCGACAAAGGCGATCAGCATCGGCTGCCACGGCACATTGATGAGGAAGTCGACGTAGTTGAACAGGCTGCCGAGCAGCGCGGCCGATCAGGATCAGGTCGCGGTCGGGGCGACGAACTTTCCGGGCAACGAAGGCGCTTCCGGCGAAGATGAGCGATGATGGGAATCGCATGCACGCGCATAGATCCAGACAGGCCCAGAGATCGGTGAGGACCACGGTCGGGACGATCAGGGCAAGTGCGGCGTCAGCGCCGACGAGAGACCGCAACTCGAAGGCGAACCATGTGAGCGCCGCGATCATCGCCGCCAGCATCAGGTAACGCACACGGATACATCGGAAGCCACGTCGTCAGGGGATCGATCACCACGCGGTAACCGTGCCAGTAGCGCGGATAAGGCAGCCAGGTTACGTTGGGGTTGTTCGCGATGGCCGCGAGAAGACCATCGCAAGCAAGCAGCGGGATCCTGCGAAGGCAGCGGGCGCGCCGCCATGATCGCGTTATGCAGTCCGGCGCCGCCGGGCTCCAGGCCGAGTCCCAGAGCTCGACGCATTCTTCGGTCGCCGGACATCGGCTGTGAGCGACATGTCACTGCATGCGTTCAAGCCTGACATCGGGCGGGGCCACGTAATCCGTCGCGACCAGTGCAAGCAGATAGATCGGCTGCAGCGCAAGCACCAGCAGGGCGGCACGACACAGCCGTTTCAATTGAAGTTTCATGAAGCAGCCTATTTTGAAGCCTTGCGGCAATCAACATACTGTGGCAGCGCGCGCCAAGTCACGCCTTGTCCATGATCTGCTTGAGCAGGACCGCCAGCAGGCCAATGCCGAAAATGATGACCGAGACCATCGCGGTGCCGACGGCCAGGATCACGCCGGTGACGATCGCGAAATAGAACGACACCGCCATCATCAGGGCGGACGCGACCAGACAGATGATGCTGAACAGCAGGAATATCTTCAATGGATTGTAGTAAAGGATCGCTTCCACGACATATTGCAGCGTTCGCAACGCGTCGCGGAACAGCCGCACCTTGCTGCGGCCGGCGCGCTCGAAATAGTCGATCGGGGTATAGGCGACGAAGCGCCCCGTCATCAGATAGGCCAGCGTCATCGACGTCGTGAAGCTGAACGTATCGCACAGGTGCGAAAAATACTGCATCACGGCGGCGCGGCTGAACACGCGCAGGCCGGAATTGATGTCCGGGATATGGCGGCCGGCGGTCCACTCGACCAGGAAGCGCAGCAGCGCCCGCATCGGCATTTTCAGGAGCGATTCGCGGTAGTGAGGCCCCTGACGCTGGCCCACCGCCATGTCGTAGCCGTCGCGATGGAGCCGCACCAGCTCGGGAATTGCGGACGCCGGATAGGTCCCGTCGGCGTCGCAGATCGCGATCATGTCGTACTGCGCGGCCGCGATGCCGTTCTTCAGCGAGCGGCCGTATCCGATGTTGTGGGGATGGCGGATCACCTTGGCGCCTGCGCCGGCTGCGATCTTGCCGGTCTGGTCGCTCGATCCGTCGTCGACGACGACGATCTCGAAGGGCACCAGATTGGCCGCGGTAAGCTCCCTGGAAACCGCCGCAATCGTCGCGCCGATCGCGATCTCCTCATTGAGCGCGGGGATGACGACCGAGATCATCGCCGCCTTGCCACGCAGATCAGCGACTGGCCGAAGAAGCCGCGGGTCAAGGGATCGACCATCCTGGAGAACGGAAGCACGTATCTGTCGAAGATCCGGATTTGCGCGTTGACGGCGTCGTCGTCGAGCGAGCGGTGCCTGGCAAAGCGATTCAGCCCACCAGGCCAGTCCACCGATCGGATTGAAATAGCGCAGCTCGAGGATGTCGACCGGCGCGCCGGCGAACGCCTTGCGCATCATCGGCTTGTCGTAGCGGCGGTGATGCCCGGCGAGACGATCGAGCTCTCCGTAAAGCTGTTGCAAGGCCGGCACCAGGATCAGGAGATGGCCGCCGCCCGTCAATGCATTGGCGAGATTGGCGACCGCCCGGTTGTCGTCCTCGATGTGCTCGATGACATTGCAGCACACGACCGTATCGACGCTGCCGGGCGCGAAACGCGATCGGAACTCGTCCGAGCAGATATCGGCAAGCGCGAAGTCGCCGCCCGGAAATCGCGCGCGGGCGCCCTCGACGTTGGCGGGATCGATGTCGACGCCGTGATAGCGGCCGAGCTTGCCGAGATATTCGTAGTAGCTGCCGTGGCCGATGCCGACCTCGAGCACGCTCTGTCCGAGATACGGACGCAGCGTCGCGACGATCCAGTCCATGTAGTTGCGCGCATCGACGATCGCGCTGGAGAATGTCGGCGCGAGCGGCTCGGTCTGCAGGGCATCAGCCTTCATGGCAAACACCGTTCAAGCGACGCCGCCATCGGCGACAGGAACCGAGGTGCGCCTCCACTTCGCGAGGAAGCAGGGATACATCGCCGGCAGCGGAATGTTGCCGAGCGCCACCTCGACCGGCTTCACGATCGGCCAGAGGATCGGCTTGGCGGCGAGCGGCACACGCATGATCAGGCTGTTGAGGATCAGGAAATAGGCCAGACCGCCGAAATAGCGCACCGCCTCGCCTTCGAACCAGGGCGCGGCCTGCTTCAGCAGCGCATCGTGCGAGAGCGCCTCTTCGGTCGGCGCGTCGAAATATCTGTCGGCGGCATACCATTTGTCGCGGACGACATTCAGCGCGAAGTCGGCGCTCGGCTCCATCATCAGGAGATAGCCGCCGGGCCTGACCATGGCGGCGATGTTGCGCAGCGTCTGCGCGAGATCGGCGACGCAGTGATGCAGCCCGCCGACGACGATGGCGCCGTCGAAAGTTTCGCCTGCCGCGACGGGGTGCGTCAGGTCGACGGCGCGGGCATCGTTGCCGGTGGTACGGCGATAGGATGCGCACGCGGGCTCGGAGATGTCGAAACCGACCGTCCGCACGCCGTCGAAACGCTCCTTCAGCGCCAGCGAATTGTAGCCGCTGCCACAGGCGAGATCGGCGACCTCAGCGTTGCGGAAATCGACGCCGTCGAACAGCCAGCGATAGATGAAGCGCGAGCGGTACGCCATCGAAGGCGCATCGTAGTAATGCGCCTCATAGGCATCGTGGATCGCCGTATAGTGCTGCTTTTGCCGCGAACTATCCATATCCACCCTGGGTCGAACGCCAGTCGAAGCGGAACCATCCGAGCGCACGTTGCGCGGGGCTAGCGAGTAGTGCATATCTCCGGCAGTTGCAATATCAAGCGGCGCCCGTTTTCCCAGTATTTTCCACCGGATACCCTATGACACTTCGAAGACTGGCGGGCTGCCTCGTGGCCCTCGCGGTGCTCCTCGTCTGGCTGCATTCGCTGGGATTGCGCATGCCCTATATGGACCAGGTTCCGGTCTTCGATGCCGACTGCACGACGTCGGAGGCCTCGATGTGGGCCCGCATCTGGTGGAACGAAGGTCCGTTGCGGATGTGGTTCTCCACGCCGGTCGCGCCGCGTACGATCGAAGCTCCCCTGCACACGCTGTATGAATCCTGGCCGCCCGGATCGTTCGTTCCGATCTACCTGACGGCGTTGCTGCTCGGCATCGAGCCGAGCGTTCCGATGGTGAACTGGATCAACACCTGCGAGCACGGGCTGGTCGCGCTCGCAGCCGCCTTCATCGCCTTCAACATCGCGCTGATGAACCGGCTGGGAAAGGTCGCAAGCGGCCTGATCGGGGTCGGCGTCACCTTGCCGATCCTGCTGTCGCGCGGACCGATCTACGTGTTCTCGCAGGTCTACGACGTCACCAGCGCCGTGCTGATCTATACCACCGCGTTTCTCATGCTCGAGACGCTGTTCTACAGCGTGCAATCGGAGCGCGACAAACGGATCATCACCGCGCTCCAGCTCGTCACGATCTGCATCGCGTTTTTTGTCGACTGGCTGTCCTACACGCTGTTCGCCTTCTGGCTTCTCAGCCGTCTGGCAGCGGGGTATTTCGGAGTGGAAAGCCGGATGAAGCTGCGGAGCGTGATCGCCCTCTGGCTGATCCCGTCGAGTGCATTCGTATTGTATCTGCTGTGGCGTTTTCTGGCTCCCGACTCTCTGGCGAGAACGGAGGGGCTGGCCACGTCGTTCAGGCAGCTCGGTTTCAAAATTCTGCAGCGGATGAACATGACCGACAAGAGTCCGATTACGGGTTTCACCGAAGTCTTTGTCGGCGAGATGCATTAGGTCTTTTATTCGAAATACGCATTTGCGCTGATCGTCGGATCATCGCTGCTGACCCTCGTTCTGGTGATGCTTGCCTTTCGCCGCGCCCGCGACCCGGCGGAGCGCCGCGCCATCTTCGCGACCGGATCGATGCTGTTCCTCGTCACCGTTCCCTTCTACACGCACATGCTGGTGCTCTATGAGCACACCTTCATTCATCGCTGGGCGATCATGAAGGCGATGTTCGCCTACGCTCTGGTGCCGTTCGCCCTGCTCCCGATCATCATCTTCACGCTGGTCCGGCTGTCGGCGGGCGAAAATGCCGCGTGGCGCAGGTTCGGCCGGCCGGCGCTGGCTCTCGTGCTTGCGCTCGTGCGCGATCGTCTCCGCCGAGGCCATCGCGACCGAGCATTATTTCCCGCTCGGCCGCGTCAATCGCACCGCCTATCTGATGTGGGACGATATCGGCCGCAACACGCGCTATCAGGACGTCGTGGTGTCGCCGGTGCTGGAAGCCAATCCGATCAGCGCCCAGGTCGGCGCCTCCTACAAGCTGGTTCATCTCGCCAAGGATTTCGGCGACGTCGACACGCTCGTCGACCGCGTCTGCGGCGATTTCAACGTCGTGCTCGCCCTGCCGGAAGGCACCGACGCGGGCGCGTTCGCCGCCCGCGAGCCGACCGAAACGGTCGACACGGGCCGGATCCGCCTGCTCCGCTTTGCGCACTATCAGGGCAAGCGGGTCAGTTGCTCCTGAATTTGATGTAACTTCAGCGCATGTGTGGCATTGCCGGCATCCTCAATCTCGACGGCCGCGGCGTCGATCCCGACCGTGCTGGAGCGGATGAATGCCGCGCTGGCGCATCGCGGGCCGGACGCGGGCGTCATCTGGCGTGACGGCGCGGTCGGCTTCGCGCACCGCCGGCTCGCCATTCGCGACCTGACCGACGCGGGCCGCCAGCCGATGAGCGACCCGAGCGGACGGATCACCGTCACTTATAACGGCGAGATCTACAACGAGGCGGAGCTCCGCGCCGAGCTCACGCGCGATTTCGGAACGGTGTTCCGCTCGCATTGCGACACCGAGCTGCTGCCGGCCGGTTATCTCGCCTGGGGTGACGATCTCTTCGCCCGCCTCGAAGGCATTTTTGCGATCGGGCTCTGGGATAGCGTCGGCAAGCGGCTGGTGCTGGCGCGGGATTCGATCGGAACCAAGCCGCTGTTCTTTTCGCGTGTCGGCGACACCGTGCGCTTTGCCAGCGAGATCAAGGGCATTCTCGCCGATCCCTCCCATCCGCGCGCGTTCGATGCGGAGGGCCTGCATCGTTTTCTTGCCATGGGCTATGTCGGACCTGACGCGACGACGATGCGGCACATCCGCCAGGTCGAACCCGGCTCGCTGACGGCCTGGCAAAACCGCACCGAGACGTCGCGGCGTTTCTGGCAGCCGCGCCGATCTTACGGATTTCGCCGGCTGGACGAAGCGGTCGATGCGTTCCTGCCGCTGTTCGACCGGGTCGTCAGCGACCAGCTGATCAGCGACGTGCCGGTCGGTATCCTGCAGAGCGGCGGCATCGACAGCTCGCTGGTCGCCTGGGCGGTGGCGAAGCGCGGAAAGTTTCCGCTGCTGACGGCGTCCTTTGCCGAAGAGTCGCATGACGAGAGCAAGACCGCGGCGCTGGTGGCGCAGCAAACCGCGCTGCCGCATCATATCGTTCCGATTCATGAAGACCCCGACCCCGCCGCGACCTTGCGGCGCGTCGTGCATCATTTCGACGGCCAGGTGGCCGATGAAAGCGCCGGTCCCCTGCTGCTGCTGACGGCCGAACTGCGCCGCAACTCCACGGTGGCGCTGTCCGGCGACGGCGCCGACGAGTTCTTCGGCGGCTATCCGACCTACAAGGCCACGCGCATGGCCGAGCGTTTCGGCGGCGTGATTCCGCCAAGCGTGGCGAGAACTTTGGGCCGCATGACGTACGCGGCGTCGGCTGCGAACGAGACGCGGTTGCCTGCGACCGCGCTGTTGTCACGTTTCATGCTCGGGCTCGCCGCCGGCGGGGCGCTCGCCCATGCGGAGTGGCGGCGCTACATCCCGGAATTCCTGCTGCCCCGGCTCTATGGACCTGCGCTGCGCGATCTCGCCGATACCAGCCCGATGACGGGCTATCGCGCCGCGATCGAACGCGCCGACGGCCCGGCCTTGCTGGATCGCTGCCTGATCGCCGACCAGAGCTATCATCTGCCGGCCGGGCTGCTGATGAAGACCGACGCGATGAGCATGGCCAATGGCGTCGAAATCCGCGTGCCGTTTCTCGATCGCCGCATCATGGAGCTGTCGGGCGGATGCCACCTCGATCTGATCGTGCAGCCGGGCGGGCCGACCAAGCCGGTGCTGCGCAAGGCGTTGCGCGACGAGGGCGCCGCTGAGACGATCTGGGCAGCGCCGAAGCGCGGCTTCAACAATCCGCTGTCGGGATTGTTGCGCGGAGCGCTGCGGCCTCTCTCGCAGACGATCTTCGAAAATTCGCCCGACCTGTTCGCGCCCTGGCTGCAGCCGGACGCGGTGCGCGCGTTATGGCGCGAGCACGCGAACCGCAAGACCAATCACGCCTATGCGCTGTGGCCGCTCCTGACCTTCGCGCTGTGGCGATCGGAGCTCGAAGGCGCCAAGCCGGCGTGATCACATCGTCGCGCCGAGCGGCGCGTCAGCAGATGCTCGAAGCCATGGGTCTCCGGGTTCTTCGGGAGAATTGGCGGGCGGAAGCCGGGTTTCCGCCTTGTCCCTTCGAATCAACCCGTGGTTGATTTTGCACACGGCGTCACTGCCGGTGCGGGAGTATCGTCATGAGCTTTCTGGTCAGCCTGCCGGAAGAGAGCTATCGCGACTGACGCGTTCACGAATTTCACGGTCGATCCGGAATTTCACGCTGGGAAATGCGCAGGCCATGATGTGGATGTCGCAACTGGCCTACGAGACCGATGAGGGCGAAGCGGAAAAGGGCGAAAAGATAAAAAGAATCCTGCCGCGCCTGGGTCTGAATTTTCTGGACTTCGGTGCCAACGAACTCGTTTCGGGATTGTTGCGACGAAAGGCATGCTTCATCGTCGCCACCAGGACACGACGCGACCTTCGTCGCGTTTGCCGGTACCGACCCACTCAAGCTCCAGGACGTGATCACCGACCTCAACGCCGAAGTGACGCCGAAGGGCTTCATCAAGGGTTCGCCGACGCCGCCGGGGCAGTCCAGTCCAGGGTTGAAGACGCGATCAGGCGCGGCGGCGCCGGAAAGCCGCTGTTTTTTACCGGGCACAGTTTGGGCGGCGCGCTGGCGATGATCTCGGCGATGCGCACGCGAGACGCCCATCTTCAAATCACCGCCGTCTACACTTTCGGCGGAGCGCGAGCCGGCGATCGGCGATTCTTCGACAGCTACGGTGCGAATTTGCGCAGTCTGCACGTTCCGCCTCGTCCATGGCAAGGACATCGTTGCCAGCGTTCCGCCGAGCCTGAGCAATGGCTTCTTCAGTGGCTTGATCGGAGGCTTACTCGTGGGTTTGCGCGGTGGCTTCCGCCACGTCGGGCGATTGGTCCAATGCCCGCAGCGTTCGCTTTTTGCGGAACCAGCGCCAACGCAAAACGATGGAAACCAACCCGATGACTTCGTCGCGGCCGGGATCAATGCCGTGTTCGGCATCTTCCGGCAAATACCAGATTTCACACTTCAGAAACCGGATCCGCTAACTCTCGACACCAACAACGACCTTCCGGAACAGATCCGCGACCATGTTCCGGCAAGTTATTTCCGCGCCTTGAAGATGCCGCTGTCCGCCGTAGCGGCACTCACATCGTGGCGCCGAGCACCCAGGGCGCGAACTCGGCGCCGCCGAAATCGAAACTCTCGCTCTTGGTCGGCTGGCCCGAGGCGGTCTTCAGCATGAGATCGAAGATGCGCTGGCCGCAGTCCTGCACGCTCTCCTCGCCGTCGAGGATGGTGCCGCAATTGACGTCCATGTCGTCTTCCATGCGCTTGTACATGGGCGTGTTGGTCGCAAGCTTGATCGAGGGCGCGGGCTTGCAGCCGAACACGCTGCCGCGTCCGGTGGTGAAGCAGACGAGATTGGCGCCGCCGGCCACCTGCCCGGTCGCCGCGACGGGGTCGTAGCCGGGCGTGTCCATGAACACGAAGCCCTTCTTGGTGACCGGCTCGGCATAATTGAGCACGTCGACCAGATTGGTGCTGCCGGCCTTCGCCATCGCGCCGAGCGATTTCTCGAGGATGGTGGTGAGCCCGCCGGCCTTGTTGCCGGGGCTCGGATTGGCGTTCATCTCCGCGCCTTCGCGCCTGGTGTAGTCCTCCCACCAGCGCATCAGGCCGACCAGTTTCTCGCCGACCTCGCGGCTGACCGCGCGTCGCGTCAGCAGATGCTCGGCGCCGTAGGTCTCCGGCGTCTCCGAGAGAATGACGGTGCCGCCATGCCGCACCAGCAGATCGCTGGCCGCGCCCAGCGCCGGATTGGCGGAGACACCGGAATAGCCGTCGGAGCCGCCGCACTGGAGCGCCACCGTCAATTCGCTCGCCGGCGACCGGCTCGCGCTTGACCTTGTTGGCGTCGATCAGCGCCTCCTTCACGAAGGCGACGCCGGCTTCCACCGTCTTGCGGGTGCCGCCGACCTCCTGGATGTCCATTGCGCGCAGGCGGCCGGCGAGTTTCTGCTCCTGCATCAGTCCGCCGATCTGGTTGACCTCGCAGCCGAGGCCCAGCACGATCACGGCGGAGAAATTCGCATGCCGCGCAAAGCCGCCGAGCGTGCGGCGAAGCAGCGCCAGCGGCTCGTCCTGGGTCATGCCGCAGCCGGTCTTGTGGGTCAGCGCGACCACGCCGTCGACATTGGGAAAATCGGCGAGCGGATTGTCGCCGGTGAACGGATTCTTCTTGAAGATATCGGCGACGAGGCCCGCGACATGCGCGCTGCAATTCACCGAGGTGAGGATGCCGATATAGTTGCGGGTGGCGACGCGGCCGTCGGGGCGGCGGATGCCGTCGAAGAAGGCGGGCAGATCGTAGTTCGGCAGCGGCTTGACGTCGACGCCATAGGCATAGTCCTTGTCGAAATCGCCCATGCCGCAGTTCTGGGTGTGCACGTGCTGGCCGGGCGCGATGGCTTGCGTCGCAAAGCCGATGATCTGGCCGTAGCGGCGGATCGCCTCGCCCGTCGCGATCGGCTTGATCGCGACCTTGTGGCCCGCCGGAATGCGTTCGCTCGTGGTGACACCCTCCGCCACGACCATGCCGGGCGGCAGGCTCGAGCGCGCGATCAGCACGCCGTCGTCGGGATGCAGGCGGATGACGGGTGCCGGGGCCATGGGATGTCTCTTCGGTTCATTCGTTGTCCAGGAGAGGCGAATGAGCGAGTGGCGAATGAGCGCAATGCGAAGCAACCCCTATTCGCCGTACTCCCTCACTCGCCATTCGCCGATCATTACGCCTTCCCGCCGGAATCCTTCCGCGTCGCGTTGACCTGCATCTTGGCGTAGGTCGACATCAAGCCGACCTCGTTCGACAGCGTCACCAGCTTGAAGCCCATGTTGAGCGCGCGCACCGCGCCTTCGGCGCCGCTGCAGTGGATGCCGGGATTGAGCTTGCGCTTGTCGCATTCCTTGATGATCTTCTCGTAGATCGCGAGGATTTCCGGCTCGGTGCGATCGAGCTTCGGCTCGAGCCCGTAGGAGAAGCCGAGATCGGAGGGGCCGATATAGACGCCGTCGATGCCTTCGACATCGAGGATCGCTTCCATGTTCCCGACCGCCGTCTTGGTCTCCATCATCGGCAGCAGCACGATGTCCGCGTTCGCGGTCTTCTGGTAGGAGCCGGCGGTGCCGTACATGCCGGCGCGGATCGGGCCGTTGGAGCGCACGCCCATCGGCGGATATTTGGAATAGGCGACGAGGTTCTTGGCCTCCTGCGGCGTGTTGATCATCGGGCAGATCACGCCATAGGCGCCGCCGTCGAGCACCTTGCCGACGATGCCCGGTTCGTTCCAGGGCACGCGGACCATGGGCGTGATCGGATGCTTATCCATCGACTGGAAGCATTGCACCATCGAAAGGTAGTCCTGCACGCCGTGCTGCATGTCCACGGTGACGCTGTCGAAGCCGCATTGCGCGATCATCTCGGCGGAAAAGCCGGACGGGATCGCAAGCCAGGCGTTCACCACCGCTTTGCCCGAAGCCCAGATTTGCTTGACTTTGTTTGGCATTGATCGCGTTTCCTCTTGTCGTTTGTTGGGAATGCTGGCTCGTGGCCTGTCGCGGGCACTTTGAGCGAAAAATCAAGTTGATGTCCATGGCTTGGGCCCAAATGGCATCATGCAAATTTGCCCTCACTCACCGGCCTCCCCGGCGATCTCCAGGCCCGCAAGACTTGTCTCCAGCGTGCCCAGCATCTCCTGCAGCTCGGCGAGCTTCTTCGCGCCAAAGCGCCTGGTGATTGCGGCATAGATCGCCTCCGACGACGGGCGCGACCACCTCCATCAACCGCACACCCTTCTCCGAGATCGACACCACGCCGCGGCGCAGATCGGTCTTGGCGGTCTTGCGCTCGATCAGCTTGCGCGCCTCCAGGTCGCGCAGGATGCGCGACAGGCTGGGGCCGAGCAGGAACGCGGTGCGCGCCAGTTCCGTCACCTCGATGGCGTCGATCGCGGCGAGCGCGCGCAGGATGCGCCATTGCTGCTCGGTCAGGTCATGCTGGCGCAGCGATGGGCGGAATTGCCGCATCACCGCCTCTCGCGCGCGCAAGAGCGACATCGGCAGTGAGCGGGAAAACTCGCGCATGGGAACGCGATGCGCCGCCCTGCCCGCCGCCGATCCCTGAGCCGATTTCCTGCGTGCCATCTTCGGTCAGTGCTTCCGGGTTTGCATTGCAGCAAGTTTCAAGGGGGTTTACCCCCAACCATTTAACATGTTAATCATCTCGGCGTCGATCCCTTTTGCGTACCCCGCATGGCCCTCTCCCGAGAAGACATCCGCGTCGCCGCCGAAAGCCTGCACCGGGCCGAGC
Organism: uncultured Alphaproteobacteria bacterium; assembly: GCA_963696845.1. Classification (GTDB taxonomy): domain Bacteria; phylum Pseudomonadota; class Alphaproteobacteria; order Rhizobiales; family Xanthobacteraceae; genus Bradyrhizobium. The sequence continues at coordinate 141,645 of CAVOLR010000020.1, forward strand.
AGACGCGCACGCAAGTGAGGCAGCTGTCGATCACCTATCCCTCGATCACGCTCGACGACGCCTATGCGATCCAGAAGGCGTGGATCGAGATCAAGGTTTCCGAGGGCCGCGTCGATCAAGGGCCACAAGATCGGGCTGACCTCGAAGGCGATGCAGAGCGCGCTTCTGATCGACGAGCCGGATTCCGGCATCCTGTTCGACGACATGTTCTTTGCCGATGGCGGGCTGGTGCCGTCCGACCGCTTCATCGCCACGCGCGTGGAAGCCGAGCTCGCCTTCGTGATGGCGAAGCGTCTCTCGGGGCCAGACTGCACGATGTTCGATGTGCTGAATGCGACCGACTTCGTGGTGCCGGCGCTGGAAATCCTGGACACGCGAGTCGAGCGCGTCGATCCCGTCACCAAGGCGACCCGAAAAATCTACGACACCATCGCCGACAACGCGGCCAATGCCGGCATCGTGCTCGGCGGACGGCCGATCCGGCCGCTCGATGCCGATCTGCGCTGGATCGGCGCGCTGTGCTTCCGCAACGGCCAGCTTGAAGAGACCGGCCTTGCCGCCGGCGTGCTCAATCATCCCGCCACCGCGGTGGCCTGGCTTGCCAACAAGATCGCGCCGCACGGGCTTGCGCTCGAGCCGGGCCAGGTCGTGCTGTCAGGCTCCTTCATCCGTCCGATCGAGACCCGCAAGGGCGACACAATCCAGGCCGATTATGGCGCCTACGGTTCAGTGAGCTGCTATTTCGCCTGACAGACAGGAGCGATCCCATGCCGCATTTCACCATCGAATATTCCGCCAATCTCGACAAACGCGTCGACATGAGCAAGCTCGTCGAGGTCGTGCGCAAGGCCGCGGTCGAGACCGGCATCTTCCCGCTCGGCGGCATCCGCGTCCGCACCGTCAGGTGCGAGCATTACGCGATCGCCGACGGCAATCCGAACCTCGGTTTTCTCGACATGGTGCTGCGGCTCGGCGAAGGCCGCGATCTCGCCACCCGCAAGAAGGCCGGCGAGCACGTCTTCAAGGCGCTGTCTGCTCATCTCGATCCTGTGTTTGCGCAGAGCAAATTCGCGCTGTCGTTCGACATGCAGATCAACGACAAGGAGACGAGCTGGAAGCGCAACAACATTCATGAAGCGCTGAAAGCGGAGGCCGTTCATGGATAAGGTCACGCCGAAAGCCGATATCTACAAGGCCAATCTCGACCGCGCCGCGCCGCTGCTGAAGCAGCTGCGCGCCGACGGCATCGGCCATTTGATCGACGGCAAGATCGTCCCCTCGATCTCGGGCGAAACCTTCGAGACCAAATCGCCGGTCGATGGCTCGGTGCTGGCGACCGTTGCGCGCGGCAATGCGGAGGATATCGACCGCGCCGCGACTGCGGCTTCGCTCGCCTTCAAATCCTGGCGCGACATGTCGGCGGCGATGCGCCGCAAGCTGCTGCATCGCGTGGCCGATGCGATCGAGGACCGCGCCGACGATATCGCCGTGCTCGAATGCATCGACACCGGACAGGCGCATCGCTTCATGGCCAAGGCCGCGATCCGCGCCGCCGAGAATTTCCGCTTCTTCGCCGACAAATGCGCGGAGGCCCGCGACGGCCTCAACACGCCGAGCGAGGAGCACTGGAATATCTCGACCCGCGTGCCGATCGGCCCGGTCGGCGTGATCACGCCATGGAATACGCCGTTCATGCTCTCGACCTGGAAGATTGCGCCGGCGCTCGCCGCGGGCTGCACGGTGGTGCACAAGCCGGCGGAATGGTCGCCGGTCACCGCCGACATGCTGGCGAAGCTCGTCAAGGAAGCCGGCGTGCCCGACGGCGTGCTCAACACCGTCCACGGCATCGGCGAGGAGGCCGGCAAGGCGCTGACCGAGCATCCCGCCATCAAGGCGATCGGCTTTGTCGGCGAGAGCGCGACGGGTTCGGCGATCATGGCGCAGGGCTCCAAAACGCTTGAAGCGCGTGCATTTCGAGCTCGGCGGCAAGAATCCGGTGATCGTGTTCGACGATGCCGATCTCGATCGCGCGCTCGATGCCGTCGTGTTCATGATCTACTCGCTCAACGGCGAGCGCTGCACCTCGTCGAGCCGGTTGCTGATCCAGCAATCGATCGCCGACAAGTTCGTCGAAAAGCTCACCGCGCGGGTGAAGGCCCTGAAGGTCGGCCACCCCCTCGATCCCGCAACCGAGATCGGACCGCTGATCCATGAGCGGCATCTCGCCAAGGTCTGCAGCTATTTCGACGTGGCGAAGAAGGACGGCGCGACCATCGCCGTCGGCGGCAAGCCGCATGACGGTCCCGGCGGCGGACATTACATCCAGCCGACGCTGGTCACCGGCGCCGATCGCAGGATGCGCGTCGCGCAGGAAGAGGTGTTCGGGCCGTTCCTGACCGTGATCCCCTTCCGCGACGAGAAGGACGCGATCGAGATCGCCAACGACGTCAATTACGGCCTGACCGGCTATGTCTGGACCGGCGACATGGGCCGCGCGCTGCGCGTCGCCGACGCGCTGGAAGCCGGCATGATCTGGCTCAATTCGGAGAACGTGCGCCATCTGCCGACGCCGTTCGGCGGCATGAAGGCGTCCGGCATCGGCCGCGACGGCGGCGACTACTCGTTCGACTTCTACATGGAAACCAAGCATGTCTCGCTGGCGCGGGGCACGCACAAGATTCAGAAGCTCGGAATCTAACTCGTCATTCGAGGCGCCGCAGCGCGCTCGGAATCCAGACACCGCGAGTATGGATTCGGGCCTCGACTCCCACCCGGAATGACAATGAGATGGGAAACAATGCCCGTTCCGAAACACGTCTTCGATCCGCCCTTCAACATCATCCGCTCCAGCCACGTCGTGCTCGACGTGACCGACCTGAAGGCGAGCCGCGATTTCTACGAGACCACCGTCGGCCTGCATGTCGAGGACGCCGACTTCGAGCGCAGTCTATTTGCGCGGCAGCGAGGAGCAACAGCATCACTCGCTGGTGCTGCGGAAGGCGCCAACGGCGGCCTGCAACCGGCTCGGCTTCAAGGTCGGCAATGACGGCGATCTCGACAAGGCGGCCGCCTTCTTCTCCGAGAACGGCGTTCAGTACAAATTCGCCGAGCAGCCGTTCCAGGGCCGCACCCTGCAATTCACCGATCCCTTCGGCTTCCAGATCGAGCTTTACGCCACCATGGAGAAGCGCCCGCATCTGTTGCGGCGCTACGACCTCTATCGCGGCTGCCATCCGCAGCGGCTCGACCATTTCAACATCTTCGCCGCCGAGGTGCAGGACACCATGGACTTCTACGCCCGGCTGGGCTTCCGCCTGACCGAGTATGCCGAGGAGGACGGACCGAAGGGGCGCATCGCGGCGGCCTGGCTGCATCGCAAGGGCAACGTGCACGATCTCGCCATCACCAACGGCAAGGGCCCTCGCCTGCATCATTTCTGCTACTGGGTGCCGACCGCGATGAACGTGCTGCATCTCTGCGACGTGATGGCATCGAGCGGCTTCCTGAAGAATCTGGAGCGCGGCCCCGGCCGGCACGGCATCTCGAACGCGTTCTTCCTTTATGTGCGCGACCCCGACGGCCATCGCCTCGAGCTCTACACCAGCGATTATTTCACGGGGGATCACGACCACGAGCCGCTGCGCTGGTCGCTGAACGACCCGCGCCGGCAGACCCTGTGGGGCGCGCCCGCGCCGCGCTCCTGGTTCGAGCAGGGCTCGCCGTTCGCCGGCAGCAAGGTGCGCGAACCCGCCTTCGCCGCCAAGGTCACGGTTGCGGATTAGGGAGCGCAAATGAAACGGATCGCGATCGCACTGGGATTGATGATGGACAGCCATGACCGCAAGCAGCGCCTCCGAACTCAAGCTCATCGCCGGCGGCTCGCTCGCGCCTCTGTTCAAGGAGCTTAGGCCCGCAATTCGAGAAGGCGAGCGGGCATACGCTCTCGATCCACTTCGACTCCACGCCGAACATCATCAGCCGTATCAACGCCGGCACGCCGTTCGATGCGGTCGTGGTGCCCGCCGACGTCTTCAAGGATGCCGCCGCGAAGAGCCATCTCGCCGAACCCACGGTGAACATCGCGCGCGTCGGCTATGGCGTGATCGTGCGCGCCGGCGCGCCGAAGCCCGATCTCTCGACGCCGGACGCGTTCAAGAAGGCGCTGCTCGCGGCCGCCTCGGTCTCGTCAACGCCGTCGAGCGCGGCCGGCGCCTACATCGCCAAGGTCTATGAGCGGCTCGGCATATCTGATCAGATGAAGGCCAAGACCAAGGCCGAGGCATTGCCGACGGCGATCGCGCCTGTTGTCGCCAAGGGCGAGGCCGAGCTCGGCATCTTCCTGACCAATGTGTTCAACGCGCCGGGCATCGAGCTCGCCGGTCCCTTCCCCGCCGACCTGCAGCAGGAGCTGGTGTTCCCGGCGGCGGTCGCGACCGACGCGAAGGAGCCGGCCGCGGCGAAAGCGCTGATCGATTTCCTCAAGACGCCCGCCGCGCTCACCGCCATCAAGGCCGCCGGCATGACGCCGGGCTGAAGGATTCCCATGAACCATCGCATCGCGACCTATTCTGCCGGCGGCAAGACCGCCTACGGCTATGTCACCGACAAGGGCGTGGTCGATCTCTCCGCGCGCTTTGCCAAGGATTATCCGACGCTGCGCGAGGCGATCGCGGCCGGCGCGCTGGGCAAGCTTGCCGAGGACGGCGCCAGGCGCGCGCCGGATCATGCGCTCGATGCCATCACCTGGCTGCCGCCGATCCCCTCGCCGGAGAAAATCATCTGCATCGGTGTCAACTATCCCGACCGCAATGCCGAGTACAAAGACAACTCGGACGCGCCGAAATATCCCTCGATGTTCATGCGCACGCCGCGCTCCTTTGTCGGCCACAACACGCCGATCGTGCGGCCGCACGCCTCGCCGCAGCTCGACTATGAAGGCGAGGTCGTCATCATCATCGGCAAGCCCGGCCGGCACATTCCCGAGCGAAGCGCGCTCGATCACATCGGCGCGGTGACGCTCTGCAACGAAGGCACCATCCGCGACTGGCTGCGGCATGCCAAATTCAACGTCACCCAGGGCAAGAATTTCGACTCCACCGGCAGCCTCGGGCCGTGGCTCGTCCCCTACACCGGCGAATCCCAGATCGCCGACATCCGCCTGACGACGAAGGTCAATGGCGAGTTGCGGCAGGAGGATCGCACCTCGCGGCTGATCTTCGGCTTCCGCTATCTCATCAACTACATCTCGACCTTTGCGACGCTGGTGCCCGGCGACGTCATCGTCACGGGCACGCCGACCGGCGCCGGCGCGCGGTTCGATCCGCCGCGCTGGCTCAAGCCCGGCGACGTCATCGAGGTCGAGGCCGAGGGCATCGGCATGCTTGCGCAATGGCGTGGTCGACGAACAATAACGAACGGACAATACAAATGACTGCAATGACCGGCGGCGAAGCGATTGTCAGCGGCCTTGTCGCGCACGGCGTCAACACGGTGTTCGGCCTGCCCGGCGCGCAGGTCTACGGCCTGTTCGACGCCTTCCATCAGGCGCAACTGAAAGTGATCGGCGCGCGGCATGAGCAGGCCTGCGGCTATATGGCGTTCGGCTATGCGCGCTCCTCCGGCAAACCCGGCGTATTCAGCGTGGTGCCCGGCCCCGGCGTGCTCAACGCGGGCGCGGCAATGCTGACCGCATTCGGATCGAACGAGCCGGTGCTGTGCCTCACCGGTCAGGTGCCGACGCAATTCCTGGGCAAGGGCCGCGGCCATCTGCACGAAATGCCGGACCAGCTTGCGACCTTGCGCACCTTCGTGAAATGGGCCGACCGCATCGAATACCCTGATATCGCGCCGTCGATGGTGTCGCGCGCGTTCCAGGAGATGCTGTCGGGACGGCGCGGCCCCGTGGCGCTGGAAATGCCCTGGGACGTGTTCACGCAACGCGCGGAGGTCGGTGCGTCCCGAGTGTTCGATCCCTTCCCCGCGCCGCAGCCGGACGCCGACCGCATCAAGGATGCCGCCGCGCTGATCAAGGCCGCCAAGCGGCCGATGATCCTGGTCGGCTCGGGCGCGATTCATGCGCGAGAAGAAATTCTGGAACTAGCCGAGATGATCGACGCGCCCGTGGTGGCGTTTCGCAGCGGCCGCGGCATCGTCTCCAACGCCCATGAGCTCGGGCTCACCATGGCGGCCGCCTACCGGCTCTGGCCGAAGACCGACCTGATGATCGGCATCGGCACGCGCATGGAGCTGACGACCATGACGCGCTGGCCCTATCGGCCGGACGGATTGAAATCGATCCGCATCGACATCGATCCCGTCGAGATGCGGCGCTACGTCTCGGACGTTGCCGTGATCTCCGACAGCAAGAGCGGCACGCGCGAGCTCGCTGCCGCGGTGAAGAAGGCCGGCTACAGCAAGACCAGCGGCCGCCGCGCCGAGATCCGCGAGGCGACCGCGGCCGCGCAGGAGGAAATCCAGAAGGTGCAGCCGCAGATGGCTTACCTCAACATCCTGCGCGAGGTGCTGCCGCATGACGCCATCGTCACCGACGAGCTGTCGCAGGTCGGCTTCGCCTCCTGGTACGGCTTTCCGATCTATCAGCCGCGCACCTTCATCAGCTCGGGCTATCAGGGCACGCTCGGCTCGGGCTTCCCGACCGCGCTCGGCGCCAAGGTCGCCAATCCCGACAAGCCGGTGGTGGCGATCACCGGCGACGGCGGCTTCATGTTCGCCGTAGCGGAGCTATCCACCGCCGTCCAGTACAACATCGGCGTGGTGACGCTGGTGTTCAACAACAACTCCTACGGCAATGTGCGGCGCGACCAGCGCACGCGCTTCGACGGCCGCGTGGTCGCGGCCGATCTGGTCAATCCGGATTTCGTCAAGCTCGCGGAGTCATTCGGCGTCGCGGCGAGCCGCGTCACCGCGCCCGATCATTTCAGGCCCGCGCTGGAAAAGGCGCTGGCGAACCGCGGACCCTCACTGATCGTGGTCGAGGTGCCCCGCGATTCCGAAGTCACGCCCTGGACGTTCATCCACCCGGCGCGGAATTAGACGCGCCGCAGACCCTGCAGTTTCGCCGCCGCGATCACCAATAGGCCGGCGCCCGCAACCGACCAGCAGGCGACCGGCGCCCAGTGCAGCAACGGCGCGTATTCCGGCAGCTTCTGCAGGCCGCCCGCGACCGCGGCCATCCGCGCGAAGGTCGCCAGCGCCAGCGCGGAGAACACGAGCCCGGTGACCTTGCCTTCGGCGCCGGTCTCGCCGATCGCAAGCGCGGCCGAGATCGCGCTCATCAGCATGCAGCCCCAGGCCGCGCCGGCGATGAACTGCGCCGCGATCAGCATGTTGAGATCGCCCGCGAACTCCGCGACGATGATCGATACCGCGCCGAACAGGCCGGCCGCGCCCATCACGATCAACCCGCCGCGATGCTTGACGATCAGGCTCGCCGGGAACATCGCGAGATTGAAGCCGATCCAGAACACCGGCATCAGCCATTGCAGCTCGGCCGGCTTGGCAAAGCGCAGGTAGAACGGCGCGCTGTTGAGCGAGAAATGCAGCTGATAGCCAAGCGCGAGGATCACCATGGCGGCGATGAAGATCACGGGCATGGTGCCGAACGGCTTTGCCGGCGCGGCCGGTTTCGCGGACGCCGCCTCTTCGGCCACGGCGCGCTCGACCTTCGACAGCGCAAGCGTCGTGATCAGGAGCACGACACTGGAAATCACGAAAGGCAGCCGCGCGTCGACATCGCGCAGCACCACGCCGAGATAGGGCGACACCGCGCCGGCGATGCCGTAGCCGAGCATGACCAGGGCCGCGAGGATACGGAATCTCCGGCTTTGCGCGATATTTGCCGAGCAGGACCAGTGGCGGCGCGCGCAGCGCGGATGAGGTGATCGCCCAGACCACGATCGCCGCGATGAAGAACGGCTGCGCGTCATGGCCTGCACCGGCGATGAAGGGTATCGCGAGGAAGGCCGTGCAGGACAGCGCCGTCAGCACGCCGACATAGATGCCGAGCCGGCCGACGAGGCGCGCGATACGGTCGGCGGCGACGCCCATCGTGGTATCGGTGATGGTGAAGATCGCCTGGTCCAGCATCAACAGCCAGATCACGGCCGTCGGCGCGATGCCGACCTCGGCCGCGAGCTTGGGCAGGTAGATCACATAGGTGGTCCAGCCCAGCGTGAACACCAGTTGCAGGAACGCGAGATAGAGCCCGGTGCGGTTGCCGGTCGCGCGGATGTCTGCGGTGAGTTCGGTGGTCGTCATGCCGCCAGCATAATGCAGGCGGGCGTTTTGGGAAATGCGGCTATCTCGCCTTCCGGAAGGTCAGGTTGATGCGCTTGCGGCCGAGCAGCGCGTGCTCGCCGTCGGCGAGCGGCGCCACGCCATGGAAGAACAGCCGCGACGGGCCGCCCCAGACCACGACATCGCCATGCTCCAGCCGGTAGCGCGCCGGCTTGTCCGATCGCTTCAGTCCGCCGAACATGAAGATCGCCGGCAGGCCCAGCGACACCGAGACGATCGGCGCGGAGAAATCCGTCTCGTCGCGGTCCTGATGCAGCGACATGCGCGCGCCCGGCTCGTAGCGGTTGATGAGACAGGCATCCGGCGCGAAGCCGGCAAAGCCGCCTTGCGCCGCCGCCTGCTCCGCCAGCTCGCGAAAGGCCGGCGGCATCGCCGGCCACGGCTGACCCGAGACGGGATCGTCGGCGCCGTAGCGATAGCCGCTGCGATCGGTGATCCAGCCGCAATTGCCGCAATTGGTCATCGCCACCGACATCTCGAAGCCGCCCGGCGTCGACATGTGGCGGAACGGCGCCTGCGCCGTGATGTCGTCCAGCGCCTGCAGCAGCTCATGCTGGATCGGGCGCGCAAAGCCGCGCAGCAGCACGGCGCCGTCGGCCATCGCTTCGCGCGACGGCAGCACGTCGCTGACGCTGTCAAACAAATCCGCAGTCATTTCGCATCGTGGAAGATCACGCCGACGGTGTGGCGCTTGCCGGCACGCAGCCGGCTCACGCCATGACGCAGATTAACGCGGTAGGTGCCGCGCGTCCCCTGCACCGGACGGTGATGCACAGCAAAGGCGACGGCATCGCCCTGTTTCAAGGCGCACCACCTCGGCGCGCGACTGCATGCGCGGGCGCTGCTCGGTCAGCACGAACTCGCCGCCCTCGAAATCGCGGCCGGGTTCCGACAGCAGGATCGCGACCTGCAGCGGAAACACATGCTCGCCGTAGAGGTCCTGATGCAGGCAGTTGTAATCGCCGGCCTCGTATTGCAGCAGCAGCGGCGTCGGCCGGGTCTGGCCGGCGTCATGGCAGCGCTTCAGGAAGGCCTCGTGGCGGTCGGGATAGCGGATGTCGATGCCCATCGCCTCGTTCCAGCGATTGGCGATGCCTTTCAGCCGCGCATACAGCGCGGGCCGCAAGCCCGCGATCAGGTCCGGCAGCGGATAGCTGAAATATTTGTATTCGCCGCGGCCGAAGCCGTGGCGGCCCATCACGATGCGGCTGCGGAAAATGTGCGTCATCGGGATAGAGCGCGGCGAGTGCGCGGCATTCATCCGGCGTCAGCAGGTTTTTCAGGACCGCGCAGCCCTGCGCGTCGAGATCGCGCTCGGCCTGCGCCCAGTCGATGGTGTCGACGCGGGCGGCGATGGTGGATTTGGGAACTTCGCGGATCGCGGCTTTGGCTGTCATGCGGCCAATGTGGCGGTTTGTGCCGCCCGCCGCCACCCGATTTCCGGGGAATTATCCCCTCACCGGCAGCGCGATCACATCATAGGCATTGCGGATGCTGCGCTTCAGCACCGGATCCTCGAACTCGCATTCGAAGCGGTCGGCGGGACGGATGCCGCCCTTGGCGGCAAAGGTGCCGCCGAACATCAGGCAGCCGTCCGGCAGCTTGCCGCCGTCGAAGCCGCGCTTGAGCAGTTCGGCGACCGGCAGGATCGCATCGAGCGTGCCCTCCTGGTAGAGCTCGCGCTTGCCGTTGATGGTGGCCCAGGAGCGCAGGATCAGTCTTGTCCCAATGACCGGCGACGTCCTCGAGCTCCCAGAGCTCGGACGCAATCGGCTTGTCGCACATCTGTTTGGAGACGGTGACGCTGTAGCTTTCGACCTTGCGGTCGGTGTGGTCGGAGCCGAGGCCGACGAAGGTGCGGCCCTGCCAGCCGACCAGGAAGAACTCGACCTCGCCGCTGGAGTCGGTGCCGCAGACCTCGATCGAATCTTCCATGGTGAGCCGGCGCGCCGAGCAGCGGTAATAGATCGGCGTCGAGGCCGGCCGCGCGATGCCGAGCGCTTCCAGCTCGACGATATGCTTGTCGCGCGCGACGGGATCGCGGCCGGTCCAGCCGGCGATCACGACCTGATCGATCGGCATCGTCAGCGGCGTCGCGACGCCCTTGTCGTCGACGCGAAAGGTCAAATCAAACACGGATGGCGCCCTCCATTGCCGCGGCAAGCTCGAAGATGCGGCGATCCGATCCGCCCGCTGCTGCCAGCATCAGCCCGACCGGCACCTCGCCCTCGCGATGCGCCGGCAGCGAGATCGCGCAGCCGTCGATCATGTTGATCAGCGTACAGTTGCGCAAGCTGCGCAGGTTCTGCACCGTGAACGCCTTGTCGTCGGCGAGATCGGCGATGCGCGGCGGCGTGTTCGCCGTGGTCGGCATGACCAGCGCGTCATAGGGCGCGAGCCGCGCATTGATGCGCGCGATCAGCGAGCGCCGCGCATTGAGCAGGTCGATATAGTCGGCCGCGCTGATGTGCTCGCCGCGCAGGATGCGCAACGGAGACGCGGGGATCGTAGACGTCGCCCTTGCTGGTCAGGAGATAGCGGTGCCAGGCATAGCTCTCGGCCGCGGCAAAGCCGCCCTTGGCGTTCATCACCCCGACATCGAGGAATTCCGGCACCTCGATATGCTCGATCAGCGCGCCGGCGCGCGACAGCGTCTCCAGCGCGCGCTCGAAGGTCTTGGCAACCGCTTCGTCGAGATCGTCGAGCGCGACCGTCATCGGCACCGCCAGCCGCATGCCCTTGACCGGCCGCGGCGTGATGCGTCGGCGGCGGCTCGTCGGCGAGCACGGCGTCGAGCGTGGCGCAGCACTGCGGTGGAATTGGCGAGCGGCCCGAAACTGTCGAGCGTGAACGACAGCGGCACGCCGCCGTCGAGCGGCACGCGCCGCTGCGTCGGCTTGTAGCCGGTGATGCCGTTATAGGCCGCCGGAATCCGGCAGGAGCCGCCGGTGTCGGTGCCGAGCGCGCCATAGGCCATGCGGTCGGCGATCGAGACCGCCGCGCCCGAGGACGAGCCGCCGGGGACGTGGCCGACATTGCGCTGCCAGGCGCTCTTCGGCGTGCCGTAATGCGGATTGATGCCGATGCCGGAATAGGCGAACTCGGTCATGTTGGTGCGGCCGATCACGATGAAGCCCGCGCGCCGCAACCGCGCCACGACGGGCGCATCGGCGGCAGCCGGCGCGGAATCCTCCAGCGCGCGCGAGCCGGCGCGGGTCACCTGCCCCTTGATGTCGAAGAGATCCTTGATCGAGACGGGAATGCCGGCAAAGCGCGACGGCGCGGCGTGCGCCTTGCGCAGGCGGTCCATCGCGTCGGCCGCCTCCAGCGCGGCAGCTTTGTCGACATGGATGAAGGCGCGCTGGCCCTCGCCCGCGGGATCGGCGATCCGCGCGATGCACTCCTCGACCAGCTTGCGGGCGGTGGTGCGGCCCGCTTCGAGATCGTCGGCGAGCGCGGCAAGGGTCGGGTTCGGCATGATGGTGTCGCCTGATTATTTGGAGTCGAAAATCTCGAGATCGAGCAGCGCGGAGCTGAGCGACTTGCCGTGGGCATCGAGCGCCAGCGAGCGCGTCACCCCGCCGCCCAGCGTATTGCTCATGACGAAATTCAGCGCCGCGATGTTGGGCAACTCATAACGCACCACCTCGCCTTCGACAACGCCGGCGAAATGCGCCTTCACCCGATCAGCCGTGACCTGCTCCTTCAGCAGCGGGAAGTGCTTCGCATCGTAGGCAATCACCGAGATGTTCGACGTATTGCCCTTGTCGCCGGTGCGGGAATGGGCGATCTCGCGCAGCTTCATCTATGCCTCGACGAAATGGACGCGCGGCTTGGCCAGCTCGCGCGGCAGCAGCACGGAGGCAACCGCGACCACATCGCGCGCCGACTTCCAGGCGCCGCCGCCGCCGGCCGGGCCGTTGGTGTAGAGCGTCTCGACCTCGTTGCCGACGCGCACGGCCTCGCGCAAATTCTCGGTGCGGCCGGTGACGCGCACGCGCACCTCATAGGGCTCGTTGGCCTGCGCGGACACCTGCGATCCGTGCAGCGCATCCACGCCGATCAGGTCGAAGCGCAACTCGCTGGTGGAAACGCCGGTCAGCTTCAACCGCTCGCGCACGATGTCGAGCGCCAGTCGGCCGCGCGCGAGCGCGCCGGGTCCGGCGTAGGAGATCTGCCCCTCGCCGATGAAACTGTCGACATAGCCGACCGAGACCTTCAGCGTGCCGGTGCGCTTCGTGCCGCGCCCGCCGGAGACGCGCACGCGATCCGGCGCGATCTCCTCGACCGAGACTTGCGAGAAGTCGGCGACCACGTCGGGCTGGAAATACTGCTTGGGGTCGTGCACCTCGTAGAGCAACTGCTCCTTGCAGGTCTGCGCCGTGACCGCGCCGCCCGAGCCCGGCACCTTGGTGACCACAAGCGAGCCGTCCTCGCCGACCTCACCGATGGGAAAGCCGAGCCGGGCGAGATCTGGAATGTCCTTGTAGCCGGGATCGGCGAAATAACCGCCGGTGATCTGCCCGGCGCATTCCAGCAGGTGACCGGCGACGGTGCCCTGCCCCAGCAGATTCCAGTCGTCCATCGCCCAGCCGAAGGCGTGGATCATCGGCGCGAGGAACAGCGCGGGATCGGAGGCGCGGCCGGTGATGACGACGTCGGCGCCGCCGCGCAACGCCTCCGCCATCGGCGCGGCGCCGAGATAGGCATTGGCCGAGAGCAGCTTGTTGCCGAGCTGCTTGATGCGTGCCTTCAAATTCCATGATCGGCGAGATCGTTGCTCTTGCAGGCATCGAGCACGTCGTCGCCGACGATGGCCGCGACCTTCGAGGCGCGACAGCCCGAGCGCGCGCGCGATCTCGGCGGTCTTCTTCGCAGCCGCTTCCGGATTGGCCGCGCCCATATTGGTGACGATCTTGATGCCCTTGGCGGCGCAGAGCGGCAGCACCGCGCGCATGCGCTCTTCCAGCAGCGGATCGTAGCCGCTCTCGGGATTTTTCATCCGCGCCTGCTGCGCCAGCGCGACCGTGCGCTCGCCGAGGCATTCGAACACGAGATAGTCGATCTCGCCCTTCTCGGCGAGCTCGACCGCGGGCTCGATGCGGTCGCCCGAATAGCCTGCGCCTGACCCGATCCTGATCGTCCGCATCATCTCAGCCCAAAACAGGCGCCCGTTCTACGCGCGAGGTCCGGATGGCACAAGCGCTCCCGGCTCATCCATTGTGCGTGCTGCGGAATGGGGCCATGCGCGTAGAGACGGCTCGCCCGTTGACGCGCATCAGGCGATGTCGCATCAAGATTGCCAACGATATCGGGAGGAACAAAAATGGCCGAGCCCGCGCGCGCCAAACCAAAGCCGACGCCGGAGACCCAGCATTTCTGGGACGGCACGCGAGACGGCGAATTGCGGCTGCAGCGCTGCGACGCCTGCGCCAATGTCTACTTCCCGCCGCGCCCGTTCTGCCCGAAATGCGCCTCGCGCAAGGTCAGCGTGTTCAAGGCGAGCGGCAAGGGCAAGCTCTACAGCTACGTCATCAACCACCGCCCCGCCGCGCCCGGCTTCACCCCGCCCTACTCCATTGCCGTCGTCGAGCTCGACGAAGGCCCGCGGATGATGAGCAATATCGTCGACTGTCCGCAGACGCCGGAAGCGCTCGAGCTCGACATGAAGGTCGAGGTCAAGTTCGAGAAGCTCGACGACAAGATCACCCTTCCCCTGTTCCGTCCGGCGAAAGGGTAAGAGCGATGCGCAGGAACCACGTCGCCGTCGTTGGCGCGGCCGAGACCACCGAGCTCGGCGTCATTCCCAACGTCTCGCAAATCCAGCTGCATGCCGATGCGGCGCTGAATGCGATCGCGGATGCCGGACTGAAACTCTCCGACATCGACGGCTTCGCCACCGCGGTCGAGACGCCGCAGCAGGTCGCCCACTATCTCGGCATCACGCCGACCTGGGTCGACGGCACGTCGGTCGGCGGCTGCTCCTTCATGCTGCATGTCCGTCATGCCGCAGCCGCGATCGAGGCCGGCCTCTGCAAGACCGTGCTGATCACCCACGCCGAGAGCGGCAAGTCGATGATCGGCAAGCAGCCGCGCTCGACCGCGCCGGACAGTCTGAACGGGCAGTTCGAGTTGCCGTTCGGCGTCTACGGGCCGCCCAGCATGTTTCCGATTCCCGTGCTGCGCTTCATGAAGACCCATGGCATCACCCACGAGCAGCTTGCCATGGTCGCCGTGGTGCAGCGGGAATGGGCGGGGAAAAATCCGCGCGCCACGATGAAGGACCCGATCACGGTCGCCGACGTCCTCAATTCGCGGATGATCGCCTATCCGTTCCGCCTGCTGCAGTGCTGCCTCGTCACCGACGGCGGCGGCGCGCTGATCCTCACCTCGGCCGACCGCGCCAAAGATTTCCCGCGCAAGCCGGTCTACATCCTCGGCACCGGCGAGAGCGTGGAAACGCCGATGGTCAGCCAGATGGAGACCTTCAACTCCTCGCGCGCCTTCAAGGTCGCAGGCCCCCTGGCCTTCAAGGAAGCCGGCATCGCGCACAAGGACGTCGATCATCTCATGATCTACGACGCCTTCGCGCATCTGCCGCTGTTCGGCCTCGGCGATCTCGGCTTCATGCCCTATGAGGAGACCGGCAAGTTCATCGCCGACGGCCACACGCGGCCGGGCGGGAAACTGCCGCTCAACACCAATGGCGGCGGCCTCTCCTACATGCATTCGGGCATGTACGGCATGTACGCGCTGCAGGAGAGCGTGCGGCAGATGCGCGGCATTGCGCCGGCGCAGGTGCCGAACGCGAAGATTTCGGTCTGTCACGGCGTCGGCGGCATGTTCGCCGCGTCGGGCACGATCATTTTCACGAACGAGAAATAGCAACTCTCGTCATTCCGGGACGCGCCCGAAGAGGCGCAGGCCCGGAATCGAATCCCATCGGGGTTATGATTCCGGGTCTCGTCGCTTCGCTCCGCCCCGGAATGACGACACACCAACGGGAGGCATCAATGGCAAAATCGCTGCAGGACAAGGTCATCATCGTCACCGGCGCGGGCCGCGGCATCGGGCGCGAGATCGCGCTGCTGTGCGCCGCCGAAGGCGCCAAGGTCGTGGTCAACGATCCCGGCGGCGCCTCCGACGGCGCCGGTTCGTCGGCCGCGCCGGCCGAGGAAGTGGTCGCGGAGATCAAGAAGCGCGGCGGCACCGCCGTGCCCAATTTCGAATCGGTGGCCGAAGCCATTCCGGCGCAGCAAGATCGTCAAGACCGCGACCGATCATTTCGGCCGCCTCGACGGCGTCGTCAACAATGCCGGCATCCTGCGCGACATGATCTTCCACAAGATGAGCGTGGAAGCCTTCGAAGTCGTCATCAAGGTGCACCTGATGGGCTCGTTCTATGTCAGCCACGCCGCCGCGCGCATCTTCCGCGAGCAGGAGAGCGGCGCCTTCGTGCACTTCACCTCGACCTCGGGCCTGATCGGCAACTTCGGCCAGGCCAATTATGCCGCCGCCAAGCTCGGCATCGTCGGGCTGTCGAAGTCGATCGCGCTCGACATGGGCCGCTTCAACGTGCGCTCCAACTGCGTCTCGCCGTTCGCCTGGACCCGCATGATCGGCACCATCCCGACCGAGACCGAAGCCCAGAAGGCGCGGGTCGAGAAGATCAAGCAGATGGGCCCGGAAAAGATCGCGCCGATGTGCGGCTTCCTGCTCAGCGATCTCGCCAAGGACGTGACGGGGCAGATCTTCGGCGTGCGCATGAACGAGATTTTCCTGTTCAGCCAGAACCGCCCGCTGCGCTCGGTGCATCGCGGCGAAGGCTGGACGCCGCAAAGCATCGCCGAGCAGGCCATACCGGCGTTCAAGGATTCGCTCTACAAGCTCGACCGCTCGGGCGATATCTTCACTTGGGATCCGATCTGATCGGCGAATAGGGAATGGCGAATAGCGAATAGGGAATGCAATTCCATTCGCTACTCGCCATTCGCTATTCGCTCGCGCGGAAGTTGTTTTCGCACAATCCGCCTGCTTTATGCCGAATTGCGTGCGCATGATGTCCTCCCAACAAAAAACTCTGGGAGGAAATCATGACAAGTCCACTGACCTTTCCTGACCTTCCCTTCAACCGCCGCAGGCTGATCAAGGGCGCGGCGGCGCTGGCGGCGACCGCCGTGACGGCAGGCGCGGCGTCCGCGGAGACCGTGGCGCCGCTCGGCCAGACCGGCGCGCCGACTCGAATCGACCGACAAGCTGCCGCTCGGACCATTGTCCGGCAGCCGCTATCCGGATTCGCATCTGGAGCCCGGCAAGAAAGCTTCCAAACCGACGTTCGGCCCGAACGGCTTCCCGGCCTTTGCCGGCACCATGGCGGTCGAGCGCGTCGCAACCGGCATGCGCTGGGCAGAAGGGCCGGTCTACTTCCCGGCCGGGCGTTATGTGCTGTTCTCCGACATCCCGAACAACCGCATCATGCGCTTCTCTGAAGATGACGGTCACCTCAGCGTCTACCGCCAGCCGTCGATGAACTCGAACGGCAACACCATCGATCGCGAGGGACGGCTGATCACCTGCGAGCATAGCGGCCGGCGCGTGACCCGGACCGAGCTCGACGGCTCGATCACGATCATCGCCGACAAGTTCAACGGCAAGAAGCTGAACTCACCGAACGACGCGGTGGTGGCGTCCGACGGCTCGATCTGGTTCACCGATCCCGCCTACGGCATCGGCGGCTACTACGAGGGCATCAAGGCCGAGCAGGAGCAGGCAAAGCATAGCGTCTACCGGGTCGATCCGAAGTCCGGCGACATCAAGGTCGTCATCGACGACTTCGTCGAACCCAACGGCCTGACCTTCTCGCCCGACGAGAAGCGGCTCTACATCCTCGACACCGGCTTCACCGACGGGCCCGACAATCCCTCGCATATCCGCGTGTTCGACGTGAACCTCGCGCAGGGAACGCTGACGAACGGCAAGGTGTTCGCCGAAATGCCCAAGCCCAGCATCACCGACGGCGCGCGCTGCGACCGCGAGGGGCGGGTCTGGTGTTCGGTCGGCTGGGGCGATCCGAACGAGGACGGCGTGCGCTGCTACTCGCCGGAGGGCGAGCTGCTCGGCAAGATCCACATTCCCGAGACGGTCGCCAATCTCTGCTTCGGCGGCCAGCAGCGCAACCGGCTCTATATCTGCGGATCGACCTCGCTGTATGCGGTCTACACCAGCGTGCAGGGCGCGATGAAGCCGTAAGACTACTCGTCATTCCGGGGCAGCGAATAGCGGCGAGCCCGACATAGCCAGCATATGTGAGTACAATCCGGGTGCGCCTTCGCTCATCCCGGAATGACGACGGATTGTCGCTAACTCGCCTACCCCGTATTCCGCAGCCCCGCCGAAATGCCGTTGATGGTGATCTGGATGCCGCGCAGCACCTGCTCGTCGGGATTGTCCGCGCGATGCGCCTTCAACAGCTCGACCTGCACGTGGTTGAGCGGATCGAGATAGGGAAAGCGGTGACGCACCGAGCGCTCCAGCAGCGGATTGCCCTGCAACAGCCGGTTCTGCCCCATGATGTCGAGCAGGGTCGCGATCACCAGATCATATTCGCGCCGGATACGACCAAAAATCCGTTCGCGCAGCGCAACGTCAGGCACAAGCTCGGCATAGCGCGAGGCGATCGCAATCGAGCTTTTCGCCAGCACCATGTCCATGTTCGACAGCAGCATGCGGAAGAACGGCCATTCGCGGTACAGCTCCTTCAGGAACGGCATGCCCTTGTCCGGATGCGCCTTGATCCAGGTCTCGACCGCGTGGCCGAAGCCGTACCAGCCCGGCAGCATCAGCCGGCATTGCGCCCATGAGAACACCCAGGGGATTGCGCGCAAATCCTCGATGGCGCGGGTCTGCTTGCGCGAGGCCGGCCGGCTGCCGATGTTCAGCGTCGCGATCTCGTTGATGACGGTCGAGTTCCAGAAATAGTCGACAAAGCCGTCGGTCTCGTAGACGAGCCCGCGATAAGCCTTGAAGGCGAGATCGGACAGTTCGTCCATCGCGACGAGATAGTCGGGTTTCGGCGCCGGCTGACGCGGATGCAGGAGGCTCGCCTCCAGCGTGGCGGCGGCGAGGATTTCGAGATTGCTGCGGCCGACCTCGGCATTGGAATATTTCGACGAGATGATCTCGCCCTGTTCGGTGATCCTGATCTGGCCGTTCACGGCGCCGCCCGGTTGCGCGACGATGGCCTCATAGCTCGGGCCGCCGCCGCGGCCGACCGAGCCGCCGCGGCCGTGAAACAGCCGCAGCCGCACGCCGTGGCGCTCGAACACTTCGACCAGCCCGATCTCGGCCTTGTAGAGCTCCCAGCCCGAGGTGATGAAGCCGCCGTCCTTGTTGCTGTCGGAATAGCCGAGCATCACCTCCTGCACGCCACCGCGGCTGTCCACCAGCTTGCGGTAATCGTGCAGCGACAGCATGCGGTCCATGATGCCGGATGAGGCCTGCAGATCCTCGATGGTCTCGAACAGCGGCACGATGTTGATGGCGCAGCGGCCGGACGGATGGACCAGGCCGACCTCTTTCAGCAGCAGCGCCACCTCGAGCATGTCGGACATGCCCTTGCACATCGAGATGATGCATTGGGGGATTACGTCGTGGCCGAATCGCGCATGCGCCTCGGCGGCGGCGTGGAATATCGCGAGCTCACCCGCGGTCTCCTCGCTGTATTTGACGAAATTGGAGGCCAGCGGCCGCGCATTGCGCAGCTCGTTCGACAGCAGCGCCACCCGCGATTCTTCGTTGAGTGCCAAATAGGACATGCCGGGCATGGCGGCATCGAGTAGCTCGGCAACGGTGCGCTCATGCACGGCGGAGTTCTGGCGGATGTCGAGGCGGGCGAGATGGAAGCCGAAGCAATCCACCGCGCGGCGCAACAGCCGCAGCCGTCCGCGCGCGATCACCCGCGCATTGTTTGCGATCAGCGAGCGGTCGAGCACGTCGAGATCGGCCTGGAGTTCCGTAACGCTGTCATAAGGCGCGACCTCGCCCACCGGCCGCCTCACGACCTGGACGTCGAGCTTCCTCGCCGTGGCCGACAGCCGCGCATACATGCCCGACACCGCCAGACGATACGGCTCGCCGCTCCGGTGCGGCGAAGTATCCGGCGAGCGCTCGGCCAGCGCGCGCAACTCGGCCGAGACATCCGCGAGGTGCGCGGCGATCGACAATTCGGCGCCGAGCGCGTGCAGCTCTTCCAGATAGAATTGCAGCACGCGGCTCGACTGCAGCTTCAAGGTGCCGCGCATCACATCGGCCGTGACAAAGGGATTGCCGTCGCGGTCGCCGCCGATCCAACTCCCCATCCGCAGGAAAGAGGCGATCTCGCCCGCCGCCTCATCACCCGCGTTGAGCTTGTCTTCCAGCGCGCAGACCAACCGCGGCACTTCACGAAGGAACGTGTAGTCGTAGAACGACAAACCGTTCGACACCTCGTCCAGCACGGTGAGCTTGGTCCGCCGCAACAGGTTGGTCTGCCACAGGGTCAGCACCTCGCGACGCAACTGCTCGTCGCTGGCCTCGGCTTCGTCCGGCGTGAGCTGAACCCGCTCGCGCCGGTCCAGCAAATCGGCGATCTCCATCTCGCGGTCCATCGTGCTCTTGCGGCGGACCTCGGTCGGATGCGCGGTCAGCACCGGGCTGACCAGCGCCGTCTTGAAGAATTGCCGCAGCTCGGCGGGCTTGAGGCCCGCGGCCTTGCGCCATCGCCAGCGTATCCGCCAGCGCACCGGAACGCGGCGCGCCCTTGGCAGCGCTGCGGGTGCGCATCTGGCGGATGGTGTTCTGGTCCTCGGCGATGTTGGCGAGGTGGGAGAAATAGCTGAACGCGCGGACAATCAGCACGGTCTTCGAGATCGACATGCCGTCGAGGATCTGCTCGAGCTCGCTCGCGCGCGGCGCGGTCCTCGTCGCGATGGAACCGGATCGAGGTCTGCCGGATGCGCTCGACCAGGTCGAACACGTCGGCGCCCTCCTGGTCGCGCACGGTGTCGCCGAGGATGCGCCCGAGCAGCCGGATATCGTTCCTGAGCCGGGTGTCCTCCTCCAGCGCCTGGGCGTCGTCGGTGCGGTTGGGCCTCAGTTCGGCGTCGGAAGGCATGGTCTGGGGTGACATGTTCAGCTCTCCAGAAAATGCCCGGCAGGCCAAGTCTGCAATTTTTTTGCCGCAGCGCAAGATGAAGATGGAGGCGGCCTTGTTTCCTCCCTCAAATCCTCCGTCCCGCCCGCTCCCACTAGGGATCGCGCAGGCGGCGCTTGAAGATCTTGCCGGAATCTTCCCGCGGCAGGTTGGACTGGATTTCGACGTGTTTCGGCACCTTGTAGTCGGCAAGCGCCGCCTTCAGCCGCGCACGGATGTCGGCGACATCCAGCGTCACGCCCGGCTGCGGTTCCACCACCGCCATCAGCGCCTCGCCGAATTCCGCGTCGGGAATGCCGAACACCGCGCAATCGTGCACGCCGGGAACGGCCTGCAGCACCGCCTCGATCTCGGCCGGGATAGATGTTGACCCCGCCGGAGATCACCATGTCGCGCTTGCGGTCGCAGATGAAGACATAGCCGTCGGCGTCGATGTAGCCGACGTCGCCCGAGGTGATGAAGCCGTCGCGCTCGATCTCGGCGCGCTTCTCCGGCTTGTTGTGATAGGTGAAGTCCGGATTGGCCGATATCCGCGAATAGATTTCGCCGATCTCGCCCTGCGGCAGCACGCGGCCGTCGTCGCCGACGAAACGCAGCTCCGCGCCGGGCGAGATTTTGCCGACCGTGCCGGGCTTCTTCAGCGCATCCTCGGAATTGGCGAAGGTCACCGCGCCCGACTTCGGTCGAGCCGTAGAATTCGTAGATCACCGGCCCCCACCATTCGATCATGGCGCGCTTGACGTCGGGCGGACAGGGTGCCGCGGCATGAATGATATGGCGCAGCGACGACATGTCGTATTTCCTGCGCACCTCTTCCGGCAGCCGCATCAGGCGAATGAACATGGTCGGCACCATGAAGATGGTGTCGATCCTCTCGCGCTCGATCAGGCGCAGGAACTCTTCCGGCTCGAAGCGCGGCATGATGACCAGCGCGCCGCCGAGCCGGCCGGCGCGAAGCCCGAAGGAATTCGGCGCGGAATGATAGAGCGGTCCCGGCAGCAACGCGCGCGCGCCGGGCTTCAGGCCATAGATCAGGCCGCGCATCCGCTCCGCCGGCTGCGCTCTGCTCCGGTGTCGGCGCATTGCGGCGGACGCCCTTGGGATTTCCCGTCGTGCCCGAGGTGTAGATCATGTTCGACGGCTGCGGCACGACCGGCCCGTCGTAGGGCGCTCTGCTGCGCGAGCCACGACTCGAAATCGAGTCGCGAAGTCAGGCGTCGCGAGATGATCGCGATCGATCCTGTAGGTCGCCAGGATTTCCGGCGGCGTCGGCACGCTGAGCACGGTGACATCAGGCGGGATCGCCTCGCGCAATTGATGCAGCATGTCGGCATGCGCGATCAGCACCGAGGTGCCGGAATCCTTCAGGATGTAGTTGATCTCCTCCGGCTTGAAGTGCCAGTTGACCGGCACGCCGTAGGCGCCGAGCCGCATCGCCGCATAGGCCGCCTCGATGAAGGCGATGTCGTTGCGCATCAGGATGCAGACGCTGTCGCCCTGCTTGACGCCGAGCTTGTGCAGGCCGCCGGCGATGCGCGCGACGCGCTCGGCGACTTCGGCATGCGTGCGCCGGCGATCGCCGGAGACGATGCCGAGAAAGAGCGGTGATGACATCGGTTTCGACTTTCACTCGGTCATCTCCGGGAGGTCCGAGGCCGACCCGAATCTGCGATCCTGGCATTCGGACGCCGCATCGCGCCCGGGATGACGAGTAACCGGCATCCGCAAAGCGCGGGGCGCGCTTTTCGATATTGGCGCGGACCGCCTCGAGCTGGTTGGCGCTGCCGAGCAGCTTCTGCTGCTCGACGGATTCGGCGAGCAGCGCCGGGCCCGGATCGACCGACAGCTTGTTCAGCATGCGCTTGGCGGCGCGGATCGCATCCGGGCTCTTGCCCGCGATCTCGCGCGCCATCGCGAGCGCCACGGTCCGCGGATCGTCGCAGATCTGCGTCGCAAGCCCGTAGGACAGCGCCTCCTGCGCCGAGAAAATCCGTCCCGTATAGGTCAGCTCGCGCAGGATGTCGTCGCGCACCAGGCGTGGCCAGGATCGGCGTGCCCGCCATGTCGGGCACCAGGCCCCATTTGATCTCCATGATCGACATCCGCGCATCGGGCGCGAGGAAACGGATGTCGGCGCCGAGCGCGAGCTGGAAGCCGCCGCCGAAGGCGACGCCCTGGATCGCGGCGATCACCGGCACCGGCAATTGCCGCCAGCCCCACACCGCCTGCTGCGGGAAATTCGCGAGGCCATGCGTGCGCTTGGTCAGATCGCGGCTTTCCGCGCCCGGCACGCCATGGCCGCCGCTCTCCTTCATGGCGGCGAAGCGGCCCATGTCGAGACCGGCGCAGAAGGCGCGGCCCTCACCGGACAATACTACCGCCCGCAGGCCCTTCTCCTTGCCGAGCCGCTCGGTCGCGCCGACCAGCGCGTCGAACATCGCGGCATCGAGCGCATTCATCTTGTCCGCGCGCACCAGCCGGACATCGGCGACGCCGTCCGTGATCGTGATCGAGACGCGTTGCTCCATGACAATTCTCCTCAGAGGCTTATTCTTCTTTGCAGCTTTACAGAACGGCGTGGGCCGGTTTTAGTCAATCGAGCAATTAACAGCAATTCTCCGGGTGGAAACGATGTTCAGGGATCAGCTTCTCGCGGGCCGCCGCATCCTCGTGACCGGCGGCGGCACCGGCCTCGGCAAGTCGATGGCCGCGCGCTTCCTCGAGCTCGGCGCCGAGGTCCATATCTGCGGCCGCCGCAAGATCGTCTGCGACGAGACCGCGACCGAATTGATGGACCAATATGGCGGACGCGTGGTCAGCCACGGCGTCGACATCCGCAATGCGATGGCCGTCGACGAGATGATCGAGCAGATCTGGACCGGCGGTCCCCTCACCGACCTCGTCAACAACGCCGCCGGCAATTTCATCTCGCGTACCGAGGAACTCAGTCCGCGCGGCTTCGACGCGGTCGCCAACATCGTCATGCACGGCACGTTCTATGTCACGCATGCGGTCGGCCGGCGCTGGATCGCCAACAAGCTGCGCGGCAATGTGGTGTCGATCACCGTGACCTGGGTGCGCAACGGCTCGCCCTATGTGGTGCCGTCGGCCATGAGCAAGTCGGCGATCCACGCCATGACCATGTCGCTTGCGACCGAATGGGGCCGCTACGGCATCCGGCTCAACACGATCGCGCCGGGCGAAATTCCGACCGAAGGCATGAGCAAGCGCATCAAGCCCGGCGATGAGGCCGGCGCGCGCACCAAGGCGATGAACCCGATGGGCCGCGTCGGCACCATGGAGGAGTTGCAGAACCTCGCGGTGTTCCTGATCTCCGGCGGCTGCGACTGGATCAACGGCGAGACCATCGCGATGGACGGCGCGCAGGGGCTCGCGATGGGCGGCAATTTCTATCAGCTGCGCGACTGGAGCGACGACGACTGGACCAGCGGCGCGCGAGTCGATCAAGGCGCAGAACGAAAAGGACCGCGCGGCGCGAGGGTAGCTCGTCATTGCGGACGGGCGCAGCATGAAGCCGATGCATCCGGGACCATCTCGCAGAAAGACCGGATAGCTTCGCCGCTTCGCTGCGCAGCATTGGGAACGAACAAATCATTCCGGGAGAACCATGTCCGAGCTGCCGAACAACCTCGCCGAAACCGTGCGCATGCAGGCGAAGAGCCGCGGCGATGCCATCGTCTTCGAATTCGAGGGACGCCAGACCACCTTCGCGCAATTCGACCGCAACACCAATCGCGTCGCCAATGCGCTGAAGGCCGCCGGCGTCAGGCACGGCGAGCGCATCGCCTATCTCGGCAAGAACAGCGACATCTATTTCGAGCTGCTGTTCGGCGCGATGAAGGCCGGCGTGGTGATGGCGCCGGTGAACTGGCGGCTCGCCGGACCCGAGATCGCCTTCATCGTCGAGGATTGCAAGGCGCCGCTGCTGTTCGTCGGGCCCGGAGTTCGTGACCATGGCGCGCGGCCTCAAGGACAAGCTGCCGAGCGTGCGCGCGATCATCACCACCGAAGGCGGCGCGCCGGAATGGCAGGATTTTGCCGCCTGGCGCGACGCTGCAGAGCGCCGACGATCCCGGTGTTGCGATCAGCCGGAACGATATCGGCATACAGCTCTACACCTCCGGCACGACCGGCAAGCCGAAGGGCGCGATGCTGGCGCACGGCAACATGCTCAACCTCGTGCAGTCCGGCAACGAGGCCGAGAAGCCCGAATGGAACAAATGGACCATCGACGACGTCTCGCTGGTGGCGATGCCGATCTTCCACATCGGCGGCTCCGGCTGGGGCGTGATGGGGCTTTATCACGGCGCCCGCGGCGTCATCGCGCGCGAGTTCGATCCGACCAAAGTGCTCGATTTCTTCGAGCAGTCCGGCATCACCAAATTGTTCATGGTGCCGGCGGCGATGCAGTTCGTGGTGCGGCAGCCCCGCGCGCGGCAGATGGATTTCTCGCGATTGAAATACATGCTCTACGGCGCCTCGCCGATTCCGGCGGCGCTGCTCAAGGAATGCATCGAGGTCTTCAAATGCGGCTTCGTGCAGATGTACGGCATGACCGAGACCACCGGCACCATCGTGGCGCTGCCGCCGGAAGATCACATCGAGGGGCTCGATCGCATGCGCTCGGCCGGCAAGGCGCTGCCCGGCGTCGAGCTTGCGATCCTCGACGCGGACGGCAAGCGATTGCCGCCGGGCGAAGTCGGCGAGATCGCGACGCGCTCGGGCTCGAACATGGCGGGTTACTGGAACCTGCCGGAAGCGACCGCGAGCACGCTCGGCAAGGACGGCTGGCTGCGCACGGGCGATGCCGGCTACATGGACAAGGACGGCTATCTCTACATCCACGACCGCATCAAGGACATGATCATCTCCGGCGGCGAGAACATCTATCCGGCCGAGGTCGAGAGCGCGATCTGCGATCATCCCGACGTGGCGGAAGCCGCCGTGATCGGCATTCCCGACGACAAATGGGGCGAGGCGGTGAAGGCGATCGTGGTGATGAAGCCGGGCAAGTCGGCCGACGCGACCGACATCATCAATTTCACGCGCGAGCGCATCGCGGGCTTCAAGACGCCGAAGACGGTCGACTTCATCCCGGCGCTGCCGCGCAATCCGTCGGGCAAGATTTTGCGGCGTAATCTTCGCGATCCCTATTGGGCGGGCAAGGACAGGCAGGTGAATTGATCCGTCACGTCTTCGCCGCCTTCGCTTTCTCGCGCATGATCTTGCGCCGCTCCTTGGCCTCGTCCGACCAGACCTCGTCGAGATCGTAGAACTCGGCCACCACCCTCTCGCTTCGGCCCGAACGTCACCCAGGGCTGCTTCGACGAGGTGAAGATGTGGATGTCGGGCGGACACTGGCTCGGATCGTCCATGGTGCCGACGCGCAGGAAGCGCACGGCGGGACCGGCCTGCGGATAGTTGCTCCACACCGACGACCTTGCATTTCGGGCAGCGCGCGATGCGCTGGCCCTTGCCGCTGGCCGACGGCGTATCGACGATCTCGGGCTCGGCCTTGAGATGCACGACGCGGTCGGCCTCATACAGCGCATTCCAGCGCATGCGCCGTGCCGGTCTCGCGCTGGCACCAGGTGCAATGGCAGGCGTGAACGATCAGCGGCTTGCCGTTGAGCCGATAGCGGACATTTCCGCAGGTGCAACCGCCTTCCATTGTCTGTCTCCCTCAATGCTTCCCCGCGCCCATATAGCCGAACAGGAATCCCGCGACCTTGCGCTTCTGGATTTCCTCGCTGCCCTCGGTGATGCGGTAGCGGCGGTGGTGGCGATAGATGTGCTCGAACGGCTTGTGGCGCGAATAGCCCATGCCGCCATGCACCTGCATGGCGCGGTCGGCGGCCTCGCAGCACAGCCGGTTGGCCCAGAAGTTACACATCGACACCTTGTCGGAGAGCGTGTGCTCGACCTGCGCCTGGGTGAGCTGGTCCATCTCCCAGGCGGTCTTGCGGATCAGCAGCCGCAGCATCTCGGCCTGCGTCGCCAGCTCGACCAGCGGCCACTGGATCGCCTGGTTCTCGCGCCAGCGCCTTGCCGAACGGCTTGCGCTGTCGCGCGTATTTGACGCTCTCGTTGATGCAGTAGACGGCGGCGCCGAGCGAGCTTGCGGCCTGGCGGATGCGGTTCTCGTGCACGAAGCATTGCGCCAGCGACAGCCCCTTGCCGACCTCGCCGAACAGCGCATCCTCGGGCACGAACACGTCGGTGAAGCTGACGCGCGGATGATCGGTCGGCATGTTGAAGGTCCACATATACTCTTCGATCTTCACGCCCGTCGCTCTTCGCCGGCACCAGGAAGCAGGTGATGCCGCGCGCATCGCCGTCATTGCCCGAGGTGCGCGCGAACAGCGCGCAGTGCGTGGCGACATGCATGCCGGTGGTCCACATCTTCTCGCCGTTGATGCAGCCAGCCCTTGACGTTGTCGCGCGTCGCCGGCTTCGCCTTGGTCTCCATGTGGGTCGCGTCCGAGCCGTGCTCCGGCTCGGTCAGGCCGAAGGTGATGCGGTATCTTGCCCCTGATCGAGCCGTCGATCATCGCCTTCTGCTCGTCGGTGCCGTAGCGGTCGAGCATGGTCACGATCGGGAAGATTGCCGACGATCGAATGCTCGTTCTGCAGATCGTTGTGCAGGCCGAGGCCCTTCGCGGCGAAATGCTCGCGGATCACGGCCATCCAGAGATTGGAGCCGTCCTTGCCGCCATAGCGCTTCGGGATCGCAAAGCGCAGATGGCCGGCCTCGTCGGCGCGGTCCTTCGCCTTGCGCAGCAGCGCTTCCCATTCATGCCGCGGCAGGCCGCCATTGTCGAAATCGGTGCGCGCCCATTCGCGGCGATGATCGAAGAAGCGGATGTTGTCGTCGGCCTCTTCGCAGCGGCTTGATCTCGCGCTGCGATGAAGCGGTCGAGTTCGTCGAGATAGGCGACCAGGTCGGCCGGCAGGTTGAAATCCAAGGCGCGTCTCCCGAGGTTTATTGTTGTTTGCGGCGGATTAAGGTGACGGCGTGAGGCCAAGTCAAGCGAGCGCCGCTTGCCGCGCGCGGCGCCCTTGCGTAATGGGATGACACGGGCGCGTGGAAACGGGCTAGGTGACTCCGCATTCCACGCCACAGAAAAAATCCCGGGAGGAACGATGGACCTGAAATTTTCCAAGGTGACGCGCAAGGGACCGGTCACGATCGTGACGCTGTCGCGGCCCGAAGTGTACAACGCGCTGCATATCGACGCGCATTTCGAGCTCAACAAGGTGTTCGACGATTTCGCCGCCGATCCCGAGCAGTGGGTCGCGATCGTCACCGGCGCCGGCGACAAGGCGTTCTGCGCCGGCAACGATCTGAAATGGCAGGCGGCGGGCGGCAAGCGCGGCTGGGACAAGGGCGGCTTCGGCGGCCTCACCACGCGCTTCGACTGCGACAAGCCGATCATCGCCGCCGTCAACGGCGTGGCGATGGGCGGCGGCTTCGAGATCGCGCTGGCCTGCGACCTCATCATCGCCTCGGAGAATGCGACCTTCGCCCTGCCCGAGCCGCGCGTCGGTCTCGCCGCGCTCGCCGGCGGCCTGCAGCGCCTGCCGCGGCAGATCGGCCTGAAGCGCGCCATGGGCATGATCCTGACCGCGCGCCACGTCTCGGCCAAGGAAGGTTTCGAGCTCGGCTTCGTCAACGAGGTCGCGCCGGCCGGCGGCGCGCTCGCCGCCGCCGAGCGCTGGGCCGAGACCATCGCCAAGAACTCGCCGATGTCGATCCGCGCCTCCAAGCAGGCGATCCGGATGGGCATGGAGGTCTCGCTGGAGAAGGCGATGACCGACCAGCGCGACTATCCGGCGGTGAAGGCGATGGCGGCCTCGCAGGATTACATCGAGGGGCCGAAGGCGTTTTCCGAGAAGCGCCCGCCGAAGTGGCTGGGGAGGTAGACACTCTCGTGTCATTCCGGGGCGCCGCGCGGCGAGCGAGTCCGGGATCGCATACCACGATCGGATGGACTCCGGATCACCGCAGCACTGCGCTTGCCTCGTCGCAGGCGCTCCGCGGCAATGACGAGTGCTGAGAGCATGCGCAACTCTCACTTCCGCTCCAACTCCCTTTTGTACGACCCATAGTTCGGCTGATCGACCGCGAGCTTGGCCATCGTCGTCTGCCAGAGATGCTCCGACAGTCCCGGCGTCGACAAGTCGACCTCGCCCTTCGCGATCTTCTCCGCCAGCGCGCGGTTGAGATCGATCAGCGCGCCGTCGATGCCGAGCAGCTTCTTCAGGCTCGCGGCCTCCGCCGCGTCGCTGCCCTCCGCAAGCGTCAATTGCCGCGCGACGAGGTCGAGCATGTTGATGGCGACGCGCAGCTTGAAGGCGTTGTGGCCGGAGATGGCAGGCGTGATGTCGTTGCGGAGGAAATCCGCGACCGCCTTGGTCAGCTCGATCGGTGTCGGTTCGTCCTGCATCTCAATCTCCTCGTCGGCGCGAGCAATCGCAGCAAATCGATTTCCGTCTCGGAGGCGCGGCGGCCGATCATGGCGCGCTCCATCGAATGATCCGGACCCATCCGGAAACGCTGCATCATGCCGCAGCACATCACGCCCCAGCGCAAGGTGCCCATCACTTCCCAGAATTTCACCCGCGCAGGGTCGACCTTGCGGCCGCCCTCCTCGTAGCCCGCGAACAGCTCCTCGCGCGAACCGAAACCGCCGACCGGCTTGTCGATCTCGCCGAAGCGCCAGGAGTTGACGCAGATCCAGCCGAGGTCCTCCATGGGATCGCCGAGATGCGCGAGCTCCCAGTCCAGCACCGCGCGCACGCCGTCGGAGCCGATGATGAGATTGCCGTGGCGGAAATCGCCATGCACCAGCGTCACCTCGTGCGACGGCCCGGGATCGTGGTCGGCGAGCCAGCGCAGCGCCAGCTCGAATACCGGCCGCGGCCAGCCGAACCCGCGATATTCGCGCCCGAGCTCGGCGATCTCCGTGGTCGATGAGCTCTCACGCAGCTTCGGCAACTCCGCGCGCGGCAGGCCGTGAATGCCGGCCGCGACCTTGCCGAGCTGGCGCGCCAGGATCGGCCGCGCCCTGGCAAATTGCTCGTCGCGCAAAATCTTGCGCGCGATGGTCTCGCCCTCGACCCGCGCCATGATGAAGCCGGTGCCGAGATCGTCCTCGGGCTTGCAGCACATGCATCACCTTGGGCGACGGCAGGCCCGCGTCATACGCGAGCTGCATCAGCCGCGCCTCGGCATCGAGCCCGGCCGCGCGCGTCGGCGCCGCGCCATAACCCTTGGGCGAGCGGCGCAGGATCGCGCCGACATGGCCGTTCGGATGCACGATGTCGAACGACCAGGTCTCCTGGCTCGCGCCGCCCGACAGTTTCGTCGCATCGGTCACGCCGGTTGCGGCCGGATCGAACGACGCGACGCAGCGGAAAAGCTCTTGCTCGATCATTTGCCTTTGAATTTCGCCGGCCGCTTCTCGAGGAACGCGGTGACGCCCTCGCGGAAATCCTCCGCCGCGCCCGCGACGCGCTGCGACTTGAATTCGAGATTGAGCTGCTCCTCGAAGGAATTGTCCGGGCTCTCCCAATAGAGCTGCCGGATCAGCGACAGCGCGACCGTCGGCCCGTTGGCAAGCTCATGCGCGAGCTTCATCGCCTCGCCCATCAGCGCAGCATCGTCATGGACGCGGTTGATGAGGCCCCATTCCAGCGCCTTCTCCGCCGGCAGCCGCTCGCCCATCAGCGACAGCTCGATCGAGCGCGCCTTGCCGACCAGGCGCGGCAACAGCCAGGTCGAGCCGCAATCCGGCACCAGGCCGATGCGGCGGAAGGCTTGCAGGAAATAGGCCGAGCGCGCGGCGAGGATCATGTCGCCCATCAGCGCGAAGCTCATGCCGGCGCCGGCCGCCGGGCCGTTGACCGCGGTCACCAGCGGGCAATGCAGATTGCGCAGCTTGCGCAGGAACGGATGGAAGCCGGTCTCCAGCGCCGCACCGGCGTTGCTGCGCTTGCCGGTCGGCGCGTTGCGGCCCTGCAGATTGGCGCCGGTGCAGAAGGCGCGGCCCGCGCCGGTCAGCACCACGCAGCGCACCTCGTCGCGCTTCTCGTCGATCGTGTCGAGCGCCTCGGCGAGGCCGCCGAGCATGTCCATCGAGACCGCGTTCATGACCTCCTGATGGTCGAGCCTGAGGACCGCGACCGGTGCCGTCGATGTCGAGCGTGCAGTGCTTGAATTGCATCGTTTCCTCGTTTGTCTCTGGGCGCCTTGGCGCGGCGTTATGCGTTGGCGCCATATTTGATTTTTGAGGCCGTCTTGTCCATGCTCGCGCAACGTCATAAAGAATGGAAACGCCTCATGAACATTTTCGATCTCTCCGGCCGCGTGGCCGTGATCACCGGCGGCAATGGCGGTATCGGGCTCGGCATTGCCCAGGCTCTTGCGTTGAGTGGCTGCAACGTCTCGATCTGGGGCCGCAATGCCGACAAGAACAAGGCGGCGGCCGCGACCATGGCCAAGGGGCCGGGCAAGGTCGATACCCGCATTTGCGACGTCACCGATCCCGCCTCGGTCAAGGACGCGATGAAGGCGACGCTCGATGCGTTCGGCCGCGTCGACGGCTGCTTTGCCAATGCCGGCATCGGCGGCGGCGGGCGCAAGGCCTTCATCGATCGCAGCGAGGAGGACTGGCGCAAGATGTTCGCGACCAATCTCGACGGCGTGTTCCATGTGTTCCAGGTCGCCGCGCGTCACATGACCGAGCGCGCGCAAGGCAGGCGATCCCTTCGGCCGGCTGGTTGCGACCTCCTCGCTCGCCTCGCTGTTCGGCACCGCGCGCAACGAGCATTATGCCGGCACCAAGGCGGCGATCAACGCGCTGTGCCGCGCGCTGGCGGTTGAGCTTGCGCGTTACGGCGTCACCTCGAATGCGATCCTGCCGGGCTGGATCCGGAGCGACATGACCGCGCGTGCGCTTTCGGACGAGAAGTTCGTCGGCGCGGTGATGCCGCGCATCCCGGTGCGTCGCTTCGGCGAGCCCTCCGATTTCGGCGGCATCGCGGTGTATCTCATGAGCAAGGCGTCGTCGTATCATACGGCCGACACCTTCGTGATCGACGGCGGCTATACGGCTTTTTGAATCTCGACCTTCCCCTCGCGCGAAAAAGACAGGAAACGCCCCATGGAATACGACCCGAGCAAGCTGCCGCCCCGCGAGCGCTACAAGTTGCTGGCCTCCTTCGTGCTGCCGCGGCCGATCGCCTGGGTGACCTGCATGGGCCCCACCGGCGTGGTCAATGCCGCGCCCTACAGCTTCTTCAACGTGTTCTGCGAGGACCCGCCGCTCTGCATGTTCGCGGTCAATCGCCGCGCCGACGGGCGGCTCAAGGACACGCTGACCAACATCCAGCGCACCGGCGAGTTCGTGGTCAACATCGCCGACGAACAGCTGGCGCGCGCCATGCATGAGTCCAGCGGCGACTTTCCCCCTGATATCGGCGAGCCCGATTATCTCGGGCTCAAGCTCGCGCCCTCGCGCAAGGTCGCGGTCCCCCGGCTGGCCGACACGCCCTGGGCGATGGAGTGCAAGGTCTGGAAGGAGATCGACGTCAACGGCGACCGCGTGCTGATCATGGGCGAAGGCATCCACTTCTACATCCGCGACGAGCTATGGGACA
The DNA here is from genome assembly GCA_963696845.1 of uncultured Alphaproteobacteria bacterium. Lineage (GTDB taxonomy): Bacteria > Pseudomonadota > Alphaproteobacteria > Rhizobiales > Xanthobacteraceae > Bradyrhizobium. The sequence goes on from CAVOLR010000020.1 coordinate 173,833, forward strand.
CGGACGCGATGCGCGTGCACATGGACCGCTATCACCCGATGGGACGCATGTTCGCCGACCGCTACTGCCGCACCGACGACCGCGTGATCTTCCCGGCGGCGGAGGGCGCGGTGGCGGCAAAGGCTTAGCCAGCTCCGTTTCCCAAGCTATTTTCGATCCTCCCCCGCCGCCACCCGTTGGCAAACGGGCTTCGGCCCGTTAGGCGTTTGTCGGGGGCGGACGGTCCTTCCGCCGGCTTTCGACAGGGGCTTCCATGACATCGGTTTCCAACACTCTGAATTGCGCTTCGCTCCGGCAGGCTTGCCGTCGCGATCGCGGCTGCTCGCCCTGGCGCTGGCAGTCGTCGCGCCGGCCTTTGCCGCCACGCAAATTCCTGATGACGACGACCAGGACGTCCTGATCCGCACCACGCTGATGACGTTCAACGACGCCAACATGACCAACAATTATTCGGTCTTCCTCGCCAAGGCCTCGAAGGAATTCCAGGCGCAGTTCACCGCCGACAAGGTCCAGGCGGCGTTCGAGACATTCCGGGCCAAGGAGCTGTTCTTCGAGGACGTCGTCACCGCGGACTATGCCTCCTACGAGAAGGCCACGATCGACAATGACGGCGCGCTGGTGCTGAACGGCGTGTTCAAGACCGACGACATGGAAGTGAAGTACCGGTTGCGCTTCATCCAGAACAACCATGTCTGGAAGATGCTCGGCCTCAATGTCGATGCGACGCGGAAGAAGCAGTAGCCCTCGTTCGTCATTGCGAGCGAAGCGAAGCAATCCATCCATCCGCTTGTGGCGCTATGGATTGCTTCGTCGCTTCGCTCCTCGCAATGACGAGGTTGATGCCTACCCCATCGCCGGCCGGTGCGCGCGCAGGAACGAGCGGATCTGGCGCACCGCGAGCGGCACCCGCTCCTTCGGCTCCTTCCACGGAAACATGCTGACTTCGGCATTCGGCGCCAGCATCGCGCTCTCCATGGCGACCGCGTAAGGGTGCGCCGGGACGTCGTCGGGCAGGATCAGCACCGGCGTCTGGCATTCCCGCACGAAGTCGCGCGACACCGTGAACACGAAGTCGGGGTCGGTGCGGTACATCCGGGTCAGGTACTTCTCCGCCATCTCCATGGTGATGTCGGGCCGGCGTGCGACGAGCTGCGGCGCCCATTTCTCCATGTTGTTGTCGTAGAACAGGTCGCGCATTTCGGGACGCGAGCCCGAGGGCATCGCGAGCACGGCGGCAACGACGCGATCGGGAGCGCGCTTGATCAGATTCCAGATCAGCGGACCGCCGATGCAGAAGCCGATCACCATGAACTTGTCGAAGCCGAGGTGATCCATCAGCGCGAGCTGATCGTCGGTATGGGAATCCCAGGGCCGGTCGATCTCGAGCGGACCGGAGGACTGGCCCGGCGGCGCGTTGCGCAGGTCGAAGGCGACGCAGCGGTACTCGTTGCCGAACTCCTTCATGGCGTGGAACGGCGGATAGGCGCCGGTGATGTTCTGGATGTTCGAGTTCAACCCGCCGCCGGCGATCAAGCAGCAGCGGGAAGCCGTTGCCGGCTTCCTCGTATTGGATGCGGACCGGACCCTTTTCGAAGAAGGCCATGGCTTATGCCGTCATCGGCCGGTGCGCGCGCAGGAAGGAATGCACCTGCCGCAGCGCCAGCGGAATCCGCTCCTTCGGCTGCTTCCACGGGAACATGCTGACCTCCGCTTTCGGCGCCAGCATCGCCGCTTCCATCGCCACCGCATAGGGATGCGCCGGGATGTCGTCGGGCATGATCAGCACCGGCGTCTGGCATTGCTTGACGAAGTCGCGGCTCACCGTGAACACGAAGTCCGGATCGGTGCGGTACATTTTGGTCAGGAACTTGTCGACCTGCTCCATCGTGATCTCGGGCCGCCGCTTCACCAGCTCCGGACCCCAGCCCTTCATGTTGTTGTCGTAGAACAGGTCGCGCGCCTCGGGGCGCGAGCCGCTCGGCTGCGCCAGCACGGCGGCGACGACGCGGTTGGGGGCGCGCTTCAGCAGATTCCAGATGAACGGACCGCCGATGCAGAAGCCGTGCACCATGAACTTGTCGATGCCGAGATGATCCATCAGCCCGATGTGGTCGTCGGTGTAGGAATCCCAGGGGCGGTCGGCCTCGAGCGGACCCGTGGACTGGCCGCCATTGGCGTTGCGCAGATCGGCGGCGATGACGCGGTATTCGCCGCTGAACTCGGTGAGCGGATTGTACGGCGACTGCTCGCCGGCGAGCCCGGCGATGGTCGAGTTCAGGCCGCCGCCTGCGATCACCAGCAGCGGAGTGCCCGAGCCTTTCTCCTCGTAGTGAATGCGAACGGGACCTCTTTCGTAAAAGCTCATGGCGGCTCCTCCCTGTGCTTGCGCCAGCACTTTCGGTGCTGCGGCCATTGCGGTTGCGGCTACACCCGTGGCCAGTATGTCGCGTCGCGTTGAATCGATCATGGATGTCCTCCACTGTACCACAGTCGTCATTGCGAGGAGCGAACGTTGGCGCGGGCCGGCCCGATGACAGGCCGGCGACGAAGCAATCCAGACTGCATCCGCGGTGAAATTCTGGATTGCTTCGCTTCGCTCGCAATGACGATGGAGACCATTATGTCTTCGCCGGTTCTCCGATCTTGTCCTGCGTCTTGGTCTCGAAATCGCCGGCGTCATGGCGCTCGTGCAGCTGGCTCGCGGGATCGCCCTGGACACGGTTGACCATGCGGCCGCGCTTCACCGCCGGGCGCTTGGCGAGCTGGTCGGTCCAGCGCTGCACGTGCTTGTATTCGTGCACGGCGAGGAATTCGCCCGCGCCGTAAATCAGCCCCTTGGCGAGCGCGCCGTACCACGGCCAGGTCGCCATGTCGGCGATGGTGTACTCGCTGCCTGCGAGATATTCGTTGTCGGCGAGACGGCGGTCGAGCACGTCCATCTGCCGCTTCACCTCCATGGCATAGCGGTCGATGGCATATTCGATCTTGCTCGGCGCGTAGGCATAGAAATGGCCGAAGCCGCCGCCGAGGAACGGCGCGCTGCCCATCTGCCAGAACAGCCATGACAGGCACTCCGCGCGGGCTTGCCCGCCGCTCGGGATGAACGCGCCGAACTTTTCGGCCAGATGCATCAGGATCGCGCCGGACTCGAACAGCCGGATCGGCGTCGGCCCGCTGCGGTCCATCAGCGCCGGAATTTTCGAGTTGGGATTGACCGCGACAAAGCCGCTGCCGAACTGGTTGCCGTCGATCCTGATCAGCCAGGCGTCGTATTCGGCGCCCTTGTGGCCGGCCGCGAGCAGCTCCTCGAACATCACGGTGACCTTGACGCCGTTGGGAGTAGCCAGCGAGTAGAGCTGGAACGGATGCTTGCCGACCGGCAGCTCCTTGTCATGCGTGGGACCGGCGATCGGGCGATTGATGGCGGCGAAGCGGCCGCCGCTTTCCTTGTTCCAGGTCCAGACTTTCGGGGGTTCGTAGCCGCCGGTCGGAGGCGCGTCAGTCATGGGTTTCGCTCCCGCAGAACGCGTGGGGAACGGTCCTGCCTTATGTTGTTCTTTGTAGCCGCCGGGGGAGCGGCCCGCCGCTTACGATGTAGACGCCTGCGGAGATCAAGACAATGGCCACCCAATCCGGTTTTTGCGGCCATTCGCCGAGCACGGGGATCGCCATCAGCGCGGTCATGGCCGGACACAGGGCGGCAAAGGCCGCGCCGCTGGATGCGCCGAGGATGCTGACGGCCTTGCCGTAGAGCATCAGGGAAATGACGGCCGTGAGGATGCCCTGCACGAAGGCCTGCAGGGCGATGTCGAACCAGGGCGCTTGCGCGATGCCGGTCACCGGCAAAGCCGCGTAGATCGGCAAATACAGCAGCGCAGAGCCGACGGCCGAGATGGCGGCGGCATGCAGGCCGTCGAGCCGGGCTCCCCGCAATGCGACGGTGTAGAACGCCCAGGCGAGGCCGGCGCATAGAAACAACGCGTGGCCGAGGTTTTGGGCCGAGCCAACCTCGCCGCCTGACGCGAGCGTGATCACCAGCACGCCGGGCAGGATCAGCGCAAAGCCGAGCATCTTGGCTCGGGTGAATTCCTCACGCAGCATAACGGCCGCCATGCAGCGCGACCATCAGCGGCATGACACCCGGAAATAACGCCCCGGCATGAGCGGCGGGCGCAAACGTCAGCCCCCAATTGGCCAGAAACACCGGCGCCGCGCCGCCGAGCACGATCGCAGCTAACCCTCCCCAGCCGAGACGATCGATCGCCAAGCCCTTCGCAAACACGAGCGGCAGCATCGCAAGCCCCGCGACGCCGAAACGCAGCGCGGCAATGTCCCACGGCGTGAGACTGCTGCTGCGCAGCCCAAGCCGCGCCACCACGATCCAGCCGGCCCAGATGCTGACCGCGGCCAGCCCATAAGCCGCGCCGCGCAAATATTGGCCGAGGTCGCGAGACGCTGGCATCAATTTTTCTCGATCTTTCATAACCTGTAAACTGATCTTTATAAGGTTACGTGGCAAACCGTGCCGAGACAAGCGGAGTCATGGCAAAAAGCACTGGACGATTCGACTGGAGTGGCGGCCATCCGGCGCTCGATTTCGTCAACACGCTCGACGAGCGGCCGTTGCCGAATCCGATCGAGAATCTGGTGAGCTACCCGGACCTCGTTGGCTTCGCCGAACTCGGCGGGCTGATCGAACCTGCGCAGGCGAGAGTTTTGCGTGGGCTTTCAGGCGTTGCACCTGCCCGCGCCGCGCAGCGCGCCCGAAAGCTGCGTGAGGATCTATTTGAGGCGCTGACTGCACTGCGCCGCCGGAAGGCAATTCCCGCCGCTACGCTCCGCAGGATCACGGCCGCCATTCGCGGCGCTCATGCCGCCAGAATGCTGTCGATGTCGCCAGGCCGCAGCTTTGCCTGCCATAGTTGGGGTTCGCCGCGAGCGGTGGACGTGCCGCTCCATGCCTGCGCGCTGGCAATCGAGGACCTGCTCACCAGCGCCGATCGTCAACAGATGCGTCATTGCGAGCGAAGCGACGCAGCATCCACCTGCTTGCGGCGCTATGGATTGCTTCGTCGCGACAGCGTCGCAATGACGAGAACTACGACACCGCCGCCTTTTGCGTCTGCTCCGCGCGCGTCATCGCAAAGCCCTCATAGCCCTTGGCGGCGACGTCGTTGCAGATCTGCCGGTACGGCCCGACGCCGCCGATATAGGGCATGAAGATGCGCGGCTTGCCGGGGATGTTGGCGCCCATGTACCAGGAATCGGCCTGCGGATAGAGCGTGGCGTACGCGACCTCGTTGACATGGGCGACCCATTTGTCCTCGGCGCCCTGCTCGGCTTCCATGGTGTCGAGCTTGCGGTCGCGCATGTAGCTCACGACATCCGTGATCCAGTCGACATGCTGCTCGATCGAGACGATCATGTTCGACAGCACCGACGGGCTGCCGGGCCCGGTGATGACAAAGAGATTCGGGAAGCCCGTGGTCATCAGGCCGAGATAGGTCTTCGGCCCCTCCGCCCATTTCTGGTTCAACGTCCGCCCGCCACGGCCGACGATGTCGATCTTCGCGACCGAGCCGGTCATGGCGTCAAAGCCGGTCGCCAGCACCAGCGCGTCGATCTCGTAGTCCTTGCCGCCCGCGCGCACCGCATGCGCGGTGATTTCCTCGATCGGATTGGCCTTGATGTCCACCAGCGTCACGTTCGGCCGGTTGAAAGTCTCGAAATAATCGGTGTCGATGCAGATGCGCTTGGTGCCGATGGGATAGCTGGCCGGCTTCAGCAACTGCGCTTTCTCCGGGTCTTTCACGATCTCGCTGATCTTCTCGCGGACGAAATCGGCCGCGGTGTCGTTGGCGGCCTGGTCCAGCGCCAGGTTGTTGTAGACCGACATGAAGGTCAGCCCGCCATACTGCCAGCGCGCCTCGTATCTGGAGCGGCGCGCGTTGTCGCCGTCATCGAGCGCGCCGCGATCGGGCATCTCGGCATAGATGCCGTTCTTCGCATCCTCGCGCGCGAAGCGCCGGATTTCCGGATAGTTGTCGCGGAAATGTTTGCGCTCGTCGGCCGTGAGCGGCTTGTTGCGCGCCGGAATCGAAAATTGCGGCGTGCGCTGAAAGACCGTGAGGTGCTTCGCCTGCGCGGCGATCACGGGCACCGACTGGATGCCCGACGATCCCGTGCCGATGATGCCGACGCGCTGGCCGGTGAAATCGACCGGATGATGCGGCCAGTTGCCGGTGTGATAGACCGGGCCCTTGAAAGCTATCGAGGCCCTTGATGTCGGGCTTGCGCGCATTGGAGAGACAGCCGGTCGCGAGCACCACGAATTTCGCCGTCACGGTCTTGCCGTCGGAGGTCGTCACGGACCAGATATTGTCGTCCTCATCGAACACGGCGCGCTCGACGCGGGTCGAGAACTGGATGTCGGGCCGCAGGTTGAAACGGTCGGCGACGTGGTTGGCGTAGCGCAAGATCTCCGGCTGCGGCGCGTAGCGCTCGCTCCAGTCCCATTCCCGCTGCAGCTCGTCGGAGAAGGAGTAGGAATACTGCATGCTCTCGACGTCGCAGCGCGCGCCGGGATAGCGGTTCCAGTACCAGGTGCCGCCGACGCCGTCGCCCTGCTCGAACACGCGGACCGAAAATCCCTGCCCGCGCAACCGGTGCAGCATGTACATGCCGGCGAAACCGGCGCCGACCACGACGACGTCGTAGGCACCCTCGCTTGTGGCCGGAGCGGATTGCAACGCAGGCATGGATCGGCGTTTCCTCGTGAGGCTTTGGTTGAAGCTTTCTCCCGGCGGCCGCCAAAGCGCAAGGGGCCATTTTGGCATACCAAATCGCCCCCCGTTGCAGCGCCTGCACGCAATTTCACCTGCGCCAAAGCCGCTTGGCGCGGAGACGCCTGATGGGCTAGCGTTTGAACAGAACAAACGCCTGCCGGGAGAGACTTCCAATGAAATCGCCGATCTGCGACATGCTGGGCATCGAGTTTCCCCTGCTCGCCTTCAGCCATTGCCGCGACGTGGTCGCCGCCGTCAGCCGCGCCGGAGGTTTTGGCGTGTTCGGCGCCACCGCGCATTCGCCGGATACGCTGGAGCAGGAATTGAAATGGATCGACGCGCATTGCGACGGCAAGCCCTACGGCGTCGACGTGCTGATCCCGGAAAACATCTCGACCGCGGGCGAGAAGAACGTCACCTGGAAGAGCCTGGAGGCGCGCGTCTCGCAGCAGCATCGCGACTTCACCCGCAATCTCCTCAAGAAGTACGACATCGAGCTCACATCGAAGAACGTCGCCGACAACCAGCCGCAGCCGTTCGACGCCGAGACCGCGATGGAGCTGCTGGAGGTCTCCTTCCGCCATCCGATCCGGCTGATCGCGAACGCGCTCGGCGTGCCGCCGAAGGAGATGATCGCGCGCGGCCGCAAGCACGGCGTGCCGGTGGCGGCGCTGGTCGGCGCCAAGGAGCATGCGCTGCGCCAGGTCGCGGCCGGCGTCGACATCCTGGTGGTGCAGGGCACCGAGGCCGGCGGCCATTGCGGCGAAGTGTCGACCATGGTGCTGGTGCCCGAGGTGATCAAGGCGATCAAGCCGATCCGCGACGTGCCGGTGCTGGCGGCGGGCGGCATCATGACGGGACGGCAGATGGCGGCCTGCATGGCGATGGGCGCGGCCGGCGCCTGGACCGGCTCGGTGTGGCTTGCGACGGTGGAGTCGGAGACATCGGAGATCTTCCGCGAGAAGATGATCGCGGCGTCCTCGCGCGACGCGGTGCGCTCCAAGGGCCGCACCGGAAAGCCGGCGCGGCAGCTGCGCTCGGTCTGGACCGATGCCTGGGATCGCGGCCCCGACAGCCCCGGCGCGCTGCCGATGCCGCTACAGAGCATCATCAGCCGCGACGCCTTCAATTCGATCGACCGCGCGGCCGCGGCCGGCAATCCCAAGGCGCGCGATCTCGTCAGTTATTTCGTCGGCCAGGGCGTCGGCCTGATCGACAGCGTGAAGTCGGCGACGGCTGTGGTGCAGGAATTCAAGGAAGATTTCATCGAGGCGGTCGAGCACATGAATGCGCTGGTCGCGGACTAGAACGGGCAACAACAAGAACAATGGCACTCAACGAAGACCGTCATTCCCGTCATCGTCGGCGTCGGCGAGATCGTCGATCGGCCGAAGGAAATCACCGACGGACTCGAGCCACTGACCCTGCTCGAACAGGCGTGCAGGCGCGCGGAAGCCGACTGCGGCGCAAAGCTGCTGCATGAGCTCGGCTCGCTCGACGTCGTCAGCTTCCTGAGCTGGCGCTATCGCGACCCCGAGAAGCAGCTGGCGCAGCGCCTCGGCGCGACGCCTGCGCATTGCTATTACGGCCCGGTCGGCGGCGAGAGCCCGATCCGCTATCTGCACGAAGCGGCGCAACGCATCGCGCGCGGCGAATGCGAGGTCGCCGTCGTCGCCGGCGCCGAGGCGCAGTCGACCGCGACCAAGGCCGCGCGCGCCGGCCTCACCCCGCCATGGACGCCGTTCGCAACCGACGTGGAGGAGCCGAAGCGCGGCGCCGCATTCCAGAAGCCGCTCGCGGTCAAGCTCGGCGTGTTCCGCCCGATCACGGTCTATCCGCTCTATGAGTCCGCGACCTCTGCGCATTGGGGCCAGACCCCGCGCGAGGCGCTCGCCGAGTCCGGCGAGCTGTGGTCGACCTTCGCCAGCGTCGCCTCCGACAATCCCAATTCCTGGTCGAAGAAGCGCTTCGCGCCGGATGAGATCACGACGCCGACGCCGGACAATCGCCTGATCGCGTGGCCCTACACCAAGCTGATGGTGGCGAACCCGAGCGTGAACATGGGCGGCGCGGTGCTGATGACCTCGCTCGCGAAAGCGCGCGCCGCCGGCGTGCCCGAGGAAAAACTGGTCTATCCGCTCGGCGGCGCCTCGGCGGAAGAGCCGCGCGACTATCTCCTGCGCGACCAGTTCTACGAAAGCCATCCGCAGAATGCGGTGCTGAACGCAGTGATGGATCTGGTCGGAGGCAAAAAATTCGACGCGATCGAGCTCTACAGCTGCTTTCCCTGCGTGCCCAAGATGGCGCGGCGAACGCTCGGCCTCGGCCGCGACGTGCAGCCGACGGTGACGGGCGGGCTGACCTTCTTCGGCGCGCCGCTCAACACCTATATGACGCATGCGGCCTGCGCGATGGTGCGCAAGATCAGGAGCGGCGCCAGGCTCGGCCTGCTCTACGGCCAGGGCGGCTTCGTCACCAAGCATCATGGACTGGTGTTGTCGCGCGAGACACCGCGCGAGGCGATCAGGCAGGATACGAGCGTGCAGGCCGTGGCCGACAGCAACAAGCGCGCGGTGCCGGAGTTCGTCGATCAAGCCAGCGGCAAGGGCAAGGTCGAGGCCTTTACCGTGATCTATCGCGGCAATGGCGAGGTCGAGCACGGCGTCGTCATGCTGCGCACCGAGGACGGCCGGCGCACGCTGGCGCGCATTCCCGCTGACGATGCGGCGACGCTGGCGCATCTGCGCGACATGGAGCGCACGCCGGTCGGCTCGCTCGGCGATATCACGATGGCCGACGACGGCGCCGGTCTGGCGGGTGGGGTGAGCGCGTAGCCTGCGCGCAGTGCAGCACGGGGTGATGCGTCGCGGATGAGGGACTACTCTCTAACAGCGCGATGGTGGTGAGGCCCTCACCCGCAGCGCGCGAGCGCAGCGTCGCCGCGCAGGCGAGCGGTGAGACGGAGAGCGCCCCTACCCCTTCACGTCCTGCTTTTCGGACACCTTCGCCGGCTGCTTCGCCTTCGCGGCCGCAGCCGGCGACGCGGACCTGATCGCCATCGGCGATGCCGTCCGGCGGCGTGACGACGATGCGATCGTCCGGCGCGAGGCCCGAGGCAAGCTCGATGGTTTTGCCGAGATCGCGCGAGATCGTGACCTGCTTGAACAGGATCTTGTCGTCGGCACCGACGGTCGCAACGCGCAGGCCGTTCTGGTTGAAGATCAGCGCGCTTGCGGGAATGCTGAGCGGCACGCCGTCGCGCTGCAGGATCAACTTCACATTGGCGTAGCTGCCCGGCATCAATTCGCTTTTGGCGTTGTCGAGGCCAAGCTGCATCCGCGTCGTGCCGGAGGCCACTTCGACGGACTGCGCGGAGGCCTCCACCGTCGCCTCGAAGCTGCGGGTCGGATATTCCGGCACCGTGATCACGGCCTTGGCGCCGATCTTGATCGACGGCACGTAGTTCTGCGGCACGTTGACATAGACGCGCAGCTTGCGGATGTCCGAGATCACGAACATCGCAGGTCCCGTGCCGCCGCCGGCATTGATCAGCGCGCCGACATCGGTGTCGCGCGCGGTGACGATGCCGTCGAACGGCACGGTGATCTTCTTGTAGCCGGCCAGCGCTTCCAGCCGCTCGACATTGGCCTGGCCGGCCTTGACCGCCATGTTCTTGTTGGAGAGGTCGGCGGTGCGCTCGTCGATCTCCTGCGCCGAAACGAAGTTCGAGGCGACCAGCGTCTTGCGCCGGCCCAGGGTCGCTTCCGACAACCTGGCGCTGGCCTGCTGGCTGGCGAGATCGGCGCGCGCCTGCAGCAGTTGCTGGTCGAGATCGGGCGCCTCGATTTCGGCGATCACGTCGCCGGCCTTGACGCGGGCGCCGATGTCGGCGCTCCAGCTCTTCAGATAGCCCTGCACGCGCGCGAAGATCGGCGCGCGCTGATAGGCCTCGAGCCGCCCCGGCAGGTCGATGGTGGGATTGATGATCTTGGCTTCCGGCAGCGTGACCGCCACGGTCGGCACCGCCTGGTCGTCGGTCCATTCGCGCAGGCGCGCATTGGCCTCCTCGCGCGAGCGGATGCCGGTGATCACGACCACGATCAGCACGATGCCGGCGAGCATGCCGAAAAGGCCCAGCTTCCGGCGCGACACCGGCGAGCTTTGTTCAGTGGGCATGCGGCATCTCCGATGGGGCGGCGGCTTTGGCGCCTTGCTTCTTGTGTACCATACTGAAAACAACGGGAACAAACATCAACGTCGCAGTCGTGGCGAAGATCAGCCCGCCGATCACGGCGCGACCGAGCGGCGCGTTCTGCTCGCCGCCCTCGCCCAGTCCCAGCGCCATCGGCGTCATGCCGATGATCATCGCGAGCGCCGTCATCAGCACCGGGCGGAAGCGGACGAAGCCGGCTTCGATCGCGGCCTGCACGGGATCGCCGAGCTCTTCATAGCGCTCGCGCGCGAAAGAAATCACCAGCACGCTGTTGGCGGTGGCAACCCCCATGCACATGATGGCGCCGGTCAGCGCCGGCACCGACAGCGTCGTCTGCGTCGTGAACAGCATCCAGACGATGCCGGCGAGTGCAGCCGGCAGCGCGGTGATGATCACGAACGGATCGGACCACGACTGGAAGTTCACGACGATCAAGAGATAGATCAGCACGGCGGCGGCGAGCAGGCCGAACAGCAGGCCGGAGAAGGCCGAGTTCATGGTCTGCACCTGACCGAGCAGCACCACCGAGGAGCCCTTCGGCACGTCGTTCGCGGTTTCGGCCATCAGCTTCCTGATGTCGTCGGACACCGCGCCGAGATCGCGGCCTTGCGGCGTCGGCGAAAATCTGCACCATCGACTGGATGTCGTATTGCGAGACCACGGCGCTCGACGTCGTGCGCTTGATGTCGGCGATGCCGCCGAGGATCGGCGACTGCGGATTGCCGGTCGCGGTGATCGGCAGCGCCTGCAGCGCGCTCAGGGAATCGATCTGGTATTGCGGCGTCTGCATCACGATGGAATAGGACACGCCGTTATCAGGATTGAGATAGTAGGTCGGCGCGACCTGCGCGCTGCCGGCGAGATTGACGACGAGGCTGTTGGTGACGTCGCGCTCGGTCAAGCCGACATATTGCGCGCGGGTGCGGTCGACGTCGATGTTGAAGGTCGGCGCGCTCGGCGACTGCTGGATGCGCGCATCCGCAACGCCGGGGATACGGCGGATGCGGCCGAGCAGCTTGTTGGCGTAGGCGAAGTTGGCGTCGAGATTGGCGCCGCGCACCTGCAGGTCGATCGGCGCCGGCGCGCCGAAATTGAGGATCTGGCTGACGATGTCGGCGGGCAGGAACGCGAAGGTCATTCCCGGAAACATCTGCGGCAGCTGCTCGCGCAAGGCCTGGACGTGCTCGACGGTCGGGCGATGGTCTTCCTTCAGCTTGATCTGGATGTCGCCGTCCTGCGGGCCGATCACGCCGGTGTTGTTGTAGGTCATGTTGATGCCGGAGATCGGCATGCCGATGTTGTCGGTGACCGTCTCGATCTCCTGCGGCGGAATGATCTTGCGGATCGCCTTCTGCACGTCGGCGAGCTGGCCTGCCGTCTCCTCGACGCGGGTGCCGATCTGGGTGCGGACATGCATCAGGATGTTGCCGGCATCGACCGCGGGAAAGAAATTGCGCCCGAGGAACGGCACCAGCAGGAACGACACCGCGACAAAGGCGAGGAAGCCGGTCACGAAGCTCGGCCGGTGCGCGAGCGCCAGCGACAGCAGCTCGCGATAGCCCTGGCGCAACCGCTCGAACCGCGCCTCGAAGCCGCGCTGGAACATCACCAGCGGATTGCGCGTCGGCGGCGGCCCCTCCTCATGATGAACGTGCGGCTTGCAGCAGATAGTTCGCCATGGTCGGCACCAGCGTGCGCGACAGGATGAACGACCACATCATGGCGAACATCACGGCTTCCGCCATCGGCACGAACAGGAAGCGCGCGACGCCGGTGAGGAAGAACATCGGCACGAACACGATGCAGATGCAGAGCAGCGAGACGAAGGCCGGCGTCACGATCTGGTTGGCGCCGTCGAGGATCGACTGCGTCACCGGCTTGCCCTGCTCGAGATGATAGTTGATGTTCTCGATGGTCACGGTGGCGTCGTCGACGAGGATGCCGACCGCGAGCGCCAGCCCGCCCAGCGTCATGATGTTGAGCGTCTCGCCGATCGCCGACAGCATGACGATGGCGCCCATGATCGACAGCGGGATCGACACCGCGATGATCACGGTGGAGCGCCAGCTGCCGAGGAACAGCAGGATCATCAGGCTGGTCAGGCAGCGCGGCGATCACGCCTTCATTGGCGACGCCGCCGATCGCGCCGCGCACGAACACGCTCTGATCGCCGACAAAGCCGATCTTCAGCGTCGTCCGGCAACTGCGACTTGATGTCGATCACCTTCTGCTTGATGCCGGCGATGATGTCGAGGGTCGAGATCGCGCCCGCCTTCAGCACCATCATCAGCACCGAGCGGTTGCCGTCGACATGGACGATGTTGGTCTGCGGCGGATTGCCGTCGCGCACGGTGGCGACGTCGCGGATATAGACCATGGCGCCGTTGACGGTCTTGATCGGGAGGTCGCCGAGCTCTTCCATCTTGAGCGGCGAGTTGTTGAGCTGGATGTTGTATTCGAACTGGCCGATCTTCTGGGTGCCGACCGGCGTGATCAGGTTCTGCGCGGCCAGCGTATTGGCGACGTCCTGGCCGGACAGGCCGCGGGCCTGCAGCGCCGTCGAGTTGAGATCGATCTGGATCTGGCGCTGCTTGCCGCCGAACGGATAGGGGATCGCGGCGCCCTGCACGGTGACCAGCGGCGTGCGCAGCTGGTTGATGCCCATGTCGGCGAGGTTCTGCTCGGTCAGTCCCTCGCCCGACAGCGCGAGCTGGATGATCGGAACGGTCGAGGCGTTGTAGTTCAGGATCAGCGGCGGCGTCGCTCCCGGCGGCAGCTGCTTCAGCATGGTCTGCGAGATCGCGGTCACCTGCGCGTTGGCGGTGCGGATGTCGACATTGGGCTGGAAGAAGATCTTGACGATGCCGACGCCGTTATAGGAGTTGGCGACGATGTGCTCGATGTCGTTGACGGTCGTGGTCAGCGCGCGCTGGAACGGCGTGGTGATGCGGCCGGCCATCTGGTCCGGCGGCAGGCCGGTGTACGACCAGACCACGCCGATCACGGGGATGCGGATGTCGGGAAAGATGTCGGTCGGCGTGCGCAGCGCCGCGAGCGGTCCGAGCAGCATCAGCAGCAGCGCGAGCACGACGAAAGTATAAGGCCGGCTGAGCGCGATGCGCACCAGTGCGATCATGGCATTCCCAGGGATCCGGACAGCGCAAAACCCCCGCCGGCTGCCGGTGGGGCTGTTTACCTGAACCGCTGGCAATGAGCCAATGTCGGGGCGCAACGCGCCCCTTCACTTCCGCGATAGCTGAGTTCCCGTCAGCGCATCAGCGCGAGCGCGTCGGAGAAGAACTCCGGTCCGCCGAAATTGCCGGACTTCAGGGCAATCAGCATGTCGCCCTGCTTTGCGCCGACGGCGCGCAGCACCGGCACGCCGGCGGCGATTTCCGCGCCGACCAGGAAGCCGGGGATACCGAGGCGGTCCACCACCGCGCCCGAGGTCTCGCCGCCCGCCACCACCAGCCGCCGCACGCCGCCGCCGACCAGGCCTTCGGCGATGTCGGCCATCGCCTGCTCGAGGGCGTGGCCGCTCGCATCGCGGCCGTGGCGGGCCTGAAGCGCCGCGACCTGGTCGGGCGCCGCACTGCTGGCGATCAGGACCGGATGGCTGCCGAGCCGCTCGCGCGCCCAGGCCAGCGCCCGGCGGGCCTCGTCCTTGCCCTCGATGACCTGATCGGGATCGAGATGCAGCACCGGCATGATCTTCTCGGCGCTGGCGATCTGGCCGAGCGTGGCCTGCGAGCAGCTGCCGGCGAGACAGGCCGCGGGACCGCCGACCGGCTTTTCCGATGATCGTCGGCCGCCGCGCTCTGCGCGGTTGCGCCGGCCAGCGCCCGCGCCAGACCGAGCCCGATACCGGAGGCGCCGACCGACAGGCGGTGCTCGACCGCGACCTTGCCGATGGTTTCGAGATCGGGATCGAACACCGCATCGATGATGGCGGCACCAATGCCCTGCTTTGCGAGATCGGCAAGACGCGCGCGCACCGCATCCGCGCCGCGCGACAGCGTGGCGAGATCGACCAGGCCGATTTTGGTCTTGCTCTGCCGCGCCAGCACCCGCACCAGATTGGAATCGTGCATCGGGTTGAGCGGATGATCCTTCAGCGGGCTTTCGTTCAGCGGCACGGACGCCGACGAAGAGATTGCCCTTATAGACGGTGCGGCCGGTTTCGGGGAACGCCGGCGTCACCAGCACGATGGCGTCGCCGCTCGCCGCGCGCAGCGCATCGGTGACCGGGCCGATATTGCCCTTGTCGGTGGAATCGAAGGTCGAGCAGATCTTGAACAGCACATGATCGGCGCCGCGCCCGCGCATCCATTTTTCGGCGGCGAGCGAGCGCTCGACCGCGATGCTGGCCTCGATCGAGCGGCTCTTCAGCGACACCACGACGGCATCGACCTCGGGCAGCTTGAGATCGTCGGCGGGCACGCCGATGGTCTGCACGGTGCGCAGGCCTGCGCGCGTCAGCGTGTTGGCGAGATCGGAGGCGCCGGTGTAGTCGTCGGCGATGCAGCCGAGCTTGAGCGTCACGGCTTCTTCCCCGCATATTTCTTGAACCAGCCGAGACCGTCGGTGGTCTTGCCGCGCGGATTGTATTCGCAGCCGACGAAGCCGGTGTAGCCGAGCCGGTCGATCTCCTCGAACACGAAGGGATAGTTCAGCTCTTCGCCGTCCGGCTCGTTGCGCGAGGGAATGCTGGCGATCTGCATGTGACCGATGATCGGAAACATCTCGCGCAGGTGCATCG
Organism: uncultured Alphaproteobacteria bacterium; assembly: GCA_963696845.1. Classification (GTDB taxonomy): domain Bacteria; phylum Pseudomonadota; class Alphaproteobacteria; order Rhizobiales; family Xanthobacteraceae; genus Bradyrhizobium. Next base: position 189,590 of record CAVOLR010000020.1, read on the forward strand.
TCACGTCGCCATGGATGATCTGGCAGTGATAGATGTCGAACTGCAGCTTCAGGTTCGGGATTTTCAATTCGCGGATCAGGTCGCGCGCGAAGAAGAAATTGTTGAGGAAGTAGCCGGGCACGTTGCGCGGGTTGATCGGCTCGATCACGAGGTCGAGCCCGTGCGGCGCGAAGAACTCGGCCGCCGTCACCACCGACTTGCGGAAGGCCGCGACCGCCTTGGCGATCGCTGCGCTCGGCGAGGCCCGCCATCAGATGCAGCCGCTTGACGCCGGTCGCCTGCGCGTAGGGCAACGCCTTGTGCAGGCTCCGCTGCATGTCGGCGAAGCGATCCGGCAGCGCGGCAAATCCCCGCTCGCCGGCGCCGAAGTCGCCGGGATAGAGATTGAACAGCGCCTGCGTCAGGCCGTTGCCGTGCAGCCGCTTGCCGACCTCGTCCGCCGGATGCTCGTAGGGAAACAGGAATTCGACCGCGGTGAAGCCGGCCTTCGCCGCCGCCTCGAAGCGGTCGAGGAACGGCACCTCGTTGAACATCATCGACAGGTTGGCGGCGAAACGGGGCATGTTTGTCCTCTTGTGTTATTTGGGCTCGCCGGGAATCTTGGTGCCGCTGATGCGCGCATAGAGCCGCGCCACCGAGGCGTCGTCGTCGCGGCCCATGCCGCTGCCCGCCGCGGCCAGGAACATCTGCAGCGCGGCGGCGGCGACCGGCGCCGGAAACCGCGCGTTGCGCGCCATGTCCTGCACGATGCCGAGGTCTTTCACGAAAATCTCCACCGCGCTGCGCGGCTGGTAGTCGCCTTCGAGCACCTGCTTCATGCGGTTCTCGAACATCCAGGAATTGCCGGCGGACGCCGTGATGACGTCATAGACCTTGCGCAGGTCGAGGCCTTGCCGCGCGGCAAACGCCATCGCCTCCGACGCCGCCACGATATGCACGCCGGCAAGCAGCTGGTTGACCATCTTGAAGGCGGCGCCCTGCCCCGGCTCGTCGCCGAGCTCGTAGAGTTTTGCCGCCATCGCATCGAGCGCCGGCCGCGCCTTGGCAAAGGCCGCCGCGCTGCCGGAGGCGAGGATGGTCAATTCGCCCTGCGCCGCGCGCTGCGCGCCGCCGGAGATCGGCGCATCCAGATAATGCCGGCCGGTCGGCTCCAGTTGTTTGGCGAGCCGCCGCGCCACGTCGGGGTCCATGGTCGCCGAGGAGACGAACACCGCGCCCTTGGCGAGCGTGTCCGCAACGCCGTCCTTGCCGAACAGGATGGTTTCGGTCTGCGCGGCATTGAGCACGACGGAGATGACGATGTCGGCGCCCCTTGCCGCCTCGGCCGGCGTGGCCGCGCCCTTGCCGCCGTCCTTGACGAAACGCGCGCACCGCATCCGCGGCCACGTCGCAGCCGGTGACCTCATAGCCCTTGCGCTGAAGCGAGGTCGCCATGCCAAAACCCATCGAGCCGAGCCCGATGACGGCCATTTTCGGTTTTGCGGTGTCGGCCATCGGCGTTTCCTGTTCCCTGTTGTCCGGTTTTGGGGTCTTGCCTATCACGGCTTGGCCGCGCTGCCAAAGCGTGAGACGCGAAACGGCAGCTGCCATGAGTGAAACAAAACTCCGCGAGGACATCTGCCGGCTCGGCCGCTCGCTGTTCGAGCGCGGGCTGACGCCGGGCTCGTCGGGCAATATCAGCGTCAAGCTCGACGACGGCGGCTGGCTCGTGACGCCGACCAACGCCTCGCTCGGCTTCCTCGATCCGGCGAAACTGTCGCGGCTCTCCGCCGACGGCAAGCTGGTCTCCGGCGACGCGCCGACCAAGGAAGTGCCGCTGCACAGCGCGCTGTACCAGACGCGGCAAGCGGCGCGCGCGGTGGTGCATCTGCATTCCACCCATTCGGTCGCGCTCTCGATGCTGCCGGAGATCGATCCGCGCGCGGCGCTGCCGCCGATGACGGCGTATTACGTGATGAAATGCGGCGCGACCGCGCTGGTGCCGTATTATCGGCCGGGCGATCCCGCGGTCGCCGACGCGATCAAGGGACTGGCCGGAAAATATTCATCCGTGCTGCTCGCCAATCACGGGCCGGTCGTCTCGGGCGACACGCTGGAGGCGGCCGTGTTCGCGATGGAGGAGCTGGAGGAGACCGCGAAGCTGTATCTGCTGCTGCGCGGGCTCAATCCGCGGTTCCTGTCGCCGGCGCAGGTCGCGGATCTCGTCAAGGTGTTCGGGGTCGAGTTGCCGGAGCATAACACATTCGTAGCATCGTAGGGTGGGCAAAGGCGCGCATGCGCCGTGCCCACCGAGACAAGCGCGCATAGAAGTGGTGGGCACGCTTCGCTTTGCCTACCCTGACGCTTCGTAACGAGACTCAGGCCGTCACCTGCGGCCGATAGAACTGCTGATACATCTCGTTCGCTTCGTCGAACCGGCGAACCGCCTTCTTGCCGTCCATCGGGCCTTCCATCAGCGTCTCGGCATCCCATTCGCTGCGGTGCGCGCCAAAGAAATCGCCGCCATAGATGTGAATGGCGCCGGTCAGCCGCGGAATCGGATTCGTCACGGAATGGATGATGTTGTGGCCGAGCGGCTCGGCGTCGCCGACGGAGAGCGCCCGTGCGCCCGCGGCTTCGATGCGGCCGCTGCCGTCGGGCAGACGGCGCCAGAACACATTGTCCTCGCGGCCCGAATAGATGCCGATCACCGCCCACATGTGATGGTTATGCGGCATCACCGTCATCATCGGCCCCCAGATCACGTTGATGATCGTCAGGTCAGGCGCGTGATAGAGCTTCTGGATTTCAGGGCGCTTCGGCTCACCCAGGGTCTTCAGGATGCCGCCGGGATCGGCGACCGCGCGGGCGAGCACCTCGCGCACCGATTTGTGGGACGAGTCTTCCTTCAGCGCGGCGCGGCAATCGGCGGTGAATTGCTCGAGATCGAACATGCGGATGCTCCCTTCGGCGAGAGTTTCACGACAAGTCTACAACACCGCCAACTGCGTGTTCTGCAAATCCGTGATCAGCATCAAGCCCGGCGCGTGCGTGATCGCGAACGGAATCTTCGCCGCCGCGATCACCGATTGCGGCGTGACGCCGCAGGCCCAGAACACCGGGATCTCGTCGGCGCGCGATCGGCACGGCATCGCCATAGTCGGGCTTGCCGATGTCGGCAATGCCGATCGAATGCGGATGGCCGAGATGCACCGGCGCGCCGTGCACGCTCGGAAAGCGCGAGGTGATCTGCACCGCGCGGATCGCCTGCGCCGGCTTCAACGGCCGCATCGACACCACCATCGGCCCCGCGAACGGACCTGCCGGGCTGCAGGCGATATTGGTGCGGTACATCGGCACGCGCACCCGCTGCTCGACATGGCGGAGCGGAATGCCCTCGGCCATCAGCGCTTCCTCGAACGAAAACGAGCAGCCGAGCACGAAGGCGACGAGATCGTCGCGCCAATGCGCCATGATGTCGGTCGGCTCCTCCGTCACCTCGCCGTCGCGCCAGACGCGGTAGCGCGGCACGTCGGTGCGGATGTCGAGATCGGCGCCGAGCGAGGGGATCATGGGATTGCCGACGTCGGACATGCCGATGATCGGGCACGGTTTTGGATTGAGCTGGCAGAAGCGATGGAAGGCGGAGGCGAATTTCTCCGGCAGGACGACGAGATTGCCCTGCACATAGCCGTTGGCGACGCCCGAGGTCGTCTCCGCCAGGCCGGCGCGGTATTCGAGCCGCGCCTGATGGCTCGGCAGGATCGCCTGCCCCTGCTCTTTCCTGCTCAGACCGACATTCATCGACGCGCTCCGTGCCTCGACAGACAATGCACGATGGTTCTACCATGCCGTCCCGCCCTACGCACCACGCAATTCCGGACGCCTGAATGACCAGAAACGCATCCAACCTGCAGATCGATTCCGTCCGGCTGTGGGACACCATCCATGAAACCGCGAAATTCGGCCTCACGCCGAAGGGCGGCGTGCGGCGGCTGACCTTGGGGCCCGAGGACAAGCAGGTGCGCGACTGGTTCCGGAAAGCCTGCGAGGCGGCGGGGCTGGAGGTGCATGTCGACGGGCTCGGCTCGATGTTCGGCGTCCGCAAGGGACGCGACAATTCGAAGCCGCCGGTGGGCCTCGGCTCGCATCTCGATACGCAGCCGACCGGCGGCAAGTTCGACGGCGTGCTCGGCACGCTCGCAGCGCTCGAAGTGGTGCGCACGCTCAACGATGCCGGCATCGAGACCGAGGTGCCGCTCTGCATCTGCAACTGGACCAATGAGGAAGGCTCGCGCTTTGCGCCGGCGACGATGGCGTCCGCGGCCTATGCCGGCGAATACACCACCGACAACATCCTGGCGCGCAAGGATGCGGCCGGCATGACCGTCGGCGAGGCGCTCGACGGCATCGGCTATCGCGGCAGCGAGCCGGTGGGCAAACGCAAGTTCGGCGCCTTCGTCGAACTGCATATCGAGCAGGGACCGCTGCTGGAGGCCGAGAACAAGACCATCGGCGTGGTCGATCGCGGCCAGGGCATCATCTGGTATGACGGCAAGATCGTCGGCTTCGAGAGCCATGCCGGCACCACGCCGATGCCGCTGCGCCGCGACGCGCTGGCGACATTGTCGGAGATCGTGCTGGCGGTCGAAAGCATCGCCAGGAAGCACGGCCCGCACGCGGTCGGCACCGTCGGCGAGGCCGTGATCGCGGCGCCCTCGCGCAATGTCATTCCCGGCGAGATCGCCTTCACCGTCGACGTGCGCAGCCCCGAGTCGAAGACGCTGGATGCGATCGACGCCGATTTGCGCGCGGCGATTGCCGAGATCGCGCCGCGGCGAAGAGCGCAGATCGAACTGACCGCGATCTGGCGCAAGCCGCCGACGATTTTCGACGCCGAAACTGGTCGATGCGGTCGAGGCGTCCGCGAAGATGCTGGGCTACAGCCATCGCCGCATCACCTCGGGCGCCGGTCACGACGCCTGCAATCTCGCGACCGTGATACCGGCGGCGATGGTGTTCGTGCCCTGCAAGGACGGCGTCAGCCACAACGAACTGGAAGACGCGACGCAACTCGACTGCGCCGCCGGCGGCAATGTGCTGTTGCACACGGTGCTGGCGCTGGCCGGCGTCGCGTCGTAAGACGAGAGAATAAAGGGAGGCTTTCGTGCGCGGAGTTTTTGTCGACGCCAATGATTCACTCGCGGAGATTTTCGAGCGCCAGCGCAAGGGCGGCGATCCCGATGTGAAGGTCCATCTCGACCCCGACATCAAGGCCGACGCCTGGCCGGCGCTGCTCGGCGGCGCCGAGATCGGCGTGGTCGATCACACCGCGTTGCCGACCGATGTGGCGAAGCAATGCAAGGGGCTGAAGCACGTCGTGTTCCTCGGCACCGGCGCGCGCAGCTACATGAACCCGGAGGAGCTCGCCGAGCTCGGCATCGACGTGCACCTGATCAAGGGTTACGGCGACACGGCGGTCGCGGAATGCGCCATCGCGCTGATGTGGGCGTCGGCGCGCACGCTCGCCGAGATGGATCGCGAGATGCGCGCCGGCAACTGGCTGCGCGAGGCCGGCATGCAGCTGACCGGCAAGACGCTCGGCCTGATCGGCTTCGGCGGCATCGCAGCCGAGGTCGCGCGCATTGCGTCAGGCGCCGGCATGAAGGTGATCGCCTGGAACCGGACGCCGAAGACAGCGCGCGAATGTCGAGTTCGTGTCGCTCGAGAAGCTGCTGGCCGAGAGCCACGTGGTCTCGATTCACCTGCTGCTCAACGACGAGACCCGCGGCTTCCTGTCGCGCGAACGAATCGCGGCGATGCGCAAGGGCGTGATCCTGGTCAACACCGCGCGCGGCGCCATCGTCGACGAGGCCGCGATGATCGACGCGCTGAAGTCAGGTCATATCCGCCATGCCGGGCTCGACGTCTTCAACGTCGAGCCGATGCCGAAAGATCATCCGCTGACGAAGATTTCGAACGTGACGCTGTCGGCGCATTCGGCGTTCCGCACGCCGGAGGCCAGCGAGAACCTGATCCATGCGGCGTGGGAGCATTGCCGGCGGATTGTGAAATCGTAGGGTGGGTTAGGCGCCGAAGCGCCGTAACCCACCTCTTCTGGTGCCGCCGATAGAGAAGTGGTGGGTTACGCTTCGCTAACGCCACCCTACAAGACCAACGGCTAATCCACCATCTCCGCGACCGCCTTGCCGCAGGCGCCCGTGTCGGCGTTGCCGCCGAGGTCCTTCGTGCGCAGCGTGCGTTCGCCGAGCGTGCGCTCGATCGCGCCGACGATGGCCTCGGCCGCCTGCTTCTCGCCGAGATGCTCCAGCATCATCGCGCCCGACCAGATCATGCCGATCGGATTGGCGATGCCCTGCCCCGCGATGTCGGGCGCCGAGCCATGCACCGGCTCGAACACCGACGGGAAATTGCCTTCCGGATTGATGTTGCCCGACGGCGCAATGCCGATGGTGCCGGTGCAGGCCGGACCGAGGTCGGACAGGATGTCGCCGAACAGGTTGGAGCCGACCACGACGTCGAACCAGTCCGGATGCAGCACGAAGTTCGCGGTGAGAATGTCGATGTGGTACTTGTCCCACTTCACCTTCGGATAATTGCTTCGCCATCGCCTCCACGCGCTCGTCCCAATAGGGCATGGTGATGGAGATGCCGTTCGACTTGGTCGCCGAGGTCAGATGCTTCTTCGGCCGCGACTGCGCCAGCTCGAACGCGAACTTCAGAATGCGATCGACGCCGACGCGGGTCATCACCGTCTGCTGCGTCACGAATTCGCGGTCGGTGTCCGGGAACATGCGGCCGCCGACGCGAGGAATATTCGCCCTCGGTGTTCTCGCGCACCACCCAGAAATCGATGTCGCCGGGCTTGCGGTTCGCCAGCGGCGACGGCACGCCCGGCATCAGCCGCACCGGGCGCAGATTCACATATTGATCGAACTCCCGGCGGAACTTGATCAGCGAGCCCCACAGCGAGATGTGATCCGGGATCTTCGCGGGCCAGCCGACCGCGCCGAAATAGATCGCATCGTGCTTGCCGATTTGCTCCTTCCAGTCGTCCGGCATCATCTGGCCGTGCTTCTCGTAATAATCGTAGGACGCGAAGTCGAAATGATCGAAGGCGAGGCTGACGCCGTGCTTCTTCGCCGCCGCCTCGATGACGCGCAGGCCCTCCGGCATCACTTCCTTGCCGATGCCGTCGCCGGGAATGACCGCGATGCGATATTGTTTCTTGCTCATCGAGAACGTCCTTGTGATCCTGCACGCCTGTTCCGGCGCTTGCTTCGTCGCCCTGCAATGAACCAAACTTGGATCGAGATGCAACGCTGCAGTGCAGTGTTGACCGCGATAAGCCCTCCCGCCTAACAATCCCCTCCCGCCTGTTCTCCAGCCAGCGAGTATTGCCATGGACCTGCATCTGCGCGGCAAGCGCGTTCTCATCACCGGCGCGTCGAAAGGCATCGGCGCCGCCGCCGCCGAAGCCTTTGCCGAGGAAGGCTGCCATCTGCGGCTCGCCGCGCGAAGCGGCGACGCGCTGAAGGCGCTGGCCGAGCGCTTGCGCTCGGCGCACCAGATCGACGCGACAGCGCATGCCGTCGACCTGCGCAAGGGCGAGGACATCCAGCGGCTGGTGAAGGACGCCTCCGACATCGACATCCTCGTCAACAATGCCGGCGACATTCCCGGCGGCTCGATCGACAAGATCGACGAGCCGACCTGGCGCCATGCCTGGGAACTGAAGGTGTTCGGCTACATCAACCTGACGCGCGCGATCTACGCGCAGATGAAGGCGCGCGGCGGCGGCGTGATCGTCAACGACATCGGCGCGGCCGGCGAAAAGTTCGACGCCAACTATATCTGCGGCAGCGCCGGCAATGCCGCGCTGATGGCGTTTACCCGCGCGCTGGGCGGCAAGAGCCTCGCCGACAACATCCGCGTGGTCGGCATCAATCCGGGCCCGGTCGGCACCGACCGCCATGTCACGCTGCTGAAGACCCGCGCCAAGCATCAGTTCGGCGACGAGAACCGCTACAAGGAATTCCAGAAGGGCATGCCGCGCGGCCGTCCCGCGCATGCGCGCGAGATCGGCGACCTGATGGCGTTCCTCGCCTCGGATCGGTCGGGCTATACGTCGGGCGTGATCTTCACGGTCGATGGCGGCATTGCCGCGGGATGGGGGTAAATTCTCGCGGCGACGCGAAGCAGCCTCATTCAATCACCTGATCGGCATTGGCCAACAACGTCGGCGGTAAAGCAAGCCCGAGCGCCTTGGCGACTTTGACATTGGCAACCAACTCAAACTTGGTGGGCTGCTGGATCGGCAGTTCGGCAGGTTTGGCGCCCTTGAGGATACGCCCGATATAGGTGCCGACCTGCATCGCCATCTCGGCGAAGTTCGGACCGTAGCTGATCAAGCCGCCGGCAGAAACGAAGTCACTGACATAATACATGGTCGGCAGCTTGTAGCTCGCGGCCGCAGCGACAAGCCGCCGGCTTTCGACGTCGAACATCGGATCATCGCCCACCAACACGGCGCGAATATGCTTCTGTTTTGCTGCCGCAAAGGCGGGCTCGATTTCATTCGGCGTACCCGCCGTCAGCACGGTGAGCTCAAGACCGAGCGCTCCGGCCGCCCTCTCCGCATGTTCCTTGTGTGACGTCGCGTTCGGATTGTTGGGATTGACCACCAGACCGATCGATGAACCCGGAACCAATTCGTGGAGCAACTGGAGTTTCTTCGGCGTAAGCGGATCGAACAACATGGTCACACCGGTGAGGTTTCCTCCCGGGCGGTCAAAGCTCTGGGCGAGGCCAAAGTTGGTTGGATCGATCGCGAGTCGGAAGACGATGGGAATCGCGGAACTTGCCGCCTTCGCCGCCAACGTCGCCGGCAATCCCGACGTCGCGATCACGTCAACCTTGGCCGCGACGAGGTCCGCGGCAAGGTCCGGCAGGCGGCTGTAATCACCAGCGCTCCATCGATAGGCGAACCTGACGTTCGTGTCCCTCGAACAGATCCTGCCCGGCGAGCCCCTTGCGAATGCCCGCAATGATGCCAGCCTCGGCCCTTTCATCCTTGCTGCTGAGGTAGCCGACGATCGGGATCGCAGCGTTTTCGGCGCGCGCGCTCATGGGCCGGGCGACCACGCCAGCTCCGATCAAGGCAATAAAATCCCGCCGCCGCACGTCCATCCCCTTCTCCGGACGCGCCACTGTATCGGGGATTTGCTCAATCCACCACCGATCGCTTGATCGCAGCTAACCCATCGTCCTTGCAAACAGCTGCCGGATCAGCGTCGTGATCCGGCCCATCGGCGCGGCCATCTCGTTCATGATCGAGAAGTGATCGGCGCCGGGAATCTCCTCATAGGTCACCGGCAAACCGTGGCTCGCGCGATGACCGGCGAAGTCGGCGGTCTGCTTGCGCAGCAGCGGCAGCTCGGCCGAGCCGACCACCAGCGACAACGGCTTCAGCGGGCCATCCGACATCATCATCGGCGAATTCTTGCGCGACATCGCTTCATCCAAGCCCGAGCTTGACGTTGAGATAGGAGGCGCGGATCGGCTCCAGATCATAGATACCTGATATCGCCATGCCCGCTTTCACATAGGGATGCGACAGCGCCATCGCGGTCAGATGGCCGCCGGCCGACCAGCCGGAGACCACGAGGCCCTTGCCGTCGCCGCCGAGCGCGGGCAATTCGCGCGCGAGGAAATCGATGCCGGCATGGATTTCCGCAACGATCGCATCGAGCGTGGCGTCGGGCGCCAGCGTGTAGCCGATCAACGCCACATTGATGCCGTAGCCGAGCGGGCCCTCGGCAAACATCGTAAAATTCTCCTTCGCCCGGTTCTGCCAGTAGCCGCCGTGAATGAACAGCAGGGTCGGCGCATCGTCGTGCGCCTTCAGATAGTCGATGCGATTGCGCTCGCGCGGGCCATAGCGCAGATCGAGATGGTCGGGATGACGGCTGCGCAACTCGGCCGATTGCCGCTCCCAGCCCGCCACGATCTCGCCGCTGCCGGCCACCGCCTCGCCATTGTTGAGACCGCGGTCGAGCTCGGCCCGGCTCAATCCGCGCCAGTCCGGCGCGTCAAACGGCGTCGTCATGCCAAACTCCTCGCCCCTTGCGTTGCCATCGCGGCGCGAAATGTTCTAGAGCATGAACCAACAACAAGACAATGAGGGGGAAATCCAATTGGCTGGCCAGGACCTGGTGCGCGACACCGCCTACGCGGTCGTCAGCAAGCTCAAGAAGGGCGACGTCACGCCGCTCGACCTGCTTGATGTGCTGGAAAAGCGCATTGGCGAGGTCGATGGCGCCGTCAATGCGCTGCCGACGCTGTGCTTCGAGCGCGCCCGCGATCACGCCAAGGCGCTGATGCAGAAGAAGCCGACCGAGCGCGGCTTGCTTGCGGGACTGCCGATCCCGATCAAGGACCTCACTGACGTCGCCAATGTCAGGACCACGCAGGGCTCGCCGATCTACAAGGACCGGGTGCCCGAGCACTCCGACATCCTGGTGGAACGGCTCGAGGAAAACGGCGGCGTCGTCTATGCCAAGTCGAACACGCCCGAGTTCGGCGCCGGCGCCAACACCTTCAACGAGGTGTTCGGCGCGACCCGCAATCCCTGGGACACGTCGAAGTCCGCGGCCGGCTCCTCCGGCGGCGCGGCGGTCGCGCTCGCAACCGGCATGGCCTGGCTCGCGCATGGCTCCGACATGGGCGGCTCGCTGCGCAACCCCGCCAGCTTCTGCGGCATCGTCGGCCTGCGCCCGAGCATCGGCCGTGTCGCGCACACGCCGCATTTCGCGGTCGATCGCAATCTCGGCGTCCAGGGTCCGATGGCGCGCAATGTCGAGGATCTCGCCTTGCTCTTGGACGCCATGAGCGGCGAGCACCCAGGCGATCCGCTGTCGCTGCCGAAGCTGCCGACCTCGTTCCTGTCGGCGGCGTGGTCGGGCAAGCGGCCGAAGCGCGTCGCCTATTCCCACGATCTCGGCATCACCCCGGTCGATCCCGAGGTCGCACGCATCACGCGCCGTGCGGCCGAGCGCTTTCGCAGATGCCGGCGCCATCGTCGAGGAGGCGCATCCGGATTTTTCCGAAGCGCATGAGTTCTTCATGTGCTGCGCGCATTTGATTTCGCGATCAGCAAGGCAGAGTTGCTGCGCACCAGGCGCGACATGCTCAAGCCCGAGGTGATCTGGAATATCGAGGAAGGGCTGAAGCTCACGGTCGACCAGCTGCAGCGCGCGCTGGCGCAGCGCACTGCGATGATGGAGCGCGCGCTGGAGTTCTTCAAAACCTACGATTTGCTGCTGTGCCCGGCGACCATCGTGCCGCCCTACGCGATCGAGAACCGCTACGTCGCCGAATGCGACGGCCACAAGTTCGCCAATTACGTCGAGTGGCTCGGCATCGTCTATGCGATCACGCTGGCCTGCTGTCCGGCGCTGTCGCTGCCGTGCGGCTTCACCGAGTCCGGCCTGCCGGTGGGATTGCAGATCATAGGTCCGCCGCGCGGCGAGGCGCAGCTGCTGGCGGGCGCCAAGGTGCTCGAGGATATCCTGGGCGTGCGTGGGTCAACGCCGATCGATCCACGGGCGCCGAAAGCGTAGATTCGACCTCGTCATGCGCCGGCCTTGTGCCCGGCATCCACGTCTTCCTTTTCGGTGAACCAAAGACGTGGATGGCCGGGACAAGCCGGGCCATGACGAGCTAACGCTTCCGCCCCGATCGCGGTCATCAGCGCGGCCCTCGTCTGCTCCACGATATTGTCGAGCACCTGCTCGCGCGTGATCTTCGCCGACTGCCCCGTCAGCAGCCCCTGCTCCGCCAGCATCACGACGCCGTGCAGCGCGGCCCAGATCTGCAACGCGTGCTGTTCTCTCAACAACCCTACTTTCGGCGCCTCGAAGGATTCGACGAGCAGCACGAAGGTCTCGTGCGCGGCGATGTGGAGCTCGCTGTCAGCGGCCGCGCACGCCATCGTGCGGGACGCGAACATCAAGCGGTAAATTCCGTTTCGTTTCAGGCCGAAATCGAGCGCGGCCTGCGCAAAGCGCGATAGTTTCGAGCGCTTCGACGGCTTGTCGATCGCCTCGCGCATGATCGCGTTGAATTGCCGAAACGCCTCGGCGGTCACGGCCTGCAAGCAGCGCCTCGCGGTCGGCAAAATGCCGGTATGGCGCGGGCTGCGAGACACCGAGTTTCTTCGCCAAGGCCTTGATACTGATGGCTTCCGGGCCGCCGCGCTCGGCTTCCGCAAGTGCGGCCCGCACCAGGGCCTCGCGCAGATCGCCATGGTGGTAGGTATTGACCGGCTTGCGCTGCAGTTGTGACGGCATCTGTTTGTAACGATCTTTTCGCTTGACGGACGGACGCCGTCCTAATGTAATAGGCTATAACTTACCGGCGCCGTCCTGAAATTGCCAACAAAATCTCGCGCCGGCATCACCAGGGAACGCAGTCGCGGGCCATTCGTCCGCGCGATAGAGGGAAGCAGCTCATGGGAAAGCTGAAGATCCACGTCGACCAGGACAAGTGCCAGGGCCATGCCCGCTGCAAGTCGCTGGCGCCCGAGTTGTTCGAGCTCGACGAATACGGCAATGCGCATGAGATCGGCGACGGCACGGTGCCCGCGGGCCTCGAAGACAAGGCCTGGCTGGCGCAAGTCGAACTGCCCGGAAATTGCGATCGAAGTGACCGAGGAATAGTCGCGCACGCGCCCTGCCCTGAACCCCGTTTGATCACGCTCCAAGGATCGACACCGATGTCCGACACCGAGCTTTCTGCCCGAACATCCGCCCGTCACCGACTGGGTGAACGATTTCGACCACACCGATCCGCGCTGGACGGAAGATCCGTTTCCGATCTGGGAAGAACTGCGCGCGCACGCGCCCGGTCGTGCACACCGAGCGCTTCCTCGGCTGCTACTTGCCGACCACCTATGAGGCGGTGCGCGCGATCGCCAACGACAGCGAGCATTTCTCCTCGCGCCGCATCATCGTGCGCGACGTCCGCCCCGAGCAGACCGCCCGGCGCCGCCGATCACCTCCGACCCGCCCGAGCACAAGCCGGCCAAGCAGGTGCTGCTGCCGCCGTTCACGCCGGACGCGATGAAGAAGCTGGAGCCGCGGGTACGCGCGATCTGCAACGAGCTGATCGACGCGTTCATCGCCGACGGCCAATGCGACGCTGCCGCGCACTACACCAAGCATATTCCGGTGCGCGCCATCGCCCACATGCTCGGCATTCCCGAGAAGGACGGCGACCTCTTCATCAAATGGATCCACGAGATCCTCGAGCTCGGCATCAAGAGCCAGGAAACCCTGGTGCAGGCCGCGACGGAGATGGACGACGTACTTCGCCGGCCATATCGAGCATCGCAAGACGCATCCGACCGACGACCTGATCATCGACCATGATGAACGCCAGGACCAAGGACGGCCAGCCGCTCGAGCGACGAGCACGTGCTGCGGCTCGCTGCGGCTGCTGCTGATCGCCGGCATCGACACCACCTGGAGCGCGATCGGCGCCTCGCTGTGGCATCTCGCCAGGACACCAGCCGACCGCGAGCGGCTGGTTCGCGAACCCGCATTGATGCCGACTGCGGTCGAGGAATTGCTGCGCGCCTATTCGCCGGTCACGATGGCGCGCGAGGTGATGAAGGAAACCACCGTCAGCGGCTGCCCGGTCAAGCCGGGCAACATGGTGCTGCTGTCGTTCCCCGCCGCCAATCGCGATCCGGCGATGTTTCCCGGACGCCGACAAGGTCGTGCTCGATCGCAAGGAGAACCGCCATGCCGCATTCGGCCTCGGCATTCATCGCTGCGTCGGCTCCAACCTCGCGCGGATGGAAATGACGGTGGCGCTGGAGGAATGGCTGAAACGGATTCCGGATTTCCGGCTCGACCCGGCCGGCAAGGTGACGTGGTCCGAGGGCACCGTGCGTGGACCGCGGCAGCTTCCAGTGCTATTCGGAAAGACGGCCTGAATTCGAAAAGCTGAGATGACAGGCCGGCCCTTGGCGAGGGAGGCCTGTATGGCTGACGACCACGAGCCGCCGCCGGATTCCAAGCTGACGCGCAGCAAGCAGCGCTGGGCGGCGGAGGGCCGTTTCCTCACCGGCAAGACGACGCGACCCGAAGAGGCGCGGCTGCCGCCGGGCCAGCATCTGACGCGCGACTGGCCGACGCTCGATCTCGGGCTGACGCCGGAGATTTCGCGCGAGCGCTGGCGGCTCGACGTCTACGGCGCGATCGACAATCCCGTGTTCTGGGACTTCGCGCAGTTTTACGCGCAGGCGCAGACGCGAGATCGTGTCCGACATCCATTGCGTCACCACCTGGTCGCGCTACGACAATCAATGGACGGGCCTGCCGACACGGCAACTGCTCGAGGCCTGCCAGCCGCAGGAGAATGCAAGCGCTGTCGTGCTGCATTCCTATGACGGCTACACCACCAATTTGTCGCTGGAGGATTTCGCCGCTGAAGATGCGTTGCTCGCGCACAGCTGGTCCGGCAAGCCGCTGAGCGCGGAGCATGGCGGCCCGGTGCGGCTGGTGGTGCCGCATCTCTATTTCTGGAAGAGCGCGAAATGGCTGCAGGCGATCGAGTTCGTCACAGCAGATGCGCCGGGCTATTGGGAAGTCCGCGGCTATCACAATCGCGGCGATCCCTGGGCCGAGCAGCGCTATTCGGGGATCTGACCTCTCCCTGGGCAGTCGAATTTCGAGCGAGCGAGAATTCGGGTGAGGGCTACGGTGACCGAACCCTCACGGCGCTTCGCGCCGACTCTCCCAGGGGAGAGGTGAACGGAGCAACGGAGCACCCATGCCAACCGAAAAATTCCAATTCACCGGCGAAGGCGGCCATCAGCTTGCCGCCGCGCTCGACCTGCCCGACGGCGAGCCGGCTGCCTACGCGCTGTTCGCGCATTGCTTCACCTGCGGCAAGGACGTGCTGGCGGCGAAGCGCATCGCGACCGCGCTCAGCGCCAAGGGCATCGCCGACGCTGCGCTTCGACTTCACCGGGCTCGGCTCCAGCGAGGGCGATTTCGCCAACGCGACATTCTCCTCCAACGTCGCCGACCTCGTGCGCGCCGCCGACCATCTGCGCAGACGTCCGAAAGGCGCCGGCGATCCTGATCGGCCACAGCCTCGGCGGCGCCGCGATCCTCGCCGCCGCCGGGCAAAATTCCGGAAGCAAAGGCCGTCGTCACCATCGCTGCGCCCTCCGATCCCGCGCATGTCACCGGCCTCTTCAAGGACCATGTCGATCGCATCCGCGAGCACGGCAAGGCCGAGGTGTCGCTGGCCGGGCGGCCCTTCACCATCAAGCGCGAATTCCTCGACGACGTCGCCGAGCAGCGCCTGCTCGACCAGGTCCACAATCTGCACAAGGCGCTGCTGGTGATGCATTCGCCGACCGACGACACCGTCGGCATCGACAATGCCACGCGCATCTTCGTGGCCGCGAAGCATCCGAAGAGCTTCGTGTCGCTGTCCGGCGCCGATCATCTGCTGAGCCAGCGCCGCGATTCCACCTACGTCGCCGAAATGATCGCGGCCTGGGCGACGCGCTATGTCGATCTCGCCGCGGCGCCCGCCGCCGAGGCGCAGGACAAGCCGCGGCAGGTCGTGGTGCAGGAAACCCGGCAACGGCAAGTTCCAGAACACGGTTGCGATCGGCCCGCATCATCTGCTCGCCGACGAGCCGCGCGCCGCCGGCGGCGAGGATACCGGACCGGGGCCTTATGATTTCCTGCTCACGGCCCTCGGCGCCTGCAAGTCCATGACCATGCGGCTCTATGCCGACCGCAAATCAGTTCCCGCTGGAGCGCGCCACGGTGACGCTGAACCACAGCAAGATCTACGCCAAGGATTGCGCGGAGTGCGAGACCAAGGAAGGCATGCTCGACCAGATCGAGGTCGCGATCGGCCTCGACGGTCCGCTCGATGCCGACCAGCGCAAGCGCATTCTGGAGATCGCCGACAAATGTCCGGTGCATCGCACGCTGACGTCGGAAATCCGGATCGTGACCAGGGCGGCAGACTGATCAGGCCGCAGGCAGCGACCGCACGCGCAGCGCGCCGCGCAGGCCGATCGCCGTGCCGAGCATGATGCCGGCGACCGCGATGAAGGATGCGACCGCGAGCGTCGACAATCCCGTCAGCCCCTGCCCGATCGAGCAGCCGAACGCCATCACGCCGCCGATGCCCATCAGCGCGGCACCGCCGGCCGAGCGCAGCATGTGCTGCGGCGAACGGATAGCCTTCGAGCTCGAAGCGGCCGGTCGCGAGCGCGGTGATCAGGCTGCCGGCGAACACGCCGCCGACAGTGGCGATGCCGAAATTCAGCGTCGATCCCGTCGACAGCATGACGTATTGCAGGGCGTCGGCGATCGGCGCGATGAAGGTCAGCGATGTCACCGGCACCGGATTGAAATCGTCATTGCCGAGATAGCCGGTCGCATACCAGCCGGCGGCGACCAGCAGTCCCACCGCGATTCCGGCCGCGACCTGCCCGAGCGAGCGGCGGAACGGCGCGTGCGCGAAGGCGAAGATGATCAGTGCCGCCGAGATGACCGACGCGGCAAGCATGCGCGCCAACGATTCCGTCAGGCCGAAGCTCGCGAGCAGCGATGGCACCGACACCAGCTTGGTCGTGATCTGTCGAGATCTGCACACCGGCGATCCGTGCCGGCGCGATCAGGCCCTTCAGCGTCATCTCGGCAAAGATGCCGAGCACGATCACGACCACGAGGGAACGCAGATTGCCGCGTCCGAGCAGCACCAGCGCGCGCGAGCCGCAACCGTTCGACAGCACCATGCCGTAGCCGAACAAGAGCCCGCCGAGGAACATCACCGGCGCGGAGAACGACGGTTTGCAGATAGATCGACTTGCCGAGATCGACGGTGCCGCGCGCCGCCAGCAGCTGCGAGGCGGCGATGCGCGACGCCCATCGCCAGCGCATAGGTGCGCACCAGCCGGCCGTCGCCTTCCGCCCACCAGCCGCGCAGACCGCTCATCATGCAGAAGCCGCTGAGCAGGCCGATCGCGCCGTAGACGAGGCCGATGACGAGACCGGAGAGGACGGCGATTTGGGCGGGGTCCATGTCGGAGCTTACGGTTTGAGTATCACGCGATCGCGCGAGGAGCCGGCGACCGCGACAAAGGCGCGCCTGGCGTCCTCCAGCGGAAATACCGACGCCGGATTGATCGGAAACGGCTTCAGATGCCCGCTGGCAAAGCCCGGCGCCAGCTCGCGCAGGACATCGCCGGTCGCGATCGAGGACAGGCCGAGCGTGTCGATGCCGACATAGGTGTGCTGGCCGCGATAGAATTCGAGGATGTTGAACTGCACGATGCGGTCGATCGCGGCGATCAGGATCTGCCGGCCGCGCAGGGCCAGCGATTTGTGCGCGGCCTGGAAATAGGGATCGCCGACCGTGTTGAAGACGATGTCGGCGCCCTTGCCGTCGGTGAGCTCGCGCACGCGCGTTGCGACATCGGCGCTTGATGCGTCGATCACCTCGACCGCGGCATTGGCGTGGCCTTCGTAAGGCTCGCTCTTGCGCACCACGCCGATGGCGCGCGCGCCGTGCCAGGTCGCGATCTGCACCGCGGCCTGGCCGACCTTGCCGTTGACGCCCATCACCAGCACGGTCTCGCCCGGCTTCGGGATGCCGGCGCGGCGAAAGCCTTCCATCGCGGTGACAAAGGGCACGCCGATGCCGGCGGCTTCTTCCCAGGAGATGCTTTTGGGCTTCTCGACGGTGGCTTCGAGCTCGACGGCGAGATGCGTCGCATGCGTGCCGTCGCGGCGGATGCCGAGATCGCCGGAGGAGCCGAACACCTCGCGGCCGACGCTGCCGGTCGGGCCATCGATGACGACGCCGGCATAGTCGCGGCCCGGGCGTGCGCGGAAACACCGCGTAGGGCATCAGCCCGGTCGCGGCCTTGACGTCGGACGGATTGACCGCGGCCGCCTTGATCTCGATCAGCACTTCGTTGGCGGCGCGCGTAAGCAGAGCGGCGCTCGACCGCAGGCGCGAGCGCATCGGCGTTCTCGGCCTTGGCGTTCAGCCGCACGCAGCGTGCGTCGACGGTGAGCGGCCGGGCTTCCGAGTTCTGGGCAACCTGCATCCTGTCCCTGACTCCGGTTGGGAGACAGGAGTTACCCCTTCGGCCGCTTGTCGTAAACCCGCTTGGCCTTGCCGAGCGAGCGTTCCAGCGTCTCCGGCGCGACGATCCTGCACGCCGGCGGAGATGCCGATGGTGTTCTTGATGAAGGCCGAGACCTTCTCGGCATGCGCCGTCAGCCCGCTGCCGTCCCAATGCTCGTGCCGCGCTTCGGCGAGCACGACCATCTCGTCCATGCGGCCCTCGCGGGTCAGCTCGATGATGAAATGGCCGCCGCACCAGTCGGTCGCGAGCAGCGCCTCCTCGATCTGGGTCGGGAACACGTTGACGCCGCGCAGGATGATCATGTCGTCGGAGCGGCCGGTGACCTTCTCCATCCGCCGCATGCCCGGCCGCGCCGTGCCCGGCAACAGCCGCGTCAGGTCGCGGGTGCGATAGCGGATCACGGGAAAGGCTTCCTTGGTCAGCGAGGTGAACACCAGCTCGCCCTTCTCGCCGTCGGGCAGCACCTTGCCGGTCTCGGGATCGATCACTTCGGGATAGAAATGATCCTCCCAGATGTGCAGGCCGTCCTTGGTCTCCACGCATTCCTGCGCGACGCCGGGACCGATCACCTCGGACAGGCCGTAGATATCGGTCGCGTCCATGTCGAAGGTCTGCTCGATCTCGACGCGCATCGCGTTGGTCCAGGGCTCGGCGCCGAAGATGCCGAACTTCAGCGACGATTTGCGCGGATCGAGGCCGCGCTTCTTGAACTCGTCGAGGATCGCCAGCATGTAGCTCGGCGTCACCGTGATGATGTCGGGCCGGAAATCGTTGATCAGCTGCACCTGCCGCTCGGTCATGCCGCCGGAGATCGGCACCACGGTGCAGCCGAGCTGCTCGGCGCCGTAGTGCACGCCGAGCCCGCCGGTGAACAGGCCATAGCCATAGGCGTTGTGGATGATCATGCCGGTGCGGCCGCCGGCGGCGCGGATCGAGCGCGCCATCACGTCCGACCAGATGCCGATGTCGGCGCGGGTGTAGCCGACCACGATCGGCTTGCCGGTCGTGCCCGAGGACGCATGCACGCGCACCAGTTTCTCGCGCGGGACCGCGAACATGTTGAAGGGATAGTTGTCGCGCAGATCCGTCTTCACCGTGAACGGAAATTTGGCGAGATCGGAGAGCTCGCGTGAAATCGCCGGGATGCACGCCGGCGGCGTCGAACGCCTTCTTGTAGTGCGCGACATTGTCGTAGGCGTGCTTCAGCGACCAGGCGAGACGCTTCGTCTGCAGCGCCATGATCTCGTCGCGCGAGGCGCGCTCGGCATCGTCGAGCTCCGGCGTGTAGCCGCTGCCCTTTGTCTTGAGACTTGTCGTGGCCATCGTGCGTTTCCCTGAATCTTATTTTTTCTTGGTGTCGGTCTCGCCCGTCGGCAGCCATGTGCCGCCGATGGTGCGGGAATGCCCGCGAAATTCGGCGATCACCTCGTCGCCCGCGGTGACCCGCACGTCGTAGATGCCGGAGCGTCCGCTGCGCGAAATTTCGCGCGCGGTGGCGACCAGCGTGTCGCCGAGCTTGCCCGGCCTGATGAAGGTGATGTCGCCCTGCGCCGCGACCGCCTTCTCATTGTGGCTGTTGCAGGCAAAGGCAAAGGCGGAATCGGCCAGCGTGAAGATGAAGCCGCCATGGGCGATGCGCTGGCCGTTCACCATGTGCGGCTGCACGGTCATGGTCAGCGTCGCCCGGCCCGGGCCGATGTCGACGATCTTCATGCCGAGGCCGGAGGAGGCGTCGTCGTCCTTCCACATCGCGTCCGCACAGGCGCGCGCGAGATCGTCGGGCGATAGCGTGGCCTTGACGTTCACTCGTCCCTCTCCGATTGTTGCGCATGATCTTGATCGGAAAACCGGTGCCCACTTCCGGATCATGCGCTACACGTGATCGTAGTCGACCACGACCTTGTCCGAAACCGGCTTGGCCTGGCAGGTCAGGACAAAGCCTGCCTTCAGCTCCCACGGCTCCAGCGAATAGTTCACGTCCATCTCGGCCTCGCCCTCGACCAGCTTGGCGCGGCAGGTCGAGCACATGCCGCCCTTGCAGGCGAACGGCAGGTCCATGCCGGCGCGCAGCGCGGCATCGAGAATGGCCTCGCCCTCGGCGACCGGCACGTCGCGGCGCTTGCCGTCGATGATCAGCGAGGCGAACGCCTTCGGCGGCGCCGACGGCGCGATCACCGCCTTCGGCCGCGGCTTGCCGCCGAGACCGGAGACGAAGCGCTCGACATGGATGCGGTCCTCGGCAATGCCGATGTCGCGGCAGGTCGCCTCGATGTCCTCGCTCATGCCGGTCGGGCCGCAGATGAAGACATGATCGACGGTCGCCGCCGGCACCAGCGAGCGCAGCAGCACCCTCACCTTCTCGCCGTCGAGCCGGCCGTGCAGGATCGGAATGTCCTGCTCCTCGCCGGAGATGACATGGAACAGCGAGAAGCGCTGCAGGAAGCGGTCCTTCAGCTCTTCCAGCGCCTCGCGGAACATCACGCCTTCGGTGGCGCGGTTGCCGTAGAACAGGAAGAAGCGGCTGTTCGGCTCGCGCGCCAGCACGCCCTTGACGATCGAGAGGATCGGCGTGATGCCGCTGCCGGCGGCAAAGCCGACATAGATCCGCGCCTCCTCCGGCGCAGGCGCGACGCCGAAGCGGCCGGTCGGCGTCATCACGTCGAGCTCGTCGCCGGATTTCAATTCGTCCGCGGCCCAGGACGAGAACGCGCCGCCATCGACCTTCTTCACGGCGATGCGCAGCTCGCCGTCGTCGGGGCCGGAGCAGATCGAATAGGAGCGGCGCACTTCCTCGCCGTCCATGGTGGTGCGCAGGGTCAGATACTGGCCGGGCGCGAAGGCGTAATCGTCGGCAAGTTCGCTCGGGATCGCGAAGGTCATCGACACCGCGTCCGCGGTTTCGCGGCGCAGATCGTTGACGGCAAGGCGATGGAAACGGGGTGCGGCAGCGGACATGGCTCAATGACACTTGAAATAATCGAAGGGTTCGCGGCAGGCCTTGCAGCGCCACAGCGCCTTGCAGGAGGTCGAGCCGAATTCGGACAGCAGTTCGGTATCGTCAGAGCCGCATTGCGGGCACGCCACCTCCTGCACGCCGAACAGCGCGCGGCGCGACGCTGCCGGCTTGCGGCGGCGCGATGCCGTATTCCCGGAGCTTGCGGCGGCCGTCCTCGCTCATCCAGTCGGTGGTCCAGGCCGGCGACAGCACGGTGCGGATTTTCGGCTTGGCAAAACCCTCGCGCTCCAGCGCGAGCTCGATCTCGAGCGCGATCATGTTCATGGCCGGACAGCCGGAATAGGTCGGCGTGATCGCGACCTCGACATGGCCGTCGCTGACGCTGACCTCGCGCAGCACGCCGAGATCGGCGATGGTCAGCACCGGAATTTCCGGATCGACCACGCGCGCGGCCGCGTCCCAGGCGCGCTGGCGCAGATCGGCATCGCTGAGCGCGGCCGTCACCATGTCGCCCCCGGAAAGGTCCGCTGCAGCGACTGCAATTCGGAGAGGAGATGGCCGAGATGCTCGCTGTGCCGGCCGACGCGGCCGCCCTGCTGCATCCAGTCGTTCTTCGGCAGCGCCAGCGTCGCCTCGGCGACGACGCCGGTCACCGTCTTGAGCCATTGCGCCTTCAGGCTTGCGGGATCGATGGCGACGCCGGCATCGATCAGCGCGCGCTCGGCGTCATCGACCGCAAACATCTCGCCGGTGAAGGCCCAGAGATCGTCGATCGCGGCCTGCGCGCGGCGGTGGCTTTCGTCGGTGCCGTCGCCGAGCCGGACGATCCATTCGGAGGAATGGCGCAGATGATAGGCGCTTTCCTTCTCGCTCTTCGCGGCGATCGCGGCCAGCGTCGCATCGGATGATTTCATCATCGCGCGCCAATAGAGATCGGCGAAGGCGGCATAGAAGAACTGCCGCACCATGGTGCGGGCGAAATCGCCGTTCGGCTGCTCCACCAGCAGCAGGTTGCGGTACTGCCTGACGTCGCGCAGATAGGCGAACTTGTCCTCGTCGTTGCCCTTGCCCTCGACCTTGGCGGCGTAGCTGTAGAGCTCGCGCGCCTGGCCGAGCAGGTCGAGGCCCATATTGGCGAGCGCCATGTCCTCTTCCAGCATCGGCGCGTGGCCGCACCATTCCGACAGCCGATGGCCGAGGATCAGCGCATCGTCGGCGCGGCGCAGCGCGTAGAGCACCAGCGGCGTTTCGGAGACCTGGATCGAGGCGACGGCCATTTCGATCTCTTGCTCGACCTCATCCTGAGGAGCGCGAAGCGGTCGAAGTGAGCCATCAGGCCTCATGGTTCGAGACGCGCTCGCGCTCCTCACCATGAGGGCGAATCACATATGCCCGACTTCGTCGGGCACGTCGTAGAACGTCGGATGCCGGTAGATCTTGGATTCCGCCGGCTCGAACATCATGCCCTTCTCGGACGGATCGGACGCGGTGATCGCGTTCGACGGCACCACCCAGATCGACAGGCCCTCGCCGCGGCGGGTGTAGATGTCGCGCGCGGCCTGCAGCGCCAGCGTCGCGTCCGCCGCATGCAGCGAGCCGCAATGCTTGTGCGCGAGCCCGTTGCGGCTGCGGATGAAGACTTCCCAGAGCGGCGTGTTCGGCGTTGCCATCGTGATCTCCTTATTCCGCGGCCTGCGCGAGCTGGCGCGCCTTGCGCTTCTCGGCGTAGGCGGCGGCCGCCTCGCGCACCCAGGCGCCCTCGTCATGCGCCTTGCGCCGCGCCGCGATGCCGATCGCGGTTGCACGGGCCGTTGCCGGCGAGCACCTGATTGAACTCGGTCCAGTCGATCGCGCTGTAGCGCCAGTGCCCTTCCGCATCCTGCTTCATGCCGGGATCGGGAATGGTCAGCCCGAGGAACTGCGCCTGCGGCACGGTGGCGTCGACGAATTTCTGGCGCAGCTCGTCATTGGAGAAGCGCTTGATCTTCCACTTGGTCGAGGTGTCGCTGTGCTGGCTCGCCTTGTCGGGCGGGCCGAACATCATCAGCACCGGCCACCACCAGCGATCCAGCGCGTTCTGCGCCATCGCCTTCTGCTCCTCGCTGCCGCGGCACAGCGTCAGCATGATCTCGAAACCCTGGCGCTGGTGGAACGACTCTTCCTTGCAGACGCGGATCATCGCGCGCGCATAGGGACCATAGGAGCAGCGGCACAGCGGAATCTGGTTCATGATCGCCGCGCCATCGACCAGCCAGCCGATCGCGCCGATGTCGGCCCAGGTCAGCGTCGGATAGTTGAAGATCGAGGAATACTTCGCCTTGCCGGCCAGCATCGCGTCGACCAGCTCCTCGCGCGAGGTGCCGAGCGTCTCGGCGGCGGCGTAGAGATAAAGCCCGTGGCCGCATTCGTCCTGCACCTTGGCGAGCAGCGCGGCCTTGCGGCGCAGCGACGGCGCGCGGGTGATCCAGTTGCCCTCGGGCAGCATGCCGACGATTTCGGAATGGGCGTGCTGGGAAATCTGCCGCGTCAGCGTCTTGCGATAGGCCGCCGGCATCCAGTCGTTCGGCTCGATGCGCTCGTCGGCATCGATGCGCGCCTGAAAGGCGGCGGCGCGCGCGGCGTCCTCGATCTGGCGGTCGTCGCCGTCGGACGTGTTGAGCGCCTGCGTGTACATGCCGACCTCCCTTGCATTGATTGGGATCAAATATATAACAAAAAATACTTATTGCAAGTTATTTTTGTAACATATCGAGCTAATCGCCAAACCGCCGCGCAAGTTCCGCAGCCGCCTTCGGCAGCGGCCCGTTCTCGTTGCTGCCGTGCCGGTCAAGCCATTGTTCGGACGGAGAAAGCAGCGCGCGATAGATCTCGCCGCAGAGCGCGCGGGCCGCCCTGCCCGGCCAATCCCTCGGCAGCAGCGCCACCGGCAGCAGCGGATCGCGCAGCACCACGCGGCGATAATGGTGGATCAGCAGGATGCGCGCGGTGAAGGCGTCGGCGTCGCTGAGCTTCTCGCGGCGTTCGATGAAGGCGCGCAGCGGCTCGAACGTCTTCATGAATTTCAGATAGGCGTCCGCGGTGCGCTCGAGCGGCCAGCTTTCGGCGAGCAGCCGCCGGCCGCTGTCGTCCTCGGCCGAGACTTCGAGACGGATCGCGCGCGAGGCTTCCTCGGGGATCGGCACGCCCGATGGCGCCACCCACACGCCCGGCACCGGACTGCCGAAGCCGGCATTCTTCAAGCGCCTCGCGCGAGGCGTCGCGGTCTTCGGCATTGCCGATCAGCAGCAGTTCGAAGCGGCCGGTCCAGTCCGACGGCGGCGGATCGTAGATGTGCTTGGTCGCGATATCGAAGGTCAGCCGGCCCTTTTGCACCAGGCGATAGAAACTGTTGCGGCCGATCTTGCTGCGCTCGAACCAGCCGTCGGCGGTCAGCCGCGACATCGCGGTGCGCACCACGGTGGCGTCGATGTCGAGCGTCTCGAAGAATTCGAGCAGCGTTGCCGAGCGCGACCGAGCCGCCGCGCGGCACGATGGCGTCGCCGAACATGGTGATGATGATCGAGCCGGTGCGCGAGGGTTCGCGCTTGAGCTGGTCGATGATGCGGGCGAGCGGTTGCGGCGGCATGGGTGACGCATACCGCAGTTTGTCGAGTTGCGACAATGTCGCGTCATCGTAAACTCGTCATGCCCGGCGCTTGTGCCGGGCATCCACGTCTTACTTGCAATCGCAAAGAAAGACGTGGATGGCCGGGTCAAGCCCGGCCATGACGAAGGAGAGATGCTTTCGACTTACCGGTTCGGATCGGGATAGACGATCGCGCGCCAGCCGGAGCGGTCGAACGGCTTCCACTGCCCTTCCGGCCTGCGCGAGGCGATCGGCGACCGCATAGACCACGGCGGGATGATGGCCCATGCCGCAATGGCTGCTCTCGACCTCGATGCTCTCGGCCTGCGCCGACGTCTTCTCCATGCAGCCCTGCCAGGCGCAGATGCCGTCGGTGCGGCTGAAGATCGCGGTGGTCGGCACCGGCGGCGGCATCGAGAGCGCACCGCCGAAGCGCGCGTCTTCTTCGTCGGCGCGGCGGCCGCTCGCCATCTCATAGACGCGCCAGGCGTTGGTCGAGCGCGGCCAGCCGGCGAACGGGCTGCCGAGCGTGATCACCGAGCGCACGCGCTCCGGCATCATCTTGGCGAGCTGGCGCGCATAGAGACCGCCGAGGCTCCAGCCGACCAGCGAGACCTTGCGGCCGTGGGTGTCGTTCATCTCTTCGAGCAGATCGGTCATGCGCGTGCTGCACGCCCGGGCGAAGCCCGAGATTGCGGCCCTGCTGCCAGCCGCTGACGGCATAGCCGCGGTTGCGCAGGAAGGCGCGCAGCGGCCGGGTCGAGACGTCGGAGGCGATCAGTCCGGGCAGCACCAGCACCGGGTGGCCGTCGCCGCGCGGCGCCAGTGAGAGCAGCGGCAATGCGCCGAGGAAGGCGCCGAGTTCATGGATGGCACGGCCTTCCAGAAACATCAGCGTTCTGGACGGCGGGCGAAGCGTCTGCGCAGCAGCGGACATCGTGTCTCCTGTTCAGGCCGGCCCCTTACGTCGCGGCAGCCGGCCAATGGATCAATGAAGAACGCAAACCTCGTCGAATTCGTTTCGCAACGCAACAACGCGATGCGATTCTGAAAAGCTATGGAACTGCTCTCGCGCGATTCAAGCGAGCGAGGTCACAGCTCGCCGGCAATTAAAGATGCTGGACGTGATGAATTAGTCACACGAGCCGCAGCAGGTATTCGGCGGTGTAGAGCGCCAGACCCGGCCAGCCCGCCGATCAGCGAGCCGTTGAAGCGGATGTATTGCAGGTCCTTGCCGACGTTGACTTCGATCAGCGAGATCAGCTGCGCCATGTCCCAGGACTTCATCTGGTCGGCGATGAAGGTCGACACGCCGCTCTTCTGCTCGGCGACGACGCGTGCGCAGGATCGCGACCAGGCCCTGGTTGATCTCGCCGCGCAGCTCGGCGTCGCCGGCGAGCGCCTCGCCGGCCTCGACGAACATCCGCGTCAGTTGCTGCTGCAGCACCTGCGACTCGCCGGAGGCGCTGCGCTCGATGAAGTCCTTCACATTGGCCCAGATGTTGCGGCCGAGATTGGCGAGCTCCGGCCGCGCCATCACGTCGCGCTTGAGGCCGTCGATGCGATCGGCGAACGCCTTGTCGCTGCCGAGCCGATCGACGAAGGTCAGCAGCATGCGGTCGAACTCGCCGCGGAACGGATGCTTGGGATCGCTCTGCACTTCCTCGAAGAATTTCGTGGCCGAGGCGATGATGCGGTTCACCACGAACTTGTCGGCGCGATAGAGCCTGAGCAGGGTCGGCATCTCGGCGCGGACCTTGTCGCGGATCACCGCCATGGTCTCCTGCTGCGTCAGCGTCCGGTGCATCGCGCGCAGGATGTCGTCGAGCAGGCCCTCATGCTTGCCCTCCTGCACGAAGCCGCGCAGCGCGCCGGCCGCCAGCGGCGCGAGATCGATCGAAAGCACCTGCGTGGTGACGCGGCGGGTGATGAAGGTCATCAGGCCCGAGGACTCCGTCGCCGAGAACGCCTCCGGCAGCAGGCGCAGCGACGAAGCGCGCCAGATCCTCGCTGCGCTTGCGGTCGCGCAGCCAGTCCGCGATGAAGGTGCCGAAGTCGATCTCGCGCAGCTTGGCGTCGACCGGACCGGCCTCCAGGAAGTTCTTTTCGATGAATTCGCCGAGCTTGTCGGCGATGCGCTGCTGATTGCTCTGGATGATCGCGGTGTGCGGGATCGGCAGGCCGAGCGGCCGCTTGAACAGCGCCACCACGGCATACCAGTCGGCGAGGCCGCCGATGGTGGCGGCTTCGGCAAAGGCCGCGACGAAGCCGAAGACGGGATGGACGTTGAGCAGCAGCTTGGCGACGACGAACAGCGTCAGCGTGCCCACCAGCACCAGGGTCGCCAGCGCCTTGACGCGCCGGAGCTCGGCGGCGCGCGAAGCGTCGGCGGCGCGTCGAAGGTCGAAGTGCCGGGCGTGGTCATGAAGCTCACGACCAGACTCGGGATCATCGTTATCGCTTCGAGCGATGACGCGCTCATCCGGTTCGGATGCGAACGAACGCTGCTCACGCATGCACTGTATGCGGGCGCGACCCAAAAAGAAGGCCCGCACGAGGCGGGCCTTCGAACCATCCACTGGCCCAAGCAATCAGGCATGCGGTCTTGTTGTAGACCTTGGCGAAGTTGTCCTGGGCGGTCTTCGCACCGTTGGCAACGAGCTTGCCGAGATATTCGGTGGTCGACTTGGCCCGCGAGACGAACACTTCACCGCGCGCACGGGCGAGGTCCGACTGGATCTGCACCGCTTCGTTCAGCGACTTGGCGGAAGCCAGCTTGTCGAGGCCGGCGAAGAACGCTTCCGCGTCCTGATACATCGCCTGCTGGATGTTGCGGCTGATCTTGGCGGCTTCGCTGACGGAGTCGGCAACCGCGGTCTCGATCGCAGCGGTCACCTTCTCGGAACCGGCGTAGACGTCGGCGGCGCGCTCCTTGGCGGAGTTGGCGGTCTTCTTGACGAACTCGCGAGCGGCCTCGGGAACTTCCACGTTCTGGAAGGTTCTTGAAGGCCTCGGTGACGGGCGCGAAAGCCTGCTTCACGGTGTCGTAAACGTTGGTGGTCTCGGTGGTCATGGGGTCTCTCCATCCTCAGGGGTTTGAGCTATGGGCTCACCCCGTCCGGCTTTGGCCCGGGGCACTGCTTATATGGCACGGTTAATGGTGCGATGCAACAATGATGTTGCATCGCGATATCACGAAACCGTGATCAGACTGTGGAACCCGGCGCTCGACCGCCGGGCAGGCTCAGTGCTGAACCGCCTCCGGGAGGCCGTAAGCCTCCATCTGGGCCGCGAACTGCGCCACATTGTGCCCGAGCACGACGATATCGTGCTTCTTGCCGTCGACATCCCGGACATGGTCGCGGAGCAGCGCCTCGGCCTTGAAGCCGAGGCTCTCGAACAGGGCGATCGCCGCCTGCTGGTCGACCGTCATCTGCACCGTGAGCTTTTCCAGGCCCTCGCCCAGAGCCATGGCAAACGTCTCCTGCGACAGCGCCCGGCCGACGCCCTTGCCCGCGGACATCCAGCGACACCACCATCCGGATGCCGCCGACATGGGGCGACCAGGAATGCCGGTCGCGCACCAAAGTGCCGCAGCCGACCACCTTGCCGTCCTTGATCGCGAGCAGGCTCTTGATGTCGCCGCGCTCGATCTCGTTGATCCAGGCCGACAGCACCTTGGGCTGGCTGATATTGCGCGGCAGGAACAGCAGATCGTGCGTCGGCAGCTTCTGCGCGAAGTCGAGCACGGCGGCCTCGTCGGCGCGCGACATCAGGCGGAATTCGATGTCGCCGGCGTCGGTCTTGACGTGACGGGGATAGGAACGGGTTTCACTCATGTCGATCTTCCACCTAACCAGGAATCCAGTTTCGGCCACAGCCGCTTGACCGCGTTGGCGCCGGCGACAAGCGAGACGTGACCGCCTTTCAGCATCACCTCTTCCTTGTCCTGCGAGGCGACCCTCGGGATCAGGTGCTTGGCCGCGTCATAGGGAACGATGTGGTCGTGCTCGGCGACCGCATGCAGGATCGGCACCTTGATGTCGGCGATGTCGGCCTTGCGGCCGCCGACCGTCATGGTGCCGTTGTAGAGCTTGTTGTCCCACATCAGGTCCTTGGTGATGTCGCGGAAATACTCGCCGGCGAGCGGCAGCGTGTCGGTCGCCCAGCGATCGAACATCCGGTAGGACTTCACGAACTCGTCGTTCCAGATGTTGTCCCAGAGCTGCACCTGGCTGGTCATGCGCGAGGCCGGCCGCAGCATCTCGAACGAGGACAGGATCATCTCCGGCGGCACGTTGCCGACGCTGTCGATCAGACGGTCGACGTCGAAATAGCGGCGGTCGGCGAAATTCGAGAACAGCTTCATCTCGCGGAAGTCGATCGGCGTGGTGAAGCAGATCAGGTTCTTCATCGGCCCGTCGTTGAAGATCGAGCCGTAGAGCAGCGACAGCACGCCGCCGAAGCAGTAGCCGATCACGGAGACGTCCTGCTCGCCGGAATCCTGCTGCACGCGGCGCACGCAATCCGGAATGAAGTCGAGGACGTAGTTCTCCATCGACAGCGACTTCTCTTCCGGCTTCGGCGCGGTCCAGTCCATCATGTAGACGTCGTAGCCGCGCTTGAGCAGGAACTCGATGAAGCTCTGGCCGGGCACCATGTCGAGGATGTAGCCGCGATTGGTGGTCGCCATCACGATCAGCACCGGCACGCGGTAGACTTCGTCCGAGAGCGGCCGGTAGTGATAGAGATTCAAGCGTGCCGCGGGAATGGATGATGTCCTTCGGCGTCGAACCCAGCGTCGGGCCGGAGGTCGAGAAATATTCGACGCCCTTGATGCTGCGCTGGATCGCGCGCTGCACCTCGGATTGGATCCGCTCGGGGATGGAGGCGAGATCGAGTCCCGTCGGCGCGTTCATTTTTGCTCTCCCGACGGCGGAGCCGGCGGACGCTTGGTGCGCGGCGGCCGCGGCGCGCCGGCATAGCCGGATGTTCCGCCGGAGGCGGCGTTCATCTGCTGCAGCATCGCCTTGATCTCGTTGATCTGGCCTTCGATCGACTGCAGCCGTTCGGCCATGCCGACCATCTGGGCGCGGCTCGGCAGGTTCATCGAGAGAAGATATTTCTCCATGAGCTCGCCGAACTGCTTCTGCGCGCCCGCGGTCGACACCGCCGGCCTGGTTCATCACCTTGGAGAATTCCGGCGACGTCATGGCCTGATTGGCGAAGGCGTTGAAGCCCTTCTCCATCTCGCCGATCATGTTCTGCCACAACGCGACCGGATCGTTGCTCTTGTCGGCCATCGGATCCTCCTCACTCCAGCGAGGCCTTTAAGGCCTTCTTTTGCGCCATACCACACCGTTGCGACGGGACGGTCAACATCGCCCGCGAAGCGGACGCGGGTACCATCGGAAATCCTTCTGCGGCGCGCCAAACCGTGCCATAGAGTTCCCCATGAGACGACCACGAGGAGCGCTCGCGTGAGCCCAACCCCATCAGCCGCAACAGATCGCCCGCGCCAACGGCATCGACATTTGCTACGAGATTTTCGGCGAGCCGACGGCAGAGCCGATGCTGCTGATCATGGGTCTCGGCGCCCAGATGGTGCTGTGGGACGACGCGTTCTGCGAGCAGCTCGCCGCGCGCGGCTTCCGCGTCATCCGCTTCGACAATCGCGACATCGGCCAGTCGGGCAAACTGACGGGCGGCAAGCGGCTCGACGCCGGTCGAGCTGTTGAAGCTGCGCTTCCTGAAGATTCCGGTCGCGGCACCCTACAAGATCATCGACATGGCGCGCGACACCACGGGGCTGATGGATGCGCTCGGCATCAAGTCGGCGCATCTGGTCGGCGCCTCCATGGGCGGCATGATCGCCCAGGAGATCGCGATCTCGTTTCCGCAGCGCGTGCGCTCGCTGACCTCGATCATGTCGACGACCGGCAATCCCAAAGTGCCGCCGCCGACCAAGGAGGCGGCCGCGATGCTGATGGCGCCACCGCCCACCACGAAGGAGGAATATTTCGCGCGCTTCGCGCAGACCTGGAAGATCCTGCGGGTCGGCAGCTTCCCCGAGGACGAGGCGCTCGATCGCTCCCGCGCGGCGCGGATCTTTTCGCGCGGGCTCAATCCGGCCGGCGTCGGCCGGCAGCTCCGCGCCATTCTGGCCTCCGGCAGCCGCAAGGACCGACTGCGCAACGTCACCGCGCCGACACTGGTGATCCACGGCACCGTCGATCCGCTGGTGCGTCCGAAAGGCGGCAAGGACACCGCGGCCTCGATCCCCGGCGCGAAACTTCTGATGGTCGAGGGCATGGGACACGCGATCCCGATTCCGATGTGGCCACAGATCATCGACGCGATCGCGGAGCACGCCAAGGGCGCGGCGAAGAAGGCAGCGTGAGTGGGATCCCATGCGCCGACGGACCTGACGGCCTTCCATCATGACGCCATCTCTTCGTTTGAAGTTGCTTGCAGCTTTCTGCTCTCTCGTTGCAGGACCGGCCATGGCTTGCGATATGGCCTTCGATATCGAGGCGCATCGGGGCGGACGCGCCCTTTTGCCGGAGAACACCCTGCCGGCGTTTGCCAATGCGCTGTCCATGGGCGTCAATGACGCTGGAACTCGACGTCGGCGTCACCGCAGACGGCGAGATCGTTATCTCCCATGAGCGCTGGCTCAACCCCGATCTCGCGCGCGACGCCAAAGGTGACTATATCGCCGCGCCCGGCACGCCCTTCGTCAAGCTGCGGCTTGACGAGGTCAGGACTTACGACGTCGGACAGATCCGCCCCGACAGCGCCTACGCCAGGCAATTTCCGGATCAGCGCGCCGTTCCGGGGACGCGCATTCCGATGCTGAAGGAACTGTTCGCGCTGGTGCGCAAGTCCGGCAACAGCTGCGTGCGCTTCAACATCGAGACCAAGATCGATCCGAACCATCCGGATGAATCGCCCGATCCGCAAACCTTCGTAACGCTGCTGCTCGGACTGATCGACGCCGAGGGATTCGCGGACCGCGTCATGATCCAGTCCTTCGACTGGCGGACGCTGCAGCTCGTCCAGCAACGGCGCCGAAAATTCCGACGGTGTACCTGACGCTGCAGCGCGGCTCGGCGCCGACCATCGCGCTCGACAAGGCGACCGAACTGGATGGCCGGCTTCAACCCGGCGGATCACGGTGGCTCGCTGCCGCGCACCATCAAGGCCGCCGGAGGCGCTATCTGGTCGCCCTATTTCGGCGACATCAACGCTACGCTCGTCGCCGAGGCTCACGGCCTCGGATTGCGCGTTGTGGTCTGGACGGTCAACAAGGGTGAGGACATGGCGCGCATGATCGAGATCGGCGTCGACGGCATCATCTCCGACCGTCCCGATCTGCTGCGCCAGGCCGCCGGCGCGAAGGGAATTGGGCTGCCGGCCGGCTCGCCGGTCAGTCCGTAACGATTATTTCGTCGCGATCCAGATGACATGGCGCGCGCCGCCGCCTTTCCCGGTGGCGCGGACGGCAACTTCGTTCACGGCGAACCCGGCTTGGCCAAGGCGCTTCGAAAATCTCGGATTCGGTCCGGACGACCACACGGCGAGCACGCCACCTCGCCGTAGCGCAGTGTGGATCCGTTTCAGCCCGGGAATATCATACAACGCGTCGTTGGCTTTCCGGGTAAGCCCTTCAGGGCCATTATCGACGTCGAGCAGGATCGCATCGAATGTGAGGGGATGCTGTTCGATCACCCGCGCCACGTCAACTTCGCGAATGTCGACGCGGGGATCGTTCAGGCTGTCGCCGAAGATTTCCGCCATCGGGCCGCGCGCCCAGGCAACGACCGCCGGCACCAGTTCGGCCACGACGATATGGGCATGACTCCCGAGCGCGGCGAGCGCCGCCCGCAGCGTAAAACCCATTCCGAGACCGCCGATGAGCACATGCGGCTTTGCGACCTTTTCGATCTTCCTGGCCGCAAGCGTCGCGAGCGCGGCCTCGGAACCGCTGAGGCGGCTGTTCATCAGCTCGTTGGTGCCGAGCATGATCGAGAACTCGGCGCCACGCCGCATCAGCCGCAGGTCTTCGTCCGAGCCGGGAATGCGCGCCGTGTCGATTTTCACCCACGGGATCATGCCGAAGCTTTTAGCATGCCCCTCGGCGTTTCATTCAAGGCCGTGCAACAAGAAACGACTGCACGTTTGCTCCGCCTGCCATGAGAGGATTCGATGGCTCGAAATGCTCTCGAAGCTCTCGCTTTCGCACCAGCGATCGCGCATCGAGAAACGCATCCTTCAGGCTTGCGGCTTTCCGGAGCGCGACATTGAAAAAGGCGTCGCCGAAATAGGTCCACTTGGCCTTGTCCTGGCAGCCGAACGACGGATGATTGGGATCGGCCGCCGTGATGACCAGCACATCGGGGGTCGCGAGCCGTGGGATGAAGACCCCGGAATAACAGGCCGAGATGACCACGACCTTGTGTCGCACGCCCGTCGTCGCAAGCATGTCGGCGAGTTGAGACGGCGTGAGCATCTGCGTGAGCCGTCCCGCCCTGATGACAAGCCCGTCGGGCGAGCCGTGCGAGGTGAGAATCAGGAAAAGAACATCTCTCTCGGCATCGAGCCCCCTGGCTGCGTCCTGCAATGACCAGGCCAGACCTTCGATCGTTGCACTGCCGCCTTTCCTGGAATTGTACTTCACATCAATCGGGCCAGTCGCGAAGCGGCCGGCGACGACTTGAGCTGCGCCGGTCGCCTCGGATTTGAACACGCCTTGATCGCCGAACAGGCCAAACGACACCACGCCGATTTTTGGCGTATCTTCGGCGCGGGCAAGCGAAACCGACGCTGCAAGCGTCAAGACAAGCGTCAGGAGCGCCGCGACGAAATTTCGGTTCGATACATGTGCCTGTCGAGAGTGGACCACGAGCGGCGTTACCCGCCCGCCCAGACGTCCAGCACGTAGCGGTTCTTGGCGCCCATCTCCTCGATCCAGCGCGCGGCGGCGTCGGCGTCCGCGCCTGACCGCTCGCGATAGATCGCAACCAGCGCCGCCTTGACGTCGGGCTCCATCTTGCCGCCGTCGCCGCAGACGAAGACGATCGCGCCCTGCTCGATCAGCTGCCAGACCTTGTCCTTCTCGGCCGCGACCAGATGCTGCACATAGGTCTTCTCGCCGCCGGCGCGCGAGAACGCGGTGTAGAGCTCGGTGACGCCGTCGGCCGCAAACGCCTTCAGCTCGTCGGCATAGAGGAAGTCCTGCTCGGGATGGCGGCAGCCGAAGAACAGCATCGCCGGCCCGAGCGTGGCGCCCTTGGCCTTGCGCGCCGCGCGCTCCTGCAGGAAGCCGCGGAACGGCGCCAGCCCCGTGCCCGGCCCGATCATGATGATCGGCACCGACGGCATCGTCCGGCAGGCGGAAGCCCGCCTTGGTCTCGCGCACGGTGGCATGAATGGTCTCGCCCGCGCGGCGGCCGGCGAGATAGTTCGAGCACACGCCCTTGTAGATGCCGCGGCCCGAGCTCGCCGGACCCTCGACCACGCCGACGGTGACGCTGCAGCGCGTCGCATCGCCCGCAGGCGACGACGAGATCGAGTAATAGCGCGGCGCCAGCAGCGACAGCATTTCCAGATAGGAATGGAACGGCAGCTCGCAGGCCGGATATTCCTCGAGCAGGTTGAACACCGATTTGCGCTTGGCCAGAATCTCCGTGCGATAGCGCTCGGCGGACGCCGCGTCCTCGCCGACATAGGCCAGCAGCTTCGGCTTGGTCACGGGGCAGCGCGTCTGCTCCGACATGATCTGGATCTGCTTGCGCGTTGCGACCTGCTGCAGCTCGACGAAGTCGGTGAGCAGACGGCCGACCGAGATGGCCTCGCCGACCGGCAATTGCGCGCGGCGGCCTTCCGGCGACCTGCAGCCGGATCTGATCCGCCGGCAGGAAGCCGAAGCGGCGCGACACCGCATCGACCAGCGTCGGATCGTTGCGCGGCACCACGCTGAGGTGATCGCCGACGCGATAGGTCACGCCCGCCGGCAGCTCGACCTCGATGTGCCGGGTCGAACGGTCGGATGCGTTCGGCGCCCTCGCGGTTCTGCAGCTCGTTGTTGACGAGCACCTTCATCGCGAGCGCGCCGCCGAGCGCCGCGATCGACGAGACCGCGCTCGGCGCCATCGGCTCGATCCTGTAGAGCGGCTCGTCGTCGGCGCTGCGGCTGAAGCTCGAGGTCAAGGCCGAACGCCTTCACCGCCGGCTGGCGCGACAGCTTCGCGAACCAGTCGTCGAACTGGCCGTCGAGATCGCTGCGCGCATCGCCCTCGCCGCGGGCATAGACGCTGTGCGCGCCATGCGCCGCCAGCTGCTCGTCGATCAGCCGCGGGATCGACTGATAGGTCGCGGCCCAGTCGCTGTTGCCGCAGCCGAACACCGCGTAGTTGACGCCCTTGAGCGCGTCCTTCGGCCGATGCCGTCGCGCAGCCATTTGACGAACTGCGTGGCGTTGTCCGGCGGCGCGCCGTTGTAGGAGGCGCAGAAGATCAGCACGCCGCCTTCTTTCGGCAGCTTGCCGGCGAACTCGTCGAGCGGCGCGAGCCGCGTGGCGAAGCCGTTGACTTCGGCGAGATCGGCGACGCGCGTCGCCAGGTCTTCGGCGGTGCCGAGATTCGAGCCGTAGAGCACGAGCAGCGGCGTGTTGTGGCCCGGGCGCGTGCGGGCGCGCGGCGCCGCGGCGCCGTGCGTCGCCGCTGCAGCAGGCGCGGGCCCGGCGAACGCGCCGCGCTCCTGGTCGGTGCGCGGCCGCACCTTGATCTTGAAGCCCTCCGGCTTGATCGTCAGCGTTTCCTTCAGATGCATCTGGTAGCGATGCACGATCGATCAGCTTGAAGCGCTGCAGGATCATGCCGATCGCAAGCGCCGCCTCATGCATGGCAAAGCCGCGGCCGATGCAGGCGCGCTGGCCGTTGCCGAACGGCTTCCAGGCGTTGACGGGACGCGCGGCCTCGGCCTCGCGGCTGAAATTCTCCGGATTGAAGGCATCGGGGTTGGGACCCCAGACCGAGGGATCGCGATGCAGCGCCGTCACCAGGATGGTGATGAAGGTGCCCTTCTTGAGCTTGTACTTGCCGCCGCCGATGGTCTCGTCCTTGAGCGGCATGATGCCGTAGGCCGGCGCCGGCGGCCACAGCCGCAGCGCCTCCTTCAGGATCTGCGTGATGTAGGTGAGCTGGGTGACCTGCTGATAGGTCGGCTTGACGTTGATGTCAGGCCCGAGCACGCGGTCGACTTCCTCATAGGCCTTCTTGAGGATGTCGGGATGCTTCAGCAGCGCATAGAGCGTGTAGGACAACAGCCCGCTGGTGGTCTCATGGCCCGCGATCAGGAAGGTGTTGATCTGGTAGCGGATGTTGACGTCGTCGAGCTGCTCGCCGGTTGAGCGGTCGACGCCGGTCATCATCGCCGCCAGCATGTCCTTCTTGTCGTCGGTGGCTGCCGTGTTCTTGCGGCGCTCGGCGACGATCTCGTCGACCATCTTGTTCATGAAGGCGACGTCGGCGGCCATGATCGCGCCGCCGCTTCTGCATCCACAGATTCTCCATCGGCAGCCCGCGGATCATCATGATGGTCTCGAGCGAGCGCACCAGCGACTCGACGAAGGGATGGTAGTCGCGCCGATAGAACGAGTTGAAGCGGTAGTCGAAGCCGCAGAGGCCGATGGTGTCGAGCGTCAGCGCGGTCATGTCGTGGACGACGTCGATCTCGTCGTCGGCGTTGAGCCGCTCCCATTTCTTGACGAGCTGCTCGGCGATATCGACCATGCTCGGGTGATAGGACTGCATGGCGCGGTTGCCGAAGGGCTGCAGCAGGATGTTGTGCGCCTTGCTCCAGTTCGGCTCGGTGGTGTCGGCGGTGAACAGGCCGTCGCCGGCGACCGCGCGCACGCGGCGCAGCGGGCCGCGCACCGCCTTGTCGAAGCGCTTCTCGTCGGAGAGCTCGTCGACGAGGTCGTGGCCGGAGACGATGACGATCGGCGCGCCCATCATGTCGAGCCAGAAGATCGGGCCCAGCTCCTTGGCGAGCCGCGTCAGGTTCTGCACCGGCGCGGAGGAATCGAGCGACAGCATGTTGCCGACCACGGGCTTGGTCGGCGGATGCGGGATCGGGCTCAGTCTGTTCTTCTTCGGCGCCATTGCTTGATGTATGTCCCCTGCCTCACTCGTCATTCCGGGGCGCGCAAGCGCGAGCCCGGAATGCATAACCACAGATCTTGTCACTCATGCACGATCTCTCAGCCATGCGCGCCTGTGGCTATGGATTCGGGCTCGCCCTTCGGGCTGCCTCGGAATGACAGTCTACCCAAACCGCTTTCTACGCCATTCGATCAGCTTGGCGCTGACCTCTTCCGGCTTTTCCTGCTGCGTCCAATGGCCGCTGTCCCTGCACCAGATATTTCTCCAGGTCCGGCACCAGCTTCTCCATGCCGTCGGCGGCCGAGGGCGGCAGCACCGCGTCGTTCTCCGCCATGATCATCAGCGACGGCACGCGCACGGTGTGATCCAGCCCCTCGGCGCGCCGCCAGTTGCGGGTGAAGTTGCGATACCAGTTGATGCCGCCGGTGAAGCCGGTCTTCGTGAAGGTGTCGACGAACACCTTCTTCTCTTCCGCCGACAGGATCGGCGTGCGCGGATCGTGCTTCGCGTCGTAGGCCGCGATCATCTGCGGAAACGCGAGATTGATCTTCGGCGACGCGCCGACGCCGGCGACCGGCGGCTCCGTCGGCCTGCTCCGGCGGCGCGGCAGCGGCTTGCGCATGAAGGCATCGAAGGTCTGCTCGACCCGGCTGCCGAAGATCCTGTCGGGCTCGCGCGCGGGATCCTGGAACTGCACGATGTACATCTTGTCGCCGAAACGCTGGCGGAACAGCTCGATCGGATCGGCCGGCGCGCGATCCCAATGCGGCGTGTTGACGCCGACCACGCCGGCGACGCGATCGGGATGCCGCAGCGGCATCTGCCAGACGACAAAGCCGCCCCAGTCGTGGCCGACGAAGATCGCCTTGTCGATCTTGAGATGATCGAGCAGGCCGACGAGATCGCCGGTCAGATGCTCCATGTCGTAATCCTCGACCGCCTCGGGCCGGTCGGTCGCGCCATAGCCGCGCTGGTCCGGCGCGATCACGCGGATGCCGGCCTCGCTCGAGCGCCTTGATCTGGTGACGCCAGGAGAACGCCAGCTCCGGCCAGCCATGGCAGAGCACGACCGGCGGCTTGTCGGTCTTCGGGCCCGCCTCGTAATAGCCCATGCGAATCCCGTTCACCTGGGCGAACTGCAGCGGCGGCATCTCGATCATCGCAAGACCCTACTCGGCCGCGCCCTTGACCTCGGCGGCCGGCGGCGCAAACGCCGCCTCCAGCGCGTCGAACTCCTCCGGCAGCATGTCGCAGAGCACCTGCACATGCGGGATGATGTTGGCGCCGGCGATGAAGCCGAAATCGAGCTGGTCGCGATAGCTCTGCACGGTGATGTTGAGCGCGATGCCGTGGGTCGAGATCGACACCGGGAAGATGTGCAGGAGCTCGGCGCCCGCGGCATAAAGCGTCTGCCGCGGCCCGGGCACGTTGGACACCGTGATGTTGGCGGCCGGCGGCAGCACGTCCGACAGGCTCGAGCGGCTGTAGAGCAGCGCCAGGATCTGCACCAGGATCGGCGTGCCCAGCATCGAGATGTTGGAGACCTGCGGCATCAGCGCGCGCAGCGGATGCGACATCTCCTTCGACTTGGTCGATTGCGCGATGATGGTCTCGAGCCGCGTCCGGGGATCGTCGACATTGGTCGCGATCGCGCAGATCATGCCGAACACCTGGTTGTTGGACGTCGGTGTTGCCCTCCTCGCGCAGCGAGATCGGCACCGCCGCGGTCAGCGACTTGTTCGGCAGCGCGCCATGCTGCAGCAGATAGCGCCGCACCACGCCGGAGGAGAGCGCCAGCACCACGTCGTTGAGCTTGCCGCCGGATAGCTTTGGCGAGCGCCTTGGCCCGCGACAGCGAGATCGAGACGCCGGCAAAGCTGCGCTCCGACGAGATCGACTTGTTCAGGATGGTCGGCGGCGAGGTCATGCTGGCGAGACTCTCGCGCGACTTCGGATCGGAAATCTTGCCGACCACGTCGGAGACGCTCTTCAGCATGGTCGGGATGTTGCCGGCGAAGCGCACCGCGCTTTCGATCTGGTACATCGCGTTGTCGAACAGGATCGAGCCGATGTCGCTCTTGCCCGAGCGCGGCAGCTCGATCTTTCTGGCGGCGGCAGCCGCATCGAGCGGCTGGCTCCAGAGCGCCTGATAGGAATCGAGCAGGTTGGCGGCGATGTCGCGCGGCTCCTGCCCGGCCTTCGCCTTCGCCGTCGGCGGCTCGACCTCGCGCGGCACCGGCGAGATGTCGTAGATCATGCTGGTCAGCGCCGCGCCCGCGCCGCCGTCGATGCAGGCATGATGCATCTTGGAATAGAGCCCGATCTCGTTGTCCTTCATGCCCTCGAAGACATAGAACTCCCAGAGCGGGCGGGCGCGGTTCAGAAGCTTGGCATGCATCCAGCCGACGATGCGCTCCAGCGTGGCGCGGTCGTGCGGCGCCGGCAGGCTGCCGCGGAAGATATGGCGGTCGATGTCGAACTGGTCGTCCTCGACCCAGGAGGGATGATCGATGTCGAGCGGCGCCTTC
Source organism: uncultured Alphaproteobacteria bacterium (assembly GCA_963696845.1). Lineage (GTDB taxonomy): Bacteria > Pseudomonadota > Alphaproteobacteria > Rhizobiales > Xanthobacteraceae > Bradyrhizobium. The sequence continues at coordinate 229,062 of CAVOLR010000020.1, forward strand.
TCCAGCCGCGCTTTCAGGATCGGCGCGATGTGCAGCCGCGAGGCGATCATCGCCTTGAACTCTTCGAAGAAGTCGCCCTTGTAGCCGTCAGGCAGGCGGAAGATCGCCATGCTGCCGACATGCATCGGCATCTCCGGCGTCTCCAGATAAAGAAACGACGCGTCCAGCGAGGACAGTTTCTTGCCGTCACCCATGCTTTCCTCCCGATGACACGCGGGCGCCTTGGTCGCGCTTCTTGACGTTTAGGCCGATTGTGCCTGTTCCGGAGGCGCATAGGCAATGGCAAATGGCCCGGAGCGGTCAAATTGATGGAATTGACCTTCGGCCTGCGCCAGCCGATCGGCGATGGCCCACAGCGCGGCCGGATTGACGCCGATCCCGACATGGCTTGCGAGATGGACCTCGATGTTCTCGGCGGTATCGGAGGGACGCAACAGACAGGTCCGCCAGTTCACGATGCCGTCCGCCCTCGAATAGATCGACGTGGCCGGCACCGGCAGTTCACCGGCAAGGGCGCTGAGGAATTCCGGATCGTCGCCGACGACTTCACCCGACAGCGCCTCGTAGAGCCGGGTCGCGTTGGTGGCGCGCACATCATTGGCGAAGGGACTTGCCAGCGTCACGACACAACGCACCATCTCCGGCGCCTGCAGCGCCAGATCGCGCGCATAGATGCCGCCGAGGCTCCAGCCGACGATCGAGACCTTGCGGCCTGAAGCGGTATGGATTTCCTTGAGGCGATCGAGCAACGCGCCTCGCATGCGATTGATGCCGCCGGTGTTGCGCCCCATCCGCCAGGCGTTGGTGTCGTAGCCGAGCGCAGCCAGATAGCGGCGCATCGGCATCATCGAGAGATCGCTGGCGAGAAAGCCCGGCAGCGCCAGCACCGGATGGCCGTCGCCGCGCGGCGCCCGCATCAGCAGCGGCGACAGCACGAGGCTCGCGTTGAATTCCAGGATGCCCCGCGCCTCGGCGAGCAGCAGGCCGAGTCCCGGCGCACGCAACCGGCTGCCGGCCTGCGTCTCGTGTCGTTCAGCGGCCATTACTTCTTCTTGTCACCGCGTCGAGCGCACCGAGGCCCGTCATGCGTGACGAACATGTCCTGCATCCGCTCGGCAAGCTTGGGGTCGAAGCTGAACCAGCTCTGGATCAGCGAATCCGGCGAGATCTTTTCGATGTTGGACATCATCTGCTGCTGCAGCTTGTCCATGACCGCGGTCTGCATGGGCGTCACGTCGGGAAGACCGATGAACTGGCGGGCTTCGAGTGGCGTGCAGTCGATCTCGATGTTCACTTTCATGTCTGCTCCTGACCGCGCTTTTGACAGGCTCTGGCAGTATCGCCACGACGGGCCGAGCGACGCAAGCAGCCTGAGCCCGGTTCGCGGCCGTGCCCAAGGCTCAATTCCGGCGGATATGGTCAACCAACTCCGGCTCGCGCATGGCCGACCCGGCGCCCGCGACTAGGCCTACTTAAGGCTGGTTGCGGAGCCGCTCAAAGCCCGGCAAACATGGCTTCGCCGTCTCGGTCATCAGAAGCGGCCATTTTAGGGGAGCGTCAACGATGTCGATGCGTCAGACCCTGTGCGGAGCGATCGCCGCCGCGGCCTTTGCGATGTCGCCGGCCTCGGGCCAGACCTTGCGCTACGCCAACCAGGGCGAGCTCAAATCGCTCGATCCCTACACCCTGAACGAGACCACCACCCACGCCCATCTCGGCCAGGTCTATGAGGGGCTGACCACGCGCGACAAGGATCTGAAGATCATCCCGGCGCTGGCGGAAAGCTGGGAGACGCCGGAGCCGACGCGCTGGCGCTTCCATCTGCGCCACGGCGTCAAGTTCCAGAACGGCGACCCCTTCACCGCCGACGACGTGGTGTTCTCGGCCGACCGCGTCCGCGCCAACGGCTCGAACCTGCAAAGCCGCATCGATGCCGACGTGAAGGTCGTCAAGGTCGACGACTACACCGTCGACTTCGTGCTGCCCAAGCCCAATCCCCTCCTCAATTCGCTATGGGATACCTGGTACATCATGGACAAGAAGTGGTGCGAGGAGAACAACTCGGTGGCGCCGACGCCGGCCTCCGCGACCACGCCGACCTATGCCTCGCTGCACGCCAACGGCACCGGCGCCTTTTCGGTCGAGAGCCACCAGCCCGGCGTCAAGACCGTGTTCAAGGTCAATCCGAACTGGTGGCGCAAGCCCGAACATAATCTGAAGGAAATCGTGTTCACGCCGATCGGCTCGGACGCGACCCGCGTGGCGGCGCTGCTGTCGGGCGAGGTCGACATCATCGAGCCGGTGCCGATCCAGGATATCGCGCGCGTCAATGCCAGCCCGAACGCGCAGGTGCTGAAGGGACCGGAAATCCGCACCATCTTCCTCGGCATGGACCAGGTGCGCGACGAATTGCTCTATTCCAACGTCAAGGGCAAGAACCCGTTCAAGGACGTCCGCGTCCGCGAGGCCTTCTACAAGGCGATCGACGTCGAGGCGATCAAGACGCGCGTCATGCGCGGCCTGTCGACGCCGTCGGCGCTGATGATCGCGCCGCGAGCTGTATCGCGCTGTCGAAGGATTTCGCGCGGCCGAAATACGATCCCGACGCGGCCAAGAAGCTGCTGACCGAAGCCGGCTATCCCGATGGATTCGAGGTCACGCATGGATTGCCCGAACGACCGCTATGTCAACGACGCCGCGATCTGCCAGGCCGTGGTCGGCATGCTCGCGCGCATCGGCGTCAAGGTGAACCTGCTGGCGCAGCCCAAGGCGCAGTATTTCGCCAAGGTGCTGAAGCCCGGCGGCTACCAGACCTCGTTCTATCTGCTCGGCTGGACGCCGGGCACGCTCGATTCCCACAACGTGATGCATGACATCATGGGCTGCCGCGACGATCCCAAGGATACCACGCGCGGCGAGGCCAATCTCGGCGGCTATTGCAACAAGGAGTTCGACAAGCTCACCGACGAGGTGCTGCAGGAGACCGACACGACCAAGCGCAATCTCATGATCAAGCAGGCCTTCGAGATCGCGATGAAGGATTACGCCTACATCCCGCTGCATCAGCAGGCGCTGGCCTGGGGCGTCTCGAAGAAGCTGAAGGTCGTGCAGCGCCCGGACAACCAGGTGCTGCCCTACTGGATGGTCAAGGAGGGCGAATAGGCGCGTCAGCTAAACCGCTCGACCGAGAACGGCGCGGGATCGGCGAACGGCGTCTCGCCGGTCATCATCTCCGCCAGCAGGCGGCCCGACACAGGCCCAAGCGTCAGCCCGTGATGCTGATGGCCGAAGTCGAACCACAGGCCGCCATGGCGCGGCGCTTTGCCGATGATCGGCAGCATGTCCGGCAGGCACGGCCGCGCGCCCTTCCATGGCTGGGCATCGACGGGCTCGCCGAGCGGAAACAGCGCGCGCGCCTTCGGCAGCGCAAGCTCGACCTGCACCGGACTCGGCGGCGCATCGCGGCGCGCGAACTCGACGCCGGTGGTCAGGCGAATGCCGCGATTCATCGGCGCCAGACAAAACCCATGGTCGATATCGAGCACGGGATGGTTCAGAACGGCGTTGCCTTTGGCCGCGAGATGCAAATGATAGCCGCGCTTGACCGCAAACGGGATCGAATAGCCGAGCGGCGCGAACACCAGATCGGACCACGGCCCCAACGCGACAACGACCTCGCGCGCCGTGACCGGCCCCTCCTCCGTCGCGACACGCCAGCGTCCGTCGCCTGTCTGCTGCAGCGTGCGCGCGTCGCCGCTCAGGAAGCGTCCGCCCTTGCGCCGGAACAGCGTGGCATAGGCTTTCGCCAGGCCACCGGGATCGGGCACGAAGCCCGGCGCCGGAAAATGGATCGCGCCGGCAAAGTCGCCGGAGAGATTGGGCTCGCGCTGCGCGATCGCCTTTCGATCGAGCACTTCGCCTTCGACGCCATAGGCTTTCGCCCGCTCGAGCTCGCGCAATGCGCCGTCGAGCGTCGCGGCTGAACGGAACAGCTTGATCCAGCCTATGCGCCTGAGCAAATCGGGAACGCCGGCTTCCGCAACCAGCGCCTCATGCTCGACCAGGCTTTGGCGGATCAGCGGCAGCACCGCCATGGCGCCGCGCAGCGCGCGATCCGGCGCCGAGGCGAGATAGTAGCGCATCAGCCAGGGCAGGAAGGCCGGCAAATCCGTCAGGCTATAGCGCACCTCCGGCGCGCGGTTGGTCGCGTAGCGCAGGATTTGCAGCGGGTCGCGCGGAAACATGTAGGGAAACACCGAGGCGCATTCGATGATCCCGGTATTGCCGTAGCTCGTCTCTTCGCCGGCCGCCCCGTGCTTGTCGACCAGCATGACGTTGCGCCCGCGCTTTTGCAGATGCAGCGCCGCGCCGACGCCGACCATGCCCGCGCCAAGGACGACAATGTCGGCTTTGAGGTCTGCCATCCGGCACTCCGAAAGTTCAATGTCAGTCATGCGCGGTGGGCGCGTAGACTGAAGCTAATTATTGCGGTCGCGGGCACGCAAACCTCGGGGTTTCCAGCGGAAACCGGCTTGCACCGCGCGTAATCTCTGGCAACAATGGATCGGTCTTAGAACGGCAATGTTGCAGCCATGCAATGCCAAAAGCGGAGAGCGTTTACAAATGTCGGTACGTCATTCCTTGTTTGCAGCGGCGATCGTCGCGAGCGCCGCATTGGCGCTGTCGCCGGCATCGGGCCAGACCCTGCGCTACGCCAATCAGGGCGAACTGAAATCGCTTGATCCCTATACGCTGAAGGAAACGACGACGATCGCCCACCACGCCCATGTCTATGAGGGGCTGGTGACCCGCGACAAGAACCTGAAGATGGTCCCGGCGCTGGCGGAGAGCTGGGAGACGCCGGAACCGACGCGCTGGCGCTTCCATCTGCGCCACAACGTCAAATTCCACAATGGCGACCCCTTCACCGCCGACGACGTGCTGTTCTCCGCCGACCGCATCCGCGCCAAGGGCTCGAATTTCCTGTCCAACGTTCCGGCCGACGCCAAATTCGTCAAGGTCGACGACTACACGGTCGACGTGGTCCTGCCCGCGCCCAATCCGATCCTGATGTCGCAATGGGACGGCTGGTACATCATGGACAAGAAGTGGTGCGAGGAAAACAACTCCGTCGCGCCGACGCCCGCCTCTGCAACCACGCCGAGCTATGCCTCGCTGCACGAGAACGGCACCGGCCCCTTCACGATCGAGAGCCATCAGCCCGGCGTGAAGACCGTGTTCAAGGTCAATCCGAACTGGTGGGGCAAGCCCGAGCATAATCTGAAGGAAATCATCTTCACGCCGATCGGCTCCGACGCCACCCGCGTCGCCGCGCTGCTGTCGGGCGAGGTCGACGTCATCGAGCCGGTGCCGATCCAGGACATCGCGCGCGTCAACGCCTCCGGCATTGCCAAGGTGCTGACCGGCCCGGAGCTGCGCACCATCTTCCTCGGCATGGACCAGACGCGCGACGAACTGCTCTATTCGAACGTCAAGGGCAAGAACCCGTTCAAGGACATCCGCGTTCGCGAGGCCTTCTACAAGGCGGTCGACATCGAGGCGATCAAGAGCCGCGTCATGCGCGGCCTGTCGACGCCGTCGGCCTTGATGATCGCGCCCGAGCTCTATCCGCTGTCGAAGGACTTCACGCGGCCGAAATACGATCCTGACGGCGCCAAGAAACTGCTGACCGACGCCGGCTATCCCGACGGCTTCGAGGTCACCATGGATTGCCCGAACGACCGCTACGTCAACGACGCCGCGATCTGCCAGGCCGTGGTCGGCATGCTGGCGCGCATCGGCGTCAAGGTGAACCTGCTGGCGCAGCCCAAGGCGCAGTATTTCGCCAAGGTGCTGAAGCCCGGCGGCTTCCAGACCTCGTTCTATCTGCTGGGCTGGACGCCGGCCACCATGGACTCGCAGAACGTGCTGCATGACATCATGGGCTGCCGCGACGATCCCAAGGACGCGACCCGCGGCGAAGCCAATCTCGGCGGCTACTGCAACAAGGAGCTCGATGCGCTGACCGACAAGATCACTGCTCGAGACCGACACCGCCAAGCGCGATCAGATGATCAAGCAGGCCTTCGAGATCGGCATCAAGGACTACGGCTACATCCCGCTGCACCAGCAGGCGCTGGCCTGGGGCGTGTCCAACAAGGTGAAACTGACCCAGCGCGCGGACAATCAGGTCCTGCTCTACTGGGCGACGAAACAGGAATGACGGATTGACGGCACGGTCCCGGAAGCGCAACGCTTTCCGGGACCTTTCGTTTTGGGGCGGCAATGATGCGCGCACCGTGTTCCAGAGAGACGTGAAGCATGCTCGCTTTCACTCTTCGCCGTGCAATCCAGGCCATCGGCGTCATGCTCGCCGTCGGGATCATCTCGTTCTCGATGTTCCGCTTCGCCGGCGATCCCGTGAACCAGATGGTGTCGATCGACACCTCCTACGCCGAGCGCGCCGCGATCCGGGAATCGCTCGGGCTTGAACGACCCGATTCCGGTGCAGTTCGCGCGCTACTTCATCAACGCGGCGCAGTTCAAGTTCGGCATCTCCTATCAGTTCCGCCAGCCGGTCGCGGACCTGCTGAAGGAGCGCATGCCGGCGACGCTGGAGCTCGCCACCTGCGCCACGATCCTGGCGCTGGTGTTCGGCATCCTGATGGGAGTCTATTCGGCGCTGCGCCGCGACTCGCTGCTGGCCAAGGTCTTCCAGGCGGTCTCGCTGATCGGCATTTCGCTGCCGACCTTCCTGATCGGCATCCTCCTGATCTATCTGTTCGCGGTGATCCTGAACTGGCTGCCGTCGTTCGGCCGCGGCGAGGTCGTGAAGCTCGGCTGGTGGAGCACGGGTCTTCTCACCGTCTCCGGGCTGAAGGCGCTGATCATGCCGTCGATCACGCTCGGCCTGTTCCAGATGACCCTGATCATGCGGCTGGTGCGCGCCGAGATGCTGGAAGTGCTGCGCACCGACTATATCCGCTTCGCCCGCGCCCGCGGATTGACGACGCGGGCGATCCATTTCGGTCACGCGCTGCGCAACACGCTGGTGCCGGTGATCACGGTGGTCGGCCTGCAATTTGGCTCGGTTATTGCATTTGCGATCATCACCGAGACCGTGTTCCAGTGGCCGGGAATGGGACTGTTGTTCGTGCAGGCCGTGCAAAACGTCGATATCCCGATCATGGCGGCCTATCTGCTGATGGTGTCGCTGATCTTCGTCACCATCAATCTGGTGGTCGATATCCTCTACACCGTGGTCGATCCGCGCCTGCGCTCGACCATCAGCCGGCCGGCGTGACCCCATGAGCGACGCCGTCGTCCCGCATTCACCGGAAGCGAACGCGCAAAGCGCGCGTCCGGCAGCGAACGGCTGGCTCAAACGCGCGCTCGACAGCGACGTGTTCTATTCCTTCCGCCGCTCCAGGCTGACGATGGTCGCCGCGGCGGTGACGATCCTGTTCTTCCTGCTCGCGATCTTCGCGCCGCTGCTCTCGGTGCAGAACCCGTTCGATCCCGCGCAGCTGCAACTGATCAATTCGCGCATCGCGCCGCTCTGGACCGCCGACGGACAGAGCCCCTATCTGCTCGGCACCGACGAGCAGGGCCGCGACGTGCTGTCCGCCATCCTCTACGGCCTGCGCCTCTCGCTGACGGTCGGCGTGCTCGGCATGCTGTTCTCGGGCGTGCTCGGTATCCTGCTCGGCCTCGTCGCAGGCTATGTCGGCGGCGCCGTCGACGGCCTGATCATGCGCATCGCCGACGTGCAGCTCACCTTTCCCGCCATCCTGATCGCGCTGCTGGTCAACGGCGTCGCCAAGTCGGTGTTCGGCAACCGGCTCACCGAAAACAGCATGCTGCTGGTCCTGGTGTTCGCGATCGGCCTGAGCTTCTGGGTGCAATATGCGCGCACGGTGCGCGGCTCGGTGCTGGTCGAGAAGAACAAGGATTATGTCGCGGCCGCCCAACTGATCGGGCTGCCCGCGCCCGTCATCATGCTGCGCCATGTGCTGCCGAACGCGATGGGCCCGGTGCTGGTGATCGCCACCATCAACCTTGCGCTCGCCATCCTCACCGAAGCGACGCTGTCGTTCCTCGGCCTGGGGATGCCCGACACCATGCCCTCGCTCGGCACGCTGATCCGGATCGGCAACAACTATCTGTTCGCCGGCGAATGGTGGATCGTCGCCTTCCCCGGCATTGCGCTGGCGGCGCTGATCCTTTCCATCAACCTGCTCGGCGACTGGCTGCGCGACGCGCTCAATCCGAAGCTGCGATGACCGAACCCGTGCTCTCCGTGCGTAACCTTCAGGTGGAGTTCGCCACCCGCCGCGCCACGCTGCGCGCCATCGACGGCGTGTCGTTCGACATCGCCAAGGGCGAGGTGCTGGGCGTGGTCGGCGAATCCGGCGCCGGCAAATCGGTGACGGGGCTTGCGGTGATCGGACTGATCGATCCGCCCGGACAAATCTCCGGCGGCGAGATTCATCTGTCGGGCGCGCGCATCGACCATCTGCCGCCGGAAGAGATGCGCCGGATCCGGGGCAAGCGGATCGGCATGATCTTCCAGGATCCGCTGACCAGCCTCAATCCGCTCTACCGGATCGGCGACCAGATCGTCGAGACCATCAAGACCCATCTGAACCTGTCCGACAGCGCCGCGCGCAAGCGCGCCATCGATCTGCTCGCCGAGGTCGGCATCCCCGCGCCCGACAAGCGCATCGACGCCTATCCGCATGAATTCTCCGGCGGCATGCGCCAGCGCGTGGTGATCGCGCTTGCGATCTGCGCCGAGCCGGAGCTGATCATCGCCGACGAGCCGACCACCGCGCTCGACGTCTCCGTGCAGGCGCAGATCATCACGCTGATCAAGCGGCTCGGCCGCGACCACGGCACCGCCGTGATGCTGGTGACCCACGACATGGGCGTGATCGCGGAGACCTCCGACCGCGTCGCGGTGATGTATTCCGGCCGCATCGCCGAGATCGGCCCGGTGCAGGACGTGGTGCGCAATCCGCTGCATCCCTATGCCAAGGGCCTGATGGGCGCGATCCCGACGCTGGCCGGCGAGGACAAGCGGCTGGTGCAGATTCCCGGCTCGATGCCGCGGCTGTCGGCGATTCCGAAGAGGCTGCTCGTTCAATCCGCGCTGCGCGTTCGCCTTCGATCGCTGCCGCATCGAGCGGCCGGAGCCGATCCCGCAGGGCGCGCAGGCCGTCGCCTGCCATCTCTATGATGCCGCCGCCAAGGACAGCGCGGCATGAGCTTCGTCGACGTCAAAAACCTGCGCCGCGTGTTCGACGTCTCCAAGCCGTGGCTCAACCGCGTGATCGAGGGCGGTCATCTCGAATATCTCAAGGCGGTCGACGGCGTCACCTTCGACATCAGGAAGGGCGAGACCTTCGCGCTCGTCGGCGAATCCGGCTCGGGCAAGACCACGGTCGCGCGCATGGTGGTCGGCCTGCTGCCGCCGACGTCGGGCGAGGTCGTCATCGACGGCGTGTCGATGACCGACGCGAAGCAGGCGCAGGTGCGCCGGCGCTTGCGCCGCCGCATCCAGATGATCTTCCAGGACCCCTACGCCTCGCTCAATCCGCGCTTCCGGGTCGACGCCATCATCGCCGAGCCGATCCGCGCCTTCGACCTGATCCAGGGCGAGCGCCAGATCAGGGATCGCGTCGGCGAGTTGCTCGACCTGGTCGGCCTGCATCCCGACGACGGCAGCAAATTCCCGCATGAATTTTCCGGCGGCCAGCGGCAGCGCATCGCGATCGCGCGCGCGCTCGCGTCCGAGGCCGAGTTCATCGTCTGCGACGAGCCGACCTCGGCGCTCGACGTCTCCGTGCAGGCGCAGATCCTCAATCTGATGCGCGACCTGCAGGACAAGTTCGGCCTGACCTATCTCTTCATCAGCCACAACCTCGCCGTGGTCCGCCACATGGCGAACCGCATCGGCGTGATGTATCTCGGCCGCATCGTCGAGATCGCGCGAGGGCCGCGAGCTGTTCGCCGCGCCGCGCATGCCCTACACGAAGATGCTGCTCGGCGCGGTGCCCGATCTCGCGATGTCCGGCCGCCAGCGGATTCCCGTCAAGGGCGAGATCCCGAACCCGATCGATCCGCCGCCGGGCTGCACCTTCAATCCGCGCTGCCCGCTCGCCTTCGACCTCTGCCGGCAGAAGGCGCCCGCGCTGATCGACGGCGTCGCCTGCCATGCCGTCAACACGGCGCCCGCGCCCGCCTGATCACGGGGATTGGAAGTACTGGCATGCCAGTTGGCAGCACGCCAGCCGCTGTGATCAAGTGCGCCCGCCCAAAGAAGGATGCCAATCCCATGGCCAGCAACATCAATCCCGATCCGTTCACCACGCGGCCCGAGATCGACGGCACCTTCGGCGTCGTGACCTCGACGCACTGGATCGCGACCGCGGTCGGGATGGCGACGCTGGAGAAAGGCGGCAACGCCTTCGACGCCGGCGTCGCCACCGCCTTCACGCTGCAGGTGGTCGAGCCGCATCTGAACGGCCCCGGCGGCGACGTGCCGGTCATCGTGCACGACGTGAAGCGCGGCAAGACCGAGGTGATCTGCGGCCAGGGTCCGGCGCCGGCGAAGGCGACCATCGCGCATTACAAGAGCGAAGGCCTCGACATGGTGCCCGGCACCGGGCTGCTCGCGGCCTGCGTGCCCGGCACGTTCGACTCCTGGATGCTGCTGCTGCGCGACTACGGCACGATGCGGCTGCGCGACGTGCTGGAGCCCGCGATCTCCTATGCGCGCAACGGCTATCCGCTGGTCGAGCGCGCCTGCGCCACCATCCAGACGGTCGAGAAGCTGTTCCGCAAGCACTGGCCGACCTCGGCCGCGGTCTATCTGCCGAACGGCGAAGTGCCGAAGCCCGGCACGATCTTCACCAACCAGACGATGGCCGAGACCTATGCGCGCATCCTGAAGGAGGCCGAGAGCGCCGGCGGCGACCGCGTCGCGCAGATCGAGCGCGCGCGCAAGGCCTGGTCGCAGGGCTTCGTCGCCGAGGCGATCGACAAGTTCTGCCGCACGCAGGCGGTGATGGACGTCTCCGGCTCGCCGCACAAGGGCGTGCTGTCGGCCGACGACATGGCGCGCTGGCAGCCGACGGTCGAAGCGCCGCTGACTTACGACTACGGCCGCTACACCGTGCAGAAGGCCGGCGTCTGGAGCCAGGGCCCGGTGATGCTGCAGCAGCTCGCGCTGCTCAAGGGCTTCAATCTCGACGGGCTCGATCCCGCCGGCGCCGACTTCATCCATCTGCAGGTCGAATGCGCCAAGCTCGCCTATGCCGACCGCGAGAAGTTCTACGGCGATCCGAAGTTCATCGAGATCCCGATCGCGACGCTGCTGTCGGACGCCTACAACGACGAGCGCCGCAAGCTGATCTCGGACAAGGCCTCGCTCGAATTCACGCCGGGCTCGGTCGAAGGCTTCGGCGCGGTGGTGAAGCTGCGCCGCGCCGAAGGCCATCGCGAGGCGGTCGGCGCCATGGGCGCGGGCGAGCCGACCGTCGGCCGCTTCGGCGAGGTGCGCGGCGACACCGTGCATTTCGACATCATCGACCCCGCCGGCAACATGATCTCGGCGACGCCGTCCGGCGGCTGGCTGCAATCCTCGCCGGTCATTCCCGAGCTCGGCTTCTGCCTCGGCAGCCGCGCCCAGATGTTCTGGCTGGAGGAAGGCCATCCGGCCTCGCTCGCGCCCGGCAAGCGGCCGCGCACCACGCTGTCGCCGACCATGGCGCTGCGCGACGGCGAGCCGTATCTCGCCTGGGGCTCGCCCGGCGGCGACCAGCAGGACCAGTGGATCACGCAGTTCTTCCTGCGCCACGTCCATGCGAAGATGAACCTGCAGGAGGCGATCGACGCGCCGGCCTGGCACTCCGAGCATTTCCCGATCTCGTTCTGGCCGCGCACCGCGCGCCCCGGCGTGCTCGTGGTCGAGAACCGCGTGCCGAAGGCGAGCCGCGACGAGCTGACGCGCCGCGGCCATGTGGTCGAGATCGGCCCCGACTGGTCGGAAGGCCGCCTCACCGCCGCCTCGCAGGTCGGCAAGCGCCGCCGCGCCGCCGCCAATCCGCGCGGCATGCAGGGCTACGCCGCGGGGCGCTAGAGCTGCGAGATGACCTGGTCGATCATCGCGAGAGACAGCGCCACCGGCCAGTTCGGCATCGCGGTCGCGACCAAATTCTTCGCGGTCGGCGCGCGGGTGCCGCACATCGCGCCCGGCATCGGCGGCGTCGCGACGCAGGCGCTGGTCAATCCCTATTACGGCATCGACGGCGTCAGGCTGCTGCGCGACGGCAAGAGCCCGCAGGAGATCATCGCGGCGCTGCTCGCGGCCGATGACGGCCGCGAGAGCCGGCAGCTGCACATCATGGATGCGCACGGCCGCATCGCCGCGCATACCGGCAAGGACTGCGTCGACTGGTGCGGCCATGTCGCGGGCGACGGCTTCTCCATCGCCGGCAACATGCTGGCGGGCCCGCAGGTGCTCGACGAGACGGCGAAGGCTTATGCCGCGAACGCGACGCTGCCGTTCGCGCAGCGCCTGATCGCGGCGATGCGCGCGGGCGAAGCCGCCGGCGGCGACAAGCGCGGCAAGCAATCGGCGGCGCTGCTGATCCACGACGGCGAGGAATGGTCCGCGCTCGATCTGCGCGTCGACGATCATGCCGATCCGCTCGCCGAGCTGGAGCGGCTCGAGCGCGTCAGCCGCGAGCGCTGGGTGCATTTCCGCAAATTCCTGCCGACGCGGCAGAATCCGGCCGGGATCACCGACCGCGCCACCATCGATGCCGTCGATCGCAGCCGCGACCGCGAGCGAGACGCTGACGGCCGGTCCCCTGATCGACATCAAGGATCTGCGCGTGCTGTTTCATGGCGATGACGGCCGCACCACCCATGCCGTCGACAGCGTCGATCTCTCCGTCGCCAACGGCGCGACGCTCGGCCTCGTCGGCGAATCCGGCTGCGGCAAGAGCGTCACCTCGCTCGCGATCATGGGACTGCTGCCGAAGCGATCCGCCGAGGTCTCCGGCGCGATCCGCTTCGACGGCTTCGATCTGCTGACGGCCGACGACGAGACGCTGCGCGATCTGCGCGGCAACCGCCTCGCGATGATCTTCCAGGAGCCGATGACCTCGCTCAATCCGAGCTTCACCATCGGCGACCAGATCATCGAGACCATCCTGCGCCATCGCGGCGGCTCGCGCCGCGCCGCGCGCGAGCGCGCCATCGCGCTGCTGCGCCGCGTGCACATCCCCTCGCCGGAAAAGCGGATCGACGAATATCCGCACAAGCTGTCCGGCGGCATGCGCCAGCGCGTGATGATCGCGATGGCGCTGGCCTGCGATCCGCGCCTGCTGATCGCGGACGAGCCGACCACCGCGCTCGACGTCACCCTGCAGGCGCAGATCCTCGAGCTGATGCGCGAGCTGAAGGCCGCGAGCAACGCCGCCATCATCCTGATCACGCACGATCTCGGCGTCGTCGCCGAAGTCTGCGACGAGGTCGCGGTGATGTATGCCGGCGAGATCGTCGAGCGCGCGCCGGTCGACGAGCTGTTCGCCTCGCCGCAGCATCCCTACACGGTCGGCCTGCTCGGCTCGATCCCGCGGCTCGACCGCCGCGCCGAGCATCTCGCCACCATCGAGGGCATGGTGCCGAACATGACGCAGCCCGCCATCCGGCTGCCGCTTCGCCGCGCGCTGCCCGTTCGTGGCCGACGCCTGCCTCGCCGCGCCGCCGCCGCTGGTCGAAGTCGACCCCGGCCACGCCTCGCGCTGCATCAAGGCGCCGCTGGAAAGGCTGGTGTCGTGACCGCGCTGCTCGAAGCCGAGAACCTGGTCAAGCATTTCCCGGCCTCGCGCAATCTGTTCGGCCGGCCGACCGCTTTCGTGCAGGCGGTCGACGGCGTCAGCTTCCACGTCGATGCCGGCGAGACGCTGGCGCTGGTCGGCGAATCCGGCTGCGGCAAGTCGACCGTCAGCCGGCTGGTGCTGCGGCTGATCGAGCCGGATGCCGGCCGCGTCCGTTTCGAGGGCCGCGACCTGCTCGCGCTTCGACGCCGACGAATTGCGCGCGTTCCGCCGGCAGGCGCAGATCATCTTCCAGGACCCCTACGCCTCGCTCAATCCGCGCATGACGGTCGGCCAGATCCTCGGCGAGCCGCTGGCGCTGCATAACCTCGTGCCGCCGGACAAGCGCCGCGCGCGGATCGAGGAACTGCTGCGGCTGGTCGGGCTCGAGCCGCGCTTCGCGCGCCGCTACCCGCACGAATTTTCCGGCGGCCAGCGCCAGCGCATCGCGATTGCGCGCGCGCTCGCGGTCGAGCCGAAACTGATCATCTGCGACGAGCCGGTCTCCGCGCTCGACGTTTCGATCCGCTCGCAAATCCTCAACCTGCTGCGCGACCTGCAGCAGCGGCTCGGCCTTGCCTACATTTTCGTCTCGCACGATCTCGCGGTGGTCAAGCACATCGCCGACCGCGTCGCCGTGATGAATCTCGGCACCATCGTCGAGACCGCGGACACGCGAGGCGCTGTTCGCCTCGCCCCGCCATCCCTATAGCCGCGCGCTGCTGTCGGCGATTCCCGTGCCCAAGCCGCAGGCCAAGCGCGCCCGCATGATCCTGCAGGGCGAGATGCCGAGCGCGCTCAATCCGCCCTCCGGCTGCCGCTTCCATACCCGCTGTCCCTTTGTGGTCGATCGCTGCCGCATCGAGGTGCCGGAGCTGATCGCCGATGGCACGGGACATGCAGCCACAGACATAAGGGCCTGCCATCGCGCGGCGGAACTGCCGGCGGCCGAGGGCGTCGTGCCGCCCGACGGCGGCTTCTCGCCGGCGCTGGAGAAGCTGGTCGCGGCCTTCAGCCTTTCGGAGGAAGGACCGGCACCGGCCGGGGTTGCTATAGTCAGGCCGTGACGGCGATGACAGAAAAGGGGACGCGTGCGATGAAGATGTTGCGTTTGGCAGCCGCGGCAGCGGCGCTGCTGTTGTCTTTCCAGGCGGGCGCGTTCGCCCAGACCACGCTGCGCATCGGGCTCGCCGAGGACCCCGACATCCTCGATCCCACGCATGGCGCGCACCTATGTCGGCCGCATCGTGTTCGCGGCCTTCTGCGACAAGCTGTTCGACATCGACGAGAAGCTCAACATCGTGCCGCAGCTCGCGCTGTCGCACGAGACCTCCGCCGACGGCAAGGAGGTCACGATCAAGCTGCGGCCGAACGTCAAATTCCAGGACGGCGAGCCGTTCGACGCCGAGGCCGCGAAATTCTCGCTCGAGCGGCACCTGACCTTCCCCGGCTCGTTCCGCAAGCCGGAGCTCGCCGTCGCTCGATCATGTCGAGGTCGTCGATCCCCTCACCATCAAGCTGGTGCTGAAGACGCCGTTCTCGCCGCTGATCGCGCAGCTCACCGACCGCGCCGGCATGATGGTGTCGCCGAAGGCCGCGAAGGCCGAGGGCGACAAGTTCGGCCTGCATCCGGTCTGCGCCGGTCCCTACAAATTCGTCGAGCGCGTGCAGCAGGACCGCATCGTGTTCGAGAAATTCGCCGACTACTGGAACAAGGACAACGTCTTCATCGACAAGATCGTGTTCCTGCCGATCGTCGACGCCACCGTGCGGCTCGCCAATCTGAAATCCGGCGGGCTCGACCTGATCGAGCGCGTGCTCGCCACCGACATCAAGGATGTGCGCGCCGACTCCCGCCTGAAGCTGTCGACCGCGATCGAGCTCGGCTATCAGGGCATCACCCTCAACATCGGCACACGACAAGACCAAGGGGCCGCTGAGCCAGTCCGCCAAGGTGCGGCAGGCGCTCGATCTCTCGATCGACCGCGAGGCGATCAACCAGGTGGTGTTCAACGGCGAGTTCAAGCCCGGCAACCAGTGGGTCAATCCGGATCATCCCTATTACCAGAAGGCCTTTCCGGTCCGCGGCCGCGACGTCGAGAAGGCCAAGGCGCTGTTGAAGGAGGCCGGCGTCACGCCGCCGGTCACCGTCGACTTCATGGTGCCGAAGGGCGCCGAGACCGAGGCGGTCGCGCAGGTCGTGCAGTCGATGGCGGCGGAAGCCGGCTTCGACATGAAGATCCGCGTCACCGAGTTCGCGACCTCGCTGAAGCAGGCGGAGGCCGGCGAATATCCAGGCCTTCCTGATCGACTGGAGCGGCCGCATCGATCCCGACGGCAATTCCTACGTCTTCCTGCACAGCAACGCGCCGCAGAACTACAGCGCCTGGAGCAATGCCGACGCCGACAAGGCGCTCGACGATGCCCGCCTCGTCACCGACATGGCCCAGCGCAAGGCGATCTACGAGAAGCTGACCAAGGCTCGAGCTCGAGGACGAGCCGATCCTCTATCTCTATCCATCGCCGCATCCTGATCGCGCACACCACCAAGCTCGAAGGCTACAAGCAGATGCCGGACGGGCTGGTGCGCGTGGTCGGGCTGAAGCTGAAGTGAGGACGACTGCGATCGACGCTCTCGCTGTCCCGGCTGCCTTGCAGCGCGCCAGGCGGTGCGATGCTCGATCCGGGACCGACGTCGGCGTCGTCAGCATCGACATCCGGGTCCCGGCTCTGCCGCTGCACCGCTAGCGCGCTGCGAATGCACCCGGGACGCGAGCGCCACCATGCTGAACTTCCTCGCGCGCCGCATCGCCCAGCTGATCCCGACACTGTTCTTCGTGTCGATCCTGATCTTCTCGCTGCAGCAATCTGCTGCCCGGCGATCCCGCGCTGGTCATGGCCGGCGAGGAGCGCGATCCCGCCGTGATCGAGCAGATCCGCCAGCAATACCGGCTCGATCAGCCGATCCCGGTGCAATACGTCTACTGGGTCAAGGGCGTGCTGTCCGGCGACTTCGGCGAGTCGCTGCGCATCAAGGTGCCGGTGCGCGACCTGATCGCGCAGAAGCTGCCGGTGACGCTGCAGCTCGCCTCGATGGCGATCGTGATCGCGTTCCTGATCGGCATTCCCGCCGGCATCATCTCCGCGGTGAAGAAAGGCACCGCCTGGGACTACGGCGCCAACCTGTTCGCGCTGTGGGGCATCTCGACGCCGAATTTCTGGCTCGGCATCATGCTGATCTTCCTGTTCTCGATCAAGCTCGGCTGGCTGCCGGCCTCCGGCTACGTGCCGCCGTCCGAGGATCTGGCGCGCGAGCCTCGCCTCCACCATCATGCCGGCCTTCGTGCTCGGCAACGCCATCGCCGCGATCCTGATGCGGCACACCCGCAGCGCCATGCTGCAGGTGCTGGAGAGCGACTACGTCCGCACCGCGCGCGCCAAGGGCCTGTCCGAGCGCTCGGTGATCCTCAAGCACGCGATGCGCA
Source organism: uncultured Alphaproteobacteria bacterium (assembly GCA_963696845.1). GTDB lineage: Bacteria > Pseudomonadota > Alphaproteobacteria > Rhizobiales > Xanthobacteraceae > Bradyrhizobium. The sequence continues at coordinate 246,436 of CAVOLR010000020.1, forward strand.
ATGCGCTGACGCCTGTCATCACGCTCGGCGCGCTCGAACTCGGCACGCTGCTGTCGGGCGCGGTGCTGACCGAGCAGATCTTCTCCATTCCCGGCTTCGGCAAGCTGATCGTCGATGCCGTGTTCAACCGCGACTATGCCGTGGTGCAGGGCGTCGTGCTGGTGACGGCGACGATCTACATCACGCTCAACCTGATCGCCGACATCGCCTACATCCTCGTCAATCCGCGGCTGCGGGGATGATGCGATGACCGACGCCACTCTCAACGCCATCCCGCTCGCAGCCGTGCACGACGAGCTGGAAAGCCCGGCGCGCCGCGCGCTGCGGCGCCTGTTCAAGCGCAAGGGCGCGGTCGTCGGCCTCGTCGTGCATCGCGATCTTCATCCTGCTCGCGCTGCTTCGCGCCGCTGATCGCGCCCTACGATCCGATCGCCACGAGCTGGTCGCTGGTGCGCAAGCCGCCGTCGGCGCAGCACTGGTTCGGCACCGACGATCTCGGCCGCGACGTGCTGGCCCGCGTCATCTACGGCGCGCGCGCCTCGCTGCTGGCCGGCGCGATCTCGGTCAGCATCGCGCTCTCGATCGGCGTGCCGCTCGGGCTGCTCTCCGGCTATCGCGGCGGCTTCATCGACGCGCTGATCAGCCGCATCACCGACGCCATGCTGGCCTGCCCGTTCCTGATCCTCGCCATCGCGCTCGCGGCCTTCCTCGGGCCCGAGCCTCGGCAACGCCATGATCGCGATCGGCATCACCGCGACGCCGATCTTCGTCCGGCTGACCCGCGGCCAGGTGATGAGCGTCAAGGTCGAGGACTATGTCGAGGCCGCGCGCGCCATGGGCAATCCGCGCTGGCGCATCGCGCTGTTCCACATCCTGCCGAACATCATGCCGGCGCTGCTGGTGCAGGCGACGCTGTCGATCGCGGCCGCGATCATCGCGGAAGCCGCGCTGTCGTTCCTCGGGCTTGGCCAGCAGCCGCCGTCGCCGTCCTGGGGCAGCATGCTGAACGCCGCGCAGCGCTTCCTCACCAACGCGCCGTGGATGGCGATCTGGCCGGGGCTTGCGATCTTCCTGGTGGTGCTGTCGCTCAACCTCGTCGGCGACGGCCTGCGCGACGCGCTCGATCCGAGGGAGCGGTAAGCGATCCCTCATGGTGAGGAGCGCCAGTCCGCGGAGCGATGACAGCGGCGTCTCGAACCATGAGGCCACCGGCGGGCCTCATCCTTCGAGACGCTTCGCTCCGCAGCTCCTCAGGATGAGGAAGCTCAGCTCAAATCACCGTCTCCCGCATCACCCTGCGGCAATCCATCTCGTATTCGAGATCGATCACCGGCGGCCGCGCGAAATGCCAGGTCAGCCCGCCACGCGCGGCGCCGCGCTTCACCAGTTCGTCCGCAACCACGTGATGGAAGTCGCGGATGGTATAGACCTGCGCCGCGGTCGCGTCCTTCCAGCCGAGGCCGAACGCGCCCATGCGGCTTCTCCATCGCGCCGACCACGTGCCGGACCTTGTCCTTGATGCCGTCGGGGCTGATGTCGCGGTAGCGCACCGTGCGTTCCGCATAGGTCGCGCCGCCTTCCTTCGCCTCGCCGCTGCCGGCGATGACGAAGCTCGGCGTCGCACTCGTGCTCGGCCGCGTGAACGAGAACGCATAGAACGACGGCTCGGACGGCGGATCGATCTCGGGACAGACATTGCTGCGCGCCACCGGATTGGTCTTGCCGTCATAGATGCCCCATTCGCTCAGCGTCTTGACATAGTGCTCGTTGAATTTGCGAAAGCCCTCGTCGGTGAAGGCCGCCGGCGAGCGCAGTTCGCAGGCGCAGAACGAGGTCAGCGGCCGTCCCGCGGCCTGGATGTATTTCGCCGACCGCCGCAAAGCCTTCGGCCAGCGGCAGCCATTTGTCGAAGCGCACGCGCTCGATCTCGTAGCCGGGCAACGCCGCCGACCCCGCCGAATACTGGAACACAGCCGGAATGAACCGGTAATTGCCGGCGGCAAAATCGCTTGTCATGTGGTTGAATCCTTATTCCAGTTGCATCCGGACGCCCTTGGCGCCGTTGAGCAGTCGCTTGAGATGGAAGCCGGCGAGCGGATCGTCGGCATGCAGGCCGACCAGCGCCGCGAAGGCCGGCATCGCGGCGGCATCGCCGGCCTCGAGCTTGGCGAAGGCTTCGGAATATTGCGCGGTCGCCGGCGACGACAAAGGCCTCGTCGCGCAACGGCTCATAGGCGCGCAGCGGCTCGCTGCGCCCGCGCAGCACGATGTCGCCGACCGGGCGGCCCTTGAAATTCTCCGCCGCCTTCGCGACCGTTTCGCTGACGCAGATCCGGGTGCCAAGATGCTTGTTGGCGCTCTCCAGCCGCGAGGCCGTGTTGATGGTGTCGCCATGGGCGGTGTAGTCGAAATAGTTGTCGCCGCCGAAATTGCCGACCAGCGCCGGACCGGCGTGCACGCCGATCCGGGTCGCGCCGAAATTGACGCCCTTGGCCCGCCAGCGCTGCTTGAACTCCTCCGCCCAGGCATCGAGGTCGTGCGCGCAGGCGACCGCGCGCGTCGCGTAATCCGGCTGGTCGCCGGGCGCGTTGAACAGGATATGGATGCCGTCGCCGATGATCTTGCCGACCGTGCCCTCATGGGCGAAGACGATCTCGGTCATCCCGCCGGTATATTCGTTGAGCAGCGCGCTCAACACTTCGGGCTCGATGTTCTCCACCAGCGAGGTGAAGCTGGTGACGTCGGTGAAGATGGTCGCGACGTCGCGGCGATGCACCTCCATGCCGTTGCCGTCCTCGCCGTTGGAGGCCAGCCGGCTCGCGATCTGCGGCGAGAAATAGCGCGACAGCGAGGCGTGCGCGCGCTCGGCCTCGGCCTGGCGGCGGCGCGCCTCGCGCAGCATCTCGACGTGACGGATGGTCTTGTCGATGGTCAGCTTCGAGATCGCCGAAATCGATCGGCTTGGTCAGGAAATCGAACGCGCCGCGGTTCATCGCGGTGCGGATGTTGCTCATGTCGCCATAGGCGGAGACGATGACGGTCGATTTGCGCGTCGCGTCCTCGCCTCCTGCAGCTTCGCCAGCAGCGACAGCCCGTCCATCCGCGGCATGTTGATGTCGCTCACCACCATGTCGATGGCGGGATTCTGTTCGATCGTCGCCAGCGCCTCGAGACCGTCATGGGCGAACATCGACCTTCACCGCGCCCTCGCGGATCTGCCTGCGGAATTTCTGCAGGACGAGCGCCTCGAGATCGGGCTCGTCGTCGACGAACAGAATGGTGACGCTCATGCAGCCTGCCCGAGCCTGGTGTCGATCTCCTGGCGCAGCAGCGAAAAGTCGATCGGCTTGGTCAACAGCCCCTCCGCGCCGCGCTCGATCGCCTTCCTGCTGCGTCTCCGCGTCGCCATAGGCGGTGATCATGATGACGGGCACGTCGGGCCGCTTGGCGCGCACCTCGCGGCAGCATCTCCAGCCCGCTCATGCCGGGCATGTTGATGTCGGACAGGATCAGGATCAGCGAGGGATCGCGCAGCTCGCCGGCGCGCTCGATCGCGACCGGCGCCGACGGCGCGAATTCCATCTGGAACCGTCCCGACCGCAGGTCGCGGCGGAATTGCTGGCGAAACAGCGACTCCACATCCGGTTCGTCATCGACGACGAGAATGTAAACGCTCAATGTGTGCCTCCAGTATTTCCCTTGCGCTGACAGCGTTCGCGGCAGCGTAATGATGAATTCGGTAAAAGCCCCCGGCTCGGTCGCTACGTCGATCTTGCCGCCATGTTGTTTCACCACGATGTCGTGGCTCATGGAGAGCCCGAGCCCGGTTCCCTCGCCGGCCGGCTTGGTGGTGAAGAAGGGATTGAACATTTTCTCCTTCACCTCCTGCGGGATGCCGGTGCCGTTGTCGCGAATGCGGATTTCGACCCGGTTGCCGAGATTCTTGGTGGTCGCGCTCAGGATCGGCTCGAAATCGCCGTTGCTCAACTCCTTCCGCTTGGTGGCGGCATAGAAACCATTCGAAATCAGATTGAGGAACACGCGGGTGATTTCCTGCGGATAGAGATCGACCATGCCGGCGTCGGGATCGAGATCGCGCTTGAGCGTGATGTTGAAGCCGTTCTTCTCGGCGCGCGCGCCGTGATAGGCGAGATTGAGGCTCTCCTCGACGATCGCGTTGATGTCGGCCTGCCGGTGCTCGCCCGAGCCCTCGCGCGAATGCAGCAGCATGTTCTTGACGATCGAGTCGGCGCGCTTGCCGTGTTGCACGACTTTTTCGAGATTGCCCTTCAGCATGTGCGTCAGCTCGTCGATCTCTTCGCGCGTCTTGTCGTCGAGTTTCACGTCCTTCAGCACGTCGTTCATCTCGTCGATCAATTCACCCGACAGCGCCGAGAAATTGTTGACGAAGTTCAGCGGATTCTTGATTTCGTGCGCGATGCCGGCGGTGAGCTGGCCGAGCGAGGCCAGCTTCTCGGTCTGCACCAGGCGGTCCTGCGCGGTGCGCAAATCGTCGAGCGACCGGGACAGCTCGTCGGTGCGATCGCTTCAACTCGTTGAGCAGGCGCGTGTTCTCGATCGCGATCACGGCCTGTTTGGCGAAGTTTTCGACCAGCTCGATCTGCTTGTCTGTGAAGGGCTTCACTTCCTGGCGAATAAATCGTGATCGCGCCGATCAGCTCGTCTTCCTTCAGCATCGGCACGACGAGGATGGTCCGGGCGCCGGCGAGGTCGGCCAGCCCGACGACATTGGCGACGCCGGCCATGTAGCCCGGCTGCGTCCTCGAGATCCGGCGACCTGAACCGGCTGATGCGTTTCGACAACGGTCGCAAGCGACGATCCCGGATGCGGGACGATCGGCGCTCGCTGCCGGTACTCCGCAAACGCGGGCGGGATATTGTGGACGGCGACGATGCTGAACTTCTCTCCATCCCAGAGATTCATCATGCCGAAGTTCGCGCCGCAGATGCGGGTCGCATTCTCCAGCATGGTCTGGAACACCGGCTCCAGTTCGCCCGGCGACGACGAGATGACCTGCAGCACTTCCGAGGTCGCGGTCTGCTGCTGCAGCGACTCGCTCAGCTCCGAGGTGCGCTGCTCGACCTTGTTCTCGAGGTCGGCGTAGGATTCCTGCAGCCGCGCGCCCATGTCGTTGAACTGGTTGGCAAGGCCCTCCAGCTCGTCGCCGGTCTTGATCGAGATGTGCTGGGAGAAATCGCCGCCGCCGATGCGCTCGGCGCCGGCGCGCAGCGCCTGGATCGGGCCGACCATGCGCCGCGCCAGGAAGATTCCGGCCAGCACCGCGAAGATCGAGGCCGCCAGCAGCACGACCGCAAGCCGCTGCAGCGCGGCGTAGAGCGAGGCGTAGGCTTCCTGCTCCGGCAGTTCGACGAACATGATCCAGCGCAGCGGCATGATCGGCGCATAGGCGGTCAGCACCTCCTGGCCCTGGATGTTCAGCGCGCCCTGCAGCGAGTCGACGCGGGGTTCCATGGCCGCCACCTTCGGCGGCAGCGGTTGCGGCGGCGGCGCCGGGCGCCCGCCCGATACGGCTTGCGCTGCTTGCGTCGCCTGCTCGGCCTGCTCGGCCAGCGCTTGCTGCTCGGCCAGCGCCGCCTGCACCTGCACGAGCTTCGACATGTCGGTGTTGCGCAACACCAGGCTGATGTCGGGATGCGCGATCAGCCGGCCCTGCGAGCCCACGACATAGGCGTGGCCGTGCTCGCCGACCTTGATCTGGGAGACCACGTCCCAGATCAGCTTCAGATTGACTTCGGCGATCGAGACGCCGGCGTCCTTGCGGGTGCCGGCGAGCGCCAGCGTCATGTAGGGCTCGGACTCGCGGCGGAAATAGACCGGCCCGTAATAGACCTTGTGGGCGACGGCCTCGGTGAATTTCGGATCCTTGGAGAGGTCGAGGCCGCTGTCGACCACGTCCATGGCGAGCCGCGACACCCGCAGCCGCTCGTGGCCGGTCGAATCGATCTGCGCCAGTTCGGTGATGGCCGGCACCTGGCGCAGCAGGCGCAGCGCGTCGAATCGGCGGTTCTCGAGCGAAGCCGCCGACCACGGCAGCTGGGTGGTCCAGCCGAGCTGGCTCTCGATCTCCTTGATGAACTGGCTGATCTTGGCGGCGGCGGCCTCGGCCTGCTCGCGCTGAATGCGGATCAGCGCCGCCTTGTGCTCGCGATAATAGAAGAAAACCTCGAAAATCCCGTTGGATAGCCAGCGCGACGGCCACCACTGCGACGAACAGCGCGACATATTTGGTGAACAGCCGGCTGCGGATTTTTCCCCTCTTCGTGGCCGCGACGGACGCCTCGGCCGCCGCAGCCGCAGCGGCCAGCGTCCGTCCTTCGGGCGTATCCGGGTGGAGGGAAATGCTCATCGGGCCGCAATTTAGCAAGAAGGCCCGGGCTTGTCTCTTGCCGCAATGCGGCAAGTCACTCGATAACCTCGTCGGCAAGTGCCAGCAGCGTCGGCGGAATCTCGAACCCGGCGGCCTTGGCCGTCTTAAGGTTGAGGACAAAAAGGTAACGGGTCGGCTGCTCGAACGGCAGGTCGGCCGGGCTGGCGCCCTTGAAGATGCGGTCGACCAGCGCCGCGGCGCGTTCCAGCGACTCCGTCAGGTCCGGTCCGTAGGACATCAGGCCGCCGTCGCGGACCAGGAAGTCGAATTCGTAGATCGCCGGAATCTTGCTGCGCGGCCGCGAACTCGAACACCCGCTTGCGGTTCAGGTTGGTCAGCGAATCCGCGACCATCAGGATGGCGTCCGGCGGATCGGCCGACATCACCGAGAAGGCCTCGTTGAAATCGTCGGGCGCGCGGACGCCGATCGCCTCCACCTCGACGCCGATCGCCCGCGCGCCCTTTGCCGAGGCCTCGTAGCGCAGCGTCATGCCGAGATCGTCGCGGTTCCAGAGCATCGCGACCTTCTTCAGCTTCGGCGACAGCTCCTTCAGCAGCGAAAGCCGCTTGGTGGTCAGCATCGCCGCCACGTCGGAAATGCCGGTGATGTTGCCGCCGGGATGCGCCAGGCTCTGGATCAGCCCGGTCTCGACGGGATCGCCGAGGCCGAAGGCCGCGACCGTCGGCAGGCCGACCGACTTGGCCGCAACCGCGCGAGGGGTAGCCGATGATGACGACGGCATCGACGGCGTGCGCTTTCATGTCCTGCAGCAGGCCGGGAAGCTTCGTGACGTCGCCCATCGCGCCATAGGCTTCCAGCGTCAGGTTCTGGCCAAGGACGTAGCCGCGCTCGGCCAGCGCCTTCAGCAGGATCTTTCCATTGGGAGCTGTCGGGGCTGATCGGGCGCGACCGGCGTCAGCGTGCCGAGACGATAGGTCCGCCCGCTCTCGGCCCGCGCCAAGCCCGGCGCGGCCAGAGCCGCACCGCCGAGCATGGCCAGAAATTCGCGTCGCTTCATCGCGGCATCCTGTTGTTGGGCGCCGCCTGCAAGGGCAGCCGATCAGAACAGGATATCACGGGCGAAGCCGCGGACGGCAACAGAGGATGCTGCCGCCCGCGACAGCGTGATGCGAACGCGATCAGGTCGGCTTGAGCTGCGCGGTCCAGATCGTATTCGGCGATCTGCCTGGTCCGCTCGGACTGGGCGCTTGGCCTGGTGGTCGGTGGCGAGCGCCACATAGACCGCCGGCAGCACGAACAGCGTGAACAGCGTGCCGATCGACATGCCGGCCACCACGACGAGGCCGATCGAGAAGCGGCTCGCCGCGCCCGCGCCGGTCGCGGTCAGCAGCGGGATCAGGCCGGTCACCATCGCCGCCGTCGTCATCAGGATCGGACGCAGCCGGACGCGCGCCGCCATCTCGATCGCCGAGCGCCTGTCGAGCCCCTCATTGAGCTGCAGCTCGTTGGCGAACTCCACCATCAGGATGCCGTGCTTGGTGATCAGCCCGACCAGCGTCAGCAGCCCGACCTGGGTGTAGATGTTCATGGTCGCGACGCCGAAGAACAGCGGGATCAGCGCGCCGACGATCGCCATCGGCACGCTGATCATGATCACCAGCGGATCGCGCAGGCTTTCGAACTGCGCCGCCAGCACCAGGAAGATGATGATCAGCGCGAAGCCGAAGGTGATCGCGAGCTGGTTGCCTTCCTGCACATATTGCCGGGAGTCGGCGAGATAGTCGTGGCTGAAGCCGGCCGGCAGCTTCTTCGCCTCGCCTTCGAGGAAGTCGACCGCCTGGCCGACCGTCACGCCCGGCATCGGCACCGCCTGGAAGGTCGCGGAGTTGAGCTGGTTGTAGTGCGTCAGCGCGTTCGGATCGGTCCCGGTCTCGATCGACACCACCGTCGACAGCGGCACCTGCTGGCCGGTCGTGGTCGGCACATAGTAGCCGCCGAGCGCTTCCGGCGACAGGCGCGTGCCGCGCGGCACCTGCGGGATCACCTGATAGGAGCGCCCTTCGAGATTGAAGCGGTTGACGTAGTTGCCGCCGAGCAGCGTCGCGAGCGTGTTGCCGATCTTGGCCATGGTGATGCCGAGATCGTTGGCCTTGGAGCGATCGATCTTCACCCGCACCATCGGCTGGTTGAAGGCGAGGTCGCTGTCGGAGACGATGAACAGGCCGCTCTTGCGCGCGGCGTCCTTCAGCTTCTCCATCTGCTCATAGACCGCCTGGAAGCCGGCGGTCGAGTTGATCACCATCTGCACCGGCAGGCCGCCCGGACCGCCCGGCAGCGGCGGCAGGTTGAAGGCGAAGGCCTGGACGCCCTCGATCTTGGAGAGCTCGCGCCTGCACCAGCGGCTTCAGCTTGATCGACGAGCGCTTGCGCTCGTCCCACGGCTTCAGCAGCATGCCGGCGATGCCGTTCTGCGGACCGTTGATGCCGTTGAGGACGAAGCGCAGATCGGTCTCCGGGAAACTTCTGGAACACCTTGTCGAGCTTCTCGCCGTAGAAATCGAGATAGTCGATGTTGGCGTATTTCGGCCCCTTGATGACCGCGAACACGATGCCCTGATCTTCCTCCGGCGCCAGCTCCTTCGAGGTGTGCATGTAGAGGAAGCCGACGAGGCCGAGGATCGTCAGCGCGAACAGGCCGGTGATCGGGCGATAGTCCAGCGAGCGGTCGAGCCTGCGGCCGTACCAGCGCGTCATCGCGCCGAACACGCGGTCGACCAGCTTCGCGAACCGGCCCTCTTCCGCGCTCTTGAGGAACACCGAGCACATCATCGGCGACAGCGTCAGCGCGATCACGCCGGAGACGATCACCGAGCCCGCGAGCGTGAAGGCGAATTCGCGGAACAGCGAGCCGGTCAGGCCGCCGAGGAAGCCGATCGGCGCATAGACCGCCGCCAGCGTGATGGTCATCGAGATGACCGGACCGACGATTTCGCGCGCGCCCTTCAGCGCGGCCTGCACCGGCGGCTTGCCCTCCTCGAGATGGCGGTGGATGTTCTCCACCACCACGATGGCGTCGTCGACCACGAGGCCGATCGCCAGCACCATGGCCAGCAGCGTCAGCAGGTTGAAGCTGAAGCCCAGCGACCAGCATCAGCGTGCAGACGCCGATCAGCGACAGCGGAATGGTGACGACGGGAATGATCACCGAGCGGAACGAGGCCAGGAACAGGAAGATCACGACGACGACGATCAGCACGGCTTCGCTCAGCGTCTTCTCGACCTCGTCGATCGAGGACTGGATGAACTTGGTGGAGTCGTAGGCGACCTTCATCTTCATCGACGGCGGCAGGTTGCGCTCGAGCTCCGGGAACAGCGCGCGCACGCCCTTGACGATGTTGAGCGGGTTGCCCTGCGGCGTCGCCTGCACGCCGATGAAGATCGCGTGCTCGCCGTTGAAGGCGACGCTGGCGTCGGTGCTCTGCGCCGCAAGCTCGACGGTGGCGATGTCCTCCATGCGCACGAAGCCGCCGTCCTTGGCCTTGACGATCATGCGCTTGAACTGCTCGACGTTCTGCAGGTCGGTATTGGTCGTGACGTTGGAGACGATGAAGTAGCCCTTGGCCTGGCCGGCGGCCGCCTGGAAGTTGTTGGCCTGGATCGCCGCCGCGACGTCGTCCGGCGAGACGCCGCGGCCGGCCATCTTGACCGGATCGAGCCACAGCCGCATCGCAAAGGTCTGGCCGCCGAGAATGTCGGCCGAGGCCACGCCGTCGACGGTCGACAGCACCGGCTGCACCACGCGCGTCAGATAGTCGGAGATCGCCGCTGCCGGACAGCTCCTCGCTGGAGAAGCCGATATACATCACCGCCGTGGTCTGGCCGGTCGTCTTGGTGACGATCGGGTCGTTGGATTCCTTCGGGATCAGATATTTGACCGAGTTGACCTTGGCCAGCACTTCGGTCAGCGCCTGGTTCGGGTCGAAATTCAGCTTGATGTAGACCTGGATCGTCGAGGTGCCGTGCACCGAGGACGAGGTGATGTAGTCGACGCCTTCGGCGGAGGCGACCGCCTGCTCGATCGGCGTGGTGATGAAGCCCTGCATCAGGTCGGCGGACGCGCCGGGATAGACGGTGGTGACGTTGATCACCGTGTTCGACAGCTTCGGATATTGCCGGATCGGCAGCACCGGTCGCCGGCGCGCAAGCCGATCAGCAGGATCAGCAGGCTGACGACGATCGACAGCACCGGGCGCTTGATGAAGATATCGGTGAAGGCCATCGCGGCCACTCTTCGGTCTTGAGCACGACCTTGGTCCGGAAGATCGGTTCGCAGCTTGTCCGGATCAGGCGCGCATATGACGAACCGTGCTCAGTAACGCGGCGGCTTCGCCGGAATCGGCGGCGGCGGATCGGTCGAGATCGCGACCGCGGCGCCCGACTGCAGCTTGAGCTGGCCGACCGCGACCACGCGATCGCCGGCCTTCAGGCCCTTGAGGATCTCGGCGCGGCCGTCGATGCGGTTGCCGGTCTGCACGAAGGTGCGCACCGCCGTCAGCCTGGTCTTGCCGTCGTCGTCCTTCTTCTCGGTGATCAGGAACACGGAGTCGCCATAGAGCGTGTAGTCGACCGCGGTCTCCGGCACGGTGATGACCGGCGGCTTGTCCGGCAGCACCACGGTGGTGGTCGCGAACATGCCGGGCTTCAGGATGTGATCGGGATTGGCGATCGTCGCCTGCACGCGGATGTTGCGCGTGTCGGCCATGATCTGCGGCTCGATGGTGGTGATCTTGCCCTCGAAGGTCCGGCCCGGATAGGCATCGACCGCGATGCGCACGGTCTGGCCGACCTTGAGCTGGCCGGAGTCCTTTTCGGTCACGGTGAAGTTGGCATAGAGCTCGTCGACAGATCGGTCAGCGACACGATCTGCGTGCCGGCGGTCAGGATACTGGCCGACCTCGACCTTGCGCACGCCGAGCTCGCCGTCGAACGGCGCGCGCACCAGCTTCTGCGAGATGAGCGGCCTCGGTCTTGGCGATGCCGGCCATGCGCCTGGTCGTAGGCCGCCTGCGCCGGGTCGACGGTCGCCTGCGGACCGAACTGACGCGAGGCGAGCTGCTTGGCGCGGTCGAGCGACAGCTGCGCGCACGGTCGCCTGCGCCTTGAAGCTGGCGAGATCGCCCTGCTCGGGCCCGTCGAACAGCTGCACCAGCGGCGCGCCGGCCTTCACATGGCGCCCGGCTGTGAACATGATGTCGGTGATGCGGCCGCTGACGTCGGAGGTGACGTTGACCTGATGCACGGCGGCGAGATCGCCGACCGCGGTCAGCAGGTTCGGCACCACTTCGGACTTCGCCTCGGCCACGCGTCACCGTTGATCGGCGGCGGCTTGTTGTTGGCGAAGAACTGCGCGATCATGTGGCTGCGGAAGGCGTTGAAGCCGACGAGCCCGCCGACCAGCAGCGCCAGCAGCAGGCCGACGATGATGAACCAGCGCACCATCCGGACCGGACGCGCGCGCGGCTTCTCGTCGATCGGCTTGCCCGAGAGCTTGGGTTCGGTCGCGATATTCATGTCATGCACTTTCTGCAGTGACCGGCTGGCGCCGGGACGTGCGCGAAATCGCGGTCCAGATGCGAAGCAATTGCGGCTTCGTGTAAGTCCGATGCCGCGAAGAATGAATTCGCAAAGCTGCCGTTCGAGACCGTCGGCGTCGCCATACGCAAGACAGGGCACGGCGGGAAGCCGCGTCAGCGCCGCCATCAGCACGGTGTGATGCGCAAACCAGAACAGATTGAGCGGCTCGCGGCCGATCCGCGACGGCATCGCCGGCCGCGATCGCCGCCTCCAGCGAGGCCGCGAAGATCGGCCCGATCAGCTCGCCGATCTTGTCGTACAGCAGGCGGGCGAATTCGCCGTCGTCGAGATGGCTGGTGACCATCAGCCGCAGCCGCTGCGCCTCCTCCTGATCCGGGCCGTCGGCGATATCGAGGAAGTGCCGCACCATGCCGCGGATCAGTTCGACCAGCGTCGCGGTCGACGGCTCCTGCCCGAGCAGATGCGCCAGCGCCGGGATCGGCCTCGCACTCCTCGGCCAGGATTTCGGCATAGAGCGCCGCCTTGGACGGGAAGTGCTTGAACAGCAGCGCCTTCCGAAATGGCCGCCGCCGCCGCCACGCTCTTGGTCGTGGTGCCGGCAAAGCCATTGCGGGCAAAGCATCGCTTGGCGGCGCCCAGGATCAGCTGCCGCCGCAGATCACTGGTCATGCGAAGGTGTCATGCTCGTGAGTAAGCACTCACCAACAACAAATGTCAAGAATAATGCTGCGGCGCAACGGACAAACGGTGCCGCACACCGGCGCCGACGCTCGAGCTGACGGAGAACCTGATCAGATCGGCGGGAAGCCGAGGTCCCCGCGGAAGCGGGTGACGATGAACATGCCGTCGCGGTTGGACAGCACGCGCTCGGCCTCGGCGCTGTCGATCTTGACGTTGGCGAAGCGCGGACCGGCCGAGATGTCCTGCAGGCCCTTCGCGAAGGCCTCGATCTCGCCCATGGTCTCCAGCGCGCGGGCAGTCCCGATGCCGCAGGACCTTGGCGACGCCGACCAGGTCGGCCGCGGCCGAGGTGTGGCTCACCTGCCCGCCGGTCTCGCCATAGCACTCGTTGTCGAGCACGATGATGGTGAGGTTGGCCGGCTTCTGCAGGCCGACGGTGGCGAGGCTGCCCGATCCCCATCAGCATCTCGCCGTCGCCGGTGATGACCACGACCGGCAGCTTCGGCTGCGCCAGCGCCAGGCCGAGGCCGATCATGACCGCGCCGCCCATCGCGCCCCACAGCGAGAAATTGCGGGCGTGATCGCCGGCCGCGGCGAGATCGTAGGTGGAGGCGCCGAGGCCGCCGACGACGAGCGCGTCCTTGCGGTCGGCCAGCAGCGATTCGACCACCGCGCGGCGGTCGAGAAGGTTGGCCTTGCTCATTTCACGAACACCTTTGTGCCGATCAGGCGCTGCGACAGCAGCACGGCGGTGGCGGTGCAGGCGTTGTAGGCCTGGCTCGCGGCGGCCTCGACCACCTCGCGGACCTCGTCCGGATGGGTCGGCGCGCAGGACGCGGACGCCGGACAGTTCGAAGACGCCCTGCGTGCTCGATCCCATCGGCACCTGCCACGGATTGAACTCGCCCCACTCGCCGCGCATGGTCACCAGCGTCAGGAACGGAAAGCGGAAGATCTGGGTCAGCGACAGCATGTTGATGCAGTTGCCGACGCCGCTCGACTGCATCAACAGCACGCCGCGCTGGCCGCCGGCCCAGGCGCCCGCGAGCAGCGCCACGCCCTCTTCTTCCGTGGTCAGGGGAATGCCGCGCATGGTCGACGACGCCAGCACGCGCTCGATCAGCTGCGAATGGCCGGCATCCGGCACATAGGGCACCTGGCGCACGTCGAAGCGCTGCAGAATCGCAAAAATATCCTCGGGCCAGTCGGCCGCCTGGTCGCTGGGATGCGTCGGCGCGGGCGTGCATTTTGATGTCCGGTCGGCTAGCAAGAGAAAGGGTCGCGGGACATTAGAGGGCCGCGCGGTTTGCGAAAGAGCAAAAACGGCATATGGCCCTTCATAATGAGTATGACAGCATGACCGGGAACGCGCGAGAGCTGGCGGAAAATTTCGACCTGGAACGGCTGACGCCGGAGTTCTACGCCAATCCCTACCCGACCTATCGCGCGCTGCGGGAAAACGAGCCGGTCAAGCGCTTGCCGAACGGCGCCTATGTTCCTGACGCGCTACGACGACCTCGTCACCGCCTACAAGAACACGAAGGCTTTCTCCTCCGACAAGAAGAAGGAGTTCGCGCCGAAATACGGCAACTCCCTGCTCTACGAGCACCACACCACCAGCCTCGTCTTCAACGATCCGCCGATCCACACCCGCGTGCGGCGGCTGATCATGGGCGCGCTGTCGCCGCGCGCGATTGCGGAGATGGAAGGCGATCTGATCCGGCTGGTCGACAGCCTGCTCGATCGTCTTGCGGCGAAAGGCAAGTTCGACCTGATCGGCGATTTCGCAGCCGCCATTCCGATCGAGGTGATCGGCAATCTGCTCGACGTGCCGCATGACGAGCGCGAGCCGTTGCGCGACTGGTCGCTGGCGATTTTGGGCGCGCTGGAGCCGGTGATCGGCGAAGCCGCGTTCGCGCGCGGCAACAAGGCGGTGCAGGATTTCCTCGCCTATCTCGAAATGCTGGTCGAGCGCCGCCGCGAAAAACCCGGCAATCCCGAGCGCGACGTGCTGACCAGGCTGATCCAGGGCGAGGCCAATGGCGAGAAGCTGACCGCGAAGGAGCTGCTGCACAACTGCATCTTCCTGCTCAATGCCGGCCACGAGACCACCACCAATCTGATCGGCAACGGATTGGTGACGCTGTCGAGTATGCGCGGATCAAAAGCAGCGGCTGATCGCACAGCCCGAGCTGATCAAGACCGCGGTCGAGGAGATGCTGCGCTATGAAAGCTCGAACCAGCTCGGCAACCGCATGACCGTCGAGCCGGTCGAGCTCGGCGGCGTGCCGCTGCCGGCGGGCACGCCGATCACGCTGTGCATCGGCGCCGCCAACCGCGATCCCGCGCAATTCCCCGACCCCGAACGCTTCGACGTCGCCCGCACGCCGAACCGGCATCTCGCCTTCGCCACCGGCGCGCATCAATGCGCCGGCATGGCGCTGGCGCGGCTCGAAGGCGCGATTGCGATCTCGCGATTCCTCGCGCGCTTCCCGCGCTACGCGCTCGACGGCGAACCGGTGCGCGGCGGCCGCGTGCGCTTCCGCGGATTTCTCAGCGTGCCGTGCGTGACCGGGGATTAGCGATGGACATCAACAAGGCACGGCATCGCTGGGAAGACCCGATACTGACCGGGCTGACCATCCTGCTGCTCGTCATGATGTTCGTGGTGGCGCCGCTGCAGGCGCTCGGCGTTTTCGCCTTCCAGGTGTTCGAGCTGCTGCTGGCGATCATGCTGGTCGCCGGCGTTTTCGTCATCTCGGGTAGCCGCACCGCCGTCGCCGCGATGGTGGTCGCGCTCGTCATGATCGTCACCGGTGCGGTCTTGCGGATCAGGTCGCCGTCGATCCTCGATCTCAATCTGTTTGCCGGCGCCTGGCTGATCGTCGGCGTGACCCTGGCCTGGGTGGTGGCGCGTTCGATCTTCGCGCCCGGCCGTGTCACCTATCACCGCGTGATCGGCGCCGTGCTGTTTTATCTCACCGTCGCCATCATCTTCGCGGCGCTCTACAGCTTCATCGGCACGCTGCAACCGAAGGCGTTCGCCGGCCTGACGGTGGAGGACAGCCCGAAGCTCGCAACGCAGCTGATCTATTTCAGTTTCGCGACGCTGACCACGACCGGCTATGGCGATATCTCGCCGCTGCATCCAATGGCGCGTGCGCTGTGCAATCTCGAAGCGATCTTCGGCCAGCTTTATCCCGCGACGCTGCTGGCGCGGCTGGTGACGCTCGAAATCGCGCACCGGCAGGAGTGAGCTGCGCTTCACACCACCGTCTTGTGCCGCTCGATGCAGGTCGTCAACACCTCGTCCATCGGCTTGGCCCACCAGTCGTTGGAGAAAATCTCGATCTCGGAATAGCCGGCATAGCCCTGCGCCTCGACGGCGGCACGGATCGATTTGATGTCGATCACGCCGTCGCCCATCATGCCGCGGTCGTTGAGGATGTCTTTCGTCGGCACCAGCCAGTCGCAGACGTGAAACGCGAGCAGGCGATCCTTGCCGGCGCGCGCGATCTGGCCCATCAACTTCGGGTCCCACCAGATGTGATAGACGTCGAGCGCGACGCCGAGCGCGCCGGTGCGGCCGGGGTCGAGCGCGTCGCAGATGTCGAGCGCCTGCTCGGTCATGTTCACGCAGGCGCGGTCGGCGGCGTAGGCCGGATGCAGCGGCTCGATCGCCAGCGGCATGCTTCGCCTGCTTCGCATAGTCCAGCATCTCGGCGATGCGCATCATGCACCTGCGCGCGCGCCGCCGCGATGTCCTTTGAGGCAGCGCTGCCCGGCCGTGAATATTGCGGCAGGCCGCCGACCACGAGCACGATGCAGGACGCGCCGAGCGCGCTTGGCCTCATCGACGCAGCGGCGGTTGTCGTCGCGCACCTCGCCGCGGCGCGCCGCATCCGAGGTGAACATGCCGCCGCGGCAATAGCCCGACAATTCGAGCCCGGCGTCGCGCACGGCGCGCACCGCGCGGTCGAGGCCGACATGGGCGACCTGATCGCGCCAGGGATCGATGGCGCGGATGCCGTGCCGCGCGCAGGCCTCGACGATCGCAACGAGGTCGCCCTGCTTGCGGACCGTCGCGGTGTTCAGCGACAGCCAGCGATGATCGCCGGAGAAATCGCGCATTCAGGCTCCTCGATGCCGCGCGGTGGCGAGCACCGCCTTCATCCGCCGCGTCGCCAGCTCCGGATTGGCGAGCAGCCCGGCCTGGTCGGCGAGCCGGAACAGCTCGGCGAGATGCACGGTCGAGCGCGCGCTCTCCTGCCCGCCGACCATGGTGAAGTGATCCTGATGGCCGTTGAGATAGGCCATGAACACCACGCCGGTCTTGTAGAAGCGCGTCGGCGCCTTGAAGATATGGCGCGACAGCGGCACCGTCGGCCCGAGCACGTCGTGGAAGCCGGCCTCGTCGCCGGCGGCGAGCCGCGACAGCGCATAGGACGCCGCCGGCGCGATCGCATCGAAAATGCCGAGCAGCGCGTGCGAAAAGCCCTGCTCGTCGCCCGCGATCAGCTCGGCATAGTTGAAGTCGTCGCCGGTATACATTTTCACGTTCTTGTTCGAGCCGCCGGCGCATGTCGATCTCGCGCTGCTTGTCGAGCAGCGAAATCTTGACGCCGTCGACCTTGGCGGCATTGGCGTTGATGATCGCGACCGCGGTCGTCCATCGCGCGATCGAGATCGCCGGTGCCCCAATAGCCGGTCAGCGCGGGATCGAACATGTCGCCGAGCCAGTGGATGATCACGGGCTCGCGGACCTGCGAGAGAATGCGATCGTAGACCTTGGCATAGTCGTCGGCGTTGCGGCCGAGCTTCGCCAGCGCGCGCGACGCCATCAGGATGATGCGCCCGCCGACCTTCTCGACCGCCGCGACCTGCTCCTCATAGGCGCGGATCACGTCGTCGATGGTTCTTGCGCATCCTCGACCGCGAGATGATCGGTGCCGGCGCCGGAAAAGACCAGCGCATTGCGCGCCTTCGCCGCGCGCACCGAACGCGTGATCAGTTCCAGCGAGGTCGGCCAGTCCAGCCCCATGCCGCGCTGCGCGGTGTCCATGGCTTCGGCCACGCCGAGCCCGAGGTCCCAGACATGCTCGCGGAACGCAATGGTCCTGTCCCAGTCGACCGCCGCCGTCGAGCCAGGGATCGACGTCGGCCAGCGGATCGGCGACCACATGCGCCGCGGAGAAGGCGACGCGGTTGAGCGTGCCTTCGAGCTTCGCCGGAAACGTCCGCGACGCCGCGAGGCGATAGGTCTCGATGCCGCCATCGGCCTTCGGCAGGCGCAACGACAGCGAGACATCGGCAGCACGGGCTTGTTCATGGCTTTGATCTCCGCTCGTCATCCCGGCGAGCAGGGCAATCCAGTCTCGGCCGTGAGTCTGACTGGATCCGGGACGCGCTTCGTGCTCCATGACGATGACAACTCAAACCTTGATCGGCGCGACGTCGATCCAGCGCCGCTCCTTCCAGCTTTGCAGCGCGCATTCGGCAAGCTGCACGCCCTTGGCGCCTTCCAGCAACGTATATTTGTACGGCGCGTTCTCGCAAACGTGGCGGATGAACATTTCCCACTGTTCCTTGAAACCGTTGTCGTAGGTGACATTGTCCGGCAGCTTCTGCCAGTCGCCGTAGAAATCGTGCAGCCGCTTCTCGTCGGGATTCCACACCGGCCGCGGCGTCGCCTGCCGCGCCTGGATCATGCAGTCGGTCAGGCCTGCGACCGCCGAGCCATGGGTGCCGTCGACCTGGAAGGTCACGAGATCGTCGCGATAGACCCGCGTCACCCAGCTCATGTTGATATGCGCGATCACGCCGCCCTTCGAGCTTGAAGGTCGCGTAGGCGGAATCGTCGGCGGTCGCCGCATATTTCTTGCCGGCCTCGTCATAGCGTTCCGGGATATCGGTATTGCCGATGCAGACCACGCTCTCGACTTCGCCGAAGAGATTGTCGAGCACGTAGCGCCAGTGGCAGACCATGTCGAGGATGATGCCGCCGCCGTCTTCGTTGCGATAATTCCAGGACGGCCGCTGCGCCTCCTGCCAGCCGCCCTCGAACACCCAATAGCCGAACTCGCCGCGGACCGAGAGCATGCGGCCGAAGAAGCCGGAGTCGCGCAGGAAGGCGAGCTTCTTCAGGCCCGGCAGGAACAGCTTGTCCTGCACGGTGCCGTGCTTGACGCCCTTGGCGTTGGCGAGCTTCACCACCGCGACGGCTTCGTCGAGATTGGTCGCGATCGGCTTCTCGCAATAGACATGCTTGCCGGCGTTGATCGCCTTGGTCAGCAGCGACGGCCGCGCCTGCGTGGTGGCGGCGTCGAAGAACACGCTGTCGTTCTTGTCGGCCAGCGCCTTGTCGAGATCGGTGGTATGAGCGCGTGATGTTGAACTGTTTGGCCAGCGCTTCGAACCTTGGCGGCGTCGCGGCCGACCAGGATCGGATCGGGCATCACGCGGTCGCCGTTCGACAAGCCTGACGCCGCCGGCATCGCGGATCGCGACGATCGAGCGGATCAGATGCTGGTTCAGCCCCATGCGGCCGGTGACCCCGTTCATGATCAGGCCGAGGCGTTGGGTCGTCATATCGATTGCTCCAATGTTCTTGCTCTTGCTGACGCCATCGGCGTGAGCGTCGACCAGTCGGGATGCACCGCGCTGGCGAAGCCCGGCGTGGTCAGCGAGTCCGTCAACAAGTCGCCGTCATGGATCGCGAGGCGAACCTTGCCGCCATCGCGGGTGTAGAGATCGGGATGCGCGGCGAGGAAGGCACCCGCCTCCTTTGCCGGCGTGTCGGCAAAGCCGTCGACATAGTGGTGGCCGTTGCGCTCGGCATGGGTGACACCGATCAAGGCACCGAGCGCGAGGTCCTGCTGCACGGCGAGCCCGGCCTGGCAGGTCAGGTCTTCGCCCGAGATGAAATATCTGTCGCCCTGCGTGCTCCATTTCGCCGCGCGCGTCGCGTTGACGATCGACTTGTAGAGACCCTTGCAGGATTTCGAGGAGATGCCGCGATAGCCGAGCGCACGTGCCGCCGGAAACGCGTCATAGGAATCGTCCCCCTCGTCGATGATGAAGTCGCGCCGCGAAAGCCGGCCGAGCGGAGACCGCCTGGTGACCTCGCGCGGCATCGGCTGCTCGATATAGAGCAGCTTCGAGACGATCGGCTCCAGCGCGCGGTCGGAATCGAGCCGGTCGACCAGCGCACCGAGCGCGTCGAGATCGGCATATTGCTCATTGGCGTCGAGTGTGACGCGATAGGCAAAAGGCAGCGTCGCGAGTTCCTCGCCGATCAGGATCAGGCGCGCGGCATCGGCGTCGGGATCGCCGCGAAGCTTGAGCTTGAAGTAGCGCGCGCCGGAATTCTCGCCTGTGTCGGCGACGCCGCCCGCGCCCTGAACCTTGTCCTCCATGCCGACGGTATGGCGCACCGCCACGCGCGGCAGGCGTTTGCGGCCGGCGAGGAAACGCGCGATGTCCGTCGTCAGCGAGATCGCGCGACAGCCGCGCATCGATGCCGGCGATGTTCGCGGCCATGCCGTCGAAGAAGTTGGCGCCGGCGGCGCGCAGCAGCGCGTCCAGGATCGCCTTGTCGATCTCGGCCGGGCCGTAGCCGGCCGCGAGCGCCGGGATGTCTTCTCTGGTGCAGGCCTCGACCTGGGCACCGATGCAGGCCGCGTGCAGGCCGAACGCGGTGTCGAAATTCCTGTTGGCCAGATAGAGCTCGCGGGCAATCTGCAGCGTCCGCCGCATCTCGGCGACGCTCTCTTCGGCCGACAGATGCGGCCGCTTGTCGAACCATTTCGGCGCCAGCATCTCCGCCGTCGCGCCGGTCGAGATTCCCTTGCCTTCAACCTCGATCGCGACGCGGACGAAGATCTGGGTCGCATCGGTGATCGTCACCGCGCCGAAGCGGAACGGCCGCGCGAACGGGATCGCACGCTCGAAAAAGGAAATGTCGCGCACGGCGAGGCGAGGCGGCACGTTCGCTCCCTTGGTAGCCGATTTTCGGCAATGATTGCTGGCTTCGATGTATCACGCGGCCCGCGGTCGGTCCATGGCGCATCATTGCACGCGCGGCGAGCGCTCCAGCAACAGCGTCTGCACGCCGCAGGTGCCGCTGCGCACGCTCATCACCCGCGTGCCGGGCTTGCGGCCGGTGCGCACCTCCGACACGTCGACGCCGTCGGCCAGAAGCCGCGCCCGCGCCGCATCGATGTCGCCGACCCGCCAGCTCAGGCCCCATAGCTTGTCGCGCGTCGCGTCGCCGCCGGCGACCGGCCGCCGCACCACCTCGACGACGAGGTCGCCGCAGCGGAAGAACATCAGCTGTCCCCAATCCTGGTGCGTGCGGTCGAGCGCCATGTCGAGCCCGAGCCGCGCGCCATAGAGCGCGGCGGCGCGTTCGGAATCCTCGGTCGCGACCACGACGTGGTCGAGGCCGGTGATCGGCGCTGCACCGGAGGCCTGCGAGCGCGGACGCTCGCCCATCCAGTTCCAGGAAGAACAGCCGCACACCACGGGTGAGGTCGGTGGCGGCGCGGGTCCGCTTCCATTTCATCGATGCACCGGATGCGGCGTCGCGGCTTTCCACCTCGGCAATCGGCTCCGGATTCAGCGCCACGCGTTCGAGGCGGCGATGCATTTTTGCGATGTCACGCGTCGCAAAGCAGATGCTGGCGAGCCCGGTCGCCGGTCGCCTTGATCGCCTCGCGGATGCGATCGCCCGCCGCGCCATCGCCATCAGGCGCCACCAGCTCGAGCGTGATGTTGTCGAGCGTGAACAGCACGCGCTCGGCACCGTCGCCGCTCGTACGCCAGGACGGCGTGCGCCCAAGCAGTGTCTGATATGCGGCGGCGCCCTTGCCGATCTCCTCGACAAGGAGCACGACATGATCAAGACCACTTATCACGAAAGCCCCTCTCCATGATCGCGCAGAGGCCGGAACCCGATCCGGCAGCCGCCGTTAAAGGCTACCTGCGGTCCTATTCCGCCGATGCCCGCTTCTCAAGCGGTTGACCTCGCCGCTTTGCGAATTATTTCAGCGAACATCCGAAACAACCGGTGCTATTCTGGCGGCGCCGGGGACTAGTGGTCCGGTTCTGACATTCGCACCCCACCGGGGCTGGCACGTTTGCGAATGTCAGAACCATGGACCACTAGAAGATTAATGAGTGCTGGTGGAGCTTTGGATTTGACGTTCGCATAATCAACTCGCGACCCAGAAATAGCGAACGTCAAATCCGCTCGACCAGTACCACCCCATGACGGACAACCTTATGCAGGCCCTCTTCATCGGACAGACCTATATCGACGTTACCTTCATCACCGACCATATTCCGACCGGTGACGACAAGCATGTTGCCGATGCCTACGCGGTTTCGTTCGGCGGCAACGCGGTCACCGCGGCATTCTGCTGCGCCAAGCTCGGGATCGTGCCCGACCTGATCGCGACCGTCGCCAATGACTGGCTCGGGCGCATGTTCTGGGACATGAGCGCGAAGTACGGAATTTCGATCCACCCGCGCAAGGTCAACGCATCGTCGCTGTCCTTCATCATGCCGAAGGACGGCAAGCGCGCCATCGTCCGTTGCCGCGACGACGCGCACATTCATCCCTTCCCGGTGCTCAATCTCGGCGGCTGCCGCGCGCTGCATGTCGACGGCCACCAGCCCGACGCCGCGATCCACTACGCGAAACTTTGCCGCGAGGCCGGCATCCTGACCTCGCTCGACGGCGGCGGCCTGCGCACCAACACCCATGAGCTGCTCGAATATATCGATGTGGCGATCGTCGCCGAGCGCCTGTGCGAGCAGATGGATCTGACGCCGGAGAAGATGCTCGACTATCTCAAGAGCCGCGGCTGCCGGGTCGGCGGCATCACCATGGGCGAGAAAGGCCTGCTCTGGTACGACGAGACCGGCGCGATCCGCACCACGCCCGCGCTGCCGATCGCGCGCGAGCGCGTGATCGACACCAACGGCGCGGGCGATGTGTTCCACGGCGCCTACATCTATTCCTATCTCGCCCATCCCGGCAAAGCCTGGCGAGACCATTTCGAGTTTGCGCGCGCGGCATCGGCCTTCAAGATCCAACGCCTCGGCAACGAGGCGGGATTGCCGACGCTGGCCGATATCGATGGCGTCAAGCAGGAGTTTCAGGTCGGGCGCAAGAAGGAATTCTCGGGATTAGCGCATGATCCGGAAAA
This sequence comes from uncultured Alphaproteobacteria bacterium, assembly GCA_963696845.1. GTDB lineage: Bacteria > Pseudomonadota > Alphaproteobacteria > Rhizobiales > Xanthobacteraceae > Bradyrhizobium. The sequence continues at coordinate 269,295 of CAVOLR010000020.1, forward strand.
GTGTGCAGCGGTTTTCCGAAAAGATCATGCGCAAACAAAGAGTGCTTTAGGCATGGGGCGCGTCTTCGTCGCCGGCAGCATCAACATGGATGTGGTGGTAACTGCCGAGCGGCATCCGCGCGTCGGCGAGACCGTCGCGGGCAGGGAGGTCCTGTATTTCCCGGGCGGCAAGGGCGCCAACCAGGCGGTCGCGGCCGCGAAGCTCGGCGCGACGACCGCGCTGATCGGCCGATTGGGCACCGATGCGTTCGGTGCCGAGTTGAGGACGTTTCTTGCCGGTCAGGGCGTCGATCTCAACCTGGTGCGCGAGACGGCGGACGCGCATACCGGCACCGCGATCATCACGCTCGCCGATGCCGACAACACCATCGTGGTCGTTCCCGGCGCCAATGGACTGGTAACTGCGGAAGACGTCGCGGCCGTTGCGCTTGCAACAGGCGACATCGCTGTCAGCCAGTTCGAGATTCCCTTGCCGGCGATTTCGGCGTTCTTCACGCGCGCCCGTGCGGGCGGCGCGACGACCATTCTCAATCCCGCGCCGGCGCGCGAATTCAGCAAGGAGCTGCTCGATCTCGTCGATGTGCTCGTGCTCAACGAGACCGAGCTTGGCGTGCTGGCGAAGACTGAGTTTCGCGAAAGCGACGAACTCGCAAGCTTCGTCGAAGCAGCAGAAGCATTGCGAGCACGACGTCGGCAGATCGTCTGCGTCACGCTCGGCAAACGCGGCGTGATGGCGCTGGTCGATGCCGAAACGATCGTCGTGCCGGGCCGCGCGGTGAAGGCCGTCGATACGACCGGCGCCGGCGATTGCTTTGTCGGCGCACTGGCTGCGCAACTCGCACGAGGCATGACGATCCGCGATGCGCTCGGCTACGCCAATGCCGCCGCCTCGATCTGCGTGCAGCGGATGGGCGCCGCGCCGTCGATGCCGACGGCGGCGGAAGTCGAAGCAGTGCTTTAGGCTAGCGCGCCCTTGAGATCGAACGCCGGATCGGCCGCCTTCTCCGGCGGCAGACGCGCGCGCCATCGGCAGGAAGCGGCGGCCGAACATGTGATCGCCGGCGCGGTTGACCGAACTCGATGCCAAGCAGCTTGTCGCCGCGATAGCAGAACGCCGAGAACGCCTTCGCGGCGGGATCGCCGCGCATCACCACGCGGTCGTAGCCGGTGGTCAGCCCCGCGATCTGCAGCTTGTCGTCGCCCTGGTCGCTCCAGAACCAGGGCTGGCCGTCATAGGGCTTGTCGTCGCCGGTCAGCCGCGCCGCGACGCAGCGCGCCTGATCGGTGGCGTTCTGCACGGATTCCAGCCGCAGCGTGCCGCCGAAACGCGGACTGTCGAACAGCGCGCAGTCGCCGATCGCCGAGATATTCGGATCAGCCGTCAGCAGGCGATCGTTGACGATGATGCCCGACGCGGTCGGTAGCCCGGCGTCCTTGGCAAGCTCGACATTCGGCAGGACGCCGACGCCGACCACGACGAGATCGGCCGGAATATGCCGGCCGTCGCTGAGGCTGACGCCGGTCACCTTGTCGCCGTCGGCCTCGATCGCGGTCGCCATCACGCCGAGATGGATGCGCACGCCGGCTTCGGCATGACGCGCCTGGAAATACTCCGAGACCTCCGCGGTGACCGCGCGCGCCATCACGCGGTTGGCAAGCTCGAGCACGTCGACCTCGAGCCCCTTGATCCGCGCGGTCGCCGCGAACTCAAGGCCGATGAAGCCCGCGCCGATCACCACCACGCGCTTGCAGGCGGCAAGGCGCGCGCGCAGATCCTCGCTGTCATCGAGAATGCGCAGGTATCGGACGTTCGCCAGCTTTCGCGTTGGGAATGTCGAGCAAACGATTGCGCGCGCCGGTCGCGAGCACGAGATGGCCGTAGTCGAGTGCGGCACCGGAGCGAGCTTCAGCTTGCGCGCGTCGCGATCGATCGCAACGGCGTGATCCGACATCAGTTCGATGGTCTGGTCGGCAAAGAACTTCTGCGGCCGGAACATCAGGCTGTCGGGGCCGCCGGTGCCTTTCAGATAGGCCTTAGACAGCGGCGGCCGCTGATAGGGCAGATGCGCCTCGTCGTTGATGAGGACGATGCGATCCTTGTAGCCCGATTGGCGCAAGGAGGCCGCGACCTGAAAGCCCGCGTGCCCCGCGCCGACGATCACAACTCCCTGCGTCATGCGTCAGGCGGGTATCACGCGAAGCGGCAGGGTGTCAAAACCCCGCAGCGTATTGTTGAGCCGCCGCGTCGGCTCCGCGGTCATCTCGAAGGACGCGACGCGCCTGGCGAGCGCGCCGAATACCGCCTCAGCCTCGAGCCGCGCCACCGCCTGGCCGACGCAGCCGTGGATGCCGGTGCCGAACGTCATATGCCCGGTGGCGCGGCGTTTGACGTCGAACTCGTCCGGCCGCTCCCAGCGGCGCGGATCGCGATTGGCCGCCGCCATGAACATCAGCACTTTCTCGCCTTCGCCGAGCCTGACACCGCCGACATCGACGTCCCTGGTCGTGGTGCGGAAGAAGGTCTGCACCGGCGATTCGAAACGCAGCACCTCTTCGAAAGCGAGACGGATCAACGACGGATTCTCACGCAGGATCGTCCACTGCGCCGGATATTTCGCGAAACACCAAAGCGCGTTGCCGAGGCCATAGACCGTGGTGTCGATACCAGCCGACAGGAACGAGCGCACCAGCATGCCCGCTTCCGCCTCCGTCAGCTCGCCGGAATCGACCGCGCGAAAGATCTGCATCCCGAGGCCGTCGGGCGCGAGCGCTGCCCGGCTGCATTTCGACATGATCCAGTCGCGCACCGGACCGGCACAGGCCATCGCCTTCTCGAAGAGGTCGTTGCGCGGCCCAAAGCCGTTGAACACCATGTTGCCATAGGGCATCAGGTTCTCGCGGCCCTCTTCGGAGATGCCGACCGAATCCGGAAACACCTTCAGCGGATAGGGCTCCGCCAGATCGGCGACACCGTCGAACTCCGCGCCTGGCGAGCAGCCGGTCGGCCAGCGCTTCCGCCTCCTGCGTCAAGCGCTCGCGCAGCAGGTTGATCGCGGCCGGCGACAGGATGCGCGTCAGCACCGTGCGGGTGCGCGTATGCAGCGGCGGATCGGCCTCGAGGATGATGCTCGGCGGCCGCCAGGGCGTCTCTTTCCGGAAATCGCTCAGACCCACGCCCGCGCCGGAACAGTAGGTCTGCCAGTCCGTCATTGCATCGCGCACCTCCTGGTGCCGCGCCATCGCCCAGATGCCGTAATGCTCCAGCCACACCACGGGCCCGGCCTCTCGCATCGCCTCGTGATGCGGATAGGGATTGTCGAGGAACTCGTGCGAAAACGGATCGACGCTGGTGGCGGGACGTTCGACCATCGTATCCATGTCAACCTCCTCCCGCCTGTTTTATGCCGCCCATCTTGCAGCCTTCGCCTGATATTGTCACCCTGTCCTTGCGCCATTTATTTAAATGGCTGCAGCTCAAAGACCCGGGAGGTTCAGATGTCGACCGCACCAGCGATAGTGTCCCAGCCCGACGATCCCGCATTGCTTCGCATCGATGGTCCGATCGCCACCATCACGCTGAACCGGCCGGCGGCCTCAACTCGATCAATCTTGCGATCGCGCAAAAGCTCGAGCAGCTTGCCGCCGGGTCGAAGCCAATGACGACATCCGCGTGCTTGCTGATCGAGGGCGAAGGCCGCGCCTTCTCTGCCGGCGGCGATCTGCAGACCATCGGCGCGGCTGCGGCGAGCGACACCATCGCGCCTGTCGTCGGCGAACTCCTGAAGCACTACCACGCCTTCATCACGACGTTGCGGCGGATGCCCAAGCTCGTATTGTCGAGCGTGCATGGATCGGCGGCCGGCGCCGGCATGTCGCTCGCCTTCATCGCCGATCTCTGCATCGCGACTGAAGATGCGCGCTTCACGCCCGCGTACCACAGGCTCGGCGTCTCCCCCGACGGCGGCGGCACCAGGTCGGCGTCGTCTCAACCGTCGGCGTGCGGCGCGCGCTGCAGATCTATCTCGGCGAGGACAGTTTTACGGCGCAGCCAGGCCCATGATTCGGATTTCGTGGCCAAGGTCGTTCCCGGTGACCGAGTTGAAAAACGCGACGCGGCAGTTCGCGGAAAGGCTGGCGCAGACCGCGCCCGCGGGCATCGCCGCCACCAAGGCGCTGATCCATCAGTCTCCAGGGACGGCAATCGAGCAGCAGCTCGATGCCGAGCGCGACGGCATCATCGACTGCATGCACACCGACGAGTTCAAGGCCGCGGTGAAGAAGTTCACGAGCAAGGGGAAATGATGCCGTTCCCGCGAACGTGGGGACCCATAACCACAGGCGGTCGTTTTACGAAAGGTCCCGACCACTCAGTTTCACTGATGGATTCCGGGGTCTGGGTCTCGGCTCGCGCGGAGCCTGTCATCGGGCGCGCATTCGCGCGACCCGTTGCTTGGCCGGGACGACGGATTTACTTCGGACGAATCTATCCCGTCCCCGCCGGCGACTTGAAGCAACCGACCAACTCCGGAATGACGTGCTTGGGAATCCACAGCACGACGCTCGGGAAGTAGATCGTAAAGCAGATCGTGATCAGGAACACCACATAGATCGGCAGTGCCGCGCGCAGCGCCTTCGCAAAACTGACCCCGACGAATTTCGACGCCATCAGCAGCACCAGCCCATAGGGCGGCGTGATCAGGCCGAAGGCGGGCGAAGGAGCGGCTGCGCC